>CALCBD010000020.1 GCA_937897985.1 uncultured Paludibacter sp. | reverse complement strand
TTGTGGTGAGAAACTAAAACCGCGGAGGCACAGAGAACACAAAGAAATACTTCAATTTTGTTATATCCAAAACTCTGTGCACTTTGTGCCTTTGTGGTGAGAAACTAAAACCGCGGAGGCACAGAGAACACAAAGAAATACTTCAAATTTTGTTATATCCAAAACTCTGTGCACTTTGTGCCTTTGTGGTGAAGAACTAAAACCGCGGAGGCACAGAGAACACAAAGAATATACTTCAAATTTTGTTATATCCAAAACTCTGTGCCCTTTGTGCCTCTGTGGTGAGAAACTAAAACCACTGAGACACGGAGAACTCAGTAGTAAGAAAAAATAAAATTATCCCAGTGAATTCCAACCCTGAGCCTGCAACTCAATTTCCTCACCTTCGCGTCCTACCAAATGAAGGCCCAGTTCAGGTTTTGTGGTATGTCCTACGATTCCGACACCTTCCATGACCACAATTTTATCGTAGTCGTCCATCGAAACAGTAAACAGCAGTTCGTAATCCTCGCCTCCGTTCAAAGCAGCAGTTACAATGTTCATATTCAGCTCTTCGGCCATAACGGCAGCCTGATAATTAATCGGTATTTTATCTTCGTAAATACGGCAACCCACATTACTTTGCGAACAAATATGCATTAATTCAGACGATAATCCATCAGAAATATCCATCATGGCAGTGGGCACAATACCTTTTTCTGCAAGCAACTTTACGATGTCTTTGCGGGCTTCGGGTTTTAACTGGCGTTGAAGAATATAATCTTTCCCCTCAAAATCGGGTTGTGCCTCGCTGTTAGCAGTGAAAACCACTTTTTCTCTTTCGAGCAACTGAAGTCCCATATAAGCAGACCCCAAATCGCCGGTTACACAGATTAAATCATTTTGTTTGGCTCCGTTTCTGTAAACGATTTTGTCTTTGTCGGCTTCACCGATACATGTAATGCTCAAAGTTAAACCAGTTAACGAAGCCGAAGTGTCACCTCCGATCAAATCCACCCCATAGGTTTTACAGGCAAGTTCGATGCCCGAATATAATTCTTCGAGATTTTCCACCGAAAAACGTTTCGAAACACCCAATGATACTGTAATTTGCTTTGGTTGACCGTTCATGGCATAAATGTCAGAAAAATTCACAACGGCAGCCTTATATCCCAAATGTTTTAAAGGCACGTAAACCAAATCGAAATGTACACCCTCGAGCAATAAATCGGTGGTAACAAGTACCTGTTTATCACTATAATTAAGGACAGCAGCATCATCGCCCACTCCGTAAAGAGTAGATACGTTCGATGATTTAAACTTTTCGGTCAGGTGTTTTATCAATCCGAATTCACCATATTTTGAAATTTCTGTTCGGGACATATTGTTTTATTTTGAGCCTTCAGCCCTGATTATTATGTTTAAAAAAATGAGGAAATCACCGTTAAGTTGATAAATCAGCAGAACGGAATTTTATCAATTCTTTTTTGATGCCTTCCACCTTCGAAATCGGTAGAAAAGAATACATCCACCATTTCTAACGCCGCTTCGGTGGTTACAAATCTGGCTGGCAGCGATAAAACGTTTGCGTTGTTGTGTTGGCGGGCCAATGCAGCGATTTCCCTGTTCCAGCAGAGTGCCGCGCGGATTCCCTGATGTTTGTTGACAGTCATACTAATGCCGTTACCACTGCCGCAAATTGAGATTCCATAATCGAATTCCCTGTTTTCGACAGCCGAAGCCATAGGGTGAGCAAAATCGGCATAGTCGCAACTTTCGGATGAATAGGACCCGAAGTCCTTTAATTCTCCTACTTTATTTGCATTTAAATGTTTAATTATCAATTGCTTCAAATCAAATCCTGCGTGATCGCAGCAAATGGCTATTTTTAGTTCGTGAATGGCTTTCATGTGTGTTTTGTATTATTGTGTCAATGTGCCGGTGTGAAAATGTACTAAAGTGTAATTCAGGCAAATAATTCAATATCTTCTTTCGAAATGACATTACCTCCCAGAATAATCAAACGTTCCACGACGTTTCTTAGTTCACGGATGTTTCCGGTCCATGATCGGGTCTGAAGTATTTTAACTGCTTCTGTATCGAATTTTTTGGTCTGAACCCCCTGTTCGCTGCAAATCAGTTCCGAAAAATGGTTAACCAATAAAGGTATATCTTCTTTACGTTCGTCGAGTGTAGGTACATGAATCGGGATTACATTGAGCCGGTGAAATAAATCCTCGCGGAAATTACCTGCTTCAATTTCCTTTTTCAAATCTTTGTTGGTTGCAGCTATTACCCTGACATTCACCTTGATACTTTTATCGCTCCCTACGCGGGTTAGTTCACTTTCCTGCAACACCCGCAAAACTTTTGTTTGTGCCGACAGACTCATATCACCAATTTCGTCGAGAAAAATTGTACCGCCATCAGCCTGTTCAAATTTTCCGATACGCTGTTTTATGGCTGAGGTGAATGCACCTTTCTCATGTCCGAACAATTCGCTCTCAATCAGCTCGGAAGGAATGGCAGCACAATTTACCTCAACGTATGCGGCGTTGGCACGCTGACTGTTTTCGAAAAGCAGGCGGGCTACAATTTCCTTTCCCGCACCATTCGGACCTGTTATCAGAACTCTTGCATCGGTAGGTGCTACCCTTTCGATTAACATTCTGACTTTCTGAATCGCAGCCGAATTTCCGATCATTTGATGCCGTTTGGCGACCTTCTTCTTGAGTGTTTTTGTTTCGGTTACCAGATTGATTTTTTCCAGAGCATTTCGCACCGTCACCAGCAATCGGTTCAAATCTATCGGTTTTTCGATAAAATCAAAGGCTCCTTTTTTGATACATTCTACGGCAGTCTCAATGTTTCCGTGTCCGGAAATCATTACCACAGGAGCTTCTGTGTCATGTTCCCTGAGTGCCGAAAGCAGTTCAATGCCATCCATTTCGGGCATTTTAATATCCGAAAATATTAAATCGAAAGTCTGATTCAAAGCGGCTTCAAGTCCGGTTTTACCATTTTCGGCCAATACCACCTGATGTTTTTCGAATTCAAGAATATCTTTCAGCGTGTTTCTGATGCTTCGTTCGTCGTCGACAATTAGTATTTTTGCCATAAGTTCCTAAATTCCCGAAGGAAAATTTGGTGAGTTTATTTTGTGATTTGTATCTTAGTTCCATGTTCCGGAGTTTGTTTTACAAGTCAAATCCGATGTCGCTTCTGAAGTATTTATTCTCAAACTGAATTTTTTGAGCGTTTGCAAAGGATTTAGCCAGAGCTTCGGCTTTCGAATTTCCGTACGAACTTACAGCCATTACCCTGCCTCCGTTTGTCAGCAACCTTTTATCTTTCGTTATTGTGCCGGCATGAAAAATGATACTGTTGTCAATATCTTCCCAGCCTTTGATTTCTTTTCCCTTTTCGTAGTTTTCGGGATATCCTCCCGATACCAGCATCACTGTCACGGCCGAACGTTCGTCAATTTCGATATTTTTTTCATTTAATTTTTTCTCAGCTACGGCCCTGAGCAATTCAACCAGGTCCGATTTTAAGCGCAACATCACCACTTCGGTTTCCGGATCGCCCATTCTTGCATTGTATTCGATAGTGTAAGGTTCGCCGTCTACTTTGATAAGACCGAAAAAAATAAATCCTGTATAGTTAATTCCTTCATTGTAAAGTCCTTCGACTGTAGGTTTGATAATCCGTTCTTCCACTTTCTGCATAAATTCTTTGTCGGCAAACGGTACCGGCGATACGGCTCCCATTCCTCCGGTATTCAAGCCTTTGTCACCTTCGCCTATTCGTTTATAGTCCTTGGCTTCGGGCAATATTTTATAATTTCGACCATCGGTCAGCACAAAAACCGAGCATTCAATTCCCGAAAGAAATTCTTCGATGACAACCGTTTTACTGGCAGCTCCGAATTTTCCACCGAGCATTTCGCTGAGTTCGGCAATAGTCTCATTCAGATCATTCAAAATCAACACCCCTTTCCCGGCTGCCAGACCATCGGCTTTCAACACATAAGGAGCCTTCATCTTTTTCAGAAATTCAATTCCTTCAGTAATATTTTCGGATGTAACGCTCAGGTATCCGGCAGTCGGAATGTGGTGACGAAACATAAACTGTTTCGAAAAATCCTTGCTGCCTTCGAGTTGAGCGCCAAACTTATCGGGTCCGACAACGGGAACATTCATGATTTCCGGGTCCGACATGAAAAAATCAACTATTCCTTTTACCAAAGGATCTTCGGGGCCAACAAGTACCAGATCGATTTTCTGGCTGATTACAGCATCTTTTATCGATTGAAAATCGTCGGCTGCTATGTGCAGATTTGTACCCAATGAGGCTGTTCCGGGATTTCCGGGTGCTATGAAGAGCCTTTTGAGCAGAGGACTCTGAGCAATTTTCCAAGCCAGGGCGTGTTCACGTCCGCCCGATCCGAGAAGTAAAATATTCATTGTGCTGACTGATATTTGTTTTATCCTGCAAAAGTAACTTTTTTTGGTCGTTTTGCAAAAAAAAAGCCGTCCGGAATATCTCCGAACGACTCTGAAAGTATATTGAGTTGAAAAAAATATTTTCCGCCTTCGTTTAAAAAACGCGAAAGGTAGTAACGCTTTACTACCAATCTTTGTTAACCTTAAATCTAATACTATGAAAAAATCACGGTGCAAAGATAAAGCGTATTTTTTACACTTACAAACATTTTAATGAATTTTTGCCCTGAAAACATGTTTTATAACATATTTTTAATGTCTGTTTCACTTCATCCTCTTTATTCTTCGTTGTACTCAATCACTTTATTACTGCTTTTCGAACGTGAACCGGCATTGAATCTGCTTGTTTTTTTATTGATAATGAGGGTTGATGGTATATTCGAAAGTTCTTTGTTCTCCGACTCGCTCAATGTGTTCCAGGTTGGATAACTCACCATGAGGAAGCTGAATTTTGAAATGATAGAGGCATTATTTTTCGAACTCTTTATCATTTTTACTGAGTTAGGGAAATTATTTCTCAGTTCCTCAAGTGCATTTTTCATCATTTCATTATTTTGAAGCACTTTGTTGATGTCGATTATAAAAATACTTACTTCACTGTTGTTTCTGAGTAATCTGCGGGCATACCTCAGCAGGAAACCATCGCTGTCACTATTGATCAGAATCAGAGTGGTGGTTATTTTCGTGAATCCACGGTTGACAAAAACCCCAACGCTGCACTGGCTGTTTTCAATAAAATACCTCGTTTTGTCCTTGATCAGAGTTCCGGGATAAAAAATAGATTGTGTTCTGGTCACTTTATTCAACAACTGGTTGATCCATTTTACCCTGGCAAACAGGGAACTCTCTTTGAAAAATGGTATTCCTGAAAGAGAAATTCCCGCACCAACGAGCAAAAAGTCGTAATTGTTGTAATTGGTGGTTTTAACAATACATTGTTCGATATTGTCGGTGATTTTATATTCGGTATCGATAGGGATTTGCAACGATTTTGCTTCGTCGCTTACCAGCTTAAAACTTTCCACAGCATATTCATCACCGTGTAAAGGATTGATATCGGTACCTGGTGTTATGTGTAATACGGTAACTGCCAGGCTGTTTTTGCTTCCATCCAATACTGTTTTGGCAACGTTGAGCAATGTTTTTCCGTTTTCCGGATTACCCAGGGCTATCAGAGCCTTGAAAATGCCAAGCGCCTGCTGGCGGTTGTATTCTTCTTCGCGATTTTTCTCTGGGAATATTTTATTTATCAGCGACAGGGCAGGTGTTGTCATGAAAGTGGTAACCAAAGCCATTATCACCAGCATAACAAAAATAGGCGGTGGTAAAATTCCCATTTCGTAACCAATATTCAGCACAATAAGTTCCATCAAACCGCGTGTATTCATCAACACCCCGATAGACAGGCTATCGCGCCAGTTTTCGCCGAGAATTTTCGCCGAGAAGGCACCTCCTATAAATTTTCCTGCAATGGCCACCAGAATAAACAGGCTGCAAATCTCCCAAAGATAAGGAGTGTTAAGCAAACCAATCTCGGTGCGTAAACCTGTATATACAAAAAACAGAGGGAGCAATAAAGTAAGCGATACATCTTCAATTTTATCGACAATCAGCTTTCGGAAACGGGGGAGCGGAGGCATAATCACTCCCGCCAGAAAAGCACCGAATAAAGCATGAATACCAATCACCTGAGTGATGTATGCGGAAATAATGAGAATCAGCAAAAGAAAGGCAAATACGCTTTTATTGACTACTTCACTGCTTTTATAAATTTCGCCAACGCGCTTCAGAAAAGGTTTTACAACTAAAAACATGACTAAAACATAGCCAACAGAGAGTCCGATATTATAAAGTGAACTTTCGAAACTACCGGTTTTGGTAATGGCAATAACAGCTGCCAGAATACACCATGCTGTTACATCATTGAAGGCAGCGCTGGCAATGGATATTGTACCAAGATGCGATTTGGTAAGTCCCTTTTCCTGAACAATACGAGCCAGGACAGGAAAGGCGGTGATACTCATTGAAATGCCTATAAAAAGAGCAAACGACAGAAAATCTGTTTGCGAAGCAGCAAATTCCTCATAAATAAAGTAGCTGAGTAACATCCCCATAAAATAAGGTATAATGATACTCGCGTGGCTTATTACAAAGGTCACTCCCATCTTGTTCTTTAAAGCACTCAGATCGAGCTCCATACCAATGGTGAACATAAACAGAATCAGCCCTACCTGACTGAGAATATACAGGTTTCCAAGTGAATCGGGTTCAAAAAGGAAATTAAAAGCCTGAGGAAAAAAATAACCGAGAAGTGAGGGTCCCAATACAATTCCGGCAAGTATTTCGCCGATAACTGTGGGTTGACCGAGTTTTACGAAAATATATCCGAAGATACGCGATACAATCAGAATGGCAAGAATCTGAAGCAGAAGCATGGCTGCCGGTTCACCAATATTGTGAAAGAGGGCCGTTTTGAACGAACTGAGACTGTCCTGGTCAACGGCATTCTGAACGCTGAACGTGGTGGCAGGAATCTCAAATTTTTCGGATTTTTGAAAAAGCACAAACGTAAATACGATGAAGAGTATCAACATCGTACCGTAAAAAAGCCAGGTTTTGAGATGATTTTCCGGCATAGATTTCTTATTAATTAACCTGAAATTAAAAACTGACAAAATTTGATAGATTCAATTTGTCAGTCGAAGAATTTTTTTTGAATTGAACAATTAATTTCATTTTCTGTTCAATTCAACCTACCTGCCAAAACTAATATTTAATTGCAAAAGTAGTGTTTTTTTTGAAAAATGATTCGTTTATTGCCACGCCCAAAACCAAAAACAGGCCGAATCCGGATTTTTAAACATCTGAATTCAGGCCTGTTAATTTGAGAGTATAACCGCAAATGGCTATTAGTCAATACGATAATCAATCCGGCCGATAGCTCTCCCGGCCGTTAAATTAATTATCAATTTTATTTTAACTCATCCGAAGTATATGCTTTCGGTAATTTGCGCAGGTTATATTGCGAAGCCATTATTTCACCGTAAGCGCCCGCCGAGCGTAAAGCCACAATGTCGCCGCGTTTGGTTTGATTCATTTCATAATCCTTTACAAAAGTATCCGACGATTCACAAATCGGCCCCACTACATCGTACACTTCATCCTGCAGGTTCGAACTCAGATTTTCGATGCGGTGATATGCCTGATACAAAGCCGGTCTGATTAATTCGGTAAATCCGGCATCGAGAATAACAAATTTCTTTGAACTGCCTTCCTTCACGTACAACACTCTTGAAATAAGGCTTCCGCACTGACCCACTACAGCTCTGCCAAGCTCGAAATGCAGCGTTTGATGAGCCCGCAGTTTTAAATATTTACGAAACACTTTAAAATAACTTTCGAAGTCGGGTATCGCCAGATGATTCGGATGTTCGTAACTTATCCCCAAACCGCCACCAACGTTGATGTGATCGAGCTGAATATTTTTCGAGTCGAAGAACTCCTGTATTTCATTGACTTTCAGACATAAATCCTGAAACGAGCTCATATCGGTAATTTGGGAGCCGATATGAAAATGAATTCCGATCAATTTGATATTGGAAAGCTGAAGTATCAGGTCGGTAACCTTTGTCAGTTCAGACAGGTTGATGCCGAATTTGTTTTCGCTTAAACCGGTAGTGATATAATGGTGGGTATGAGCGCTTACATTTGGATTGATACGAAGTGCCACACAGGCTGTTTTTCCTTTTGCAATGGCCAGTTCGTTGATAACTTCGAGTTCGGGAATTGATTCGACATTGAAGCAAAATATATCATTCTCGAGACCCAGATTTATTTCCCAATCGGCTTTACCTACTCCCGCAAACACAATTTTTCCTTTGGGAATTCCGGCATCGATAGCTGCCTGTACTTCACCTCCGCTTACACAATCGGCTCCGAGTCCGGCATTTTTAATTGTTTCGAGTACTTTGGGGTTAACATTTGCTTTCATTGCGTAATGCACATGGAAGTTGGAATTAGCCGTTTGCGCGTTGATTTCACTGAGAGTTTCGCGCAGTACCTCAAGATCATAATAATAAAAAGGAGTCGGGATATCTTTGAATTTATCTGTAGGATAGTTAGCTTTGACCATATTGTTTTGGTTTTTTGTAGAGATTAAACGAAAAGGAATTTAATTCTGAACGCAAATGAAGCACATTATTAGCAAGTCATTGTTCCGTTTTCACCATTTAAAGGCAAAAAACAGTAGTTTACGAATTGCAGAATCTGCCTTATTTGCGTTCTTTTTTTTTTCAGAAAGTTATATTTTTCCTGCAGCTCAGCTGAAAAGTCCGGCACTGAGAGCTTTTAAAGCTTTTTTCTTATCTTCGGCTTTTATCAGGAACGAGATATTGTAATTACTGCCACCGTACGAAATCATTCTGACCGGTATTTCTTTCAGTGCATTCACCGCACGTGCCTGAAAACCTACATTTTCGTAGTTCAAATCGCCTACCACACAAATGATAACCATATCGCTGTCAACGGTTACAGTTCCTAATTTTTTCAGGTTATTCAGAATTTCATCCAGTCGCTTGGTGTTGTCAATCGTAACCGAAACTCCTACTTCGGAAGTTGTAATCATATCAATTGAAGTCTGATACGATTCAAATACTTCAAACACTTTACGTAAGAAACCATGAGCGAGCAACATACGACCCGATTTGATTTTTATGGCAGTGATTCCGTCTTTGGCAGCCACAGCCTGAATGGTGTTCTTTTTGCTTTGCATCGAGATTAAAGTCCCGTGTGCTTCCGGTTCCATTGTATTAAGCAATCGAACCGGGATATTGTTCAGTTTTGCAGGCAGAATACAGGTCGGATGAAGGATTTTAGCTCCGAAATACGCAAGTTCGGCAGCTTCTTCGAAATGTAAAAACGGCACGGGAGTGGTTCCTTCCACAAAGCGCGGATCGTTGTTATGCATTCCATCAATGTCAGTCCATATCTGAATTTCCTCTGCTTTAATAGCTGCCCCGATAAGTGACGCACTATAATCGCTGCCACCTCGCTGCAGGTTATCAATTTCACCATAAAAATTCCGGCAGATATAACCCTGAGTGATATAAATCATTTTATCCGGTTGTGCTTTCAACTGTAATTCCAGATTTTCAGCAATATATGCAGTGTCAGGCTCAGCATTTTTGTCGATTCTCATATATTCGAGAGCAGGCAAAAGCGCGCTGTTTTCACCTGTTTCTTCGAGATAAAGCTGAAACATTGCTGTAGAAAGCAACTCGCCCTGAGCAAGAATTGCTTTTTCTTCAAATAATGTAAATACAGATTTAGAAAATGAACGCAGGAATTCAAACTGACTTTTAATTGTTTGATTAGCTTTGGTTTTATATTCAGCTTTCGCATAAAGTTCATCGATTACTTCATAATACTTTTGTTCCAGCGAATTAATTTTTTCAAGAGCTCCCGAAGTATTGTTTTTGTAAAAATAATCTGAAATTTCAACTAAACTATTGGTAGTCCCCGACATAGCCGACAGAACAACAATTTTTTGTTCACCATCACAAATAAGTTTTGCAACATCTTTCATGCGGGCAGCTGAACCAACAGAAGTACCACCGAATTTTAATACTTTCATTTCTTTTGTGTTGTATTTTAATTAATTAAAGAATTTGAACTGCAAAAGTAATAATTTTTTCTCAATTATTTTTCATACTCAGATGGTTGTATATAAAATTGTAACACAAATTTGTAATCATTATATTCCAGGTCAGCCGGCATTTATAATCCGTAACTCTTCATTTGAAAATCGGATTATTTGATTTACATTTGCAAAAAATGCACTTTTCAAATGTCAAAACAAGCAATAACACTATTTTTATCGCTCATTTTTATTAGTCTTCACACTCAGGCCAACGATTCAGCGATACGCATCAATCAGGCAGGATATTTACCCGATGCACAAAAAAAAGCCGTATATATCAGCAAATCAACACAAAACATCACTTCGTTCAGCATTCACGATGCTCTCACCGGCGAAAAACTCGGATCATTCAATACAGTAAAACCCCGTGGAGAATTCATGTCGTACAAAAACACCTGTATACTCGATTTTTCAGATTTCAGGCAACAGGGAGCTTTTTATATACTGGCAGGCGCCACACAATCGCCTGTAATTTTCATCAATAAAAATGTATACCTTGGAAGTGCCGATTTTTTGCTCAATTATATGCGCCAGCAACGATGCGGTTACAATCCATCGCTCGGTCTTTATTGCCACCAGCAGGATGGATATGAAATTTACGGCGACGAAAATACAGCCGGACTCCCCGCTCAGATGAATCGTGTGAATGAGAATATTCCTGATCAGGGAAAAATGAAAACTTCAGGCACCGACACTATGGTACGAAATCCTGAAAACACACGGACAGGTAATTCGAAGTTTATTGACGTACGCGGTGGCTGGCACGATGCTTCCGATTATCTTCAATACGGCACAACCTCGGCCAATGCAATTTTTCAAATGTTATTCGCCTATCACACAAATCCGTCATCTTTCACCGACGAATACGATGAAGCGGGGAAAAAGGGAAAAAACGGAATTCCCGATATACTTGACGAGGCCAAATGGGGGCTGGACTGGCTGCTGAAAATGTATCCCGATGAGGAACATTTATATCATCAGATAGCCGATGACCGCGATCATGCCTCATTCCGTTTGCCTTCCGACGATAAGGTGGATTATGGTTGGGGGGCCGGCACCGGTCGCCCTGTCTACAGAGCCACAGGAAAACCTCAGGGATTATTCAGTAATAAAAACCGCTCTACCGGTATTGCTTCCATAGCGGGCAAATATTCTTCAGCAATGGCGCTGGGCGCACAACTTTTTGCTCCTTTTAACTCTCAGTATGCCGGCATACTCGAAAAGAAGGCTCTGCAGGCTTATCTGTACGGAAAAAACAACCCCGGCGTTTGTCAGACAGCACCGGGCAAATCACCCTATTTCTATGAAGAAGAAAACTGGGTGGACGACATGCAGCTGGCAGCCATTCAACTTTATCAACTGACAAACAAAACATCCTACCTGAACGAAGCTGCTACTTTCGGTCGAATGGAACCGGTGACTCCGTGGATGTGTTCCGACACTGCCCGTCATTATCAGTGGTATCCCTTTGTCAATCTCGGCCATTATGAACTTGCCAAAACCAACAATCCGCGTTACAGCAAGGAATTTCTGCAAAACATGCTCAACGGAATTCAACGCGTTAACGAAAGAGCAAAGGAAAATCCTTTTAACATGGGCGTACCGTTCATCTGGTGTTCAAACAATCTGGTTGTCGCACTGGCCACTCAATGCCGCTTATACCGCACACTCACCAACGATTCTGCCTATCTTGATATGGAAACTTCGCTGGTCGACTGGCTGTTCGGTTGTAACCCCTGGGGAACAAGCATGGTTGTCGGATTTCCCGTTACAGGCGATACTCCCACTGACCCGCACTCCGCCCTTTCACACAATTATAACATTCCCGTTTCGGGCGGATTAGTCGACGGACCTGTTTACGGCAGTATATTTAAAAGCCTGAAAGGAGTACATTTATCTAAACCTGACCCCTATGCAGATGCTCAGTCCGACTGGGCTGTTTATCACGACGATTTTGCCGATTATTCGACCAATGAACCCACTATGGATGGAACTGCTTCGCTCACTTATTTATTGTCCGACCTGCAAAAAGAAGGTAATCCAATCATTACTAACGATAAAAACACATATAATTACGGTGCAATTACCCGAACGGACAAAGATAAAAAAAGAATCAGCCTGATTTTTTCGGGACATGAATTTGCTGACGGTTATGAAACCATTAGCCGGACATTGAAAAAACTGAACATCAAAGCTTCCTTTTTCTTTACCGGCGATTTTTACCGTCAACCTGACTTTGCTAAAGTAATTAAAGGTCTTAAAAGCGACGGACATTATCTCGGTGCCCATTCCGACCAACATATCCTTTATTGTTCGTGGGAAAAACGCGATTCACTGCTTGTCAGCAAAACCGATTTTCTAAAAGACCTTAAAAACAACTATTCGGAAATGAAAAAGTTTGGGATCAAAAAAAATCAGGCTTCTTTTTATTTGCCTCCCTACGAATGGTACAACGACAGCATCAGCATCTGGTGCAGGGAAGCAGGCCTCACCCTCATTAATTTTACTCCGGGAACACTCTCGAATGCTGATTACAGCATACCCGAAATGAAGGAAAAATACCATTCGTCTGACGAAATTTATAAGCGGATACTGAAAACAGAAAGCAATGAAGGACTCAACGGGCATATACTGCTTTTTCACATAGGTACCGACCAACACAGAACAGACAAAATGTACAACAAATTGTATGACCTGCTTACTTTACTTACAAACGATGGTTACGAATTCGTGGATTTAAATACAGCTACCGGAAAGACAGATACAGATTTAAAGAGTGGACAGGATGAAAAACAAAAAAGGAAGAACTGAGAAGCTCTTCCTTTATCGTTGAAGGGTGGAAAACGGGGCTCGAACCCGCGACCTTCGGAACCACAATCCGACGCTCTA
>CALCBD010000019.1 GCA_937897985.1 uncultured Paludibacter sp. | reverse complement strand
GTAACCGCTGAATATAAACGTAGCTCTTTTATCTAAACATAATTTATCCAATTAAAAATCGTTGCATAAATTATCTATTTTAATTTTTAATAATATTAATATAAACACATTTAAGCACAACAAAAAATGATTTACGGCTACATTCGCGTCAGTACTGACAAGCAAACAACAGAAAACCAACGGTTTGAAATTACTAATTATTCAGACAAAAGAGAACTTCCAATTGGTAAATGGATAGAAGAAACCATCAGTGCCACTAAAAAATTAGAGAATCGTAAGTTAGGTTCGCTATTAAACAATATGGTAAAAGGTGATATCTTGATAGTTTCAGAGTTGTCACGTTTAGGACGAAATTTAATGCAGATTATGAGTATCTTAAACAGATGTATGGAGAATGAAATACAGGTTTTTACCATCAAAGAAAATTACGAACTGGGTAACAATATAAATTCCAAAGTTCTAGCTTTTGCCTTTGGTCTATCAGCCGAAATAGAACGTAATCTGATTTCGCAACGCACTAAAGAGGCGTTGGCTCGCAAAAGGGCTGAAGGTGTTATATTGGGTCGTCCGAAAGGAAGTAAATCGAAAACCGTAAAACTCACAGGGAAAGAAAAAGAGATAAAAGCCCTTTTGGATAAAAAAATTTCAAAAAGTGCTATCGGTCGTATTCTGGGAGTTCACAGACTTACCGTTCATGATTTTATGAAGAATCATTGGGAGGATAAATCAGAAAAAATTGCATAGTTGTTTAAACTGTTTAATTTGATATCCTAAATTTTATTTTTTTTACTAATAGCATATTGAATCTATTTCTAGTCTGATAGCGTTAAATAATTATTTTTGACTAAATTTTGAACTTGTTAAGAAATTATTTATAACTTTGTGAAATTAAAATATTGCTAATGAATTAAATATAGCAATATATAAACTCAAAAACAAATTGTACTTATTTTATTTAAAGAATAAATAACAGGATATCAAAAATATTGCAGTTAAACTGAACATTTAAAACTCCAGAATTTACATTTTTTAGTGTACAATTTGTTTTACTTAACATTCTTGTAGCTACCTGTTATACAGCAACTTATAAAAACAAATTGTACAATTTGTTTTTAGGTTCATATTCAAAGTGCTTTTTTTAGATTAATAGCTTATTTTGCATTTCTGAATCTTTACATTTTTTAGAAATAACGTAAAGTTTGTTTGTGTTTGTGGGGCCCTACATTCATTTGTAGGGCTTTTTTTAATATCAATAGCATAAATTTTCACTAACTAATTAAATATATTTTTATGAAAAAAATTTTATTCCTGGCATTGCCATTGTTTTTACTATTTGCGTGTAACTCAGACGGAGAATTGTCGTTAAAGGATAATTACACCTTTATAACTACCGTAACAGTAACGTGTAGTCCAAGCCTGGAGGGGTATCCTCAAACTACAAAAATGGTAACAGAGGTGAAAGATATAACAGCCATAGAAGCAAAAGAAGCAGCGAAACTACTCACTTACACTAATGTGTCCACAATGGGAGGATATACCATTACACAGAAGTCAACCTGCGAATATGTTTTGACAAAGAATTATGTGGCAAATTAATTTTCTTGGAAAACCATTTTAAAAAAAGAAGTTCCAACCACTCAGGTGATTGGAGCTTTTTTTTTATATCTTTGTGATTCAATATTTTATTAACCTCATTAAAATTTATGTTTATGAAAAAAATATTTTATTAATTATAAACTCAAAAACAAATTGTACAAATTTTTTTAAACAAATTGTTCATATTTTATTTAAAGGATAAATAACAGCATATCAAAAGAATCGCAGATAAACTGAACATTTAAAACTCCAAAATTTACATTTTTTAGCGTACAATTTGTTTTACTTAACAGTCTTGCAGCTTACTGTTATATAGCAACTTATAAGAACAAATTGTACAATTTGTTCTTAGGTTCATAGAAGTATCTGAAAAAAACAAAAATGGACTCAATCAAGAATTTTCCATTTACGGCTTAACTTTTTTACAGACCTGAAATTAACCCTATTTTGTTCAAAATACTGAACTTTTTCATTAATAAGTTCTAAAATTTCCTGATAATTCCTTTCTTGAAGAATTCTTCTTGCAATGAAGTCACTAATAAATTCGGCTTTAACTATCTCTATATCCAAATTAAAAACAGATGCAAGCTGTGTGAGTTTTTCTTCGTTAAATTCACGTTGACATTTTTCTATTTTGGATAGATTTCCAAAATGATATCCAAGTTCAGGTGCTAGCTCTTTCAAAGTCATTTTTTTGGAAATTCTTAGCATTTTTATCCATTCACCAAATCTTTCTTTCATATTTATATTTTTAATGTTTTCGACATTTTTGCAAATATATAAAAAAATTGAAATTCAAATTATTACATCAATACTAATTCTTCAAAGCCGATCCCAAAGGGTCAGCTATGAAATTAAATGCACGCGGTTAAACACTTCTTAAAATCGTATTAAATTTGTGACTCACAGCAGATAATATTATTTTTTTATATCTTTATGGCTTTATTTTATTAACCCTATTAAAATTTATGTTTATGAAAAAAAATTTAATCTTAGTTGTAATTAGCTTATTGTTAATTTCTTGTGATAATAAGTCAAACAAATTAAGAATTTCAGCTTTAGAGAATAAAGTTGATTCTCTTAATAAAGAAATTGAAATGTATAAAAATTCGCCTGATAAATTATATGCAAAGGCAAAGATGTTCTTTATTAGTAGAGATTTACAAAATCTAAAAGATATAAATATCAAATTAAAGACATACACTCCGGAAACTTCAATATGTAAAAGTGTCGATAGCTTGTATACTGAATTGACAAAGCAAATTAATGACAGCATATTGAAAATTAATAAAATAAGACAAGATAGTATAGCTAAAATAGAAAAAGAAAAACTATTATCCGTCTCAAAATTAGCTAAAAAATATGATGATGTAAATGGAATTACTTGGTACGAACCAAAAACGTTTACACATTA
Organism: uncultured Paludibacter sp.; assembly: GCA_937897985.1. Taxonomy (GTDB): domain Bacteria; phylum Bacteroidota; class Bacteroidia; order Bacteroidales; family Paludibacteraceae; genus Paludibacter. Next base: position 13,114 of record CALCBD010000019.1, on the reverse strand, counting down.
CAACAATGAAAATTTAACATCATTGTATATTGGAAAAAAATCAGGATCAACTTGGTTAATATTAAAAATGTCCTATTCTGGAGATGATTGGATTTTCTTTGAAAATGCATATTTATCTTATGATGGTAATACAATTAATATACCTTTTGATGAGTATAGTGATAAAAAGACTGATAATGATGGTGAAGTTTGGGAGTGGATTGAGATATCACCAAATGATGAGATTATTGCTTTCATGAGAAAAATGGTAAATGGTAAAAGTATAAAAATGAGATTGTCCGGCAAATATACTCGTACAAGAAATTTATCTGCAAAAGAGGTTACAGAAATTAGGGATGCTTTGATGGCATACGATATTTTGAAAAATAAATAATTTATTATCAATCATTTAAAGTTTATGCCTATGAAGAAAATTCTGGTACTTATTTTTACTATCTTGACATTATCATGTGAAAGTAAATTTGACAAAAGTATTAAATCCTTAAAATCAAATATTTGGATTTTAGATAAAGAACAAGAATTTACTTCCGGTAACCCTATTAAGATATTTGAGGGTGCAGAAAAAAAAATACATATATTTACTGATAGTAACATCTATGTATATGATTCTAATGGTAACATTGAAAATATTTTCAGCTATGAAAAGTCTAATGATAAAGGTAGTTTAAAGATTAAAGTTGAAAATTTATTAAGTCATAACAATGTAGAATTTACTGTAATTGTGAATGACTTTATGCTTGTTTTAATTGGTGGAGAAACAGGTAATTTAAAGAAAATTGATTTTAATGTGTTAAGTAATGAAGCTTTGAAAAATAAAATAAGTCAAAATAATTGACTTTTTTCATTGTCGTTTCAAAAATGTTTCGCACCTTTGCAACGCAGAAATTATTAATCGGGTAGTGATACCCAGCTAACGAGCTGGTTTTTTTATGCCCAAACTTATTAAAAATATGGCGATGCCATATCACGAGCCGTGTGGAGCGGTATTTTACCCGATGGTAGTTTCTGCAGCGTGATATTGGCATCGCTTTTTTTATTGCCATAAAATTAAATGCAGAAACTACCACAATGAACACAAACACAACCCGCAGGCACCGCCTGCAAAAGCCGGTACGCCCTACCGACCGCGTAAAAGAAGCCACCAGTGCAGAGGCATTGGCATTACTGAATGAAATTGTAAACGAAGCCCGAAAGGAAATCCGTAAATGCGAACACACAACCATTGCCGGCCGTGTATCCAAAACCGATTGTGATCATGTTACTTTTATGAGTAAAAATTTCAGTTTAACTCTGAATTTTAAGGAAGGGTTAGCCGTATGACAACAGTTAATGGATTCCCGATCAGTAACGCACTGATTGAAGCTCTGCAACGCAATACTCACAGCGATTTGAACCATATTTATACACAGTTCGAAACATATTCTGACCAGATTGTGGAGATTACTTACAAGCTGATTGAGCTAATGGATGCTGACGACACACTTGGAGAAGTCCAAAAAATAAAAGGCTTCCTTATTAATCTGGGATATATGCGCGAAGTAATGATTGATTTGAATTTATCTATTTTAGAAGGTTTCAAGAAAGGAGAAAAATCATGAGTAACCAGCTTCCGGATTTTAAAATCATCATCATCTCGAGGTATTGCGGTCAATTTCAACCGGCCGATGAAAGTACGGCAACTGTACGCAAAACAAGCGAAGATATTGTAATGGACCTTCGGCCAATGGCTGACTTTACTACAAACGAAATTTCAGCATATCTGACAATGAATTTGTATTCTATCGGATTCGAAGGAGATACTCCGGTTTGGTTAATGAAATCAGAAAATAAAAAAGAACTTCCGGAATAAATATGAAACCGCCTCTTAAAAAAGGCGGTTTTTTTGTGTTCAATTTTCAATAATCAATTAATTCGAAGCGAAAAACAATAACTGTCGTACAAACAAGACCGATATATACCCTGTCTTTTTTTATAATTCAACCTCTGTTTTAATTTGTGATACAATTAATTCAGAGGTTTTTTATGGCATTGATTATAACAAAGAGACCAACAGGACTTGTTTTTGAAAAAAATATATCGGATATTTTGATTGTTGCCGGAGATGCTGAAACTTCGGTACTTTTTACGTTAAAAGTTGGTACTGCTGTAGCCATTCAGGAGACATACAAATTTGACAACGATGGAAATATTACAATTGCTCAGCTCAACGATATTATTTCTGCCTATTTCGCAGCCAATAAAACAGTTGTAAATGGTTCGGTATTCACAACCGGACTATTGGTCGACGTGTCGATGTCGTTTGATATTAATGCAACAAGTGCTTCCGACAATGAATTTTTGGTTGCAAATGATTTTGGATTTAATTTCAGGGTACTGCATTGCGACGCTGTAATGCCTGAAACGCTCAATGCTCAGTTACATATATCACAAAACTTCCTCACTCATTTAGGAAATGAAAAGAGAACCGGTGCGGATCGGAATGAGTATTTATCATACGTTCACTTAGCCGGTTCCGAATTTATTATTCTGTACAAAGTATATTATATCTCCGGAGGAGAGCTGAAGAATAAACCAGGGAAACTGATCAGCTTTTCATCTGATTCAATTGATAAGATTATTACTTTCGATACTTCGCTTTCAGCTATCAGAATGGCTTCCGGAATATTAACCGACGATATACTCCAGTACGATATCTGGTTCACGGTCCCAACGTTGCAAATAGAATCTTATGCTTTCACCTACATGGTTGACCGCAATTTTTATAGAAATAAAATCAACTTCATTTTCACAAATTCTTTTGGAGTAAGTGAAACATTCACAGCAACCGGCACACTCGAGAATAAAATATCAAATGAATTTAATCTATCTATTACCAGCCGGAAATACCGTAAAAATACACAGGAATTTATGTCCGAGAAATCGGTAAACACCGGGTTTATCACTGAGAGTGAAATGGATTGGTTGAACGAGCTGATATATAGTTTCGACGTAAAACTCTATTCTGGCGGAAAGACTGAAGATATAGTTTTGACAAGCAGTGACAAAAAAGATAGTAACACAAACGAATTGAAGGCATTCAAATTTAGCTTCAAATCGGCAAATGAGGAACAGTTAAAGTATAACAATTCCGGCAATGGCATATTTGACGAATCCTTCGACCCAACATTTAACTAATTATGCATATCAACGCACTCAGAGAATCACTCCGAACGAATAATGTACCATTTAATTGTGGTGTATGGAAAGCAAACGGCGAAAAAATGTACTGCAAAAATGTAGTATGTACTTCTACTTTTTTTGAAAAAGATACTGTTAATCTGCTTTTTCTCGAAAGTCGCGAGGTTCGGAAAGTGAGATTGAAATGTTTTTTTGAATTCAATGATCAGGAAATAATTCTATAAATTTTATGGCTAAAACAAATAACCCGGTTCTCGACAAGGTTCTACTCGAAATCCCTATTGATGGTAACGCTCAACGAGCGTTGGAAAAAATGAATTCCGGATCTTCAGTTTTTGAAGATTCGGTACGTGTGGTTCCCAAAAAAATACCTAATGCACCTGATACATATCGTGGTTATGTGCCATGGGGAGATGACAATCAGCGACCTTATGATATTGTATCGCTTCGTCGTAAAGATGAGGTAATGAGTACCAATATATTCACAAAAATATTAATGGGCTATGGCCTGGGTATATCACATACCAAGCCCGACGGTACCCCGACAGAAAACGAAGAAATATTACGTTTTTTCAAATACAACAGGCCAACCCGCTATTTGCTTGAGCAGCAAACGGACATGAAACACTTCTTTTTTACCCTTTCAGTGCTCCATTTGAGTCGCGATGGTTCTAAAATAGTCAAACTTCGTCACCTCGAAGCTTCGTTTTCAAGACTCGAATCGGCCAACCCTGACACCGGAAAAATTGAACATGTATTTTATGGCGATTTTCAGGAAGGCAGAACACCCGACTTTAAAAAAATAGATGTGTATGAATTGTTGGACCCGGCTGATCCTCTTGGCGACCTCGAGGTTCGCATGGGTAGAATTGAAGGTATTGAAGGAAAAAAAGAAGCAAAAACAGATGTCAGGGAATTTGTAATGATGAATTTTATCCCGGTACCAGGTAATCAGTATTATCCGTTTCCGTATAGCTGGGCTGTATTCAATTCAGGATGGTATGATATTAAGCAGTTAATTGCTGAAGGGAAAAAAGTAAAATTCAAAAACGGACTTGTAGTTAAATATCAGGTAGAAATAAATTCAAAATACTGGGATACTATCTTTACTACAGAGAAAATCACTGATGATGAAAAAAGAAAGGAACGGATGAACAAAGAGAAAGAAAATTTCAAATCGTTCCTTACAGGTATGCAAAATGCCGGCAAAGTATGGTTTAGTGGATTTTATGTAACACCTGATGGAAAAGAACAAAGTATGGTGCGTATCAATACCATCAATGCGAATTCAAAAGAAGGCGGTGACTGGCTCGACGATACAGAGGAGGCTTCGAATATGGAATGTTATGCCGACGCCATGCCCCCGAATATGATTGGTGCTGTGCCTGGGAAATCTAAAGCCACTTTCAGTGGTACTGATAAACGCGAAACATTTACAATGATTCAGGCTCTCGAGGTACCTATCCGGCAGCTCATACTTGAGCCTTATTTTGTAATTACAAATTACAACGGTTGGGAAAAAGATGTGAAAATTGACATTCCGTTTATGCAACTTACAACACTTGACAAAGGCAAAGATGCCCAGGAAGTACAACCGGCTACCGTAAACTAATTATCAACAATCAATTAACAATTAACTATATGTTAGTAAGCTCAATAGAAGATTTTGTAAAATATATTCCAACAGCAGCCGGAACAACGTGGGATGCTATTGCTACGTTTATGTACGATGCTGATGCTGAAATGGAATTAATGTCTTTTGGAACTAATGCAATGTCAGCACTTGAGGCATTATCCGCTGATAATGATATCCGTAAAATAGCAAATAAAATACATTGTTTGCTTGGATATCATCATTCAATTCCATTTACTGACTTAATTCAGACTAAAACAGGATTTGCAGTCACAAATACCGGAAACATGGCACCGGCTTCGAAAGAAAGAGTTGAGAGGTTAATTGCATGGTGTGACGATCAGATTAATACTTTAATGGATTTGCTTACTGAATCAATACGTATGAATAGTAATTTACTGTCAGAATGGAAAAAATTCAGTGGATATCCGCAGATTTTCGATTGTTTATTTGTAACAGGTATTGACTTTGCCCGTTCGGCACAGGTTGAAGGGAACAAACGTACCGTATTTCTGAAAGAGAAACCTAATTTGGTTTCGAATCAAAATAATGTACTGGCGCCCGTTGTATCAAAAAAATATTTGGCTGAATTAATATCAATGGTGTCAAATAACAACATAACCACTGATGCAGCTCCGGTAATTACATTATGTAAACAGGTATTAGGGCAGATTTTTATAAAAAACAATGATAATGCACTTAAAACATTGAACGAAATCAGTAACTTATTGGAATCTGACACTACAAAATACATAACTTATGTTTCAAGTCCGGAATATACGCTCAGGCATTCGGCAAATTACGAAAACAAACAGGAAGATTCAACCTATTTTTTTGGTATGTAATGGATATAAATTTGATTATTCCACGTGATTACACTGAAATGACCGATAAGCAAATTCGGTATGTAGCAGCTCTTAATATCTACGGAATGTCCGAAAAAGATATATGGAGACGATGTTTTATAAAATTTACGGGTGTGAAACCAATTATTGGTTATGCCGATAAGTACATACTTGCAAAAAAAGGGCTGAAAGGCTTTTTTTCATGGAGTATACATGAAATGAACTATTTTATAAAAAAAATGAGTTGGATTACTTCTGATTTCAGCGGTATACGCCCACTCAAAATTAATGGTTTGCACCCATGCGACGAACTGATGAGAGATGCAAAGCTGCTTCAGTATATCAATGCAGAAAATCATTATCAGGCTTATATATTCACAAAGGATAAAAATGAACTGCTAATGCTTACAGCTACTTTGTACCAGTCCGGAACCAATTACAGCCAAAAAAAAACACAAAAAATTGCCCGAAAAATTCGAAATAAGGAGATTGAACAATTCACTTGCCTGTGCTGGATGCATGGAATTAAGAAGGAATTCAGTACAAAGTGGCCATATCTTTTCCAAAAAGACAAAAAAAACGAATTTGAGAATCCTGATTTTGAAATTGTTCCACCAAATATGGAACTTATTATCCGAAATCAAATCCGGATGTTAAGTAAAGGAGATGTTACAAAGGAAACACAAGTACTTGCTTCACTAACACACAGCGCACTAGATGAACTTAATCAGCAATGTTTTGAGTACGAAAAATTAAAGTCAAACCCTAATCATTAAATAAAAATTATGTTCAATTCGATTACATATTTTGAAAATTGCACCGGTAAACTCAAACTTACAAAACAGTACAAGTTTGCTGCTAAAAAAGTAAGTGGTATCAGGAACCTCGAAGAAATAATAGAGGACCGTATAAGTGAAAATTTTACTGCAGTTGATGATACTGACGATGGATATACTTTTCAGGGCGCAGGTGGTGGATGGTTTAAACGAAGAACAGTTATTGTTTTTATCCTTATGAGGTATGATATTAAAAATATGACTGATCGCGAAAATAAACTTGCAATTTGCCGGCAAATAATGAACAGGTTTCAGTCAAAAATTATTGCTGATGCTCAGGAGTTGGAAGAATTATATTTTCTTGAAAAATCGAGAATGCCTCATTACGAAATTGATGAGTATTTCGCCAACGGATGTACCGGGCTATATTTTATGATAAGTTTCAACGAACCAACAGATCTTGTATATGATCCTGCAGACTGGAGCTGATAAAGCAGCATATTACGAAGCCTGGGCGAAAATGATGGTAACCATTTGGGAAGAAAAGGTGATGATCATGAATATTCGCGATACCGGTGATTTACTCCGTTCGTTCCAATACCAGGTTATTGCTTCAGCAGGTGGCGACATTGGCAAAATAGTATTTACCTATATGTATTACGGGCGAATGGTTGATATGGGTGTAAGAAGAGGAGTAAAACAGGGACAACAAAATACAAGAAGAAAACCATGGTATAATAAGCCATGGTATCATTCGGTTAAATTGCTTACTGAAAAGACAGCAGCACTCTATGGCGAAGAATTTAAAATTATGATGCATGAAACAATGAATAGTTCTGCAATGAGTTTTTAAATGTCTTTTTTTTTTGAGAGGTTAAATAGTTTTTTTGTTTTGTAAAAATTAAGAAAGATGAATAAATCTGACATACTGGCTAAAGCCGAGATAATTAAAAACGAAACCGGGATATCAAAAAATACACAGGTCCGCGTTGGTGCAATTCTCGAAGATATAATTGAATATGTCGAAGAAAAAAATTCGAATAACGGTGCAAGTCAAAACTCCACCACTTCGGCCACTGCTCCAATTAATCCGGAGGAAGGAGACCACTGGATCTCGACAGTTACCTACATTGATTATACTTATGTGTCCGGCGCCTGGATTGAACTTTAAAAATAAACACGAAAATGGCATTACCACTTATACCAACAGACATCAACGGAGCTGAAAGATTCAACCAGTTCGATCCTTCAATTTCAGGTCTCATTCTTAAAACTTCAAGCAATGACCGGATAACTGACTATCGGGACCCGAGAAATAAAACACTGACTCAATGCTCAAGATATGTAGCCTACGTATCTACGTACCCCGGATTCATTGAAAGCGTAATATCATGGATGTGTGCTCCCTATGAATCAAAAGAATATAAAAATGTGATTATAGGAAAACTAACCGGTTATTGGAAATTCGTAGAAAATGGAAGAAATTTCGAAGTAGAATTATTTAATCCAACATGGGGTAGACTCGGGCAAATGGTACGATATCTTGATTATTTTGTCCCTACCGGCATAGATATGATGAATAACTATTCACATTTACTTGTAAAAGATGACGGAACTGTTACCGGCCTGGTCGCTGCTGATACATTTACAAGAACTGGAACTTATGCCGCTTCTACTTATCTCGACAATAATTTATTCCCTCACTTTGATCCTGATTATCCGGTGACAGATGTTGAAAAATGGGATAAATATTTTAAGTTCGATCGGGCAGCATGGTCTGCAACAATTTATCCTCAATCCGGATATACGGATTTGTGGATCTGGCATGGATATGATTTCAAGGTACCAATGTCTGAGAATCATTTCGGACTAATGGGCGGAATGTACGGAGTTGAATCGAATGTTGATTATCAGCCGTATGATGGAATTTTTGATGATAATGGAGTGAAAATCAATTTCACTACTTCATTGCAATTTTTCGGACATAGCAAATGGCTGGGTGGTTATTGCAAAACACATGGTTTTGTAATATCGAGTTCAGAACAGAATCCGGAAAAGGGGAAAGCCGGTTGTGTATATAAGGAAAAAGGTCAACAGGGAGGAATATCCGGTTGGTATGCCAGGAACTTTTTGTTTCTTGGACTTACAGCAAATACTACCTACTATTATCGTCAATATTACATAATTTATGATCAGAATGGCGATGAAACAATAGTGTATCAGGCTGTGAAAACTGTGACAACACTTAGCCAGGTGCTTGAAACAATTGTTACGTATAGTACACCTCGTTTTATTGCTTCAAATTCTGTAAGTTATAACCTTTTGATTGCCTATCTCGGCACAAAATCAATTAAGGAAATCGGAATTGTCGTTGGCAAAACTCAGGATCCTGTTCCAAACGCTGTCGGAACAATCAAAGCAACAACTGATTCGCGGTATGTTTTCACAGACTGGGCCGAAAGAGCTCCACAACCTGATATTGATTATTCAGTCATAAATATTGACGGGCTGCAACCTGCAACGCTGTATTATGCAAGAACCTATGTAATATATTCCGATGATTCGATTTATTATCCGAACTGTGACGTCAATGCTGTTCCGTTTTCAAATGATTATTATTTAAATCATCCGGAAGCTGCGAACCAGTGGAAGCAATTCACAACGTATAAGGCCGCGCAAACAGTTCCGAAAATTGTGCTCAATTGCACATTCGGTGAAAGCCAGTTGAGTGACAGCAACGGAAGAACGTACCTTTCGGCCCGTATTACCGATACTGGCGGTAGTGTGGTGACAGCCCGCGGTGTGTGCTTTAATACTACAGGTAACCCGAAAGCCGACGGAAGTAATGGGTCGACAGTTGTCATCATCAACGAACAGGAAGAACGACGCGATATCGATGCTACCTTCTACCCTACTGTCACCGGACTGAAGGCCAATACTAAGTATTATTTCCGTGCTTTTGCTACCAATGCAACCGGTACCGGCTACAGCGATGGAAGTACAGAACTGGCCACAACCATTGCACCGGTCATCAATGACTTTATTCATACAAAGCAACCAGGCACATTGAAATCAACATCAGCTGTGAGTGGTGGTATAATTCAGAATGATGGCGGATCGCAAATAACGGCCAAAGGCGTTGTCTGGAGTCTGACACAAAATCCGACAATTGCACTGAGTACTAAGACAAGAGAAGAAATTACCGGCAATGGACTTGGCATTTTCGATTCAGTTTTGACGAACTTATTACCCGGACGAAATTATTATGTGAAAGCTTATTATACGAACGGAACTGAAACAAAATATGGAGAAGAATATTCTTTCCGTACTGCCGATCTGATAACAGCACCGGTGATATCTCTATTGGATGCAGTTGTTAAAACTACAGGTGTCACACTGGGCATGAACACTACCGATGATGGAGGAATTGCTGTGGTGAATAAATTAGTATGGGCCGAAAAAACATCGGCAACATTTATTTTGCCCGACACATTGCCGACAAGCGGTCATGTGATAACTCTTACTGCAGGCGAAGTACTCAATAATACGGTTGAAATTCCTATTGGTAGTTTTACTGCAGGAAAAACCTATGTGTTCAAAGCTTATGCCGACAACGGACAATTGAAATCATTCAGTGCGCAGAAACAATTCAGTATTGCTGCAGTACAGGTGGCACCGGTTGCCGGAGCTTGTACGCTGATTTCGAAAACAAATTTGAGTTTGTCTGTCAGAACAGCTGTTTCAGCACTGAACAATAATACAATCGTTGAACATGGTATATTATTGAACGACGGTGCAATCAATAATGAAAATAACTGGATTCAAAATAACAGTTTTGGAACAAGCGCCTCGGGTGTAGCTTCGTTTATCGAATTAACTCCGGCTACAACTTATTACGTAAGATCGTACTTAACTTATACCACTCCGGAGGGGCAAACAACAATTTTAGGTGCTCAAACATCATTCACAACTGAGGCTGAAGGTGGTGAAGATCCCGCAGTCCCCACTCTTGAATTGACAAAAACAAGCCTGGTTGATAATCTTGGCATTTTCCAGATTGCAGTGTCCGGAGTGACAGGTGAAAGAGGAATTGTTTTTTCAACTCTTCCGGCTCCTACAATATTTAATGCAACGGCTGTAAGTGCAAAAAACGGGATTGCAACTGTGTCATTCCCTGATATTAAACAATACTATGTACGTGGATATGTGGTAAAGGAAATTATCGGTACAGTTTATTACAGCAATCAGATAATGGTAACAATTGATAATGTGATTTCAGTATCCGGAATTCCATTGAATCCGGCACTTGGTCAATTATACAGTAAAGGGATAAGAAACTGGAAGTTCAACGGTGAAGGATGGCAAAAAATTTAACAGTAAATATCGATGGAAAAAATTATTAATATAAAGGAAGATCTCTTTAAGGAAGTTTACTCACAAAGAGCCACCGTACTCGACAAATCAGCTGAAAATGACGCTGATTACAAAATGTATGAGCAACCGGATGAATACTGGATTTCTGGAGCCGGAAAAAATGCAGCATGGCTTATTAATTTTAGATTTGTTGAAAACATTTCATTTCCAAATGACTCGTTAGTAAACATTTATATTGGAGATACTATTTTAAAAAATATACCTGTTCGAATATACAAGGATATTTATAGTGTCGATTTTTCTCCAATCGCTGATCCTGAAAATGAAGGTGAAATTTTGAGTCAGTTTTCGATAGTAAAGGAAATAATTGAATCACAAAACCCAATATATTTTGAGCCTTCCGGTATAAATCTAAAAAGACATATCGTACCTGGCGGAAATGCAAAATTCCGTATGCAGGATATTGATTTTGAAATTCCAAGTACAATGTTCATTCCTAAAATAGATGTTGTTTATACGAGAATTTCTCCAAAAAGTGATTATGATGAAGTGCAGAATGATGTTATTAATATGCATCTTGGGACATTGCCCAGTTCTGAATTTTTGAAATATAATCCAACAATTGTGCTTCTACGAAAGAAAAACATACATAGTGTTAAGAAAAATGTTTTTTCAAGTAAATTACGAAAATCAAAACTGAAATGGGTTGAGCCAAAAAACACCTGTTATGAATACACAATTAATCAGCCTTACAGGCCAGATGGTACATTCTTCGTCCCGCGTAACAAATTTACTGGAGAAACATTAAAACTATCAAGGCTAATGACTCATTTAGTGCGTGAAAAAAAAATATCTGATTTACTAGTTGATATCAGACTTTCTGCAAGCAAAACAAAAAAACTTGAGATTATCAATGGTACAACATCATCCGGAAATACCCTGCGCGGACTATATGCCTTCTGTATTCGGATAGATAATCCACTATTTAACAGAACAGAAGGTGAAAAGGCATTAAAAACTTATACATGGAATTGGCAACCTCGATATATTTACGGTCCTAAAACAAAAGTGATTTTAGGAATTAAACAAGTTGAAACACCTATAAGAAGCCTTTCGGAAAGTTTTATAAAAACTATTGAAATTATTGATTAGTTTTCCTTACATAAAGTGTAGGGATCTCAGATAGGAATCACGCCTTAAAGTGATGTGATTCCAAAACAGAACCCTGTATAAAGTGCAGGGTTCTTTAAAATAAAAAACAATTTTTAAAATATATACAAAATGAAAATTTACAAAGACGAAAACGGAAAATGGCGTATTGGCGATGTTACAAATCCTGGTAAATGTGGTTTCGTGATTCTTGGTAGCAAAATTAAAATTTTTGCTCACGCCAACGATAAAGTATATTATTACGGTCTTATCACTGACATTGAATTTAAAGATGAAAATGATGAATTATTTTCATGTGTAAATGAAGAACAGTTTAGATCTATTGCTGAAGGAATTGATTTTTTTGTTGACATTACTGATGGAACTTCAGTAATAAAAAACAATGATGGAACAAAAATAAATCCGGCTACATCTGAAAAACAGGACCAGATTAAAGTTCTGTTAAACATTATTAATGAATCTGTTAATAATTCAGGTGGTTCGACATTAAAATCATTCTCCGTTGAAATTACCCGTCCCGCAAACCAAACTCCTTACACGGCCGGTGATGTTGTTGCTGACACTACAGCTGCATTTATTCCATTTGCGAACGTTGCAAAAGCGATCGGAACCGGAGTAAAGATTGTTCGAGTGAGAATTCAAACAGATGATACAGCTGTTGCTGGAACTAAGTTTAACGTGCATTTATACAAAGATGCACCAACATTTATTTCAGATAACTCACCATTTGCTGTTGCTTATGCAAACGCTACAAAGAGAGTCGGGGCAGTTCCTGTTGTGATGGGTACAGGCAATCTTGGAACTGTTGGAATGAACGATTACAACATTGCTATGTGCAATCCTGTTGCGAGAAACATTTATTTCATTATTGAAACTGTCTCCGGCTTTACTGCCTCTGCAAACAGTACAAAATTCACTGTTACTATTGATTGCGAACTTTCAAATAATTAATCAATGAGCCGTGAAATATACATACGATCCATCGCTCCGCACAACGACCGTGTGCGTATTGATGGTGGTGCACCTTCAGATAATGTGCAGGCAGCTATTTTGCTTGCACGTGATAATGCTGAATTAGGTAGCAATCTGAAATTGTTCATCGCTCCTGAGATTACAGGATATAAGGCGAGAACAGTCGC
>CALCBD010000018.1 GCA_937897985.1 uncultured Paludibacter sp. | reverse complement strand
CAGCGGCTCGCACACAACGCACAGGCTGAATACTTCGTTTCGTTTCTCTTCACTTGCATTTCAGCCTTGCTATCCACGCACGCTCAAGGCTGTTTTTACTATTTCGGTTTAAACCTGCTTCTCCCACACCAACCCCCGACCACCCACCCCTAAGAGAATTGCAGCTGATGTTTAATTCTGAATGCAATTTGTGTTTAATGTTTTCTTGGATGCTTTTTTATCCAATTTTCAGCCTGCAAAAGCAGTTCTTCTTTAGTGTACCTTATTCCACGGTTAATCCAATTATTTATTTCACTCTTCTTAAAATACAACCTTTTCCCACTCTTATAATAAGGAAGTTCTTTTGAAGCGCATTTACCATAAATTGTTTGTCTTGCTATCGTCAAATAATCCGAGAGTTGCTCAACTGTCATTATTTCTTCTGTTACTTCTTTAAGAATGGGGGCTTTTGCCATTTTCAGTAATTCTGCAAGCTGATTTTCAATGCTTTTGAGTCTTTGTTCGATAATTTCAAAAGGATTTTCCATTTCATGTAAAATTTTTAAGTATGATATATACGACAAAAAAAATGTTCACAAAGATAACAGCAAGAAAATAAGTCAGTAAAGGTCAAGCCCTACGGGTTTTTGTCACAATCTCCACACCTCGTTTCACTTCGGGTAGTATTCTGACAAAAAACCTTGACAGCCTTAACGCTTCATTTCATTTCGCTTTTTCTTGCAGTAAGAGGGTGTTTACATTTTCTTTTTCCCTTTCGTGCTTTTTTGCGAAGGGCAATAGAGCCGAGCAGCTTATGTATTCAACCTCTAATCTTTTGATTTATGTGTACTTTTATTTTAAAATCCTACAATCCGAATGTGGAAATCTCAAAACCCCATTTTTTCATTCTCAACAAAGGAAATAACAGCGGAAAACCGCTTATTTCTCCCTGTACGAATTGTTTCTCAATCCAATTCAACTGCAACCAAGACAAGGAACAGGTTTTCTGGCTGCTTTTCTGTCTTTGGCAGGCAAACGCCTTTTATCCATTTTTGCGTGGCTCAGTTATTCCGTTTATCATTTTGCGAGATATGAAAAAATGCATTCAATCCGGGTTGGATAAATCAGACCGGCACCCGGAGCAGTTCCTCAAAATGGTTGCTACATTCCAAAGCATTAACCAGCTCGAAAATCAGCTTCGGCAGAAACTCAACACCATGATTAAGGCCAAAATGCTAATCGTTTACAACTTCAATTCGTCAGGTGGGTAAGCCTACCATAAAGCATGGATAAGCCTACCATAAGCCCACCCAATAGAAAAAATCTATCGAAATGTACGGGCATGAAAAAAGCCCCGCTTTACAGCGGAGCTTAATTTAAATTTAATGCATTCATTCAAAATACATTTTTGATCTTCATGCTGTTTCCAACCGAGAATACATAGTATTCGTTTCCGGCTTTCTGGTAGAACTCTATTCCTACACAACTCAACAAACTTACGTTTTCGGTCATGGTTGGAGTTCCATTCAAAGCGCTTACAACTGAAATCTCAGGGGTAGTTCCCTGTGCAATTTCGATGTAGTCTGAATAAACCACCTTTGAAAGTTGATTCAATGTCGGCTCGATGGGTTCGTAAACCTTTGTCAACGAATTGTAAGCATAATCGGAAATCACTGAAATGGAGTTCACAAAACGGAAATGAGTAGCTCCGGCAGAGATGTTCAGCTGTTTCAGCGTTTCAAACGCTGAAACAGTCAGTGTTACACTGTTGCGGTCAGCATTGGCAGCCGTTTCCAACTCACCGCTGAAAGAGCCTTCCACAGTGTTGTTGCGATTGAAATTCAATCCAACTAAATGCTGAGGTACCGAAGTGATCAAAATTGCACGAACACCACGAGCTTCGCTCTGATCTTCTAAATTGATTCTTTTAATGATACCAGTCAAACGCCCGGTAAACTGAGGGTCGCTCATGGTTTTCATTAATTGTGATTGACCTGCACGAATTGCTTTGCCTACTGTTGCGCAGCCTGCAAACTCATTCATGTTTTCACGAGTTCTCACGAACGAAGCGCCGTTCTTGATTTGTTCCGCAGTAGCTCCACCGTTCAATCCGGCAAAGTGTCCGCTCATTCCTTTGATTTTAAAGTGGCGAATGTCCCCAATCGTCCCTTTGTACTTTAAGTGTCCAAGTTGTCTGGCCATGGCTAAAATATTTTGAGTTTAATAATCCACTATTGAATTATTCATTTTCACAAAAATATTTACTTGTACCAAATAACGAAACAGGAAATCTGACGTATCAAAAGGAGTTTAAATGTAATTGAACCAAAGGCATTATAAATCGACCTATATTGTAAAGGCGATAGATGTATTCATGAAATTATAGCCATTCGGGACAAAGCGGAGCCTTTTGATTACTTATATTGAGATAGCCTGACAAACTACTATGTGCTGTAATTAAAGGCAAACAGCGAAGGGAATGTGCTTTGAGAGGTTGTGCGCTGTTTTTGGTGCAAATATGAATTACTGAAACAATAAAATTCAAAGTTGAGAAAAATGTTTCAGTAGTGTTTCAGTAGACAAAAGAAAAGCCCTCGTATTTCTCTGTAAATCAGATTAATACAAGGGCTTTACAGTACCCAGAGCCGGGATCGAACCGGCATGGAAGTGAATCCACTGGTGTTTGAGACCAGCGCGTCTACCAATTCCGCCATCTGGGCAATTGCGGGTACAAAAGTAAGAAATAATTCGGATACTGCAAACGAATTTATTGAATTATTAAATAATAATATTTTGAGTTCAATATTTTATTGGATAACAGTATTTTAAGAAATAAATTCACTGAAAAATATCAGATTTTATTACTTCCAGACACATTCTTCCATTGTGATAAGGGCATTTCCAGAAACCGGCTTTATCTTGTTTTAAATTGATGTCTCCGTTATCCAAACGACTCCAATACCATTCACCATGCTGTTTATCAACTATTTGATTTTTTATATATTGCCATGTACTGATTGCAACATTCAGATATTTTTCATTTCCCGAAACTTCAAATGCTTTCATTGCTCCTACTACGGTTTCAGCCTGTACCCACCAGTGTCGTTCATTATCTGACACTCCAATTTACATTTCGATCCGGATTACATTTTGGTTAATGATTTCAATTTGGCTCCATCATATTCAATCACATTGGAAATATTGTTTCCGGTATCGTAAATCCAGCTTTTAAATCCTTTTTTATTTTCGTTAAGTTCAATTACCCTGGCACCGTTCATCAAATTACCATAGGTGGTTTTTCCTCCCGAAAACCTGCCGTAAGCCAGACAAATACCATTCAGTAAACCAATATAATCATTCACATGATCGTGTCCGGTAAAGATACCCATGACACTTTTACTCTGAAGCATTGCAGCATACATTCCAGTATTGAGTGCTCCCACCGATTCCTTTTCATTACGCTGTCCAATCCGGATGAAAACAGTGCTGTCTTTCAACATCTCATATTCAATCAGAGGTATATGAAAAAATGCCAGCGATGGATAGGGTACTGATTTATTTTCTACGGTTAACTTTTCATTCGTTTGTCTGAACCAATCTATCTGATTAAAGTTAAAAAAACCATATTTGCTGTTTTTAAAATCTTTTGCATAAGAATTTGAATCGAGCCCGTATAAAATAAATGCAGTTTTGTTTTTTGAAGAACTTTTTATTCTGAGGTAATAATTTCCACATCCCTGAATGTTTTTCGGGCCAAATTCTGTCATATTATAAGGTTTTGTGATGATGTATCTGATAATTTCCGATCTGCTGCTTCCATATTCATCATCATGATTACCAAGTACTACCGCCCAGGGGATTTGTCTTTTTATAACTATTCCAAGCACTTCATCCCAGCCCTGTTTCATTTCTTTCGAAACAACAATATCACCTGTAAAAAAGACCAGATCAGGCCTGACCGAATCCAATAAATCCGACAAACCCGATAAAACCTCTTTTGAAGAAGGATTATTAACTACATGATGAATATCCGTCAGTTGCACAATTCTGAACTTACCATCTTTTTTAAAGGTTAGTTCAGGATTTCCGGCCATACAACAAACATTGAAAACGAGCGACATAGTCACATAAAATATGAATTTATACATAATAATAGTTTTAAAAATTTAATTAACGGGAGGTAAAAGTAAAAATTATTTTCAATAAAAAAAGCTGTAAACGATATGTTAAATACGTTTACAGCCATGAACATGTTTAGCAATACGCTAAATATCAATATCTTATTTACCTTTATTTTTTACAACAAAATCATTGCGTTTTCCTGCAAAAATATCGTAGCGATTGAACCAGCAATCCAGATTTCCATTCAGCAATTTAATACGTTCGGTGGGTCTTAAACCAATTTTATCCAGACATTCTTCGTGTGAACTTATGACCCAACAGGTATTTCCGGTAAATCTGTGTTTCATTGTTGTTCCCAAAGCCGCATAAAGCCCGAATATGTCATTTGATGTTATTCTTTCGCCATAAGGCGGATTAGTAACCAACATACAATTTTCGAAAGGTGCTTCGAGTTCGGCAACAGATTTTCGATGTAATTCAATATATTTCAGGAGTCCTGCACTCTTTACATTTTGCCCTGATATCTGTATGGCACGAGCTGAAATATCCGATCCGAAAATTTTGAAATTGAATGGTTTCTCAGCGCTGTCATCGTTATATATCTCATCAAACAACTCTTTATCAAAGTCATTCCACTTTTCGAATGCAAAAGAAGACCGATAGATACCGGGCGGAATGTTGAGAGCTATCAGTGCCGCTTCGATTAAAAGCGTTCCTGAGCCACACATCGGATCTACAAAGTTGGTTTGTCCCTCCCAGCCTGCAAGTAATAGCATTCCAGCAGCCAGGGCTTCGTTAAGTGGTGCTTCATTCTGAGTGATACGATAGCCGCGTTTATGAAGCGAATCTCCTGAACTGTCGAGCGACAAAGTACATTGTTTTTGCGAAATATGAATATTGAACGTTAAAGCAGGATTGTCGAGACGGACGGATGGTCTGTTATCAGTTCGTTCTTTGAACCAGTCGACTATCGCATCTTTTACCCTGTAAGTTACGAATTTGGAATGAAGAAATTCGTCAGAATACACAGTTGCGTCTATAGCAAAAGTCGTATTTACGGTCATGTATTCATCCCAGTTAATTTTTTTAATATTCTCGTACACTTCATCAGGATTTCCGGCTCTGAATGTGAGAATCGGCTTCAGGATGCGTGACGCGGTACGCAGATGCAGATTGGCTTTGTACAGCAGAGCCTTATCACCTGTAAAGCTCACCGCACGCCTTTGTAGTTCTATGTTATTTGCCCCTAAATGAACAAGTTCGGTAGCCAGTACCTCTTCGAGTCCCCGAAAGGTCTTTGCTATCATTTCAAACTCCATGATTCGAATTTTGATTTTGTAGTTGTTATTTTGTTAGTAAACAATAATCACATTAACAACTCAAAGTGAATTATCAATTTTGATTACCTGTTTTTCAATGCTTTTCTATTTCTTCTGAACAATTTTGGCTCCCGGAGGCACATCTGTATCCACCCAGATATTTCCTCCTATAACTGCTCCGTCGCCCACTTTTATTGTTCCGAGAATAGTTGAATTTGAATAAATAATCACATTATTTCCAATGCGTGGGTGACGTTGTATACCTTTGATCGGATTACCATTTGCGTCGAGCGGGAAGCTTTTCGCACCGAGCGTAACACCCTGATACATTTTTACATTATTGCCAATGATGGCTGTTTCGCCAATTACAACACCGGTACCATGATCGATGGTAAAAAAGTCGCCAATTTTCGCACCGGGATGAATGTCTATTCCGGTTTCGGAATGAGCCATTTCGGTAATAATACGTGGTATCAACGGCACATTCAGACGAAGTAATGCATTGGCAATCCGATAATTACTTATTGCCCTGATGCTCGGATAACAGAAAATTACTTCACCGAAACTTTTAGCTGCCGGATCGCCATTATAAGCTGCAATTACATCGGTATGCAGTTTTTTGCGGATAGTCGGGAGTTGCGAAATGAATTGATTCGCTTTTTCGCGGGCTTCATTATCGATAGAGCTGCACACGGGCTGATCGGCGTCAGAATAAAAACATAATCCGGCTTTAATCTGATTGGCAAGTAAAAACTGAAGTTTCTCCACGTTGACCCCGATATGATACAACATCGATTTCGAATTGACCGAGGCATTTCCAAAATATCCGGGAAACAGAATTGAACGTACCAGTTGTACTATTTCGTTCAATACATCAACCGAAGGCATTGGATGTTCATGACTTTGCTGATGACAAACATCCCTGAAACTTTCGATGTCCGAAAGTTTTTTAATCGTGTCTAAAAGTATTTTATCCATCAAATTAATTTATTCCGAAATATTTTTTTATTACTGAAACAGCATTTTCAATTCTCAATTCGTTGCGGCCTGAAATGACAGCATAAGGTATTGATAATTTTTCAATTTCATTTTTATAAAGTTCAAAAAAGTAGCTCCTGTCATCACCATGTTCGCGTACCTTATCAGGAATCCAGTCGAGGTCATAGTCGCACAATAAATAAAAATCGAAAAAACTTTTATTCAACCGGGCAATGACAAAATCCGGTACAGACTGAAAACAATATTCAAACCATATTTTGGTAATAATCAGGTCAGTATCAAAAAAAACAAAACCTTCGCTTCTATCATTCTCAAATAAATTCTGATCCTCAATTTGTTTTTTTGCAATTTCACAAACATCATCAAAAGTGTACTTTCGACCCAGGTTTTCAACATATTCCCGTGCATATTCGGGTACCCAATTCCCACCGAAATATTCAGCCAATCGTTGGGAAAGTTCGGTTTTACCTGTCGATTCGGGTCCGGTTACAGCAATTTTATACATACAGTTTGGTTGATCTGTAAAATTGAAACTTTTGATTTGATGTACGACAACATATTTATTTCCGGGCTAAGGACATTCGCCAATGAGCGTACAAAAGTACAATAATAATTTACGGTTTCAGTTATCAATGTTCGTTTATTGTTTGTTTATATCTTCCGGATTCATTTTTAAAACATCCGATTTACCGATGGATAAAGTAATTATTCCCGATTTTTTTATAAAAAAATAAGCTACCGAAAGTGACAAAATTAGTATGCCGATTCCCGCCATTACATCCAGCGAAATTTCTTCAATTTTCAGAATCACAATTTTACGGGCAAGTGCTATAATTGCCACCAGAATAACTACTTCAACATGTACCACATTGTTATTCAGGTATATTTTTATAGTTTCAAGCAGTTCAATTCCTATCAGTATAAGTAAAAATCCACCAAAAACATCCATCAATGAATTGAGAGAGATGATAACTCCTGACTTGAAAAAGTCGTTATACAATGAAATAATCAACTCCACTGTGGCAAAAACCAATATCAGCGACATCAGCAAAATCATTATCGTGACAATTAATTTTTCGACAAATGAAGTGAATTTTTTAATAAAATGATTGTATTGTGATTCCTTAAGCATGGCTGATCTTTATATATTATTAACAATAAGACACTTACATAAATATAATGAGAAACGGAATTCCAAATGAAGGATTTTACTCATCGATTACCGTTTTTTTGAGCGTAAACTTAAGTAAAACAAAACCGGCGACTGCCGAAATCAGTGAGCCCGACAAAATGGCGATTTCAGCCTGATTAATCATTTCAGCGTCAGGAAATGCCAGTAGTGTTATAAATATTGACATTGTAAATCCGATACCACCTAAAACTCCCACAGCAAAAATGTTCTTCCATTTCAAATCGCCGGGAAGTTTTGCCAACCTGAGTTTAACCCCAATGTACGAAAAAAGAGCTATCCCCAAAGGCTTTCCTACAATAAGACCTGAAATAATTCCGAGATTGGCCATTTCCAGCATGCTGTTGTGCCAGCCACTGTTGATGATGATACCCGTGTTGGCAATTGCAAAAACCGGTAAAATAAAAAAAGCAACGGGTTTATGCAGGAAATGCTGAATTTTGTAGGAGGGTGAAGTTTGAACCGACTTTCCGAATGGTATGGCAAATGCGAGTAAAACCCCTGTAACTGTAGGATGAACACCTGAATGAAGCATAAAATACCACATGGCTATTCCACCTGCAAGATAAGGTATCATACTGCATACCTTCAACCTGTTCAATAAAATAAGAAAAGCGTATATGACAAACGCAATGAGTAAGTTTGTCAGCATTATTGAACCGGTATAAAAAACAGCAATTACTATTATGGCTCCCAAATCGTCGATGACAGCCAGAGCAGTCAGGAATATTTTCAGCGATGCCGGAACTTTATTTCCGAGCAACGACAATATGCCCAGTGCAAATGCAATGTCGGTTGCCATTGGAATTCCTGCCCCCGACTGAGATGGCAAACCATGGTTGAGCAACAGAAATATACCTGCAGGAACTAACATTCCACCTAATGCTGCGATGATCGGGAGAGCTGCATTCCGGAAATCCGACAATTCTCCTTCATAAATTTCACGTTCGAGTTCCAAACCAATGAGCAGAAAAAATATCGTCATTAATCCATCGTTGATCCATTGGGCAATGGTATGGTCACCCAGATTAGTGGACCAAAACCCGAGGTACTGACTCTGAAAAACTGAATTAGCCATCAACACAGAGAATAAAGTAGCGAAAATCAGGATAATTCCACCTGATTTTTCACTATTAAAAAACTCTTTGTAAAGCTTTGTAAGAATCATTTTTCGCGAATGATTAAAATTTGAATGCTCATGAAGTATTTCGTTTGCTTTAGTTTGAAATTGTCAGCAAGCAATTTCAATGTCAGGATTTACTTTCGTGCATTAAGTTCCTCAGCCGTTTTGACCCGCTGACCCGGATTTTCGGCGGCTATCTTTTTAAGAAATTCGGCCGGATAGCCTGCACGAATGATTCCCGGAGGAATATGATGCTCATTCTGAAGGAATTTACCATCCTTTTCTTTTTTGATATTTCCATCCATGTATTTAACCAACAGGTATTCACCCAGTTTTTTCCAAGCAGCTGTTGAATTTTCGGCTTGCGAATTACTGAAATCAGTTAAATAGGCGCGGGCATCGGCTTCATTCATTCCGGCTGCGGTTTTATCAACAGCAGGTACTAAAATATTAAAGTCATTCTCCCAGTGTGATTGAACTTTTTTAATGTCCTGCATCATGAAAGAGTATTTGCCGTATGCAAAATTGGCAACTGCGTTGTAAATCCAGAATGCAGATGTAGGTGAATACTCTAACAGTGATCCGTTATTCTGATTGTAACATTCAGGAATACTGTTAATCCCGCAATACATCGGCACATAGATATTACTTGCAGCATCATCTACTCCGAACCAAAGAATTCCCCCTATATAACCGGGCAACCAGTTGCGCATTTGTGCTACAAAGGTAAAACCGGTTTGCTGCGTTGCTACCGGACGTTCGTGCATATACTCCACACTGTCCACCTTGAAACTCAGCGGGCTATGGCGTAGTTTACTTCCAAATGGTCCTGCACAAACACCTTTCGACATATCGAATTCAGTACCTTCATACTGATCGCGCATATATTCCTTTACATTTTGTGCGCTTATTTTAAAGGCTGGTTTAATCCATAAAGGCATACGTTCGGCAGTTTCACCTTTGACATAAGTAATGTATTTTTCCATATCGGGATTCACCTTTCTGAAAAAACTCCATACGCGTGCTTCGCAAATTCGTAATGCACTGTAATCCAGCGGTGCATAAGTATCCGAAAAACTGAATTCAGAATTTTTACCTTTAAAATATCCCTTTTCACGTGCAAAAGCAATTACATCTTCAGCATAAAGACAATTATTTTTATCATCGAGCGGAAAAGTTGTGATACGTGCCTGATTGGCATGACCTGAAACACAGTCGTCGGGAATTCGTTGAGCAACCCAGACTGCACCCTTATTTTTCGGTCCTTTTCCAATCATCTCCATAATCCATACTTCTTCAGGATCGGCAATTGAGAATGACTCTCCTTCGCTGTAATACCCGTATTCCGCAACCAGATCGGTCATTATTTTAATGGCTTCACGGGCTGTTTTGGATCGTTGCAGGGCAATATAAATCAAACTTCCGTAATCCATAATGGCAGTGGTATCAACAAGTTCCTCTCTGCCACCAAAGGTTGTTTCGCCAATACTCACCTGATGTTCGTTCATATTGCCGATAACGGAATACGTTTTTTCAACCTGTTTGATTTTGCCGAGGTATTTGCCTGTATCCCATTCCACTACATCGAGCATGGTACCTGGAGCATAAGTGGCTGCAGGATAGTGATATAAAGCTCCGAAAAGAAAATATGAATCAGCAGAGTAGCTTATTAAAGTTGAACCATCGGTGGTTGCGTTTTTACCTGCCAGAAAATTTGTACATGAAAATCCAACTGTCCAGTTGATCAAAAATGCGGAAATTATCAGAAATCGTTTTATCATTTATACTGTATTTTAAAATTTGAATGATACAAAGATAATGGAAAATACAAAAAAACCGATACTCAGACAACTGATTTTGAAATAAAAGCCGAATATCTGTCTTTTAAATTTCAAAATTTTTTACTGATTTTCTGAACTTTACATTTTCGGCATCATTATTTTATATTTTCTTAAAAATTGTAATTCTGTTATTCCTGCTAAATGATTTAAATCAACATTTTGTTCAGTTTAGTACATTAAAAATCCGACAAATTAATATGAAATTTTTAAATCGGGAGGTTTCAGTGTACATTCGTATTTACTTTGCTGATTTTATGGTTCAAACTTTTCATTTATAAACGTGAATAAATTCCTTTGAAAAAATACTCTTCGTTAAAATGAACCTTTTCTATTACAAATTTATTTACTTTTGTAGTCAATTCAGAAAACAAACTCAAAAACATGACTTTTCTTACTTTAACATTACTGTTGGGAAACACCCTTCCATCTGTTCAGGCATTGCCCGAACAGACGACCGATTCGATCAGTTTAAAAGAACTAACCGTATATAGTATTGCAACCGACAAATTATCATTGCCTTACGTGGCTACAAACAAAAAAGAAATTGAAAGCAGTGAATTTATCACTCCGGCCGATGCTCTCAGGAATCAAACAGGACTTTGGGTGGCGCGTGATGGAGTTTGGGCTACATCGGTCAATGTCAGAGGAATTTCAGAGCAACGTATACTTCTTTTATCGAACGAAGACCGCATACAATCAGCAACTGATGTAGCCGGTGCAATTTCGACAGTCGATATGAATAGTCTTGAAAAAATAGAGGTCATCAAAGGCGCAGGTTCGGTGTTGTACGGAAGCGGTGCCATGGGAGCCGTAGTCAATTTTGTTGGCGAACGACCGGGATATTCAGATATTTATAAGACTTCCGGAAAAATAAGTTCGGGATTTCATACCGTTAATCAGCTTTGGACCAACGCTGCCAATATTAACTTTACTAACAAAAACTGGTACATTGCCCTGAACGGAAGTTATCGTACAGCCCAAAACATGATGACTCCCAAAGGAGAATTGAACAACAGTCAGTTCAACGATGCTTCGTGGGGTTTAAAAGGTGGAATGAAGTATGGAGAAAACCAGGAATTACTGGTTGCTTACAATCATTTTGAAGCATGGAATGCGGGAATTCCGGGCAATAATTCGTTCCCGAAAACCGCGACCGCCCGTTACTCGGCTATTCAGAGGAATCAGCTGAGCGGTGAATATATTTTTAAAAACATCAGCAATCTGGTCAGAGATTTGAAAATAAAAGCTTACACTCAAAACATCAGCCGCGACGTGGAACTTAAGCCCAATGCCACCAATCTGACGCTCCCCGCAAGTTTAAACACTACGACAGGTGTTAAAGCATTGGCAAATTTATATTTTAACGATTATAATACTCTGACCGCAGGTGTCGAAACATGGGTTCGTAATTCCGAAACAGGCAGAATGAAAATAAACACAAGCAACGACACCACTGTTATCGGCGAAATCCCAACACCAAAATCAAAAATGTATGATGCAGGAGTTTTCGGACTGTACAAAAAAATTATAGATCCGAATCATTTACTGTTAAACGCAGGATGCAGATTAGACTTTTCATCCATTCAGAATGACACCTTGTTCAACAGAGTTTTCAATTTTAAAATCATCAATGGCGAAAGGCTCGATATTCCTTTTACAAAAAGTATCATCTTTGACTCCGGTACTGCTCAGAATCTCTCCTATTCAGCACATATTGACTTGGAATACAGCCCTGTTAAGGGTCAAAAAATCATTTTTTCAATTGCCAATTCCTACAGGGTAGCTTCGATGGAAGAAAGATTCAAATACATTGACCTCGGAAACGGAATCCATAAGGGAAATCCAAACCTTAAACCCGAAAACGGCTGGTTTTCCAACCTTAGGTATGCAATTTCGAAGAATAAATTTGCATTCAAAACAGAACTTTTTGCCAACTATTTATATAATTTAATCACCGAAGAAAAAACTTCGTCAATTTCAAATGTTTATGAAAACAAAAACATTGACAAGGCATTGTTCGCAGGCATAGAAATGGAACTTAATATGCTGATTAATAGAAATATAAAACTATATACAAATGCCAGTTATGTATATACCAGAAATATTAATACAGGAAACCCGCTACCGCTTATTCCGCCCACACACGGTATTGCCGGACTTGATTATTACGCTGGTAAAAAACTCGGACATTCACTTGAAATGGAATGGGCACTGGCTCAAAATGATATTGCTCCCGGCGAGGTTGCAACTGACGGACATTTAGTTTTCAATTACAAATTACACACAAAACCGGTTCAGCTCAAAAACGGATATCTGCAATTGTTCTCAGGAATCGACAATATTCTGAACACAGCTTACAAAAATCATTTATTCAACAACAGGGGACTGGATTTTTATGAACCCGGACGGAATTTATTTGTTAAACTAAAATGGGGCTGGTAAAAATCACCTTCAAAATTCAGAAATATGCTTACACTTGACAAGGTTCAGAAAATGTGTAAAAACACATTGATGGAACATTTAAATATTGAATTTACCGAGCTTGCCGAAGGAAGAGTGGTAGCCAGAATGCCGGTCGACAAGCGAACTTTTCAACCAGCCGGACGTTTACACGGAGGTGCATCCATGGCTCTGGCCGAATCGGTGGGTAGTGCCGGTTCAGTTGCAATTACCGACAATGATGCTTTTATGGTTTTGGGAGTGGAAATTAGCGGAAGTCACGTTGCAACAACTACCGAAAATGAAGTTTTTGGCATCGGCACCATTGTTCACAGAGGAAAAACCCAACACGTTTGGGAAATCAGGATTGAAGACCGTACAGGAAAACTCATTTCACTGTGCAGACTGACCAACCGGATTGTACCTTTAAAGTCAGTAAAATAAAATGACATTCGATAAAGATTCATACTCAGCACTTTTAAAATTACAAACGGTATGTTTAAAAAACAACATACCCTTTGTCTCCTACCGGTTACCTCTTAGCCATGAAATTATCACCCTCGTTCAGCATCATTCAATGCCCCAAAAGCTCGAATCAGCGGTCAATTTAGAATTGAAAACCGGTTTTGTGGTATCAGCTTTCAACAATACGGCATCAAATGAAATGTATTTTCTTCAACCTGACTGTGTGTTTTTTTCGAATGACATTGCCGGAATTTACATCGAAAAATTAGAAGCCAATACCCGCTATTCAGGTATTCGGAAAAATCAGAATTCACTTACAAGTACATCATTTGAAGAATATACCGGGAATGTAAACAAAGCAATTTCAGCTATGAAAAATGCTGAATTTCAGAAGGTGGTTTTGTCAAAAGTACGGGTTGAAAAACTTGCTGACAATTTTCAGCCTGAAACTTTTTTTCTGAAACTTTGTGAGAAATATCCGCACGCTTTTGTTTATATCATGCAACTTCCAGAAACAGGCTGCTGGACAGGTGCTACACCGGAACCATTACTTACTGTTGAGAATGATACTGTAAAAACAGTTTCGCTGGCCGGAACTCAGGTTGCTACAGACGCTGACACCGATACCTATCGCTGGAGCAGCAAAGAAATTGAAGAACAGGGGATTGTCACTAATTATGTTGAGAAAACACTTCGTTCGCTGAACATTAAAGGTCTGACCATGTCCGCACCGTTTAACTACAGGGCTGCCAATCTGATTCATTTGAAAACCGCTTTTGAATTCCCAGCTTCCGAACTTAAAAACCGGTTCAGCCAATTGCTCTCTGCCTTACATCCTACTCCTTCGGTCGGTGGCCTACCCAAAAAAGAAGCACTCGGTTTTATTGCTTCAAACGAAAAACATGACCGGAGTTATTACAGCGGGTACTTAGGCCCGGTAAATATCGGGGATTCTACTCAACTTTTTGTAAATCTTCGTTGCATTCAACTATTTGACAAAGAGTTTGTTCTATATAGCGGAGCCGGAATCACTGCTGCATCGGTTGCCGAAAATGAGTGGATTGAAACCGATAATAAAATGCTGACCATGATGAATGTAATGCAACCGCCAACACAATAAAAGAAACAAAAAATGACAAATTCGTCAATTGACTGACGAATTTGTCGACAATTTCGTCAATGTATTGACGATTTTAGTATATTTGCAGAAAAATTCTAATTTATGAATACAATTCAACGATCGCTATCTGCAAAAATCGAGAAACGATTAGTGCCTAATAAAGCTATTTTGCTTTTTGGTGCACGAAGAGTCGGAAAAACTGTATTGATGAATCAAATAATTGAACGTTTTTCCGGCAAAAGTCTGGTTTTGAATGGAGAAGATTCAAACACACTGGCAATTCTGGAACAGAGATCAATTGCTAATTACCAACAATTACTTGCAAATATAGATTTAATTGCCATTGATGAAGCTCAAAATATTCCGGAAATAGGCAAAAAACTGAAACTGATGGTGGATGAAATACCCGGCATCCGAATTTTAGCAAGTGGATCATCATCATTTGATTTGCTTAATAAAACAGGAGAACCATTGGTTGGTCGTAGTTCTTCGTTCATGTTATTTCCCTTCAGTCAGTCTGAACTTGCTGTAACTGAAAATTTAGTAGAAACAATCGGGAACTTAGAAAAAAGACTGGTGTTCGGTTCGTATCCCGAAGTCACTTTAATGAATGATAATGAATTAATTAAAAGTTATTTACGCGACGTGGTAAATGCTTATCTTTTAAAGGATATTTTATCTGTAGATGGACTGAAAAACTCAGGTAAAATGAGGGATTTACTTCGATTTATTGCTTTTCAAACGGGGAATGAAGTTTCGTATGATGAGCTTGGACGACAATTGGGAATGAGCAAAAATACGGTTGAAAAATACCTGGATTTACTTTCGAAGGTCTTTGTCATCTATCGGCTCGGAGCTTTTTCAACCAATCAGCGAAATGAAGTTTCAAAAGCCGGAAAATGGTATTTTT
This sequence comes from uncultured Paludibacter sp., assembly GCA_937897985.1. GTDB lineage: Bacteria > Bacteroidota > Bacteroidia > Bacteroidales > Paludibacteraceae > Paludibacter. Next base: position 321,457 of record CALCBD010000018.1, on the reverse strand, counting down.
ATGATAACGGAATACGTAATGCAATCATTGGAAATTTTAATCCAATAGCAATCAGACAGGATGTAGGGCAGCTTTGGGAAAGTTATTTAATAAGTGAACGAATAAAACAAAATCATTATCAGGGACTTAATAAAGAATTTTATTTCTGGAGAGTTTACCGGGGAAAAGAAATTGATTTGATCGAAGTAGTTGACAATAAAATAAATGCATTTGAATTCAAATGGGGTGACAAAGTGCCTAAAATTCCCATTGCTTTTGCAAACAATTATTCCGGGGCAACTTATAAGGTTATTAATCAAAAAAATTATCTGGAATTTATTATCTGACCCCAACGATATGCTATTGACTAAATTCCTGGTATTTTTCTTAGAATTGTAAAATTGAAAATCAAAAATATGAATCATTTCCGACAGGGAATAAAAAATATACCCGAAATCTGTGCCCGTCAGGGTGTTAAAAATGTGGTGATTGCTCCCGGATCGCGCAACGCTCCGCTGATATTTGCTTTCACGGCTCAGCCGGAACTGAAATGCCTGAGCATCACCGATGAACGCTCGGCTGCATATTTTGCACTGGGGATTGCTCTTCAAAGTGGCGAACCCGTGGCATTAGTCTGTACTTCGGGTACAGCTGTGTTGAATTTCGCACCGGCAATTGCAGAAGCTTTTTATCAGAATCTTCCTTTGCTTGTTTTCACTGCCGACAGACCGGCAGAAATGATTGATCAGGCAGATGGACAAACCATCAGACAAACTGATATTTTCGGAAATTACATTAAAGCAAGTTTTGGTTTACCCGTCGAAACGGTGACTGAAACCGACTTACAATACTGTGACCGTCAGGTATCACAGGCCATCGACACAGCAATTTCGTACCCTCAGGGACCAGTGCAAATCAATGTTCCGTTACGTGAACCAATCTACACAGCCATACCCGAAAAGCATTCAAATCCAAAGATTTTGAAAACCCTGACCGTCGAAACCACAGTCAGTGAAAATGAAATCGAACAACTGCAAACCGATTGGCTGAAAAGCAAGCGAAAACTGGTAATCTTTGGCGTTTTCCCAAAGAATGATTGCCTTAGCCGTCTGGCTGCCAGTTTAGCAAAGCAATCTGATGTGGTGGTACTGGCAGAAAATCTTTCGAATATCGCTGCTGAAAAAGTGATTACTCAGCCCGAATCACTGTTCTCGCGCATTAACTCATTAGAAAACAAAGCAATATTTACACCCGATTTGCTGATTACAATTGGTAATTCGGTGATTTGCAAACAGTTGAAAATTTTCCTGCGGGAACATCAACCTGCAATGCAATGGCAGTTTGAATCCTCGCTGCCTTATGTGGATACCTACAAAAGTCTTACAACCATCATTCCCGGCTTTGCAACTTCCACTCTCGAAAAGATGCATTCAGGAAAAACTGAAAGCGATTTTGCTGCAATTTATTCAAATGAATACAGTAAAGTTGAACGACTCCACACCTGTTTCATCAAATCTCCGCTGAAAGGGTCAGAGGGTCAGTTATCCGATTTGGATGTGGTCACTGCCTTGCTTCGTGAAATTAAGCCCGGAACAATATTACACCTGGCCAACAGTACATCGGTACGCTGGACACAGCTTTTCCCGGCCCGGCCCGATTTGACCTATATCTGTAACCGCGGGACTTCTGGAATCGATGGAAGCTTGTCCACAGCTGTTGGTTACACTTACGTTTCGAAACAGCCAACTGTATTCCTTACCGGCGATCTTTCGTTTATTTATGACTCCAATGGTCTGTGGAACAATTACATAGACGAACATCTGAAAATTATTGTAATGAATAACAACGGAGGAAATATTTTCAGATTTATTGGAGATAAGGAGTTGATGGCAAACAGTATTGAATTTTTCAGTACACCACATCATGTAAAAATTAAATCATTGGTCGAAGCCTACGGATTGGATTATATGAATGTTGAACGTTCCGAAGATTTGCCGGCGGCCATCAACACACTATTAAACAATCCCGGAGCTACCGTTTTGGAAATATTTACCGTTGCTGATTTGAATACTGAAAATTATAAGGGTTATTTTAAAAACCTGAAAATATGAATTTTAAACAACAGGCTCAGTTATTTATTGAGTCCATATCTAACAATACTAACTTCTCTTAATCCCCGCAATTAATTCCGTTAAAGGCGGGAGGGGTTAAAGACAACAATTACAATTATGAGAAACTGGACAACCATTAAAGAATTCGAAGAAATTAAGTTCGAATATTTCGAGGGAATAGCAAAAATCACCATCAACCGGCCACGTTACCGGAATGCATTCACACCTGATACCATCAAGGAAATCATTGAATGTATGAATTTTTGCCGCGATAGTCAGGATATTGGTACTGTTATTCTTACAGGTGAGGGAGATAAGGCATTTTGCAGTGGTGGTGATATCAATGTCAAACAAGTAGGCGGTTATATCGGAAAAGATGGTATACCCCGTTTAAATGTGCTCGATTTGCAGAAAATGATTCGTTCGTTACCAAAACCGGTGGTAGCAATGGTCAATGGTTATGCCATCGGAGGTGGACATGTACTGCAGGTAGTTTGTGACTTATCGATAGCTTCGGAGAATGCAATTTTCGGGCAAACCGGGCCTAAAGTCGGTAGTTTTGATGCCGGATTCGGTTCTTCGTACCTTGCCCGTGTGGTAGGACAGAAAAAAGCACGCGAAATCTGGTTCCTTTGTCGTCAGTACTCAGCTGCCGAGGCACTCGAAATGGGATTGGTAAATACTGTAGTACCATTCGAACAGCTGGAGGATGAAACCGTTAAATGGTGTCAGGAAATGATGCAACACAGTCCGCTGGCACTTCGAATGATCAAAGCAGGGCTCAATGCCGAACTCGATGGACAGGCCGGAATTCAGGAACTGGCAGGCGATGCAACCATGCTTTATTATATGACCGAAGAAGCTCACGAAGGGAAAAATGCTTTTTTGGAAAAACGCAAACCCGATTTTTCAAAATATCCGAAAATGCCGTAATGCCTCATAAATCGTCCGTAAGTAAGACTTTATGAAGCCGTATTTTTTTAAAAATATTATGAACTCAAACAGACAGAATGAACTAACCCAAAGTCCCCCTGTGGAAAATTCAGGAGGATGGAAACCCTGGATTGCTGCATTTCGACTTAAAACCCTGCCTTTGGCATTGTCTAATACCATTGTGGGATCAGCTCTGGCAGTTATGGAAGGTGGTTTCCGATGGTCTGTATTTGTATGGGCAGCTGTCACAACAGTTTTGTTGCAAATTCTCTCCAACATGGCCAACGATTATGGAGATTTTGTAAACGGCAAAGACACCGCTGAGCGTATCGGTCCAAAACGCATGGTACAGTCGGGCGAAATTCCGGCAAAAACCATGTTAATCGGAATGATAGTGACGGGAATACTTTGTGCTATCTCCGGAGTAACCTTAATCATCGTCGGAACGGCGGGAATGAACATCACCGGATTGTTGATTTTCGGGATACTGGGACTTGCAGCCATTGCAGCCGCAGTGAAATATACAGTTGGTAAAAATCCATACGGTTATCGTGGATTGGGAGATATTTTTGTATTCGTATTTTTCGGATTGGTTGGAGTGCTGGGTACCTTTTTTCTTCATACTCAGTCAATCGGCCCGGATGCCCTCTTACCTGCATCGTCAGTAGGTTTACTGAGTGTCGGTGTATTGAATATGAACAATATGCGCGACTACGAAGCCGACAGGAAATCGGGAAAACGCACCATAGTAGTAGCCATTGGTGAGCGTAAAGCAGCATATTACCACTTATTTTTAATCACCGGTGCTATTGTATTCACTTCCATCTACACACTTTTACATTTCCATTCTCCGTTGCAGTGGTTGTTTTTGCTCAGCACACCGCTTTTGGCCATGAATCTCAAAAAAGTATTTACTTATCAAAATGGTGCTGAACTTTATCCTGAGTTACCCCGGGTTTCGATGGCTGCTTTGTTATTTTCGTTGTTGTTCTTAATTGGTGCAATTTTTCAGGTATGAATGCCCGTTACATCAACTATCAACTCAAATTTAAATTCCCCGCCGGTACTTCGAAGGGAGTTTTGCCGGAAAAGCTTTCTTCATTTTTTTTGTTGTAATTAATGAATTGTATATCTTCAAATAATTGATTATGGAACTCCAACCTGTGCAATATGAAAATTTAATTTCTCAAATTGGTGAATTGCTTCATGAAGGAAGACAAAAAGCCTTACAATCGGTCAATACCATTTTGGTCCGGACTTATTGGAAAATTTGCTGTCATATTGTTGAATTTGAGCAGAAAGGAAATATAAGAGCCGAATATGGCATTCAATTGATGGATACTCTTTCCAGAGATCTTACATTAAGTTACGGAAAAGGATTCAGCAGATCGAATTTAATTTATATGCGAAAATTTTTTATTTCGTTTCCAAATAGTGAGACACTGTCTCACGTATTGACCTGGAGTCATTATTTTGAGATACTAAAGTCTGAATCAGATTTAGAAATCAACTTTTACACCAAACAATGTGAAAAGGAACGCTGGAGTGTTCGCGAACTGAAACGTCAGATGAAAAGCATGTTGTTTCATCGATTGGCATTAAGCAAAGATAAAGAAGGTGTTCTTAAATTGGCTTTAGAAGGTCATTTGGTTGAGACACCCGAAGATTTAATTAAGGATCCGTTTGTACTTGAATTCTTAAATATTCCCCAACAATATCAATATCTTGAAAATGAACTCGAGGATAAAATCATCAACAATCTTCAGCATTTCATTATGGAAATGGGTAAAGGCTTTGCATTTATTGCACGACAGTACCGAATGAGTATCGGAGGAAGGCATTTTTATCTGGATTTACTCTTTTATCATCGCATTCTGAAATGTTTTGTTCTGATTGACCTAAAGCGCGGTGAAATTGATCATCAGGATGTTGGACAAATGAATCTTTATTTAAACTATTTCAAAAAAGAAGAAGCTACTGAGGGCGATAATGATCCGGTAGGTATAATTTTGGGCGCATTTAAAAATCAGATTCTGGTAGAATATGCCACAGACAGCATCACAAATAAGGTTTTGTTAAGTAAATACCAACTGTATTTACCGGACAAAAATCTATTACAACAACAATTATCTGCATTAATTGAACAAGAATGAAAGCCCGCTACATCAACTATCAACTCAAATTTAAATTCCCCGCCGGTACTTCGCGTGGAGTTTTGCTGGAAAAGCCAACCAGTTTTCTGGTATTGGAAGAAGATGGATGCTACGGAATTGGTGAGTGTTCCACTATTCCGGAGTTGAGCATCGACCCCATGCAAAACTATACTTCGAAACTGGAAGAAATATGTCAGCTGTTGAACGATGGTAACTCTGTCGCCAAATTAGATTTATCTGAATTTCCGTCCATTGCATTTGGTCTCGAAACAGCATTGCTGGACCTTAAATCAGGCGGGAAACGACTTTTGTTCGACAATGAATTTACGGCCGGAAAAGCCGGCATTCCAATCAACGGGCTGGTTTGGATGGGCGATAAAGACTTTATGCAAAAGCAGATACGTGACAAAATTGCCGCCGGTTACAGTTGTATTAAACTGAAAGTAGGAGCCATAGATTTCGAAACCGAACTCGAAATCATCAGCAACATTCGCCGGCAGTTTTCGCCTGATGATATCGAAATTCGTCTGGATGCAAACGGAGGGTTTAGTCCCGGCGATGCCTTACAAAAACTTAATCAGCTTTCTGAATTTTCAATTCATTCCATCGAACAGCCCATCAAGCCCCGCCAATGGGAGATGTTAGCCGGTATTTGTTCTTCATCGCCCATACCCGTTGTGCTGGATGAGGAATTGATTGGCGAACAACCCAACGAAACCCTGCTCAATACGATTCGTCCGGCATATATTATCCTGAAACCAAGTCTGATCGGCGGTTTTAAAACATCGGAAGAATGGATCAGACTCGCTGAAAAAAACAATATCGGTTGGTGGAATACATCTGCTTTAGAATCGAACATTGGTCTGAATGCCATCGCTCAGTGGACAGCTTCACTTGGTTCGGCATTGCCACAAGGGCTCGGCACGGGACAACTGTATCATAACAATATTCCTTCGCCACTGGAAATTTCAGATGCAAAACTCTACAATAAACAAGAAAAAAAATGGGATTTAAGCCTGATTCTATGATGCAGACACAATCGATAAAACTCAACGGAATAATTTACAACAGCGGAAATACCGATAAATTATTTATTGATAGTGAGCCGAAAAGCCCATGGCAAAGTGCGATTTCCGACTTTCTGCAAAACTGGTTTGACGATACTGATTCAGTCCCCGCTCAAACCTCCGGTTCTACGGGTATTCCCAAAAATATACTTTTGTCGAAACAATGCATGATAAATTCCGCCCGAATGACAAATCAGTTCTTTGGATTAAATTCCGAAAGTATTGCACTGCTTTGCTTACCGGCTTCGTACATTGCCGGAAAAATGATGTTAGTCAGGGCTTTGGTGGGTGGTTATGATCTGATTTGTGTTGAACCAAAAGCAAATCCTTTTGAAGACATTCATTCAAAAATTGATTTTGCAGCCATAACTCCTTATCAATTAAATTATTCGGCAGAGACCTTAAAAACAAAAACCGTAAGTAACATTATTGTGGGTGGCGGTCATGTCAACACAAAACAGGAAGAAATTGCAGCAAAAATTCCGGCTGCCATGTACGAAACTTATGGAATGACCGAGACCTGTTCGCATATTGCATTACGAAGATTTAACGGTGAAAATAAATCAGAATATTTTAAAATTCTGAACGGCGTTTCCATCAGAAAAGACGAAAGAGAATGTTTGGTGATAAATGCTCCTCACTTATCTGAAAATGAAATAATTACCAACGATATTGTTGAAATTTTCAACCAAAACTCATTTCGTTGGTCGGGCAGATTTGATATGGTAATCAATTCCGGAGGCATAAAAATCCATCCCGAATCAGTTGAAAAAAAACTGGCAGGATTTATACCTGCCGCTTTCTTTATTTCCGCCCAACCCGATAAAATATTAGGAGAAAAAGTGATACTTGTAATTGAATCGACGGAATATACTGATATTCAGAAAAATGAACTGAATGAAGCTTTCGAGAAATTACTCAGTAAGTACGAAATTCCGAAAAAAGTTTATTTCGTTAAGCAATTTGTATATTCCACCTCCAATAAAATATTGAGAAAAGAAACTCTTAGTAAAATCATCGGTTAATAACAATTTATTCGAGGACTTCGTTGTCGTGCATTTCCTTCATGAAAGTCACAAAATCATTTTTGCGGTCCGAATCCATCCATTCCAGGCTTTTCCGTGGGTGAGCATTCAAAGCTCCTGAAATCAGATAAGGGATATGGTATCCCCAGTCAATCTGACTCTGCATAGGATGAACAAAATCCTGAATCACCTGCAGGAGTGGCAGCAATCTGTATTTTGGATTTTTCAGAAATGCAATCAGAATTTCAATCGGGCAATTACCTGCACCCCTGCCAAGTCCCATCAAAGTTGCATCGAGCATTGTACATCCTTCAATAATAGCAGTATAGGTATTAGACATGGCCATTTGCATGTTGTTATGAGCATGAATTCCGATTTCTTTACCCGGTAGAGCAGCAATGTATTTTCGTACCAAATGCTGAATGGATTCTACATACATACTTCCGAAGCTATCTACTGCATAGAAAATTTTAACACGTGATGCAGCAATATCTTTTAATGCTTCATCCAGTTCATGTTCGTTCACAGTAGAAACCGCCATCAGATTTATACAAACTTCATAACCCTTGTCCATACAGTGATGAGCAAGTGCCACAGCCTTATCCACCTGATGTACATAACAGGCAACCCTGATCATATCGAGCAGACTTTCGGAAGCCGGTGGAATATCGTCCAAATCAATCCGACCGATATCAGCCATGGCCGAAAGTTTAAGATTTGTCTCATTTTTTCCGACAATGCGTTCAAGGTCTTTTTGATGACAAAATTTCCATGGACCGTAAACACTGCGGTCAAATGCCTTTTCACTGCTCAGATATCCGATTTCCATATAGTCGATACCGGCTTCGATGCAGGCATTGTAAACCCCGCGGACAAAATCGTCCGAAAATTGCCATTTATTCATCAAACCACCATCACGAACGGTGCAATCCATTACCTTAATTTCCTGCTTGTACATTATCCTTTGTTTTTCAATTTCTAACTATTAAAATAATATATTTCAAACATTTACATTTCTTTTATCGAGTATTTCCATCTCTTTTCTGATATTCGAATCAACCAGACACTGAAAAATACACATAAAAGTTTCTCTGTCCAATCCAAGTTCTTCAGCCCATTTTCCTCTTAATTCTATGACTTCCGATCTTCTGTCCTGTGCAACAATACTTTCAAAATCGTCCTTGAATTTCACGATTTCACTCACGTACTCAAAACGCAGAGCAAACATTTTCAGAATTTCCCTGTCAATAACATCAATTTGTTGCCGGATTTCTTCCTTGCTTGTACAATGAGCAGCTGTTTTGGACGGTTGAAAAGTCATATTGGTAAACGCTTGTGAAAAATATAATTTAAAATTTAGCACAAAATTAGTACTTTTATTTCTATTTTTAAAATTTTATGCATATTTATTTTACATTCCGACACTTTATTATCGCATTTAGTTATAATTCTTCAAAATAATCCATTCAATTGATTTGTGATTTTTCAGATAATTCATGTCTTATAAATTAATTATACTGTATTGTTTTTCAGATATTTAAAAAATTTACAATCAAAATAACGTCCTTACTTTTTTAAGGTCGGCTGAAATGTATTTTCAGCATAACAGAAAACCTTATCATTAAAATTTGCCGTAAATGTTATATCTTTGCATTGAAATGAACATTATGTTAAAGAAAACACCAACCAATGAATAAATTGTGTTGCTTTTTTAACGATCTGAAAAATTAGGGAATGAAATATATCATCATACTTGGAGATGGAATGGCCGATGAGCCCATTGCATCACTCGACAATAAAACATGTTTGCAGGCAGCACATAAACCCAATATTGATAAAATTGCAGCATTGGGATGCAGCGGATTGCTTGATACTATACCTGAAGGATTTGCTCCCGGAAGCGAAATAGCCAATATGAGCGTGATGGGTTACGATGTACCAAAAGTATTCGAGGGACGTGGTTCGCTCGAAGCAGCAAGTATGGGAATTGCAATTGGTGACGACGAAATGGCCATGCGCTGTAACCTGATTTGTATAGAAAACGGAAAAATCAGGAATCATTCTGCAGGTCATATCAGCAATGAAGAAGCCGGAGAGTTGATTCAGTTTTTACAAAAAGAGCTTGGCAATGAGATCATCAGTTTTTACCCGGGTGTATCTTATCGTCATTTACTGAAAATCAGAAACGGTAAGAAGCAGATTAAATGTACACCGCCTCACGATGTTCCGGGAACTCCGTTTGCCGATGTTATGATCACCCCGACAAGTGATGAAGCCGTAGCAACTGCTGAACTTCTGAATGATTTAATATTGCGTTCACAAACATTACTCGAGAACCATCCTGTTAATCTGAAACGCGCTGCCGCCGGCAAAGACAAAGCCAACAGCATCTGGCCATGGTCGCCGGGTTATAAACCTGACATGAAAACGCTGCTCGAACTTTACAACCTCAAAAGCGGTTCTGTTATTTCTGCTGTCGATCTGATACGCGGAATCGGGGTTTATGCCGGACTGAAGGTAATCGAAGTTGACGGTATTACCGGACTTTACAATACCAATTATGAAGGAAAGGCAAAGGCCGCTATCGAAGCACTGCGAACAGATGATTTTGTTTATCTGCACATCGAAGCAAGTGACGAAGCCGGACATGAAGGTGACGTGGAACTGAAAATCAAAACCATCGAGTACCTGGATGCCCGTGTGGTGAAACCAATTTTCGAAGCAGTTTCGGGTTGGGATGAGCCTGTAACCATAGCTATTCTCCCCGATCATCCTACGCCCTGTGCCATCAAAACACACACCAGTAAACCGGTACCGTTTATCATTTACCGACCAGGAGAAACTCCTGATGAAGTGATGGTTTACGATGAATTTGCGGCAGAAAAGGGAGGTTATGGTTTACTTAAAGGCATGGAATTTATGAAAACACTCATCAAATAAAGTAGTATCATGGAAACATTCAAAAATTGTCAAAGTTGCGGAATTCCTTTAAAAAAGGATCCTCCCGGCTATGGAACTAATGCCGACGGTTCAAAAAATGAAATGTATTGTGGTTTCTGCTATCAAAACGGAGCATTTACCTTTGAAGGTACAGTTGATGAAATGCAGGAATTTTGTAAAAATCAAATGATTAAAGGCGGGCATTCAAAATTTACCGCGTGGCTTTTCAGTCGCGGATTAAGAAGATTAAAACGCTGGAAATAGAATTTTCGACTTATTTAACAGTCTCTGAGATAGTAATTTCGATTTAACAAAGTTGAATTTCTCTCAGATTTATATAAACACAAATTACTAATAAAATTCCCCTGGCGGACTTAGGGGTAGCCTCTTTATGAAATATTACAGTACCAATAAAAAAGTAAACGGTGTAAGTTTGGATGAAGCCGTCATCAAAGGATTAGCCGAAGACAAGGGTTTGTTCATGCCCGATCATATCATTGAAATTCCGGCAATGTTTTACGAGAACATTGACAAGCTGAAACCGGAGGAAATGGCATATACCGTTGCATACATGATGTTTGGTGAAGATGTCCACGCCAATATGCTTAAAATGATAGTGCACGACACACTTAATTTTGATATTCCTTTAGTACGTGTTGAAGAAAATATTTACAGTCTGGAACTTTTTCACGGACCAACGCTGGCTTTCAAAGATGTGGGCGGACGTTTCATGTCACGAATGTTATCCTATTTCATTCAGCGACAGGAAGATAACCACAAAACGGTAAATGTTCTCGTTGCCACTTCGGGAGATACGGGCAGTGCAGTAGCCAACGGTTTTCTGGGAATTGAAGGCATACATGTCTATGTGCTTTACCCGAAAGGGCTGGTAAGTCCGATACAGGAATGTCAGTTCACTACATTGGGACAAAATATTACCGCGCTCGAAGTCGATGGTACATTCGATGATTGTCAGGCATTGGTAAAATCGGCTTTTATGGATGACGAACTCAATTCAAAAATGAAGCTGACGTCGGCAAACTCTATCAATGTTGCCCGATTTTTACCTCAGGCATTTTATTATTTTTATGCCTATGCTCAGTTGAAAGTAATTTCGGCAGCAGCAGCCAACAATATGGTGGTTTGCGTACCGAGCGGTAACTTCGGAAATATTACAGCCGGACTTTTTGCAAAGCGAATGGGTTTACCAATTAAACGTTTTATTGCCGCTAACAATCGTAACGACATATTTTTGCAGTATCTCAAAACAGGAGTTTACAGCCCGCGTCCTTCAGTTTCGACCATAGCAAATGCAATGGATGTTGGCGATCCGAGTAATTTCGCACGTATTCTCGATCTTTATAATTATTCGCACGAAGCCATTTCGGCCGAAATAAGCGGAGTAAGTTATACCGACGATCAAATTGCCGATACGCTCCAAACCTGTAAAAAAGAAACCGGTTATCTGCTCGATCCTCACGGAGCATGTGGTTACAGAGCATTGAAAGAAATGTTGCAGCCCGGCGAAGTGGGCGTTTTCCTCGAAACCGCCCATCCCGCTAAATTTCTGGAAACAGTGGAAGGAATATTGGGAGAAAAAATCGAAATCCCTGAAAAATTACAGGAATTTATGAAAGGCGAAAAGAAAAGCGAACCAATGACAAAAGAGTTTGAGGATTTCAGGGCTTATTTGCTTTCACGAAGCTAATACATTGTATATATGCGAATTGATTCGGAACAAAAACAGATATCACTTCGAACAGGCACCAAAAATTGTAAATTATAAATAGTAAATAATAAAATGTTTTCAGGAATAATAGAAGAAGCAGCTGAAGTAGTTGCATTGAAAAAAGAACAGGAAAACTTGCATCTGACACTGAAATGTTCGTTTGTAAACGAATTGAAAATTGATCAGAGCATAGCACACAATGGCGTTTGCCTTACTGTAGTGGACAAAACAAATGAAACCTATACAGTTACTGCCATAAAAGAAACACTCGACAGAACGAATCTTGGGAAACTGGAAACCGGAAGCAAAGTGAACCTCGAACGCAGTATGATGATGAACGGCCGGTTAGACGGACATATCGTTCAGGGACACGTTGACCAGACTGCTATCTGCACCGGAGTGTCGGAAGCTGACGGAAGCTGGTATTTCACCTTTGAATACAAACAGGACAAAGAAATGGCCAAACGTGGTTACATGACAGTCGATAAAGGATCGGTAACAGTCAACGGAGTAAGTCTGACCGTTTGCAATCCCACCGACAACAGTTTTCAGGTAGCTATTATCCCCTATACTTACGAACACACTAATTTTCACCAGATAAAAAAAGGAACCATCGTTAACATCGAATTTGACATTATAGGCAAATATGTTAGCCGGATGATGTCATTTTAAATGAACCGGTAAAAAAATTTCAGCAGCTTTGTAAAACATAAAAGCAATTATTGTTGTTAGAGTGTGAGCAACAGAGAATTTATTTATGAAAGCACTGAGAAAGCAAATTAACGAATCTTTTTTTAATCCGATACTGCATTTTCTGCCATTGATGGTTTTCATGGTGGTAAATGATTTTTGGGGATTAAAACAAGCATGGCTGGTTACTTTGCCGGTAAATTTTATTCTTCTGGTGTATATCCATTTCTTTTACCGGAAAATTCTTGACTGGTTTGTATTCTCGAGTTTAATTGTATTTTTGGTTGGTGGTATTATCTCAATAGTACCTGTCGATAAACTTCCTGAAATAATCGGTAATACAGCATTAGAATTCCTGGTATTATTTGTTTTTGTACTGTCACTGCTTTTTCGAAAGAAAATTGAAACTTTCATTTACTCGTTTGAAAAAAAGCTGCCACCCATGATCAACAATCTGAACGAATTGTTCAGAATGATTAAGATTTTAACGGCACTTATTTTCGTCTATATCAGCATTAATACTATGCTGCAGATTTTGCCTGTTCCGAAACGTGAAAATGCTTTGAATTTTGTTCATGATGCCTATTTAACCCTGTTTTTCTTTGTGGTTTTTTACGAGTTGATCAGAGTTACCATCATCAGGGTACATTTACTCAAAGAAGAATGGTGGCCAATTCTGAATGAAAATGGGAAAATGATAGGTTCAATCCACAGCAAAATCAGCCTGCAGGAGGAAAAAAAATATATTCATCCCGTAATCAGGGTTATGCTTATTGAAAATAACCGGATTTTTCTTCAGAAAAGATGTCGTCAGGATACGTTTTTTCCGGGTTACTGGGATACAGCCATTTCCAACCACGTAAGAGTTAATGAAACTGTAGAACAATGCATTTCACGAACAGTAAATGAAAGATATGGTATTAAAACTCTGAAACCCATCTTTTTGTCAAATTATACACATGAAACACCCGATGAATTTCACTACGCTTTCTTATTTGTAGCCTGTAAATTACCCGAATTTCAGCTTAATCCGGAATATATTGACAGCGCAAAATGGTGGACAGTAAAACAAATTGAAGAAAATACCGGAACAGGAATTTTTACCGAAAACTTCCTTACCGAATTTGAAGTACTTAAAAGGAGCGGTCTGCTCGACCCGGGTAGCTGTGATTGTAAATGCAGCCTGAAAGAAACTGTGCTGAACGCATATTCAAAATAATCGCTGATTAAATTTCAGTAATTATTTTGAATACAATTAATCAATTTCCACTTCTAAACTTCTCCCATTGATTTTCTGAAAATCTTCTGAGCCTGCGAATAGTCGACTTTCGCACAGGGACCTGATATACAGCCTCCTTCACAGGCCATCACTTCAATAAAATTTCCGGGTGCTTTACCTTTGGCATAAGCCCTCAGCAAAGCAATGTTCTTTTTATTCAGATTAGCAACCGAAACAGGATTTACTCCCAGTTTGGGATACATTGTTTTTACAGCCTCAATTACACCTCCGGCACGGGCAAATCCTCGTCCCGAAAGCGGAGCAATATCCCTCTGAACTGTTGATGGTTCTAATTCAATGGATAATCCGTTGAACAAAGTATCAATTTCCTCAAAGGTAAGTACATAATCAATATCCGGATGATCCATTACCTCTTTGCGTTTGCCCACACACGGCCCTATAAAAACGATTTTCGCGTCGGGATACTTCTGTTTTGCTAATTCGATGGTGTAGTACATTGGCGAACCTGTATGAGAGACAAAAGGTTTCAGCTCCTGTAGATGCTTGTTGACCAGCTCAATATACGATGGACAACATGAAGTAGTCATGAATTGCTGACCGGCTTCCAGTTTTTCCTCAAGTTCAGCACCTTCTCTGCGGGTAGTTTCCATCGCTCCATGAGCAACTTCGATGGCTTCGGTAAAACCTATTTTCTCGACTGCTGCAGCAATTTCTTCGATCGGGTTGTTAAACTGTGACATTATGGAAGGTGCCATGATAGCTATCATTTTTTCACCGCGTTTTAATGCAGCGAGAATATCAAACACCTGCGAAATTTCGTAAATTGAGCCAAAAGGACAGGCATTGATACATTTACCGCAATAAATACACTTCGATTCATCAATGTGTTCTATACCGTTTTCATCTTTGGTAATTGCTTTTACTGGACATACTTCTTCACAGGGAACCGGAATGTAAACTATTGAATGATACATACATGCCTCTTTGCAGATGCCACAGTTAATACATTTGGAATGATTGATATGTGCTTGTCCGTTTTCGGCAAAAGTGATGGCATCCTTCGGGCAGTTCATGTAACACGAACGCGCAACACATCCTTTACAAAGATTGGTAACTACGTAATTGGTTTTCACACATGCAGTACAAGCTTCGTCTACTACGGTAAGTATGGAATTGCTGGTTTTGTTGCGCTGAATGGCACGCGCAGCATAATCCGAAAGCGGTGTCAGTTCATCCTCTTCTTCGTCAATACTGTATCCGAGAATTGGCAACATCTTGTATTTGAGTACAGCCCTTTCCTTGTGAATACAACATCTGCCACGTGCCTGTGCATTTTTGGGTGACATTCGTAGCGGAATGCGGTCAATCTCTTCGACCAGTTTTTCTTCTTTGTACAACGAAATCAGTTTGGACATGAGTTCACGCCGAACTATCATGGTGTTATTTACAAATGCCATCGTTTTATAGTCTTTACGTTTGGGACTGCAAAGATACAAATTTATCTTCAATTAAAGAAATTTTTCCTTAATTGAAGATGTACATTTGTTGATTTTACCTGAATATAAATTGCTTATAAAACTGTTTTCCAGACTAATATCAAAATTCTTTTTTTTTGGAATAATCTGAATACCGGATTAATTGACCTGAACCTTTTTAACTAAAACTTTGCCGTCTGTGCTGACAACTCTGACCAATACAATACTTTTTGCAATCCGGTCGGTCGAAACAGAAACTGATTCTGAATCAGCATGTATGGAGTAAAGATTTACTCCGGTCAATGAATAAATCCCCACCAGACCGGGTTTTCCCTCTATCAAAATGCTTTTATTTGTGTCTGAGTAGCTGATTTTACAATCAGAATTATTTTCCGAAAGGTCATGTGTGGCTGTAGGGGCATAGTATTCAAAAGCTCCCAGGTCGGGTGCTGTACCGCTAAAGGGCAATCCAAGATTTATACCTTTATCAATCATTGCAGCTGAGGGAGTTAAATGCAGAAAACTGATTTCGGGCAATGAACCGTCGTTTTGGCGGGGATTGAGTAATTGGGTATAATCCAGACTTACAAAATCGGAAGCAGAACATGAAAAACCCGAATTCCATGAATTGAATGCCTGTGTTACGGTTTTTGTACTGAAAGAATTTGAGCCGGCACTTGTGAGTGAAGCACAGTTTTTAATGATCAGAGTTCCGTAACTACTGTTCGAAAAGCCGTAATTTGTTTTGTTATTGTAACTTGTACAATTATACAGGGTCATGGTTCCGTTATTGTTGTTCTGATCGAAGCCTTTTGTAGGATTACCAACAGCCACACAATTGTGTAAAGTGGCATTATTAGCGGTATAATTACCACCTAATTTGAACCCATTTCCATTCCCGTAGTTTTTAATTACATATCTTCCTGAACTATTTTTGAATTGATAAAACCAGGATGCACTATCGGTTTTAAAACGTATATGATCGGTCATATCAAAAGTCGAAGGCGACATAGCATAACACCAGCAACTGTCGTAAACTGTGTTTCCGATTTTTTCGTAACTATCCCAACCATCGTCGCTGTTCCGCCACGAGCGGCACTTTTTATAGGTATTGGTTCCGGTGTTTGAATACTGCTTATCAGCGAAACCATCAGCATTCCCTCCGTAATCAGGACTGCTTGTGCCTCCCGATTCATAATCAAAATTCTCATACGAATCGCAATTGACAATCAGGTTATTCGAACCGGTTTTCATTTGTAAACCTGAGTCACAGTTCCATCTGAAAGTACAATTTTCGACATAATTATAACTTCCGGTCACCTGCATACCGTTATCGCCGGCACCCTGCACTGTAATTCCCTTTATATGAACGTAATTTCCTGACAATTTAATACCGATGCTATTACTTCCGTAAACCTGATTTCGGAAATCGAAAACCGGAATTTCAGCTGAATAGGCTACCAAATGTATGTACGATAAAGCAGAACCACTTTTTGAAATGGTTACTGAAGAACTGTAACTATACATACCCCCTCTGATGAAGACTGTATCGCCGGCTACAGTTTTTGAAACTGCTGTATTAAAATCGTAAGGAGAAATGATGGTACCGGCACTACCGGAAGTTCCGGTCACAGCCACAAAATAATTTTTGGAGTTACCGGGGTTGACTGCTAAAATAATTAACAATAATAAGATGTTTAACTTTTTCATTCAATATTTCTTTCAGTTGAAGGTGCAAAATAAATGCATTTGGATGAAACAAATGTGGATAAATCCGCTAAAAAAGTGGAGAATTAATTTAAAAGCCTTTGATTCAGGAAAATTAACACAGAATTACGAATTTAAAAGTAAATATAAAAAATGAAATAAATGTCAATTTATCCACATTTTCGGTCAAAATTTAACCACTGAATTTTGAGATACAAAGTAATTTAGCAGCGTATTTTTTTTCAAAAAAACATATTAAATAACACTTAATTCTAATCACAAAATGAAGAAAAACAGTTCAATTCTGAAACATGTTTTATTTGTCGTTTTAGCTCTGTCATTTCAAACCATGATATGGGCACAAACAAAAACAATTACGGGAGTGGTGAAAGATGCCACGGGAGAGTCAATTATTGGTGCTTCGGTTCTTGTTAAGGGAACAACCATCGGAACAGTCACCAATTTCAATGGTTCGTACAGTCTTGCCGTACCACAAAACGCAAAAACACTTGTTGTTTCGTATGTGGGAATGGTAACCAGAGAACTTGAGATTACAGCGTCGGTTATTAATGTAACTTTGATGGACGAAACCAAAAATCTCGACGAAGTGGTGGTAGTTGGTTATGGTACCGTTCGAAAGTCCGATTTAACGGGTGCTGTATCGAGTGTAAATGCAGGAAAAATTACCGAACAGGGAACTACCAATGTAATCAGCGCAATGCAGGGCTCGGTACCGGGTGTTCAGGTACAGCAAAAATCCTCACGTTCAGGAGCAGCATTTGATATCATTGTTCGTGGTCAAAACTCTGTTTCGGGAAATACAGCTCCGCTGTATGTGGTTGATGGCGTAATTACTTCAAACATCGACTTTTTAAATCCTCAGGACATCGAAAAAATCGATATTTTAAAAGATGCTTCCTCTACAGCCATTTATGGTTCGCGTGGTTCAAACGGGGTTGTCATCGTTCAGACAAAATCCGGAAAGAGCGTACAGCAGTCTTCCAAAACGGCGATTTCGTATGATGGATATTACGGTATCACCAATATCGCCCGTATGCCCGACTTTATGGATACCCGCGACTGGATGAAATACCGTATTCTCAATTACCAGTACACATCCGACACAAACAATGATGGTAAAATCGAAATTGCCACTGCCGACCTTAAAAACGTGTGGATGGGTGGAGTACAGTTACGTGATTTAGGTGATGGTAAAGGTCTTCAACAGGTGTATGCCAACGGTTCATTCGGTGGTAGTCAATGGTTGCTCGACAGGTATTTAAGCAACACTTCAACCGACTGGGTCGGATTGGTTTCACAACAGGGAGTTCAGCAAAATCATTACATCGATATTTCGGGAGGTAACAAAGACATAGCTTATGTAGTCGGTGTTGGTTATCAGGACGAAAAAGGTGTTTTTGTGAATGACTCCTATAAAAGGTACAACCTCAAGGGAAGTGTCAATGCAAAAATTAACGACAAATGGTCGGCAGGATTTAACATCAACACTGCTTATTCAAATCAGGAAACCGGAAGTGATAATGCAATGTTAAGTGCATTCCGTATGGCTCCAATTACAGCTGCTTATGCCGAAGGTAAATTAGATGCTTCAAAAAACCACCTCGAAGGTGATATAATAGTAGTGCCGGGTAAAACCACCGAAACATTACTGGATGCGAATAACAATGCCATTTTCCCTAATTCAATCGGTAGCGGAGGTTTTACATCTTCAATTAATCCATTGATTGATTTAGCCAATACATCCAACAACACCAACAAAATTGTAGCATTGGGAAGTGCTTTCCTTCAATTTTCGCCGGTTAAAAATTTAATTTTCAAAACCACACTTTCACCAAGTTTTACCACTTACCGCAAAGGATTGTACAAGAGCGTACTAACTGAAGGTAATTACGACAACCCGTTGACATCCGCAGTTGAAAGTGATGCAAAAGCCAATGTGGACAATTTTACTTATTTCAATTATACGTGGGACAATCAGGTAAATTATAAATTTGATCTGGGTAGCGACCACAATCTCGAAGTAATGGGCTTGCACAGTGTTTACGGTGATAATTCAGAACTTTATACCATCAACACCGCAGGTTACAATTACAATTACAAATGGTATAACTTAGGTACAGCTACTAACACCGCCAACACAAAACTTACAAGTGTATATACTGAATCGATGATGGTGTCGGTAGCCGCAAGAGCCAATTATGCCTATAAAGGTAAATACCTGGCTACTGTAACAGTTCGTTCGGATGGTTCTTCCAAATTGGCCGATGGACATAAGTGGAAAACTTTCCCATCTGCTTCAGTTGCATGGAGAATGAGCGAAGAATCATTCATGGAATCAGCAAAAAGCGTTTTATCAAATCTGAAAATCCGAGGAAGTTTAGGTTATACCGGGAACAACAATATAGACCCGTATTTAACTCAAATACTTGCCAATCAGAGTACTTATTATAACTTTGGCACCACCAATGCCTTAGGTGTGGGTCCGGGTTCGCTGGTAAGTCAGGCTCTGACATGGGAAAAAACACGCGAAATCAACTTTGGTGCCGATTTCGGATTGCTGAACAACAGAATTGATTTGAGTGTTGATTTGTATAATCGTTTATCGTCAGGACTTTTACAAAAACGCACCTTACCACTCGAATCGGGTGCAGGTACCATGACCGACAACCTGGGTTCGGTACTCAACAAAGGTGTGGAAGTATCGCTGAATACTGTTGTAATCAACGGAAAAGATTTCAAATGGAACATAAGCGGTTCATTTACAGCAAACAAAAATGAAATAGTGAATCTGTTTGGAAATACTACCAAAGGTTATGTATTTATCAACAGCAACACACAAAAATGGATGGTAGGTGAAAGCATTAATTCTATATATGGTTACGTTTATGATGGTATCTGGACTCCTGAAGATTTACAAACTGCAAAAGCAAACAAAGACCTGCGCGCAGTAAACTCAGCAGGTAATTTCATCGCCCGCGAAGGTCAGGCGAAAATTAAAGACTTTGATGGAAACGGCATCGATGCCAACGACCGCCGCATACAGGGTCATTCTGATCCTTCGTGGACAGCCGGTTTAAGCACAAATCTTTCATTCAGGGGAATTGATTTTTCGATGAATCTTTACACAGCTCAGGGTATGACGGTATTTTCTCCTTTCATCGAAGAATTCACCAATTACAACGATCGTGGCCGTCAGAAATTAAGAATGGAATATTATGTACCTGCAGGCACTTATATGCTTGCTGATGATGGCTCATTCTATGTACAACAAACTGCAATCAACAATCAGTCACGACCAATGGTTTATACTGATAACGGTACAAAAGCCAATTGTGGTCCGTACTGGCACACTGCAAAAGAAACCGCCAATGATATGCCGGGTTCATGGGTAGATGCTTCATATCTTAAAATCAGAAATATTTCAGTGGGTTACACCCTTCCGAAATCAATTATAAAATCAGTTGGAATTTCCAATCTGCGTATTTACTGCAACGTACTTAATCCATTCGTTTTCAGTAGTTATGCCGGATTTGACCCCGAATGGGCCGGCGCTTCAATGGGCAAAGACAACGGTCCTGCAACTGTAACCTATCAGTTTGGTGCTAATGTTAAATTTTAATCGTCGAAACTATTAAATAAAAATTTAAAAATGAAAAAAATAATATATATATTCACTTTTGTTTCAGCTATAATGTTGGCAGGATGTTCCGACTTTCTCACTGAAACAAATAAATCGAACCCCGACGCAGCAACGTTTTACAAAACGGCTTCCGGTTATGAATCGCTGATCAATGCCTGCTATTCAACATTGCGCGATGTGTATGGTGATAATATTGAAATGTTCGTAGCAGGTACCGATTTATTTAAAATTGGTCGTGCCGGATTAGTTTCACAGGGATTGGGCAACTACCAAAACCTGACACCGGCTGATAATTCAGTAAAATCTTTTTACAGCACAGTATATCAATCCATAAAAAAATGTAATGACGCTATTTATTATGGAAATCAGTACAATCAAAGTGCGGTAAGAATTGCTGAAGTTCGTTTTTTACGTGCCTTCTATTATTTTCAGCTGGTACAACAATTCGGAGATGTGGCTTTATCAACCGATGTTATCACTACACCGGTGACTAATTTCCCGAGAACTCCGGCAGCCGATGTGTACACTTTCATCATCAACGAAATGAAAGCTGCACTTGATGTACTTCCGGCTACAGCTGCCAACCGTGTTAACAAACGCGTTGTTAATCATTATTTATCACTCGTTTATCTCACACGTGGATACGAAACATTTGGTTCATCTGCCGATTTCCAGTCGGCTGTGGATTATGCCACAACAACAATTGCAGGTCAGGCTCTGACATTGCCGTTCGATGGTAAAACCGGAATTTTCTATCCGGGCAATGAAAAAAACGCCGAAATTTTGTTTTCGGTACAATACAGTGCTACTTCACTCGAAAGTGTAACGAAAGGTAACTCACAGGCTTCATTCTATGGCGCATATCTCGGTGGTTCGGATGGTGCAACCGGCGATGGAATGCCTTATATGAATACCCGTCTGAAACCCACCATGCGACTTTACAACTTACTTGCTGCCGATCCGAAAGACACTCGTTTTGCAGGAACATTCATGCAGGAGTTATACGGAACGGTTTCGACCGGTAAATGCAGCTATTATTCGTATTTCAAGAAATTTGATACCCGTAATGACCTTGAAGTATTAATGTATTACCCACGTCCCGGAGCTACTCAGGCCGATGTGGATGCATGGAAAGCAGTGAATTCGGCAAAACGTTCGGCAGCTACCATCAAATGGCCCGGAACAGATAACTGGCAGAAAAACGACCTGGACAAAGATTATCCCTGCATAAAGAAATTCTCGGATCCTGATCAGCCATTCAACACCACCGGAAGCCGGCGTGACATTTTCCTTGCCCGTCTGGCCGAAACTTACCTGATTCGCGCTGAAGCCTATATAAAATTAGGAGGAAAACTGACTGAGGCTAAAAACGATATCAATGTGGTTCGTGCCAGAGCAGGCGCTACTGCTATTACCGAAGCGAATGCTACCATCGACTATGTACTCGACGAACGTGCCCGCGAATTTGCAGGTGAATATAACCGCTGGAATGATCTGAAACGCACAGGTAAGTTAGTAAGTTATGTGACTGCCAATAATCCGGATGTTCCGTCGGATGCCACCATGAAAGGTAATGATGGTAACTATAAGATTTTACGTCCGATTCCTCAGGATGCCATCGGATTAAACAGTGCTACTATTACTCAAAATCCCGGTTATTAAACAGTGGTAAATTTATTGAATAAAAATAGGAAAATCAGTTTATGTACCTGAGTTTTCGCGAATAATTCAATTACAATCAAATGACATTTCAGGGCAGGAATTTCAAATTTCTGCCCTGATTTTTTTATTTTTTTCCTATATTTGTACAATCATTAAAAAAATCATCAGACTCAATGAAAAGACTATTCAAATTAATTACAATTGTTTCCTGTACTGTACTTTTTCTTTCATCCACAACCCGACCTGTGCATATTTTTATGGCAGGCGACAGCACAATGGCAGATAAAGTGTTTTATAAAAATTATACCGATTCGCTGACAGGAGAAATTTCACAGGAGATTTTTCTCGAACGCGGCTGGGGACAATTATTACCGGAGTATTTCAACGACAGGGTGATTATTAAAAACTTAGCTCAGAACGGAAGAAGTACAAAAACTTTCATCTCCGAAGGGCTGTGGGATAAAACAATCAGAGATGTACAGAAAGGCGATTATGTAGTCATTCAGTTCGGACACAATGACAGCTCTGTTGAAAAAAAAGAACGCTATTCAACACCGGAACAATATAAAACCAATATTACCCGATTCGTGGATGATGTTTTGGCGAAAGGAGGAATACCGATATTATGTACCTCAGTAGCCCGGAGAAAATTTGATAATGAGGGCAAATTAACCGACACTCACGGCGTTTACCCCGGCATAGTGCGCGAAGTAGCTAAAGAAAAAAAAGTATTGCTGATTGATATGCAAAAACAAACTTCCGATTGGTTAGCTTCCGAAGGTATTGAAAAATCGAAACAGTATTTTCATAAATTTGCTCCCGGAGTAAGCAAACTCTATCCTAAAGGATTGGACGACAATACTCACTTCAACGAAAAAGGAGCCCGTATTGTTGCCGGTTTCTTTACAGATGGTCTGAAAGCGCTGAAAGTAACACCACTCACCAAAGAATTGAAGGAAAACATAAAACCTTATGTTTCTCAGGTTTGGGTTTCGGACTCAGGAAAAGGCAATTATAAAAATCCTGTTCTTTATGCCGATTATTCCGACCCTGATGTTTGCAGGGTTGGTAATGACTATTACATGGTTGCATCCTCGTTTGCCAATATACCCGGTTTACCTCTATTGCACTCAAACGACCTGGTCAACTGGACTTTAGTATCCTATGCACTAAAAAACATGGTTCCGGAAGCACGTTTCAACAATATGCAGCATGGTAATGGTGTATGGGCTCCTTCCATTCGTTTTCACAACAACGAGTTTTATATTTATTTCAGCGATCCGGATGAAGGAATATACATGACCAAAGCCCGGAAAATAACAGATACATGGTCACCGTTAATCAAAATCAGGTCAGGTAAAGGATTAATTGACCCGTGTCCGTTCTGGGACGAGGATGGCCGGGCATATCTTGTTCATGGTTTTGCCGGAAGCAGAGCAGGGATGAAGAGTGTTCTCAGTATTTTCGAAATGACTCCTGACGGAAAACAGGCAATTACCGACGATCGTTTGGTTTTCGACGGACATCCCGATCAGTCAACTATTGAAGGACCAAAAATGTATAAACGAAACGGTTACTATTATATCTTTTCACCTGCAGGTGGCGTAAAACCGGGCTGGCAACTTGCCCTGCGATCGACAAAAATTTATGGTCCCTACGAAGAAAAAATAGTAATGGCACAAGGCAACACTAAAATCAACGGTCCTCATCAGGGTGCATGGATCGACACTCCTGATGGAAAAGAAGACTGGTTTATTCATTTTCAGGATTTGTATGCTTATGGCCGGGCTGTATTACTTGAACCTGTGAAATGGGTCAATGACTGGCCTGTAATAGGCGAAGATAAAGATGGGGATGGGTGTGGTTCACCTGTCGAAACCTATAAAAAACCGAATGTTGGTAAAAACTATCCTATAGCAACACCGGTGGAAAGTGATGAATTTAATGCATCAACACCCGGACTGCAGTGGCAGTGGCAGGCCAACAGCAATCCGCTTTGGTATTTTCCTGCCGGCGAAAAAGGATATTTGCGATTATTTGCCTGGGAAACGATTGGTGCGGCTAAAAATCTATGGGACGCTCCGGCCCTGCTTTTACAAAAATTTCCGGCTCCCGATTTCAGGGCTACTGCCAAACTCACTTTCAGGCCCTTCAGAAAAGGTGAACGGGCAGGTTTGATTATTATGGGGCAGGATTATGCTGCAATTACTATCGATAGCACCGATAATGGTTTGAGTATAAATTATGTAAACTGCAAAAATGCACCGGATGGAAATCCTGAGACACTCGTCAGATCAATTCCTATCCAACAAAATACTGTCTGTTTCAGGGTCGAAGTCAGACAAACCAAAATATTAAACAAAGAAAATATACTTGAACCTAAAGCCAATTGCAGGTTCAGTTATAGTATTGATGATAAAAACTACGTTGTAATAGATGAGAATTTTAAAGCTTATGAAGGAAAATGGATCGGAGCTAAAGCCGGTATATTCTGTCAGCGTCCCCGCTCTCTGAACGATTCAGGATATGCAGATTTCGACTGGTTCAGGGTCGAAAAATAAGACAGACGGATATTCAGTACCTGGCTGAATATCTGCTGATTTTTAAAAATTCAGAATTGTAATTTTTCAGGACATTTACCATACAATATGACGGTTAAAGAATCCCGAACGGAATAGTGAAACCGACTACAAGTCCCATTGTTTTAGAAGCATTATAAATGTCTAACTTTTTGTAAATCTTGTCGGTAATTGCTGTTGATCCGATAAAATTAATTGGTTGTCTTGTAGTTACATTATAAGTAACATCTAAGAGTGAGAGCCTTAATGAAGCATAAGTAAGCAAATACCAGTACCATTTCGATTTATCATAATCGATAAAGAAAGGTGTTGATAATAACACTGCTACCGAAGCAGCATTAACAAAGTGTCCGATTGTTTTGGAATTTGTGTTGTTCAGTCCATCTCCGATACCGTTGAGTATAATTGCCGTCGAATAAAGCCCTACTATTTTCCATCTGTCAGCTTTCATTTTTCTGGCAAGCCGGTTTTGTTCTGTCCTGACATTCAATTCTATCTTTTCAACATTGTTTAAATAATCTCTGATCTGATATTCTGCTTCACTTACAATATTTTCATTCCTGATATTCATCGGAATGAAAATATTATTTTTTTTACTAATATCTTCAATATCAGTTTTTTCCTGTTTGTTTAAAGATGAAATTTTTTCAGCCGGGAGATCTTTTTCTGATTGAATTTTGTTGATTAATTTAACATTTGAAGTATCAACAAATGAAGACCGACATTCGGGGTTGGCAATAATTTCCGGACTATCGCCCGATTCAACTTCGTATTGGTTTGAGCTTGCTTTCTGAGCAACGAGATTGACAGCAATCATTACTCCCAGCAATAAAAACACTAGCTTTTTCATAATATCCAAATTTTCTGATAAACTATAAATTAACATAACAACTATGCCGTAAATACAAGTAGCAAATACAACTACTGCCTGTAGCAATTAATCTGTTATAAATCAGAATCTGAACTTCAAACATAAACATTTTTCTTATAAATCCAAATTTTTTCTGTTATTTTTTTTAACCGACCTTCAAATTAACAGTAAAATCCTGAAACTTTCGAATCCTTTTCCGGCTTTACTACAAATAGCCGTAAAACATAATTTAATTCATGCACTATTTATCGTATTTTTTATTACACTTACACTGCACTTTTTACTACATCAAATTTTTGCAGTTGAATTCAATTCTTAAACATCTTTATGTTGTTCAAACTGACCGATTCAGAGAAAAAAAAATCAGGAAAGCTCCTAAGGGATCTTTCCTGACAAAAAATTTAAAACATTATCAGTACAATTTTCCGTTTTATTAAGAATAACTGTTATTCGGCAAATTTCTGATTGAATTCAGAATAACAGATTCCATTAATTATTTATGTGTTTTGGAGAGCAGTAATTTCACCAGATTTTCAGCAGCTGTTTTGTTTTGAAAATCAGCAGGTAACAGCGCGTGATCGATATATTCGTTGTAAAGCCAGGGATCTCCAACAGCCAGAACATATCCTTTCCCATAAGTTGCTTCAGCCATAAAAACATATCCATTTTCGCTTAATACCGGTTGAGCAGGTTTCGTACAGCTTATCGACGAAATTTCTTTAATGAAGATTTTATTTACACCTTTGAAAAGCGGATGATCAGGGAGATTGGCTGAAGCACAACTCGGAAAATTACGGATTGATTTATCGGCACCTCTTAATTCGGGGTGATGCAGGTCATTGTTGTATTTTATTCCGAATTTTTCGGGCAGCATATTAAATTTAACGAGTTCGCAGTTCGAACTGTCGTTGGTAAGCAGAAGCAGAACACCGCCATTTTTCACCCATTTTGCAATCGCACCGGCAGTATTTTTATCCATATAATTCGGATGTAAAGCATCTTTAGCATTATCAGGATCCACAATAATAAAAATATCGGTTCCTTTCAGATTTTTACACGAAGGTTTTTCTTTCAAAGTCGAAAGTACGGCACCGTTTTGTACGAAAATGTCGCCGAGTTGAGAAAATCCGCTGAAAGCCTTATCTTCCCACAAATAGTGGTATGGCAGATTGGTTTTCGGACTGATTTCGTTGTTGTAGAAATTGTCGAGCGTCACCTTTTTCTGAGCATAAATCAGACTGGCCGAAAGTAAAAACAGAATGGCAACCGATACTCCGGCTGTGTTCATTTTAAATTGTTTCATACAAATAATTTAATTTTATCTTATTAATAATCATTTAGTTTACTATTTTTAAATTTCCGGAACTATATTTAATTCTGGTACTTATTCTTATAGTCGGACGGAGTTTCACCAAATTTTTGTTTGAAACAGCGGCTGAAGTAACGCGGATCGTCGATACCCACCTGATAGGAAATTTCAGAAATGGACATATTGGTGGTACGCATATATTCGGCGGCTCGTTCGAATCTCATTTCACGTATGAATTCGACAGGTGAAAAGCCCGTCAGACTTTTAATTTTAGTGAAAAACACGGTACGGCTCATATTGAATTCCGAGGCAAGCATATCGATGTTCAGTTCGGAATTTTCAATATTATCGTTCATCACCTGCAATAGTTTTCGCATAAAACTATCGTCCTGTTTTCTGTTTTCAAGGGGTGGAGCTGTGACAACATTTGATGATGAAACGAGTTGTGAGCGATAAAATTGTTGTAATTTGCGACGTTGAACCAACAAATTTTCGATTCGGGTCAGCAAAAATTCACCATTGAAAGGCTTGGTGATATAATCATCAGCACCGGCTTTCAATCCCTGCATCCGGCTTTCCATGTCGGTCACTGCAGTAAGCAGGATAATTGGTATATGCGATGTACGGTTATCTTCACGCACTTTTTTGGTTAATTCCATACCATCCATTTCCGGCATTCGCAAATCGGCAATAATGATATCGGGCAAAATTGTTTCAATTTTATGCCAGCCACGTAATCCGTTGGTAGCTTCGGCTACACGGTAATTATTTTTCAGACTCACCGACAAATAGTGTCGCAATTCATCATTATCTTCAACAATCAGTATCAGTGGATTATTAGTTTCGTGTTGTTCAAATTCAACCGGTGGCAGCGATTCCTTTTGTCCGGTATCTTCATTTTTTATTTCTTCGACAATTTCCTTTTTGTTAAAAATCAGATGATTCATGTCATTGCGGAAGTGTTCGAAGCCGGTTTTGAAGCTAACACAGAAAGTGGAACCATTGCCCAACTGACTTTGTACCTGAATTTCGGCATGATGAAGTTCCACCATTTTCTTTACCAGATCGAGACCGATACCTGTACTTTTCTGAACTATGCTTTTCAGCGACGTATTACTGAAAAAGCGTTCGAATATAAAATTTATTTTTTCCTGCGGAATACCGATTCCTTCGTCGATGACATAAAGCAACAGTTTATCGCCGGCAGATTCGGTACGGACATAGATATTTTTTCCGGAAGGAGTATATTTTATCGCATTTGTCAGCAGATTCTGAATAATGGATTCAAGACGTTCGGGGTCGGCCCAGACTGTAGCGTCAGCTGTATTATTCTCAATATAAAGATTTAAGCTTTTTGCATGCGCCATCTCTTTGAAGTTCCAGCCCGATTTTGCAATAAATTCGCCAAAGTTGATTTCTTCGATATTCAGCTGCATCCGGTTGTTTTGTAACTTTCGGAAATCGAGAATCTGATTGATGAGCGACATCACTTTATCCAGGTTTTTACGGATCAGCATCATCTGGTCGCGCACAAAGGGGTCGATATTTTCCTTCAGAATATTATCAGTAGGTAAAGATATGAGTGTCAGCGGCGTACGAAGTTCGTGTGAAATATCGGTAAAAAAGCGCAATTTCATATCGGCCATCTGCTGTTCGATATGGATGTTGTTTTTCAGTTTAAATATGGTGGTAAAAATATACAATGCCAACACGAAAATACCAATCAGAAATAACACATATAAGATTCGGGCAAGATTGGATTGCCAGAATGAGGGAAGAATTTTAATCTTAATCTGACGTTCATTATTGAGCCAGATTCCCTCACTATCAGTTGATTTTACTCTGAAAACATAATCGCCGGGAGGAAGTGATGTATAGGTAGCACTTTGCTTAGCGCCTACCATGTTCCAGTCTTTATCAAATCCGTCGAGCAGATAAGCATAATGGACTTTTTCGGGAGCACGCATATCAAGTGTTGCAAATTCGATGGAAAAAACATTTTGTTTATGTGTAAACTGAATTTTATCCATCCGGTCAATTTGTTTGGGCAGAAAAGTTCCGGGAGTAATTTCCACATCTTTATTGAGCACTTTAAGCCCCGTAAATACGATAGGTGCGTTGATAACCCTACGTTTCACTTCGGAAGGATTAAAAGCATAAAAGCCTGATTTTGAGCCTACGCAAATTTCTCCCGAATGCAACAAACAGGCAGCCGCTTCCGAAAATTCAACATTTTCAATTTCGTTACCCTTACCATAAACATCGATTGTCTTTGTTTTCCTGTTAAACTTAATGATTGAATTTTCAGAAGTAAGCCATAAATTTCCAATTTTATCATCGACAATCGTATAAATAATGTTGTTTGGCAGGCCATTTTCGCTCTCGTACTTTTCAAATTCAAAAGCATTGTCATGAATATCTCTGTTTTTAAGACGCGACAATCCGCCGCCAAAACTTGCAATCCAGATATCTTTGTTGGAATCTTCAATAATGTAGTGAATATCGTTAGCTGAAATTCCTTCTCTTGAATTCCGGTTATTATGATAATGGATGAACTTAATTTTATTGATATTGGTTTCGTTGGCATTAAATTCAACAATGCCTTCGGTGGTAGCAATCCATAACCGGTTATGAGAATCGGCAAACAAATGACGCACTTTAGAGCAATTTGAAACAGGATAATTTTTCAAATCGTTCAGAGAATGAATAAACTTCACATTGCCGTTATCCTCCTGTATCAGATGTAACCCTGCGCCATAACTTCCGGCCCAGAGACGCCCTGTTTTATCCTGAGTTACTGAATAAAAATCATTGTTTGCAGGTGAATATTTATTGTTATCGGAATGCATGAAATTCTCCATTTTATAAGTCAGGGCATTAGCCCCCTGTTTCAGCCTGAACAAGCCTTTTTGCCGGGTTGCCAACCATATATTTCCATTCTTTTCCTGAAAAAAGTTATAAACGAGAATATCTGTTTTCCCTGTTTTGGAGATACGACCGGAATTATCCAGGTTTCCGATAAACGATTTGTTTTCGTCGTAAACATGCACCAGACCATCCTTGGTAGCAATCCAGATACGGTTCAATCTGTCTTCGAATATCGCTCTTACCTCGTTCGAGACATTATACACCGATTTATTATCGAGCAGATAATGACCGAAATAATCGGGTAAAAAAGTGCATTTAAAAATTCCGTTTCCACGATTGGTACTTATCCAGAGTATGTCCTGTTCGTCGGTAAGTACGTGATTGACACCATACAGGAGAAAAGTATTGATATCGCTGCTGTAAAGGCTGTTAAAAGGAACAAGCCGGTTCGACTTACGATCGTACCACGAAAACGAACCGTAATAAGATTGTATCCACAATACATCTTTTCCATCTTCGGCAAAAAGTATATTAGGATTGGTGGTTCGCTCAGGTGTGTTTGCGGTAGGCAGATACTCTAATTTATTGGTTTGAACATTGAATTTAACGACGCCGTTGGCAACGATACCAAACCATACATCACCGGCTCTGTCAATGTAGACCTGCTGGATATCATTGCTTTTTAATTCCGGATACTGACCGAGACTGTAATGCTGAATTTCATTCTTCAAAAAATTAAAACTCAGGAAACCTGCCTTTTCGGCATTCAATATATAAAAATTTGAATTAACCCCTTGTACATCAATTATTTTAGAATTAATTTTCAGATTTATATTTTTGAAAGTCTGTGCTTTTTTGTCGAACTGAATAAGCGAACCAATGCTTCCGAAAAGAATTCTTTTTTCATCTTCGTTAAATGAGTAAAATGCCTGTCTGAGAAATTTGAAAGATTGTTTCTGCTCTTTGTCGATACAAACCAGACCATTGGTAGTCAGAATCCAGGTATTTGCAGCCTTATCCAAAGCCACTTTCTCAATCACGTCCGAAGGAAGATTTTTTGACTTTAATGAGTAATTTTTTGTGGTTGTAAGTCCTGACTGATCATCATATTTCACTCTGAAACAACCATGTTTATAAGTAGCCAGCCACACATCGCCGCACGGAAGGATAAAAAATCTTCTGATTTTTTCGGTGATTTCGTTTCCGTTTTCATCTTTTAACCTGTAGAATTCTTCGGTATCGGTATCGAAACGATAAACAATTTCATCGTAGGTTTTCACCCAGAGGAAACCAAATATATCTTCTCTGATTTCAAGAAAACGATTGCTCGAACCTGAAAATTTCTTGTTGAATTGTGAGTTGAAATTTCTGAAATTATAACCATCAAAGCGGTTCAGACCGTCGCGTGTTCCTATCCACAGAAAACCCTTACTGTCCTTGAACATGGAGGTAATACTGTTTTGCGACAAACCGTTGTCGGACGTGAAGTGCGAAAACGAAAAGTGAATTTGAGCGCTTCCCGTTGTGATAAAAAGTACGACTGACAATAATACAAGCAACTTTTTCATGGGTAATCAGACCTGATGAAGTAATGATTTAAACTATTTCAATGCAAAAATAAACAATAACAGCTTCAATTCAACCAAATTCCTTTGATAAATACCCTTATGTGTCAAAAAATGCACATCTTTAATTGATTTTTCCACATGTAAGCATTATAAATAAGCTAAATTTGCACTATAATAAATTTCAAGTCTAATAACTTAAAAACAAATTCATCATGAAAAAAATTTTACCATTATTAATTTTATTAGTTTCTTTAAATGCAAGTGCAACGATTTACGTATTTGATGTAATACCGACACCTACAGCAACTGCTGCGCCTTACCCACTTTGCTGTATTTATGGCACTTCTCCCGATTTTATTTATAATGTTACAACTCTGGCTGACGACAATTATATTTCGTTCGCTTACACAGCTACGAATGTAAATCCCGGTGCAGCTCTTACATTCAGCTACAAAGACAGTCAGGCAAGTGCAGATGCCGGTAAAAAAGGTCTTGCTTTCAAAAATTCCGAAAAAGCATTTATTTTTGATGGTACGAAACGAAAACTGAAAGTATCCGGTTTGACAATAGGCGATGCCATCCAATTTTCTATAGGCTCAAAAGGTAGTACAGCGCATACATTTACAGTTACCGGAGCAACTGCAAGTACAGGAAACCCTGCATTAACTGCAAAACCTGCTGACTCTTATGTATATGTTACATGGAATTATACTGCTACCGCAACTGAAGCAATTTTTGAAGTTGCCACCGGTGGTTGTATAGTTAATTCAATCAGAACCGGAACAGATATTTTAACAGGAACAAAATCAGTTTTGGCTGACAAAGGTGTAAGTCTGAACGGAGGAGAAATTGTAAATTCACAAAAACAATCGCTCGAAGTTTATAATGTATTAGGTAAAAAAGTGATTTCGTCGAACGAAAATGTATCGTTAAAAGATTTTCAAAAAGGTATATATATTGTGCGTGTTGCCGGTAGCAATGATGCTTTAAAATTTAGTATTTAGTAGTTTTAGGTTCATTATTTTAAGGGCTCTGTACAGTAAAATTGTACAGAGCCCTTTGTTTTTTATTCAGTTTCTGACGATGAATTGTCACTCTTATTGAATTTTTCTGACCTGAGTTGCCATTCGGGCTGCGAATACATACAGCAAAACAAGGTAAAAACACTTACACCTTTTTGAATTGCCAGTGGCATTTCGGTGAGCATTAGGAGGGTGAAAATAAGGATGAAATAGAGAAGCATATAATTTCGTTTCTGAATTCCGAAATAAATAATCCGCGAGTACATTACAAGAAACACGATTAACCCGAAAACACCCAGGTGGAATACTTCTCCTACAAACTGATTATGTGCATTTACTGCATGATTTACAGTACTTAATAATTCAAGGGGCATACTTCCGGTTCCTGTGCCCGTCCAGGGATGTAACCGGATATAGTCGAAAACTACTGAATAAATATTTATCCTTACCGGGTCAGAAAAAAAGTTAAAACCGATTCTGTTTTTGCAAATTACACAAAATAAAGCTATTAACAACAAAACACCCAACAACAGTATTTGTGGCATTTTTTTGCTTTTACGAAACATGTATAAAATCGTAAGAGCCATACCGAGAGGATACATGAACATACCAACCCTGCTTTTAAGTACAAAAATCAAAGCTGCTGACAACACCAGATTGGTAATCAGTTCGAAGCCGGTTAACCTTAACTTATCGGTTTTTTTTCTGTTCCATAAATAAAAACCTACTGGAATCATTAACACAAAAAGCAATGAACTGTAGGCCGGATGTCCGTAACCCGAACCTACAAATATTTGTTTATAGACTTCATCCAGATCTAATAAAGGTGGCAGATAAATACGGTGCAGGTGGAAACCGGCATCGAGCTTAAAATGATGAAAATAGATCTGAAAAATATAACCCAGAAAACCCATGAGCAAAAAGACAGTCGTAAAGCGAAAAAAGAAAAGCAGTATCTTTTCACGTTGAATGCCGGTTAATCTGATGAAACTAAAGGTAAGAGGAATAATTAAAAACGAAAGACCTTTGTCAAAAAACTTAATTCCGCTGTCGATATCGATTGTCCAGAGTAAACCTAAGAGCTGAAATGCATAGTAAATAAGCATAACCCATAAAAATGGATGTGCTTTGAATTCCGGTTTCTTTACCAGCACATAAACAATCACAAATAACAAAAAAAGAAATGTTACATAAGCCGATGCTTTGGTACTGAACAAGGTGGAAATCAGAAGTACAAGGAACGACAAATTGATAAGAACGCTCCCGCTATAAAAGGTTTTGAACGACTTCGGACGAAAAAGCACAAAAGCAAGCAGCAGGTTCAGACCTAAAAAAATAATGGAAATAAGCTTCAAAAGTGGTACATTTTCGTAGTCAGTAAGTTGATGGGCTGAAAAGAAATACCACAAACCCACCCAAAACAACACAAAAATTAAAATTGAGATGATTAAAAACCGATTTGCAGTACTTAATTTATTAAACATTTTATCTGTCAGATTTTTATAATATTACACTAAAGCACCGTTCAGTTTTATTTCTACAAAAAAACCTCTGTACCTAAAAAAACCAAAGTATTGTTCGATGCAACAAAGGACTGCGAAATCATCGTCAGCCGGCTCACAGGCTGATGCCATTTTAAATCTTTTTGTTGCATTGCGGCGTGGTTTTATCCATTTAAAAAAACTTAATGATTCAAAAACCTCCACTCTCAGGCAATAATTATCGATCATCGTTTCAAAATTCCTGCTGTTGTCCGCAGTCTGTATTTGTTTGTTCAGGGTTTCGGTAAGATGGTACAACTTATCCTCCAGTATTACAAACCGCGGGTCGACGAGAATTCCGAGTGAATATGCAAACTGAGAAAAAAAATTGAATAACCCGGACAATTGCCTGATATAATGCAACTTTCCTCCAAGCGATTGATACATAAATGCCTTATGCCGCTGGTTAAGCAAATCAATACCTTCTTTTTTCTTATTCCTTGTAGCAACTCTTTTCGAAGCCGGATGAATGCGATAATAAAAACAAACTTCAGGAATCCGATAAACTTTTCCGCCGTTTTTTAACATTGAAATCCAGAAATCCCAATCTTCGGGGCCCTTTATTTCGGGACGATAACCATCCGTCTTTTCGTAGTCGGCTTTTCGGTACAATCCGCTCACAAATATCAGGTTTTTTCTTGCCAGCAATTTCAGTTTAAATTCCGGTAACTTCCATTTTCCTGTTTTATCTCCGAAAAATTCAGCTTTTGAATATACAACTTTAATATCATTACCGGCACTGATAATTGCTACTGCTTTTTCAATATAATCTGAAGATATCAAATCATCGGCATCGAGCGCCAGAATATATTTTCCGGTAGCCATGCTTATGGCCAGGTTTCGGGCGACAGCAACACCACTGTTTTTCTGATGAACTATTATAATTTCGGGGTAACGCCGGTTAATTTCTGTCAGTACTTCAGCAGTATTATCCGTTGAGCCATCATTGACTATGATTATTTCTTTATACGGATAGGTGGAAGCCATGGCAGATGCCACAGTTTCTTCAATAAATTTTCCGGCGTTATAAGCCGGAATAATTATACTTACAATATCATTTACAGACGGTTGCATCAGATTTTATCCCGTTTATCAACGAATTTTCTCCAATAATATTTCATTGGGTTCGAATATTTAAGCAATTTCCATGGCCGGCTGCTGTGCGGCAGATGTAATACAGGTAAATTGGTCATTAAATAATTGTTGAATCCCAGTGCAATCGATTTGTGTGAAATAAAAACATCATACCACGATTTTTCCGGATTGAGTTCCTCAAAATTATAAGCTTTCAAAAAATCGTTGGTTATCAGTGTGCAACAGAAACTTAACCTTTTACGTGTATTGATAACAGCAGTTTTATATTTCCGGGCATATAAATACGGAAAGTTAATTTTCGCCTTTTCGTCGGTCGTAACAGCTGCTATCATACCGGGATTGTGCAAAAGACCAACATTTTCGTAAAGCTGACTTATCGTATTTTGATTTATCACTACGTCCGACTCAATTACCAATAAATGAGCATTCTGACTGAGTGCTTTTTTTTGAGCCATTTGCAACACGAGCAAATAATTGGGCGAAGGATGAGTGGTAATATCTTTGAGATGAATGATTTCAAAATTTTGTTTTTTAGCTTCATCACCGAGAATTCTACTGTTTTCGTCGGTACTGAAATCGTTATACACAAAGTATTCGTACGGAACGGTAGTTTCCGATTGTTTTATACCGTCAATTGTGAGAAGCGTTGTTTTCAACGAGTCTTTTACCGGAGTAATGATATGAAGTTTGCTCATTGCAATTACTTTATTTTAAGCAATTTATGTATTGCTGATTTCCCGTAAGCGGGCAGGTTGAATATTATAAAAAACAGAAACTTAACTACGAAAACTTCTGCGGGTAAAGTTTTGAGCCGGAAATTTTCATTTTCCAGTTTTAACATTCGGGTAAAATATCCGATTTCGTCAATAATCTCTTCGGTACTGAATTTTCTGCGCACCATTTTCCTCATTAATTTTGCAAGCCCGTTTGTTTCAATCCTTCGAACGGAAGCAACAATCGATTCAGGTGTATTCCCGCCTGTTACCGGCAGGAGATTTTCCCATTTCTTATAAACCTTTATTAAGTTCCGGTAGTAAAAAGCATCCGGATTGCCTTTCGAAAAATGCTCTAATTCAAGGTCATAAATAACGTAGTTTTTAAGTCCGAGCGATACAGCCTGCAGGCAGATATCCACATCGTAGCCATGAAAACCCTTGAATTCTTCATCAAATTTTAACTTACCGAAAATGTCTTTTCGCATACAAAGCAACACTCCGTCCAGAATTACCACATTACGTCTTGTCGACTGAAAATTTTTGGGAACGAACCTTTTTTTGGAACGTTTTGCCGAACCGGGATAGGATTGAATAATATTGACTGCAGGCAATTTCACTTTCCACGAAGCCGGAATCCGGGTTACAAAATCGCGTCCGGCAAGTCCGCAAACTCCGACTTCAGGTAACTTTAAATGGTTGACTATCATCTCACCCCAATTGATGCTGTGAAAACTCACATCTTCATGTACAAAACATAAATACGGATACCGGCTCAGCTCCACCCCCCGGTTGTATGCCTCAAAGATTGAATATCTGTTATCGTGATTGTCGACAATGATGATTTCGTACTGCAGATGTATGGTTGAAGCAATATTTTGAGCCAACAAATCTGCCTTTTCATTATGTCTCGAACAAATTATTATTGAAATCATAGCTCAAAATAAATCAGTTGATTGGAATTTAAACACTTACAATAGTCGGTCAATCTTATTTAATAAAACGGTTAATGTAAGGAATATTTTTTAACGGGAAATCCCGTTTCACAAGGAGAACGACGAAAATCAGCATCAGTATTGATTTTAACACTATATTTAAAACCTGATAAGGTGTTTTAATATAAGTACTTATGTAATACAAAACCAACGTTAGCACTGAATAGAGAGCAATTGTTTTCAGATCATATTTTATCGGCATATATTTTTGACCGAAGTAGTACGAAATCAACATGATAACTAAATAACATGCAAACGCTGCCCAGGCAGAACCAACATAACCGAAGCGAGGAACAAAAATGACATTTCCCACAACAATGATGACGGTACCTATGACAGAAAACCACGCTCCGTACATGGTTTTATCGGTAAGTTTGTACCAGAGCGAAAGATTGAAAAACACGCCCTGAAAAATAAACGACCACAAAACCACCGGCACAACCTTCAGGCCTACCCAGTAATCACGTTGAATAAAATATTTGAAAATATCAATATAAAGTGTCATGCCGAGAAAAATGAGCAATGAAAATATGATAAAAAATTTCATTGCATCCGCATAAGCAGTAAGACTTTCCTTGTCCTTGTGCTGGGCAAAAATAAATGGTTCGTAGGCGTATCTGAAAGCCTGAGTAAACATTAACATAATCAGCGCTATTTTCGAAGTGGCACCATAAATGCCAAGTTCGGCAGCACCTTCAACTCCGGTTCGCAGGAAGGGATACAGAATTTTATCCAGCGTTTGATTCATTATACCGGCCACACCAAGCACTAATAATGGAAGCGAATAACGCAGAAGATTTTTGAGTAATCCGGGATTAAATCTGAATTTAATATTGAAAATATACGGCAACAACGCAAGCGTTTGAATTGAAGTAGAAAGAATATTCGAAACAAATACATATCC
Organism: uncultured Paludibacter sp.; assembly: GCA_937897985.1. Taxonomy (GTDB): domain Bacteria; phylum Bacteroidota; class Bacteroidia; order Bacteroidales; family Paludibacteraceae; genus Paludibacter. The sequence goes on along the minus strand of CALCBD010000018.1, from coordinate 283,620 downwards.
GACTCCGTAATGCGGGTTGTAAAACCATTCAACTGTAGCCGGTGCAACCTTCATTAACCACGGACAAACTACCAGAAAGAAAATATTAAACAAAATGTTCAGGGCAACGTACAGAAATTTGATGGCAGCAAACTTCAGTGGCCGGTTAATAAAACGCAGATAAGCAAACGGAATAGAAGCAAAAGCATCGATGGCCACCACCACACCAAGCATGGAAATATACTCAGGATATGCGGAGTATCCGAGCGAATCAGCAATCTGTTGCGAAAAGAACAGACAAAGTGAAGCGAATATCAACGATGTTACACCTACAGAAATCATCGATGTGGAATAAACTTCTGCGGAGTTTTCTTTATTTTTATTGGCAAATCTGAAAAAACCTGTCTCCATTCCGTAGGTTAATATCACCAGCAATAAAGCGGTCCACGAATAAAGATTGGTTACCACTCCGTAATCGGCCGAACTTTCGAGCAAATAAGTATAAAGCGGAACAAGGAGCCAGTTCAGGAATTTACCCAATATACTGCTGATTCCGTAAATGGCGGTATCTTTCGCCAGTTTTTTCATTTGTTTCTCCGCCATAAATTTTTTATGAATTTGAGGTTAATTAGTTTAGCGATTCCTGAATTTTGCGAGAATTTTATCTATCCATTTTAATTCGGCTGAAGGTTCAAAATCTTCGGGTTGCAAATAGCCTCTGTTTAATAATAATTGAAGTGCTTCCTCTGCATTTACAGCCCTCACCTGAAGTTTAACGCCTCCGTTAACATTGGCAATGTAAGCACGGTTTATAATTTCATCCTGCCCGAAACATTCGATACCACACGACCCGAGATAGGATTTAGCCATTTCAAAGTCGATAGAACTGTTGAAAGTTCTGATGGTAACTAATTCATCCATTTTTTAAAAACGTAAAAGATTGAAAGAAATTATTTTAAACAAAACCGCGTTGTTTTTTCAACTCCTCATAAGCTGTGTTAATGCTTCTGAATTTTTCGGTAGCCGATTTTTTCATTTCCTCACCCAGGTTATTGACCTTATCAGGATGGTATTTCATTGCCATTCGCCTGTAAGCCTTTTTAATTTCGTCTACTGTGGCAGCAGGTTCAATTTCGAGTGTCTTGTATGCCCATGCCGGGTCGGTTTGTTTGTTGTACGGAGCCTTCAGCGACTCAAAATCGGCTGTCGAAATTTGAAAAATACCGGCAATCCGCTGTATCAGACTAAGTTCGCTGTAGTGAATCTCACCATCGGCATAGGCTATATCGAACAATAAATGAATGAGTTGCAGTTTTGCCGAATAATTCATGTACTGATTAATTTGAATGGCAACCTCAGTCTCGTTGATGGGTTCATTCAACAGGTTTTTCAGTACCTGAAGTGCTTCGAGCGCTCCCTCCTCACCGAAATTAGCTACCAGAAATTTTTTCACTACAGCCAGTTCGGCTTTGTCGACGCGTCCGTCGGCTTTCATCATACAAGCCATAAGCACCAGCAAGCTCATTTTAAAATCAGCTTCTGTAGTTCTTCGTGTTTGGGTTGAATTCATACGTGGCATTTCGTGCGACGAAGCACCTTCGAACAAACTACCGACAGCAAAACCGATCAATGCTCCGATCGGACCGCCAAAGGCCCAACCAAGTCCACCACCTATCCATTTTCCAAATCCTGCCATAAATATGTATTTTTAACTTTTTCTTTATTTTTTAAAAAACCGCAAAGGTACAAAAAAACAGATAATTTTGTCAATTGCTTTCAAAACCTGTTTTTACATATATCATTAGTCTTCCCGCCACCTTTTTGTCAAATCGCCGAAAGCATCAATGCGTCTGTCGCGGAAAAAAGGCCAGATTCGGCGAACATTTTCCGAGCGATTCAAATCAATTTCGACCACCTTATTTTCTTCTGACTTTTGCGAAGCCTGAGCAATTATTTCGCCCTGAGGACCTGACACAAAACTATTTCCCCAAAATTCAATTCCACCTGTAACCCCTGATGGATCGGCCTCATAACCAACACGGTTGCAACTTATCACATAAATCCCGTTGGCAACGGCATGACCGCGCTGAACCGTTATCCATGCATTGGTCTGGCGCTGTTTTTCATCGTCGGTATCGGTACTCTCCCACCCTATTGCAGTGGGATAGATAAGCAAATCAGCACCTGCCATTGCCATCAGTCGTGCGGCTTCGGGATACCACTGATCCCAGCAAACCAACACGCCTAATTTACCCAACGAAGTCTGAACGGGTTCGAAACCCAAATCGCCGGGTGTAAAATAAAACTTTTCGTAATATGCCGGATCGTCCGGAATATGCATTTTACGGTATTTACCCGCAATGGTTCCATCTTTTTCAATAACAACCGCTGTGTTGTGATACAAACCTGCCGCACGTTTTTCGAACAACGAAAGCACCAGTACCACACCAAGTTCGGAAGCCAGTTTCCCAAAAAACAAAGTCGAAGGACCCGGAATCGTTTCGGCCTGCTCAAAAACAGCAACATCCTCAGTCTGACAAAAATATAAACCATTATGAAGTTCCTGTAATACTATCAGCGATGCACCCTGTGCTGCACACGACCGGATATTGTGTTCCAGTTTAGCAATATTCTTTTCGCGGTCGAATGTATTGGATTGTTGAATTAAAGCTATTTTCATCATTTATCTGTAAAAATACGACTACTATTTTTCCCGGTTTTGCAGTCCGGCAAACTGTAATTATGAATTATGAATTATGAATTATTAATTATTAATTATTAATTCCTTCCGCCGGGTATTGCATAGTAACACAATGAAGCGAACCATGCTGTTTGATTAAAGCCAGACAGTTGACAGCAACAATCTCTCTGTCAGGAAAAGCTTTCTGAAGCTGAGCTTTGGCTATTTCATCCCTGGGCGAATTGTATGCAGGCATCAATACCGCACCGTTTATTATCAGAAAGTTAGCATAGGTAGCCGGGAGTCTCTGACCATCTTCGTCGTAAACAGCATCGGCCATCGGAAGCGGTATCAATCTGAAATATCCGCCATCGGAAGTTCTGAAACCACGAAGTTCTTTTTTCATTTTCTTCAATTCATCAAAATGCTCATCTTCAGGATCGTCGCACATTACGTAAGCAATGGTAGTTTTGTCGGTAAAACGGGCGAGCGTATCCACATGACTGTCGGTATCGTCGCCGGCCAGGTAGCCATGGTTGAGCCACAGCACCTGTTTCAGGCCGAAATACTCTTTCAGTTTCTCCTCAATATCGTCTTCCGACAAATGATTTCGGTTATCCGAAAGCAAGCACTCGGCTGTAGTAAGCACAGTACCTTCTCCGTCCGATTCGATACTGCCACCCTCAAGAATAAAACCGAAACAATTGCGGTGACCGTAATCGCCAAAAACACCCGCCATATAAAGGTTTCTCGTAATCAGATTGTCGTGATTTGCGGCAAACTTCATTCCCCAGCCGTTGAAAGTAAAATCATAAACCACCGGTTTTCCATCTTCGAAAACAGTAATTCCGCCATGGTCGCGTGCCCAGGTATCATTGGTCTGCATTTCTGCAAAAGTAATCCTGTCGAGTTCATCCTCTGTGAAAAACCCTTCCACTTTATCGGCATCGACACAAACAATGACCAGATTTTCTCTTTTCAGAATTTCCTTTGCAATGTTTACGAAACATTCGTTTACTTCATCGAGCATATCGGCCCAATCGGTACCGGTATGCGGCCAGGTAAGCTGTACAAATTCCTGTTCTGCCCATTCGGCAGGTAATATTTTCATAAAGCTCTCAAAACCCCTTTGCGGAGACTTTTAAAGTTTGTATTTTTAATTATTTTCTGCAAAAATACGAAAAATTACTTTCTTATTTTTATTTTGCCTGTTATTCACTATATTTGTAATGTTTTATAGTTAAAAAATTCCCGTTATTGCTTCAGTTTATGAAAGATATAGTAATACTTTACTCAGGTGGAATGGACAGTTCGGTAGCTTTATACCAATATGCCGAACGCATCCGATTGGCAGTGTCGTTTGATTATGGTTCAAAACACAACGCACGTGAAATTGAATATGCCGCCATCAATTGCAAAGCTTTGGGCATCGAACACCGCATCATCGAAATGGATTTGAACAAAATGGGCTTTGTGTCGGACCTTTTGCAATCGGGGGCCGAAATCCCCGACGGACATTACGAAGATGAAAACATGAAAAAAACCGTTGTGCCCTTCCGCAACGGCATCATGCTCAGCATTGCAGCCGGTATTGCCGAGAGTATGGAATGTAACCGTTTGCTTATTTCTAATCATTCGGGCGATCATGCCATTTATCCTGATTGCCGCCCCGACTTTATCAGCAGTATGAACAACGCCATCCGATACGGCACCTATAATGAAGTCGAAATACTGGCTCCGTTCACTCATTTAACCAAACGCGAAATTGCACTCGAAGGGAAAAAAACCGGCGTTCCGTTCGAAAACACCTATTCATGCTACAACGGCAAAGAAATACATTGTGGCACATGCGGCACCTGTACCGAGCGAAAAGAAGCTTTAGAAGGTTTTGATCCGACCATCTATTTGAAGTAAATTGCTGAGGCTTTAACCAAAATACAATGTAATTCAAAAATTATATCTTTTGGTCAGCTGAATTGTTTTCCGGTATAAAATCTGAATCTTACAGACAGATGACCCCGAATTCGAGAAGGCTGTTTCAAACCGAAGAACTACAGGTTTAAAATTAAGAAGATACTTTGAATTTAAAGCCAGACAGACAATATCTATCCGGCTTATAATCAACAATTTTACCAATTAAGCAAAAAGAATCAACATTGAACCTTTTATTCAGTATTCAACATGATTAATAATTTAATATCATCCATTGAATAATCTGTATCTATGTAGTTAGAAGTGTTCTCAGAAGTAACTGCGCCTGTATCAACATTATAATTCACTTCCCTTTGACTATAACTCAAATTTCTAATGACTGCACGGGTTTCTGCAGAATTGTTGGTAAGGAAAAATAATACACCTTCGCTACCATAAGTCAGATTTGAAATTTTAACAAGATCCATCGACCCGTTTTCGAACCATTCACTCGATTTCACAATCCGTGGTTTTTCCTCATAAATAGTTTCATATTTATTAATGATGTGGGCGTTCATATTAATTTTTAAAGTTCCTTTTATACAATCATAAGTAACCGTCATGTTTCTGGTTGTATTCTGAATTGATGGCAATGTTGTTATCCCCGGCGTATTGTCTTCAAAATCGTAACGGGTTTCGCTATCGAAAAACGAAGAAACCCTGTATTCAGTCGGGCCCAGTAAAGTTTTTGAACTTGAATATGAATTGATTGTATGATAGGTCAGATTTGGTGTCGACACTTTCAGATGTGCACCTGAAAGAAGAAATGCTCTTTTTGAATTTCCACTAAAATTGTTGATGAAAAGACCTTTGCTTTTCGATTCCAAATAAGCTGTCAGGAGTGATGTAACATCATAAACCGGAGTTGCAGTAAGTTCAAACGAAGCATTGAAAGTAGTAAAAACACCCACCACCGACGGACATTTTTTGTTGACCAGCAGGATAAACTGGATATTCTGATGTTTGACAGCATCTTTATCGGAAAATGGTTCGATTAAAAAGTTATACTCCAGTGAATCACTGATATCCACGTACACCACTTTTTTCTCCTTTAAATCGTATCGTCCGTGATAAACATTATATTCATCATTTTTATCGTGTTTACGTTTATAATTGATCAGTACATTTTTATCAGTAGTTTGATTGGTAAGCAACACCATTTTGGCTGCCAGATAAGGCACACTAATATCGATATTGTCTTTTTGAGGCTGGCTCTTGTCTTTCGAAAAATTATAGTTGAGTGACTGAGCAAAAGTGCCTTTGTTGGTACCTGAAAAACCGGCATTTGTGATGATGTGATTATATAAATTTTTGCTGGTCAAATCCAATAAAGTAAATTTCTCTTCACTTCCCTCCAACAAAAAACGTACATAGTCATCGAATTCGTCACCGAGACTTGTGTTGAACTGAGCTTCAGTCTGACTATTGAGATATGCCCTCCAGGTCCAGTTGGATACGCTGTTGATCCAGCCATGTTCTTTCAATAGTTTAACAATATCGAGTTTTGTTCCCGTCCTGTACGACCGCATATAATGTAAAAAACTACCCGAAAGGTTAGCTTCGAGTGAGTAAAGTGCCAATGAAAGTTTTTCCACTACAGGTAATGTGGCATCATGATCCCATGATTCCGAAAGCAGGTCAAAAATGCTGTATTCACCGGTATCAAAACTGACAATTGATCCGGCTCTTGAATTATAACTATCGCGCAATAAAGCTTCGTTTTCAGGATTTTCGAGGTCTTTCTTTTCAGGCCATACTAATCTGTCGGCTAATGGTGCATGAACCTCCTGAAAGAAATAATTGTCGAGAAGCACTGTCATGTAATAATCCTGAGTATAATGCATATATTCATGAGCTAATGTTTTACGCATTTCCTCTTCATTTGTATTTGCGGCTTTTTTGATGTTAAACTTAAAATAGCCACGCATACTTAAATATCCTGCTGTACCTATGCTGGCAAATTCATCATCCAGATTTGTAACATAAACATTGAACCGTAAGAAAGGAGTTTCAAGTCCGAGCGCTTCAAATCTTTTAATTATATAATCCAAATTTGCAGCAATATCCTGAATCATAACGGGGTTACCATCAGCTTCGGGATTGGTATTGGTACTTCTCCATGGCCTGGGTTTATCCTGTACTTTCGATTCATATTTTATGAAATTTTTGTCATTTTCCGAATCTTTCGCCCAGGTGTACATAACATTTACCCTTTCACCCTGAAGATAATAGTTGTATCCGTACAGAAATGCATCTTCATATATCCACCACGAAAGCTTGGTTAAATGATTTGTAAGAATATTGAACGTACTATCTTTCAAACTGACAAATGAATTGTTAAACTTCACCCATTTCCGGTTCATATCATCGTAATAAGCACCCTTATAATTATCAATTTTCTTCGGATCGATGTTTTTGGGGAGGTTCCTGAATTTGATCAGCATTGGTATATCAAATACATTTCCGAAACTCACGGTTACATCATATACCGAACTCAGTTTTACACCATCAGGTCCGGCTGGCGGATTGTCCAGTTTTACTACTGTCAGTCTGAAATCGCCCTCGTGAATACCTTTGGGCACAGTGATTTCAATGCTGTCGGTTTTTACTTTGATCAGTTCTTTGTCTACATTGACGACAGAATCGAGCAGTACTTTTCCGAACGGATTGACCCGGATTGTATCGCTGTACATCGGCTCGCAATCAGTGTCCTGTAACATACAACGGTAATAGGCAGGAGTTTTGGGCGTAAGTACCAGCTCATTGCTTTTAACAGTGAGGAAATTCGCCTTTAAATCGTTTTGTGCCATGGAGGTTGATAAATCGTACCATGTTGTTTTGTCGGAAGAAGCCTGCCACTTAATATTACCGCGGTATTTTAAAGGAGGAACCAGGGTAACGATACGGTCATCCACAATTTTGCCGGGCAAATCCAGGGCATTAACCACATGAGCCTGAGGGTATTTTTCGGCAATTATCTCCTCATCGGTCGAGAGTTTAAAAGATAAAGTATCGGTCGCCACATAATTCAGTACAGGCAATGTCCAGATTTCGTATTTATAGTTAGGTGCTTCGGGATTTGAAACCTTGCAATAATACCTGTTGTTGATGGTTTTTTCGCTGATTACAACCTTCAGTATCGAATCCTCCTGAAAATCACCTGTTTCGCCTGAATCGAAATATTTAGGATAAAGACACCAGTAATATTTGTTGCCCTTACGTTTAAATGGCGTAATGTCCTTAATGTTTATCCGTACCGTATCGCCCATGGCCACTTTGAAAACTTTTTTTGAAAGACCTACTCTTTGCTGAGTTCCGAGTTGTGCGTTAATTATCGCTGAATCAGGCAAATCCTCGTAGATAAACCTGTTATTTCGTAACAATACGGATGATAACTGAGGATTGGTAACTAAAAATGCAGGAATTTTTCCCGACAGATTGTTGTTATCGAGATTCAACCCCTGCAATTTAGGAGGAATTATCGAAATATTTGAAGGAAATTTTTCAATCAGGTTATTCGACAAACCGATAGATTCGATATTGCGGGCAAAAAACAATTCCACGGGAATTTCTTTCAGTTGATTGTTCGAGAGATTTACATTTTTCATGCTTTTACAAACTCCGAAATTTTCCGACAATCCCGAAATCCGGTTATTCTGAGCATATAATTCGTACAATCTGTCCATTAATACTATCGAATCGGGCAACGACCTGAGTTTGTTGTTGCATACATCCAGCGAATAAACCTTCTTCAGTCGTCCGATTTCATTTGGTAAAGATTCAAATTGATTGTTTTTTAAAGTCAGATTTTCGAGCAAAACAAGATTTCCGATTTCAGCTGGTATATTACCTGTAAGCTGATTATCACTCAGATATAAATTTGTCAGCAAACGACAGTTCCCGATAGAAGCCGGAATATCGCCGGTCAGCATATTATTACTCAAGAACAGTGCGGTCAGTCTGGTCAGATTTCCAATGCCGGAAGGAATATTTCCTGATAGCAAATTTTCACCAAGCGATAGCGTTTGTAATTGTGTGAGATTACCGATGGCTTGAGGTAAATTACCTGTGAGTTTATTTCTGAAAAATGTCAGATTTTCGAGTTTGGTCAAATTTGCTATTCCGGCCGGAATTGTACCCGTCAGATTACCGTTGCTCAAATCAAGGTTCTTTAACTGAGTCAGGTTACTTATCGAAACCGGAATTTCTCCTTCAGCTTTAAACGGAATTGCCAAAGTCTCCAATTTGGTCAGATTGCCGATGTTTTGGGGTAATACTGCTTTGAATGTTCCCTGTCCGCCATAAATACATAACTCCCTGAGCTCTGTTAAACGGGCAATTTCTGCCGGAAGCTCACCATCGAACTGACCGAGGAGATTTAACCGTTGCAACGCTGTCAGATTACCGGTTTCGGGAGGAATAGTACCTTTAAATTGCAGGTACGAACCATTGTTGAGAAACAACGAAACAACCCTTCCGTTGATAACGAGTACACCTCTCCAGGTAAAAACCGGTTCTTTTAAATCCCAGCCTGTGGTGCCGTTAAAACTGTTATGAAAAGCGACCAATGCCAATGAATCCTGCACATTGGTTTTGAGTACTGTTGGCGACATGTAAACTGCTACCTGAATATTTGTTCCGAACTTATATCCAACTTTGAAAGTTGAGTTGGTATTCAGCGCATAATATCCGTTGTATAAGCCTCCCCAGCCAAAATGAATATGAAAAAATCCGTTGGTATCGTACCCGTCAAGTACCACCGCATGGCCGGGATTACCGGGTAATTCAGCATAAACCGGACGGCGGTTGTCCAGTTCACTGCATATGTTAACCGATTGTGAAGTAATGCCGGCAAAAGGACCGCTTTGAATGTAATACCCAAAATGTTTATGGATTCTCTCGATATAATCTGATGACGATGGAATACTTCCGAACGGACTCCCGCAATAATTCATATTCATTGATATACCAACATGATACGACAGTTTCTCATAATCTTCGTAAGTCGGATTAGTCCAGTTGTAGACTGTATTTTCAAAATCGGCACAAAGCTGCCCGTAAGTTGCATGGGTATAGCAATTTGAACCGGTTCCTTTGTTCGGGTACCTGTGATAAGCCATTATCTGGGTAAAAGCTGTTGCAATGCAACCAGTGGGACAACCTCCGACCTGACTGTGACTGAACTGATCGAGATTTACTCCCGCCTGATCAAGCAGAGGCGCTACTACTGCATTTGCTCTTGCTATTTGATTATCTTCATCAAACTGAAGTGAATCTTCATATAATTTCAACAAACTTTTGAGTTGAGGAGGGACACTGTCTGCTCTGAATTTACCTTCGGGCGAATAACCCACTATCGCAAAACGGCCGTTGTTTTGAGCCACAATAACGAACCCGTCGGACTGACTCTGATATATAAACAGAGGGGTATGCCTGACACCTGGCGATTGATATTTTTTTTCTAATTTTTGAGGCACGGATGACTTTACCTTCGAAAGTCCGGACTGATTTGAACTGAAAAACAATTCGGCTGTTTGCCTTGCTTTTCCCGAATCAGGGACTGCTGCATCGAGAGGTAAAAAACAAAACGATATAAAGAGCAGAATAAATACATGACCTGTAATTTGCCGTTTATTAGGCGTATAATTGCTTTTCATGGCGTTTTAAATTTAGTTATTAACCACAATTTTTTTTACAAGCTGAAATTCGTTGGTTCGGACTGATACAAAGTAACTGCCCGGGGGCAAGTCGAAATGAATGGTACTGCTTTCATTGATATTCTTTGTAATTAAAACCTTAGCATTCAAATCCATAAAACGAATTAATGCTTCATCATCTGACTTTAATGCCGGTAATTTGATTTGAATTTGCTGATTCGTAACAAAAGTGGGAAATACACTTATTCCACCTGAAATATCATCAGTCCCTTCCTGTTTTAGTCCGCGTACTTTCATATTGATTGAACTCTGTGAATAACAGCGGTTTTTGTCCTTCACTTTCAAAGTTACCTGATCGCCATTGGCAGGTACAAGACTTATGATATCGCCGGTTCCGATCAGTTTGCTGTTCTGGTACCATTCGTAAGTATAGGGCGACATTCCGCCATTCAACTGATACCCCATTAAACCCAGAACAACAGTCATTCCGCCGGGTACTTCTTCGTCGAACAGAACCACCACCTTCAATGCTTCCTTTGCCTGTTGAGCTAAATTCATTTTAACAACAGTCTGTGTCATAATGGCTTGTAAGGAAATAACCATTAAACTGATATAAATTGCAATTTTCTTCATGACTCCGGATTTTTATTGTGAAATTACTAACCTGAATCCTGTATTTTTACTCATAAAATAAACAGTAGGGTTTCCTTCGTAGGTATCATAACCGTTTGGTTTAACTGACCTTCTGTCTCTTACATTGCAATCGGAATATCCGAAAGTTTCTTCGCTGGAAAAACTGCCTCCGCGAACAATTTTTTTAGTTCCTGTGGCAGGCCCGGTGGGGTTGACCGAATTCTGTGGGACATTAACGGAACCGTTTTGAACCGTAAAACCAAAATACTGATCGTACCAGTCGCTACACCATTCGTTCACATTACCGCTCATATCATACAGTCCGGTTTCGTTGGGATTTTTTTCGCCCACATTGTGTTTTTCTGCATTTGAATTCTGATAATACCACGCCACATCGTCGGCTTTATCGCTTCCGGCATATTTTTTACCCTGATATAGTTTGCCTCCGCGTGCTGCATATTCCCACTGAGCTTCTGTCGGAAGTTTAAATGTTTTTCCTGTGAGCTGATTGAGTGCAGGTAAAAATTTATTGGTAATATCGTTCCAGTTGGTTGCACTCACAGGTTGTAATGGTTTATTATGCTGATCGTGTCCCGCGAATATGGCAATAGTGTCGTAAGGAAGCGATTTCATTACCTTTTCCCAAAGCTGATTGGTAACTTCGGTTTCCATGATATAAAAATCGCTCAAAGTAACGTAATGTCCGATGCCATAATATGCTACATTATCGTTACCACTCATTGAAAAGACCGAACCTTCAACTTTTCTCAGCACCAGGTTAACTCCTGCGATGGTCACAACCATTCTCGGTGTACCTTCCTGTGTAATCGTAATTTCTTTTGATTTGTCACCTGCAGTAATGGTCACCTTTGCTTCTCTTTGCAAATCCGGGTTCTCCGACGCTCCTATCAGAAATGCCGTATTTCCTTTACCCGAAGTTGCCGACAAACTTAACCATGAAGCTGAAACAGTTGCCGACCAGCTGACATTGGTTCTGATTGTAACCAAACCGGCATCTTTATAACTATTGAATGATAATGTTGCAATTGATACATTTAATGAATCTGCCGCAACAGTCGGTTTATCGGGAACATCAGGGTCGCAGGACTGAAATGAAAAAAGTATCACAAAATACAATGTAAATACTCCAATGACTGATTTGAGTGTTTCTTTTTTCATATAAAACTTTTTTAAGTGAATAAAAACAGATTTATAATCGAAATGAGAGGAAGGAGAATCAAAAACGAAATTTATCCGTTTTTGATTTTGCTACAAATATAAACATTTTTTATGATTTTCGTAAATAAAAACTGATTTTTTATTGTAACAATAAAAAAAATCTGAATCTGCATATATACAAACTTCAGTCTGCCGGTTCATTTTCATAAATTTTGCCTGAATCTGTAAATACCTGATTTAAAACTAAGGTACTTACAAAAAATTATTTTTTAAAAAACCCAGACTACTGTAGTAAAAACAGGGGATTCAGCAAATCTGAGTGTACAGTTCAGAATAGTGGAAAATTAATATTTCTATTTGATAAAAAACTACTATTTTTGTACACTCTGAATTAAATAATAACTTATACAAGTACAATACAATAAAATGGGAAAAGTATTGATTATTGGTGCCGGTGGTGTGGGAACTGTAGTGGTTCATAAAGTTGCTCAGAATCCGGAAGTATTTACTGAAATCATGTTGGCAAGTCGTACAAAATCAAAATGCGATGTGATTGCCAAAGATATTAAAAGCCGCTACGGCATTGAAGTGAAAACAGCACAGGTGGATGCAGATGTTGTGCCTGAACTCGTTGCACTATTCAAAGACTACCAACCTGAGCTGGTAATTAACGTGGCATTACCGTATCAGGATTTAACCATTATGGACGCTTGTCTCGAAGCTGGCGTAAACTACATGGATACCGCCAATTACGAGCCAAAGGACGAAGCTCATTTCGAATACAGCTGGCAATGGGCTTACAGGGAAAAATTTGAAAAAGCCGGTTTAACTGCCATACTTGGCTGTGGTTTTGATCCCGGAGTGACAAGTATTTTCACTGCTTACGCAGCAAAACATCATTTCGATGAAATTCATTATTTAGATATAGTCGATTGCAATGCCGGCGATCATCATAAAGCTTTTGCCACCAATTTCAATCCCGAAATCAACATCCGCGAAGTTTCACAACGTGGTAAATACTGGGAAAACGGACAATGGGTCGAAACAGAACCTCACGAAATTCACAAACCGCTGAACTATCCCGAAATAGGGCCTAAAGAATCCTATGTTATCTACCATGAGGAACTCGAATCCTTAGTTAAAAATTTCCCCACTATCAAACGCGCCCGTTTCTGGATGACTTTCGGACAGGAATACCTCACTCACCTGCGTGTTATTCAAAACATCGGAATGGCCCGCATCGACGAAGTGGAATACAACGGACAAAAAATTGTGCCCATTCAGTTCCTGAAAGCCGTTTTGCCAAATCCGGGCGAACTGGGCGAAAATTATACCGGTTGGACTTCCATCGGTTGCCGGATCAAAGGGATTAAAGACGGACAGGAAAAAACGTATTACATTTATAACAATTGCAGTCACGAAGCAGCCTTCAAGGAAACAGGTACTCAGGGAGTTAGTTACACCACCGGTGTTCCGGCGATGATAGGTGCCTTGATGTTTATGAAAGGACTGTGGCGCAAAGCCGGAGTTTATAATGTGGAGGAATTCAACCCCGATCCGTTTATGGAACAACTTAATATCCACGGATTACCCTGGGTGGAAGTACATAATGCAGACCTCGAATTGTAGGACTGTTCAGAATTATATAATTTCATTTTAGTACATGAAAAAATTCATCTACAAATGAAATTCAGGAAGACAGAACGAAGTTTCACATTGATCAGACGAACTTAAAAACGGATTTCGATATTGCTAAACCGATATGATTACAGGATGGTAACAAAATCTTAACCCGCTGGCCGGATTTAAATCCTAATCAAATCAGTTTTAAATATATTATTTTCAGCTTCAATCAGTTAAACTCTTATCAATCAATGTTCTGATTCTTGTCATTTACTGTATAATTACATACTAAATAAAATTAAAAACAAACAAAATGAACAGTTTTCTAAGTGTATTTACTCCCAAAGAGCCCCGGTTTTTCCCGATTCTGAAAGAAATGTCCACGGTTATGATTTCGGCTTCCGAAATTATGATCGAATTTTTGAAAAACTACGACCACAAAACCGCAAATGATTATTATTTAAAAATCAAGGAGCAGGAAAAAAAAGGAGATGCTTTATCAACCAAGGTTTTTGATGCACTGAATTCAACCTTTATTACCCCCTTCGATCGTGAGGACATTCATCATCTTGCCAACAAACTGGACGATGTTACGGACATTATCAACAGCTGTGCAAAAAAAATTGTGTTGTACAATCCGAAACAAATGCCCGAAAGTGCAGTAGAGCTGGCATTGGTAATGAATAAATGTGCTAAAACAATCAGCAGCGCGGTAGATGAACTCGATATTCTCAAAAAATCGCCCAAAGACATTAAAGGATACTGCAAGGATCTGCATGATCTGGAACACGATGCCGATGATGTGTACGAAAGATTCCTGATCGGACTTTTCGAGAATGAGAAAGATGCTATTGAAGTAATAAAACTCAAGGAAATTATGTCAGAGCTCGAAAAATCGACTGATGTTGCTGAACATGTAGGTAAAATTATTCAGACTATTATCGTAAAATACGCATAACCCCATATTATAATCTGCTAAATGACACTATTAATTACGATTATAGTATTGGCATTGATATTCGACTTTATCAACGGTTTTCACGATGCAGCGAATTCAATTGCAACTATTGTTTCCACGAAGGTACTCACCCCGTTCAAAGCAGTTTTGTGGGCTGCGGCTTTTAATTTTGTAGCCTTTTTTATAGCTAAGTACATCATTGGTGAATTCGGTATTGCCAATACTGTTTCGAAAGCTGTAATAGAGCAATATGTAACTCTGCCCGTTATCTTTTCGGGGATTGTGGCAGCAATAATGTGGAATTTACTCACCTGGTGGCTGGGTATCCCTTCATCGTCGTCGCACACACTTATCGGCGGATTTGCCGGTTCTGCAATCATGAGCACCATGATTGCCAACGGGTTTACAACCACCGGTTTTGAATCCATCAAGGGAGATGTGATTATTAAAATTGCCTCGTTTATATTTCTGGCTCCTATCATTGGTATGATTGTTTCTTCCATACTGACAATTATTATAATGCACCTCTTTAAAAAATCGAATCCTCACAAAACCAACATTTTGTTCAAAAGACTGCAGTTGGTTTCATCGGGTTTGTTCAGCATCGGTCATGGTCTGAACGATTCACAAAAAGTGATGGGTATTATCGCAGCCGCCTTACTGGCTGCTTACCATCAGAACGGGATCGATATGGGTGTTTATGCGCTGGGCGATATGCCCGACTGGGTTGCATTTTCGTGCTTTGTTGTAATATCACTCGGCACCATGTCGGGCGGATGGAAAATTGTAAGAACCATGGGATCGCGCATTACCAAAGTAACTCCACTCGAGGGAGTTGCGGCCGAAACCGCCGGGGCACTCACACTTTATCTGACCGAATTACTTAAAATCCCGGTAAGTACCACGCATACCATTACCGGATCAATTATCGGGGTTGGTGCAGTAAAACGTTTATCGGCAGTCCGTTGGGGTGTTACACAAAATCTGTTAGTGGCATGGATACTTACCATTCCGGTAAGTGCAACTCTGGCAGCCCTGATTTACTTCCTTATAGGTTCGCATTTAGTTTAAATTCATCAGTACTCATACACAAAGTCCCTGTAAAGCAAATGTTTACAGGGATTTTTATTATTTATTCAATTATTCGGTAAAATTATACGAAAATAAAGTGTTACCAAAAGATGAATCAATCTGAAAAATCGCGGATTAAGAACTATACGTTGTTTAAGTAATCAATACATACGTAAAAACAGTATGAGAGGAATTATTCTTCTCATACTGTGTATTTTGCAGTAACATTTTAACTATATCCGCAGTTTCAATGCTGCATCGGAATTAAATACAAATCAATCAGTCAATAATATTCCGACTGATAAACCGGATTTACTCTTCGCCTAATTGCATTTTTTGTACGTAAACCGCATGAATTTTTTCTTCACGTTTTACGATGGAAGGTTTATCAAAACATTGACGGCGACGTAATTCTTTTACTACACCGGTTTTTTCAAATTTACGTTTAAATTTTTTCAAAGCTCTTTCAATGTTTTCGCCTTCTTTTACAGGAACTACGATCATAATTATTAGTTATTTAATATGTTTAATTTTTACTTCCAAATTCGGACTGCAAAGATAGATAATCATTTTTAATTTTCAAAACCTTTTTTCGTTTTTTATTTGCACACCGAATCAGATTTATCTTTCATCATCGATGTTTTAGTTTTTCAGGTATTTTTCGAGGAAAACGTCCTGTTCCCAAAGCAAATGCATTATGTTTTCGCGAGCCACATAACTGTGCTGCTCTTTGGGCAGTATAACCATACGTGCCGGTGCTCCCAGCCCTTTCAAAGCCTGAAAATACCTTTCAGTTTGCAGGGTAAACGTTCCCGGATTATTGTCGGCTTCGCCATGAATGAGCAAAACGGGCGTTTTCATTTTATCGGCATGCATAAAGGGCGACATGGCATCATATACACCGGGGGCTTCCCAGAAATTGCGTTGTTCGCTCTGAAAACCAAACGGAGTTAATGTGCGGTTATAAGCTCCGCTGCGGGCTATTCCGCACGCAAACAAATCTGAGTGAGTCAGCAAATTAGCTGTCATAAATGCACCATAGGAATGTCCGCCAACCGCTACTTTTTTCGGGTTAATATAGCCGAGTGAATCTACGGCATCGATAGCGGCTTTGGCATTGGCTACTAATTGTTCAATAAAAGTATCATTCGGTTCGGTTTTCCCTTCGCCGATAATCGGGAATGCAGCATCATCGAGCACGGCATAGCCTCTTGTGACCCAGTAAACGAACGATCCGTAGTAAGGAAAAGTAAATTCGTTCGGATTCGACGTGCTTTGTCCGGCACTGTTTTTATCTTTATACTCGGCAGGATATGCCCAGATTAACAAAGGCAGCTTTTCTTTCTTTGAATTTCTGTCGTATCCCGAGGGCAAATATAGCGTTCCCGAAAGTTCTACACCATCGTTTCGTTTGTATTTAATCAGCTCTTTATAAACGTCTTTAATACTTTCGAACGGATTGGCGAAATGAGTTAGCTGTAAAGGAGCCACGCGTTTGATAATATTTCGGATGTAATAATTCGGATATTCATTTTTTGATTGTAACCTGATCAGCACTTCGCCTTTTTTAACATCGAGAATGTCGAAGATTTCTTCCATTTTGTCGGTGTATGCCGATTCGTACAAACGCTTCTTTTTAAGTGTGGAAAGCTGAAGTTCATCGATAAACGGGAATTGTCCTTTCGGGGTAAATCCCTGTCCGATAAGGAAAATCCTGTTTTTATCAATGGTAAGTACATATTTTCCGTACTCGTTTTTGCGTGTTTCAAAATCCCCGGGATCGGAATATACATCCTGAAAATTCCTGTCGTCGATAGTTTTTTGCTCCTGTCCGGGTTTCGATGGATCAAATAAAACTGTCAGTTGCTGACGTGTATCGTACCATTCACTCTGCATGACAGCCGTCGAGGCATCTCCCCAAACGATATGCGAAAAACGCAGTTTCGATTTGGTAAGCAGCGTGGGCTCTGTATCGAAAGGTGCTTTCCAGGTATAAACAGCATCACGGTAATCTGCCTTATTTTCAGGATTGCCCCCGTCGAGAGCTTCGACAAAAAATAAAGTAGCAGGTTCGTCCGAACGCCAGTTCAGGTTCCTGCGACCTTTTCTTACGGCCATAAATCCCTTTGGCATCACCTCATTGAGAGGAATTTCAGCTATTGTCTTTACTAATTTTCCGGTCAAATCGTACACCTTGTTTTGCTGAGGAAAACGATTGAGCGGTACGATATACGAAAATGGCTTTTGGATGGTATTGATAAGAATAAGGCTTCCATCAGGTGAAAAATTTTCGCCCGCATAGATATCAGCCGGTTTGAAGAGTGTTTTATTGCCGTTTAAATCTACCTTATAAAGTTCGGAAGTTGTTAATGTTACGAAGTTGGTTTCGTCGGATGGATTTTTCAGCATGTCCTGATAAGTGCGGTTTTGTGATTTTGAACCATCACTCGTCGAAATAACCGGACCTGCAGGCAATTCTTTCTTCGGATCAATCAGAGCCGGTCGGTTGGCAGGTAAAAACCTCGCCAGCAAAGCCTTATTATCGCGATACCAGTTAATCGGATTTCCCAGATTAGCATTGAGCACAGCCGGAGTCAGGCGGGTAGCTGTAGCAGTGGCAAAATCCATCACCCACAGTTCGAGCCCTTCGCCGGTAGTATTGGTAAACGCCACTTTAGTTTCGTCGGGCGACCATGTAAGGTAGGCAATGTGAGCCTGCTGAGGTAGCCCTTTCACCTGCACCGGTTCATTATCGAAAACCCTGCGGATTTTCAGATTGTTGATATAATTCATCGACGAACTTATGTTATTAACCGGATTCACTCTTAAACCGGCCAGACTGATTTCGGTCTGATTCAAATCCGCGAGGGTTTTGTAAGTGTTGCGGTAGCTCAACAACATAAACTCTTTTTTCGAATCGATGGCTACTGATGGAGCCCGCTGATAATCGGCAAGTTCGAGAATACTTTTTGGTGGCAACCTGTATGATAAATTTTCCTGTGCTTTGTTATTTGAGTTTAACATCGTTATTAAAATTAATATTATTGCTGTTCGTTTCATATTTGTTATTTTGAGGATTGGAATTACAATTTTATTCACTTTCAAAACTTCGAATTGCCGGAATTCGGCCGTCGGAGCTTTAATTCATCGCTTCAACCTTTTTTCTGAAATTTGTTATAAATAAGTTGGTATCGGTCCTTTGGATGAAAAGCGGTTCTTCATCGTTCAGCGGACTTGAAATCCGGTCGACAAGCAGTCCGGGAATACCTTTTTCGACAACAGGGATAAATTTATCATCCGGGAACTTATTTTTTTTCAGTATCCAGTCATAAATAATACTTGGTTCGTACACAAAATAGTTCACATAATCCTTGTTGTTAATTCCTTCGGTTTTGAACCAGTTTTTTGTGTTTTTAATAGTGCGGTTTTTAATCTTTTTATTTTTATTGAATTCGCCACCAATGATATCCATGGGGATTTTAACATCAACTTTCCATTCTTTCGATTCCGGTGGCAATATCCTGACAAGATCGAGTAAAGCGATACCGAATGCCGAACAACCTGCACCTTCATTAACAAATCTTGGCCAGAATGCACCACCGTAAAAATCGCAGGAAGCATACTTTCCGTTGGTTTTGGTTTCGTATTGGTGAATAAAATCCAGTATCCTTTGTGCAGCCCTGTTGCTGATTTGAAATTTAATAAATGCAAGTTTGTTTCTTTTGGCATAAACATTCAGTTTCAATTTAAGCTCATCACTTTTTTCGAGTCTTCCTTTCAGTGCCGCTCCCAGAATACCGAATCCGACTTTTTGTTTCAATACCATATCGATTCTTTCACTTGCCGACGCCGATGCCTGGGCAATATACAAAGGCTCTGACAATAAAGGAGATTCGAGCCGGACTGCTATATGACCTAACAGATAATTATCGGGTACGGTGATTGTTTTAAGGTAACAATCCTTCATGGATTGGTAAAGACTCGAGGGATTGCTCCAGTCAAGCGGATGTAATGTGGGCATGGTGAAAATGGTCAGTTCACTGAACGTAGCCTGATGAACGACTGATTGTGATTTTAAACCGAAATGGACAAAAAGAAACAAAAAAAGAAAAATACGGGAAAGAGGCATAATAATGAATGAACTTGTGGTGATTAATTACCTGATTTATAATTTTATACAATAAGACATTAAGGATTGAAATTGTGCGAACAAACGCAACAACACCAAATCCGACGTATAATTTATCATTTTCAACGGTAAAATTTAACGTTATTTTATTGACTATTACAAAAACAGTGTCGGCCATAAAAAACCGACCAACAACAAAAGTAAAAAAAAGAACGAATAACACAATTATTTCAGCAGGACTTTAACCTTTGGAAAGTATAAAAAAGATACTTTTCTAAAGCAAATCACCCGTTCGCAGCTACTATTCATGCTGTGAACGGGTGGTCAGGGTCAATCGGGATTTGATTCAAACAAATGAGTTAGCTCTGAAAGAAGGATGTATTATTTCTATAAAAAATTTGAAGTTATTTCTCAAACATTAATTTCACAAACAGCACTTTTTTGAAAAACAAACGTAAAAAAAACAAGATTTTACTCTTCTGATTTAACTTCTATTCAGCAGTAAATGTGATAGTTTGTTGTTCCAGATTTGACCCGTAAGCTTTCAGATTGATCTGTCCGGCTAAACCTGTCGATTCAATTACTGCGACAAGTTTGCCATTGAAAACGCGCATATAGTTCGACGAAAAAGATGTCTGATCGACTGCATTACCATTACAAAGTGCTTTAAGTTTTCCTGCACCACTTACTTCGAAAAAGAGCAGCTGATCGGCCAGCGGACACAAATTACCGGCCTTGTCCACAATTTCAACCGTAACGAAAGCAAGATCTTTACTATCAGCTTTTATTTCGGGCCTGTCAACTTTCATTCTGACAGCATACGAATCGCCGGCAGTTTTTATTACTTCCTGTGCAACAGCTTTATTTGAGTCGTTATATGCTACAACTTTTATTTCGCCGGGAGAATAAGCCACATCGTTCCACATCAACCGATAACGGGAATATTTACCGGAATTGTCCTTTTGTTTCACGCCCATGCTTTTACCATTCACAAACAGTTCCGCTTTCGGATAATTGGTATAACAATAAACCGGCACTTTCTGTCCCGTTCTTTCGGGCCAGTTCCAGTGAGGTAAAACATGCAATACAGGAACATCGCTCCATTTACTTTGATAAAGATAGAATCTGTCCTTTTTAAGTCCGGCCAGATCCACAATTCCGAAATAAGAGCTTTTAGCGGGAGTACCTTCGTTATAAGGAGTGGGTTCACCTAAATAATCGAAGCCTGTCCACACAAACTCTCCAAAAATAAAAGCATTATCATCCTGTGCCTGAAATTCGGTATCGGGGGTGGTGGCCCATGGCGGATATTCGAGATCGTAAGCCGAAACCTGATAATCCTTGTGCCATACACCTTTGATTTCCTTTACCGGAAATTTATATACTCCCCGCGAGCTTACCGTCGATGCAGTTTCGCTGCCGAAAAGTTTATAATCAGGATATTTCTGATGTTTTGCTTTGTAATCCTGCGGTTTATAATTAAAGCCCACCAGATCGACAGCATCCGACAGACCGTTTTTAATAGCGGCATTATGATTATTGAAACCTGCTGTGGTTGGTCGCGCAGGATCTTCGTTGTGGCAGATAGCAGTAAGTTTCTGTGCAATATATTTACCATCAGGCATTTCCTGTTCATGTATTTCATTGCCTATACTCCACGCAATCACCGAGGGATGATTCCTGTCGCGTCGGATCATATTCCGCAAATCACGTTCATGCCATACATCGAAATACAAATGGTAACCATTTTTGTTTTTTTCCATTTTCCACTCATCAAAAGCCTCAACAATGGCTAAAAGCCCGATACTATCACAAATCTGCAAAACTTCGGGTGAAGGCGGATTGTGAGACGTTCTGATAGCATTTGCACCCATTTCTTTCATCATTTGTAACTGTCGGAGTGTGGCTCTGTAGTTGACGGCCGCACCAAGAGGACCAAGATCGTGATGCATACATACTCCTTTTATTTTCAGCGGTTTTCCGTTCAGATAAAAACCTGTATTGCTATCAAAACGGATACTCCGGCAACCGAAAACACTATGGTATTGATCCACCTGAAGATTGTTGACATACACTTTCGAAACAACTTTGTAGAGGTTGGGTTGTTCGGTGCTCCATAACTGCGGATTTTTTATTTTCACTGTCTGATTGAATGTCAGATTTGATGAGTCGGCCCTTAAAACGTCAGTTTGAGTATTCACATTTTGCCCCGAATTATTTTGAATTACCGTTACAAGCTTTACCAATCCCTTATCAGGTAATGTTTTAACAGACGTACGGATTTTGACGGTTGCATTTTTCGGGCTGATTTCAGGTGTGGTGATATACGTACCCCAGTGAATGACATGTGTCTGGTTTGTTTTAATCAATCTCACATTGCGGTACAAACCTGCACCTGTATACCATCGCGACGACTCCGGCTTATTTTCGAGACGAACGGCTAAAATATTTTCTTTGCCATAATTAATAAAATCAGTTAAATCGAACGAGAAAGAAGAATATCCGTAGGGCCACTCGCCAACAAAAGCACCATTGAGGTAGATTTTTGCAAGGCTCATAGCTCCATCAAATTCTATAAAGATTCGTTTACCTTTATCTGTTATGTCTACAGGTAAGGCTTTTCGGTACCACCCCACACCAAATACCGGCAATGCACCGGTTCGTCCCGTACGAAACTTCGAGACACTGTCGCCATCTTCGATGACCTTTACAAACTGTGCATCAATATTCATATCGAAATTACCCGAAATTGCCCAATCGTGGGGAACACTGACTGTTGACCAGGAAGAATCATCAAATTTTGTCTCAACAGCTGTGCTTACATCATTATTACAGAATTTCCAGTTTTTATCCAGTAGTATTATTTCCCGGTTCTGAGCATTGATGTAACTGAACACCGGAATCAATAAAGCGGCAATTATAAATGTGAATGTTTTCATAATATATGTCTCAAGAAATTTCGATTTTTTACAATGCAAAGATAAAAACACCGGATACGGTAAAATACCGAATACAATTCAATAACTTCCATTTTGGGTTCATTTGAATTTTCGAACTACAAAATTTTGCTTAATATAAAATATCACTTATCTTTGAACTTATAAATCTGAGAATCTAACACATTAAGTACTACCCGAAAATTTCATCATGAAAAAAATCATTCTTACGCTGGCAATAATTTCATTGAGTATTGCCGCATTTTCATTTGATTTGAGAAATGTCACTTTTCATAAGTTTCCGTTAAAGGAAATGCTGCCGGGCAGTTCAGTGAAACGAATTTTTCAGGACCACAGAGGGTTTATCTGGTTTGGTACCGAATCGGGCATTTGTCGTTACGATGGTTACAATCTTTTGGTCATTAAATCCGACATTGAACATCCTAACCTGCTGACCAGCGGCAATATACTCTGTATGGCAGAAGATAAAAACAAAAGAATCTGGTTTGGTACCGACAAAGGAGTAAACGTAATTGACGAAAATAATAAGATATTACAATTAATCGACAATAAAACCATACAAAATCTGCGAATCAACAGCATTGTATGTGACTCGAAAGGAAGAGTATGGATAGGTTCTGAAAACGGCCTTTTTCTGTACAGTAACAATAACAGCCCAATAAAAAGTTTTTACCACCAGCCCAGCGGCACTTCAATTCCCGGAAATAATATTAATCACATACTCGAAGATAAAAATGGCACCATCTGGATTGCATTATGGCAGGATGGTTTTTGCAAATTTGACCAACAGCACGAAAAGTTTATTAAAATGCCGGCTTTGGGGGTTGAAAATAATCCGTTTGTACTTTTTCAGGATTCAAAAGGAATTATCTGGGCCGGAACCTGGGCCGACGGCTTATTCAGACTTAAGCTCAATTCAAAAGGTGATATTATTGACTACAAGCAGTTTAAAATACCTGAAACAAAAAACGGGTCACCCAGAAATGCCATTTACAGTATTGCCGAAGATAAGTTCAATAATGAATTATGGATTCTTTCGCATGCCGGAATAAGTGCTATTTCCGAAAAAACCAACTACACTTTTCAGAGCATTAATACGCTTGATATTTTTGAAAATGCAAGTAATTTTCTTAACTATTTGTATCGCGACAAACAGGGAAATATCTGGATTGCGACCTTAAACGATGGTGTTTATATCGCCAACCCGCACAAATCGTTGCTAAATTCGAACAGTCTGAATTCTTTAAAGAAAAAATCGGGCTATATTGACATAAATGCGATGATTGAGTATGGAAATAACATCTTTCTCGGTCTGCGAAATTTTGGATTTTATGAAGTTGACAAATTAAGCAATCAGGATGTCAGAGGACTACTTCCGGACGATCATCCTTTGATGCACAAATCATTACGGTGTTTTTGTTTTGACAAATCTGATCATTCGATTTGGATTGGCGGAAATAACCTGTTAGCCAGATACAATACAAAATCTAAAAAAACCGAACAAATTTCAACCCGTATTATCGACTTTATAGGTAAAGGAAACAAAGACATTTCAGCAATTTTTATTGACAGCGAACAGAGCTTATGGCTCGGAACACGCAAAGGACTCTTAAAGGTTAAAAACAACATTCCTGAACTTGAATCAAAAGAATTTAACAATGTACAATGCATTGTAGAGAGTAAAAAGGGAATTATCTGGGCAGGCTCACCCAGCAAAGGCATACTCAGAATATCCAGAAACAAGCTAAACAAAAGAGTAACTGAGCTGTATAATCTGAAAAACAGGAATATTAACAGCGATGAAATAAATACAATTTTTATTGACAGTCAACAACAACTTTGGGTGGGAACCAACAACGGCGGACTCAACAAATTCAGCGAAAAAGAAAACAGGTTTATTTCGTACAATCAGACTTTTCAGATTTTCGACCCTGATATCAAGGCAATTAACGAAGACTATACAGGCAATTTATGGGTAAGTACTAACAATAAAATCATAAAAATTAATCCGGACAGTAAAACTTCTGTTTTATTCTCGTCGAAAGATATCAACGAAATAAATTATTACAAACCCGGAGCAACAGTCAGAGACAGTAACGGAAAACTGTATTTCGGAGGTGGTAACGGTTATGTCTATTTTTCACCTGATTTCAGAAGAGACAGTATTCTCCAAAACGCACTCTGTGTCACTGATATCAGGATTGACAATAAATCCATTTTTCAGAACATGGAAAATGTTGAATATAACTCGGAAAACCAAAACCTGAAACTTAATTACAAACAAAGAAACATTGGTTTGGAATTTTCAGCCTTAAATTACACTTCCCCGGCCTCAATCAATTATTCCTACCGCTTAAAAGGCATAGATAAGGATTGGGTATATGTTGATGCGAAAAGACGGTATGTTAATTACAATAATTTATCAAAGGGTGAATACATCTTCGAAGTCAGGTCAACCAACGAAAACGGAATATGGTTGGATAAAATCTACCATTTAAACATAACCGTCGAACCGGCACCGTACGAAACCTGGTGGGCTTATTTAATTTACTTCATCATTGTAAGCAGTCTGATTTTAATTGTTTATCGCACTATACGAAATCGTATCAGACTCAGAAGAGATTTGATTATCTCGAAAATCAGGCAGGAAAAAACAGAGGAACTTACCCAGATTAAACTGAGGTACTTTACAAATATTTCACACGAATTATTAACTCCGCTTACAATTATATCTTGTCTGATAGAGGATTTTCATCACAATTTCCCCAACAAATTCAGACAATACAGCATTATGAAATCGAATATTAACCGCCTCATGCGGCTATTACAACAAATCCTCGATTTCAGAAAAATTGAAAGCGGAAATATGAAGTTAAATGTCAGTCGGGGTGATCTTACGGGATTTATCCGTAGTACCTGTGAAATGAATTTTGAGCCGCTGGCAGTTAAAAAAAATATTCACTTTAGTATCACCGGTCCCGAAACATTACCCGGATTTTTTGATGCCGACAAGGTGGATAAAATTATTTTCAACATCTTGTCCAATGCTTTCAAATATACACTTGATCACGGAACCATCGCATTAAATGTTCAGTCGGAAATCAAAAACGACATTCAATATGCAAAAATATTTGTAAACGACACGGGAATCGGAATTGAACCTGAAAGGCTGATACATATTTTTGACCGTTTTTTCGGAAATGAAACCCGTTTCGATTCAAATGGTATCGGGCTGTCGCTGACTAAAGAGTTGGTGGAAATTCATAAAGGCACCATTTCGGTGGAAAGTCAGGTCAACGTTGGCACTTGTTTCGTAGTTGAACTCCCGGTCGACGGAGGTTTTTACACTGAACAGGAAATTGCCGAAAAAGAAGATAAAACAAAACTGGAAGCTGAAAAATTAGTAGCACTTAACGATGAAAATGATCCCGAAGTAGCTATACCTGAGAAGAATATTATTGTAAAAAGTAATAAAACAGTACTTATTGTCGAAGATAATCCGGATTTATTAATGGTATTGTCAGGTTCATTATCCAAATTTTACAACGTTATTCAGTCCACCAACGGTGCTGAAGCTTTGACAAAACTGAACGAAAATGAAATTGACCTGGTGGTAAGTGATGTCATGATGCCCGTCATGGACGGATTGACGCTTTGCAAAAACATAAAAGAAAATTTCGAAATCTCGCATACTCCGGTATTACTCCTTACTGCCAAAAATCAGATTGAGGACAGAATTGACTGCTACAATGCCGGGGCTGATGCCTATATATCGAAACCATTCGAAATGAATGTCCTGATTGCCAGGCTGAACAGTTTGTTGTATAACATGCAAAAGCGAAACAAAGAGTTTAAATCGTCGCTGAGCATTGATACTACAAAATATGAAAATAATTCTATCGATGAGCAGTTTATGCGCGATGCCATCAAAATTGTAGAAGATAATCTGGACAATTTTGACTTCACTCACGATCAACTCATCGATGCTATGAATACTTCAAAATCAACATTGTACCGGAAAATTAAGTCACTTACCGGTCTGGCTCCGAGCGATTTTGTCCGCAACATCCGGCTTAAACACGCTTGTCAGATGCTGAAAAACGAAACAGGTAATATTTCGGACATTGCCTATGCGGTGGGCTTCAACGATCCGAAATATTTCAGCACCTGCTTTAAAGCCGAGTTCGGATTATCCCCGCGTGAATTTCTGAAAAAGAAAAAACCCGAAACTGCCGAAACGGAAAGTGCTGCCGAAACGGAAAATGAGGAAAATCTATGATCGGAGAATAAAAAAAATTACCTGCTTCTTGTCAGACCTGCATCGGAAAACACGTCGTTGATGTTCCATTGATCAAAGTAACGAAGAACAGGTTTTCCGTTTTCGAACAAAACCGGTAACCAGATATACCGTCCATCAATCGGATGTTCGGGTTTCCAGCGATCGGCCATAAAGATCCAGGCATTTTCCTTTCCTGCTACTTTTTGTATATAAGTTCCCTGCGAATGGAATGTTAAATCAGCATCGGCACCAACACAGGGATTTCCAAGCTCAGTCCATTCTCCGAACAGTGAGTCGGCAACAGCCATTCGTGCGGTATTTGGAGCCCACCCTGTACATCCGGATGTAATCAGAAAATATTTCCCGTCTTTCTTAAAAACAGCCGGAGCTTCGTTGTGTTTACCCGGCAGAATTCTGATGTATTTACCTGTATGACTCTGATAGTCATCTGAAAGTTCTGCAATCTGAATGGTCCGGTTTTCTTCCGATGCATAAATATGATAAGCCTTGTTGTTGTCATCAACATAGATGGTCATGTCGCGCGACATTTGACCACCTTCCAGATCACGTCTGACAAACAGGCCCTCTTCAACAGCTTTCAACCAGTCTTTACTGCCCTGTTTAAGTGAATTTGTAAGGTTTAAAGATGATTTTTTTTGTTCTTCGGTGAAATTGAGCGGATAAATTCCGGCATTGGGACGATACGAACGAACATACTTAAAGCTGCCAGCAGGCGAATCGCCGACAGCCATTCCCACACGGGCAGCTTTGTACCCCTGTCCTTTCAGTTCCAAATGAAACCAGAGGACATATTTTTGAGTCTTTTCATTGAAAACTACCTTCGGACGCTCTATCACACACCCTTTTACAATATCTGAACTTTCGTTATCCGTTACCACAGGCAATACAACTCCCCTGTACTTCCAATGAACCAAATCATCGGACGAATAACAATTTACACCTACATTGGCCAGACTCGTCGAATCATCCTTGTGTTCACCATACCAATAATAAACTCCGTTTCGGAACAATATACCACCGCCATGAGCGTTAATATGCATACCGCGGTCATCCTTCCAAATTTCACCGGGGACTACCGGTTGAGCAAAAACAACTGTAAATGCGGCAAACGAAAGCAAAAGCAGGCTCAATTCCCTTGTTAAAGTTTTCATTTCACCAAAAAACTAAGCAACAGGCGATTTCAACGGATACTGATTAAGAAAATCAGGGCTGATGTTCAGATTACTACCTTCATCAGGTCCTAACGGTGGAGTTGATTCCAATGCCAACGAAATTTCATTGTCCAACACAATTAATTCCACGAACGGAGCAAAATATTTTTTCTTTTCCATGTTTACAATATTTACATCGCCCAACCCGAAAAGGTAAATATGAACAGACTGTTTATGCCGTGATTCAGTTTAACTTTCGGGTCAGGTAATGAATTTTTTATTTAATAATTACTCTGGTTGTTAACTCGTTTCCGTTTTCTGTAATTTTCACCACGTAAACTCCTTTTATGTAAACAGTACCGGTACAGGTTCGATCGGATGTGGTTACTCCTGCAGTGAACAATTGACCGGCAGCATTGTAAACAGAATAAGTACTTTTTGCCGGTGCAATAATTACCAACTGATTTGATTCATTAACAAGTACTTTTGTATTTAAATTTTGCTGATTGTCAGTAGCTGTAGTTATGTTCGAAACTTTAAACAGCAAACTGAAACGGTTTTCGTTAGCTGTGGTAACATCGCTGTTAAACGTATATTCAGCAACAGAAGAAAGTTCGGTCCGGATATTTTCCTGCTTGTCGAGCAAGTATATTTTGGTATTACTATCGAAGTTTCCAAGTTCCGGTACTTTAAATGTAAAGTTCCCTGCGGTAGCTGTATTATAGCCCAACGGAATTTCCAAATTGTCGGCCACTTCATTTAAACCATTGATAACAAGTTTATCGGTACCGGTTTTCGAATAAACTTCGGGCTGAGCAACTACGGAGTTAAACATTTTCTGTGTATCAAATTCATCTGATGAATTCTGAGCCGCAGGATTGAAATATACAACCGTTTCATCAGAACCCGAAGGATTACTTAATTGAAGTCGAACCAGTTTCTGCTGACTTGTACCGGGTGCTTTCAGACGATTAGCGGCAATTGACTGATCCTGATGCGACCTCATAGCATTTGTGAAACCAAAATTATTGGTAGCGCCGGTGGTTTTAATCCAGAAACTCTGCATCGGTGGAATAATGGCTGATCCATCGTTTGCACCGATATTTCCGGGGACATTATAAGTTTGAAAAACATAAGCACCGGTGCTTTTGCTTCTGTACCAGATAGAATTTGCAACATTGGTTTTAGTTGCCTGAGTAAAATCAACATAGGATGGATACGGATTTCCCACCAGATTAAAACCGACCGGTAAATCGGCAACCGACTGATTTCCATCATTCAATGTACCTCCTGCGAAACTGATTGTTGTGTTTTGCGCAGGCGATTTGGCAATATAACCTTTCATAACCTCCATTGTAGTTCCTGCTGCCGGCCAGTTGGTTGTACCATCATAATACACTAAACCGTTTCCGGTTGCTCCGGTGATGGTGCTGCTTAATGCGGCAGTCAGCGGACTGGATATGTACCAGTTACGACCATTTACACCTGTTTGAGAACTTGTAATGTATTGCTGAACAGTAGTAACGCCACCCACTGTTAAACTTCCGCTGTTGGTAAATGTACCGGTACCATTAGCATCATCGCTTAAAATTGTAAAGTTATTTCCTACTGCCATTGTACCTGAAGTGATGCTGAGTTGTTTCCCCGCATTCAATACAAGATTGCGACACGAAAAACCTGCGCCACTGAAAGTTCCGTCAATTTTTGCATTGTAATCAGCGCCGGGAACTGAATTCCATACACTTCCGTTCCAGATTCTGAAATCATGAGCGCCCATGGCAGGTGTAGTTGTACGGCTAACACCGCTGTAGTCAGTGGTAACTGAAGCATTCACACCGGTAAGCAACAGAGAAGAAGGCACATAACTTTCGGCGGTTAAGCCCCCCGGATTTGCAAATCCCGGATCTGTATTCACACTTGAAGCATCCTGACCGGTTGCTGTCTGGAAAGCCGATAATGTTGTTTTATCCGTTGAATATCTGCATAGGACACTTCCGGTTCCGGTAACAAAATAATCATTACCATCTATTTCCAGAGTTCCTGTATTTGTGGAATTTAAATACAATGCATAATGAGAACCTGTTGCACCGTTGTTTGATCGAGCATTTACAAAAATGTTGTTTTTGTAATATTTTTTTGTAGCCGGACCTGAACTAAACTCACAATAAGAAGGGAATGCACCTGTTACAGGAGAACCTCCGATATAAATCGTGTTGTGATAAGAGCTTGTACTTGTAGCACTACTTCCATCATTTATTCCTCTTATTTCGCAGGCAGTATTGTCACCTAATTTAATAACATTATTTGTGATAGTATTATTTCCTCCATTGGAATTAATTCCAATAACCGCACCTGTTCCGGTATAACCTTTAATTACATTTGAATGCATTAAATTTCCATTAGCAGTTCCGGACGTTGAGTTCATGTTGATACTGTACAGATACCCAATTGTTGTAAAATTGGTCAGGTTGGCAATTGTATTGTAACTTACAGAACAAATACCGGTTCCTGCACATGAAATTCCGCTTACATTCTGACTGGCAGTAGTAGCAGATTCGACACCTGCATTTGAATAATACGCATATATACTGTTAGATACATTTGTACTTCCTATCGTGTTATTACTAATGTTTGTCGTACCAGCTGTGGCAGTTTTGGAAATTGCAGTAATTCCCATAGTGTAATTAGCTGTTTGATGAATACCGGTAATTGAGCCAATCTTATTATTCCGGCAATTGACAGTTCCTGTAGTTGATAAAGTAATCATGGTTGCAGAAGAATTTGAGTTCCCTTTAGCAATGAGCACTATAGAGCCTGTGGAAGTATTGTCACCAATTGTATTTCCTGTAACAGTTCCGATATTTACATCACCTGTCCCTCCGGCAATGTTAATAGCTGTCATATTTGCAGGATAATAATCGTTGGACCAGCTTATGTTCTTAATTGTATTATTTTGTATGCTTGTTGTGCCACCTGAAGGATAAATCGCAATAATATTCAGGGTGGCATCTTTGTATCTTTTCTGTAAAGTACCATTGCAATTTGCAGAGCTACCTCCGAAAAAGTTATCTGTAATTGTATGTGAACCTCCATAGGTAGCAGTGGATGTTCCGATACCAAGCATAATTTTGGCAAGATTACTCGAGGCATAGTCATCAATTATTACACTATTATAGAAACTATTTCCGGATATGGTAAAATTGTCATTTTGAGGAGCACTTGTCCCACCCGCAATATAAACGGTGGTTGATGCAATGTAAATAGCCAACAAATCTTTAAATTCGTTGTTGGTGATTTGATTTCCGATATTTGGAAATGAAGTATTCCCGATTGCATAAATACCGTACTTAGGGATTGTGCCATTATTTGTAATTAAATTATGATCTATCGTATTTAATCCGTTTCCGTTAGTTGTTGCTGCTGTTGCCGAAAAAGAAATTATTCCGTAATTGCCTGTCTGACTTCCCTTTACAGTACAATACTTCAAAACGTTATTTTTGGCATCGTTATCGAATAATATGGTCGATCTTGCATTTGCATTATCTGTACAGGAATTAATAATGGTCAGGCTTCCGGCTCCTGTTTGATTAAGCCGGCCATCGATTGTAACATTATTTGCAGCTGATAAAGTAATAAATGCAGATGTACTTGTATTCGGTAATCCGGCCTGTATTGTTGAAATTGCTGTCGGATAAATTTTAAGTGAACTCCAGTCTCCTGCACCTATAATGATTCCGGAAGTAAGTTCGGTTGTAGATCCACCAATTTTAATTTCAATATTTCTTCCGGTTTGACTTGTTCCGATAGCTGAAATTGCAGCACCTAATGTTGTATAAAAACCATCCTGAGATGCAGAACCACTTACCAAAACAGCCGGAGTTGTAAAAGTTGCGGTATAATTGGCACCTGAATTTGACAACCAGCTATCGCCCTGACCCGACCCCCAGCTTTTGGCAAAAAACTGAAGTCTGTAACTTGTGCCTGGTTGAAGAGCAGAGGATAATAAATTGATATTCAGCCCTGAAGATGTTGCCTGATAATCATTACCAGACGGGCCGGTTTGTGTCATAACCGTTTCGACAGGGGATACAATTTCGGTCAAACCGTCGGCACTCATAATCCGATAGAAAAATGAACTTCCTGTCCTGTCCTGAGAATCACTCCAGTATTTCATATCTGCTCCATCCAGAATAAGTGATGTTACTGTTCCAAGATTTGCAGCATCAAATTGGGTAGCATAAGACGGGTCGGTACCAATCCAGTACCACCCTGTCGGCGCTGACACTCCGTTTCCGTTAACATTCAGTTTAATATAATCCGAAAACCAGCCGGTAGCAGCCATTGCATTCATAGAGATAAAGCCTGTAAAAAAGGCCAATGCGATGCGGGTAAAATTTTTTTTCATACCATTATCATTTAAAGCGTATTTGATTTAAAATTTAATTTTAAAGCTCCGTATTTTTATTTTTTAAAAAGTGACGGACTCGAACCCTGCAAAAATACAGTTGAATAAAAAAATAAAAGTTGAACTATAATTCAAATAAGTAGAATTATGGTTCAACTCTCAACTGAAGGGATACAATGTTTTTAATAAATCTTGTATCGATGAAGGACAGAAATATATTAACGGAATGCGGAAACGATTTAATGTCTGATTATCAAAATATTTACTTACTGTCGTAATATGTTTTCATCACATACCAGGCTTTTTTGCGCTGACCTTTGTCCGAAACAAGACCCTTACGGTTCCAGCCATCCTGATTTTGCTTGTGCCAACGGTTAGGCGAACGAAAATCGAACAACACCCAGGGTGCAGTACCGCACAGGTTCGGAATATTTTTGAACATAATCAGGTTATCGCGATACAGTTTTTCCTGTAGTTCTTCGCTCCACGAGGCAGGTGAATTGGCATCGCCATGTTGTCCGTAAAGTGCTTCACCACCAAACTCAGACATGATCAGGGGTTTGCCGGGAGCTATGTTCCATTTTATCTTTGACGGATCGAGCTGATAAGATTCGTACCAGCCCAGATACTTATTAATTCCAACTACGTCCACATAATTAATCAGGCTATCGTTAAGCATAAATGTACCGCTTTCCCTGTCGAATTTAGCATTGTCAAAAGCGCCGCTTATCAGCCTTGTATTGTCGGTTTTACGTGTCAATCCGGCTAAACCGGCAAGTACTTTATCGCGTGCAGCCGAAGGTCTGGTTTCATTCTGAATGCTCCATATTATTACAGCAGCTCTGTTTTTGTCGCGCTGAATCATCTCCAGAAGCATATTTTGAGCTTTCAGCATTACATCTTTGTCGGTAAATTTGATGCCCTGCCACACCGGAATTTCCTCCCATATCATTAATCCGGATTTTTCGGCTAAACGCACAATTCGCTCATTTTGAGGATAATGAGCAGTACGGATAAAGTTGCATCCCAATGCTTTGGCTTCTGTCAAAAGCACTTCAGCATCGGCATCGGAATATGCCCGTCCCCTGCGTTGAGGAATTTCTTCATGAAAATTGATGCCTTTGAGAAAAACCGGCTTGCCATTGAGCAATATATTGCTGCCCTTAGTTTCAATGGTGCGGAAACCGATTTGTTCGGTTATGGTATCTTTTGCAGTCAAAATTTCCACATCGTACAATTTCGGGAACGAAGGTTCCCAGAGTTGTGGTTTAGCTTCAATTTCGAATTTTGCCAAACCTGTTGTATCAGTAGTTAGTCTTTTGGTGATTTTCAGTTCGGGAATTACAATTTCAACATTTTGCGGGGCAGCTGTTCCTTCTAATTTCACATAACCTGCCAGTACATTTTTAGTTCCTTTTTTGAGCTGAACGGAATAATCGCTGATATAGGCAGGTGGTGTTTCAATCAAAAAAACATCGCGGGTAATGCCACCGTAATTCCACCAGTCGAAATTCATAGCAGGGATGTAATCTGCTCTTCGGTTGTTATTGGTCATTACCACCAGATCGTTTTCTCCCTCTTTGACCAAACCGGTAATCTCGAACTGAAAAGGTAAAAAACCACCTTCGTGTTCACCCGCAAAAATACCATTAAGCCAAACTTTTGTAATGTAGTTTGACCCTGCAAAATACAGAAATTGTCTTTTTGTTGCCGACTTTTGAATTGTAATTTTGCGCTGATACCACACATTACCTTCATAATACAACAATTCGGGCAGTTGTGAGTTAAAATCGCCAGGCACATCAAGCCTGAATCCCTCATTGAATGTATATTCTATTGGTTTGCCGGTTAAGGGTTGAGGGCGGTTTTTAAAAACGGCATTCGCTTCGCCCATGCAAAAAACGTCGATTAATGCGTTCCATTTGCCATTCAGAAGTTCTGCATGATTTCCTGAATATGGATTTGTCAGTATTGTTTGAGCCGAAACTGTGCAAACCATCATTGTCAGAATGAAAAGTGTTGTGATTTTTAACCGGTTATTCATTTTGGTATAATTATTAAATGGTTTGTAAAAATACAATTTTATCCTTCTGAATTAGTTGGAATGTATTTCAAAAAGGGTTGAAATCTGACCAAAATAATCGGGTTTGAACAGTCGCAAATCAGGATGTTTGAATGAAATACTTCCATTGAGCCTCTGTGGTGAATATTAATAACCACGGAGACGCGGAGAACACAAAGAAATACCTTAATATTAATGATAAGCTTGAAATGAGAATTTATATGATTTCAATTTTTGTTTTGCTTTTCACATCAGCAGCCGACGCAGCATTTGAAATAATGAAAGTGCCTGGTTCAACAGTCCATTGACGGTTTTTTTCGTTGTAAAATGCCAGATCCTGTACTTTAATTTCTAGTTCTACTATTTTGGTTTCACCCGGTCTGAGGCTGATTTTGCTGAATGCCTTCAGTTCTTTTACCGGACGCACGACCGATGCATCGGGTTGTGAAACGTAGACCTGAGTTATTTCGTCTCCTCCTGTTTTCCCTGTATTTGTCACCGTAAAAGACACTTTTATAATATCTGACTGATTGTAGATTGTTTTGTCGGTTTTTACCTTCCCATATCCGAAAGTGGTATAGCTCAACCCGTAACCAAAAGCAAACTGAGGTTCTATTTTCTTTGTATCAAACCAGCGGTAACCCACCATAATATCTTCGAGGTATTCCTGTTTTTTTCCATCGCCGGGATACGAAATAGTGCCAAAGGAAATGGCAGCATTATCAGTGAGTTTTTTTGGAAATGAAAAAGGAAGCT
Source organism: uncultured Paludibacter sp. (assembly GCA_937897985.1). Taxonomy (GTDB): domain Bacteria; phylum Bacteroidota; class Bacteroidia; order Bacteroidales; family Paludibacteraceae; genus Paludibacter. The sequence goes on along the minus strand of CALCBD010000018.1, from coordinate 248,109 downwards.
TACCCGATGGATTTACATCACCTGATATAATATTTGCCAATGCATTACCAGCCTCCGAACCGGAGTACCAGCCCTGAATAAGCGCCGGAACCTTCGATAACCATGGCATTTCAACCGCATTTCCACTAAGCAGAACTACTACAATATTCCTGTTTACTGCCTGAATCGCATTTATTACTTTGTCCTGTCCGAAAGGCATTGCCATTGTTTTTCGGTCGCCACCTTCACAATCCTGAAAATGATTTTTATTCAGGCCCCCCACAAAAAATACTATTTCAGCCGTTTTGGCAGTTTCAACAGCGGCTGCAAGAAGCGAGTCAGCATTTAATTTCGATGAAATTTCTTTTCCATAAGCAGAAGGACCTGATGCATAACCCAACGAAAAAACTATATTTTCAGCTCCGTATTTCTTCTTTAATCCTTCCAGTGGTGAAACTTCATAAGCGACCTTCAGTGACGAGGAACCTCCTCCAACGACCAGACTTTTGGCAGCATTTTCGCCTATAACCGCTATTTTTCTATATTTCCCCACCGCAACCGGTAAAGTTTGTTTTTCGTTTTTAAGCAGTACAATTCCCTGTTCGGCAATTTTACGGGCTGCTTCAGAGTGCTCGGGACTTACAAACTTACCAAACGGACGGTCGGCACTCATGGTGGTGCGGAAAATAAGCCGAAGAATACGACTTACTTTTTCATCGAGTGTTTTCACATCATATTTTCCCGATTGTAACCCATTCAGGTAAGGATTTGCTAAAAAATATTCTGAATATGGAGATGTTCCGTTAGATGTAAGTCCGTTGGTCGAAGTTCCCATTTCCAGATCAAGACCATTGTAAACAGACTGATCGGTATTGTGCACTCCGCCCCAGTCGCTGATGACCACACCATCGAATTTCCAGTCCTGCTTCAGAATTTTGTTGAGTAACAAATCATTATGACAGCAGTGTTGTCCCCTGAACTGATTGTATGCCCCCATTACAGACCAGACACCAGCTTCCTGCACTGCAGCTTTAAAAGCAGGTAGATAGATTTCGTGAAGAGCCCGATCGCTCACCTGAACGTCGATGGTCATTCGTTTTTCTTCCTGATTATTGAGAGCAAAATGTTTTACACAAGCCGCTACACCATTTTGCTGTACACCTTTAATATACGGTACAACCATACGTGATGCCAGATAAGGGTCTTCGCCCATGTATTCGAAATTCCTGCCATTAAGTGGTGTACGGTAGATATTCACTCCCGGACCAAGCAGGACATTCTTATTCCGGTAGCGGGCTTCTTCACCGATGGTTTTGCCGTACAAAAGCGAGATTTCAGGATTAAACGATGCTGCCAGACAAGTCAGTGCGGGAAAAGCAGTACACGAATCATTCGTCCACCCTGCCCCGCTCCATTTATCCCAGAAAACTTCTTCACGAATACCGTGAGGTCCGTCGTCGGTCCACACTTCGGGAATTCCCAAACGCGGAACTCCTTTGGAACTGAATTTGGACTGAGCATGACACATGTCCACTTTTTCCTGCAATGTCATCAGCGACAAAGCATTCTGAACACGTTTTTCGATAGGTTGATTTACATCCGTATAGATTGGTTTTTGAGCAAATAAAAATGAAATCTGAAAAAAAGAAATAAAAAATAAAGCTCTCGTTTTAGATGAAAATGTCATGGTGAAATTTTATAAAACATTAATAATCAAATTAACCGCAAATTATCAAAAATTTAATCTGTCAGTTCAAATTTTACTTTCTGTCCGTTAATTGTCAGGTAAAAATCACCGGCTTCCAACCGGCGCAGACCTTTACTATCCGGAAAACTCAAATCGCGCAAAGGGTCAATTTCGAATTTAAAAACCGTTTTTTGACCTGCTTTAATGAGTCTTTTTTCAAAATACTTCAGCTCTTTCGCGGGACGGGTTATCGTGGCTACCGGATCGGAAATAAACCATAAAGCAGTTTCCTTTCCATCCATAGAGCCGGTATTTGTTACTTCCACTTCGGCTATCAGTTTTTCGTTCTTTTTAATTTTATCTGCCGAAAGATGTACCTTACCGTACGAATAATCAGTGTAACTCAGCCCGTGACCAAACCAATAAAGCGGTTCTGTGGGAATATCCTGATACTTTCCTTCTTTTGGTCGGGCTGACTGTCGCATATTGTAATACATTGGAATTTGTCCGGTTTTTAACGGAAAAGTTATTGCTAATTTCCCCGAAGGATTCAGACGACCTGAGAGTATGCCTGCCAGCGGCGTTCCACCTGCTATTCCGGGTTGCCAGATAGCAATCATTGCTTCCGACAGTGGTTCAAAAACATCAAGTTCGACAGGACGACCTGACGAGAAAACGAATACGATGGGTTTTCCCGTTTTTCGGAGTTCTGTTATAAGTTTAGCCTGAATAGCAGGTAAAGCAAGTGTTGAACGTGAAGCATTTTCGCCACTCCATTTTTTTCGTTCGCCCATGCAGGCTACAATCACATCTGATTTTTGAGCCAATTGTACAGCTTCGTCGAATCCGCTTTCGTCGGTGCCTTCAAAATCGCAGCCTTTGGCCACATTCAGAGCTGCTTTTCCTGCAAATTCCTTTTTCATTCCTTCGAAAATAGTTTCCACCACTTCAGCTAAACCCTGACCTTCCCACGAACCCATCATATTCACTTTGTCATTCACCATTGGTCCGATAAGCGCAATTCGTCCGGGGTTTTTCAACGGAAGAATATTGTTGTTATTTTTAAGCAAAACGTAGGATTCTTCGGCCAGATGTGCAGCCACTTCCATGTCCTGAGGTTTGTAATATCTTTCGTTTTCAGGTAATTCTGTCACATAAGGCTCATCAAAAAGTCCCAAACGGAACTTTATCCTGAGAATACGTCGAACAGCTTCGTCGAGAACGCTCAGTGGAATTTTCTTTTCTTTTATCAGGTCGGGAAGATTCTCCACATAATTATTGTCCACCATGTCCATTTCCACACCAGCCATAAATGAATTATATGCAGCCTGCTTTTTATCTTTGGCAAAACCCTGAGCAATCTGATTTTCCACCGAGCCCCAGTCCGAAACCACGAAACCATCGTGCTTCCAGCGTTTTTTCAGAATTTCGGTCAGTGTATACGGATTTGCAGAGGCAGGAACACCGCTGATATCATTAAAACCACTCATCAGAGTAGCCACACCGGCTTTTACACCCGCTTCGTAAGGTGGCATAAAAGTTTCCCAGAGCGTTTGAGCCGACACATCACTCGCGTGATAGTCGCGTCCACCTTCGGACAAACTGTAGCCGATATAATGCTTCAAACAAGCTGCAATGGAAGACTGGCCGGCAAGATTTGCACCCTGATAACCTTTTACCGAAGCGACACAAAATTCAGCATTTGTGTACGGATCTTCGCCATAACCTTCGGCAACTCGTCCCCAGCGGGCATCGCGCGCCACATCAATCATCGGTGAAAAAGTCCAGTCGACGCCCGAAAGTCGGGATTCACGCGCAGCTACAGCACAGGCGTCACTCACCAAATCCCGGTTCCATGAACAGGCCTGTGCCAGAGGAATGGGATAGACTGTACGATAACCGTGAATCACATCGAAACCCATCAGAATCGGGATACCGAGACGTGATTCTTCCATGGCCTTTTTCATGATTTGATTGCGGTAAACCGGGCTTATACTTCTGTAAATCAACGAACCGATTTCGGGACTGACATCCCGCTGCATTTTTTCGATATTATTTTCGTTGGCATTTTTTCCATAAGTCCACTGATTTGTCTGCATTATCTTTTCTTCGGTTGTCATCCGTTTCAGCAAATCATTCACCCGTTTTTCGATGGGTGCATTTTTATCTTTGTACAATGGTAACTTGTTGCCTGCCACCAACAAAAAAGTGTTGCAAAAAATCAGCAGAAAAATAAATGTGCGCTTCATAAGTTTAATCATTTTTTACTTCAAAATCTATCCGGTTTTAAGTAGATGAACTTCCTCCGACAAAAATACGAAACATTCCTTCTTCAAGCACATAATTCATATCTTTATCTTAAAATTTCAGATTGTCGGCACTGAACCGAATGCGAAATATTTTGGTTTACTCCTGCTTTAATCTGTGACGAAATGACGGCGGGAATTTTTTTTTTGACATAATATCTTAAATCACCACAAGTTTTTGAGTTGAGAAACCGGTGGCACTTGTGAGAGTAAGCAGATACATTCCGCCGGTAAGTGAAGCGATGTTCAGGTTGGTTTGTTCCGATGACAAATCAGTTCTGAAAAGCATCTTTCCTTTTAAATCGCTTATTGTAAAATGATTTGCTCCTGACTGATGACCGGAAATCAGAATCTGTATAGTTGAATTTTTCTGAGTCGGATTGGGTGTGACACTGAATTTCTGTTCCGGCTTTTTGATTTGAGGAACAGCCGATGCATTTTGTATCAGTTCAAGATACGGACGAAGGTTGACGTCAGCATTTTCGCGCGAACCAAATTCTAACTGCGAAACTGTTGAAGTTACCCCCGAAAGTTTAATGGTCAGTTTTTTATCTCCATTCAATTCAGTACTAAAAACCTGTGTCACGTCCATACTTACATCACCATTGTGTGCCCATTGTCCGATTTCGGAAATGCCGGCCGGATGATTTGTCCGGGTGATACTGCTTTCGGTCCAGTTGTCGTCACTCACAAATTCTGCTTTATAAATTACATTGGCATCGCCCGCTCGCACATTAAAAAGTTTCAGTGTCGCGTTTTTAACGTCAGGGCTTACGCCCGACAAATCGAACCTCAGAAAAGCTTCACGGTGTGTATTTGGATCGGTGGTCAGCTTTATACCAAGAGTTTCATCGGTTCCGTGATTTTCAGCACCTTTAAAATAAGCATCAGCTTCGGGATATAATTTACTTACTGTTTTCGGCGCATCAAAATAGTCTATTATATTGTAAACCTGCAGATTGATCTCCTTCATTTTAGCCAGCATGTCGACATAAGGTTCATAAGCTGTGTTTACAATCCCCTTGTTGGCATCTATGTTCGAAGGTTCTGCATTAGCGATGGTAGGATCATTATCCATATATTTGAACCAATGCCAGCCCACACAGCATTTTGATTCCAGCAGCCCGAGCGTATAGTTCTGATAAGCGTAACCCCTGTCGGTCTGAGTTCTGACAATCCAGCCGGCACCGCTTGAGTTGGTAAGTCCGGGCACATCGTCGCCTTTGGTATAAAATTCAGTTACCATGAACGGTTTTCCAAGGTTTTTACTCCAGTTGATGTTGGCGGCTACATTTGGCGTCCACACTCCATAGTAGTTAACAGCCAGAATATCAACATATTTACCTGCCGACTGCATAAAATACTGATTTTCACGTGCTTCGGAAATATTTACACGCGGACCGAGGACCATGTGATTGGGGTCGTATTTTTTAATTGCATTGTAAACGGTGGAGAAATAAATTTCGGCTACATAACCCAGAAATTTTTTCTGAATTTCAGTATTGGTGGTATCGGCAGGTGTATAACCATTGTCCGAAAGCCATTTTAAAGTAGCAAGATAGTTTTCGTCGGTTGCCGATATTTTACCCAAACGAAGAAATTTATTCAGACATTTGTTGTAAAACGGGAGTTCATTATCGCTGAAATAGCCGAATATATTTTTGTCGGTTTTGTTCGCTGCCAGTGCTTGTGCTTTTGTTTCGCAGTAGTCAGCAAAACCCTGTTCGAACACGAAAATCGCATCTTCGGGGTATCCCATGTGTCCCGATTGCTGATAAGTGCGTCCTGCTCCGTAGCCACTCATCCAGTTCAGAATAATGGTGTAAGCCAGCGGTTTAGCAGTTTGATTCGGATTGCCTTTTATTTCGGAAGTGGATGACCATGATCCGGCACAATAAAACCCGTTATCGAAAAGCAGTTCTTTGGTGGCATTGATCCATGTAGTTGTGCTTCCGAACTTAGCCGTAAATTGTTGCGTTGAAGTGGATCCTGTCCCCTTCGAAATGGCGTTGACAGCGCGGCAAATGTTCAGATATCCATCCGGATCGACCACCCACCAGCGTCCGTTGATTTGTTTGGCATAATAAAAACCGGTGGCGGTGGTTCTCTTGTCAGACCGGCTGCCGTATATATTTGTCGCAACCGGCGATGCAGTTTCATCGTAATCGGTTAAGCTACACACTGTTCGGGTAGGATAAGCGATATAGGCTGATGTCGGGTTTTTTTTACTTTCAACAGTAAAAGCAGCTGAACATTCGTTTTGAGCTGATAAATACATTGAACCTGAAAGTAAGATAGAAAGAATGATTGTGAAACGTGAAATTCTGTTCATAACAGATTGTATTAGAATGAGTCAAAAGTAATATAAAAAACGGATCAGAAATGTTTGAATCGTACATTTCTTTGTCAGATTTGTACATAAAGTAACTGTATTTTGGCAACGACAAATCAAAACACATAGTTTTTAACAGATCAAAAACTATGTGTCAGATTTGAATTTACAGTAAGTTTTACCGTATAGTTAATTATAATTTGCCGGATTTTCGTCCTGCCACTCGTTTACTCCATCGCGGATACGGTTACGGAAAGTAAGTGTATCGGTGGCATAACAGATATTACCTGACGTATCGGTATATTTATAACTCAGAAAAATTTTGCGGTTTTGCAATAGTTTTGCCTTGTTGAATGTTGAAGTTCCTTCGGCGCTGTAAGCAAAGGTTGAACCTGTAGCTCTGTCGACCGACACCGACCCGTCGCTGTTGAGCGTGAGTTTGAGTTCTGGTTTTGTACTTGTCACATTGGCATAACCGTTTATAGTCAGCTGAAACGGAGCAACTGTTTTCAGAACCCACACTTTATTTTCAGCCTGAGGAATAGCTGTATAATACTTAATGGTATCTTTCAGTACGTTTGCCGGAGTATAACGAATAACCCTTCCACCATGCCAGTAATTACCAAAAAGCATATTTTCGTATTTCACACCGATAATTGTTGTTTTTTTCAACGGAAGAATCGAATCTGCAGTTGAAGAACCGGTAATACGAAGCGGAAGTACATAATTCGGATCGAGTGTTTTCGGGTCGGCCAGGAAAGCAGCCGAGTCGGGACGAATGGTAACTCTTCCCACCTGCTGACCTTTTTCAATCACAAATTTTGCTCCATCGGTCAACGAGTAAAAGTTCGAAGGTAACAACGAAAATGCTGTAACCGGAGTTGTTGCCGTTTTGATGTAGGTGAGCGAACTTGCCTTCATGGCTGCAAGCGCTTCGGGGGTAATCAGTGACGGATCAATTTCGTAGCTGACAATGCGTTGTTTTGTGTTCTTTGTAACGCCACCAAGTCCCACACCAAAGTCGAATTTCATGCCTTCGCCCACCACAAAAGTACGAACATCGTACTGATAAGTGAAGTAAACACTGCTGAATTTATAATCGGTGATATAATCGTCGTAACACGAAGTGAGCGTGAGTGCAACGAAGAGTATGGTTATTAAGTTTTTCATATATAAATTGTATTTTCCCCTAATTCTGCCCTTCAAGCCCCAAAAGGAGGATGAAACAAAAATTTAAGAGTCATTTATTAATTCTTTAATTATTAATTATCAATTATTCCCAGCCTTCCCAGCCTTCGTTTTGAACGAGATTACTCATTTTCATGATTTCAGAATAAGGAATCGGCAAATAGGCCGATTTAAAGTTGCGTTGTTCCACTTCCACTTTCGAATAAGTAAAGGTATTGTCGGTATTTTTGATGATATTTACACCGTGAGCAGCCTTATTCAAATCGGCAATATTAGTTGTCCAGCGACGCAAATCGTAGAAACGCATACCCTCGAAACAGGTTTCGATACGTCGTTCATTCTTAACCAATGCATCAAAAGCAGTCTCTCCGCTATTAGCCACTTCATCCAGATAAGGATCGGTAGTTAAGCCGGCTGCATTATCGTAAGTTTTGCGGGCACGTAAATCCCTGATAGCATCTTTGGCCGATAAACCGTATTTTGCTGAATTAACCGGTCCGGTTACATGGTTGGCTGCTTCTGCAAAGTTAAGACAAATATGTGCCCAACGGAAAAAGAATTTTGCTTTTTGTGCTTTTTTTACCGGACTGTCGGCCCAGTTAAGTCCCATATATACAAATTTTTTGATATAATAGTTGGTTCGCGAGTTGTTCGATTTTGCCAAACGGGCATCTTTTCCTCCATCGTAATTCTCAAATGTGTACATTACAGTGGTGGTTCCTTCTTTTACAGCTTTAGCTCCGTTATAAAAAATGGCGCTGTAAAAACGCGGATCACGGTTGAGATAAGGATTTTTAGGATCGTAACCACCTCTGTTTTGCGGGTCATCCACCGGATAACCGTTTTTCATGGGAAACGATTCAGCCAGTTCCTGTGTTGCTCCCATTGCTCCGTCGCCCTGAAAGCCCCCCGGATAAAACATACGTTCCATTGCTTCACTATTGTCGACATAACGCGATGAGAAAACAATGCCCGGGAAATTTGGATTAAACCATTCCACTTTATTAGTTTTCACAAAGCCTCCGGCAATATTATCCACCGTAAGTTTAAAATCGATAACCTTTTTGACATTCACAGCTGCGCTATCCCAGCGTGCAATAATATTTTCCGGATTAAAGCGCGGACTGGCATAAGTAAGATACAATTGCGATTTAAGAGCAAACATCGTAACTCTGTCCATTCGTCCCCAGTATTTGCTACCGGCATAAATACGGTCGGCAGCTACCGGCACCAATGCATCGCGGTGTGCCAGAGGCAGATACCGGCAGGCAGAATCGGCATCAGCAATAATCTGCTTCACACATTCGTCGTACGAATTACGGGTTAAATTTACTGTTTTGGTAGCATCGAGAGGTTCAAGTACAACCGGGAAACCGAGCATTTGTCCGTTCATACCTTTACCACCGAACTTTTGAAGCAAATCCCACTGAAACCAGGCCCGAAGAGCATAAGCTTCACCCTGTAAACGTGTACGAACCAAATCGTTGTAATGTGCATTTACCAGATAGCGGGTATTGTAGCCTTTATTGTCTTTTAAAAAAGTATTCAGCAGGTAAATAGCCTGATAATCACGGGTCCAGTAAGTGCTGAAAATATCCTGTCCCGTGGTAAGTGTACCTACCGAGAATTTCGAAATACTGTTGGTTGTGCTTGTATATACAGCATTGTCTGTCGCACAATCGAGAATTGCTCCTTCGTTATCGTTATAATTTTGAGGCATAAACTGATAACAACGATTGACCAATCCGGCCACTTTATCCTGGTATTCCCAGATATCATCGCCGGAGATATCACCGTTTGGATATGGCTCCAGAAAATCGGAACATGAACTGAATAATAATAACAGGAGTCCTGAAATTGCAAATTTTATATTTTTCATTGATCTGATATTTTAAAAAGTTAGTTTAATACCGCCTGTAACATTCACAAACAATGGATAGGAAGTAACACCCGAATTGATGGATTCAGGATCAACATCTTTTATTTTACTGAGGGTATAAAGATTTGTACCGTTAACGAACAGTGTCAATTTGCGGATATTTGCTTTCTGAATCATCTTTTCAGGAAAGTTATAAGCCAACTGAACATCCTGAATTTTGAAAAAGCTTCCATCGGTCAACCAAAAATCGGAACCACGGAAATTGTTTTCAACTTTGTAGTAGGTAAGTTTAGGATAGGCGCCTGTTGTCAGATTGTTGCGGACAAACGCAGAGTAATTTCCATCTCCCCAGCCATTCCAGTAATAACTGTTTGTAAGTGCTAAATCGTAAAAAGCACGACCTGTTCCCATTACATAAAGTTCAATTCCTTTATATTTCAGATTAAAATTCAAAGAGTAAATCAATCGCGGGGCAGTATGTCCGATTACCGAGCGGTCGTTGTCATCAATAACCTTGTCATTGTTCATATCTTTATATTTCAAATCGCCGGCATGAAGAACAGCATCATAAAGCGAAGGAATTTCCAGTGCTTCAGCATCGGTTTCGTAGCGACCAATACAGGTCAAACCGGTATAGCTGTAAATTGATTTCCCTTTGAGCGATTGATATGCATTGCGGTAATTGGGTTCATCCACTTTTTCGTAAAATGCATCAAAAGAAGTGGCATTGGCACCTAAAGTATATTCAAAATTGCCAATTTTATCATTGTATTTTACACTTGCTTCGACACCTTTGTACCTGATTTGTTCAAAATTTTGCTTCGGAGTGGTGGATCCAAGTCCGATAACTGAAGGAATTGAGTTGGCAACCTGCGAAATGATTCCGTCGCGCAACTGATTGTAGTAGCTGAAATCAAAATATAGTTTATTGGCAAACATCGAAGCATCCATACCAAAGTTAAATTCTCTTCGCTTTTCCCAGTTTAAATCAGGATTGCCGCTGCGGGCAAGCGATGTGCGTGGCACCGAAGTCTCGGTAGCACTGCCCAACCAACCCGAAGTGGAAGGACCAAAAGTTCCTGAGGTGGAAGTGGTATAATTGTCGCGGTAATAAAACGGTGCCTGAAAATTATCGTATCCGAGTACGCCCGTTTCGGCACGAAGTTTCAGATAATTGATGAATTTCAACGACTTCATGAATTTTTCTTCGGAAATAACCCATCCTGCACCTATAGTTGGAAACAATGCATAACGGTTTTCTTTGATAAAGCTGTATGTTCCGGCATAATCAACAACCGTCTGTAAACTGAACCTGTTGTCGTAATTCAGTAATCCACTCCAGATAAAACTTTGCTGACGCTGATCGTCGGTATAACCATCGCGGGTGGCACGTGACATATTATAAGTCAGCGTATTCAGTAAACCAAGTTTCCCGATACGGGCATTGTGTCTGAATGTTTGCGACACTACAAAAGTCTGGAAATAATAATCGTACAATTTCGACATATCAGCCTGATCCACACCATCGTGAACTTTGGTTAATATCACCGAATCCTGACCTGCAGATGTCAGCGTTGGAGTGACTGTATAAGCAGTGTAATTTTCAACCTTTCCTTTACGTACCTGATTCAGAATGTTGAAACCAAGATATGTTTCGGAAGTTAAACCATTCACAATGTGCGACATATCAAAATCGAAAGCGATATTACCCGATCCGATACGTGCCTGTTCCGAACTATATCCTTTTCCTGTCAACTCACCGATAGGATTGTTTCCAAAGTCGGCTGTTACAGCATACCAAGGTTTTTCAAGAGCGGCACTGTTGTTGGCATAAACGGGAAAAGCAACAGGTTTAATGCGTGTAGCATCGACAATTGCATTATTGAATGCAAGATATTCATCGCCTGTACTGTAAACCGGCGAACGGCGGATTCCCAGCGTACCATAAATTCCCAAACGGACTTTCAACAGATCGTTAATCTTAATATCCAGATTCGAACGGCTGACAATGCGGTTGTAATCGGCTTTACTGCCAATTTTGAATAAATCGCCTTCGTTGCTGATACCAAGGTAACTAAAGTAGCGAATTCCTTCATTTCCACCCGATGCCGACATATTCAGCCGGTTATAATCCATTGATTTGTTAAACATCTGATTGCTGAAGTTATTGCTCGGATAATACATGTTATACCCATCATTACTTTCGTATTTCTTAATTGCATCTTCGGTATACAGAGGATTTAATCCACTGTTTGCTCTTGCCAGGTTGTTCAGACGGGCATAATCGGCACCGTTGGTCCATGCAGGCATACGGTCCACCATACTGGTTCCCTTTTCGGCATTTACCCTGATTGTCTTATCATTAATTTTTCCGCGGTATGTTTTTATTGAGATAATACCATCGGCTGCCACAGGTCCGTACATGGCTTTGGCAGCAATGTCCTTAATAATTGTTACCGATTCAATTTCACCCGGGTCGAGTGGCATTTCGGTCATTTCGGTAGGGATACCATCCACCAGATAAATGGGTGAACGTCCGCGAAGCAGCACATCAACCTTTTCAGGATTACTGTTGTAACGTTCGATGACATTCAGACCGGGTGATCCGTTCAACTCGCGGACTTCGAGACCGGCAGCCAGTCCGGTAAAGGCATTGCGGATATCGGTACCGGTATATCTTTCCAATTCTTTACCGCTGATAACCATAGTACTTCCGGTAGTATTCCTTTTGTTTTCCGACAAAAACGGAAGAGAAAGCTGATCTGATTCAGAAGTGAAAAGAACGGTTTTTTTGAGTTCCAGTTTTGATTTTCCGGCAATTTTTCCGGCAGGAATCATCAGTTCTTCATAGCCCGGGTTCGATATTTTAACGAAATCGTTCATATTGGCTTCGAAAACCGCTTTACCGTTCTGGTTGGTGGTGATGTATTTTTCACCTTCGCCTACAACAATCTGAGAATTGGGCAGTGATTTACCATTTTCGTCGGTAATGGTAATATTAAACTGTCTTTTCGCACCGCCGGTTTTATTGCTTTGTGCCTCAGTTACTGTTGTAAGCATTAACAGTACCCAAACAAAGCAAAAACGCATCATTAGATGAATTATATTGATTTTATTCATTGTGTTTTATATTTAAAATTGATTACCAAACCGGTCCGAACTGGAAGTTTTTCATTAACTTATAATCTTTGTCAGCAAACGGTAAATAATACATTCCCTCTTTCCAGGCCACCTGACGGGTAGCAGGGAGTGGCACGCGGGTATATTTGAATCCGGTGGGATATTCGGACGAAACTGTAACTTTTTCGACTGAAATACCGTAAAGAGTCCCGGAATAAACGGCAGGTGCATCCATCCAGCGACGGATATCGTAGAAATAATGTCCTTCGAAGGCAAGTTCCACATTACGTTCATTTTTGATTCGGTCGCGAAAAACCTCTTTACCGGTTGTGAACTGCGGAAGAACGTCGGGCATTCCGGCGCGGTTGCGAATGACGTTGATGGCCTGAACAGCTGAAAGTGAAGCACCCGGAGCAGGTGTGTTCGGTCCGTATGCCTCATTGGCAGCTTCGGCATAGTTCAGGTACAATTCACCCAAACGGATCACCGGTTCGGTATAATCCACACTCACATTGTTTTTCTGGCTTTCACCACCCCAGCGTTTGCGCGACAGGTAACCGGTTTGAGTGTATCCTGTGAAATTCGGGTTTGAAATTTCACCATAAGTATTTCCCTGAATCCAGATTTGGGCTTTTCCGTTTTGCCAGCTACCCGGCATAGAAGTCTGATTATAGATAATTGTGAATGTCAGACGCGGATCGCGGTTAGTATAGGGATCCTGTTCGTTATAATGTCCGGCATTGGCGGCAGCTGTTCTGTCGGCTTCGGTATTTAAAGGGTCACCATAAATAGTTTCGAATTTATCCACCGTATTCTGAGTAGGACATTCACCCGAATTATACTGACTATTGTTGAAAACTCCCGGTAAAAGGTATTGAGTATGACCTGCACTCGGACTGTTTTTTCCGGCATACCAACCGTAGAGTTGTTCGTTTGAATATTTATTACCGTTAAAATTTTGTTTGAATTTATCCATTGGTAACAATTCATAATTGAGTGTAAGTGCCTGCTGGATGGCTTCCCAGTTTGCTTTGGCTGCGTCTTCCCAGGCAATGGTTCCCTTGTCGTTGTTCAGCGGACTTGCAGCATAAAGCAGGGCGCGGGCTTTCAGTGCCATGGCAGCCATGCCGCTCGGGCGAAACATTTCAGGGTCGATGAGGTGGAGCGCACCTCCGGGTCCCGGATCACGACGCATTTTGTTGGCTTTGCGGTAATACTCGATAGCAGAATTCATATCTTCGACCACAGCCATACAAGTTTCGTACTTCGATGGACGGGCAATATCCCACTGATCGTCGGGTCCGAGTGGAGTTGTCACGTGAGGCATAGGGCCATAGGCTCTGAATACGGAGAACAAACAAAAACCACGAACAAAATAAGCCTGAGCACGTAAATCGTCCTTCTGCTCCTGAGTGGCATTCTGAATCATGTCAATTTTCTGCAATGCAATGTTGGCAACACGTGTAGCTCTCCACATAGATTCGAACCATCCGAACAACTCACCGGCGGGTGCCGACCATGAACTTTCCTTGAAATTGTACATCAATTGTGATGGATACATATTACCACGTTTGTATTTCTGACTTTCCTGCAAACGTCCGGCATCGCTCATGTCTGTTAAACTCTCGAGCGAAAATTTCTGGCTGCTGTAGCTCCAGTGTAAAGGAAAAGCTCCTGCAATGGCATAATTTCCGTAATCGGAATATACCACATCAAAAAACTTCCTGAAATTCTCGTACTTGGTAAAAACTTCTTCATCAGTTAAACCGGATTCCGGCGATACATTCAGAAAATCATCCAAACACGATGTCAGCATTAACGAACTAATGCTCAATGCGATAATTATTTTAAAATATTTTTTCATTGATCTGTTTTTTTTATTTTAGAACGAAACTTTCAACCCTAATTTAGCACTTATCATTTGCGGATAAAATCCATCCATGTAATTTTTACGTTCAGGGTCACCTTCAATCAAACTTGTGAATGTGAGCAGATTGTTTCCGGTTGCGTAAATATTCAGATTGTTTATTCCGAATACATATTTCAGCATTTGCGATTTAAGATTATAACCTACGTAAACTTCTTTTAAACGAAGGTAATCTGCATTCCGCCATGTACGTCCGGTAAGCATTCCTCCGTAACCATCGGCTGCATCAGCAGCACCTCCTGCCCAACTGAATTTATTGTCGTTATTAAACTCAAAATTCAGCGTAGGATGATTGGCATTCGGATTTACAGGTGTCCAGTAGTCTAACTGAGCTTCGTGTACGCGGATATTTCCCTTGAGAAATTCGTATTCAAAAGCTCCGTTAAAATTCACGTATTTACCCGAATTGCCCTGAAACATAAAGTTAAAATCGAAGTTTTTATAGCTGAATCCGGCCGATAATGAATAAGTAACCGGAGGATAAAGCGAACCGGCAATCGGATGTTTATCGGCAGTAGTGATGGCACCATCGCCATTGTAATCAACATATTGATAATCGCCGACGTTCGAAGCAGTAATTCCGAGCGGAGGAGTTGGGTTCAAATGTAAATCATCGACACTCGTAAAATACTGGTTACCATTAAGTTCCACACCATTAAGCTGACCACCATAGAGTTTACCGGCCTGCTTTTGATAGTCTTCGGCATAAGGAAGGTCATCTTTGTAAAGTATACGGTTTTCGTTAAATCCGAAATTGCCTTTGATAAAATACTCAAAGTTTTTTCCAACAGTTCCATTGTATTCTGCATCAATTTCAAATCCGTGTTTTTTCATCTTACCGAGATTCAGTTCCTTGAATGAGTTTCCCACAAAGAAGGTCACAGTATTCGGTGTGAGCAACATACGATCGCGGTATTCGTCGTACAAATCCACACCCAGACGGAATTTATTTTTGAAAAAACCCATTTCGATACCCAAATCGCGCTTATGGGCCATTTCCCACTGCGAAACCGAGTTAGCTGCCTTATCCTCGATAATATAATTACCGCTTACCGAGTAATTGCTGATATACAGCCAGCGGTTACCGGCATTGTCGCTACCTACCAAACCATCCGAATAACGGAGCTTAAGTTTATTCATAACCGACGTTAAAGGACGAAAGAATTTTTCTTCGGAAACAACCCAACCTAAAGCTATTGAGGGAAAGAGCCCGAAACGGTTTCCGGGTGCAAATCGTTCGGAGCCTGTATAACCCACATTTGCTTCGAGCAAATACCGGCCTGAG
The DNA here is from genome assembly GCA_937897985.1 of uncultured Paludibacter sp. Lineage (GTDB taxonomy): Bacteria > Bacteroidota > Bacteroidia > Bacteroidales > Paludibacteraceae > Paludibacter. The sequence goes on along the minus strand of CALCBD010000018.1, from coordinate 232,406 downwards.
TAATCGTAAGTGGCACGTCCGACAACCCCGGCATTGTAATAGCCGAATTCAGTATTTTTGTTTTTTTCCTGGAAATTGATCAGTGCGAGTGCTGTTACATTGTGTTTTCCGAACGAACGGTTGTAGTTAGCCGCAAATTCGTAATATAAATCGGTATAATAATCGCCCTGCATTCCTCCGATGTTAATATCGAGAGGTTGTTGCTTGTAAACCTCATTGCCTTCACCCACGCGGAACCACGGATTTACACCCGCTACGCCGATTTTTGTATAATCGAGGCGGTATTGCGGAAAGTTATAATCGGCTGTAAGTGCCAGATTCTGGTAACTTGTACTTAACGAAACTTTTGCCTTTAATGCCAGTCCTTTGGTAATAAAGTCAAGCTTTTGATTGAACAGAAGGTCAGTAAAAAACTTGGATGTCAGTGTTTTATCAAACGATCCACTATAAAAAAGACTATACGGATTATCAAAATATTCACCTATCTTATCAGCGTATCTTATGCCTGTGGCATTGGGATAATCGGGGTCGGGAACTTCCTCGAGAGCCCATTCGGGGAAATAAGCCGGATATACGGCCGGTGAAGCACCATACAACGATTTCCAGGGAGAAGCCTTGTGAGCATTGGTAATCTGAACATCACCGCCCATATTGAATGATAAATCGGTAGAATTGCTAATGTGAAAATCGAGATTCGAACGGTAATTAATCCGGTCGTTTTTATAACGGGTGTCATCAAATCCTACGTTGTATCCATCAAAAAAGTCGCCTTCGTGGAGGTAACCAAACGAAGCGAAATATTTAACGAAATTGGTTCCTCCGCTGAGGTTGATATTCGCCTGCGAGTTTTGTGCAAAAGGTTTGGTCATCAGATCGAACCAGTTATTGTCCGGATAGCGCAACGAGTTTAAACGGGTGGATGGATGCTGATATTCGCGTAAAGCACTTTCAGGAATAAGGCGTTGAAAATTGTCGCCACCTTTGTTCATATACCCAACGTTCAACATACTCATTGTAGTATATGAACTAATGTGCTGTGGTAAATCGGTTGGAATCTCGATGCCTGTCGAACCCGAGAAATTCAGTTTCGGTTTTCCCAGTGTACCACGTTTGGTAGTAACGATGATAACACCGTTGGCACCTTTGGCACCGAAAACAGCGGTAGCCGATGCATCTTTGAGCACCGAAATAGTATTGATTTCATTCGGATCGAGGTTGGAAAAATCACGTTCGACACCATCCACCATAACAAGTGGCTGGGAACCGTTCCAGCTCGACAAACCACGAATAATAATTTCAGAACCATTCTGTCCGGGCTGACCTGTTTGCTGAATGGTTAAAACCCCCGACATTTTTCCGGCCAGTGCATTGGTTACATTGCTGTTTCCGGATTTTACAAGTGTTTCGGAATTAACCTGCGAAATTGCACCTACCACACTTTCCTTTTTCTGAAAACCGTAACCTACCACCACCACTTCGGAAATAGCTACATTGGCTTCTTCGAGTACAATTTTAAAAGTATTCTGATTTTTCAGCTCGACGTCCTTTGAAACATAACCAACATAGGAAACCGTGAACTTCGTTGTGTTCGACGGTATATCGAGGCTGAATGCTCCATCTATATTGGTAATTGTAGCTGCATTTGTACCGGTGACTATTACAGTTGCTCCGGGAATTGTTTCTCCTTTGGCATCAGTAACGGTTCCGGAAATTTTTCGCTTTTTATTGGTATCGTTCAATGTTGTACCCTGAGTCACGCGGATATCGGTCTGTTTCTTTTGAGCATGTACCTTAGCATTGAACGCTGTAATTCCAATCAGAACTGACAGCACGGATAAACGCAAAATTTTAATTGCGTTCCGGCTGTTTATTATCCTGTCGGAATAATTAGGAATTAATCTGTTTCCCATAAGATTGAATTAATTATTTATTTGATTTAAAGTATTTTATAAAATCATGAATTTGCAACTTTTCAGTTTAATACAAATTTTTGATTGAAAATGTTATTCTTTGTACGATAATTGGCAATCAACACACCTGAATTGAGTTCCGATTTGTTAATTACATAACTTTTACTATTACCCGGCAAAGTCCGGCTCACAAGTAACTGACCCGAAAGCGTGAAAATGCGAAGCACCGAATCACTCACCTCAGGAGTTAACTTGCTGAAATCGAATACAATCTGTTCACCCTGCCGGTTGATATCAACCAAATTTTTATCATTTGCAGTGTTTGATACTGCAGTTTTGGTATCTGTAAAATCCAACCAGTTGATGTTCAGTCCCGAACCGGTTACTGCAATTCGCAGTATCTGATCACCTGCAGTCAGATTCACTCTTGCCGTTTGGGTCATCCAGTCCTGCCAGCCTGTGGTTTTTTGTACAGTAACGGTTACCAGTGTCGAATTTCCGTTCATTAATTTGAATGCACCAACTGTGCTGGTCGGAAAGCTTGCCAACCGGAAATTGACATCGTAAACCGAAGTTTTGTCGACCCGCACACCATAATCCATCCAATCGCCGGCATCAATATAACCGACATTACTTCCGCCTCCGGTATCGGTTGTTGCCTGAGTTTGAACACCGGACATATTGATATAATTTTCGGCTTCAATTTTTCCGGGAACAGATGAAGGCGTATAAGCCTGTACTTCGAAACCGGTGGAAGTACTCAGCGGAGTACAACTGTGATTGTTTTCGGTTACCGTGACAGTAACGGTGGTTTTTCCGCTTGCTTTGGGCAATAATTCAAGTGTTGCAGTTTTGCTGCAGGCATTGTAATTTACCTGACTTACCGAAACGATATTTGTATTGGCCGACTGAGCTGTTACTGTAACACCCTGACTACATTTATCCCCGTCAGTGATACCGGACAAATTCACAGTAACAACTCCTTTATCATTTGGTATGACTTGTTTTGATATCAGATTGATAGCCGGAGGAGTATTACATACAACTGTCTGAACCACCGGAGCTCTGCGGGCATCTGCATCGAGCGAGGTATAAACATATCGTTTTGTGAGTGTTCCGGCAGCATCGAATACCAGCATTTGAGTGGCTGCAGCAGGAATATATCCCTGAATTTCCTGATTTATCCCTGCGGGCACATTGATATTCAAAATATTACTTTGAACTATACTGCTTGTATTCAATCGAAGCGAATAATCAAACCCATTCACTTTGTCTTTATTCAGAATCATAACTGCAACTCCGCTGTTATCTTTCATCGAAATAACAGATACATTGCTTTGATTATCGGTTGCCGATAAGTAGTTCGATTTCATATTCTGACCAAGCATCAGACTGTGATAATAATTCGAACGCCCTTTTAAATCCTTATCAAAAAGACTCAAATCCGTACCTTCACGCTCCACTTCACCTTCGAGCATGCTCCAGGCAGTCATCACTGTTGCTCCTTTTCGCATTCCGAGTGCATATACTTCGGCAAAAACCTGCCCGGCACGAAACGACCAAACATTCTGGTCGTCGCCCAAAGTATTACTGCTGTTATTGTAGGAAGTATTAAATTCGGTAATACCCCAGCTCAATTGTTTATCGGCAGGACGTTTGAGGTTGGCCTGAGCAACTTTTGACAAAAATGTATTGACATCTGTTTCCAGCCCGGCAATATCAATAAACATATACCGATGCCATGTATAAACATCAATATAATAATTGCCATTGGCATCGGCACCTGTTATATCCAGATCGCCTCCCAACATACGCGAAATATAATTGGTGCTCTGAAACCCTGCAGTTTCCGGTCCCAACACTTTAATGGTGGGATCAACCGATTTCAGAGCGGACGATATACGTTTGATATACGCACAAACTTCTTCAGGAGTACTTGGACGATTGGTGTGATCAGGTTCATTACCAATGCTCCAGAATTTCACTTTCTTTCCATTGGTAATATTAATATTCGTTATAATGGCTTTTACCTCGGCGTCGGTATAATAACGAGCAACCTGAACAACCGGTTCGGCTCCCGCAGATTTAATACCATTTACCAGCGACAGGTATTTGGTACTCGTAGCACTATAACCCTCAGCACCGGCTCCGCCAATTCGTATCGTCTGAAATCCGGCAGTCGACATAAGTCCCCACAGGTTACCCACATTTCCGTCGTACCAGGCATTGTTGCCAATCAGGTACGGACTGATGGTTTGGGAGTTCAGAGAAATACTCATTAATAAAAACAAAAGGCACCCCGACACCCTGAAGGAAAATTTGAGGTTAACTTTGTTTTCTGTATTTTTAATTATCATTTTACGTGTCATTTTTTTACCCTTTATTTTATCCCGATTTCATTATCCGGACGCAAAGGGTTGCTCTGAGTCATTTGTTCAGGAAATTACTGTGCAGTTTCTTTGTTCTTTATTTCTTCGTACCATTTTTGCATAACGAAGAATGCGCGTTTCTTCTGCCCCTTATCCGAAATCAACCCTTTTCTGTTGAAATCGTCCTGAATATCACGCAATTGCCGGCGTGGCGAGCGGAAATCCTTTAAAATCCATGGTGTACAACCGGCAAGACCCGGGATTCTCTTCAGCATTTCAACACTTTTAGTGTACAAATCTTCCTGATAATCCTCTGTGAACCTTTCAGTTTTACCGCCACGCATTCCGTACAGTGCACTACCGCCAAATTCTGTAATAATGACCGGTTTCTGAATATCAAAGGTCCAGTTGACACGATCGCACTTTTCAGGTAAACCATCGTACCATCCCACATACTGATTGAAACTCAGCACATCCATCACTTTGCTCAGTGGATCATCTACCGTCATTAATCCCGGTTTAACTTCTTCTTTTTCCATAGCCGCACCCACTAAACGTACAGGGTCGAGCGATCTGACTTTTTCGGCCAGACGGGTAAGAAAACTAAGACGTTCGGAACTTTGAGGTGTTTCGTTCGCAATAGACCAAATAATAATATTTGCCCGGTTTTTATCACGAACAATATTGTCGGTCAGCTGATTCTCAGCATTTTTATAAGTTTCAGTATTTTTCCATTGAATGGTCCAGTACACCGGTATTTCCGACCAAACCAGAATGCCCAATTTTTCGGCCTGACGAATCATTTGTTCGTTGTGCGGGTAATGAGCCAGACGTACAAAGTTACAGCCCATTTCTTTGGCCCATTGCAATAAAATCAAATCTTCTTCCTTTGAATAAGCTCTGCCATTGCGGAATGCGGCTTCTTCGTGAACTGAAACTCCTCTCAGGAAAACCGGTTTCCCATTGAGCAAAATCTTGGTTCCCTGTGTTTCAATTGTGCGAAAACCTATTTCGTCGCTTATTATATCTGAATCGGTACTGATGTTTACTTTATAAAGCTTCGGATTTTCGGGTGACCAGTATACCGGTTTTATTTTACACTCAAACGAAGCATATCCTTTGCTATCGGGTGTGATGTTCAGGGTTAATTTCAGTTCGGGAATTTCCACTTTTACTGACTTGCCGGAGTTGTTTCCATCCAACTGCACCCAACCAACCAATGTATTTCTGTCGTTTTTCTTAAGTTGTAAATAGTAATCTCGAACAAAGGTTGCAGGTGTTTCAATCAGGTTGACCTGACGGGTAATGCCGCCATAGTTCCACCAATCTGTATTGATTGTTGGTACCGCTTCGGGAAAACGCTTATTGTCAACTTTAACAACGACTGAATTTTCACCCGATCTGAGCATGCCGGTAACTTCAAAGTTGAAAGGCGTAAAGCCTCCTACGTGCTTTCCTGCTTCCTTTCCGTTGACGAAAACAATGGCTTCGTAATTGACTGCTCCGAAGTGTAAAAATACACGCTTATCATTTTTAATCCGGTACTGAAAACGGTTTCTGTACCAGATAGTTCCTTCGTAGTAATAGAGTTCGGGACGCTGTGTGTTCCAGTCACCCGGCACAAACAAAGTTTTATCCGTCGCAAAATTGTACTCCTGCAAAAGGCTTTTGTCGGTTACATCCCTGTCGGCTCCGTATCCGTTCTTCAACGGCATCCGGCGATAATCATAGTATCCGTTTTCGAAAGGATCAACAATGGTTTTCCAAAGTCCATCCAACGAAATGGTTGACCGGCCATCAACATTAATTATTTGAGGTGTGGTTTGAGCATAACCAACCGAAAGACCGGATGACATTAAAAATAAGAGGATCAGCTGTTTAATTTTTTTCATTTTTTCTTCAAATTGCGCAACCGAAAGGAATAAGAGGCTGTCTCATAAGTTGTTTTTTTCCACAACCTACTTACAAACTGTAAGAGTTATTTTTGAACGCAACAACACAAAGTCGCAACGACACGAAGAAAATACTTTTGCGGCTTTGTGCCGTAGCGACTTAGCGTTCAAAATATGAATTATTCAATACTCAACTTACAATTTATAACTTTATGAAATTGTACAGCGTCTTTTGAGACAGCCTCAATTCCCTCCTGATTACTGATAACCAAATAATAATCTAATCTTAAAAAACTAATTATAAATTTACCTTTTGTGTGAAGTTTCCTTCTTCCGAACTAATACGGATAATATATATACCTTTTAAATTATTGATTACAAAAGTATCGCTTTGATTGTTAAACACAATACTTTTTACTGTACGACCTGCCATATCTGAAATGCTGCAATAAGCATTTCCGGGATTTGACACAATAATTGCATTTCGAACGACGGCAATTTTAGCAGTTGCCGGTTTATTGTTGACTGCAGTTGATGTATCGTAAAGCAGATTTGCGTTAGTCGGGGAATAATTCGCTGCCCAATTCACCGGTTTGGTTATCGCGCTGAAAGTACCTGTCAGTGAGGCAGCAGTTATCAAAGCCAGATTGTCAGCATTTTGTGCTGTATAATCAGCTGAAAATTCAAGTGTTGTTTCTGCAATATTCAAAGTGCCTGTGGAGTTTATCTGGTCGTAATCCACTCCGGCATTTGCAGTTCCGGTAGCGTTCATAACCAATTTTCCGGTAAGTGTAAGCAGGGCATCTGCAAAAGTAAATGCACCAATCGCAGCACCACCCGGAGCAATTGTTCCGGTAGAAGGTACAAAAGTTCCGGCTCCGAAAATTCCTCGTCCGTTGACAGTTCCACCGTTATTTGTAAATACAATTTTGTTGGTGCCATCAATAGCTGCAGCGCTGTTGTCGGCTACATTGAAACTGAAAACACCGTTCGTATTGTTGCTTATCGATGCTGCTGTGGCATTTAACACATATCCGCTAACCGCTTTATTTACAATGATATTTCCCGAATTTACCAAAGATGAATTTGCATCGCCCATGACTATTGATTTAGTTCCGGCCGAACTTAAATTCATGACTGACGAGTTTATCACTGCAGCTGTCATCACATTTGCAATCTGACAGGAAATAGCCGGACCTGTTCCATCATTTGAAACTGTCAAAGCACCTTCGTTTTTAAGTTCATCGGTCGCACCCGGATTTCCATTCAGGTAAATGGCACCATAAGAAGTTGGATAATTTCCATCGATAATTAAATTTCCTGTATTTCTGAATTTAGCGGTACCGTAAGTATAATTAGGACTGATTCCGCTACGCTGAGCGTTGAGGTAAATAGCATACGAGCCGCTTAATCCGGCCATTCCGTGAATTTTAAGCGTTCCTGAATTAACAACTGTTCCGACAGCCGAACCTGTACCTGTTACCGATTGACTGATAACACCATTGGCACTGATATATCCCGAATAAAATTCCAGACTGCCTGCCAGTGTTAATGTACCTCCGTTACCCATGTGAATCAGGCGCCAGTTTTTATAATCGGAAGTGCTGCCGATAACAGCATTACCATCAATTACAGCATTTGCACCACTTCCAAGTTCAAAAAAACGGGTACCGTTTGGAACCGAAAAATTCATTGTACCGCCTAATGTCAGGTGCGGACTACGGGTTGCTGTGGTTTGGGTAAGATAAATACATCTGGTACTCGCCGTGGCGATTGTACTTGCCATCATATCGACAGATAATGTACCGGCATTTATCAATCTGGAATCAGCATCCGTACCGTTCGATAAATTAATGGCAGCGTTGGAGTTTGCCAGTGTTTGTTTGATGCTCAATGTTCCGTTGTTGATCAAAGTTCCGCCACCTACACCTACAAGCGGATTTGTGCTGGTAATCTGTTCAATAGCAAGCACTCCGGTATTTTCTATGGTAAGTGAACCTGAAACCGATAAAGAATTGAACTTCGCCGAAGTGAGGTCTGTATTAACAGTAACCACTGCACCTGCCGGAATAACGACATTGTCACCTGTAACAGGTGCCTGTGGTGTCCAGTTAGCATCAGTCCAGTTTCCTGTGGCAACAGCGTAGGTAATAGTAGCAGCATTTGCATTGGCAGCCGCGAGTATTATAGTCAGCAATGCAATACAAAAAACTGAATTTAAAATTTTTCTCATCATCTCAATTTAATTTTATTCCTTTTGCTGCTCCCTATCCCACAGATTGGGAATAAGGGAGAAGCAAACCGGAAATTTTATGATTTTACAGACTGATTTTCTGTGAATAAACACCTTTAGTCGTTAAAATACGGGCAATATAAATACCTTTCAGATGGTTGGTATCAATTGAATTCATGTTTACTGTCAGTTCTGCAGTACGAATAGTTCTACCGGTAAGGTCACTGATAATCAGCTGAGCATTTTCCTGTGATTCAATCATCAAATTATTTCCATTGCTGAAAATTTTGCCTTTGAACTCTTTCAATTGATTTACACCGGCTATATAATTATAAATGATGTTTCCGGTATTATTCATAACTGCAACTGTTGAAGAAAGGTTAATAGCAGCCGATGAAACTTTAAGCGTACCCTCGTTATTGAAAGTCAGTGCATTTGAAGTTCCCGATGTTTTAATTACCTGAGCAGCAGGGTCAGCATTGAAAAGAGCTAAAGTTCCTGTCGATTGATTATTAATAGTGGTTACACCTGTGGAATTACCTCCGATATACATAAATCCGAGCGGGAAAGTTCCATCCAGGTTTATTGTACCGGCATTGTTAAAGGTATTGAGAGCCCCGGCAGCCTGTGGATTGAAGTATAAACCGTAACCGGTGGTTGCTGAACCACCGTGAATGTCAATTTTTCCGAAATTATTAAATGTTGAACCCGGAGCAGTGGTACCGGCCGATTGCATGTTGATAACTCCGTTGCCCGAAACAAAACCTGTATAGAGAGTCAGGTCGGCAGTAGCTGCAACTGTAACACTACCACCCTGCTGAATTTTGATAAAACGAAGATTTTTATAATCGCCGGAGCTTCCCAAAACCAGTGTACCATCCAATGTGAGATTTCCGCCTCCGTTGGTTTCAATAAAGCAGCAACCGGTTTTAATGTTGATATTCATTGTTCCGCCCATCTTAAAGGTAGAAACACGTCCCGGCGTAACCATATTTAAACCGATACCTCTGCCGGTTGTTGAAGCATAAGCGCCAATGGTATTATCGAGTGTAAATGTACCACTGGTCGTAAATAAATTATCGCGTTCAGCATTTTCGGCAAACTGCAATACTGTATTTGAAGCAGTTGCCACCGAATTTTTCACAGTGAATGAGCCATTGTTCTGAATCTCACCACCAGCCAGTGTTACAATTGGCGAAACATTAGGCGAAACAGCCTGATCGACTACTAAAACACCGGCAGCGGTAAGAATTAATTTTCCTGAAACTGACAAACGATTTATTGTACCGGCATTCTCGGAAATGGTTACTGTTTTCCCGGCAGGTATGGACACACTATCCGCCAACAACGGTGTTGATGCTGTTGACCAGTTGGCTGCAGTTGACCAGTCACCGGCATCGGGACCTGTCCATGTTGCAACCTGAGCGTTGGCAGTGAAGCATAATGCGCTGATTAATAGCGCTACAAAAGTAATTTTTGATTTCATAATACAAATTTTATAAAAGTGAATATTGATTTTTAAATTTTAAACCAGTGAATTATTTAAATGATTATTCTGAAAAAAATCCGGAACTGAATTATTCAGTGTTTCATCCGGACCAGCAGGCGGATTCGATTCAAGTATCAGCGCAATATCATTATCTAAAGCAATAAGCTCTATCTGAGGCATTTTATATATTTTCTTTTCCATGAGTGTATTTTTTTGTAGCGGGTAGCGGGTAGCGGGTAGCGGGTAGCAGATATAACTTCCTTAGCTTCCCTAACTTCCCTAACTTCCCTAACTTCCCTAACTTCCCTAACTTCCCTAACTTCCTTAACTTCTATTTAATAATCAATTTATTAGTCACATTATTTACTTTCACAAGATAAACGCCTGCATTTAATTTTGAATTGAGAAATATGAATTCTGAATTCAAAATGCCTTTTTCAATTAACTGTCCCACCCCATTGTAAACAGCATAATTACTCTTTTCGGGCGCAATGATTGAAATTTGATTTGCAGCATTTAAGTACACCTGTATGTTTTGAAATTCCGTTTTTTCATACTTGGTGACAGATCCGGGTGCTCTGAAAATCAGACTAAATCGATCTGTTGAGGAAGCAACAGCTGGTGAACTGAACTGATAGGAAATTCCTACGGTCAAATCAAATTCCGATTCGGGTTTTTGTTTATCTTTCAAAACGATGCGTGTTCCCGCTCCGAAATTGTTCAGTTCTTTTACTTTAAGTGTGAAATCGCCTGCAACACCTGTTGTAAATCCCAACGGTATTTCTGTGTTGTAACTGATTCCATTCATGCCGTTGATTACTAATTTTTCATTACCTGCCTGTGTGAAAATCTCAGGAATTGCCGGATTTTCGTTGCTTCGTTTTTGTGCATCATAACGATCAAAACTATCGGCTGCATTTGAATTGAAATATATTACAGCTTCATCGTTGTTTACATCGTTGGATACCTGTAATCGAACTAACTGCTGACTTTCCTGTTTACTCACTCTCAAAATATTTCCGCTTACATCTTTGTGCGAACGCATATTATTATTAACTGCAATACTTCCTGAACCTTCATTTTGTACCCTAACCCAGAAAGCCTGCATCGGCGGAATAAAATTGGTTACGTTGGCAGGGACTCCGATACCTGCACCTTCGTTGGCTATATAAGTGTAAAATTTATAAACCGAGCCTTCTTTTGTACGGTACCACATCGTGTTCGAAACGTTGGTTTTTGAAACCATATTCCAGTCAAGATAAGAAGGATAAGGATTTCCCACGAGATTGAAACCGGTTTTACCTGCAGTACGCGTAAGTTCGATGGACTGCGCTCCGGTATTTAAAATCCCTGAAAATTCGACTGTTCCTGTAGTGCCTGTTAACGGAGCTGCAGTTGCTGTCTGAATATACCCGCGCATTTTATCAAGTGTATTCAGTGCCGGTGCAATCCAGTTTCCACTTGGTTCATCATACATAACCACCGAGGTGCCTTTGTTCAGTGCAGAAGCCGGAACACCTGCCAAAGGAATTGACATATACCAGTTACGACCCTCAGTAACATATTGTTTTACGGTAGCATTTACAGTTTGCGGATCGGTAGTGTTATTATCAACCAGAGTTGCAGTACCGGTTTCATCACTTTGCAGAGTAATGCCATTCGTCGTTGATAATGAGTAGTTTGAACTCATGGTGATTTTTGCTCCCGGAGCAGCTGTGATGGATTTTGCAGCAGTTGTACCGTCAATCGTTAAATTATTTCCGGCAGCTATTGTTATATCACTGTTCGACAGATCGCCCAACGAAGTGGTATTCATATCCGAAGTAACGGATACAGAAGGTGCAAGGTATTTTAAACCTGCTGTAGCAGTAGTATAATCCGTAGTCCAGTTGGCTGGTTTAGTGATGTTAGCCGGTGTAAATTCGTTTGTACGCGAAGTATAACCGGTAAAAAGCGGAATTACATCCAAATGAGCAGGCACATAACTGCCACCGGTTGTAACTTCGAGAGTTGCAGCCGGATCGATGGTAAAATTTCCTGTAGGAGAATATCCGAATATAATCTGATCATAATCAGTTCCCGGGGTTGCGGTTCCATTTATCTTCATGATACATTTTCCGGTAAGTGTATAGGATGTGTCGTAAATCCTGAATATACCGGTTCCAGTTCCGATGCCCGGGTTGATTGTACCTGTTAAGCTTTTAAACATCCCACTTGCCAGGACTCCTTTTCCTGTAATGGTTCCGTAATTATTGAAAATAATTTTTTTGTTGCTGCTGACAGCCACCGACATATCGCCTGAAAGATTAAAATTAACTACACCCTCAGCGTAATTATTGAATACGCCGGCGTTTGTTGCATCATTTCCGGTAATTGCATTGTTGGTGGTAAGCGTTCCGAAATTTTTAAATTCAGTACTGTTATCACCCAGATACATGGCTCTGGTTGCCGCATTTACCGACAGTGTTATTGTTCCGTAATTAACAATATTATTAGTCGGAGTAATTGATGCCCTGATTGCAGAACCGCCCGGATCGCCTGAGTTTGAATTTGTAAGAGAAAGAACTGCAGCACTTTTATTTTCGAGTGTTGCTGTACAGGCTGCGTTATTCCCGTTCATGTACAAAGCACCGGTAGCCCAGCTTCCATCGGCAGTAATAGTACCTTCGTTGGTAAAAAAAGAAGTTCCGGACGTTTGTGGCTGAATATTAATAGCCGAACCGGATACAGTGAAAGCATGCAGAGTGATTGTACCTTTATTTATGACAGAGGCAATACCTGTATTCGACATATTGAGAATACCATTAGCATTCGAAAAATTTGAATTGATGGTAATGTTGGCTGTTGGCAAAAATGTCAGTGTTCCTGAATAGCCTGAATGTATGAACCGCATATTTACCGGAGTTCCCGAAGTACCAAAAGTCTGGGTGCCGTCAATTTCGACAGCTCCGGCGTTTAATTCCAGGAATCTTGCCTGTGCCGTGAAATTCAGCAAATTGACAGTTCCGCCTAAGTTGAATTGTGCTTTGGTATTGGCAGTGGTCTGATTAAAATAAATCACCCGGCTTGCATTGCTGTGTCCGGTTGAACTTTTCAAATCAATATTCAATGTACCGCCGTTTGTAAAGCGGGAATTTGTTACCGGCAATTGTGTTCCGTTTGAAAAATAAATGGCGCTGTTACCGCTTGAAGCCGTTGGTAAAGCAATGTTAAAAGTTCCGTTATTAATAATTTCACCCCCGGTGATATTGACAATCGGATTAACGGATGTAGTTTGTTCGACGGGTAAAACCGCTCCGTTCGAAACGGTAACCGTACCGCTTACCACTATACTGTTAATTTTGGTTGCAATTCCGTTTACAGTTACCGAAAAACCATTTCCAATCGTCACATCATCAGTTGCACCCGGAACTGCATTGCCCGACCAGTTTCCTGCAGTTGACCACAGGCCGTCTCCGGCTGTTCCTGTCCAGCTGATGGCTGTACCATAAATATTGCCTGTTGCAAGTAATGTGAGCACAAACAATACTGAAAAAAAGTTTTTTGTAGCATTAAAAGTAGATTTCTTCATTTCAAAAAAATATTAGATTTGTGATTCCTGATTTAATTTTCAGTAAAAAATTACCGCTGCAAAAATAGACTGTCATCTGTTTTATGCGCTTTTGAATTCTTCCAGAATTTCTATAAAATCGTCCAGAAACTTAATTACATTCGCCGGCATTCACCTTTAGTGTTTGAGAACCGGATTTTTATCAAAAAAATGAATCAGATTCCACACATTGGTATTCACCATTTTAGCACGTTCGAGCAGGGGTTTGTATTCGTTGAATTGCGAATCGACGATACCTTTATTAGAGTCACGGTTCGATTCGTCGGTTTTCAGATTGAGCGGGTCGTTGTCCTGATAGGTAAACCAATGCCAGCCCACACAATATTTGCTTTTAAGCAATTCTATTGTAAAGTTTTCGTAGAAATATCCACGGTCGAGCTGGGTACGAACGTTCCAGCCGGCACCTGTGTTGTTTGGAAGTCCTGAATCCTCGCCTTTAGTGTACCACTCGGTGATAATAAATGGTTTTCCCGACCATTCGCCCCAGTTGTTGAGTTGTTCGGCAACCGGTTGCCATTTACGATAGTGATTTACCGAAATCACATCCATGTATTTTCCGGCAACCCTGAAGATTTCGGGGTTGGTCAATTCCTGTTCCTTGTCCTGATTGAAACGACAACCCAGATAAAGATGATTCGGATCGGCTTTACGTAAAGCAGAAGTAACTTTTTTCATGTAAGTTTCAAAATAAAAAGCAGTAAAAGCCATGCGGTCTTCCTGAGTAATATCGGCAGCCGTCGAAGGTTTCCCCTTTCGTTCATCCAACCATTTTTTTACCACCAGATATGCATGTTCATCTTTGGCGAGCAGATTTAAATGACGGTCAAGTGCATCATTTTTCCAGGGCAGTTCATTATCGGTAAAATAACCCAGCAGGTACTTGTCATTTTTGTATTTCACGATATCTTTCATTGCTTTTTCAACAAAAATGTCAAATTCGGGATCGAAAACCATGGCCAGATCAAAACGATAACCCTGCCAGTCGGTTATTTTATATTTACCGCCAAATTTAGCACGGTGCACCAACTTGTAATCGCCCATCGGGTTAACAATCACTGTATAAGGAATCGGATGTTGCATCCTCCGAATCAGATTCACATCCGACCATGCACCTGTACCATTAAATCCCCACGAGTTAATCATGGCAGTTTGTTTTATTGCCCATACAGAATCAGTTCCGAACAATTCCTTCATTTTCTGAACCTGCAGATCCGAAGCTCCTGCTCTGTACACAGCCAACCCTTTGCAGTAATACGGATAACCTTCGGGGTCGATGATCCACCAGCGGTTGTTGATGAGTTGTGTACGGAAGAAACCGGTTGCAATTTGCCTGTCGGCCATCCAGCTACCGTATTGATTGAGTCCGGGTTCTTTTTTTGATTTAAAACCAGGAATGCGGTCAACGGTCTGAGCCTGATAGGTTTTCCATTCAGTAGCTTTTGCATTCTGACGGGCCTCTACAGATATTGTCGACAACTTATCTTTAGCGGAAATGACACTGAACAAAAACAAAAAGAGAGGAAGCAACAAAAATCTCGATTGCATATTTAAATGGTAAATTGTAAATGAATAAATTTTAAATTATTTTAGTCCTGCCAGGATGCCATCGTAGGCTGCCTTTCGTTTAAAACCGCTGTCGAAAGGCAAAGGCCAGTCAGGAGCACCGTATTCAGCCGGAATCCACGATTGAGAATCATAGACTCCCCAAAAACTAAAACCATAACGTTGAGCTGCCGGCAGGTCGAAGAATGCTTTTACAGCCACCTGATATTTTTCCTTTTGAGCAGCGGCCAGAGCATCGGTATAAGTAAGTGTTTGTATGGCCGAAGGATTGCAGCGAATATCAAATTCAGAAATATGTACCTTCAATCCGGTCGCTGCAGCCGTTTTTACAGCTGTCTGAATATCGGTATTGGAGCGGGTTATGCTGGTGTGCATCTGAAGGCCAATACCATGAATTGGCACATTCCGGCTTTTGAGTTCTGCTATCAGGTTGTTGATGGCTGTACGTTTTACCGAACTGTATTCGTGACCATAATCGTTGTAAAACAATAGTGCATCGGGGTCGGCTTCGTGAGCATAAATGAAACAAAGGTCGATGTATTCACTGCCGATATTTTGCAACCATACACAATCGCGAAGGGTTCCGTTATCAAGAATTGCTTCGTTCAACACGTCCCACGACTGAATTTTACCTTTGTACCGGCCTACAACAGCCAGAATATATTCGTGCATGATGGCTTTCCAGTCATCTTTTGTCCCCGAAAAATTTTCAATCCATGATGGTGTGGATTTGTACCAGATCAGTGCATGACCATGGACACGCATTTTATTTTTAGTAGCGTAACCAATCAGGTAATCGGCATCGTCCCAGAAATATTTTCCACGTCCAAGACTAATTGCTTTCATCTTCATTGCATTTTCGGCAGTCAGGCTGTTGAATTCGCGAGCGACAACATTACTATAAGCAGTGTTCGATTTGAGAGTGGATACATTGACAGCTGCCCCGAACGGGAATGGTGAAACATCGCGTAGACCGTTGGTATCGCTCACTGTGGGTGTGGTATCGGGAGTTGGTATAGGTGGCAATTCCTCCTGTTTGCACGAAAATGCAAACAGCGAAGTGGAAATCATTGTTGCGACAAGCGCTGTTTTTATGTTTATCTTCATGATTCGTATTAGTGGATTTGATCCGAAAAAGTTAAAGCGCAAAGGTACCTTCGCCGAACACTTTAATACCTTTAATATCTTCCAGACTTTCTATAAAATCTTCCAGAAAAGACCCGGTTCATTGATAAAATATTGTAATCGAAATCGTTGAATATTGATATTTTTTTAATTTTATTTCATATATGTAATTAATTTACTGATATTTAGCTAATGCAGGCTGATTTTTGCATATTCAGAATTGAATAAAGTCTTCTGCCTGTCAGGTAATGTACATGCTTCGGTACATGTGATTAATATCCCAATCTTTTTAGTAAATTTGTCCACACAATAAGCTAATACTTCAGGCAAATGCTAACGAATAATTACTTCCGGAATATATTTAAAATTGCAGGCCCCGTTTTCCTGTTTTTACTTTCAGCTACATTTTTACCAGCTCAACAGATACGTCATCTCAGCATTGCCGAAGGTCTCAACGGACGTCAGGCTTTCAATTTTATACAGGACAAAGAAGGTTTTATCTGGATTTCGACCAAATACGGTGTCGACAGATTTGATGGTAAGAATGTAAAAAACTATTCCTTCGAAATTCTGAACCAGTTAAAAAATCCCCTTCGCGAAGTGCATATACTCAGTGGTAAAGATTCGACTTTGTGGGCTTATACCGACAACGGAATTATATACTATTACGATGAATCCAACGATCGGTTTGTCAATTATATCAACATAAGGTTTTATCTTAAAACTATGTATATCGATCAGGAAAATACACTCTGGACAGGTTTGAACAATGCGATTGGAAGAATCACAAACAAAAAAATAACGCTGATAAAACATCCGAAACTGAATTTTAAAATGGTTCGCAAGATTCTCCCGTTTGACCGGGACAGATTAATCATTGTAACCACCAATTCTGTGTTGCTGTATGATACCCGGCAAAATATTATCAGCGACATAAACAACCGGTTTGTAGGTGTATTCAATAATCTGCAAATTGAAACTGCTTATTATGACAGTCAGAATTCACAATTATGGCTCGGCACTTCCAACTCCGGTATAGTTTTGTTTAACCTGAAGACGGCGAAACTGACTCCAAACTTTATAGCAATGCTTTCAAACAGTCCGGTATTGTCAATCAAAGCTATTGATAATGAAAATATTGCCATTGGCACAGATGGACTCGGAGCTATTTTTGTGGATAAAAGGCAGATGAAGGTTGCGAAAACATACTATCAGGAGGAGAATAATCAATACGGATTAATCGGCAACGAAATCTATGATATATTCAAGGATAATGAAGACAGGTTGTGGATGTCGACCTATTCTGATGGCGTAAATATTATAGAATCGAAACGGGAAGGATTTTCAGTAATCCGACACGAGCGAAACAACCCGAACTCACTGATAACCAAAGTAGTGCGGTGCATAATGGTTGATTCATCACAAAAAATCTGGTTCGGCTCAAACAACGGAATTTCTGTATGGAATAAAAACACCAATATCTGGAACAAAATATTGCTTTCGAAAAATGTATTAACCATCTTTCAGGACAGCCATGGAAATATCTGGGTGGGCACCTATGCTTCGGGTGTTTTTTTGCTTGACAAAAACGGAACTCTGATAAAACAATTCAAAAGCGACGGCACATCAAATACACTCGGGACCAATTTTGTATACAAGATTTTTGAAGATAACCGCAAAAATATCTGGTTTGGAGGTATCAAAGGGCCTTTGTCAAAATATAATCCGGAAACCAACACATTCACTAATATACAGTTATATCAGATTAACAACATCATACAGCGGAACAATGATGAACTTCTGGTTTCGACCACCAATGGTATATATCGCCTGTTTCTGAACAATTTATCGTACAAATCATGGGAATATAACCGGAATTTGAAAAGTTTATGTGTGTACGATATGCTGCCCGAATCAAATTCAGTGTTATGGTTTACATCCTACGGCGGCGGTTTAAGTGTTTGTAATCTGAATAACGGTAAAATTCAGAATTTTAATCAGGAAAACGGATTGACATCGGATATAATGTACTCAATTCTGAAGGACAGTAAAAATAACCTGTGGGTTGCGGGCGAAAACGGATTGAGTAAAATTAATATCCGCACCAAATCAATTGTTAATTTCACAACCGGTGATGGAATTTCTGATATGTCGTTTCGTCCGTTGTCAAAAGCAATTTCGGCTTCAGGCGAATTTTTCTTCGGCTCATATAACGGTGTAACTTATTTTAAACCGCAGGATATTGAACCTACCGTTTCAATGTCGAAATTAGTGTTCACTGATTTCAGCCTGTTCAACAGGGTAACACAACCCAACGACAGGAACTCTCCGTTGAAAGATAAAATCAATAATCTGAAAAAGCTCAACCTT
Organism: uncultured Paludibacter sp.; assembly: GCA_937897985.1. Taxonomy (GTDB): domain Bacteria; phylum Bacteroidota; class Bacteroidia; order Bacteroidales; family Paludibacteraceae; genus Paludibacter. The sequence goes on along the minus strand of CALCBD010000018.1, from coordinate 213,845 downwards.
ACCTATCGTGATCATTCATTTTCACTCAATTTTACCACCATCAACTTTGCTCCCAATGCCAAACGCAGGTACATGTGGAAGCTCGAAGGACTCGATCAGGATTGGGTCGGACCAAGTACCGAAACAGTGGTGAACTATACCAATCTGTCGCCCAAAACATACATTTTCAGACTGAAAGCCATCGGCGACAATAATATCATTCTGGGTGAACGTGAATTGAAAGTAGAAATTCATCCACCGTTCTGGAATACGGTAGTTGCTAAAATAACCGGATTTATTCTGCTCATACTGATTGCATACTGGGCATATAATTACCTGTCGAACATGTATGAAAAACGCAGAACGGCCGAAAAAATTAAATTTTTCATCAACACTACCCACGATTTACGAACACCGCTTACACTCATCAGCTCACCCATTTATGAGTTGAAAGAGAAACTTGTGCTCGATGACTGGAATAAATATCTCTTCGGACTCGTCACCTCGAACCTGGAAAAAATGAACAAAATGGTTTCACAACTGCTTGATTTTCAGAAATCGTATGAGACAGAAGAGCAGTTGATGGTTACCAAAAACAACCTGAATGCATTACTCGCCGAAAAGAAAATGTTCTGGGAACCGGTGGCTCAGGGAAAAAACATCTCTGTTGAACTTCATCTGCCCGATGCCCACCTGTTTGAATGGTACGACAAACAAAAAATGGATAAAATCCTGGATAATCTGATATCGAATGCCATCAAATATTCACGAAATGATGGAACAATAGATATTTCACTTACCTATACCACAACATATTGGCAAATCAATGTTTCCGACAATGGAATTGGTATACCCGAATCGGCTGCGCGTAACCTTTTTAAACGATTCTACAGAGCCGAAAATGCCATCAATTCACAGGAGACCGGTTCGGGACTGGGCTTATTGCTTATCAAAAACTATGTAAGTATGCACCACGGACAAACCGGGGTTACAAGTTTTGAGAATCAGGGTTCCGATTTTTACATTCGCCTGAGAAGAGGGTATAAACATTATAAAAATACAGATTTATTGGATGAAAATGCTGATTCTGATTCACATTTTGAAAAGTCGGATGTGGAAACGGAAAAAATCGACAGTCAAAAAATCAAACTGATGATTGTAGAGGACAACCCGGATTTGCGCGAATATATCAACATGTCACTCAGTCATTATTTTAATACAAGTACAGCCGAAAATGGCAGGGATGCCTGGGAAAAAATTCCATCCATCAATCCCGACATTGTCCTGAGCGACTATAATATGCCCGAAATGAACGGATTTGAACTTTGCGAGAAGATTAAGAAAACATACGAAACTTCGCATATTCCGGTTATCCTGCTCACCGTTATGTCTGATTTGAAGCATGTGGAGGAAGGATATAAACTGGGTGCCGACGATTATATACCGAAACCGTTTGATGTAAAGTATCTGAAGCTGAAAATTGAGAATATAATTACCAACCGTAAAATCCTGAGAGCAAAATTCCTTGAAACGGGCAAACCTGCTGACCTGACTGATTCTTCTGAGAATGAACACAATGCATTGTTTCTGAGCAAAGCTACCAAAATTGTGGATGACCATATCATCGATACCGATTTTTCGATCACCGATTTTGCACGCGAAATGGGAATGAGTAAATCGCTGTTATACACCAAATTCAACGCCGTAACCGGTTATTCGCCCAACGATTTTGTGAAAATTACACGTATGAAAAAAGCTGTAATCCTGTTCAAAGAAGGTCGCTACAATATTAATGAAGTAGCAGCAATGACCGGTTTCGACGAAGCAAGTTACTTTACCACCAGTTTCAAAAAAATATATGGTAAATCGCCCAAACAGTTTATAAAGGAAAATTACAAATAAATATTCAGGTGAATTTTCGGTTTTTTTTAACGGTTAGTTCATGCCGGTCTCAAGTACGGAAAACAATTCGGCTTCATCATATACTTATCTCTGAATGAGTTTTGATTGTGCAAATCACTGAATAATCAAAATATTTTTGTTGAAAAATTCAACTCTTATATGCATAAACAGAGAATTAGAAAAGGCAATAGCCAACCGCCTTTTTAAAAAGAAGGCAATGGTTATGGTTGGACCGCGTCAGGTTGGTAAAACGACACTTTTACAATTGATTTCTGATTCTGACCTTAGTTATTTCAATGCATCTTTCGCTGTCGGCATTTGAGCTTTCATTTTCTTTTTCCAGACTTCAAGTTCATTTTTAAGTCTGGCGGCAATGGCTGGTTCGCTGTCAATCAGATTTTTAGTTTCCGAAATGTCAGTTTTAAGGTTATATAGTTCAAAAGTATTTGTTTCGTAGGTATGAATCAGTTTCCAGTCGCCATCGCGCACTGCACTGTAAGGAGTTGCGCCTTCGGTATGGTAGTGCGGGTAATGCCAGAAGAGTGCTCTGTGTTTCAGTTTTCCGTTCGTTGAGTTCAGGAGTGGCTTTATATCGACACCATCAATGTCTTTCTGCACTTTTTTGTCCACCTTCAGTTGAGCCAGGTCAATAAGCGTGGGCATGAAGTCGATACTCATTACAGCAGTGTTGTTCAAGCGATCAGGTTCGACAGGTTTTGTTGTTTTAATGATCAGCGGTATCCGTACACCACCTTCGTAGCGTTCGCCCTTACCCAGTCGCAATGGAGCATTATTAGTCACTTTTTTGATTCCGTTACCAATCAGTCCCCCATTATCTGAAGTTAAAATAATGATGGTGTTTTCGTACAGGCCAAGTCGTTTGAGTTGAGCAATCACTTTTCCTACCGCATCATCCACATGTTCGACCATAGCTGCATAGGTAGGGTTTTTCTGCAGTTTGGTTGAGTCGACTATAGCTTTGTATTTCTCAATTTTATCCTGTTTGGCCTGTAAAGGTGTATGTACATTGTAAAACCACAAATTCAGAAAAAAAGGCTGAGATTTATATTTTTCAATTAACCGGCATGCTTCGCCCGTCAGACGCTCAGTGAGATATTCACCTTTTTCACCGTTGGTGAGCCTCGGATTTCCATAAGGTGAAAAATAACCGTTGGCATCGGCTTTCTTATCCAGATTGGGCTGACCTTTTGACCATCCACCAATATTAATATCAAAACCCTGATGTTCGGGCCAATATTGATCCGATTCACCCAAATGCCATTTACCGATATGAATGGTTGCATAGCCGTTGGCTTTGAAAACTTCAGCAAGAGTGGTTTCTTCCGTAGGCAGATACATGGTCCAGTCCGGAATTTTCAGTTTGGCATTTGGCATTTTATGTCCTTCAATCCAATCGGTGAGATGAAGTTTTGCAGGATATTTACCCGTCATTATGCTGGCACGGGTGGGTGAAGACACCGTACAGGCTGCATAAGCATTGCTGAATATCACACCATCTTTCGAAAACTGATCTATCTGAGGTGTTTTGTGATAATCGCTGCCATACACTCCGAGATCCTTCCATCCTAAATCATCAACTACCATCATAACCACATTCGGTTTTTGCAACGCAAACACCTGCTGAACGCCTATTGATGTGATAATTAAAGGGATACTTTTAATAACTTTCATAAAAAAAATGTGTCAGATAATCGATAATTATTTTTTTGACAATTTGATTTCATTGAGTTTTGATCTAAGCTCAATCACTTTTTCGGGATATTCAGCTGCAAGATTATTGGTTTCGCCCGGGTCGGTCCGGAGGTTATACAACTGAGGCCTGATATCATTTCCAAGTTCAGTATTGGTATCTTTGTTCATTTTCCCGAATTTACTCGGTTCGATGTATTTCCAGTTTCCAACAACAATTCCCAGCACATTATTCAGGTTTTGTTCCACCACGAATTCCCTGTTTTTAGTTTCAGTACCAAACAGCGATTTCAAATTGTTTTTACTGTCGGGTGCTTCATCTTTTTTCAGTTTATAACCTACCAGGTTTGCAAATGAAGCATACCAGTCAATTTGACTCACCAATGCATCTGAGACCCCCGCTTTCACCTTCCCCTTCCAGCAAACAAGCTGAGGAATTCGCGTACCGGCCTCAAAACCACTGTACTTACCACCACGGAAAGGTCCCCAGGGTTTATGACTTCCCAACAATTCAACGGCCTGATCCTGATATCCGTCGTCCACCACCGGTCCGTTATCGCTCGACAAAATTATAATGGTATTTTTATCAATTCCCAGATCATGGATTTTCTTAGTTACCTCACCTACTATCCAGTCGAATTCCAGAATGGCGTCACCACGTGGTCCGAGTCCGCTTTTGCCGGCAAAACGCGTATGAGGTAAACGTGGCACATGAACATCCTGAGTTCCGAAATACAAAAAGAAAGGCCGGTTTTTATTTTGCTCAATAAATCCAAGTGCTTTAGCAGTAATTGTATCGGCAATATTTTCGTCAACCCAGAGAGCAGATTTACCGCCCTTCATGAACCCGATGCGAGAAACCCCGTTGACAATGGCCTGATCATGTCCGTGACTCGGATGCATACGGAGTAACTCCGGATGATCTTTGCCTGTTGGTTGTCCGTCGAAATTTTTAATATAACTTACCGCAATCGGATCATTTGGATCGAGATTTACCACACGACCATTCTCGATGAAAACGCAGGGAGTACGGTCGCCTGTTGCAGCCATTATATAGGAATAATCGAATCCCAGTTCTTTCAGTCCCGGAGTAATTTGTCCGTTCCAGTTCTGTTTACCTGTTTCGGCACCCAACCCCAAATGCCATTTACCCACTGCAGCAGTTGCATAACCTGCCTGTTTCAGCATTTCAGGCATGGTGTGTCTTTCAGGTCTGATAATCATAGCAGCGTCACCCGCGGCAATCCCGGTTCCTTCTTTTCTCCAGGCATATTCACCGGTAAGCAGCGAATAGCGCGAGGGAGTACTTGTTGCAGCCACACAATGTGCATTGGTAAATCTTACCGAGGCCGAAGCCAGTTGATCTACATTCGGTGTAGGAACTTTTGAATATCCGTAGCAACTCAGATCGCCATAACCAATATCGTCGGCGTAAATAATTACAATATTCGGCTTTGTTTGTTTTGTTACGGCTTTGTCAGCTGCAGTAATACCTGATAATGGTACCAGTGAAAATGAGAGTGATTTTAGAAAATTGATATTCATAATAAATATTTTTTTATGATATTAGCTAATGTATTTATAATCAGATTAAAATTAAAGAAAATCAGTAAATAATGATCTTTTCAGGGAAAAACCCTTTAGAAGCCAGGATATAGATTCCGCTTGTCAACTCTGAAAGCTGTGTTGATTCGTTTGGTCTGATCTGCTTTACATTCATTCCCTGAAGATTGTATAAACTTACGGAATCCGCGAGTTCCGATTTCACAATAATCTGTTGGTTTGACCGGTTAAACCGGAAGTTTATACGTTCCTTTGTGTCAACCACATTTTTAATCTCCGAAATTTCATTCATTCCCGACTGCAGATTATTGACATAAAAATTCACATAATTCTCAGGGATAGAAGGTGTTGATACCTGATTCCGGTAAATGGTACCTGTTGTAGTAAGGTTTCCGTTAGCGTCAGTGAAACTTCCGTTTCCACCATCAGGTTGAAAATAGGCGTATCGTTCCACATAAGGTGTTGCTTCCAGCCAGGGCAAAGCTAAGAGCAGGAAAGCATCCTGAATTTCACGTGGTCTGTTTTTATTGGCATTGAATTCTGTAATCCAGATTGGCATTTTATAATAGTTATATGCTGCAATCACCTTATTCTTAAATCTGTTAAAAATGCTGTTGGCATCCGAAGCTGCTCCGCTACTGTATCCACCCCAGTCGTACCAGTGCATACCGATCACATCCATTCGGGTTCCTGCAGGTATCATTTTGTTATTCACCGCTTTTAGCCAGATCAACTCCTCACTTTCGCGACAGGAAGGTGAAACAATTCGCAAACCGGTTTTCATCAGGCTTTTATGACTGACTGCAGCGGTATCCGGTACGCAAAGTTGTCCGTATTGTCCCGATTGATCATTACAATTATCTGCTTCATTGAAGCTCATAATGTGTGTAATTTTCTTTTTAGCAATAAGAGTATTACGTTTGGCCGGTGTGTCCAGACTTGATTTTCCCCATGACATAGGAGCATATTCTCTTACATTGGAAGAATTACTACCCGTTCCCCAGTTATAGAACCATGAACCGGAAGGATTGGCCACATCACCACCGGTTCCTTTTTTATTTACCCAGTTCCAGGGCAATACGCGTATAAACGAAATGCTGTTGGTTAATGCCGGAGGTAAAGAATTGATAACAATATCCGATTCGGATGCAATATAAACCTTACTTAAACCTGTACCATCGTCGTTTACGGCAAAAGTAGCCATATAACCCTTTTTAAGTTTAAATGATACGATTTTGTTATTGAGCCCGGCCGGGATTGCAGTTCCTGAATAAATGTTTTGAACTGTCAGATCGGAATAAGAACCACTCAGATTTAAAGCATCGAAAACCCGCAAAGGAGCTAATCCGGCATTATAGGCAGAAATAGCGCAGCCGTTGTAATACTGCGAAATACGGGCATTGGTCATATCAACCAACGAAGCTCCGTTCAGTTTAATACGAGGAATATGTGAAGTCAATGCAGAATCAGCATTCAGATTCGGCACAAAAATCCAGGCATCGTTCGAGCTAATGTTAATATTTGTGGAGGCATCGAATGGATTGACATTATTAAGATATAGTTTAGCGTCACCCGAAATAGTCAGGGTGGTGTTTTTCAAAAAACCGGTTGTTACAACAGCGCTGTCAATTGCTAATGAATTGTTAGCATTACCCATATCGATACCTTTACCTGCTGCCAGTTTGAGGGTAGAATTCCGTATTGTCAGATTGCCGGTACCAAATAGAATATCGTTCGAAACCCCTGAAGTTCCACCCACCACAGCACCTGCATTTTGTATGGCAAGCTGAGCATTAATGGGCACACCAGGATCGAGAGTACCCGCCGGAGGAGCTGCATTTGTCACTGAATTTTTCCAGTTAGACTCATTAAAAAAAGCTCCATCTCCCGCCAACCCCGTCCACACAAGATTTTGTGATATCACCGGAAATAAAAAAGCAAGCTTCAAAAGAATGAGTAAAAGAATTCTTCCTGATTTCATACGATAGTAATTTATAGCCTGATTTGTATATTGCAAAGATAGTTTTATTACTGCAATTTAAAGTTAATGCCCGGTTCAATAAGGTTGATAATCGGTTCAATCTGATTTTAAATACAGAGATTATATTTTATGCCAGTTAGAAATTATTATCTGTATCCTACTGTTTTTGAAACATTACCACACGAATTTGAACCGGTTTCGGATAATATTTTCATTATAATAGATTATTTTTGCATCAGAGGATTCTACGAAACAAAATACACATCAAATGAATAAGCTGCTTTTCATCTTTCTGTTTTTTTTCCCCGGTTTTATTAACGTATATGCACAATCTGTATTTATTGAAGCCGAAAGCTTTTCTAATCCCGGAGGCTGGGTGATTGACCAGCAGTTTGCGGATCAGATGGGCTCACCATATTTACTGGCTCACGGTATGGGAATTCCTGTTAAGGATGCTACAACACGAATAAATATAAAAAAAACGGGAAAGTATTTTGTCTGGGCTCGTACCAAAAACTGGGTACCCGGCAACCATGCAGCTCCGGGGCGTTTTTTGCTGTTGATTGATGGTAAACAACTGAGTAATGAATTGGGCACAAACACAGGCTGGAACTGGGAATATGCGGGAGAAATCAGCCTCTTCGAAGGTGAAAAAGAACTTACAGTTCATGATTTGACAGGCTTTGAAGGACGATGTGATGCTATATGCATAAGTAGAAACAAAGATGAAAAATTACCGCTTACTTTATCTGAATTAAAAGTCCGACAAAAACAGGAAGATGTTAAAAATGGCATCAAACCTCAATTGCAAAAGTTTGATCTGGTAATAGTTGGTGGTGGCATAGCCGGTTGTTCTGCAGCCATTGCTGCTGCCGGGCAGGGAATGAAAGTCGCTCTTGTTCACGACCGTCCGTTGTTGGGCGGCAATGCCAGTTCAGAAGTAAGAGTTCACACACTGGGCATACATGGCAAGTTCGACCGGATTCTTAAACTAATTGATACAGAACATTATCCTAACGGATCAGCGAAAGCTGAAAATGATCAGAAGAAACGCATGGATAATATGATGAAAATTCAGAATCTGAGTTTATTTTTGAATTACAGAGCTTTTGAAGTAAAAACGAGAAAGCATAAAATCAGCTCGGTAGATGCAAAACATATATCCACAGGAAAAATAATCCGCTTTGAAGCTCCGCTTTTTGTGGATTGTACAGGAGATGGCTGGATAGGTTATCGGGCCGGCGCTGATTATAATTACGGTCGTGAACCGGCTTCGAAATACAACGAAGAACTGGATAAATATGGTTGGCTTTGGAGCCCTGAAAAGGAAGATAGTGTTGTAATGGGATCTTCGCTTTTGTGGAATTCGGAAAATTCAGGTGCTGTTGCTGATTTCCCCCGGGTGCCATGGGCAATGGATGTGGCTAAAAACTTTGCCTTTAAAAATGGAGAATGGCAGTGGGAGTATTCAAAAAATGACCTGAATCAGATTGAAGATGCCGAAACAATTCGCGATCATTTTTTCAGGGCAATATACGGTTCGTTCTATAACTATAAACATCCTACCGAACAAACTAAAATGATTGTAAACGGAAAAATAGTACCGTACAATTTTAGTAATGCTCAGGACAGAGACAGTCTGCAGTTAAAATGGGTGGCATATCAGCTGGGTAAACGTGAGTCACGTCGGTTGACAGGCGATTATATTTATACTTTCAACGACATTCGGCATTCAACACCATTTGAAGATGCTGTCGTATTTGAAACACGCGCTGTGGATGTGCATTATCAGGAAAACCTTCGTGACAAAGAGATGCCGGATTTTATATCGGAGGCTATATTTTATAAAGCCGGTATGTACAGCATCCCTTACCGTTCATTATATTCACGGAATATCAGCAATTTATTCATGGCCGGACGTAATTTCAGCTGTTCACACACCGGTCTGGGAGGACCACGTGTAATGAATACTAACGGTCAAATGGGAGCTGCAGTGGGTATAGCTGCTGCAGTTTGCAAAAAACACAAAGTTAACCCGCGTGATGTATATAAATTCTATCTGAATGAATACCTTCATTTAATAGAACAACAAAAATAACCGGTACTTTTTTTCATTTTTTGTATATTATATTCAACTCTGTAATGGATGGCGGAGCCGTGGCTTTAAGTACTCTGAACCTGAGTTTTTTGGTTTTGTACGTTTTCGGAAAGTGAATGACTTTGCAGTCGCCCATCGGCATTTCGCTCATGTAAATTGTTTTCCATGCATTATCATGCAATATATCAATACAATAAGACTGTATCCGATTAGTACGGTAAGTAGAAAACTGATCTTTTGATTGAATAATGTCGGGATATTCAAAAACGGAGATTTTATTAAAAGGCAGTTTTTCGTCCAAAGTAATTTCGAGCGTCGCCAGCGTATCGGCTGCAGCCCAGCGGGTCTGCATTCCACCATCGATGGCTAACTTTGCTCCGAACTTTAAATTGTCATTATTCAAAACAGAAGAAGCAACAGCGGGGACTCCTGTAGAGATAAATTTTCCGTTACGGGGCAGGGATCTGTTCTTTTTTATGCCCAGTCGTCTGCCCAATGCAATCACTGCGTTTGCCTCGTGTTCACGAATCCGACCGGTTTGGTCCGGCGGAACATTAATGACTAAAGTATTGTCGTTATCTGTGCACCAATAAAATAATTCCTCTAATTCATCCAAATCTCTTGCCGGTATAAGTTCCTTTTTTTGAAACCAGTTCCACCGGTTACTCAGACAAATAGTGTGTTCGAAGGGCATATAATACGATTCACCGTTGTGAAGATACTGTTTTTTATCCGCTTTATGTGCAATTTTCGGATCCCACAGGCGAAAATCGCCCGGAAAATATTGAAAAGTATATTTATTATCCGTTATCATTGAGTCCGGCAAAGCAAATTTCCGGCTTCCGGGTTCTATGGCTATAGTATGATTGACTCCCACGGCGCAATAGGGTTGTAACTTTTTAACATGCTGATACAACCGGTCCAGTTCCCAGTCGGCTACTTTGCGGTCCCAGCCACCATCGAACCACAGTTCACATACAGGTCCGTAGTTTGTCAGCAGCTCGGTGAGCTGATTGATCATATAATCCACATATTTCGATTTGTCAGGGTCTCTGTACGAAGGTTCATGCCTGTCCCAAAGAGAATAATACACTCCGAACTGCAAACCGTATTTTTTACAGGCTTTCGAAACTGCAGCTACCACATCCGTTTTTACAGGCGATGAAGCCACATCGTAGTCGGTGTATTTACTGTCCCACAAACAAAAACCATCATGATGTTTGGTTATCAGAAGCACGTACCGGAAACCAGCATCTTTAGCTACCCTCACCCATTGGTCGCAATCGGGATTTGAAGGATTGAACATTGATGCCGGCGTTTTACCATCCGACCATTCGAGATTTGTAAAAGTATTTACCCCAAAATGAATAAACATACCATATCCGCGTTCAATCAACAATTTCTGAGTTTTGTCAGGTTTATCGGATGGCGTTATGATTTGAGCACTGGCAAGCTGAAGTCCTGCGATGACTCCGGTCAAAATCAGTTTTAATCCTTTCATTAAAAAATTATTTTATTGATATACACGTACATAGTCAATTTCGAAGATAAGGGGAAATTTTGTAACATCGGGTGTTCCACCGTTTGACCCCAGGGCCAGATTCAGAATCAGATACATGGGTTTTGTAAAGGGATTAGAGCCATCGGCATTTATTGTTTCGCTGAGACTGGTTGTGTTATAGAGAACATCGTCCACAAAAAGTCTGATTTCGGCAGGTGTCCGGTCCATTCGCCACACATGATATTTTTTTACCCAGTTTTTATCTTTCCTCAGCAAATCTGTTAATGGTATTCTGAAATTATTCCATACAGGTTTGTAGCGAACTTTACTTCCCCAACCAACATTAGCCATAATTGTCGATTGGTTGTTGTAACGATAAAATTCCATCATATCAATTTCGCCGCACGATGGCCACTCACTACCCGAACCAAGCAACCACACTGCAGGCCACGAACCCATTGTAGTATCAATGCGGGCACGTACCTCGAACCTGCCATATAACCATGATTTTTTGCCGGCAGTGGTAATGGACGAAGAAGTAAAATTTACCAGCTCCCTGTTTTTTCGCCAGTCTTTGCTTCCGGCAACAAAATCCGGATTGGGAAAATTCTCTTTCCTGCCTTCGATAATTAACCTGCCATCAATGCAACTGGCATTATCGCTCTGGTACCACTGCAACTCGTGATTGCGCTTAAATCCCTGCTCGAAATTCCAGATAGTGGTATCCGGTTTTCCTTTATAGTTAAATTCTTCACTGAAAACTAATTTTTTCCCGTCCACTTTCTGTGGAACTTTTACGGCCGGTTTATAGGGATGAAGTGCAAAAGTAATTTCTGAAAGACACAAAAACACCAGCAAAAGGGATTTTTTCATGAAATATCTTATTAAAAATTTAAAGTATGGATACAAAGATATTTAAAAGCTTTCAACTTACACAATCAGGAAAATTAAATACATCTGTTTTAAAAATGTAAAAACGGAACATAAGTATTTAATAAGTGAATCATGAGATGTGATGAATTACCTCCGACGTCCTTTCCGGACGATTTGATTTTGTAGCACAATTAGAAATCACGACCAATACCTCCAAATCTCAGGAATCTGATGTTGAGATTCTTTTGAATAGTTAATTATTATTTTTTGAAAAACGTTATATCCATAAGAATCATAGAATTAAAACAATCAGACATTACCGGAATATCGTTACTGAGTTGTATCATTCAATCATTCACGGGCATATCACTGAAATCTTATTCAGATCAACAGAAACAAAAAACAACATCAACTTCCGGTTCACAATATATACAAGTTTTCAGCAAAGCTGTCATCTGAAATCAGGATAAAAAAATCAATAGCCGGCTATTCTAAACTGAATAACCGGCTGAATAAAAATTTCTGATTGAAAAAGTGATTCATTTAACAACCAACCAGAGCAACCCAAAAAACTAAAATATAAATTTACGATGATAAACCAAGCCTGATTTATCAGTTATTTTAGCTATATAAACACCTTTACCGCAGGCATTCCCGACATCAAAGCGGTTTTTGTATGCAGTCTGAAGCAATCTTCCGTTGATGTCATACAACAAACAGCTATTCACTTCACATCCACTGACTGAAAACTGATTTAAACCGGACCTGGTAAGCTGAACAGAAGCAGAAGATGTATTTTGTGTAGCTGTGGATACAGAATTGTCAATCAGTTTCCAATCGTCGGAATTTACGGTATTTGCACCATAAATGTAAATAAATAAGTCAACATTTTCGGAATTAACAGCCGTAAATGAAATGCTGTGTTCAGTCCAGGTATTGTTGGTAAATAACGCCGAGTTTGTGCTGGCTCCTGAAACCAGTTTGTAACCGATAGCATGATTCTTGGTAGCAGGTGTCATGGTAAATGCGCTGAAAGTATAATTATGACCTGCAGTAACAGCAACTGTTTTTCTGACATAATTACTTTTTGCCGCAGTACCTGCCATATTGATATAATTTGCACCGCTATTGCCCGGAACATCTGCCTTTATATAAGCACCTGTTTCCCATACTGTATAACCCAGTGTAGTAACCGAAGCTCCCACGGTATAACTATCAAAATTATCAGCGAAAATCACTGTTTGTGCATTGATAACAGGGATAAACAGCACTGACAAAAATAATAAAAGTTGTAATTTTTTTTTCATAAATTCTGAATTTTTGATTGAAGATTAATTGTACTGTTTTGTTCGGTAAAGGTATAATCGAAAGTTGAAATGAAGGTCGAATCATCATTCAAAAAGGAGGATGATTTGACCAAAACATATTTTTAGTTTTTCAAAAGCTTTACCGGGTTATATCCATTGCACCTGAGAAGATAAAATCCGGACGGTAAATTAAATGTACTGATACTTTTACCGTTATAAACCTGATGCAAAACCTGTTTACCCTGAACATTATAAATTGTTATTTCCTCACCCTGAGCAATACCGGAGATATTCAGATCACCCTGTACAGGATTTGGGAAAACGCTCACCTCAGCACCCGTTGTATTTTTTAAACCGGCCGGAGAATTTACAGTCACTGTGAATTCTTTGGTGGTATTGCGCGAAACATAATCCCTGCCCCGAACCTGAATCCGGTAAGTTCCGGGATTTGTATAGGTATATTCCTGACTATAATAAGTAGAAACCAGGGTATCTGCTCCCTGAAAAACATACCAGCGGTAAAATGCATCCCTGTTTTCTTTGGTAAGTGAGGCACCACTCATTTTAACAGTAAGAGGTGCATTTCCTGTCAGCGGATACACTTTCATATCGAAAACACCAAGCGAAGGATCGGTACAATTGCAAACCGTTGATGACGTAATTTGCCATTGAGCTGTTCGTACTGCACTTATATCGTCCGAATTGATGGTAGATATCAGGGTTGCAATAGCCATACTGTTGTTTAAAGGATTTATGAACTTACCTGTACCAACATTTCTGAGCGCCACATATACAGTTCCGGTGACAGGTACAATTTCCCATATTTGCTTATTTGCAGTACTTTCGGCTTCAACTACAACCGAGTCGTTGCGAACACTCAGAAAAAGGCAATTGTTATTCACCTTCAGGCGGTATTTGTTTTCACCGGCTTTTACAAATAAAAACGATTCGGTTGACGATGCAGTTGCCGTACCATCTCCGCCGATATAAGCTGTATTTAATTTGGATGAACTGACAGATATCTGAATCTTACGTCGGGAAGTACCATCGTTATTTCGCGAAATAAAACTGTAACATTTATTATCATATTCGGCTGCAAGTGCCAAATCGGCTAATTCACGTTTGGCCTTAGAGATTTTCGCCCTGTAAATCAACGGATTGCCCCTGGATGGAAGACTTTCGAAATCGCGATAAAAAATTCCTCTGGGCGAGAGTACCGATTTTGAAATTGATCCAACAGGTGAACCCACCAATTTTTCGTAAGAGTAAAACAGAGAATCAGTGGATAATACCGGGTTTGACCATGCAAAAAGCGCATAGCGCTCAACGAAAGGTGCAGCATCCATCTTGCGTATAAAATCTTTATTTCCGTTATTATAGCTGAGCATATTGTCGCTTGTGGTGGTGTTCCATGGTGCACCGTATGCAAATTCGGTAATCCATAGCGGAATTTTATATTTATCATACAGGGGTTTGTAAATTGTATTTACGTAATTATCACCCGTGCGCTTTTCGTAACTATGCAGACAGATATAATCAACCCGGTAGCCACGTGCAATTGCCTTATCCATAAAATCATTCAACTGAACGAGGTCGGTTATTGCAGGTGAACCTAAACGTAATCCGGTTGCCATTAATTTGGGCCATAGCGTAAGACATTGTTCAACAGTCATATTTGCCTGCTCTGAATGATCGGGTTCGTTGAATCCCAAAAGATGAGTCACATCGGGCTTTGTCTTCAGATTTTCAACATTTGTATCGATGTTCCAGGTTGCCCATTGCATGGGAACATATTCATTTTCAGTTGATGATGACAATGATGCCCCCCAGTTATACGACCATCCGGTATTAAAATCAGTCATTGTACCGCCGGCTCCTTTTTTACTTATCCAGCGCCATGGTGCAACCCTGACAAAATTTACAGTGTCATTTTTCCCGTTTATCTTTCCGCTAACGATAATGTCGCTGTCTTCGGCAATATATAGTTTATTGGCACCTGTGCCGTTTTGATTCTGGGCAATAGTGGCCATATAGCCTTTTTTGAGAATAAACGACGCAGCTTTATTGGTTCCGTTCACTCCGATATTTCCGGTAGCGCTCGTGCTGTAACTTACTCTGAAATACTTGCTTGTTCCTGTCAGATTAGCTCCCGAATAGAGGTAAAGTGCTTTAATGGAAGAACGGTGAGGAATTACCACAGCACCATCGTAATATTCTGTAATTCTGCAATTACTGGAGGGAATAGATGCCACGCCATCAATGGTTATTTGTCTGGCGTAACGATCAATTACTTCCTGTGGCGATAGTGAATGAAAAAACACCCAGGCGTCCTCACCCTGAATATCAATTTTTGTATCGGCCGCAATGGCATTGCTTTCGTACAAATGCAATTGCGAATTTCCACTTATAACTATCTGAGGTGCATTTACAAAACCGGTAAGTAAAATGGCGCTGTCGAGCGAAATGCTGCCCGTCGATTTGAAACCGGAAACCTCACCATAATCAGTACGAATTTTCGATTTGCTGAATTTTATGTTTCCTGTTCCGGCATCGAAAACACCTTTCACTTCCTTATCGGTTCCGATGGTTGCATTCACACCAAAGTATACATTCCGGTTTACGGGAACATCCGATGTCAGACTTCCGCTAAAAATACTTTTTGTTCCTTCATCGAGCCAGTTGGCGCTGTTGAACAACGATATTTTATCAGCATTGCCTGTCCACGATAATTGCTGTGCAGAGGAAAAAACAGAGATTATACAAAATAAGAAAATAAAACTGCACCCCCGCCCACAAAAGAGGGTGTCGGGGGCTGTTTTAATGGAAGTGCGTTTAATTTTAACAAATCTCATTACTCACATTTTCTGTTTAAAAACTTAAATATTGATATTTCAACCTCTTTTGAGGGCAGGTAAAGGATATTATTTAACTTCCACCTTTACAGTTTTAGCTGTTTCGTTCGAAATTACACGCAGTAAATAAACTCCTTTCAAACCCGTCGAAGCAATCGAAACAGTATTTAAACCTGCATTTGCTGACATATTTTGCTGATACAACATACGTCCGCTCAGATCAAGCAGCTGAATATCAGCTTTGGAACTGTTTTCTAATGTGTAGTTAACATTCAACAGACCGCTGTTGTTTGATACTGACAAATCAGCAATAGAATTTCTGATTTCGTTGGTGGCATTCGGGGCAGGAGAATAAGCACCTGTCATGTCGTAAGTTACTGAACCGAGTGTAAAGTCGGTTACACCCGCTTCATTGTCTTTACCGAAACGCAGATATGGTTGCGGAACTACTTTTGCAATGCGCAAATCGTCGAACCATATATTTGCCCAACCGGGTTTTTGAGTATTTGACCAGCCATTATGGAAAGTAATCAGCACATCACCATCTTTAGGCAGGTCAAACGGATATTCACGATAGTTGAAATTTCTGTTATCAGGTACTAAAGTAGCTGCCGGCAATAAAATAATATCCGGATCGGAACCTGTTCCTGCAGGTACACCCGGATCGGTGCCGACATATTTAATGCTGCCTTTGTAAGCTTCGCCTGCAGCTTTGGTTTTCGACCAGAAGCTCAGTTTGTATTTACCTGCCGAAAGACCTTTTTTGAGGAATTTCAATTCACCTGTTGTTCCGTTATTGAACCACATGGATGTTTTACCCGCTTTTACATTGGCTTTAACAGTGTCGATACCCATATAAGCCCAGTTACTATACGTAATGTCAAAATTTGCCATCTGACCCTTAAAAGTTGCATGAGTTGCATAATTCAGCGGAGAAGGGAAAGCCGGATTAAAACTGGTAATATAATCCTCGAAAAACTGATCTTCCTGAATTACTTCAATATCCTTGTAATAAGCAGTTGAGCTGACCAAACCATCAGCATCAGCAGTTCCGATTTTTACGTCGTCGCGATAAATATGCGCTTTATCCGAATTGTCAATTGCCACACGGTAAGTATGCATTCCCCGGTTATCTAAATTATTCAGAATCACTTCCTTTGATGTTGATGGCGAATAGGTCATGTTGTATACAGCAGTTGTGTCAATGTCAATTTTAAAACGTTTGCCGGGCGTACCTTCCATTTCAATCTGAAATCCGTTTTTCATGGATTTTGCAACGGCAACTTTTGCCTCGACAGTATATGCCCCGTTTGCTACGAATCCTGAGTCGGAAGTTGCATACCAGGTGACAGGAATCCATTGTGCACCCTTTGTGACGACATTAAATCCTTCGGCTTTTTGTGTATAGGTAACACTGTCTTTAATGGTGTTTAACTGAATAAATTTAGCTGTAGCGGGGTTTCCCTGTCCGTTGTAAACCGGAGTTCCTAAACTTTTCGGAGTAAGTTGCGCTGTCACATTTTGAATTTGTAAAAAGCAAATCAGTGCAATAAGTACAAGTTGTAATGTTTGTTTCATAATATAAATTTTAATTTTGTTAGATTTTGAGATAAATTAAAATCAGAAAAATTTTTACTGCAAATAAACAATCAATTCAAAGAAAAAAGGTTTACTACAGGCACAAAAAAGTTGAATATTTGACCAATACTAAAAAAAAGAGCGTGTATCAAAACAACATGAACGCAAATTCAGATGCACTGACTGTTGGTTCGCAAACTATCGCAAACTTCCGGATATAATAATTATCTGTATATCTGCAAAATACCAACATCAGGAGTCTGAAATTTGTGTAAATTTGAATAATTTGCGTTCAGAATAATCTTTTGATACAACTCCTTTTTTAATTCATTTCTTACTCCCAACCGGGGTTTTGGGTCAAATTCCCGTTTTTATAAATTTCGGTAAGCGGAATCGGATAATAATACATTTTGTCCTGCCAGATTCTGTCGTTAGTAGTGTAAGTAGAATAAGTAAATACACCTGAAACCGGGTCCTTTTCGATGCGTGTACGTTTGATAGCAACAGTTTCGGGACCAATCATCCAGCGTCGGATATCCCAGAAGCGATGATCTTCGAAGGCAAGTTCAACGCGGCGCTCATTGCGTACTTTTACTCTGAAATCGTCTTTATTGATGGTAGCGGGTATAGCAACAAGTGCCACACCGGTTCTTTTACGAACCAGATTTATAGCTTCCACAGCCGAAAGTGTAAAGGTAGCGTCCTTATAATTCGGGGTGGGGAAAGCTTCATTCAATGCTTCGGCATAGTTTAACAGAATTTCGGCATACCGGAAAATCACCCATACATGACGTGAATTATTAACACCCGACGGTTTGAAACTTACATTTTTATCCACATACTTTTTCAGATAATATCCTGTCGGGGTGGCACCTGTTTTTGGTGAACCGCTATTGCCTCCGGTCCAGGCTTCCACACGTTCATCATAAGCCCAGAGTGTATTATTCAGCACCACCGTATATCCCAGACGGGGATCCCGGCTGACATAAGGATTGGCTACCTGAGCCGGATCGTTCCAGTTAAAGTAGGTACCATCCAGCGGTGAACCCGACTTTTTAATTTCATACGCATCCACCAGATTTTGTGTCGGACAGGTTCCCGATTTTCCACCTTCGAAACCTATCGGATAATTCAAAGCTTCAAAAGTACCTGAATTAGCTTCGCGACGGGCAAAAATCAGTTCGGTCAGGGCAATATTATTCGGTATCTTATCATAACCAATCAGCTGATTAATTTTGTAAACAAGGGCTGAATCGATAATTTCTTTGGAAGCTTTGGCTGCATCCACCCATTTTTGTGTGTCGTTTGCAGGGTTATGCAGTTTACTTGCGGCATAAAGTAAACATCTGGATTTCAAAGCCAAAGCTGTAGCACGTGTCACGCGTCCGGTTTCCAGATCGTAGGTTGCATCATAAGCTTTGGGAAGATATTTCGCCACTTCGGTACATTCGTCGACAATAAACTGAGAAATTTTATCATAACTTTCCCTTGTGACCTGATTTGCTTCGTCCGGAGTAAGTACTTTGGTAATCAAAGGTACACCACCATAACGTTTCAGCAATTCGAAATAGAAATATGCCCGTAAAAAACGTACTTCGTATTGTAGATTGTTGTATTTAAGCATAGCCTTATCATAGCCCGACTGGTACTTGTTTTCTTCAAAAGTCTGACCGGCACCTTTTTCGAGAAACAAATTTGCGGCTCTGATTCCCTTATAGTAAAAAGCCCATTTATCATCCACCGTGTTGATAGCACTCCAGGTTCCGTTGTAAAATGTGTGTACATTCGAAGCCGGCCAAACATATTCAGCCTCATCGGTACCACAGGCACGCATTGCATCGTTCACATTTCCGAAATCGGATTCCAGATAGGAGTAAATATTAGTTGCCATTTGTGTAGCACGGGAATATACCGTAAAAACCTGATCTTCGGAATATGATGATGTCTCATCATAGGTCAAAAAATCGGTACAGGAGCTGACAGTCAAAATCAAGCACAACAGTAAAAATATTTTTGTTTTCATATCATTGAATTTCATGGTTGATTTTACATTTTAAAATATAAGATTTACTCCAATGTGCATTGAAGCCGATAGTGGTAACACGGTTCCGGAAGCTTCAGGATCGACAATTTTCAGATTATCAATGGAGAACAGATTCATACCTCTTAAATAAATTTTTGCCTTCGAAATAAAAGTGCCTTCAATCATGCTTTTCGGAAGCTTATAAAATATTTCACAGGTACGTAATTTCAGATACGACCTGTCGCGCAGCCACAGGGAGTTCACATTGAAGTTGTTATCATTCTGTAGCGTTGTCAGGCGGGGGAAAAGTGCATCCTGATGGTCGGGTGTCCACCTGTTTTCGTAGTAATATTCCGAAATATTGTTGTTGTTTCGTAAAGGCCAGAACAAACTTGCTGTATTGAGTACTGCACTGTAATTACCCACACCCTGAAAATTTGCATCTATTCCGACTCCTTTATATTCGAGGCTTATATTTGCCGAAAAATACATTTCAGGACAAACAGTATTGTATCCCAAAGCAATTTTATCCATCTCGTTGATTCGGTTATCACCGTTCTGATCTTTAAATTTGATATCGCCCGGCATAACGGTTGATAATAATTGTGCGGGACTTGCCTGAATATCAGCGGCATCTTTAAAATAGCCGATGGCTTCGTATCCGAAAAGCTGATTGACCGGTTTTCCGGTTTGTTTCAGATAATCGTAAGGTACAAATCCTTCATTTCTATTCACAATATTACTTCTGGTATAGGTAAATCCGGCTCCGATATTGTATTTGAAATCACCCTGTTCGTTATTTACACTTAATCCTATTTCAATGCCTTTGTTGTCAATAATTCCATCGTTCGACATAGAAGCAGTTGCACCCAAAACACCCGAAACTGTTCCTGAGGTACTCACTAAAATATCAGTACGTCTGTCGTAAAATGCTTCGGCAGTTAAGCTGATTAAATTCAGGAACCTTCCTTCGATACCAACATTGCTTTTATGTGATTTTTCATAAGTCAGGCCAGCAGTCGCGAGTCGTAATTCCGACATACCTGCAGTGGATGTATAATTATCGGTAAAGAAATACGAACCACCTGTGCCGTAAGTCTGTTTAAACAATTCGTTTGAAGTTGTATAATCGTTGCCGGCAATTCCGTACGAAGCCCTGATTTTTAAATAATTGATGGCTTCAATATCCTTCAGAAACGGTTCACCGGAAAGCAACCATGCCGAACTGACTGCGGGGAAAAGGCCGGTATTATTTCCGGGCTCGAGGCGGTTTGTACCCTGTGCAGTAAGGGATAAATCGATAAAGTAGCGATTCCGGAAACCCAAATGCGTATAAGCACTAATGCGTTCACGGTTACTGGTTGAGAATTGTCCGTTTCCGATGTACTGATCATGCATAAACATTAATTGGGAATTCATGCTCATTGTTTTCCATTTTCTTTCGTATTGTAACTTCCCGAAAGCTCCGAAACTACGCCACTGACTTCCGAGCGAACTTGAGTAATTAGGGCTGGAATTAGTCCCTACAAGTGTAGCAAGCTGATTGCTTAATGAAGTACCGTCGGCGCTAATTTGAGCTGTATTTTTCTGATAACGATAGGTTTGCGACATTGACTCCCAATAATCAGCTGAATTGTCGAAACCCACGCTCAGCTCAGCTGTTAATCCTTTAACAAGATCCGATAAATCCTGCGAAAGAGTCCAGTCAGCCAATAAGGTACGGGCATTGGATTTGCCATAACCACGGGCTGCAATCATTGCCACCGGGTTATTGGTCCAGGTATCGCTCCCACCCCATTCGGCACCCGATGTTTTAACGGGAAATGCTGCTGCCGGTGTATTAAACAATCGGGGCATAATATCGGTAATCTGAGTACCCGGCCGGTTGGTTTCGGAAATTAAACCGAGCAACTTTACACTAAAATTGGTGGTTTTGCTGAGTTGAACATCTAAATTTGTCCGGATATTGAGTTTCGAATACTTGTTTTGTGAAGAAAATGAAGATACAATATTTTCCGGCTTCATATAACTGTCGTGGTTTTGCAGATTGATAACTGTATTGTATCGTACCACTTTAGTTCCTCCGCTGATTCCAATATTGTAAATATTTGAAATGGCATTGTCCTTCAAAACTTCGTTCATCCAGTCAACGTTAGGATAATAATCCGGAAATTTCCCCGATTTGAATGCTTCAATTTCGTTGGCAGTATAACGAAGAGTGCTTATTCCATCGTTTGTAAGTGCCTCATTGACAGCTTTTGCATACGTCTGAGCATCTGCAAACTGAGGTTTTCTACGCATTTGCAAAAAAGCCTGGTCGTACGAAACCTCAATTTTCGTCTTTCCGATAACGCCTGTCCTGGTTTTTACGAGTATGACACCGTTTGAACCTCTGAAACCATATAAAGCCAGTGAAGCAGCATCTTTTAAAATGGTAATGGATTCAATTTCTTCCTTTGTTATCGTATTTAACGGTCGTTCGAAACCATCCACAAGTACAAGCGGGTTATTGTTGTAAAAACTACCTGTTCCGCGAATAGTAAAAGTTGTATTCACCTGAAATTCGAGTCCGTCATTTTGCAGTGACGTTAAACCCAAACCAAGACCATAAAGGCTGTTTGATGTATTCAGTGCCGAACTTTTCATGATTTCGCCTGATGTAATCACCGAAGTCGAAGCGGTCGATTCATTTTTGGATTGGGTGATCCGGTTGCCCTGTTCCACTATTTCATCCTGTTTTTCAGAACTTAGCTCCTGTGCCGATAAACAGCCTGCAAATAAAAGTAAGAAGGCTGCTGCAAAACGGGGTAAAATATATTTTTTATTCATAATATTTTGAATTTAATTTATTAACAATATTTACCAGCCCGGATTTTGAGTTAACCCGTAATCCTTATAAATCTCAGCTATCGGAAATGCTGCCATATACCATTTAGGATCAAAGTTTTTCACACCACCTTCGCCATCCTGAATGGCACGTTTGAATAGAGTAAATTTGGTATAAGAATATCGGTTAGGCACAACCGCACCATTGCGATAGATTCGTTTTATGCGAACACCGGACAACCGTTTTCTGAAATCGTCCTCCCGTTTCCATCTCTTCAAATCAAACAACCGTACATTTTCAAGTCCGAACTCCCGCGATCGCTCATTCAGAATTTCTTCCCTGAAGGCTTCTTTGGTCCATACTTTATTGGTGTATGAATCTTTCAGGCCTTTAAGACCCACTCTGGCACGTACCTGATCGGCCCAGAAAAAAGCATCATTTGTACGACCGGCTTCGTTAAGAGCTTCAGCATAACTCAGGTAGATTTCGGCCAGTCGAAGGTAGGGCCATTGTGCCGGAGCACCTATCGAAGTGGCAGTTGTTTTATCCAGAATAAATTTATATAAGCCTATACCCGTAGCTGCAGCACCTGCTTCGAGCTGATTGCCACGTTCACGTCCACTCATCCACAACTCAGCTTTTCGACCCTGATAATCAGCATTATTCACCAAACAGGTTTCGTATAGACGGGGATCTCTGTTAGCAAACGGATCAAGAAATACAGTATCGCCGGGAGCATTAATTTTTGCAATTGCAAGCGTATCTTTGTCCCATATTGTTTTGTCGAAAGGTGTACCATCGGCCATTGGGAATAAATTGCTGTATTCGAGGGTCGGTGTTACGGCACCATACGAGCCCAGTGACTGTAAACAGTAATAATTTGCATTCCAGTAGTCGGGAACATTGTACCGGATACGGGTTGAAATCAGCATTTCGGAATTGCCACGTGCAAAGTACGATTGTCTGAAAGCCATGCGATAATCGCCTGACACCAGCATATATCCTCCCTGAGGATCCTGAGAATTAAGCTGCATAAACTGCTCACAGGCAGTGACAACATCATTCCACATGCCGGGATCTTTACGACCGAACCAAACATGGAATTTATCAATCGACTCATATTTTTTTGCAGTGTAATACGGAACATCATCGTTAAACAGTGGACTTGCTGCAAAAAGTAACATTCTGATTTTTAACCCCAGAGCAGCTCCTCCGGTGAAACGACCGTCCCATTTTGCCACGTCTTCGGCAGGTAATTTCCATGGTAAAACAGCAAGAGCTTCGTCACAAAGGTTGGTAATGAATTTGAGCGTTTCCATGGCTGTGGCCCGTGGAATTTGTAAATCGTCCTGTGTGGTAAATGCTTTTTTAACCAATGGCAAACCACCGAAATGACGGTACATATCGGCATAATGACAGGCAATAATCATTTTTGCTTCGCCCTTGAGACGTGCTTTGGTAGCCTCATCCATGTCCGGCACCCTGTCAATATTTTCGATAAATATATATGCACTCCGGATTCCAACCCAACTGCCCTCAAGTGTGTAATTATAAACAGTTTGATTACTTTCCTCCGAAGCATTGTATTTTCCGGTATAATACATTTTATTAACATTATCCCAGGTGAGATAACTTTGAAAATTATCGGTAAGTGATTCGGGCAAACCCATGTTCATGGCATTTCCACGGTCGGTCCAATCCCAGTTCAAGCCATAAAACAAGGTAGAATAACTGTTCCACAAAAATTGTTGTGCAAATTCGGCTTTCGAAAACACCGTATCGATAGTAATGTCTTCACCCGGCATTTTGTCAAGAAAATTGTTCCCGAATTTAAAATCATCGGTACAGGAAGCTATTATAGCAGTAATAAAGATACCAATCAGTAATTTATTTAATTTTTTCATATCCATATCAATTAAAGATTAAAACGAAACATTTAAACCAAGATTCATAATACGCATTGTGGGATAAGTAGGTCGACTGCTTGTTTGTGTTTCAGGGTCGGCTATTTTCAGATAGTCAAATGTCAACACATTATACGCATTACCGAAAACGCGGAACTGGGAAATTCCCAGTTTTTTAAAATAGGGTGATTTTAATGTTTTCGAAACTTCGATGGTTTTCAATCGCAGATAGCTGGCGTCCTTGAGCCACAAATCCGAATTAAAATCGTAATTATTTGCTCTTGCAGCAAACGAAGCACGCGGGAGTGTAGCTGTAGCTGCCGTTTCGGGTGTCCACCGGTTATCATATTGCGATTGCATCAACGACCGGTTTTCAGTAGAGCCAAACGGCACACGGAATGTTTCTTCGAGTAAACGGGATGTCATGGTGGCACCAACCCAAAGCATACTGATTGAAAATCCACTGTAATTGACTCCTAATGTCAATCCTCCGTTCAATGCCGGATAATTAGGATAACCCATTGCAGCATCATCATTGGCATCGATTACACCATCACCATTCATATCTCTGTAAACGGCATCGCCCGGCATCAGGGTTCCTGCATGCTTTGCAATTGGTTTTCCGTTGTCAGTCATTCCTTCGTAATAAAATCCAATGAATTTTTTTCCAAATTGCTGTCCGACTGGTTTTCCTGTACTCCACTGATAATCATAAGGTGATAAAACTTCATCCTGATATACAATCATGTTTTTCGTATAAGAAGCATTCAGATTTACAAAATAATCTAATTTGCCTATTTTGTCACGCCATTTCAGCGAAAACTCAGTACCTTTGTTATCAACAATTCCTAAATTCAGAACAGGTAGATTCATAGCCAAAAATCCCGGATCTCTTTTTTTGCTTGCAAGTATTCCGGTACGGTGTTCGAAAAACACGTCGGCCGAAAGGGCCAATTTATTTTTTAAAAATGACACATCCACACCATAGTTTTGTTTATACGACGTCTCCCAGGTAATCACCGGATTTCCTATTTTACCTTCCGAAATACCCGATAATTTGGTAGTAACATTCACGCCGAAATTATATCCGTTGGCACCAGTAAGGTAAGTGTCGGGCAGATAAAGAAAACGGTAACTATCGTTGGCCTTGTCGTTACCCACCACACCATACGAAGCCCTTAGTTTGAGGAAACTTATCAACTTCTGATTTTTCATGAATTTTTCTTCCGACAAAATCCAGCCTCCCGAAATCGAAGGAAACAAACCAAACCTGAGTTTCGGATCGTTTGGAAAATTTTCAGATCCGTTATAACCCATATTGATATCAAGCATATAACGTGTTTTATAATCGTAAGTTACACGTCCTACCAGGCCGACATACCCTGTGGGAATTTCGGTATATGAAACCGGATAATATGAACGCGACTGGTTATAAAGCAGCAATGCGGTTACATTGTGGTCGCCGAAAGTACGTGCATAATCGATGCTCGCTTCGCTGTACCAGTTCCGTCCTTTCGAAAAGCTTTCGCCATAAGCAAGAACTCCTTCATCACCATTTTTCACAAATACTATATCGTTCATTTCGGATGCAGGAGTACCGGTTATCCATGTGATATCCTTTTTATACCATGGTGTATAACTTTCGATGGAACTTGAGCGCTGTTTGGCATGATTGTACACACTGTTGTAGGCTCCCTTCACCTTCAGCGATAAGCCTTTTGTAACAAAATCCAGCTTTTGTTTTAATTCAAAATCGATATTTAAATCGTTTCGGGTAGTATTGTCAAAACCTTTTCCGTAATAGGAACTTAAACCATCCGCACTATTAACGGGGATGTACAGACTGTTTCTTGTGATCCATTTGCCATCAACAATGCCTGCACCTGCTATAGGAGTTGCCCAGTAAATATAACGAAACAACTGTGTCTGATCGTCCACCCTTGGCTGATTTCTGATTTCAATGCGTCCGCCAAGATTTATTTTCATCGTGGTGGTGGATGTAAAATCAATGTCTAAATTGGTACGGTAGTTATAACGTTTAAAATAAAAGTTTCCGTTATAACGGGTATCGTAGTTTTTGAACATCCCGTCCTGAAACAATGAACCTAAAGAAGTAAAATACCGTACACGTTTTGTACCACCGCTAATGTTGATATTGGTTTGGCTTTGCGGTGCTGTTTTTCTGAACAACATATCCATCCAATCCACATTGGGATAAATAAGCGGATTACTGCCGGTGCGGAAAGCATCTTTTGCTTCGGCAGAGAATACGGGAGCTCTGCCATCGTTTTTCAACGCTTCCTCGTAATAGGTAACCCATTCGTTGGCGTCAGCAAACTGAACCATACGGGTGGGAGTTTGAAAGCCGTACGAAAAAGTCGCACTCACTTTGGCACTACCTTCATCGCCACGCCGGGTAGTGACAAGAATTACTCCGTTTGCTCCACGTACACCAAATACTGCTGTGGCCGAAGCATCTTTGAGCACACTAACACTTTCAATTTCATTGGGATCGAGGTTGAAAAAGCTGCGTTCGACACCATCCACCAAAATAAGCGGGCTCGAATTGGCTGTACTCAACGACCCTATACCACGAACAAATATGTCAGGATTATCAGCTCCCGGCTGTCCGGAATACTGAACCGAAGACACACCGCTCAGATTTCCGGCTAAGATATTTCCAACATTGGGTGAGGGCGATTTTAGTAACTCAGATGTATTGATTGATACAACCGCACCTGTCATGGTCACTTTCTTCTTCTGTCCATAACCCACCACTACCAATTCGGAAAGCTTTTGATTTTCATCCTGTAAGATGATTTTAATTTCTTTTGAATCGACTACTTTTAGTTCCTGCGGCGTATATCCGACATAGGAAAAACTTAAAACATCCCCTTTATTTACGTTAGTGATTGAAAAACTACCATTTATATCGGTTATTGAGCCCGATTTTGAACTCTTATTCAAAATACTTACCCCGATTAATGGTTCACCATTATTATCAATAACTTTTCCCTTTATTTCCCGGTAAGTCTGAGCCGAAACAATTGCAGAAAAAATTAATAATAAGAAAGAAGTTACGAAACGTGAACTGGTTTTCATACTATATTAATATATTTAAAGTTATCATATCGTTTTTCCATTGTTGCCAATGTTTTCAGTACTGAAATGAGCCTTTTTCAACTGTCAGAGCAAAAATTAAAGTGAAAAGACCCACAACTTTTTTCAGTTGCAAAGATAAATCACATAACATCCCTTTACTTCCATTCAGGGCTCAATTTAGTTTGAAATATATTCATACAACTTTGCCGTTATTTAAAACCGGATAAAAACATATCAGGTGATTTGGCATTATTATCAAACGGTTCAGTCGTAACCGGGTTTTAATTATGCCGGTTTTACATTAAACATCTTCATTTTGCTGCATTATTACAGTTCACGCAAAAAAACTTTTACAGATGTACTCATTCCTGATTTACTCAAGCCGGAAGGACTGAATAATATTCGGATCGGGTATTCAGACCGGTAAAGTAAAGGATTAAATTTTCTCATCCCGCTTTCACTGATCAGCATTTTGCATCATCATTGGCGATATCTGTTAACAATGAATCATTTAAATGTGATTTGTTTCCTTCCATTCACACACCTTCCAACTTCATTTAAATTTAATTAATTGAATATCTGAAATATAGAATAAAGTAATTCAAAGTAGCACAAATAGGGCATTTATTAAAAAGAATTTATTAACATTAAATTTCTTGCAAACGTTTGCAGGATTCAAAATTATCACTACTTTTACAGCTCCAAAAAATCTATTAATATTCATTTTATAGTATTATTATGAAAAAAACATTACTATTTTTAGCTTTCATCGGGCAGTTCGTATATGCCCAACACATTGATGTTCTTTCGGTTAAAGCCATTGAAAGAACAAACGGTGGTGGATATTACCATCCCGTTTTCAGTCCCACCAATCAGTATTTATTAGCCACCGACATCAGTTACCGTGGTTTAAAAATGATTTCATTCAGCAATAATGAGATAAAAAATATCACCGATGACCCCGGAGCAGGATACGGAGTGAGTATAAGTAAAGATGGAAATACCATTTTACATAAAAAGAACGAACTGGTAAACAACCTGAAATTCAGCTCTCTTATCGAACGTTCGATCAGGGATAATGCTGTAAAACAACTCGTTCCTCCTACCAGAGAACAATTAACTCCCGCATATTCTGCCAATCAGGCATACTATGTAAAGGGTGCCAGACTGAATCAGAAATCGATTGCACCAGCCGGCTTAACATCGGTCATTCAAACAGAAGACCGTAAGCTTGTACTTTATAACGGAAATTCCAGAAAAGTGTTGACTCCGAATGGCGTTAATGAAAGCTACTTCTGGTCGTCAGTATCGCCTGATCATCAGAAAATTGCCTATACCGTTGCCGGAAAAGGAACATTTGTATGCAATATTGATGGCACAAATGTAAAATCAATTGGCAAATTAAATGCTCCGAAATGGCTGAACGACAAATGGCTGGTAGGAATGGATGACAAAGATGATGGAAATGAAATAATTTCATCCGTTATCGTCGTCGCTTCGTCGGACGGCAAGATCCGCCAGACTCTTACAAAAAGCAGCGATATGATTGCCATGTACCCTGCTGCTTCGGCCGACGCCAAACAAATTGCTTTCTGTACGCAAAAAGGGCAGTTGTATCTTATCAGTATTAACGTTAAATAGGAGGAACATAACATGAAAAAAATAATAGGATTAATTGCTGTAATGTTCTTCTTTATCTCATTACAGGCAGCTGATTTTACCGGAATCAAAATCTATATCAATCCGGGTCATGGTGGTTATGATGGTGCCAACGACCGCAACCTGCCAACAATCAATTACGCATTAGGCGACACTTTGGGTTTCTGGGAATCGTACAGTAACCTGCAAAAAGGGCTGGCTCTGAGAGACATGCTGCAGGCTTCAAATGCCACAGTTATTATTTCGCGCGTTTTAAACCGCGATCAGGACGACCGTAATCTTACCGAAATTGCCGAAGAAGCTAATGCAAATAATGTTGACGCTTTTCTTTCTATCCACAGTAACGCACTGGGCACCAATACAGGTACCAATTATTTGCTGCAATTATATCATGGATATGACAATCAACCTACTGTGGCTTCGAGCATTACAATGTGTCAGACTGCCTGGCCACGCATGATGACTAATCAGCTGACAGTGTGGACTGCATATACAACTTCAACCAATTATCGTGGAGATTTTTCTTTTTACGGCAATACAAGCGGCCTGGGCGTTTTACGACCGCTGACTGTTCCCGGATTTCTGAATGAGGGTTCTTTCCACGATTATCAACCTGAAACTCACCGTTTATTAAACCAGAATTACAGGAAACTTGAAGCTGTAAATTTTTACCGCTATTTCTGCGATTATTTTCATGCTGATCTGCCTGCAACCGGTGTAATCGGTGGTTGGGTAAAAGGTAAGGATGAAACTATTGTCAATTCAAAATTTTCTTACAAAGCAGGAACATCCGATCGCTGGCTACCGCTCAACGGAGCCAGGGTTAAACTTATGAATGCTGCCGGTGATTCACTCAACAATTGTCAGATTGATACCCTGTACAACGGAATTTTCGCGTTTTATAATCTTACACCGGGCAGTTACAAACTGAGAATTTCTGCCAAAGACCATACAACAAAGGATACTACCGTTACAGTTACTGCAGCTACAACCACTTATGCTAAAATGTTACTTGCAAATCCGAATATTATTCTTGCTAAAGACACAACTCCCAATTATCCCGACCCGGTTCAGGAAGCCGGTGCTGTGGCTCTGAAACATTACAATTTCGGAACAGCCGAACCTTCGGTACCCGAATGGCTCAATCCGGCACAAATCCGGAAGGTAATTTACAGAAACGAAAAGTACTATATCCTCACCGAAGAACCTAAATTAATTGTTGCCAACGCCGTAAATAATACTAAAATCCGCGAAATGGATTTAACCGGCATTACAGGAGGTACCAGAATCCTGAGCGATATTAATTTTACGTCAGACGGATATTTACTGGCTTGTAACAACGAAACAGTAGGATTACCCGAAACACTGGGTCGATATTTCAAAGTCTACACATGGGATAATGATTCGGTAGCACCTAAATTATTGTTTCAAACCCAGCAACAGGCCAACTGGTCGAACGGTGTAAT
Source organism: uncultured Paludibacter sp. (assembly GCA_937897985.1). Lineage (GTDB taxonomy): Bacteria > Bacteroidota > Bacteroidia > Bacteroidales > Paludibacteraceae > Paludibacter. Next base: position 183,520 of record CALCBD010000018.1, on the reverse strand, counting down.
GGGTGAAACTTTTGCTGTGAGCGGACCACGCTGGAAATGTACCATCTACACTCCGAGTGTAACCACCGGTTCAACCAAAGCCATCCGAATTATCGGCTATCTTTACGAAGAAGGACAAACGGCTATCGGCTACAAATACATGCTCGATGCAAGTAATTACACTGAAGCACTCTGGGGACAGAAGATGAAATTCACCATTTCACCAACCGGAAGTGACCATTTCTATCTCGACAGCGAAAAAGTACTTCCAACCGAATATCAGTTTGACTGGAATCTGCCTGATCGCTCTCCGTTAACTACTAAAGGTGTTTTCACCGAAAAATCAGGGTATACACTGCCGACAGTGGCTTCAGGTATTAATTTCTTCCGAAATGCAAAACATGTATTTATGACATCGCCTGTATGCGGAACAGATTCAACTCAGGTCGGCGTAGGTATGTTTGATATTACCAATGGTGTCAATAATGCTGTAAAAGTGTCTGAAAAATTGCCCGAAAACGGATTAGGCACACAAAAAGCCACTTACATGATGTCGGCTGCCAAAGTCAACGGATATGATATTGACTTAATGATACTGGCTCAGAACGAAGGTATTGCCCGATACAGAACGATAACACCCGCTGCCCGTGCCAATATCTATGCTTCCGAACTGAAGTCGGAGAAAACCGAAACCGGTTATAACCTGAAATTCACATTAAACGAAGCTTCAAATACCACTACAATTAAAATCATTAAAGGAACTGAAGTAGTAAAAACAATTGAAGCCGGTCCGCTGAGCAGAGGTCAACAATCAGTTGCACTGCTTTCATCCGATCTGACCGAAGGTGAATTCGACTGGACTGTAAATGTGACAGCTGACGCTGTGGATCGACCACTGAAATTCTCGGATAATAATCAGGTTCAGTTACAATTTTTCTCTCCGAGAGGTGTAGCCATCGACAACAATCCTGAAAGTCAGTTCTTCGGAAGAGTTTATGCAGCCGAAACTGTACCCGGAACCATTCCGAATGGTCGCACCACTCAGGATGGAGTTTATATACTGAACTCAGCATTACAGGATGTAACCAATCAGGGAACTACCAGTTATGCAGGTGGCGTTACCTGGGGTGGCAGCAGTTCTCCAATGCGACTGGCTGTGGCTCAGGACGGAAAAGTATATATCAGCGACTGGAGCGATACACATCCCGGTGTTTGGATCATGAATCCTGAAAATCCGACAGCTGCATTTAAACCTGTTTTCAGCGGATTAACCAAAGCTACTTCAGGTTTATCATCCTTCAACGGAGTAAATGTACATGGCTCGATTGCACATTGCTGGGTAACCGGTACAGGTGCTGACACCAAATTATTCACTTTCGACGAAGATTATATCGATGCAACGGCTACAAGTACAGGAAACGTACTTCAATACAACATCGGAACTCTTGAAACTCCGTGGCAGGCGGCACCAAGTGCTGTGGTTTACAATGATGCTCTGAATGGTAACCTTCAGCAAAACATGAATTCCTGCATAGCTCCTGATGCAAAAGGCGGATGGTGGATTTCACAATACCGTGCAACCGATGCTGCCAATATCCCATCGCTGATTCATATTGGCACCGATGGACTTGTGAATTTCAATTCGGGTAAAACACCTGATCTGATTGTAAATTCCTATACCGGTGGAATGGCTGTCAACAACGACGGAACAATTCTGGCAATGGGCTGTCAGGATGAAATTAAGGTTTTTGCCATAAGTTTTGATGCAAACGGTGTTCCTGCGCTGACGAGGCTGCATTCCATCAAACCTGCAATGGGAGCCAATTCTGCAGGACTTGCAATCGACCGCGCCGGAAATGTATATGTCATTTCAAATACTTCTGAACGACTCGGAGTCTGGGCATTACCCAAAGCCGACAATCAATTCACAACCACTGCCCCTGCCGCTCAGCGACTCATAGTGGTTCATACAGGTATTGAAAATGTGAAGGACATTTCATCAATGGTTCAGGTATATCCGAATCCTGCAGTGGACAATGTCCGGATTAACAGTGTGGGAACCAACCTGCAACAGGTTTTGGTATTCGATCTGAAAGGACGCAACATGATTTCAGAAAATGTAAATTCAAATGAATTCAATCTGTCAGTATCCGACCTGCCTTCAGGCATTTACATTTTAAAGGTAAAAACCGGTGAAGGAACAGCAGTGAAACGTTTGATGAAAAAATAAAAAACCAAAGAGGCTGTTTCAAAACCGTGAAATTCTGAGTTAATCTGATTTTTCTTTTGAAACAGCCTCTTTACATATATCTGATTAACTCTCAATTATTTATTTAAATTTAAAAGTTATGAAAAAAATTACTTTAATGATGGCTGCTTTTTTGATAGCAGTTACGGCAATGGCCGATGGCATGTCAGGTACTTACAAAGTGGGAACCACTGAAACAGCACCAAATTTCACATCACTTAGTGCAGCTGTGACAGCTTTGAACACAAACGGTGTTGCAGGTGATGTTACACTCGAAATCACTTCAGACTTAGCAGAAACTGCTCCTGTAGCATTAGCAACCACAAACGGAAATTTTACAATTAAAATTAAACCTGCAGCAACTGTAACACCAACAATTACTTTCAGTGGTTGTGTTAGTACAACAGGAGCAACTCAGTACACCGGATTTACTATTAATGGTACAAGTAATGTTATTATTGATGGATCAAACACAGCTTCAGGAACAACAAAAGATCTTACTTTTAAAATGAATGATGCTACAAATGGTAGAAATGTCATTCAGTTATACGGTAATTGTGATAATGTAACCATCATGAATATTAATGTTATCTATCAATCACCAATGAGCACTTCTACTTCTACAAGAGGCGTTTACCTGAACGGTCAAAGTACAGGCGCATGTGATAATTTTACATTACAGAATTGCACAATCGGTGATTTGACAAACATCCCCTTTTATGCAGCTGGTATTACAGGTAGTAGCGGAAGTCTGATATATTGTACAAATATTAACATTAAAGATAACCAGCTATATGGTAGAATCAGACCTGTATATTTGTATTATGTAGGTACCACCGGAACAGTATCTGAAATTTCGGGCAATTCAATTTACACCCGTGGCGGGGCAAATGGGACTACAACTTATACTATAATGTGGAATACATGGGCAGGCACATTAAATATAAAAAATAATCATATTCCTGAATTAACAGTAGCAAATACATCAGGAACAAGTGGAGTCTATGGTATAAGCGGGTTAACAGCTGCAACAGGTTCAGTTGTAAATATGTATAATAATTATATCGGGGGTATTAATGGTTCTCTCGGAGCTTCAGTTCCAAGTGTTTTTTCATTAATGTATATTCAGGATGCAGCCACTTATTACATTTATAATAACACTTTTGTTTATCAGAATATGTTAAATGCAACTGAAAGATCAAACATACATATAAGTGGTAATGGTTGTATTGTAAATCTGAAAAATAATTTAATTTTAAATTATACTGATGCAGCTAATGCATATTGTATATGGAAATCCAACGGAACATTGGTTTCTAATTATAATGATTTATATGTTTCAGGAGCAACAGCAAATATTGGTTATGTTGGTGGCGCTGCTAAACAGACTCTATCCGCATGGCAAACAGGATTTACTCCTAATAATGATTTGAATTCAAAATCAGTAAACGTAAACTTTTCTTCATCATTTACAGGAGATTTTAATTTAACAGGTGCATCAATTGACGATTACAATTTAGCTGTACCCCGCCAGGCAACCATTCTTACCGATATCGCCGGCACCAACCGTGCTGCATTAACTTATGCCGGTGCTTACGAAGCCGGTGACTTAACCACAGTGGCTAAACAATTCACAGTCAATGTTCCGAACGGTACTTCCAAAGCCTTTATTGCCGGAGGATTTACAGGAAAAAACTGGGATATAGCTGATCCTTTTGTATTGAATCCTACAGGAACTGCTAATCAATATTCAGCAATTCTTCCTTGTGTTGATGGAGTTGAGTACAAATACCTTTGTGAAAAAGGCGACTGGGATTATCAGGAAGGTGTTATCGACGGAAACAATGTAAATACAGCTGTAAACCGCACTTACAATGCAACCGACAATGTTCCGGTTTGGTACCGTGTCAATAAAGTAACCCTGAATGCCGGTTTTGCTGCCGGTTCAGCTGTTCCTGCAACTTTATTCGTAAAAGGATCTTTCAATGCATGGGCAAGTCCGATTGAAATGACTAAATCAGGTAGTACTTTCAGCACTGTTATCGGAGGTAATGCCGGCGATAAAATTGCTCCTAACACCGAATATAAATACTATACAAACGACGAAGTTGCCGACAACTGGGAATCATTAGCCGATGGCTCATTCAAGGGTAACCGCTGGATGATTGCACCTGTTATGACCGACGAAGTGGCACGTTTCACCACATGGCTGTCCACCGAAGCAAACGGAGTTGAAACAACCGCACGTATTATGCGCACCAATTCGGGTATCGAAATTGCTTTGGATGCTGTATCAACCATCGAGCTTTATACGCTGAACGGTATCATGATTGATAAAATGATTACTGCCGGCACTTATGTTCGTGACCTGTCAAGCGGCATTTACATCGTACGCATCAACGGAAAAGCCACAAAATTTATCAAATAAATTCCGACCATTAAACGGTAATAAATTCAACCGTCTTTTCCTTGCGGAAAAGGCGGTTGTTTATGAAAACAAATAACTTTCTGAAAAATGAGAAAACTTTCCATCATTGTTCTTACTTTCCTTACTTTTTCTACTCTGCTTGCTCAGTCGCCCAAAAGGGAGATGCGCGCCGGATGGATGGCTACAGTCTATCGCATCGATTGGCCCACTACTGCTATGACGAGCGTTACCACAGCCAATATTGAAGCTCAAAAAAAAGAATTTATCACCATTCTCGATTCTGTAAAAGCGGCTAATATGAATACCATATTCTTTCAAATCCGTCCTGAAAGTGATGCCCTTTATAATTCAGCTTACGAGCCCTGGTCTGCCCACCTGGGTGGTTCAAGGGGCACCAATCCTGGGTACGACCCACTGGCATTCGCCATTGAGGAATGTCATAAACGGGGCGTTGAGCTGCATGGCTGGCTCAATCCTTACCGGTTCGAAACATCGGCTAAAAAATATGCAGGTGCTGTGTGTGATTATCGGTCGTTACACCCCGAGTGGATTTTGGATTATGCAGTTTACAACACTGATGGAAGCAAAAAAACCGACGGGATTACTATTCTCGATCCGGGAAATCCTGCAGTCCGTAAATTAATAAAAAAAATAGTTGGTGATATTATTAATAAGTATGATATCGATGGCATTGTTTTCGATGACTATTTTTATGCTTACGCCGGCACCAACAGCACTCTGGACTCTTATGCACAAAATCTTTATAAACCGGCTAACATGACTTTAAGCAACTGGCGCAGAGACAATGTCAACAAAATGGTTGCTGATGTTTATGATACGATTCAGTCAGTGAAACCAACAGTCATATTCGGTGTTTCACCATTCGGAATCTGGACAACAAGTTCGACAGTTGCCGCATCGGAAGGCTTAACCCTGCCTGCCGGTATTACCGGTTCAAATATGTACGAACAAATTTATTGCGATCCGGTTGCATGGCTGAAACAGGGAAAAGTGGACTATATCTCACCCCAATTGTACTGGACTACAACAAGTACAGGTCAGGATTATAAAAAACTTTGCCCGTGGTGGTCGGATGTTGCTTTTAAATTTAACAGATATTTCTACTCAAGTATGAGTATGACGGCACTTACATCGACATATAAAGCACCATCACAACAAATTTCTTCGGTTTTTGTACCTCAGATTCCGTCCGATTTACCAGAATTAAAACTTTACACCCTGAATGGCGGTCTTAAAACCGGACTTACAAATACCGAAAAACGAATAAGTTCAGCTACCAATTTTGATGATTCGGAAGTCGGGCTTGAAATTGACTGGAACAGAAATTCCACCAAAAATGCTGCTCCGGGTGCAGTTTTATACAGCATCAAACATCTGGTAACAAATGGCAAATTCAGCAAGTACCTGCGCGAACAGAAATTCATTTCACCGGCTCTTACACCGGCAATTTCGTGGAAGTCGCATCCATCCCTGTCATCGCCGTATAATGTAAATATTCAGAACAAAATACTGATGTGGTCGGGGGATGAGCAAGACATCCGATATTCCGTATATGCTATTCCAAACTCTATGACATCAAATCCTGAGTCCTTTAATAATGCAGCTTATTTGCTTGGGGTTACATATACTCATCAATTTGATTTGACTAAGTATTTCGGATTGAATTCAACGTGTAAATTTGCAGTTGTACCTTTGGATCGTTATGGCAATGAATTCACACCTGCATTTGCCATTACCACGGGTATTGAACCTCTTAATTCTGAAGGGATAGAAATTTCAGTTTCCAACAACAATCTTCATATAAGGGTTTCAACCACATCAAAGGTTATGATTTTCAACACTCAGGGTATGTTAATTGATTCAATGATATTGAATAATGAATTTACAAAGAGCCTGGAACGTGGAGTTTATATAGTCAGAATAAACAATTCCACATATAAAATTGCAGTTTAATTTCTTTCGTTTTGATAAGTGCCGAATGTCCGTGGATTAAATGAAGCGGACATTTGTACTTTTAAAATACTTTCGGCATCCGTTGTGTATCTTTATCCGGAATAAGTGATTCTGACAAAACTGAAACTGTAATGTCCGGTTTGATGCAGATTTGCACATTTCGACCAATTTATTTACTTTTGCTCTGAAATGAATAAAAAATCATCTAACAACAGTTTTCAGCTTTAAAATTCAGCAACAATCATTATGGTAGCATTTAAACGCATCCTTCTCAAACTCAGTGGCGAATCGTTAATGGGGCAGCAACAATACGGAATTGATGAAAAACGTCTCGGAGAATATGCTGAGCAAATTGCGGCAATTTCAGCCATGGGTGTTCAGATAGGAATAGTAATTGGTGGCGGAAATATATTTCGTGGTCTGAGTGGAACATCAAAAGGCTTTGATCGTGTGCAGGGCGACCAGATGGGTATGTTGGCAACAGTAATTAACAGTCTGGCACTTAATTCGGCACTTCAGGCTATAGGTGCAAAATCACGGGTTTTCACAGCAATCCGAATGGAACCTGTTGCCGAATTTTATTCCAAACAAAAAGCTGTAAGTGCTCTCGAAAATGGTGAAATTGCAATTTTCTCCGGTGGAACAGGCAATCCTTTCTTTACGACCGATACCGGTTCTTCACTTCGCGCTATCGAGATCGAAGCTGATGTTATGTTAAAGGGCACCCGTGTTGATGGTATTTATACTGCTGATCCTGAAAAAGATAAAACAGCAGTGAAATTCGACGAAATTACCTACGATGAAATTTACAACCGTCATCTCAAAGTAATGGATCTTACCGCAACCACCATGTGTAAAGAAAATAATATGCCTATTTATGTGTTCGATATGGACACTCCGGGAAATCTGAAAAGAGTTATCGAAGGCGAAAAAATCGGTACATTAGTAAAAAACTGACAATCGGAATAAATAATACAGCAGAAAAAAATTCATTAAAATATTATTAACAAAACCCTGATTACCGCTTTTTGTGGTTGAAGGTAAAATAATTTACATATTATGCATGACATTAAACCCATACTGACAGATGCTGAGGAAAGCATGGAAGCTACTCTCCTGTTTTTAGACGAGTCATTGGCTCATATTCGTGCCGGAAAAGCCAACCCCCGTATTTTGGATGGGGTGAAAGTTGATTATTATGGTTCACACGTACCTTTATCCAATGTTGCAACGATTACTACACCCGATGCAAAAACCATCACCATTCAACCCTGGGAAAAAGGTTTGATCAGCGTAATCGAAAAAGCAATATTAAATTCAGACGTCGGAATTACTCCAATGAACAATGGTGAAGTCATCAGACTTGGCATACCTCCTCTCACAGAAGAGCGCCGCCGTCAGCTGGCAAAACAGTCGAAACATGAAGGTGAAGAAGCTAAAATCTCAGTACGTAATGCACGTCGTGAAGCCATCGAACAATTAAAAAAACTCGAGAAAAACGGCTTACCCGAAGATGTGGAAAAGGACGCTGAAGCAAGCGTTCAGAAAATTCATGATAAGTATATCAAAAAAATTGACGATATGCTTTTGGCTAAAGAAAAGGAAATAATGACAGTTTAACTATTCAGATTTTTGATAATATGAATACACATTCAGTCATCTCAATACAACTTTGGGATGACTGATGTTTTTTATTTTAAAATGGAATTCAAAAGATCAGCTCTTTTTATTACCGTCATTTTTTTCATCTTTATGCAGCTTTTTTCTCAGGAAGTTAAAAATGACAGCGTTATTTCACATAGTTTATTTGCATTTCCATATACCTCCTATCAACCGGAAACCAGCTGGATGGGTGGCTTAACCGGAGCATATTATTTCAAGAGCCATCATTTGAGTCGCATCAGTTCGGTTACTGCCAGTGCTGAATATACCTTACGCAATCAATTCAGTTTCAATATCTCCCCGAAAATATTTCTTAATAATGATAAATGGTTGATTTATTCGAATCTCAATATCAGAAACTACCCTGATTATTACTACGGACGAGGTAACAAAATCAATGATCTGAAGCAGACCTACACCTCAAAAAATGTCAATGTCAATGTCCAGCCACAATTTCTGATACGCAAAAACCTTTTTATAGGTGGATTAATTGAATACCGGAACGAAAAATTAAGTACCGACTCATCATTCGACGCAAAAAAAGATTATATTTACCGCAATTTCGGACCCGAAGGCTGGACTCCTTATTCGCAGCTGACTTTAGGCCTGCTTTTCTCATTCGACAATCGCGACAATCAGTTTTACCCTTTTAAAGGTTTCTTAGTCAAATCAATGTTTGGATTTGCAGGTCAGAAATGGGGCAGCACTTATTCGGTGAAAACATTTTCAATGGACATCAGGCAATTTATACCAGTCATTCATAACAGCACATTCGCCTGGCAATTTTACTGTAAAGGAGTTTTAAGTGAAAATAATGTTCCGTTCCAGCTTTTGCCGTCGCCCGGAGGAATCGATTTGCTAAGGGGTTTTCAACAGGGCATGTTTCGCGACAACTGCTTAATGTTACTTCAGACCGAATACAGGCTGCCTGTTTATAAAAAGTTCAAAGCGGCTGTATTCTGCTCGGCAGGAGATGTTTTTAACAGTAGTAATCTTCAGACAGATAAACTGAAAATTGCTTACGGAGCAGGATTAAGATACCAGTTGAATGATGCAAGAGTACATTTGCGGCTCGACATTGCCAAAAATAATTACGGCAACAAACCACAGTTTTATCTGACAGCCTCGGAAGCATTTTAAACAATTAATTATTAGACAAACAGTGACTGAAATTATGGTTGGGTTGGTAATAAAAAATACCGGAAGTTGGTATCAGGTCAAAACTGACAGGGAGGTACTGATTGAATGTAAGATCAAGGGCAATTTACGGCTTAATAAAATACGAAGTACAAATCCGATTGCTGTAGGCGACATTGTTGATTTTGAACTGAATTCTGATGGGATAGGTATGATTTCAGCTATTCACGACCGTAAAAATTATATAGTACGCCGTTCGTCCAATCTTTCAAAACAATCGCATATATTAGCTGCCAACATCGATTTGGTGGCATTGATAGCAACTGTGAATTATCCGGAAACTTCAACTGTTTTTATTGACCGGTTTCTGGCATCAGCCGAGGCATACAGAGTTTCAGCCTGTATTATATTCAACAAAACAGATTTATACAACGAACAGGAAACACGCTACTTAGACGCACTCGAACATTTATATTCGGGTTTGGGCTATAAAGTTTTCAGAATATCTGCAAAAAAATCAGTTAATCTGGAATCACTTACTGGGTTTTTCAGGGAAAAAATAACCTTAATATCAGGCAATTCGGGCGTAGGCAAGTCAACTATTATCAATACGATTGCACCTGCTTCGATGACAAAAACAGCTGAAATTTCAACCTATCACAACAAAGGTATGCACACCACCACATTTTCCGAAATGTTTCAGTTGGCCGAAGGCGGTGCTGTTATTGACACTCCCGGGATTAAAGGTTTTGGTACTGTTGATATGAATAAAGAGGAAATCAGCCATTTTTTCAAAGAAATCTTCATTAAATCGGGCGAATGCAGATTTTCTGACTGCACACATGTACACGAACCCGGATGTGCGGTTTTGAAGGCGCTGGAGGATAAACTCATTAGTTCATCCCGATATCAGAGTTATATCAGCATGCTCGAAGAATGCGAAGGTGGAAAATATCGATAATTTGAATAATTTTACAAAAGCACTATCAATTTGTTTCTTTTTTTGCAGAAAATAAAAAAATAATTAATACATTTGCATTCGAAACACATCTAACAGCAAGTTTTGCTATTACAATCGAATAAATAATTTACTATGGGACACCACCAGATTGACCGTTTAGACAAAAAAATTTTACAGCTCATTTCGCAGGATGCCAGAATTCCGTTCCTCGAAGTAGCTCGTGAATGTAATGTTTCAGGTGCAGCGATACATCAACGTATTCAAAAACTTCGCAACACCGGAATTATCAAAGGATCAGAATTCGTAATCGACACATATAAGGTTGGTTTTCAAACCTGTGCGTACATCGGAATTACACTGAGTGATGTTAAATCATTTCCTTTTGTGGTTGAAGAGCTCAAAAAAATACCTGAAGTGGTGGAATGTCACTATACAACAGGTAAATTTTCAATGTTTGTTAAAATTTATGCAAAAGACAACCGCCATTTACTTCAGATTATTCTTGAAAAAATGACGCCTATTGCCGGAATTGCACATACCGAAACTTTTCAGATTTCGCTTGATGAGGTTTTCAGACGTCAGCTTTCGGTTTTTGAAATTGATACGACTGCCGATTTCATCGATGAAGAAGAATAGAACACTTTGGTGTATTTGAGTTAATATCAGCTTTCCACAGGGCCACATGCTCTGCTTTCGGACATAAAAACTATTCTCGTTCCGTTTTATTATATCAAAAAGAAAAACACGAAATAATTGATTTATTTCGTGTTTTTCACTTTTAATGTATATGGTAAAACAGGCTTATTTCAGAGCTAACTTTTTCTTAACCAGTGCTGTAATATCATTTGATTTAGGTGACTGATAAATGATACTTTGCGCGCTTAAATCAAAAATGTATGTATAATTGTTTTCAACGGCCACATCGTTAATTGCTTTCTTAACTTTTTCAATTACCGGATTAACCATTTCCTGTTGTTTCTTTTGCAAATCGCTGTAAGCTGTTTGCTGGAAAGTGGTAATACGTTGTTCAAGTTCCTGTATTTCACTCATTCTGATCTGTTTGATACCATCGGGCATACTGTCCTGTTTTTGTTGAAATTCCTTGATCTTGCCGTTATATTCTTCACGCATTTTCATTATTTCACTTTCCCATTGTTTTCCTAAAGCATCCACTTTTTTCTCAATATCCGGAATTTCGGGCATAAGTGAAATGATTTCTTTTGAATTGATGTGGCCCAATTTTTCCTGAGCAAAAAGTCCTAAAGGCAATGCACAAAGCATTAATAATACAAATTTCTTTAACATGGTAATTAATTTACGTTTTTATTTATTTTTATTTAATTATTTGAAAGTGAGTTGCAAAATTAATATATTATTTTGAATAACCCAACTTTGTTAAAACAAGATCACTTATATCTAATTTTGGTGAGCTGAATATAACATTCATCGAAGAACTCTTATCAAATACCAGGCTTAAATCCTTGTCTTTACATACTTCCTGAATTGCTGTGTAAACCTCATCCTGAATTGGTTTCATCAGACTTTGTCTTTTCTTAAACAATTCACCTTCGGTTCCGAAATACGTACGTTTAAGTTCCTGAGCAGCTTTTTCTTTGGATACTATTTCCTCTTCACGTTTTACTTTCATGTCCTCCGACAGAAAAACCAGTTCAGTTTGATAATTTTTATACATGCTCTGAACTTCCTGCATTTTGGTTTCAACTTCCGACTGCCATTTTTTGGAAATCTGATTCAATTGTTCATTTGCTGTTTCGAAAGCCGGAATATTCTTCATAATATACTCCATATCCACCATAGCAAATTTTTGTGCATTTCCGGCAAAACTTATACCTGCTATCAGGCAGAGGGTGAAAATAATTTTTTTCATATTTTTTTAAATTGAATGTTAAGTTATAATCGAACTGAAAACGCTTTACAAATATTCTGCCAAAATAAATCAGGATTTAATTAACTCATTTCAGGCGATTTAAGATCAAAACTATAATTCCTGACCAAGTACAAAATGGAACTGACTTCCACCTTTGGTTCCACTCACAGCTTTGTCGAAACCATAACCCCAATCAATACCCATCATACCGAACATTGGTAAAAATATACGAACACCGACACCTGCCGACCGTTTCAGGTCAAACGGATTATATCCTTTGATTGAACTGAATGCGTTCCCGGCTTCGATAAAACCGAGTGCATAAATGGTTGCAGATTGTTCGAGCGACAGCGGATACCTTAGTTCCATGGTAAATTTATTGTACAGATAACCCGCATACGAACCGGTAACAGAACTGTAAGGTGTTAACGATCCGCTTTCGTAACCACGCATTGCGATATAATCGGTTCCGTAGCTTGTATAGGCCGACATTCCGTCGCCACCCATATAGAAAGTTTCGAAAGGTGATTTTGCATCTTTGTTATAATGTCCCAAATAGGAGAACATCACACGGCTCATCAATACAAGCGACTTATTGTTGGAAGTAAGTGGTGTAAACATCTTTCCGCTGAAAGTCCATTTGTGGTATTCAATCCATTTGTATCTTTCCTGATCGGTGAGATTAGAAGAATAATCAACCCCGTTAAAACTCGAATAAGGAGGTGTAATTTTAAGACCTAATGAAAATGATGACCCCCTGCGTGTATAAATCGGATTGTCGATAGAACTCCGGCTGAGCACAAGATTCAGACTCAGGTTATTAAACTGTCCTTCGGTCATTGGGAACATCGATTTATACCAACCTTTGAGCATGAACAACTGGTAGGACAACTCGCCGTAAAAATTAAAATAATCGTCAGGCCAGTTAAGTCTTTTTCCATACCCAATCGATGCACCGATGGTACGCATGTATTTATCAGGGTCAGTTTCAGTTTCGTACAAAGCCGAGTTTCCGTAACTGTTTCCGTAGGTATTTCCATATCCGCTGTAGCCATAACTTCCATATCCGTAACCGTACCCTGAATAAGAACTCAGGTTACTCAGATACCTGTCGCTGATAGTGGACTGACTTGAATAATAAATCGAAGTCGATAGCGAATTAGGTCGTTTGCCACCGAGCCATGGTTCGAGGAACGACAAACTGAATGATGAATATGACTTTCCGTTGGTACGGGCATTAAGAGAAAAAGTCTGACCTTCTCCCTGAGGCACAATACGGTAAGTGTCAGGTTTAAACAGATTTTGGATAGCAAAATTACTGAATTTCAAACCTATACTTCCTACAATACCAGTCGATCCCCAACCGGCAGAAAATTCGACCTGATCGCTTCCTTTGGTTTCGAGTTCATAGGTAATATCAACTGTTCCGTTTTCCTGATTAGGTTGAATGTCCGGTTTAAGTTTTTCCTGATCGAAATGACCCATTTGTGCCAATTCGCGTAACGAACGCATAATTTCAGACTGGCTGTAAAGTTGTCCGGGTTTTGTACGTAATTCACGACGAACGATATGTTCATAAACACGAGTATTTCCTTTTATTCCGATTTCGTTGATGGTAGCAGGTTTTCCTTCGTAAATCCTCATTTCGAAATCTATCGAATCATTATCAATCAGTACTTCCACAGGTTCGATGTTCGAAAATAAATAACCACGGTCCTGATAAAGTTTACTGACTGCATCGTTTTCGTCAGTTTGCAGACGCGCCATTAAATGTTTGTGATTGTAAACATCACCTTTTTTTATGCCTAAAACTGCATTAAGGTATTCGTAAGGATAAATGGTATTACCAATCCATTTAATATTCCGGAAATAATACTTTTTGCCCTCATTAATGGTCATGTAGACATTGACCGATTTATCATCAAATTTTACCACGCTATCGGCAACGATATATGCATCTCTGTAACCGATTTCGTTGTATTTATCAATTAAAGCCACCTTGTCTTTTTCATATTCTTCTTTAACAAACTTTTTTGAACGGAAAAAATTTCTCCAGTTATTGTCGTTTGTTTTTTTCATTGTTTTGTTAATCTGATTGAACGAAAGCACTTTATTTCCGGTCAGATTAATACTGTGCACCTTGGTTTTGAGCTTTTTATCGACATCTACGTCAACAATGACATGTCCGGGTTTATTGGGGTCGTTTCGTTGATAAACATTGGCTTCAACATTTAAGAAACCTTTATCCTCCATGTATTTTTGAATAACTTTTTTGGCCCGGTCAGAAATATTAGGAGTAATCTGGTTGCCCTTTACGATTCCGAGTTTAGCCTGAAGGTCTTCAATTTCTCCTTTTTTGAGTCCGTTAAAGTTAATTTCAGACACTCTCGGACGTTCTTTCAGTTCAATATTCAGCCATACTTTACCGTCGCGAATTTTGGTAGCATAAATTTTTACATCGGAGAAGAGACCCTGTTTCCAGAAACGTTTTACTGCATTTGTTATCTGATCACCCGGAATACTTACCTGGTCACCCACCGAAAGTCCCGAAAATCCGATAAGAACAAAATCTTCATAATTACTTGCCCCTGTGACAGTAATCTGTGCAATTTCGTACTTCGGATTGACATTTGAATATTCAATAACAGGAAGTTTGGTAGTGTCATTCTGAGCTGCGTCCTGGCTGAAAGCAAATTGAGCAAAAACAGCTAAAAAGCTAAAAAGGAATAAAATTTTGTATTGCATAAAGGGGGATTGGTATATCGAAGTACACTTTATAGTTTAATAATTATTTGCCGAATCTGCGTTCGCGTTGTTGAAAATCGTAAATTGCATTATAAAAGTTTTCTTTTCTGAAATCAGGCCAATGAGTTTGAGTAAAGTACAACTCAGTATAGGCAATCTGCCATAACAGAAAATTACTTATCCGGTATTCACCACTTGTACGTATCAGCAAATCGGGATCCGGAATTGAATTTGTTGTAAGGTATCCGGCGATTATATCATCATTAATGTCCTCAGGTTTAAGAATACCGCTGCAAACCAGATTACTGATTTTTTTCATTGCGTTGGTAATTTCCCATCTCGACGAATAGCTCAATGCCAAAACAAGTTTCAATCCGTTATTGACAGCTGTTTCATCAATACATCGCTGGAGTTTGGCTGCAGCAGTTGATGGCAATCTGCTCATATCACCGATAGCTTTCAGACTTACATTATTTTTGTTTAAAGTAGGTGTTTCCTTCTCAATAGTATCAATCAACAATTCCATTAATGCATCGACTTCCTGCTGAGGACGACCCCAGTTTTCAGTGGAAAAAGCGTAAAGCGTAAGGTATTTTATGCCCATCTCCGCAGCAGCTTCGGTTACTTCACGTACAGAGCTGACACCGTTTTGATGTCCGAAAATACGATCATATCCACGTTCTTTGGCCCAGCGACCGTTGCCATCCATGATAATAGCAATGTGTTGCGGTAAATGGTTATAATCAATTTTTTCCTTATACGACGACATAATAGATTCAATTTTTATTGATAAGCTCAAAATTTTTCATTTGAGCAGTTACACTTTTTCTTCCAAAAGTTATATGTTATCCCCAAACTGAATGTGGAGAGCAAATCGTTATTAAATAAATTGGTACCGTTCAAACCTGCAGGATTATTAAACTCACTTATCCCTTCCATCTGATCCGAAAGCAGTAAGCGCTGCGACCACATCAGGTTGAGATTAAATCTGTTGCCCAGCATAAGTTTAAAGCCGACACCGAAAGGGATACTGAACTTCGGAAAACTCAAATATGTATTTTCGTACTGATAAAGCATTCCTCCGATTCCTGCATATATAAATGGTGAAAATATCTGACTGAATGGCAAATATGGTTTTCGTTCATAACTAAAGAAATTAAATTCACCACAGACATCAAACACATTCAATGTATTGTTAAACGGTACACTGCTTCCGTCGGGTATAACACCACTTCCATTCACAGTACTGTAATTCCATTCAAAATGTGCAGCCAGGCGTGAATTGAACTTCTGCCGGTAAATAAGACCGGCACTCAGCTGCGGGTTTTTGAATAATGTACTGTTGGCATCACCTATATAGAATGAAGTACCACCGTTTACACCGATTTCGGAAAAATAAATTTGTTCCTTGTTTTGAGCTTTCGACGCATTCAAAAGCATCAAAAAAATTACGGTCAACAAATATCTAATTATTTTAAAATTCATTTTCTTTGATTTATGAGTTTTTGTAATTAGATAATCAACGTTATTTTAATAGATAAATTTTATACTTTGAGTGAAAAAACAGCAACAAAAGTAATGATTATCTTTTACATTCGGCAAAAAGTTCTGTTAGTAAAGACTCTATTTAACAAATTATTGCAAAAATAGTGAGATTGTAGCATTACGAACCAACTTATTAAAAATTGCTGAATTTTTTATTGTATCGATTTTAATTGTAAGAGTGCCCGGTTTTCTTTATTTGTCATTTCCATTCTCAATGCGGGTGTTTTATCATCGTTGCCACACAAATGAAGAATACCATGAATTATAATTCTGTTTAATTCTTCCTCAAAGCTTACTCCGAATTCGTCGGCGTTTGATTTTACAGTTTCGATACTGATAAAAATATCTCCCGAAATTTTTTTCCCTTCGGAATAATCAAAGGTAATAATGTCGGTATAATAATCGTGATTCATGTATTGCTGATTGACTTCCAGAATGCGCTCATTGTTACAAAACACGTAAGCAATTTCGCCGGTATTTTTACCATACGAAGCTGCAACAGCTTTTATCCACCTGTTCAGAGTCAGTGTATCGAGCGGAGGCAACTCAACCCATTCGTTCAGATATTGAATCATTTAGTTTTCAATGTGAATTTTTATAAAAAATCCGGAAACTATTTTATAATTTTTAATCGCTGTCCGATAGCAATTTTTGAGCCTCTGATATTGTTCCACTTTTTCAATTTTGTAAGTGAAACGTTATATTTATCAGCCACATAGCCTAAAGTTTGCCCTTTTTTCACCTTATGATAAATTACATTTCCCGACCCGCCCGGTGCTACTGCGCGTGACGACTGAAGGATTTCAATTTCACTCCTGCGATTGTTGATCAATGAATCGGCTTTGTAGGCTACCACATTTTTATAATTATCAATGAATGAGTTAGCATACGACAGCGGCAGACAAAGCGAATAAGGTTTGATATTACCGGGTATAATATCTTTCCGGTACTGGGGGTTGAGCAACCTTACAGTTTCGATAGGCAAATTCAGTACTTCGGCCACCTGCTGTAAATGAATCCGTTCCCTGACCATAATGGTATCAGTTATTACCGGCATCTTTACCACAGCTTTGCACAGATTGTGGTTGGCTGCATAATTGAACGAGTAGTTGGCAGCAATAAAAACTGGCACATAACTTCGTGTTTCGGAAGGCAGATATGGATAGATAGCCCAGTAATCGCGCTTCCCTCCTGCCCTGCGAATTGCTTTATTCACATTTCCGGGACCACAGTTGTACGAAGCAATTACCAGATTCCAATCTCCGTAAATCGAGTACAGATCTTTCAGATAGTGAGCAGCCGCATGTGTTGCTTTGATCGGATCGAGCCTCTCGTCGACGAGGCTGTTGATTTCAAGTCCGTACATTCGTCCGGAGCCAATCATAAACTGCCACAGTCCTGCAGCACCCATGCGCGAAACAATGGTAGTGTTGAGTGCTGACTCAATAATTGGCAGGTATTTCAGTTCGAGCGGTAAATTGTTAGCTGTAAGTACCTGTTCGAAGATCGGAAAATAATAATCACTCATTCCCAACATATACTCGAGCAAACGACGTTTACGAATGGTATATAACTCGATAAAACTACGAACCGGCTTATTGAAAGGCATTTCCATTAAACAGGGCATTTTTGAGAGCCTTGAACTAAAAACCGAATCGGGGATATCAGTCGGAATCTCACCCGAAATACAGTTTGAAGTATCGGCATGTTGAATAACCCACGAATGTAGTAATTCATCGAGTGTGTTTTCGAAAAAAAGCGGAGCAACTATGGATGAGTCCGGTTGGATTTCCTCGTTTACCTGCGTTTGTCCGGCCGGATTTTTAGTATTCTGAGCCAAAACAACAGTAGTTATCAACAACAGACCTGATAATATATACAACTTAAAATTCATCCCAAATTTATATTTTTTACTTCAGTTTAAAACTTAACTGTAAACCCGCAGATTTTGAAACTCCGTAATTACTGTCCAACAACGACGGACGAATATGCAAAGACAAATCGGTACTTATGTCAAAATCAAAAAGTTGAGCATCCACAAAAGCTTCGAGCAATGTTATTCCGTAAAATGCCACTGATCCGATAATGCTCAAATCCCTGTATCGCCGCGACTGCTGATAGAAAGTGGTCAGATTGGTTTTCAGTCCTGCCAGTCCGTTAGGATAAGTGTCGATAGTGACGCCGGGTGGTAAAATATCCAGATAGCTTTTTGTACTTTCAATGTCGTCGTTGATATCAATATAAGCCGAACGATAATTTTCGTAGCGTCTTGAATTCCAGCTTACAGCATATATACATCCAAGAAAACCGGCATATACAATAGGTAATTTCCAGTAACTATGATTTAAAATCTGACCGTAACCGGGGATAATTGCCCCCATCCACAAAACTTTTACAGGGTCGGGTTTGAACTTTTTAAGAGTAGTGGTATCATTTTTCCGGTTCGAAATTTTAAATATTTTTTCAGTTTTATTCATTTGTACACTATCATTTTTAATAACGTACAAACTATCGGGAGCAAAGTCCTTTCCCCAACAAACTGAAGTGGAAATAACTGAAAAAATGAATATTTTAAAAAGTAACTTCAACACCGGCTTAACATTTAAATTTTGTCCATCAACTCCATGATATTCGCCAGTTCCTCATCATTTTTAAAAGGGATGGATATTTTACCCTTACCTTCCTCGTTACAGCTAAACTGCACTTTAGTCCCGAACAGTTGGCTTAACCTTGATTTCAGTTCATCGAACTCACTTAATTTGAGAACCGGATTCGGATTTGGCTTCGATTTGGTTTCGAAACTTCCGTTTTCGGTATAATGACGAACTATATCCTCGACTTTTCGAACTGAATAATCGTTCAGGAGTATGGATTCGTATAAATGGAGCTGTGCAGCAGGATTATTGATTCCCAGAATTGCACGGGCGTGGCCCATGTCAATTTTACGGTCTTTAATTCCCATCTGAATTTCGGCAGGGAGACGAAGAATTCTCAGGTAATTGGCAATTGTAGTTCGTTTTTTGCCGACACGCTCACTCAGTTTCTCCTGAGTAAGTTTATATTCCTCCATCAGACGATAGAAGGTAAGAGCTATTTCAATGGCATTCAAATCTTCACGTTGAATATTTTCGATCAGCGCCATTTCCATCACCTGCTCATCGGCAGCAGTTTTAACATAGGCAGGTATTGTTTTAAGACCAATCTCCTTCGATGCTCTGTAGCGTCTTTCGCCGGCAATAATTAAATATGTATTGTCATCGTTTTTACGAAGAGTGATGGGCGAAATCACCCCGAGTTCACGAATTGAGGCAGCAAGTTCGGTTAGTGCTTCCTCGTCAAAATGAGTACGCGGTTGATGAGGATTGGGGAAAATCAATTCAATATCCACCTCACTTATGGATGACGACCCTGAAGTACTGATATTCTCAGTATCAATCAATGCACCCAGGCCCCTTCCTAAACCGGTTATATTTTTTGCCATAGCAATATTGTTATTGTATATTTTTTATTTTCGTTAGTGTATTAATTGAGGTTTGAACAAAATGGCTATTTTGTTTCCTTTGAGATAAGTTCTTTAGCCAGATCGACATAATTACCGGAACCCTTCGACTCCGGATCGTAAAGCAACACGGGTTTTCCATGACTCGGAGCCTCACTCAGACGAACATTGCGGGTAATAACCGTATCGAAAACCATACTTTGAAAATGTTTTTTTACTTCGGCATAAACCTGATTGGCCAGACGCAGGCGATTATCAAACATGGTAAGCAGGAATCCTTCAATTTCGAGCGCAGGATTGAGTTTGCTTTTAATTATTTTAATGGTATTCAGCAATTTACTAATTCCCTCCAACGCAAAATATTCACACTGAACCGGAATTATTACCGAATCGGAAGCTGTCAGAGCGTTCACGGTGATCAGTCCTAACGAGGGAGAACAGTCGATCAAAATATAATCATAATCAGCTTTTAATGGTTCAATTAATGATTTCATTACATGTTCGCGGGCGTCCATATTGAGCATCTCAATTTCGGCTCCCACAAGGTCGATGTGCGATGGCAGAATGAAAAGATTGTCGACATCGGTAGGATGAATCGCCTTTACAGAGGGTACACCATCGATCAAACATTCGTAAATTGTAAATTCGAGTGTGCGGATATCAACTCCAAGCCCGGAAGATGCATTAGCCTGAGGATCAGCATCAACAATCAATACCTTTTTCCCAAGCGATGCTAATGATGCTGCTAAATTGATTGCTGTTGTCGTCTTGCCGACTCCACCTTTCTGATTGGCTAACGAAATAGTTTTTCCCATATATTTTAGAGAATAAAAAAATTTATTTTTTAACAATATAATTTATAACACACTAATATCCAAATCCGTACATTTTATATCTACAGATATTTAACCACCAGATAAAGCGATAACTGCAGCAAGGAAGATTTTAAAATCCTTATCCGGTTCATTACCGGACTAATTCTGTACATCCACACTCAACTATCTGAACATCACAATTATTAATTTCAGAATAGCCCGTGTTTTACCGAATGGCAAAGATAATAAAATAAATTGACCGATTCAAGACTATGATCTGTTCAAAATCATATATAAGGTTTTTTAAGCCTAAGAATGTAAAACAATTTTAAAAAATTGTAATCACCCGGTCATTGACATACAGTAAGGATTATAAAAGTTTGATGATTTATGAAAAAATTTTTTTGAACTTTAAGAACGCTATGCCGCAAAGCCGCAAAGAAAAACTTTTAAGTTTTTCACTTTGCGAACTTACCGGGCAAGCCAATCGGCAGAGCAAGGCGTCGGGTATTCGATGATATAATAATCTGTATAATTTACTTTGCGTCCTTTGCGTTTATCAGTATTAATCAGGAAATTCACTAACTTATATAATGAGTTGTTTTACTGATATTTTCGGAGTGAAACTGAATAAAACTGAATATTTCTTCAAAACCAAAAATGTTAAGATTTATTTGCAAATAAATTGATTATCTTTGTTCAATAATTTTATTTTCAATGAAATACTTCAAAATATTTTTAATTTATTCATTTGCAGCAATTCAAATCATTTGTGCTCAGGACTCGGTTTATATCTGCAACGGGGGAAATATTAAATTCAGACATGCAATTACTGACATTGACAGCATGAAATTCGTAACTACTTCGAATCAGGCACTCAATGTTTTTAAATCCGGTACTACTATCTACAACCGTGAAATTGCCCAAATTGACAGTATTGTATTCCAAAAGCCACTGATTAGTTCGCTCAGTTACATTTATGACATAACGGCACTCCCCGAAATTAACATCGAAATCAGTGCTGCCGAATGGAACAACCTGCTGAGTTATTTCGACCAAAATCCTGACAATGAAGAGTATGTGAAATGCAATTTCACCTTCGACAAAGACGGAAAACATTCAACGAGTAATAATATCGGCCTGCGAATCAGGGGAAATACCAGCCGCCGTCGTCCGGAAGGAGTGAAAGGTCAAACCCATAACTCCATCAATCCTGACTGGCATCATGCAAGTTTTGCATTAAAATTTAACAAATTCGTTAAAGGTCAGAGGATGGAGGGAATTGAAAAAGTGAATCTCAAGTGGTTCAAGGATGATGCTATGTATGTTCGCGAAGTGTATTGTTACGACCTTTTTGAGCGTTTTGGCGTATGGACTGCCCCTCAATCGGGTTATTGCCGGCTGAGCATTAAAGTAACCGGCGATGCCAAAACAGCTTATTTCGGCGTTTATCAATTGGTTGAACCGGTAGATGAAAATTTTTTAAAAAACAGAGCTGAAAAACTGATTAATTCAAATGGTTTTCTGTGGAAAGCCGCTTACGGAGCTGACTTCGTAAATACCGACAAAAGCAGAATGGGACTCGAAAATATCACTCTGACAAGCACTTATACACCGGTGTACGACCTGAAAACCAACGATACAAAACTTGATAGCGCAAAAACACAACTGGTTGATTTCATGACCAATCTGAACAATAAAACAGGCGATGATTTTAAAAACTGGGTAAATTCGGTGATGGATGTCCGGCTTTTTCTTAAAACTTATGCTGTGAATGTAATGTGTGGTATGTGGGACGATTATTGGGTTAATAAAAACAATTTCTACTTTTATTTTGATACCGCCGGAAAATTTTATTTCATTCCTTACGATTATGACAATACGCTCGGTACATCGGCAATAATTAAAGACTCAGGAACTCAGGACTTACTGAACTGGGGTAGCAGTTCAAATCCTTTGGTCAGGAAAATAATCAGTATTCCTGAATTTGAAAACCTTTACAAATCATACCTCAAAGAGCTGGCGGATAGTAACAATGACTATTTTTATGTGGATAAAAGTGCAGCACGAATATTCAAATGGCAAAATATGATTAAAGATTATATATCGAACGATACAGGCGAAGATATGGAAATAGCCGACAAACCTGCTTCGTGGGGAAATTGCGGTTTCTACCGGCTATTGGGACCTACCAATAATTTTTTTATGATCAGAGCGGCTAATCTTCCAAAGTAGCAACCCGGAAATTTATATACTGACAAGTATGAAATTAAGAAAAGAAACAAACATACTGCTTTTGACAATCTTCGCGATTGTAATTATCATTTCACTATTTTTTCATTTCAGAATCGATCTTACATCGGACCATCGATACAGCATATCCGAACCAACAAAAAGATTACTAAAAAAATCAGTGGAACCGTTTACAGTTAAAATTTATCTGGATGGCGATTTAAATTCCGGCTTTCAGCGATTACGAAAATCAACCCTCGAAATGCTCGAAGAGATGTCGGTTTATGCAGGAAATGATTTTAAAATTACCTTCGAAAATCCTTCAAAAGCTGAAAATAATGCCGAACGGGAGCGAAACTACAGTGCACTCGAAGCCATAGGAATGGCACCTACTGCAGTTTACGAAAGAGATAAGGAAGGTAAATCCATTCAAAAAATTGTTTTCCCCTGGTTAAAACTGACCTGCGGAAATAAATCGGTAAATGTTAATCTGCTGAAAAACATAAAAGGAAATTCCGGTGAAGAAAATCTGAATATATCCATCGAAAACCTTGAATTCGAAATTGCCGATGCCATCAGACGACTGACCAATAAACAAATATCAAAAATTGCTTTTATCGAAGGTCATGGAGAACTTAACGAGGCTCAAACCTACGATATAAGTAAAACGCTGAGCCGATATTTCCAGATCGACAGAGGCAAATTAGGAACTGATGCCACCATACTGAATGAATACAGGGCCATAATAATTGCAAAGCCCACACTTCCGTTTACCGAACCGGACAAATATATCATTGATCAGTACCTTATGAACGGAGGTAAAATTCTCTGGTTGTTGGATGGTGTGAGGCTGGCAGCCGAAAATCTGTCAACTTCGGGCGTTTCGCCGGTAATTCCGCTCGATTTAAACCTGAATGATTTGTTGTTTAAATATGGTGTAAGGATTCAACCTGTTTTACTTCAGGATGTACAGTGTGCCTCTGTCCCGGTCAACATCGCACCTGCCAATGCACCTGCTCAGTTCGAACCTGCTCCGTGGTTTTTTGCTCCGTTGTTACTTACTTCAAACCTGAATCCCATCACTAAAAATATTTCGGAAGTACGAAGCGAGTTTTGTTCG
The DNA here is from genome assembly GCA_937897985.1 of uncultured Paludibacter sp. GTDB lineage: Bacteria > Bacteroidota > Bacteroidia > Bacteroidales > Paludibacteraceae > Paludibacter. Next base: position 159,287 of record CALCBD010000018.1, on the reverse strand, counting down.
GCCATCGAGACAGCAGGCGAAAATCCCGACACCAAAGCTTCATTACTGTTAGCTACTTCTGACAACACACACATTTTCAGCACCCCGTCGACGGTTAATCTGAGCGATATGCCCGATGCAAAGGATAAAGCTTATTTCAATATGAGCTTTTTACCGGTCTCCATCCTTGTCGAGGGAAAGTTTGAATCGAACTTTACGAACAGAATTCCCCCGAAAGAAATCAAAAATTCCTTCCCTTTTTTAGCTAAAAGTATCAGCACAAAACAAATATTTGTCGCTGATGGCGATATAATACGCAACTACACAAACGGGACAGCCAGCGACAGCACCACTCTCCCGCTTGGCTACGACAGATATATGCAACAACAATTCGGAAACAGTGATTTTATCCGCAATTCGGTACTTTATCTTACCGAAGACGAAAACTGGATTGACCTGCGAATGCGAACAGTGAAACTCAGATTATTGAACAAGCAGCTTGTCAATGAAAATCTCACAACATTGAAAGTAATTTCTGTTGCAGTTCCAATTCTTCTGTTGGTTGTTTTCGGCCTGATTTTTCATTACATGCGAAGGAGGAAATATACAAAATTATAACCTGCAGGATAACTCATTAATTATCAAACGATAAAAACGATATAAAGAAATAAAGTTCAGATATTCCCTGTTTTTACTCAGCCGGAGCAGAATAGAACAGGAAATATCAGTTTTTCGGGTTTATTCATTTTCAGCTACTTCTGCCGGAAACTGAGAAATATCCATAAAAAATATTTCCCAGGTGTGTCCGTCAAAATCTTCGATGGTTCGCTGATACATAAAACCATAATCCCTCAACTCAGCCGGTTCAGTGCCTCCGGCATCCAGTCCGCTGGTCATTACTTTGTTTACTTCGTCGATACTTTCAAACGAAAGGGAGAAAAGTGCTGCAACATTCGATTTTGTATCAGCAATCGGTTTGGTGGCAAAGGCTGAAAATTTATCATGTGTCAAAAGCATCACATAAATATTCTCGTTCCAAACCATACATTTTGCTGTATCGTCGGAAAATCGGGGATTAATTGTAAATCCTAATGCAGAGTAAAATTCTGTTGACTTTTGAAGATCTTTTACTGCTAAATTGATAAAAATTTGTTTTGTCATATCTGCAAATTGTAATTTATTGTGCATCAGGCACATTAGTTTCAACCAAACGTTTTAGTTTTTCAAGTGATTCCTGCCATCCTAAATAACAAAACTCAACAGGTATTACTTCGGGTATTCCCTCCTGAGTTACCAACAGCTCGGTACCGCACAAAACTTCCCTGAATTCGAAAGTTGTAATAATTTGCCCCGGCATGTTGGGATCGTCAAAACGATCTGTATATTTCAATAATTTATCCGGAATAATTTCCAGGTACTCACCTCCAAACGACTGGCTGCTTCCGGTACTGAAATTTGTGAAAGACATTTTGTAAGTGCCTCCGACTTTTGTGTCCATGTGATGTACTTTGCAAACAAAGCCATAAGGTGGTAACCAGAAAGCCATAGCGTCAGCGTCAACGAAGGCTTTATATACTTTATCGACCGGCGCTGCAAAAATTCTGTGCAATTTGACTGTATTAACTGCCATAATGTTAATTTTTAAATATTAATATGAAACTGAATTTTTAAATTTCTAATAAGGGAAGTATTTTGTACACGAAATTCATACTTCAGCAGAATTTATCAAAAAATTTGTATGCTGTTTAAATGTATCTTACTAAGTGCATTCAACATCCCTTACCGGAAATGATTATCGCTGAAACAAATGATTTGTACATATTGTTGCGATTGTTAAGCACATTTGACGAATTATAACAATAACATCAGCTAATAAAACAAGTTACTTTTAATTCTGATCTCAAAAAAATCAGGTCATAATACAATAAAAAAACCTGCCGTAAGGATTGCATTCAGTCAATTGAAATGCAACCGTTTACGACAGGTTGTCAGACAAATTAAATTTTCGAAACAGTATCAGTAATTATTCTTTAATGATTTTATGCAGGCTGTTTGCTTTGTCAGTTACTACCTCCATTAAATATAATCCGCTGTTCAGTTGATGTAAATCAATTTCTTTTTTATCGGTTACAAACATTTGGGCAGCACCCTGCAGATTGTATATTTTTACTGATTTTACATTATTATCGGTTGATATATAGACAGTTCCATTAGTTTTAGAAGGATATATTTCACAGTCGGAGATGGCGTCCGGCTGATTGATAGCCGTATTGAAAATAATTTTGCGGTCGGTAAATATTTTCACACTACCCGGTGCCACATCAATACCCATGGTTTGATTTGTAACATTCAGTTCCTGACCCGAGAATAATTCGTACCAGGTACCTGTTTTCTGAAAACTTGGGTTAGCTGTGATAGTAGCATCGGTTCGGAAATTACCCAAAACCACCATATTCAAATCGGCATGAGTAAGAGCAATTCTTTTGCCCGCATTCCAATCTGCCTCACTGATCTGAAGTCCGAACTGTCCGGTAGTAAATGCTTGCGGATACAAACGACGAAGTGAAATTATTTTGGAAACGGCATCATAAGCCGCCTTGCGGTGGGCAAGATTGAGATAGCTCCAGGCCGATGGTTTTGATCCTGTTCGTCCTCCGTTCGAATCGATGGAATAATCATAACCCATTTCACCAAACTCATAGATCATTTTCGGTCCGGGTATTAGCGTAGCAAAAGCAAGATTTAACGGAACACGTGCAATTCTGGCAATTGAGTCGGTAGTCAGATTACCGCTACCGAAGGCTTTTGCTTTATAGAAATTGCGTTCCTCGTCGTGACTTTCGGCATAACCTACCCAATTTCGCGGGCCGGCATTCATAGCACTGAAATCACTTTGGCTCTGATAACCCATTGCCGACTGTGAAAATGCATTATTCACATTACGCCAAAGGTACATTCCCTTGTAAGCCAACTGATTTTCTTCGCTTCCGGTACAGAAATGTTCGAGAATAAACATTACATCACTTTTCACCTCTTTTGCAGCATTGTAATAAACTGTAATATTGTCGATACGCGATTGGTCGTAATTGGAAGCAGTAGATTCGTTGCTCGAGGTCTGTGTCAGTCCTTTGGTTAAATCGAGACGGTAACCATCTACCTTGTATTCTGTTATCCAGTATTGAACCATGCGTTTGAACATATCCCTTGTGGCCGTTGATGTATGGTTAAAATCGTTGAAAACACCGTATGGATGAGGAGCATCGACATTGAAGAATGGATTTTGTGAAGATGGTTTGCTGACAGTACTGTTCCACCACATCATTGCATAAGGATTGATACCGGTGGCATGATTCAGCACAATATCAAGAATCACAGCCATTCCGCGTTTATGACATTCATCAATAAATCTTTTATAAGTTTCCGGAGTTCCGTAGGCTTTATCGGGTGCAAAATAATGGTTGGGATTGTAACCCCAGCTGTTGTTTCCGTCAAATTCCTGAATTGGCATAAGTTCTACTCCGGTAACACCGAGCGTTTTCAGATAATCCAGCTTTCCGATTGCAGCTTCAAGAGATCCTTCGGGAGTAAAGTCGCGCAATAACATTTCATAAATTACCATATTTTCGCGCGAAGGCATTGTGAACGAAGGAACTTCCCAGCTATATGCCGGTTTTGCAGTTTGAAAAGTAGCTACAAGACCTTCGGTTTTTCCTTCAGGATAAGGTTTTAAATCAGGATAAATGGCATATTTTTCATTGATCCATTTGTCATTCCACGGATCGAGAACCAATTCGGTATAAGGATCACTCACTTTTATAGTTCCGTCCACAAGGTACTGGTAAGCGTACATTTTTCCGGGAGTCAAACCGGTAAGTGTAATCCACCAGTAATCACCATCTTTTTTCATTTGATACTGATTCAGCTGCGACCATTCATTGAATTCACCGATCAGATAAACACTCGATTTGTAAGGTGCATACAAGACCAGAGTTACAGTTGAATTATCCACATAATTTGCACCTTCCTTAGTTCCGGCAGGACGGGCAGCATTTACAACTGCCTGGGGAACGTTGATTTTCACTGTGTCGTATACAGTAGTTCCGCCTACAGTTGCCGAAGCAATAGCGGTATAATCACCAACCGACGAAAAAGTATGGGTATAGGTAAGCGATGTGGCTGCTGTTGCAGTTTTTACACTTGTATTATTTATTAATAAATTCAGATTGGCAGCAACCGTTGATCCGACTGCAAAATCAACAGCAGTTCCGGCAGCCACACTTATATTGCTTGCGGGTGATGTAAATGCGACATTTAAACCGGCCTTGTATACCGGCATAAATATATCAGCACCTCCCACATCTTTTCCTTCCTTGGTTTTGTCGGCGCTTCTGAATACAAAACAAAGTTTGGTTACCTTTTCACCTGCTGTCAACCCGTAATATCCTGACAAATTAGGGGTTATAAGTAACTTCCACTTATTATTTCCAAGCGGGCTAAGTTTATATTTTGCCGAATTGTCACCCCATACCGGTGCATGTACCCAGGTAGTCGGACTTGCTTCGGTAAAAACTCCGGTATGTGCATATACATCGCCGGTGTAATCTTTTAAACCGGCTGTTCCTTTTGTTGCATCAAAAGTTATTTCAATCTGACCGGTATAGTCTTCGGTTATAAAAGTTGGATTTGATGTTACAATCTGCGACCATGCAAAGGTTGTTACTAATAAAACCAACATTGAAAGCGTAATTTTTTTCATGTCCGTTGCCTCAAAGTTTTAATTTTTAATTAGATAAATAAATAATTGCGCAAATATAAATAATTCTCCTTATCATGATTATTCATTCAACCCTTTAAAAGAACAGTTTTCTTTGCAAACGTTTGCAAGATAGTAATTTTATTTTTAATCATTCTGCTATTCTCCATCATTATTTTCGTTTTATCTTTGAAACATAATTCTGTCACATTAAAAATTATCAAAAACGTCTTTATAATATGAAAATCCCACACATCACGATTTTCTTGCTGAATCGCCGGAAATTAATGCATTCAAACACTTTAACCCGATCGGGTAAGGTTTTGAATCTCAAAGACCGGACTTTATCATTAATCATTTTTACTGTTTTCTCCGCCTCCCCGGTAATGGCTGCAACTCCATTCAACGAACCACCTGCATGGGCAAAAAATGCAATCTGGTATCAGATTTTTGTTGAACGATTCAACAACGGAGACAAAACAAACGACCAGCGAATAGAAAATATGGTGGTTCCAAACATGAACATCGTTCCTCCCGAAGGCTGGAAAACAAGTGAATGGACCGGCGACTGGTTCGGGAAAGACGATTGGATGAAAAATTCTGATCAACCGTTCAATGACCTGCTTCAATACAGACGATACGGAGGCGATTTGCAGGGTGTGCTCGACAAACTCGATTATCTTCAGGAGCTGGGAATTAACGCAATATATTTAAACCCGATCAATGATGCTCCTTCACTTCATAAATATGATGCAAGAAATTATCATCATGTTGATATCAATTTCGGTCCCGATCCCAAAGGTGATCTGAAAATAATGGCTGCTGAAAATCCTGCCGACCCTTCCACATGGAAATGGACATCGGCCGATAAGTTGTTTCTGAAATTAGTAAATGAATGCCATCAGCGAAACATCAAAGTAATCCTTGATTATTCGTGGAATCATACCGGCACTATTTTCTGGGCTTGGCTCGATATTCTGAAAAATCAGACCTCTTCAAAATTCAGAGACTGGTACAATATCAGATCCTTTGACAATCCTGAAACTCCCGGAAATGAATTCAGATATGATGGCTGGTACGGAAATGCATATATGCCTGAATTCCGGAAAACAAATATCCGGGGCGAACGAATCAATGGAAAACCCTATGAAGGGAATATGGACGATGGAGTAAAACAACACATTTTTGATGTTAGCCGGCGTTGGCTGGCTCCTGATGGCAACATATCCGCAGGAATCGACGGCTACCGGCTTGACGTGGCCGATCAGATCGGACTCGCTTTCTGGCGCGATTACCGGAAATTCGTTCGTTCGGTGAAGGACGACGCCTATCTGATTGGAGAAATCTGGTGGGAAAAATGGCCGGATAAATTAATGGACCCGACTCCGTATATGCAGGGAGATATTTTTGATGCAGTAATGTTTTATCAGGTTTATCGTCCGGCTCGCTATTTCTTTGCCAAAACCAATCACAGCATCGACGCCGTTCAGTTGAAAGACAGTCTTGAATATCACTGGGGTAAACTGAAAATTAAAAATCTGAAAGCAATGATGAATGTATCTTCATCACACGACACACCCCGTCTGCTTACTGATTTTTATAATTCAAATGATTATAAATACCATGCCAACCCTATCGAAAACCCTGATTATCTGACAGGTAAACCCAACAAAGAAAGTTACAGCAGACTTCGTCTGTACCTGATCCATTTATTCACCACCGAAGGTGCACCTCAAATCTGGAATGGTGAAGAAATGGGAATGTGGGGCGCCGATGATCCGTTTGGACGAAAACCTCTCTGGTGGAAAGAGTTTAAATTTAAACCTGAAAACCGCAATAATATCAGGAATATTAAACCTGTATACGATAAAACCGGTTTCAATCAGGATACTTTTGATTTTTATAAAAAGCTGATTAAAATCCGAAAAGACAATCCGGTACTCGTCGACGGTACGACAGAGTTTATAGTTACTGATGGAAAAAAACTCGCCTATAAACGACAAGCCAACGAAAATGAAATCATAGTCATGTTTAATCTTGAATCCAAACCTGCAACTTTTTCGATTGCAAGCGGAAAATATCAGGATTTGATTTCGGAAAAAAATCACAGGGGTGGAAATATAGTTTTAGGCAGTTTACAGGCTATGATACTGAAAAAATTATAGTAATACAGTAAACACAAAGCTACAGATATTGCGGATAAGGAGTTGAATTACCTTATTCCGGTGATCGTTTTAGTACTTTTTACAATCTTTTACCCGATTTGAGGAAATCAGGACTTTACCAAATCATACGTAACTGAGCCGGTATTGAGCCGGACAGGGAATGTCATATCTTATTTTTTTTTGAACGCGGAGTTCCCAACAACACATAGAATTAAAATAAGCAGACTTAAGGCCGATATGACCGGTTCGATGCTTTGTACCATAACAGGAGCGCAGTCCTTTTATCTTATTTATATAAACCTGAACTAAAAACAATCTCAGCCCCTGATTAGCATTATTTATAAATGCACAGATACTACTGAAAAGACCAGTACAGGCCTTCTGCTGATAAAAAATCAGACTTCATTATTCTGTTACCTTCTGTTTAAATTCATAATCTCAAACACTTGATTGCCAAAATGCAATTTAAAATCTAAATATATCAGCATTTTGATATATTCAGTTTCTCATAACCACGATGTCAATATTATATTTTTATTCCTGAATTATATGCTAAACAGCATTAAAAATATAGCATTTTAAAATTCACACTTCAATATATTCAGGATTCCGACCTGCCTCTTTCAATTTTGAGGCGTTTTTTATGTTATATAACAGATTTTTTACAAATCAAAATTCCACATCAATTTAATTACAGCTTTCTTTTTGTAATCTATTTTAATTTTACAATTACATATTGAAACAAAATAAGACTATTTACTTACACATCTTTTCTGAAAACAAATACAAATATTATTATGTCTGTATTTATGTCATTTAAATATCCTTTTGTATATCTTTGCAATGTTTTAAAATCTTTTTGATATGTTTATATGATTTTATATATCATTTTGTAATTTTTTCAAACACACACAATATTCACTAATTAAAACAAAAAAAGTATGAAAAGGATTAAATTTTTTACAGCTGCCATCATGGTATTAGCTATTTCAACAAGCGTTAAAGCTCAATTCTCGACAGGTGCCGATCTTGTAAGCTCTTATGTATGGCGCGGAATACCTCAGGACAGAACAGTTACCGGAAATCCAGGTTTAGGCTCTCCTAATATACAGCCCTATGTTTCATTCACCACAGGCAAATTAACCATCGGATCATGGGCATCAGGCAGCTTTCTGGGCAATGTAAAAGAAGTTGATTTATACGCAACTTACACACTTTCAAGCGCATTAGCACTTACTGTTACCGACTATAACTGGGGATTCTCGAACAGTTATTTCAATTACGGAACCGGTTCTGATCATTTATTTGAAGCCGCTCTGGCATACTCTGGTTCAGGATCATTTCCAATAAGCGCATCGCTGAATACTTTTTTTGCAGGAGCAGCTGATAAAAAAACGAATGGCGATCAGGCATTTTCAACTTATATTGAATTAAGCTATCCGATTTCGGAAAATGCAAAACTTATAGCCGGAGCATCACTTTTCGAAAGTAATGCAGTTTATGGAACTACAGGATTCGGAGTAACAAATATTGCATTGAAAGTCAGCAAATCAATTGCTATCACCGACAAATTCAGTCTTCCTGTTTATGGCGTACTGGGCACCAATCCATACACTAAAAATGCATTTTTTGTAGCAGGCATTACATTATAACCGGAGCAAACGAAAACCTGCCGGTTTAAACAATTCAATTTCAAACATAACTCACATAAAAGAAACAAAAAATATGAAAAAGATAGAAGCAATCATCAGGAAATCGCAATTCGATGAGGTGACAGAAGCACTTCACGAAGTCGGTATTGATTTCTTTACCTACTGGGATGTAACCGGTGTCGGAAACGAAAAATCAGGTGCTGTATACAGAGCCGTGGTTTATGAAACACGCTTAATCGAAAGACGAACCATATCATTTGTATGTCGCGACAAATTTGTAGATGCTGCTACACAGGCAATTGTAAAAGCAGCCCGAACAGGCGAAATGGGTGATGGTAAAATTTTTATATCCACCATCGACGAATCAGTTCGCATCAGAACCGGAGAAAAAGGACCGGAATCACTTTATATCAAAGAATAAAACGTTTACATCTAAAAATTAAAAATTATGGATACAACAACATTAGCTACAAGCATAGACACCTTTTGGATCCTGATTACAGGAGCACTGGTATTTTTCATGCAAGCCGGATTTGCTTTGGTCGAAGCAGGCTTTACACGATCGAAAAACACAACCAACATATTATTCAAAAACCTGATGGATTTCTGTATCGGAACTATCGTATTTTGGCTGGTTGGATACGGCTTAATGTTCGGAACAGGAAATGGAATCATTGGTGCTTTTGAACCATTTTCGGAAGTAAACCATGCACCTGCGGGCATTCCGAATATGGCATTTTTCTTTTTTCAGCTGGTTTTTGCCGCAACTGCAGCCACTATCGTTTCAGGTGCAATGGCCGAACGGACAAAATTCAGCTCATACCTTGTTTACAGCGCAATCATTTCAGTTGTGATTTATCCTGTATCCGGACACTGGATCTGGGGAGGCGGCTGGTTGGCTCAAATGGGATTTCATGATTTTGCCGGTTCAACAGTGGTACATTCGGTAGGTGGTTGGCTTGCATTGGTGGGCGCAGCAGTTTTGGGCCCGCGTATAGGCAAATACAAAAAAGACGGTAAGGCAAACGCAATACCCGGACACAACATCTTAATAGGTACCCTCGGAGTATTTCTGTTGTGGCTCGGATGGTTTGGATTTAATCCCGGTTCGACTTTAAGCATGTCAAACCCCACGCTTGTAGCTAATATATTCGTCAACACTAATGCTGCAGCCGCAGCCGGTGGAATTGCAACACTTGCTTTCACATGGATTAAATACGGCAAACCGGGTTTGAGCATGACTTTGAACGGTGTACTTGCCGGATTGGTAGCCATCACAGCCGGTTGCGATACAGTGACTCCCGGCGGAGCAATATTAATCGGCTTAATGTCAGGTATTTTAGTTGTACTTTCAGTAGAATTTTTTGACAATATTGTTAAGATTGACGATCCTGTAGGTGCCATATCAGTACATGCAATCAATGGTTTGTTTGGTACATTAATGGTAGGTTTATTTGCCAAAGACAACGGAATAACCGGATTATTTTATGGCGGTGGTACCAGTCTGCTGGTAACTCAGCTTATCGGAGTTGCAGCAGTAGCGGCATGGGCAATTGGTTGCGGATTGGTTCTCTTCTTTATTCTGAAACACAGTATTGGTTTACGTGTCACCAAAAAAGAAGAAGAAAATGGTCTTGACTATTACGAACATGGCGAAAAAGCCTATAATTAAACAATTAATATAAGAAGCCAACTGTTAAAATCCTGAAATGATCCGGAAACTGAGTAAGTACGGATAATTTCAGGAATTTAAAAGATTAATTTATAAAATCGTGTGTTTTTTAGTTTTATTGTACAGGCAAACTACTTCGTGAGAAATGGTTTGTCTATTTTCTTTTTGAAAGTATTTTTAAATATTTAATTATATTTTGATATATTATTTTCACTTTTACAATCTTTTGTCTCGTTTTTATTTACTAAAAACGACATTTTTATTTTGTGGTATAAAAATATATTTGTACTTTTGCACGCGAAAACATTAAATTATCTTTTTGATAGCTTTTTACATTATATCAAATCTTTTTATTTCTTATAAACATATTTGACTTTCATTTTATCTATATAAAAACACAACAAGTAAAATAATGAAAAAAATTGAAGCAGTAATTCGAAAATCAAAATTCGAAGATGTAAAACAGGCATTGTACGATGCTGACATTGATTGGTTTTCCTATTGGGACATAACCGGTCTGGGTAAATCCACCGAAGAACAGGTAGTTCGTGGGCAGGTGTTTAAATCGGGCTACATCCAGCGCCGGATGATTTCAATTGTTATCAGAGACATAAATCTTGAAAAAACAGTAAATGCAATTCTGAATTCAGCCTGGACAGGCGAAACCGGCGACGGAAAAATATTTGTATATGATATTGAAGAAACATACCGAATCAGAACCAGGGAAAAAGGGCCGGGTGCTCTTTACAATGTCGAATAACAACTTTTAATAAACAAAAAAAACGAAAAAACATGAAAAAATATATTTTATCCTTATTGGTAATGGCAGCAGGCATAAGCAGCGCAAGTGCACAAACCGCCGTAACTCCGGTAGTTAGTGCAGGCGATACAGCCTGGATGATAGTAGCTGTTGCTCTGGTATTATTTATGTCAATTCCGGGACTTTCATTATTTTACGGCGGATTGGTACGCAGAAAAAATGTATTAAGTGTGTTTATGCAGGTATTCGTACTTGTAGGCATCATCAGTATTGAGTGGGTGGTCATAGGATACAGCAACGCATTCGGCTCAAGCTCAATCGAATGGTTAAAACCTTATTTCGGAGGTTTCGACTGGGCATTTCTGAACGGAATCAGCTTAAATGATTTAAGCCCTTATTTCATTTCGCACTCACAACCCACAGCCGATGGAAGCACAATCGGCACAATCCCACATATTCTGTTCATTATGTTTCAGTGTATGTTTGCAGTGATTACACCTGCACTGATTATCGGAGCTTTTGCCGAACGTATTAAATTCAGTGGTTTTGTAGTATTCTCACTGCTTTGGTCAATTTTTATCTACAATCCGATAGCACACTGGGTATGGTCGGGCGATGGCTGGTTATTCAAACTTGGTGCGCTTGATTTTGCAGGCGGAACAGTAGTACACATCAACGCAGGTATTGCTGCTATCGTAACAGCTGTAATGCTGGGCAAACGACGCGACTATAAAAACCACGCCTTACCTCCACACAACATCACTTATGTAGTCATCGGAGCTGCCATGCTATGGGTGGGCTGGTTCGGATTCAACGCAGGAAGCGGACTTGCTGCCGACGGTCTGGCCGCAAATGCACTTATGGTAACACACATAGCAGCCGCAGCCGCAGCACTCACCTGGGCCGCACTTGAATGGCTGATCGATAAACGGGCCACCGTAGTCGGTATCAGTACAGGCGCAGTAGCAGGGCTGGTTGCCATCACTCCGGCGGCAGGATTTGTAGGTGTGGGCGGAGCACTGGTCATCGGATTAATTGTTTCACTGGTTTGCTTCTTTATGGTCGCCTGGGTAAAACCAAAACTTGGCTATGATGATTCACTGGATGCTTTTGGGGTTCACGGAATCGGCGGTATCATCGGTGCCATTTTCACAGGCATCCTGGCTTCTCCGTTTATTCAACCGGCATATAAAGGAATGATTTACGGTAATTTTGATCAACTTAAGATTCAGGCAATTGCAACAGTTTCAACCATTTTATTCTCCGGAATCGGAACATTCATCCTCTTTAAACTAACAGATAAACTCATTGGAGTAAGAGTAACCCCGATTGAAGAAGGTATAGGGCTCGACGAAACACAACACGGAGAAACTGCTTATACCAACTTTGACTAAAACCATAACTGTGAAAAATTTGTCAGTTTTTCCTGTTTTGCAATTATGATTCATATAATACATATTAAATAAATTAATTTGTAGTTTTTAATCTGTTTAATTTCATTTTTATATCATAATTTCATAAAAAGTGTCAATTTGTTTTTGTGTTTTCCGGTTTTATTGTACTTTTGTGTCGCTTAAATGATTATTTTATACTCATTTTGACACAAATCAGAAAAATATATTAGTTTTTTGACAATAATTTAAGTTCAATATATTTTATATTTTCAAAAACAATAAAACAAAAAGCAGTGAAAAAAATCGAGGCAATCATCCGCAAATCTAAATTTGAGGAAGTAAAAGAAGCATTGTACGATGCTGACATTGACTGGTTTTCGTACTGGGACATAACAGGTCTCGGGAAATCGACAGAAGAACAAATTGTCAGGGGACAGGTTTTCAAATCGGGATACATCCAGCGCAGGATGATTTCCATAGTTGTGAGGGACGTAAACCTCGAAAAAACTGTTAATGCTATTTTGAACTCAGCATGGACCGGAGAGACCGGTGATGGGAAAATTTTTGTCTATGACATTGAAGAAACCTATCGTATTCGCAACCGCGAAAGAGGCCCCGGCGCTCTTTACAACAAAGAGTAAAAAAAATGAAAAGTTCAATCAGCCCTACAAAAACAGTTTTTAAAATGTCAAAGAAGTTAATGGCAATAATAGCGATCATTGCCTCATTCAGTACAAATTTATCAGCGCAGATCAATGCTGCAAAACAACCTGAAGTCAATACCGGCGATACTGCCTGGGTAATTATGTCGACAGCACTGGTGCTGTTTATGTCAATACCCGGACTGGCATTGTTTTATGGCGGATTGGTTCGTCGTAAAAATGTTTTGAGCGTATTTATGCAGATATTCATACTTGTAGCTGTTATCAGCGTGGAATGGATCATCATCGGATACAGCAACGCTTTCGGAACCAATTCAATAGATTTTCTAAAGCCATTTATCGGCGGCTTCGATTGGGCCATGCTCCGCAATATTTCAATCAACGACCTGAGTCCGTATTTTATATCACATTCACAAACAGGCATTAACGGCGAACAAACCGGAACAATTCCACACGTCGTTTTCGTGCTGTATCAGGGGATGTTTGCCGTAATAACACCGGCACTGATCATTGGTGCCTTTGCCGAAAGAATTAATTTTAAAGGATTTCTTTTATTCTCTGTTCTTTGGTCAGTTATAATTTACAATCCTGTGGCACATTGGATTTGGTCTTCGGATGGCTGGCTATACAAGCTCGGAGTATTGGACTTTGCAGGTGGCATCGTTGTACATATTAGTGCAGGTATAGCTGCAATTGTAATGGCGGTTTTACTTGGTAAACGCCGCGACTATAAAGGACACGCACTTCCACCACACGACATTACCTATGTGGCTATCGGAACCGGAATGCTTTGGGTGGGCTGGTTCGGATTTAACGGAGGCAGCGGACTGGCAGCTAACGGACTGGCCGGAAGCGCCATTCTGGTTACACACATTTCGGCTGCAGCTGCTGCTTTAACATGGGCTTTGCTCGAATGGGTAATTGATAAACGTCCAACCGTTGTAGGTACCAGTACAGGAGCCATTGCAGGATTGGCAACAATCACGGGAGCAGCCGGCTTTGTGAGTGTGGAAAGTTCATTATTAACAGGTATACTCGCTTCGGTGGTCTGCTTTATGATGGTTGCATACCTGAAACCCAAACTCGGTTACGACGATTCACTTGATGCATTCGGAGTTCATGGTATCGGAGGTATACTCGGAGTAATACTGACAGGAGTTTTTGCCTCACCCCTGATTCAGTCAAAATACAGCGGAGCGATATTCGGTAACTTTCACCAGTTATGGATACAATTACTGGCAGTCGGGGTTACTGTACTTTTTTCGGCAACCGGTACTTACATATTGTATAAATTGACTGATAAAATATTAGGCGTCAGGGCATTTGACAGTCACGAAGCACGTGGACTCGACGAAACGATATATGGCGAAACAGCGTATACCAATTTCGACTGACAGGAATTTTTCCTTCAGACTGAAACACGTTTGCTTTTTTTACCAATTTTCAATTCAACGGTAAAATTATTGGGTAAACAGTTCACAATCACGCATGTGCAGCGCCATTTTCAGGGAATCGCGAACAATTGAAAAAAAACAATAATATTCTGTTCATCATATTCAAGATATTCACGGAGGTAGATGATAAGTTTATTTATCGTGAGTTTTTTAGTTTTATTGTTTCGGGCAGACTACTTCGGGATGAAATAGTCTGTCCATTTTTCAAAATCAATATAAAAACGGTAGAAAATACCGGCTCAAAATGAACGAAAACAATCAATTTGATATTATATTGCGATTTATAATTTCTATTTAAAACATTTTATGTGTTAATTGTGTTATTTTATAACATCACATAAAATACAGATGAAATATAAGTAATTAAATTGCGAAAAACTTACATTTTTATTATTTTTGCAAAGAATTAGAAACACAAAGTAAGAAAAAGTATAAAAAAGAAAATAAATTAAAATAACACAACTAACAATTCAACAATTATGTCAACGTTAAGATTCAAAGCTGTAGAAGAAGCTTTCAAGAAAAAAGCTTTATGTGTAACTGCACCATCAAAGTTTACCTCTGATTACTATGGTAAATATGTATTTACTAAATCCGTGATGGCCAAATATTTATCGAAGGACATCATGAAATCGCTCAGCAATGCCATTGAAAAGGGAATGACTCTGGACAGAAACATAGCTGATGATGTTGCAACCGGCATGAAAATGTGGGCAATGGAATTAGGTGCAACACACTACACTCACTGGTTTCAACCATTAACTGACGGAACAGCAGAAAAACACGACTCATTCATCGATTACGCTGGTGCGCCGGGTGAAGCAATCATCGAGGAATTCTCCGGAAAACTTCTCGCACAACAGGAACCTGATGCATCTTCGTTCCCGAGCGGTGGAATAAGAAGCACTTTCGAAGCCCGCGGTTATACAGCCTGGGATCCATCGTCGCCTGCTTTTGTTGTTGATGACACACTTTGTATTCCGACTATTTTCATTTCATATACAGGTGAAGCACTCGACCTGAAAGCACCTCTTTTGAAATCGTTAAGCGCTGTGGATAAAGCTGCAACTGCTGTATGTCAAATGTTTGATCCGAATGTAAAAAAAGTTTTTGCCTATTTAGGATGGGAACAGGAATATTTTTTGGTGGACGAAGCACTTTATGCTACCCGTCCGGATTTGATGCTGACCGGTCGTACTTTGCTCGGACATGAATCGGCGAAAAACCAACAAATGGAAGATCATTATTTCGGATCAGTTCCGACACGTGTAGCCGCTTACATGAAAGACCTTGAGTTTGAAGCATATAAATTCGGTATTCCATTGAAAACACGTCACAATGAAGTTGCACCAAACCAATTTGAGCTTGCTCCTATTTTCGGAGAGTGTAACCTTGCTGTTGATCAGAACCTACTGGTAATGTCCATCATGAAACGTGTTGCCCGTCGTCACGGATTCCGCGTTTTACTTCACGAAAAACCCTTTGCCGGCATCAATGGTTCGGGAAAACACAACAACTGGTCGCTTGGAACCGATACCGGTGTAGGTTTATTAACTCCGGGTAAAACTCCTGAAGAAAATCTTCTTTTCGTAACTATTCTGGTAAATATTCTGAAAGCAGTACATAAAAACAATGCCTTGTTGAAAGCATCAATCATGACTGCACAGAATGCTCACCGCTTAGGTGCTAACGAAGCTCCTCCTGCCATTGTTTCCGCTTTCCTCGGAACCCAGATTTCAGCAGTTCTGGACAAACTCGAAAACAGTACCAGCGACGAAGCAATCATTATGGATGGTAAAAAAGGACTTAGTTTAGGAATTGCTCACATTCCTGAAGTTTTGCTTGATAATACAGATCGTAACCGTACTTCACCTTTTGCATTTACAGGAAACAGATTTGAATTCCGTGCTGTTGGTTCTTCGGCTAACTGTTCATCAGCAATGGCCACACTGAATACTGCAGTAGCAGCTCAGTTAAAAGAATTCAAAGCTGATGTTGATGCAAAAATTGCTTCGGGTGCCACATTACAAAGCGCCATTTTCGAGGTCATTAAAAAGTACATCAAAGAATCGAAACCAATTCGTTTTGATGGAAACGGTTATAGCGACGAATGGAAAGCAGAAGCCGCTAAACGTGGATTGGACTGCGAAACAAGCGTTCCGGAAATTTACAAAGCTTTCACTTCGAAAGAAAGTGTTAAATTGTTTACTGAAACAGGAGTTTTAACTGAAACTGAATTACATGCCCGTAACGAAGTGAAATGGGAAACATATACCAAATGGATTCAGATTGAAGCCCGTGTATTAGGAGATCTTGTAAACAACCACATTATTCCGGTTTGTACGCGTTATCAAAACCTGTTGCTCGACAATGTATCAAAAATCAAAGCTGCGTTCCCAGCCGAAAAAGCCGACAGTCTGAATAAATTGAACAGCCAGCTCATTGTCGAAATCGGTGAAAGAATAGCTGCTATTAAGAATGCTGTGGATGACATGGTTGATACACGTCGTCAATCGAATAAGATTGAACACGAATATGAAAAAGCAATAGCTTATCATGATAATGTTTTACCGTATTTCGATATCATTCGCTATAACGTTGACAAACTTGAGTTAATAGTGGACGACGAAATGTGGGCACTTCCTAAATACAGAGAAATGTTGTTCATTCGTTAAGCTTTTCTTTTTACTGTATCATTCAGTAATTAACATTTTAAATAGTGGGAGGCTTTTGAAAGGCTTTCCCACTATTTTTCGCAACAATAAAACAAAAAACATTCAAAATGAAATGACGGTTTCTTTTTGAAAAAGAAACAATAAATACTAAAGCGATATATGACTTCACCCCAACTTAAAATCGATGAATATGAGCAGCAAACGCTGTATTCATTCCAAAACGAACATGATGCATGCGGAGTAGGACTAGTACTGAACCTTTATGGCGAAAAATCGCATGAAATCGTTGAAAAAGGTTTACAGGTTCTCGAAAATATGGTGCATCGCGGTGCTGAAAGTGCCGATAATAAAACCGGAGATGGTGCCGGAATATTAGTCCAGATTCCCCACGAATTTATTTTGCTTCAGGGCATCCCCGTCCCTTCCAAAGGCAGATATGGTACAGGCTTAATTTTCATGCCGAAAGACCAGACAAAAGCCGCATTTTGCACACAACTCATACAGGAAACAATCAACAATGAAGGTCTTAAACTTCTTGCCACACGCAAAGTACCTGTAAATACCGAAATTCTTGGTGAAATTTCCTCGTCCAACGAGCCTGATATTATTCAGATTTTTGTTACCGGATGTAATTCGCAGGAAGAATTAGAACTGAAACTTTACATCGCCAGAAAGAAAATTGAAAAAGCATTACTCGGGTCAGAGGTGGCCAAAGAGCGCTCATTTTATATCGTAAGCCTTTCGACCAAACAAATGGTTTACAAAGGTATGCTTACTTCACTTCAGCTACGCGAATATTATCCCGATTTATCCAACGAAAATTTTACAAGTGGTATTGCACTGGTTCACTCCCGTTTCAGTACCAACACTTTCCCAACTTGGGATTTGGCTCAGCCATTCCGTCTGTTGGGACACAATGGAGAAATTAACACTATTCGCGGAAACCGCCAGTGGATGGAATCCCGCGAAAGTGTTTTAAAATCTGAACAGTTGGGCGATTTAAACGAGATTTACCCGATTGTACAACCCGGAATGAGTGATAGTGCCACTTTGGACAATACACTTGAATTCCTCGTTATGTCGGGCAAAAGCCTTCCACATGCCATGGCTATGCTGGTTCCCGAAAGTCACAACAAAAAAAATCCGATTTCGGACAACCTGCGCGCTTTTTACGAATACCACAGTACATTCATGGAACCATGGGACGGTCCGGCAACCCTGCTTTTCAGCGATGGTCGTTATGCAGGCGGAATGCTTGACCGTAATGGCTTACGTCCAGCACGCTACCTGATTACTCACGACAATTTAATGATTATCGCCTCCGAAACGGGAACAATTGAATTTGAACCTCAGCGCATCAAAGAAAAAGGAAGGCTGAAACCGGGTAAGATGCTGATGATCGACACCGAATCAGGACAAATTTTCTACGACAACGAATTAAAGGAAGGATTGGCAAAAGCATTCCCGTATCGCGAATGGCTCAATAAAAACTGCGTAAACATCGACGATATTAGTTCGGGCAGAAGTGTAAAAACCGAAATTGCAAATTATTCAACCTTATTACATGCCTTTGGTTACAGTACCGAAGATATGGAGCGCCTGATCACACCAATGGCACGAGATGGGTATGAACCAATTTCGTCAATGGGTAACGATACGGTTTTATCGGTATTCTCCAATAAACCACAGCGTCTTTTCAACTATTTCCGTCAGCAATTTGCACAGGTGACCAACCCTGCCATCGACCCTATCCGTGAAGAGCTGGTAATGTCGCTGACAGGATATATAGGTTCGGTACATCAGAATCTGCTCGAACCGGCTCACGAAATTTGTAAAATGGTGAAATTAAAAAGCCCTGTACTTACCAACACTCAGTTCGATATTTTAATGAATCTGAATTACAAGGGATTTTATACCATATCATTACCCATGTTGTTTGATCCGTCAAAAGGAGCATCAGGTCTCGAAAAAGCCATTGAAGAACTTTGTATTTCAGTTGAAAAAGCTGTTGATGACGGTAAAAATTACATTGTACTGAGCGATCGCGGAGTTGATGCGACTCACGCACCTATTCCATCATTGCTGGCAGTGTCTGCTGTACACCTTTATCTTTTACAGAAACGTAAACGAATGCAGATTGATATCGTGGTGGAATCAGCCGAACCTCGTGAAGTTATGCACTTTGCACTTTTGTTTGGTTTTGGTGCCAATGCTGTAAATCCGTACATGGCTTTTGCAATTATCAACGACCGGATCAAAGCAGGCGACATCCAAATGGATATGGAAACTGCTGTGAAACATTACATTAAGGCCGTTAACAAGGGATTACTGAAAGTCCTTTCAAAGATGGGGAATTCAACTCTCAGAAGTTATCGCGGAGCACATATATTTGAAGCTTTGGGAATTTCCTCTAAAGTTATGGATAAATATTTCAAAGGCATTAGCTCATCTATCGAAGGTATCGATCTGGAAGATATTGCAAACGAAGTAATTAAGCCACATACTGAAGCTTTCTTCCCTGAAGAAGGGCAGAATCCGCAGGAATTATACAATCTCGGCCTATATGCTTACCGGATTCGAGGCGAACAACATGCATGGAATCCCGAAAGTATAGCACGCCTGCAGATTGCTACAAAAACAGGTGATTATCAGAAATATAAAGAATATGTAAAGGTTGTTGACGAAAAAGCAGAACCGATATTTATACGTGACATTCTTGATTACAAACGCAATCCGATTTCAATCGATGAAGTTGAACCTATCGAAAATATCACCAAACGATTTGTTACCGGAGCAATGTCATACGGTTCGATAAGCAGGGAAGCACACGAAGCGATGGCAATGGCAATGAACACCTTACATGGCCGAAGTAATACCGGTGAAGGTGGCGAAGACCCTGAACGTTACAAAAAACGCGATGATGGACTGAGTACCCGTAGTGCTATCAAACAGGTCGCTTCAGGACGTTTCGGGGTTACTGCCGAATATCTTGTCAATGCCGATGAATTACAGATAAAAATATCGCAGGGAGCAAAACCTGGTGAAGGCGGACAGCTACCGGGTCATAAAGTGGATAAAATCATTGCTAAAACCCGACATTCAATACCCGGGATTTCTCTTATTTCACCACCTCCTCATCACGATATTTATTCAATTGAGGATTTGGCTCAGCTAATTTTCGATTTGAAAAACATCAATCCTACAGCCACTATCAGCGTGAAACTGGTGGCCGAAAGCGGAGTTGGTACAGTAGCTGCAGGTGTAGCCAAGGCCAAAGCAGATTTAATTCTGATCAGCGGTGCTGAAGGTGGAACAGGTGCAAGCCCTTCCAGTTCGATCAAACATGCAGGTTTACCTATGGAAATCGGACTTGCCGAAGCTCAACAAACATTGGTAATGAACAATTTGAGGGGACAAATCAGATTACAAACTGACGGACAACTTAAAACGGGCCGTGATATCATTGTTTCCGCTTTGCTCGGAGCTGAAGAATATGGCTTTGCTACAAGTGCATTGATTACTTTAGGCTGCGTAATGATGCGTAAATGTCACTTGAATACATGTCCGGTGGGTGTTGCAACACAGGATGAAGAATTAAGAAAACATTTTGTGGGTAAATACATTTATCTGGTCAATTTCTTCCGGTTCCTGGCTCAGGATGTACGCGAACATCTTGCATTAATGGGCTACAGAAGTCTGGACGAAATTATCGGACACGCTGAATTGCTCGAACGTAAAGAAATTGATACAAACCCGAAAATCAAAAAAGTTGATTTATCCCGCATTTTATTTGCACCGGCGCTCACAACAAAAAATGCTTTGCGTCATGTAAAAGATCAGGAACATAAATTATCCAATGTACTTGACAGGGAATTAATTAAAAAATCACTACCTGCACTGGATTTGTGTATGCCTGTCGAAATCAGGAGTAAAATTAAAAATACAGATCGTACGGTTGGCGCCATGTTATCAGGCGAAATTGCAAAAAGGTACGGACAGACCGGTCTTGCCGACGAAACCATTAAAGCTTATTTCACAGGCTCAGCAGGTCAGAGTTTCGGGGCATTCCTGAGCAAGGGAATGTATTTTGAGCTCGAAGGTGAAGCTAATGATTACGTTGGTAAAGGTTTGTCGGGTGGTAAAATTGTTGTAAAAGCTCCAGCAGGAAGCACTTTCAAAGCAGAGAACAACATTATAGCAGGCAATACAATTCTTTACGGTGCTACTTCAGGCGAGGTTTATATCAATGGCGTTGTTGGTGAACGTTTCTGTGTTCGTAATTCCGGGGCAAAAGCTGTGGTTGAAGGCGCCGGCGATCACTGTTGTGAATACATGACCGGAGGTTTGACAGTCGTATTAGGTAAGACAGGACGTAACTTTGCTGCCGGTATGAGCGGCGGAGTAGCTTATGTACTCGACGAAACCGGCGATTTTGATTTTTATTGTAATATGGAAATGGTTGAACTTTCACTCGTTGAAGATAGTCACGACAACCGTGAAGTAAAAACAATGATTGAAAACCATTTGAAATATACAGGCAGCACATTAGCCGCAACAATTCTTGACAACTGGCGGTATTATGTCGAAAAATTCATTAAAGTTGTTCCGATTGAATACAAAAAGGTAATTCAGGAAGAAAAAATGGAAGCCATTAACAAGAAAATCGCACAGGTAGAAAGGGATTATTAAATTCAGGTACTTCCCTTTTGAAAACAGTTGACAAACAATAAAATTAGAAATAAAACACAATTAAAAATCAGGTTCAACAAGTCTGGATTTTTGTCAGACTTGAATTGACTTAACATAAATAAATATGGGAAATCCAAAAGCATTTATGATGATTCCTCGCAAGGATGCCGGTTACCGTCCGGTACAGGATCGAATTCAGGACTTTGGCGAGGTAGAACAAACCCTCAACCGTGAAGACCGCAAATTACAGGCTTCACGCTGTATGGATTGCGGCATTCCATTTTGTAACTGGGGTTGTCCGCTTGGAAATAAAATGCCCGAATGGCAGGATTTACTTTACAAAGGTAAATGGAAAGAAGCCATCGACAATATGCACGAAACCAATAACTTTCCCGATTTTACAGGAAGAGTTTGTCCCGCACCATGCGAAAAAGCCTGCGTGCTTAACTTACACGATGCTCCTGTAACCATTCGCGAAAATGAAGCTTCCATTTCTGAAGTTGGTTTTATCGAAGGTCACATTAAACCTCTCCCACCTAAAACCAGAAGCGGAAAAAAAGTAGCCATCATTGGTTCGGGACCTGCCGGTATGGCAGCTGCCCAACAATTAAACCGCAAGGGACATAATGTAACTTTGTTCGAAAAAGACAATAAAATCGGGGGCTTGCTCAGGTATGGTATCCCTAACTTTAAACTTAATAAGCTGGTTATCGACCGTCGTCTTGCCCAAATGGAGGCCGAAGGTATCGAGTTTAAAACTAATTGTGAAGTCGGCAAAGACATTTCAGGTAAAGAAATACTCGACAATTATGATGCTGTTGCAATAACAATCGGCGCCGGACAACCACGCGATATCACACCCGAAGGCAGAGATTTAAAGGGAATTTATTTTGCAATGGACTTTTTAAGTCAGCAAAACAAAATAATCATGGGTGATGATGTTTCGGGCGAAGAATTGATTAACGCCAAAGACAAACATGTACTTGTAATTGGCGGTGGCGACACAGGTTCCGACTGCGTGGGAACTTCTAATCGTCAGGGAGCTGTTAAAGTAACTCAGATTGAAATTCTTCCAAAACCTCCGGTCGGGAAAAATCCCGAAACACCGTGGCCTTACTACCCGACAATTTTAAAGACTTCAAGTTCACACGAAGAAGGATGTGAAAGAAAGTGGAGTTTAAATACTGTTGCATTTAAAGGCACAAACGGTAAAGTAGAAGAAGTACTGGTAGAAGAAGTATTGTGGGAAAAAGACAGCAACGGCAGGTTCAGCATGAAACCAACCGGAAAAACCGAAATCATCAAAGTCGACCTGGTATTTTTGGCTTTAGGATTCATTCACCCGGTTCACGAAGGATTACTTAAAGAATTGAATGTGGATTTGGATGCCCGTGGCAATGTTGCTGTAAACAATGAAAGTAAGAGTTCTGTTGCTAAAGTTTTTGCAGCAGGCGATGCCGCCATTGGTGCCAGTTTGGTGGTACGGGCCATTGCCCTGGGACGCAAGGTAGCCGATGATATCCATAAAACGCTGTCACATTAAATTATCTCCCGATTTATGTTTCGTGTCTGAATGCGGAACATGAAACACGAAACCTTATAAAACAATTATTATGTGTGGAATAGTATGCTCATTTAATTTAAAACAACCGGCTCAGGATTTACGTCCTCAGGTTTTGAAAATGTCGAAAAGAATTCGTCATCGCGGACCTGATTGGTCAGGAATTTTTTCAAACGATAAAGCCATTTTAGCTCACGAACGTCTTTCGATAGTTGACCCCGAATCCGGTAAACAACCACTTTACAGCAAAGATGGTAAACTGGTATTGGCAGTGAATGGCGAAATATACAATCATCAGGAAATTCGCAAACAATTTGAAGGTAAATATGAATTTCTTACCAAATCGGACTGTGAGGTTATACTCGCTCTATACCGTGAAAAAGGGCCTGATTTTCTTGAAGATTTAAACGGAATCTTTGCATTTGCACTGTACGATATCGAAAAGGATATTTTCCTTGTAGGACGCGACCATATCGGAATTATTCCCCTGTATCAGGGATGGGATAAAAACGGCACTTATTATGTTGCTTCCGAGCTGAAAGCATTGGAAGGTTATTGTACTGAGATAGAAGAATTTATGCCCGGACAATTCTATTACAGTCCCGATGGAAAACCAACTCAATGGTACATCCGCGAATGGATGAGTTATCAAACTGTTAAGGACAATGAATCGGATATCGATACACTGCGTGCAGCACTCGAAGCAGCTGTTGAACGACAGTTAATGACCGACGTTCCTTATGGCGTTTTGTTATCCGGCGGTCTTGATTCTTCAATCATCTCGGCAGTAGCGAAAAAATATGCTTCAAAACGTATCGAAACAGGCAACACACAGGATGCCTGGTGGCCTCAGTTACATTCATTTGCCGTTGGATTGGTCGGCTCTCCCGATTTAGCTGCCGCACGAAAAGTTGCCAACCATATCGGAACTATTCATCATGAAATTAACTTTACTGTCCAGGAAGGGCTTGATGCCATACGGGATGTGATTTATCATGTTGAAACCTACGACGTTACAACCATCCGTGCAAGTACACCCATGTATTTACTGGCAAGAGTAATTAAATCAATGGGAGTTAAAATGGTACTTTCAGGTGAAGGTGCCGACGAGATATTCGGTGGTTATCTTTATTTTCATAAGGCTCCAAATGCTGAAGAATTTCACAAAGAAACAGTACGCAAATTAGACAAGCTTCATCTCTACGATTGTCTGCGTGCCAACAAATCTCTCGCTTCATGGGGTGTTGAAGGACGCGTTCCTTTCCTTGACAAGGAATTTATGGATGTTGCCATGCGACTTAATCCGAAAGATAAAATGGCTGGCAATGGAAAAATGGAAAAATGGATCCTGCGCAAAGCTTTCGAAGATTACTTACCCGAAAGTGTGGCATGGCGACAGAAAGAACAATTTTCGGATGGAGTTGGCTATAACTGGATTGACACATTGCGTGAAATGACAAGTAATCTGGTGAGCGACGAACAAATGGCAAAAGTCAGCGAAACATTCCCGGTCAATCCGCCAATGAACAAAGAAGAATATTATTACCGAACTATTTTCACCGATTTCTTCCCATCAGATGCGGCTTCAAAATGTGTTCCTTCTGTTCCTTCTGTTGCTTGTAGTACACCTATAGCGCTCGAATGGGATGCTGCTTTCAAAAATCTGAACGACCCTTCAGGAAGATCAGTGTCAAGCGTTCACGAACAGGGTTATAATAAGTAAAAAATATAAAATTCGCTTTGCAGTAGAGACGTGGTATGCCACGTCTCTTTTTTTAATAAGTAGCAGAGACGTGGCATGCCACGTCTCTACGGGTTTGTAAATTCAATGAACCGGTTATTATTCCATGTCGCTATATTGTTCTGAATATATTCATATATACGTTCCAGTTCATCCTGACTTCGAACAATATGATCGTAAAAACGTGTTTGCCATGCAAATTCAATTTTATTTTCATTTGCAAATTTGGTAACAGCAGATTTCATACTACCTATAATAACAGATAAACGACCCTGCTTATTCCTGATTTCCTTCATTTTATCCTGACTGCCTTCTTTTGAAATTTTGAATGCCACGTCTGAAATATCGTTCCCAATAATATTTGTAGAGATGTGGCATGCCACTTCTGAAATTTCGTTCCTATTAATATTTGTAATTGAGACGTGGCATGCCACGTCTCTACGGGGTTGAATTTCGATCAGCAAATGTATATGATTAGGCATAACCTGTGAAATGATTATTTCTGTATCGGCAAAATGTGCAGGAATTTCCGCAATACAATTTTCTGCATATTTTCCTGTTACACTGTAAATCATTTCGTTGTTTTCAATTTTACCAAAATAATATTTCATTTCTTTGGTACAAATTGTTATAAAATACAAACCTTCGTTATAATCGTACCATTCGGCCCGTGCAGACGGAATGCGGTATCTGTTGTTAAATTTTCGTGACATTTTACGTTTAGGTTTTAAGGTTATATTGTTTTTATGACATAGGAGGTAAATTCAGTCGTAACATTAAAATTCCATATTTGATTTTTTTTACATCGTAGAGACGTGGCATGCCACGTCTCTACGATGTAAATGGTGGTTATCGGATAAATTCGATTGTTTCAGTTTATTTTCATTTTTATCAGACGTGGCATGCCACATCTCTACAACAAATGGTGGTTATCGGATAAATTCGATTGTTTCAGTTTACTTTCATTTTTATCAGACGTGGTATGCCACGTCTCTACAACAAATGGTGGTTATCGGATAAATTCGATTGTTTCGGTTTATTTTCTTCTTTTTCTGACGTGGCAGGCATGCCACATCTCTGCTAAAACTACCGGGTTGTATGTTTGAATTGATTTTGATACAGAAACAATACACTGATCAATTATTTCACATTTCATTCGGATCAACTATTCCTCATACCAGTCGCCATTTGCTTTTATCAGTTCTATCAGTTTATCAACTGCTTCGTCTTCGGGAATATTACGTTCCACGCATTCTTTCTTTTTGTAAAGGCTTACCTTACCTCTACCTGCACCAACATAACCGTAATCGGCATCAGCCATTTCACCCGGTCCGTTCACAATACAACCCATAATTCCGATTTTCAGTCCTTTAAGATGCGAAGTTCTGGCTTTAATTTTTGCGATTACTGTTTGCAGATTAAACATGGTACGGCCGCAACTCGGACACGAAACGTATTCAGTTTTTGTAATTCTTACTCTCGTTCCCTGAAGAATTCCGAAAGCAACCGAACAAATAGCTTCTACAGTGATATTTCCTTTATTTTCAATAAAAATACCATCTCCGAATCCATCAATAAACATTACACCGAGGTCTGTCGATGCTTTGATTTGAAGTTGTTGTATATCATTTTCGGAATATTCCCTGCATAATATAACCGGAACTGTACAGTTTGCATTTAATAATGTATGAAAAAAAGCACGTAACTCTCCTACCCCGTTTTTATGGTTGGAACTCAGCAACAATACGATATCTTTACTGTCATTCAGAATGCCGATTAATTCAGGTGTCAGATCATGGTATTGAATTTTCAGAAATTTAACAGAAGCATCATCTGATAATAAAGTTTGAATATAATCAGCTTCGTAGACAGGAAATTTTTCGCCGGTGGTACTTAACACATGATTATCAACAATCAGATAATCGGGAATAGTAGCAAAACCTCCATCTTTATCTGCAAAAACAACAGGCACATTTTCACCTCCGATATTTCTGACTGCATGAGTCACCCTGCGCTGGTATTCGTATCTCGAATATTTTGTACTTTCAACAGCCACAATTTCTCCTGCATCCATTCTTTCGGCAGTGTATTCAACTAAAAAACGGGCCACCGGTATTTCAGCTTCGGGTTCTTCGCTCAGCGACACACGAATGGTATCACCAATTCCGTCCAACAGCAGAGCACCAATGCCAATAGCTGATTTAATACGTCCATCCTCGCCATCACCGGCTTCGGTTACACCCAAATGCAACGGATAATGGAGATCGGCCTGCTCCATTTCGTCAACCAGCAGTCGGACGGTTTGAACCATCATTACTGTATTGGAAGTCTTCATCGAAATTACAACATCATGAAAATCCTGTTCGCGGCAAATTCTCAGGAATTCCATACAGGATTCAACCATACCACGGGGTGTGTCACCGAAGCGGTTCATCATCCTTTCACTCAGCGAACCATGATTAACACCAATACGAATGGCAGTGTTATTTTCTTTACATATATTGAGAAATGGAATAAATCTGGAACGGATTTTCCCGTATTCTTTTGCAAATTCCTCGTCGGTATAATCAGAATTATCTCCAATTTTTATGCTCCCTATATAATTTCCGGGATTAATACGTACCTTTTCTACATTCCGTGCTGCAACGTCGGCAGCATTTGCATTGAAATGAATATCTGCTACGAGTGGCGTTTCATAACCTTTTAAGCGAATGGCATCATGAATCAGTTTAACACTTTCAGCTTCACGTATACCCTGAGTTGTAAACCGAACCAAATCTGCACCTGCATCGATAATTCTGACACATTGTGCAACCGAGTTTTCAATGTCATTGGTATCGGTATTGGCCATCGATTGTACCCTGACCGGATAATCGCTTCCTAATTTCAAATTCCCTGTTTTCACAGTAACAGTTGGTCGTCTGTTGTACTTAAATGGATTTACTTTCCACATGATTATGTTCAGTTTTTAGTTTGAATATTTAAATTATTATCAATGTTTAAACAACAAAAAAAGAAAAAAGTTATATGTCGGTGTTTATATTTTTTCCGCTCACATAACTAATATTTTCCATGAGTTTCTGATACTTTACCCGTCTGACAGCCGAATTTTTGAAAATTGAATTAAACTCACCGATCGTCAGATTCTCCCAATCTTCATTTTTATGTTTTAAAATTTCTCCAACCGGCAGTAGTTCTGAATGCCGGTGATTTGTAGCCCATTTCTTATTCCACGGGCATACTTCAGCACAAATATCACAACCTAAAACCCTTCCTGACAATTTTCCACGAATATCCGGTTCCACCTCTTCCCTGTTTTCTATGGTTTGGTATGAAATACATTTGCGGGCATTTAAACTTCTGCCATTCAGTGCACTTGTAGGACATGCATTTATGCAACGTGTACATTTGCCACACCGATCGGGTGAAGGCTCGTCATAATTTGTTTCGGCATTCATCATCAGTGTACCGATAAAACAGTATGAACCTAAACCATTGGCTATAAGCTGAGTGTGTTTGCCTATCCAACCCAGACCTGCCCGTTGCGCCCAACGACGTTCGAGTACCGGTGCCGAGTCGACAAATGAATGTTGTACCTGTTGGTTAAAACATTCGTTTCCATACTGCTTAACGATTAAATTTTCGAGCTCCGATAACTTGTATTTAATGACCTGATGATAATCAGATGCCGACCATGCATATTTTGCAAATTTCGGTGCACCCTCAGGTTGATTTTCAGCGTTGAAATAATTCAGAAGAACGACTATAACCGATTTACATCCGGGTACTAACAGACGGGGATCTGTTCTTTTTTCAAAATTACGTTCGAGATAGCTCATCGAACCATGTTGCACTTCACTGAGCCATTGCGTCATAAAACCGGCATCCTCAATCAGAAGATCAGCTTTGGCTATTCCGCAGGCATCAAATCCAACTTCGAGTGCAGCCTGTTTTATAAATTTATTCATCGAACGGTAAAATTTAGTACTATGAATATCAGTACAATCAACCAAAAGACTTTAACAATAGAAGATTAAAGCAAATTCTTAATCTGATCTTCAAGCGATTTAAAATCGTAATAGCGACCTGTAATTACTCCTTTTCGGTTCAGCAAAAACAAAGTAGGGATTGACTGTACGTTGTAGGTAGCCACACACGGTGTATTCGCTCCGTTTTCATCTCTTACACATACCCATGGTATATTGGCTGTAGCCGCTTCCCATACAAGTTTACTTCTGTCTAACGACACCTGAAATATTTCCAGTCCGCGGTTATGATATTTATTGTATAAATCGCGGAGTTCGAAGGTATATTGAACGTTATTCTCCATTTCGTACGACGAGAAATCGATGATAACGAGTTTTCCCTCCAGCTCTGAAAGCTTCCGGATTTTGTCTGTTCTGTCTTTCAGGGCAATATCGATATAGCCGGTCGAAGCATTTTTCATTATTTCGGACCATGCCTGATTTGCCTTTTGATTTCTTTCAGTTTTGATTGCATCCATTACTAAGGCATACAAATTTTTAGTACGGTCATAATCAGGCATAAATGCATTATATGAAGTAGCCACAGCAGCGCAATATGGTTTATCTTCCTTCACATAAGGTGAAAACAAATAAGTATCGTTAATTTTTTGATATATAGCAAAATAAGCAGTAGTCGAACGCGGATTCTGTAAAATAAGCTGCCTGGCCATGGCTTTGTGTTTTTCAATGTCAGAAGTAATTTCAGCTATTTTGGCATCACGTTCCGCTGCACTCATCTCAGGATTCAGACCATTGGCTTTCAACTGAATAGCTGATACCGATTTTCTTAATTTCTGAATATCGGCACTTTGTATTGAGCCTTCAATTTTATAATCCGTCGAGAATCTGTTTAAATCGGCTTTTACAGTAATTGTTTCGCAGGAATCCACAGCAAAATCGATCGTCTTATTGTTGATTCGCAGGCGGTAAAAATCCGGGAAAGCCGGACGCGGAGCTTTAAATTTAAAACTGCCGTTCTCAGACAGCACAACTGAATCAAGTTGAATTACTTTCATCAATCCGATGTGCTCCAGATAAAGTTTATCTTTTGATGCACTGGTTATTTCACCTTTAATTTCAAACCTGTTGTTCGAATTGCATGCTGTTAGAGCCAGTAATATTATTCCGGTAAAAAGAAATTTGTTCATAAATTTAAATGTTGATTCTTTTTTGATTAAAATAAAAGATACAAAATTGGTTTTGATATTTATTCAATATGCAAATGTAGTGGAAATATCGCATTTGTCAAACCATTATCAGAGCTGTTTTATGAATTACTGCCCTATAAAGACAACAAAACAGAGATAACCAACCAGTCGAATCAATGAAATATGTGTATCTATCAATCGCCGGTTGTGCTGATGAGTTCAATAAAACTGTACATTTTGCAGCTGATGATAAGAAAATCTAAAAACCTAAAATATTAAAGAAAAATTTCTTTAATCAGTCAATTATTAGTACTTTTGTGTCCTGAAAAAAATCAAAACTTTTTGTATCTTTGTTTGTTCCCGAATTATGTATAAGAAATCATATTATAAACTTTAAAATAATTATTAAGTATGTCAAAAGTAACAGTTGTTGGTGCCGGAAATGTAGGCGCTACATGTGCAAATGTATTATTATTCAACGAAGTAGCCGATCAGGTAGTAATGTTGGATGTAAAAGAAGGAGTTTCGGAAGGTAAAGCACTGGATATGCTTCAGACAGCCTCCTTGTTAGGTTATGATTCAAAAATAGTGGGTTGTACCAATGATTATGCTCAAACTGCCGATTCGGATGTTGTGGTTATCACTTCAGGAATACCACGTAAACCAGGTATGACCCGCGAAGAACTGATTGGTGTAAATGCCGGAATCGTAAAAAGTGTTTCTGATAATATCCTGAAATATTCACCCAACGCTATTATCGTGGTTGTCAGCAATCCAATGGACACAATGACTTACCTGGCTCTTAAAGCAACCGGCCTTCCAAAAAATAAAGTTATTGGTATGGGTGGTGCACTCGACAGCTCACGTTTTAAATGCTATTTAAGCAAAGCATTAAATGCCAACCCAAATGAAGTTGAAGGGATGGTAATCGGTGGACACGGTGATACTACCATGATACCTCTGACCCGTTTTGCTAATTACAAAGGTCGTCCGGTAAGCAATTTGCTCGACGGAGAAACGCTGACCAAAGTTGTTGCAGATACAATGGTGGGTGGTGCTACACTTACAGGTTTACTTGGTACTTCGGCATGGTATGCTCCCGGAGCTGCTGCAGCTTACCTCGTAGAATCAATAATTCACGACCAGAAGAAGATTATTCCATGCTGTGTTTACCTCGAAGGTGAATACGGACAAAATGACATTTGTATTGGCGTTCCGTGTGTTATCGGAAAAAACGGATTAGAAGAAATTCTTGACTATCAACTTAATGCTGAAGAAACTGCATTGTTCGAAAAAAGTGCAGCTGCTGTCCGTTCAACCAACAATGTATTAAAAGAAATTAACGTGTTGTAATTCAATATCTTACTTTGTATCTAAAAGAGACTGTATCAGAAGTATATAAAACACTCAAAAGAAACAAAATTTTCGTCTTCAACTGTATCATAGCGTACTGACGAAATTGAAACTGCTTAAAAACCTGTATTTCGAAAGAACCAAACATTTTGAAATACAATCAGTTTAAGTTCTGAGCGAGCGGGTGTTAAAAAAATACTTTTGATACATTCTCTTTTTTACCATGACACAACACTTTAACAATCAATAAATTAACAATTCGAAGCCATTAAAGCATTAAATAAAGTTAATTGAACGAAAAACGACCCGAAATTCTCAAATAAAATTCTCATACATTATTGATTATTAGACAGGTTTATTATATCTTTGCAACGATTATAAATTTGATTAAAACACATTCTTTTAACTATTTATTGACAATAAATCTCTACTGAATCGTGCTGTACAAAAAAACAGTATCATTCACAAATCAAATAATCCGGAATACCAAACTAAAAAAAACCCGAAACCATGTACACATCAGCTCAGGCACACAAGTACCTAAATCAGTTTTCTATTAAGCCATCGGTGCAACGTACAGCTATAATGGAATATTTACTATCTCACAGAACTCATCCAACCATTGAGGAAATTTTCCTTGCACTAAGCCCCTCAATGCCAACTCTTTCGAAAACCACTGTCTATAACACTTTGAATTTATTTCTCGAAAACAGAGTGGTTCAACAATTGGTAATTGATGAAAAAAATGCCCGCTTCGATGTCGACACTTCATCACATGCACACTTTATCTGTAAGAGTTGCGGTAAGGTATATGATATCTTTAATATGCCTTCAGCACTGTTTGAATTTCCTAAAAACACAGGATTCAGCATTCAGTCGGTTGAAATTTCATACACCGGTGTTTGCGAACATTGCAAAGAAAGCTAAATAAAAAAATAACAAAACAGACTGCTTCAAAAGTAAGATTTACAAAAAAGTAAATTCCGAAGGTATGAATTCTGAACATTAATGTATTAAGTCAGAGAAATAATTCCAGGTTTATGTCGTGGATTCATCCTCTGAACACTAAGAAAACAAGTCGCTAAGAGACGAAGAAAATGCAGCTTCGTAACTTAGCGACTTTTGCTTTAATAACAGCTTAAATTGTTGCTGCAATATAGATGCAAGTTATCAGAACTGATATGCATTATGGCTACAAAAAAACATGAGTTGAGTATTTTCGATTTGGTACATTGCATATCATTGAATGAAGGCCGGTCTGAAACGGATAATTTTTCGAAATTCAAAAAGAATACTGAGAGTATCTTTATTTTAATACATTTTTTAATATCTTTGAGGCGTCAACAAAGAAACATAATCTGTCAACATTAAAATCATTGTGCTCATGAAAAAGTACCTGCTGACTATCAGCCTGATAATTATGGCTGCAACACTATTTTCGCAACAAAAAGTAAAAAAAGGATTTGGATTCGGAGCTTTACCCGCTATCTCTTTCGATTCTGATTTGGGATTTCAATATGGTGCTTTGGTAAATCTGTATGATTATGGCGATGGCACTGTTTATCCCAAATATAACCACTCGTTGTACCTTGAGTGGTCGCGATATACCAAAGGAACCGGAATCAACC
This sequence comes from uncultured Paludibacter sp., assembly GCA_937897985.1. Classification (GTDB taxonomy): domain Bacteria; phylum Bacteroidota; class Bacteroidia; order Bacteroidales; family Paludibacteraceae; genus Paludibacter. The sequence goes on along the minus strand of CALCBD010000018.1, from coordinate 125,976 downwards.
GGTTGATGTACGATTCCGAAAAAATAATTCCTAAAGTCCGCACTACCGTTGATGTCACTTATCTGACCGATCAGATGATGGATTTTTACGGTTTCAATGGTTACCAGAGTCAGTATGATGCAAATCTGAGCCTGTCAACAAGGCATTTCTACAAAAATCAAAGAAATATGTTCCGCATCAAAGCCGATTTTCAGGGAAATTTCGGCACATCCGGATTTGGCTGGGTAGCCGGATATACCTTCTATAATTTTGCCATTGACACTGTCAATATCAACAAACTTGACCTGGAACCTGTACAGGGCGGAACTTTATATCAGCGTTATGTTAAAAACAAACTGATAAGTGCCAACGAATCAGATGGCGGTAGTATTAATTATTTGAAATTAGGATTGAAATATGACACCCGTGATCAACGTGCATGTCCGATGAAAGGAATCTGGACAGAAGCTGTTATTCAGACTGCACCGGGCTTTGTAAATGAATATGCACATACAAAATTTGCTTTGATTCATCGCCAGTATTTTACATTAGCTAAAGACATCTCATTAGCATACGGAATTGACTATCAAGCTACTATAGGCAATAACTACGTGCCATTTTATGCGCAGCCACTCTTGATAACAAGTTTTCTGACAGCGGCATCAAATCAGGGAATGGGTGGAAAGAATTCCATTCGTGGAGTATTAAGAAACCGGGTTGTAGGAGATGCTGTTGGTTTCGGAAATTTTGAGTTCCGATACAAATTTATCCGTTTTGAACTTATGAAACAAAATTTCTATGTAGGGACCAATGTATTCTTCGATTCAGGGATTATTTTAAAACCAATTGATATAGAAGCCAACAGAACAGGACTCGCAGCACTTACTCCTTCTCAAAAAGCGGAACTTTATCTGAACGACTATCAATCAGGTAAATTTCATTCAGCTGTTGGTGCCGGTTTAAAAATCGGCTGGAATGAAAACTTCGTAATTTCTGCCGATTTCGGGAAGGCTCTGAACAAACAGGATGGAAATACAGGTATGTATATCGGCCTTAATTATTTGTTTTAAACCTCTTTGATGATGTTGCTGTCACCAATCATTATTGTCGGACTTTATTTTCTGTTGATTCTGATTTTTACGGTTGGGTGGATTCGAATTCCCGAATTCCATCCAACTGATTTTTTTGGTTCACTACCAAAAGCAGGAGTAATAATTGCATGCCGAAATGAAGAGAATAATCTGAAAAATCTTTTGGATGCACTTCAAAAACAGACCTATAAAGATTTCGAACTGATTATTGTGAATGATCACTCTACCGATGCTACAGCCGCCATCCTCGAATCGGCAAAAGAAAATTTCCCGGATATTCAAATTATAGAAAATACAGGGTACGGAAAAAAACAGGCAATTAAAGAAGGTATTTTGCATTCAAAATCAGACTTTATTATCACTACCGATGCCGACTGCATACCAATATCAACCTGGATAGCAACCGTTTGCAACTTTCAGATACAGCATCCATCCGATTTAATCATCTGTCCGGTAACCATCCGTCCTGTAAAAACCCTGTTTGAAAAATTGCAGCAAATTGAATTTGCGACCCTGGTGGGCACGGGTGCAGGTGCAGCAGGTGCAGGAATCCCTTTAATGTGTAATGCAGCTAATCTGGCTTTTACAAAAAAAGCCTGGAACGAGAGTCAGACAGACCTGCACGAAGAAGAGATTTCGGGTGATGATATGTTTTTATTACTCAGTATCAAGAAACGCAACGGAGTCATTCGTTATCTTCAATCGGACAAGGCGATGGTCAATACTCATGGATCAGATAATATTTCTCAGTTTATTCAGCAACGTGCCCGCTGGACTTCAAAATCCTCAGCCTACACTGACTGGCAGTTAATTCTTACAGCAGTGTTGGTATTGTTAACTTCGGTTTCATTTGTTTTTTTGTGTATTGGATCACTTTTCAGCGTGGTTTACGGCATTACTTTAACCATAGTGTTCAGTCTTAAACTGCTTATTGACGGTATTTTTATCTGCAAAATCAGAAAAAGCCTGAATCCTGATTTCAGTTTACCGGCATTTTTATTAATGTCGGTTATCTATCCCTTTTATATCCTTTCGACAGTAATTTATGCATTGTTGAAAAGAAACAGTTTAAAATGGAAATGAAGGGTGGAAACTACTGAATTAGTTGCAATCAATCTTATACTGAAGTTGAAAAACAGGAAATAATCTGAATGAAAAATCAGGGTTGACCGGTTTTATCAGGGCAAAAAAATTCAACTTTACCACATTTAGGACAGATATAAAGATGAAATGATTCCCTGTTAACAAAAATTTCAAACAGATTACCTAACATTCCCAATCTGGCTCCCTCGTGAAAATTATGTTTGCCCGAAAATTTCATAGGGACATTGCATCTCAAACAATTTATTTCGATGTTGTTTGCTGATTCAGAATCTTTAAATTCCACCACTGCTGCTTCGGAAAAACTGTAATTACAATTCCAGCAAACGTCAAAATTACTTTCTACCTCTTCTTTACAATTCGGACAAATTTTCATGATAGTGAAATATTTTTATTATTAAACAAAAGTTATGTGTAAAACCAAATCAATTAACAATCTGACATTCAGTTCATTATTAAACTGCTCTACAGCTTTAAAAGTAAAAAAAATTTATCAAAACACGTCAAAAACACACCTCTGATTTACAATTACTTAGCTTATTAACACTGAATATAATATATTTAAAACTGATTTGATTCGGGTTTAATTCCTGCCTATGGGATAAGATTTTGTTATCATCTGGTAATCATATCGGTATAACGGAAAAGAGATCCGTTTTAATTCCGCCACAACAGTAAAAAATCCGCGTTCTGTTTTCCTGAATTTCATTTGTATATGAATTTTGGTTCATGTACTAAAAAATTAATTGTAAATATACAAAACATCATTGGTAACTGTCGTCTTATACCTTTTAAGAATTTCGGTAGCGGGACCTGAAACAGGATTTCCGAAACCAAAGCTTACGTCGTAAACAGAACCGCATTTTTCACATTTAACCTGCCCGAGACTTCCCTCTATCGGATAGACTCTGACTATCGATTGAGCTTCGTACGGACATGCCATATCAAAAGCATAATAACCGGTATTACCCGCATCATCAAAGCCACTATAAATTATTATACCGCCAAAACCTATGCGATCTGTTTCATAAATTCTTTTTTCGAAAAGCAGGAACTGATTGAATGAATTTTTGAAAACGGGATAAGTACTTGTCAGATTGAGTTGTAAAGAAACAGGATACGTAGGAATAGAAGACACGTAATTATCGTCGCAAGCTGTAAAAACACTTGAAATTAAAATGAATATCAGCAGGATAGTACGATCCGGGTAACGCATACAAAAGGCTTAAATCAAAGTTTGAGCTACAAATAAACTATGGCTTTCACGACAGTTCACTAATTTTCCAATTCTCTTCAAAACTGAAATTTGTATTTTTAAGAGCATTAATATTGTCCTTTAACTGCTGAAGTGAACTTGTACCAACGATGACCGAATTTACACCATCCTTCTGGAAACACCAGGCCAGTGCCATCTGAGCCAGAGTTTGTCCCCTCTGGATAGCAATATCATTCAGTTTACTGATTTTCACCAATAGTTCTTCTCTGATCTGGCTTTTCTGCAAAAAGCCGTAACTATGTGATGCTCTTGAATTTTCAGGAATTCCATGCAGGTATTTGTCACTGAGCAAGCCCTGGGCTAATGCTGAAAAACCGATAAAGCCAACACCGTTTTCGGCAGCAAGCGGGAGGACGTTTTTCTCGATATCACGTGAGAAAATACTGTATTTATCCTGATTAATAAGACAGGGTGTACCGTTTTCCTTCAAAATCCGGTAAGCTTCATTTGCCTTTTCAACCGGATATTTTGAAATACCCACGTATAAAGCCTTACCCTGTTTCACCGTATCGGAAAGAGCTCCCATAGTTTCATCAAGTGGAGTATTAGGGTCGTAACGATGGGAATAAAAAATATCCACATAATCAATATTCATCCGTTTTAAACTTTGATCCAGACTCGAAATCAGATATTTTCTGGAACCACCATCACCGTAAGGACCGGGCCACATTTCATGTCCTGCTTTGGTACTGATAATCATTTCGTCGCGATATGACGAAAAATATTTAGTGAGCATTTTCCCAAAGTTTTTTTCGGCGCTACCAAAAGGAGTTCCGTAATTATTGGCTAAATCGAAATGAGTGATACCATTGTCAAAAGCAAATTTAATCATTTTTAATGCCTCATCAGCATCGTCCACATCACCGAAATTATGCCATAAACCAAGTGAAATTTTGGGCAATTGTAAGCCGCTTCTTCCACAAAAATTATATCCTATCGTTTGATTGTATCTTTCGGGATTTGGGGTATATATTTCTGAATTCGACATTTTAAAATTATTTAATCATTTATGATTCATACTATTTATCACTTTTATACAATGAATTTTTCACAGTTTATCCTAACAACATTAAATGCAGTATCAGAATTTAACAGTAGGTGCTTTTTCACTTCCCTGTTCAGCTTCAAAATATGCTTTCTTTTCGAATCCGCCGATTGAAGCTACAATACTGGTTGGAAATTTCCGAATGGAAGCATTAAATTCTTTTGACAAATCATTGAATTTACCACGTTCGGTAGTAATTCTGTTTTCTGTTCCCTCCAGCTGAGCCTGAAGTTCGAGGAAATTCTGATTAGCTTTCAGCTCAGGATAATTTTCGGTGATCATCAATAATTTACCCAGAGCAGTAGTTAATTCTCCCTGTGCAGCCTGATATTGCTGTAATTTTTCGGCAGTCATTTTTGTCGGATCAATAGTAATCTGAGTAGCTTTTGCCCTTGCAGCCACCACTCCTTCGAGAGTAGAACTTTCGTGAGTTGCATAACCTTTCACTGTTGCAACCAGGTTTGGAATTAAGTCGGCTCTGCGCTGATATTGATTTTCAACATTAGCCCACTGCCCGTTAACAGCTTCGTCTTTGCTTACCAAACCGTTGTATTTTGAAACTCCCCAAAGTATTGAAAGTAAAAGAACCCCTGCTATAGATAATAAAATAATTGAATTCCTTTTCATAATTGTATTTTTTTTAATTTGTAAAATATAATTGTTTTTAAACATTAATTTAAATTTCTATCAGTCAGATTACCAGCCACTTGTAGCTCCTCCGCCGCCTGACATTCCACCACCGAAACTTCCACCACTGAAACCGCCTCCGCCTCCGAAACCACCACGTCCACTGAATAAACTTCCGGCTACAGCACCGCCTACAAAAGCGCCACCGTTTCTTTGTAATCTGGGTATATTATCATTATGATGCTCTTCGTATCCACAAAATTTACAATGATAAGTGGTTCGTTCAGTACCCGGGCTGATATAAGTCGGTGCAACAACAGTTCTTTTGCCTTTAAGAATAAATGCCTTTGTTCCGCATTTCGGACAATCGCTGTACGCACTCGGCTTATCGAGCGTAAAAATAGCTTCATTTTTACAATTATCGCACACAAAAACATCATAATCGACGGCATGCAGCTGTTCTTCAAATTGTTGCGCCAGTTTCAGATGTGCATCTTCCTGCTTTTCGCTCAACAAATGCATTGCAGCACCACACTCATTGCATTTGATAGGTTCACGCCTTATTTTCAGCATCATAATTCTTGCATAAATATTTGCAGGAATTGTTGTAAACGGAACAACAATCAGTAAAACAATTAGTTCGAGTGGCAATTTCAACAAAATAATCAGTACAAATCCAAGAACAGGAATCAATACCGAAATCAAAATCAAAGCACTTGTTTTTTCACTTTTCAGAGCTTTGTACCTGGCAATATTCGTAGGATAACGCTTGTCATTTCTGATTTTCCTTACAATATTTGAAATCCATAAAAACGAAAGCACTATCAGAATTATGTATGCACCAAGTGCCAGTGGCAGGATTTCACTCCATGCAACATCCGGAGTTGTTTTAGTTTCGAATGGTTCATTTTTCACTACCGAAACTACGCTGTTTATTCCGGCTATCATACCTGCATCAATGTCTCCGTTTTTAAATTCGGGTATCATTTTCTGCATTTGTATCCTTTTGCAAATTGCGTCAGGCAGTACACCTTCAAGCCCGTATCCGGTCTCAAATTTTATTTTCCGTTGATCATTTACAAAAAGGATTAGTAAACCGTTGTTATTTTGAGCAGTACCCACACCCCAGGTTTTGAAAAGCTCAGTTGCAAAACTATTAATATCCTCATTCCCGATTGAATTTACTGCAACTAATGCTACTTCGGTACTGTTTTGTGATGCAAGTGAATTAAGAATTGTATTAATCTGCGAAACAGTTTCCGGTCTCAGAATTCCATCCGGATTACTTACAAAGGCATCTTTATTGGCAGTCTTAGGATTGGGTACTGAACTGACGCTGTATTCAGTTCCGTACATCGAAACTGAAAACATAATAAACAGCAGTAAATACAATTTTTTCATTAACATCTTGATTTTACATTATAACTGATTTCTTGAATCAAGTAATTCAATATCGAATTGAAGAACAGAATAAGGTGGAATGGAACCAGAAGCAGTATCGCCATAGCCAAGCGAAGAAGGAACATAAATGATATAATGACCACCTACATTCATTTTCAGCAATGCTTCCCGCCATCCTGCAATTGCATTTCCTAAATAACCCTGAAAAATACCACTGTCGAACACAGTACCGTCAACTAATTTTCCGGTATATTTAGCTTTTATATAGCTTCCGTAACCGTTATAAGCTGACATAGTGGGTTTTCCCATTTCACCCTGATGAATTACCTTATAGCAAAGGCCCGTTTCTGTTTCATTAAAACCCGTTTCAACTCTGTGCTTATCGAGCCATTTGTCATTAATAATTTTCCAGTCGGCATATTTATCTTCGGTACACGAACTGATAAAAATTGTAATTAGTAACAATAAAAAGGGCAAAATTGTTATTTTTTTCATTATTTATTTCTGTTATTTGGATAATCAATTATTATTATTATTTTCTTTGTCTCTGTAAAGTTTTGAAAATGAATGCTTTGAAAAACGTGGCATTTCGCGGTATGGTCCCCAACCTGCATAATTCAACGGTTTACTGACGAATGATTTAAAATTGCCATTGACAAAATCAAACCCGCCTCTCTTTGTTCCTATTAACTTAAAAGCCTGAAACAGAATTTTCTCTGATGTTGGCCTTAAATGTTGCTCCACTGCTTTTCTTCTGTTAGTCAGCAGAATGTCTGTCAGCGGAATTTTGACCGGACAAACTTCGACACATTTTCCACAAAGCGTTGACGCAAAACTTAAATGAGAGAAATCTTTAAATCCTCTTAAAAAAGGCGTCAATACCGATCCAATCGGACCGCTGTAAGTGGTGTCGTAGGTATAACCCCCAATGGTTTTATATACCGGACAACCGTTTAGACAGGCTCCGCATCGGATACAGGCAAGCGATTCATATGCTTCATCGTCGCTATATACGTTGGTTCGGCCGTTATCAAGCAAAATAACATACATTTTTTCAGGTCCGTCCACCTCATCCGAAGTCCCGGGTCCGGTAAAAATCGTATTATAAGCTGTCATTTGCTGACCCGTCCCGTGAGCTGAAAGCAGCGGATAAAACAATCCGAGCTGCCTCATTTCGGGAATAATTTTTTCAATTCCTGCAATTACAATATGTACTTTCGGAAAAGCGGTTGTCATCAAGGCATTCCCTTCGTTTTCGGTAACTGAAACCCCGCCGATATCTGCAATCAGGAAATTAGCACCGGTAACTCCTACCTGAGCAGCTGTGTATTTTTTCCTTAACAATTGACGGACATATTCGGTCATTTCTTCGGGTGTACTATCCGGCGAAAGATCGAATTTCCTGTTGAAAAGCCGGGCTATGTCACCTTTCGATTTGTGCATGGCCGGTGTTACAATATGATAAGGTCGTTCGCCTGCCACCTGTACAATAAATTCGCCTAAATCGGTCTCTACCGATTCGCAACCCACACTTTGAGCAATAGCATTTAATTCAATCTCTTCGGTGGTCATCGATTTGCTTTTAACCAATAAATGCGCTTCGTTTTCTTTCAGTATATCAACAATATAGTTAGTCGCTTCTTTAGCATCTTTCGCCCAGAGAACCTTTGTCCCGGCGGCTGTTATTTTTTTTTCAAATTCCAACAAATAACTATCCAGGTTGTACAGGACATTTCGTTTTATCGCAGCAGCAGTATTTTTTGCTGTTTCAAGATCTTTGTACCGTGCCATTCCTTTCGCCACCGCTGCATCATACTTTCCGATATTAAATCGGATTGTATTACGGTGTTTTTTATCGAAGGCGATTGCCCCGGCATCTTTCCTGAATTTTTGACTTTGCAACATTACAAATTACTTTTTTGATAGTAAAATTATTTTTTTGCCTCAAAAGTAAAACTTCCGATCAGATTCCCATCCACAAAGAAATCGGCTCTGTAATTACCTTTTTGCAAAATTTCTTCCACTTTCCAGTAAATAACATCCGAATGTTCCTCACCATTGTATTCAAAATCCTTTTTTGCGGAATAAGCAATCATTTTATTTTCGAATCTGAAAACATTGTTATCACTTTTGGTCAACACTTCATTATCAGGACGGGTAAGTCTCAGATAAACTGTTTTTTGCCCGGGCACAGCAGTAATATTTTTTGAAATTGTAAAATTAAACTGCAAAGTGGCTGTTTGTGTAAGCCAGGTTGTTTTCCGGTTTTTACTGTTCAACGGTGTCATACTAAAAGCCGAAATATCGAGTTTTGAGGCTCTTGTAACAACTTCGTTCAGATTTTCCTTTTCCTTCGATAACTGATTCACGGTTTCGGATGCCTGATTGTATTTTCGCTTCACTTCGACATTTTCATTCTTTAATACTTTGTTTTCGGCATTCAGCGAATCGATTTGATTAATATAACGAATCATCACGCTCCTTACAGTAGCAAGTTCTTTTCTGAGTTCTGCTATTCTGCGGGCATTCGTAGCTTTAGTTATCCTAAGTTCCTCGAGCAGTTGTTGAACCTTCGCTTTTTGATTGTCCAGTAATTTAAACAGTGAATCATTTTTGATATTGACTGTATAACCGTCGAATTCGGTTGTTAAATTCTGAAACTCATGTTCTACCTGTTCCTTTTCAAAGGTCATCATCTCACTTACTTCAGCAATTTCTTTTTCTTTTTCTTTTGCCTGGTATGCAAAATAAATTACGGCTATAATCAGTAATAAAATAACAACACCAACAGCTGAAAGTAAAACTATATTATTTTTTTTCATAAACGGGAAATAAAATTGAAAGCGAAAATCTTCATTTTAAAGAGCAGGTATAATCTGCTCTAATTTTATGCCGCGCGATCCTTTGATCAAAACGTAGCTGTTATTAATTTCATTTAAAACACCTGAATTTTCGAGCAGTTCCTGTGCTCCGCTAAAACAGATAAAGTGATGTTTTGTTTCCATAAAACGGGTACCCACAAGAATTACCTTATCGAAACTGTACTGTTCAATCAGTTGAATAATTTTTTGATGTTCTTCCTTACTGTTTTCACCCAGTTCAAACATATCACCAATAATCAGCACTTTATGCGCAACATCCATTTGTCCGAAATTCAGAAGAGCTGCCTTCATACTTGTCGGATTAGCATTATAGGCATCAATTACTAATTTGTTCCTCTTTGTTACAGTAAGTTGTGAACGGTTATTTTGAGGGGTGTATTTTTCGAGCCCTGCTTTAATCTTTTCGATTTCGACTTCAAAATAACCCCCAATTGCAATGGCAGCAAGCACATTTTCAGCATTATAGGTACCAATCAACTTCGTATTCACGTCAAAATCACCAGAATTTCTTACCCTACATCTCATATTCAGAAATGGCGAGCATGAAACAATTTGCCCGTAAACATCAGAATCCCCGTTCAATAAACTATACTCAAGCAACTGAATCTGCTGAGCTTTTCCGGCATTCTGAATCATTTCTTTTAAATTTTCATTATCCTGATTGATAAAGATACCCTTTCCGTCCATCAGGACATACTCATAGAGTTCGGCTTTTGTTTTTTTCACTCCTTCAAATGATCCGAATCCTTCGAGGTGAGCTTTGCCGACATTAGTAATAATACCATAATCCGGACAGGCAATTTCAGCTAATATTTTAATTTCGCCCGGATGATTTGCACCCATCTCTATGATTGCAATTTCATGTTCAGCCTTCAGTTTCAACAGGGTAAGCGGAACTCCTATGTGATTATTCAGATTTCCCTGTGTATAAAGCACATTGTACTTTTCACTCAGTACGGCAGCTATCAGTTCTTTGGTCGTCGTTTTACCATTGGTACCGGTAATCGCAAGCAATTTTGTACCTAAATGACGGCGGTGAAACCTTGCAAGTTCCTGCAAAGTTGTCAAAACATCTTCAACAACTATATACCTTTCGTCGGCAGCATACTCTGCATCGTCAATAATTGCATAAGCACAACCTTTTTCGAGTGCATTTTTTGCAAAGGCATTTGCATCAAAATTTTCACCTTTCAGTGCAAAAAACAGAGCTCCCTTTTCGCAGGCTCTGCTATCGGTACAAATGACCGGGTGTTGCTGAAATATATTGTAAAGCTGCATTTGCTGACTGTCGTGATTTAAATATTATTATCTGCAAAAATAAGCATAAAATCAAGATAAAAAGATATATATAGCATAATTTTCACAAAAAAAGGCTAAACACAATTCAGCGCTTAACCTTAATAATAATATATGTTTTTCAAATTATGTGTTTTTTAAAAAACTTAGTTAATGTATTGGTTATCTGATGCCGGCAAAACTATTGAATCTTAATTTGTTAAAACTGGTAAACCAGTGAAACATACCAACCGCTTTGTGTAAATCTGCTTGTGTCAATCTTGTTGATACTGTTTATTCCGAAATCGTAACCACCTTTCAACTGGTAATTTTTCCATTGTACACCACCACCGGCACCCATCTGGAAATTGATTCTGCTAATCATTGCTGCTTTATATAAATCCTCGGTACCTGTCACCGGAACATTGCCTGTAAACTCGTCAATTACGTTCACAATGGATGACTTTAAAACCGCTGTTGTGGTACGTGGTTGTGCTAATCCGATGTTAAGATTTGGTCCGACAAATCCGAAAACTTTCACATTTTTGAACAACGATAAAGTATAGGTGAGTCGGAGCGGAATATCTATTGAATGACCGAATGTTTTGTATTTCACCGAATCGGAAGTTGAATAATACTGAACTTTATTTGAATAAACCAACGAATACAGAGCTCCCGATAACAGACTGAAATTATTTTTAAGATCAAATTCGACAGTACCTCCGAGACGTACGCCATTAAAATAATTGGTACTAAACTGACTACCTGACTGTTTCGGATTAACAGAACCTAACTCTAAACGATAGGTTTGAGCTGATATGATACCGAACGAAAGGATAGAAAAAACGACAAATTTGATTCTTAATTTCATTGTGAAGTAGTTTGATGTCTTATTTACATTCAGACTGCAAAGATATTATTTTTTTAGTTAATCCACTTATTTTAAACGAAGCAAAGGTTGAAAAAGTGTGAAAAAGCTGTGTTTTTATAATTATTACCGATTCGGATGCGAATAATATATTTTTTTCACATTTCGTTCCTGAAACTGATTAAATATTTCACAAATATTCATTGATTGCGCCGATAGCAGCTTTCCGGTTCATCAACAAAAAAAACTTCTGACGTCAAACCGACGACAGAAGTTTTATATTGTTTTTTAAGAAACTAAAAATCAGCTTCTTGGAGTTGCTTCTTTAACAACCATTGCACGTCCGTCAAATTCTGCACCGTTCAGTTCAGAAATAACTTTTTTTGCAGCAGCGTCGTCAGACATTTCAACGAATGCAAAACCTTTTGATTTGCGGGTATCGCGGTCGATGATAATTTTGCATGAATCAACCTGACCATACTCTTCCATAACCTCTTTAAGGTCATTTTCTCTAACTTTGTAACTTAAGTTACCTACGTAAATGTTCATAAAAATAAAATGTAAAAAATAATTAATTGTGATTAAAGATAAATGTAGATACGTAAGTAAAAATCAAATTCTGATTAAAAAATTAGAGTTGAAAAAAGACAGACGAAGAAATACATATACTTTCGGGGTACAAAGGAACATATTTTTTTTACATTACACAACTTTTTTTGAAAAATAATTGAAATATAGTCAATTATATGCATTTAACATGTTAAAATATTGCATTTTCTATGCAAATCACCGTAATTCCCGGGTCACAAACCTTAGTGTATATTTAACAATTGCTTCGGTCAAATCAATTTCAAACATTGTAAATAGTAACATTATATCATAAAAAAAAGAGCATTCTCTGCCGCTCAGAAAATGCTCCTTTAAGTTGTAATGCTTAGTTACAATGGTGTTGAACCGTTTATTATTTGGCTACCCTTTCGAGCCATTTAACCATAAACAACATGGTGGACATCGAAATGGTACATGCAATTACGAACACCATCCATGTTGCCCATATAGGTATGTTTTCGTAAAAAATTGTACCAAAAATTAACAACTGATTTCCCAAAGCAGTAGCGCCGAGCCAAGCTCCCTGCATAACACCCTGATATTGAGGAGGAGCTACTTTCGAAACAAATGACAAACCCAGCGGACTGATGAACAGTTCGGCAATGGTAAGTATGAAATAAGTGCCAATCAGCAACAAAGGCGTGATACGTTCGGCATCAGTCAAACCACCTGCGGCTTTAACCTCTTCGGATGATGGTAATCCAAATGAACCTACTGCCATAATCATGAACGCAGTGGCAGCTATGCCCATTCCGATGGCAATTTTACGTGGAGTTGAAGGTTCTTTGCCACGTGCCTTCAACCAGCCAAAAATTCCGATTACCACCGGGGTAAGAAATACGACAAAAAACGGATTAAAGAACTGGAAAATTTCGGCACCTTTGATTGTAGTAAAACCGAGATTGATATTAATTGCACTTAAATTGGTATAATCGTTGGCAAAAAAAGTAAGCGTAACCCCGTTTTGGTGAAATGAAAACCAGAAGAAAATAACAACAGCAAAAACAGCAAACAAAGCATAAATTCTTTGCTTTACTTCGGCAACAGGCATTTCAACCTGCTGATTTTTAGCATCTCCTGATTTAACAGATTTAGCAGCCGGATTTGGCAATGTTTTTTTATTAAACAAATAAATTACGATGGAGATAAGCATCGCAATTATTGCTGCGCCGAAAGCATAATGGAAACCGGTATTAAAAACATCAAGGTAGTGTTTGGCAAAAACCGATAAATCGGCCGGTGCAGATGTTTTGCTCACTTCGGCCGACAATTGTGTCAACCTTTCGGTAGCTTCGGGGCTTATAGTACCCTTGAGATAATGATGACAAAGTGCAGGCAAATCGGAGTTATATGTAAAACCATTACGTTCGACCCACCAGTTGCGTATACCCACAGCGATAAGTGGTGCAAACAAGGCACCTACGTTGATAAACATATAAAAAATCTGAAAGCCGGTATCCCTGCGCGAAGAATAAGCCGGATCATCGTACATCTGACCTACCACTGCCTGCAGATTTCCTTTGAAAAGTCCGTTACCAAAAGCAATTACAAAAAGGCCGATACATGTAAGGGTGAGATAGAGCGTAAAATCCGGAACCGGTGTCGGTGTCGGGATAGCAATCAGCGAGTAACCAACGGCCATTAATATTAAGCCCACTAAAATTGTCCCCTTGTACTTTTTTGTTTTGTCGGCAATCAAACCACCTGCCAGCGCCAGCAGATAAATGAGCGCATAAAACGTTCCGTAAATGATTGTAGACTGAGTCTTTTCCAGTCCGAATTTCGACATCAAAAAAAGTGAAAGTATGGCCATCATTATATAAAAGCCAAATCTTTCTCCCATATTAGAGAGTGCTGCACCAATTAATCCTTTAGGATGATTTTTAAACATAAATTATTGATTTATTAAAGCGATGAAAATATTATTAACAGCACAAATATAGTAAAATTGTTTTAAAAGCCCGTTTTTATGCTCACAAATCAGGTGAAGGGTCAGAAATGTTTCAGCATGAAAGCCGGCAAACAATCCGGCATCAACATAAAAAATGCAGGCAGGAAATCAGTGTCGAAGATTCCGAAGGTAAGTAATTTCAGAATTCACGGCTGTAGTCAAAAGTTCATTTGATTTTTGTGTAGTTGACAGCAATTGTTTTTCGGATTGGAGAATTTGCTGAGCAATTTCCTCTTTTTTGTTCGTGTTTGTTTCGATATCGTAAACTGATCTCAGTTTATCGAGATTTATTTTGAGTGTTTCTGTTTCCCTGACAAGTTTCTCCCATTCGGTTATGGTTGCAATTACTTTTACATTTTTGAATTGACCGGGACTTGTATAAACAGTTGAATCATTAATGACAACCCTAAATTCCGCTTTCTGTTTCGGGGCGACCGGTTCAGGTAAAACGGACTGATTTGCAACCGTTTTTTTGTCGGCTTTTCTGTAGATTCTGAGTTGAGCAGCCAGTCTCAAACTATCATTATTCTCTGTTTTAAAAAGTTTTTTGTTTTCGGTAGGCACAAATTTATAAATCATCACCTTATTGGCGGTTTGATTTCTGTCAGTCGCAAACCAGCCTTCACGTCGCTGTTCATCTATAGCCATCATATAGTCATTTGCAGTCGAGTTAAATGGGAATCCGATGTTTTCGGGAATCAGAAAATCTTTTGTATCCGGATTGTATTTTGTTATAAATAAATCGTAGCCTCCCAGTGAGTTTTCGCCATCTGAAGCAAAGTACAAAGTAATTCCATCGAGCATCAGAAATGGATAATTTTCATTGGCTTTACTGTTGATTTTAGCGGAGATAGTAACAGGAGCTGACCAGCCATTGAGCAATTTGAACGACGAAAATATATCCATATTGCCATGCAGCGAATCAGAATAACAAACTCTGTCGCCCCTTTGAGTCGTAAATGTTATTTTATCCTGCACCGATGATTTTGATAACTTTAAACGCTGCTGACTAACCGTGCCCAGTTCAGAATTCAGTTTATAGTATTTCAGAAATTCTGATTTATTTACTAAAACGCTGTCAATAATAGCAATATCCTGCACTCTCTTCATTAATTTTGCACCTGTTTCTGCTTTTTTAATTTTCGTATTCAGTTCATCTGTTTTCGGATCATTCGGAGCAAGAGTGGTCAGGAAGGCTTGATATGCTTCAACAGAGCTATCGTAACGATATGTTAAGAAATAAAGTTCTCCCAGATATAAATCTTTCAGAGGATAACGATTACCAGATAATTCAAAATGTTTTACAGCAGATTCATAATCCTTTAATTCATAACAACAACGGGCCATTCTGTAGTTGTACAGAGGATCATTGGGCCTTTTGCGCAACAGCGCTTCATAAATTGATCTTGCCTGGCTATACTGTCGGTTGTTGAAAAACAATTCGGCCTTAGAGGATGACTGTGCCGATAAAAACTGGGAAAGAATCAATGCAAAAAATAAAATAAATCTTCTAATCATCTTTTTCTTCATACAAAAAGTAAATTCGGGAATACTTAAAGTTTCGGGCTACTAATTACCACCTTAATAATATTCTTAATATTCTGCAAAAATAATTCTAATATCCATTCCGACCAACTGTTTGTCCAGCGCTGAGGATGGGTTGTTATCATTATTTTCTGCGGAAGTGATTCATTTTTAGCAGCTTCGATAATTTCGGAAGTATGATGAAAAGATTGCTTAAATTTCGTTTTAACTTTATCGCGAATGCTGTATTTTTGTCCATCCCAGCATCTGCCGGTATCGGTTAAATAAAAAATTTCATTAAAATCGATATCAAAATATGGTTCTCCTATAATTCCGAAGTCATGATAATGAATAGTTTTCCATAAATCGCGGTTGTCATATCCTGAAGTGGGACTACCATGCATACAAATTGTTTTAACCGGGTAAAACTGACGAAAATAAGTTAACTGAGCCTCAAAATGGTCTGCGGCAATTGAAGAATCGCCCCCGAATAAAGATAAATCTTCGTAATGATAGCCTATTTCATGTCCTAATCCGGCAATTGATAAAATTTTGTCGGGCTGGTTACTTTGAGGTACGACTCTGAAATAATAGCTCGCTTTTATGCCGAGTTCATTTTCAAGTTTGGCAACAGCTACCGAATGTGCTGCACGTAAATCAACATCATGTCTCAGAATAACGAATTTCCCTGTTGCTTCTCCTCGGCAATATTCCTCAAATGTAAAAAAAGAGTAACCACAGTTTTTTAATGCTGACAGTAATTTAAAGTATATTTTTAAAGTAAAATCCATTATTATTATTGATGTTGGTTAATTTTCACAATCAGTACTCTGAGTCAGGTAGAATGAAGGTGATATTTAAAGTTTTTCCAGTAATTTCACTATACGTTCGGCAGTCTTCCCATCCCAGCATTCAGGAACTTTGCCTATTTTACCGGACCCTCCGAGAATCAGGTTTACCTCAGTAATAATTTCGTCGGTCTTAATTAATTTATTACTACCTTCCCACACTGTAACAGGACGTTCGGTATTTGGACGTACTGTAAGACAGGGGATATTCAGGTAGGTTGTTTCCTCCTGAATTCCGCCGGAGTCGGTCAATGCAAACATCGAACTATTAACCAGATTTATAAACTGAAGATACCCGAGTGGTTCAATAAAATAAAGATGTTCAAATTTATTAATGATGCTTTCAAGCCCGAAAAGTTGAATATTCTTAAAAGTCCGCGGATGAACCGGAAAGATGAGAGGCACTTTTTCTGAAATTTCGCCCCAGAGCTGTACCAGCGTTTTCAGATTAACGGGATCATCCACATTTCCGGGACGGTGAAAGGTCATGATGCCATATTTATGAAGTTCGAAATCCGCACCTGCCATTATGGTTTTTCTTCTATTCAGCAATTCGAACTGAAGCTTCGTAGTTTGCGCTTTAGCTAAATTCGCCACCAGTGTATCTATCATTAAGTTGCCCAACATGTGAATTTTACCTGCAGGGACATTCTCCTTTATCAGATTTTCGTCGGCATCCCGGCTTGTTGTAATAAACACATCACTTATCGCATCAGTCACCAGACGGTTAATTTCTTCGGGCATCGACCGGTCATTGCTCCTCAGTCCGGCTTCGTAATGTATGGTTTTGATGCCCAGCTTGGCAGCCACCATCGTACAGGCAGCAGTACTGTTGACATCGCCCACCACCAGAACAGCATCAGGTTGACTGTCGATACATATTTTTTCGAATCGCTCCATGATTCGTGCAGTCTGCACAGCATGACTTGCCGAACCTACTTCGAGATTGATATCGGGAGAAGGAATATTCAGTTCTCCGAAAAATTGTCCTGACATTTTCTCATCATAATGCTGACCGGTATGTACCAATACAGGCTGAATAGTGGGATGATTTTTCAACGCATGCATTAAAGGCGCCACTTTCATAAAATTGGGACGTGCACCTGCAACGAGAATGATTTTTGTCATTTTATTTAAAATTGTATTGATAATCAGGATTTTTCTTCATCGTCAAAGCGCTTTGAGGATAATTTTCGATGAACCATGTCAGGAATTTAGCATAATCAATTTTTTCTGATAGCATAACAGCACGTCTGTTAGCGAAAATTTTTTGCCGGTCAGGCATTTCAATCAACTCATTGATTGTTTTGTACAATTGTTCAACTTCGTTGGTTTTTATCCCATAACCCAAATGGTAAGTATCTTCCAATTCACGTAAATATCCAATGCGACCCACAAAATCATTAAAACGTATAAAAGGAACCCCTAATACACCTGCTTCGGCTGCCATGGTCTGGCTGTCACCAATATAAATCTGTGCGTAAGCCATTACATGGTGCATATCCAGGGGATTTATTTTGATGCGGTATTTTTCAAATTCCGGTTCAAGTTCGCGTTCGGAAGTAATATAAATATCGCCATGTGGTTGGAGTAGATCAACGATTTTTTGAGCAATTTTTGCATTTATTCCTTTAATACCAATGTCATGATAAGCATTTAACTTTGCAAAACGAATTATAAAGTAAGGCTTATCCAAGCTTACATATTTCTCAACTATTTTCTTATCTGCTTTAAAATGATTCGGGTGAAGGTAAGCCAACTCATGATAACTGTTGTATTTGATAGTTTTTTTATTCCAGAATGAATTATCGCAAACAGTCGGACTCAGGATTTCAGAAAATTGATGATAGAGCATTAAAGCACCTGCAAAAATGGGAAAATTCAGATTGGCATCATCTTCTGCTAAAAATATTGTAGGTATTTTTAACTTTGTGGTTATGAAACCAAAGGTACCGGTTCCGATTACGATATCCGGTTTAATTTTTAAGGTGTAATCAATAATTTCATTCCTGGCACTCGTCATTTTCAGAAATTTATCGATAATGTTCTTTCCCTTTCCTGTATTTAACATCAGGTAATTCTCATTAATCAACAATTCTTCAAGTACATCTTTTTTGCGTGCAATTATATTAATCTGATGTCCGGATTTCCTGAGATTACTCATTGCGTTTTTCAACAAATGATAATGGGCAGGATGATTGATCTGGAAGAGTAACTTCATTATTATAAACTATTTATCTCGATTTTTTTAATTAATCTTGCCGGAATTCCACCCACAATTGTATAAGGTTCAACATTTTTTGTAACTACCGAACCGGCGGTTACCACAGCTCCTTCACCTATTTCAATATTGGGATAAATAATTGCCCCTACACCAATCCAGCTATCGTTTTTAATAATTACCGAACCTCTTTTCCACGGAATTACAGATTTAAGTTTAGAATTATTTGATCCTGAAACCAGAATTGCAGTAACACGGGGAGCAATAGAAACCCGGTCACCAATAATCACCCGACTGTCTTTTTCTCTTTTATCGGTGATAACCAAAAAAGCTGAACCTAAATAAACCTTTTCACCTACTTCCGACCCTACAAGCTTCAAACCAAAAATCCTGACAGAATTGACCGGAAAACTGGAAAATAATAAGTTGAAAATTTTATGTTTAATACTTCGTACGTTCATTATATTTTATTGTTTTATTGTTTTTGCTTCCATTTAGTTTCAGTTTTGCGGATTTTTTTCCACATAGTCTCAATTACTTAAAATTTCTCTGGTAATCCGGATTTTCTTTCATTATTACAGCACTTTGAGGATAGTTCTCTATAAACCAGGTAAGGAATTTTGCATAGTCTGCTTTTTCGGCAAGCATTCGGGCCCGCCTGAGGGCAAAAATATTCTTCCTGTCGGGCATATCAATTAATTCACTTACTGAAGAGAACAAACGATACGCTTCGTTAGTTCTTACGCCAATTCCTAACTGATAATGATTTTCCAATTCATTCAGATAAGAAAGGCGTCCTACAAAATCGTTGAAGCGAACAAAAGGCACCCCTAATACCCCCGCTTCGGCAGCCATTGTCTGACTGTCACCAATGTAAATCTCAGCGAAAGCCATAACATGGTGCATATCTAATGGATTGATTTTGATACGGTATTGTTCAAATTCAGGGTCAAGTTCACGCTCAGAAGTGATATAAATATCGCCGTGTGGTTTTAATAATTCTACCAGCTTTCGGGTAATTCCATTGTTGATTCCGGTTATACCTGCATCATGATGAGCTGTAAGTTGAGCAAGACGGATTATAAAATAGTTTCTTTCAACATTCACATAGCGATTAGCAACCACTTTGTCTGCCTTAAAATGATTCGGATGCAAATAAGCCAGTTCGTGATAACTGTTACAACCTATTTTCTTTGAGTTCCACCACCAGGCACTTGTTACTTCAGGAGAAACAATGTTTGTGTAGAAGGGAAAAGATAATAGTGCATAAAGTTTGACTGCTTCGGCATCATCTTCGCTGAATTCGAAAGAAGGAATTCTGCTTATAAAACCAACTCTTGCCAGGGTTCCATCCGAACCAATCAACAAATCAGGTTTTGTTTCCTTCACCAATCTGTAAACATCAAAATCCTTCTTTAACAGCGATATAGCCAATCCTAAAAAACCATATTTTTTAGGTCTGCTTTTAATACGGATATAGTTGAGTCCGCTATCAATGCACAATTGTTCGAGCACATCTTTGGGCCGGATTACAATTATCGCTTCATTCCCGTTTTTCCGAAGCTCCTCAATAGCAAGCCTGAACAAATGGAAATGTGCAGGATGACTTATTAGAAAAAGGAATTTTTTCATAGCGTGGAAATTATAAGTTGAATAAAGATTTTAATACAGGTTTGGGAGAATAACAAGTAGGTATGGTAACTATTGTTCGGGCTATTTTCTCAGCATTCGGACAATCGCCCTGTCGGTACCCGAATAATCCTGCCCATTCGATTGATTTGGAAAAATGTTTGCCAAGCTCTATCCCTTTTTCAAAACATAAACTGATAAAACGATCCCTGTCGTTCATCAATACCGGGAACATAAAATAGTTATAATCTTCTTCGTATACCTTGAATTCTGAAGGAACAATCTCCTTTACTTTACGACCATTTTCAGTTTGTTTTTCAAGCAACACATCAATTTCTTTCAATTTTGCCAAAAACAAAGATTTATTCGATTTATAAAACGAACCTTCACGGGTTGAATACTTTCCTGCCAAATCTTTCTTATCATCAACACTTTTAAAAAATCTGAGGCTAATATTTTTATAGATAAATGGCTGATGCAAAGCAGATAAAACTATCGAATTCAGAATATTTTTCAGTTCCTCAGGGAAACTTTTTGGTTGAAGAAGTTTATTTTCCCTTTCTACAGCCATTTTATATTTTTCGTCGTTCACAACCATAAATCCACCATCGCCAACAGTAGGAAATTTTGCTCTTCCATACGAAAACACCGACATATCGGCATACTGACCTGTATATTTATCCCCGAGCTTTGACATGAATGAATGTGCGCAATCCTCAATGAAAGGAAGGTTGGGAAATTTTTCTCTGATAGTCATGATAATTCGGTTTGGAATTCCAAACATGTGATTGATAATCAGGGCATCGACAGTATCAATCTTTTTTTGCAGATCAATCAAATCCATTTGAAAATCGTCAGTCACATCAATAAACACCGATTCGAAACCGGCCGAACGAACTGAGTTCATGACTGTAAGGCAATTAAAAGCCATAATACCGATTTTCGCACCGGGCTTCAGATTCATTGCCGTAAGTGCAATTCTCATTGCAGTACGGGCATGGTTGTAAAAGTAAATTCTGTCAGTATCAAAAATTGTTTCAAGTTGCTCTACATCAGAGTTTTTTGTCAACAACCCTTTTACCGAGAAAATAAAATCTTTCGGTGTGAATCTGTAATTTAATCTTGGTATTATTCCGAAGGACATGTCAATACATTTTATTATTTATTAACACCCTGATTTGCTGCAGTTTTTCTTCATATTCATCAATTGGAACTCTGATATCAACCGGCAATAGCAAATGATTATGAAGCAACTCAGATTCCTTTTCGTAACCGGCAGGTTGAGGTATACAGTTCCAGCCTTTTACGTAGGACAATGGTTCGATGCCCATTGATTTCAGACTCAATTTCAATGATTCACATTCACCGGATTTTACTATTAGCGGATAACCCGACCAATTAGGTATAAACTGATCCAACTGATAGTTATTCAATTGAGCATTAAATAGGTTGACAAGCTTAACTCTCTGATTTATAAATTGGTCGTAATCAATATTGCTAAGAATCCTTTTCGAAAGTTTTGAGATATCCTGATTGGCAGAACTTAAAAACAGAAAAAAATAATAAGCAGAATAATTGAGAAACGAAATGTACTTAATAAATTTATAAATAAATGAATTTGAGACAGATGATATCACTGAATTAATCAGTAGTGAATTGAGATGAAAAAAGATTGAAAATGGAATAAGAAAATTCTTCTTATAACTGAATTTGATATTAAGCTCCTGTCGATTGATTACAAATACGGCACCATCGGGGACAGGTAAAAACTTGGGCAAACTGAAAATGGAAATGTCGCCCACATTGCCCATGATATCACCTTTCTGATCCTTTGAAAACAGGCCCTGCACCACATCTTCAATCAGAATCACATTTTTTTGTGCACAAATTTCCCTTATTTCATATATCTGAGGATTAAATATGCCGAAAAAATGAATCACAAATACAGCCTTGCAGTTTTTGTCCGACATAAGATTATTCACCGAAGCCATATCTGCTTTAAAATTATCGGTCAGATGATAAAATTCACATTTTATTTTTTTTCTTCTGAAAGGCAGAATGATGCCCTGCGGACAAAGCGGAGGAAGCAAAACAAAATCATCAGGTCCAAAATTCAGACTATCAATCACATCGAGTAAACCAAGACGGACAGCCGCCGAATAAAGACATTGATCGCCCCCCGGCAGAAATTGTTCAATGTCATTTGACCCTTTTGACTTAAAGAGCAATTTTAAACTGATATTTCTTTTATAAGTAATCACGTCAAATCACTTTAAAATTTGAAGAAGACGGAAAGCAGTCTTTGAGAATAACATTATAACCGGTTGATTTACCCTTTCGTAACGACCAAAACAAACCAGCTCACCACCAAATTTCAGTTTATGATCTCTTACACCATAAGGTTTATCCGGTTTTCCTGCGCCTCCGAAATCAAATTTTCCGAAACCATTTTCGTTTCCCCAATGGAGGATATGATAGGGTAAAAAATCGTTCGGATAACGGTTTTTAAAGCGATCGTCCGAGCCGGCATACCAATCATAAATCAATCCTTTGTAACACAACTCTAATCTTATACCGATCAGATCATTATCGGCAAAAGCACCAAATGCCTTCAGGAATCCTGATTTATTCAGCCGTATAAATGAATTATAAAAAAAAGCGTTGGATGGAGAAGGTAAATTTACCTTTTCATAAGTTTTTTGTATTAACTCTACTCCCGACTTAAAAATCCTGAAATTAACTATTTCGGTGAAACAGGTACCTTTATTAATGGATTTATTGATATTTCCCCTTTTATTTTTACTTATACCTGAATTGATAATCTCTTTGGGAAGTGTAAGGTCGTGGATAATATCGAGGTGTTTTTCGTAGACAAAACCGTTTTTTTCAAAATCTGATCTGAATGAATTTGTATCACAAAGATTTCTGATTTGAACATAAACACATTTACGACGCAACAACCCGGCGACCTGTTCGACCAAAAAGTTAAAAATCGTTGAATCATTATCCTTTATCAAAGGACCACCGGTTATCACAGCACGTTTAGTAAAATAACTAACAGGTCTGAAATAGTTGTGATAAATGACGCCAACCATTAATGCAAGTATTTTGTCGTCCTCCATAACGGCATAACCAAAAGGTACACAGTTGAAACGTGAATGATGCAGAAAGAAGTAATGCCGCGTTTGAAAGAAGTTACCATTCGGATGGTTTTCAACAAAACTATCCCACAACTGTTCTTCTACAAGCGTTATATCTTTGATTTCCAACATATTTATCTGAGCTGAATCTTATTCCTGATTCGTTGAATTTCTGTATTTTATAATTTTTGCAGGATTACCTCCCACTATTGCGTAATCAGGAATATCTTTGGTTACCACCGAACCTGCTCCAATAATGACTCCGTTCCCGATATGTTTACAACCGGGTAAGATAATGACACGTGCACCAATCCAGACATCATTTTCAATTTTCAGACTTGTCTTTCCTGAAGCACCCTGGTGTCCCATTGGAATATCAGTACGTTCGAAATTATGCTTACCACCCTGAATCAAAACATCTTCGCCCATCATCAGAAAATCACCAACATTCAGTTTTACATTCCGACACTGAAAATTTTTACCAAAACCAACTTCATAGCCAACCGTTATATCTTTTCCGTTTCCGAAGTAAGCTCCCTGTTCAACATTCAATTTAAAACCCGAATGAAAAAAAAGCTTTTTACATAAGAAACGCCGAAATGATTTTGAAAATTTTCCGACAAACGGTGTAGTTGATTTTGGCAGGAAAATCCCGATAAAATAATAGAGGGTTAAGTAAATAAATCTCATTTCAATAATTGTTGATATACCATTTTTAATTTTGATATTGTTGAATGCTGATCCAGACCTGAACTTAGGATTTTATTTCTTCCTGTAGTTTTTCCATTAAACTTGAATGCCATTCCCAGTTGTTTCGAAACATCTTCAATAGATTTTGAACAAATAAAGCATCCATCAACACTCTCAGTCAACTCTTTCACATCACCCACATCAACAGAAACAACGGGACAATTGCAAGACATTGCTTCTTTAATAAACTGAGGTGAGCCTTCCGAATGACTTGTCAACAAACAAACATCCACTGCATTTATGAGCAAGGCAACCTGCTGTCTGCTATATCCCTTTAATTCAATAAGTTTAACATTATTCATCATGCCTACAGCTTCAAGTGCCAGTTTGGAATTTTTCACAGGATTATCAAATGCACCGGCAAATAAAACCAATTTTTCACTGCTATCAAGATTCAGTTGTTGCCTCGATTTTATTTTATCAACCGGTTGAAAAACTGTTATATCGACACCACACGGAATAAGCGAAAATTTCTTTTTTAATTTCGATTTATCGAGGTTCTTTTGCGAAACAAAGATATTGTATACCGATAAAAACATACATAACCTTGAAAAAGGAAATACCACGGAATTGTTGATGTCGCTTCCATGGTAAGTAGTTACAACAGGAACACGTCTTTGTAAATTGGCAAGTAAACCTGATAAACCATAATGTGCGTGAATAAGCTGAGGTTGAAACGAATTAATTTTTTGAGAAAGGCCCTTCAGACTTTTTAAATAGCCGGTTACACCTTTCGATTTGACTGTATAAAACTCACATTCAATGCCTGACTTTATCAATGCATCCACCTGGTCAATGATAAACGGTGCAATTTTACCTGAATTCTGACTACATACAATTAATACCCTCATTCAATACAGTTATTTTATTATTATCTGATAATCAACCGATAATTATTAATTGTTAATTATTAATTATTAATTGTTAATTGTTAATTGTTAATTGTTAATTGTTAATTATTAATTATTAATTGTTAATTGTTAATTATTAAGCCATTCCCCGTCCGGCAAGTTTAAACCAGCTCCAGGCTATGATAGCAGCCAGAATCACAGTAAGATACCAGACATAATAACCTTTTGTTGAATTAGTTACCTTACCAACCCCATAAGCTGCAAGTATTAAAAGAAATGGTAAAGCAGGCTGATGAAATCTCTCTGATTGGGCAAATGCACTTAAGGCTATACTCATCAAATAACCTAACGTGAATGTCAAAATTAGTAGATGTTCTTTCCACTTTTTTTCATTGAACATCATTATCAAAGCAAAAACCACGAAAAAAGCCAATATATTTTTCACAAAATTACCACCATTGATCAATTGCTGGTTTTCCTGACCGGGTGTATTTACCATAGTCGGAAAAGGAATAACAAAAATCAGCGGTGCAAAAATTGATTTAGTCGCATAGGTCGAAAATTTATTCCCATTCAATCGATCAGCCCGCCATTGCAATGATGTTTCCTGATTTGCTGACCTGGCCATCCACACCTCTTCAACTTCAGTCGAGATACGCCCTCCGATAAAATAGGCCGAAGCCACAATCAACCAGGTTATCATCACGAAGCGCCTGTTCATAGAAATTACTCTTTTTGAAGATAAGAACAGAGTGGTAAACAATGAAAAAATTGCAGTGGCACCGAGCACAGTACGAAAAAGGAACAGTGATAATCCGACGATCAAAGTTGGCATTATGGTAAAGAAAGTATATTTATCGCTTCTGATTAATGAGTCAGTACGTTCAATAAACAAAACTGTCAGAAAGACCATTTCAACCTCTTTCAGGTGTAATCCACAATAAAGTATTAAATTGGGCATTATCATTGCGAAAATCCCGGCCATGCGACCCACTTCCTCTCCAAAATTCCGCGTTGCAAGTTTGTAGATTAACACAGCAGTATACGCACCAATTAAAGCTTTCAACAACCTTGTAATAAAAATTGAATTTCCTGTGACGAGGTATATCAGGCTTAAATAAGTAGGATAACCGGAGTCGGATGGGCCTTCATTAAAAAAGTCAAGATATGGCTGCAGATACGAAGATTCAATAAGTCCTTTTACCCACATTGCTCTCGTATGGTAATTATATGCATCAGCTGTTTGAAATTCGAATGGTTGGCCAGTCATCGAAATATAGAAAAAGTAACTAAAAACCACCCATGCTATGCGTAGCAATAATGCTGTAATAAACAGTTTTTTTTCGAAATATCCGGTGCTGAAGTTCGACCATTTTTTTGTAAGATTTTTGGAGAAATAAAAGAATCCAACAACCTCAATCAAACCAAAGACAAACCAATACCAATTTAAAACCTTATTGGAAAAGATAATACTCACTACTATAAGGCAAAATATATAAAGACTGATTGCTTTATTTGAAAAATATTTTGGCAAATAATTTAACATTTCACTTTTTGATGAATGATTGATATAATTTGATGTGATTTTGAGCTGTATGTGAGATTAAAAAATGA
The DNA here is from genome assembly GCA_937897985.1 of uncultured Paludibacter sp. Classification (GTDB taxonomy): domain Bacteria; phylum Bacteroidota; class Bacteroidia; order Bacteroidales; family Paludibacteraceae; genus Paludibacter. Next base: position 99,294 of record CALCBD010000018.1, on the reverse strand, counting down.
TCATTAAAGATATTAATCAATAATTCCCTGTTAATTTTATCTTTATTGTCAATAAAACGCCGGATAGCAGAATAATAAGAAGATGATGAAATTTCATCGGATAAAAAACCGGATATACCATCCTTAACAATGTCTTTAATTCCTCCAACCGAGGTACAAACCGGTACGCAGCCACAAGAAATTGCTTCTAACAAACTTATAGGTAAACCTTCGTATTCGGATGTTAAGCAGAAAGCATCGGAACACATTAAATAATCTACAACATTATTTTTAGTTCCCAAAAAATGGATACTCGATTTTGCTGTAGCAGATAATTCCCTTGCTTCATCACAAAACGACCAATCTCCGATGATTAATAAAACACAACCGGTGTTCTCTGTTTCCAACCGGTTAAAAACGTCAATTAATAATTTTTGATTTTTCAAAATATGATAACGGGCAATATGTACAAATACAATATCAGAATGTTGAAATTTCAGACCTTCAATTTCTTCAGATGTTTTATCGAATTGATCAGTTTTTACCGATCTTCTCGTCCCGTTTAAAATCAACTGCGCATTGAACAACTTATAAAACCTTTCGTACGAACGATTGCATTCGTCTGAGATAGTTATTACTTTTATTAAACCCAGGCGAAAATATAGTTTATTAATTAACCTGAACCATTTGTTCGGACAGTCCTTTTCAGCTAATGTATGAATCGTTCGAAAAAAAGGAATATTTAAGAATAGCGGTATCAAAAAATAAAAATACAATACAATGCTTAAATGTCCGTGAATAATATCGGGTTTTATTCGTTGAATTTCTCTGATTAACTTAAATAAATTAGAAAATTTAAAACCTTTTGTCTGATTTAATGTGCTAAATTTTACATTTTTATTCAAATCATTCATATAAAACCCATAATCATACATTTTGGGGTTCTGTATAGTACATAAATAGACATCAATTCCCTGATCTGCCATCTCATTGCATAAATCCAAAACAAGTCTTTCTGCACCACCGGAAGCTAATGAAGGTATAAACTGTAAAACTTTCATGATTGTAATTACAATTTCAGGCTGAAATATTTCAACTTATTCATCATTCTTCTGAAAACCGAAGAACGCGAAACCATTTCATCAAACATTTGATAATCAGATAATATATACCCTGGGAAATTTTCAGACAATATATTATCTTTCATTATATTAGCCTTCATTCTCATATCACTACCTTTGGGTAAACTATTGCTTAAACCGGTTCCATCAAATGTAGAAACTATTAAATCAATATATTTTGTTTCTACTTCATTCAAAATAATTACCCTGAAAAAAAATTCCCAATCTGCTATTATTTGAATTTTTTCATCGTACAAACCGTATTTGCTAAATAATTCTCTTTTGATGAAACTGGCCTGATGGTGTAACGCTGGTACAGTTTTATAAAAATCATAGAGTGTTAGTTTGGGTTTATACTTTATTACTCTGCGATAGTGGGGTTTTATTTTGTAAGAATTGCCGTACACAATACTCTCATTACCTGATATCTGACTAAAAACATTTTTCAAAACGAATTCATCATAAAAGCTATCACCGGAATTGAGAAATAAACAATATTCACCTATTGCCCGCTGTATACCTTTATTCATTGCATTGTAAATACCATGGTCCTTTTCACTCAGATAGTATTGAATAATATCATTATTTTGTTGAATTATTTCCAAACTATTATCGGTCGACGCTCCATCAATAACAATTAATTCAAATTCTTTAAAAACCTGATTTTGAACACTTCTGATAGTTTTCAGTAATCCTTCAGAATTATTGAGATTAACTGTAATAATTGACAATTTCATAACCTGGTCATTATCTTCTATTTAACGTAAACTGTTTTATATTTTCGGCAAACCTCATTCAATTTATCAGAATGTTGTTTTCCAAAATCAGGATTTCTGAGCGTGTATTCCTCTTCAAAACAATTTTGTGTAGTCATTTTTTCCTTTTCTTTATTAATGTAGTTTTGCAGCGAAGAAACAACATTTGCCGGTGAACCTAATGCTAAAGAATTTGATGGAATATCACGAGATACGATACTACCAGCCCCGATTACAACATTGTCGCCTATGCTGACTCCCGGTAATATTATTGAATTAGCACCGACAAAAACATTATTTCCGATTTTTACATTGGCAATTTTTGTATAATCTAAAAATAATTTAGTACTCGCATCATGAGCTAAAATATGAACACGCGGCGCAAGAATTACATTATCACCAATTTCAATATGCCAACAATGCGAAGAATCAATAATACAACCACTCATCATTTTAAAATTAGCGCCGACTTTTAGTCCGCGATTTATTAATTTCTTTATGGATTGTTCTCCCCTGATTTGACCTAATAATTCCTTTATAAAAGTTCTCATTTATTTATTAGTTTGAATTATAAAGCTTTTTTACTTTTTGAAATAAACTTTGAACATATAAATATCCAAAAAAAAGATATTTATTTTTTGAACAAAAAACATAGATTGATCGCTCAGAAATTAACCTGCCAAATCGATTTGCGTTCTCATAATCTTTCATTTTATAAGATTTGCTCAATAAATTCAGATTCATGTAGTTTAAATCACTTTCTTTGTAAATACAAGTTTCCGGAAAAGAATCACAAATGAACTTATACATCACTTTTTCTCTTTCATAGCGCTTTAATAATTCATCAATTGATTTAGGATTAGTGACCGATGTATGCCCCATTCGATAAACAGCAGTTGAGATTGGCAAATAATGTATGGTACCATATTTTGACAAAAAAATCCATAAAGGCCAATCACCAATCGGAAAATCTAATTCCTTAAATTTATCAAACGGGACTTCATTAAGGTACTTTTTCCTAAAGCAAGTTGTTAAAGTTCCTATTTTGACAGTACCCTCAAAAATTTCTTTTTGAATAAATCCGCTCTTATATTGTATATTCTCAAATGCCCTTATTAAACTTCCATCTGTAGAATTTCTAATTTCAAAGCCTGTGTGTACCAATATACAATTTTCATTTTGTTCCAGAAAATCTATCTGTTTTTGTAATTTGTCAGTGTCAGTCCAAAAGTCATCACCTTCACATATTGCAATGTATTTGCCGCTGGCACGTGGAAATTGAAACTTCGCAGAAATTGAACCTCCTTTTGAAAATTGATTCTCCTTTTGATATATTGGTTTAATTATAGTTGGAAATTTTTCGACATATTCCTGTATTATTTCTTTTGTTCTATCAATTGAACAATCATCATGAATTAACACTTCAAACCCAAAATCAGTCCTTTGGCATAAAAAACCATTAAGTGCATCTTCAATGTAGTTTTCATGATTGTATGCTGTACAGTCAATGCTTACAAGGAGTCCTTTATCAGGATTCCAGTTTTTAATTATTTCATATTCTTCTATATCAATCATTTAAGCTACCTCAAATAACCTACACACATTAATCTTTCACTTATATCCAATAATCCCATTTTGTGAAAATCAAATGATTTCCTTATGTTGCAGGGAGTACCTATTCCAATATTTATCAAATCATCCTCATATAATTTTTTCCCTTTGCCCACAGGAATAATTTCGCAGGAACTTACTTCTTTTAACATTAATTCCCTGATTTCATCAACTTCAAAAAATCGAATATCATACAACGGATCATTCACTTTTAACTGATTAAAATAGTCAACAAAATTCTTATTATGTTGATTATGAACTGTCACGATTACCTTTCTCTTTGTAATGCGTACCTGTTCCTTGAGTAATTTACTTATTTCATTGTCGTTAAAGTATCCCCAAAGCCCATTATGATACGATAAATCGTAACTTTTAGAGGGAATTTGCAAATCAAAACAATCAGCTTGTAAAATTTTGGATGATATTTCCGGGTTTAATTCCCTTGCTTTAGTGACAGATTCAATCGAAAAATCCAAACCATAGCAATCTATGCCCATTTTGTTCAATGTTCTCACATCTCTGAAACTACCCGCACCTAATTCAATGATTCTTCTATCTTCGTCAGATAATATTGCAGCAATATACAATGCATGTCGGATATCATTCTGATAATGGTCAAATTTATCCTCCCATTCTTTATCCCAAATATCAGAGGTACAATTATATAAGTCCTTCATGTCTTGTTTAATATTTTAATTGTTGAATAAATATACAATATAAGTAGCGAGAAATGCAAAATTCAGTTTCAATAATGCATTGATTAATGTTTTTCAATTTCGTTATATCTTTTATAAATAAATTTTCTCTCATACTCTATTGAACCATCAATATCTTCACCGATAAAACATTTAACATGATTGTTTACAAAGTCAAAACCTGTTAAATTTGAGAATGCAATTCCGGCTGAGAATCTGGGATTTATATCCATTAAAAGATATTTTCCCTTATGTTCCAGAAATTCAAAATTTATTGTACCATTAATATTTAATTCATCACCGATACTGCTGCAAATATCTGATACTTCATCAATTTTAACAACCCTGACAGTTGTACCTGCACCATTTATTGTTCTTAACAGCTCTTCCCGGACAACAGAAAAAGAACGTTTTGACATTTCACTTCTTATAAAATCAACGGTAATTATACTACCTTCTAAAAAAGGTTGCACAATATAATTTTCTTTTACGATTTTGTTCAGAAAGTAATTTTTATCAAACCTGTTAAAGGCTTTGAAAATCCCTTCACTACTCCGACCGGTTTTGGGTTTAAATATCAATGGAAAACCAAGGTTATTGTCAATCCCTGAACATTCATAAGTGGGAATAAAATTAACTTTATCTTTTAACCTTTCAAACAGATTGTACTTATTTCGGACAACTTCAACGATATTTTTATTCATCGTTGCAATGGTGATATTTAGACTTTTAAAATAATCAACGTTTTGTGATAAAACATCAACTTCAGGATCGGTCAATGGAATTATTAAATCAACAGATTCTGTTCTGACTATTTTGATTAGTGCATTTATAAAACTTTCAGAATCCAGTGATTTTGGAATCTGATAAAAACGATCCACCATCATTGAAGTCGCAATCCAGTCTTTTGGATAAATGTCACATCCAATTATTTTTGTGTTGTTATTCTTCTTTAATGACGAAATAACACATTCTGAAGACATTGACCCAATTGCTGTAATTAAGAAATTCATTTATTTCGGATAAGATTAGTAATAAAAATAATGTCATCGTTATTTAACTCCACATATATTGGCAAACAAAGTATATTATCCGAAATCCCGTTGGCTACTTTCAAATTTTCAATATTAGATGAGGATAATTCCCGGTAGGGTTCAAAACTACTAATCAAAGGATAGAAGTAACGTCGGGCAAAGATGTTGTTATCCTTAAGTTTTTCATACAAAGCATCCCTGCTTATTCCATATACAACTTTATCAATTATGATTGGGAAATAAGAATATCCATACGTGACATTTTCATTTTCACTCAGGAAACAAATCCCGGCTATATTTTTCAGCAAAATTCTATAGAGCTCAGATATTTGTTTTCGTTTAGCAATAAAACTGTCCACATACTTCAGTTGTAAAATTCCATACGCTGCCTGCAATTCATTTAATTTTGCATTAATACCGGGCTCCTCGACTACGGTTTCACCACGGAAACCGAAATTTTTCAGGTTATCAATATGATGTTTCATTTCTTCTGAATGACATACTATGGCACCACCTTCGATGGTGCTGTATACCTTGGTAGCATGAAAACTTAACACAGATAAATCGCCAAAATTTAAAATTGATTCCCCGTTTATCTTTACCCCAAATGCATGAGCAGCGTCATAGATTACTTTTAGTCGATATTTATCGGCAATTTTTTGGATTTCATCTACCTGACATGGATTACCATAAACATGTACAGGCATAATTGCAGTTGTTTTGTCAGTGATGGCAGCTTCAATTTTTGCCGGATCAAGATTTAAGAATTTTGGTTCAATATCAATGAATACAGGTTTAATTTTATTCCACCAAAGTGAATGTGTTGTTGCCACAAAACTAAATGGAGTTGTTATGACTTCACCCGTAATATTTAATGCCTGTAAAGCAGAAATCAAAGCTAATGTTCCGTTTGAAAATAATGACAGATACTTTACACCCAGATAATCAGCCAATTCAGTTTCTAATTGTTGATGCAGTGGTCCATTGTTCGTAAGCCATTTATTTCTCCATATTTGTTGCAAATAAGGTACAAATTCTTCCAATGGTGGCATACTTGGTTGTGTAACAGTAATAATTTTTTTCATATATACTTATTAAATCTAACCATTGATTATATATTGTGTAATGCCTTATTAAATGTTAAAAGATGGTTTCATGCCTGATTTATTACCCCTTGTTATCAATGTTCTCATTATTTAAGTCATTATTTCTTTATCTTCTACCTTTCGCTTAATCGACGATATTCATATATCTACAACTCCCTGTTCGGACAAAATAAAAAACAGTTTGATAATGTGCTATTTAAGTATCAATTAGATAAATACAGTTAAAAACAAAGTAGCAAATACAAACAAAAAACTCATAAACTTTAAAGTGTTATTCAAATTGATCTAAATACAATGCCAGTCTGTTGGCTGGATCCAGAGAAGTATTATACAAATCCAAAGCGCCACCCTTTGAAAAACCGGTGGTCGACATAACTGTTCCAATCTGACTTATATCTTCCAAAACAGCACCAAATGAAAACTTTTTAATCAGTTGATTATAAATATCACAGGGAGTTACAATTGTTGGAATCCCCAACATCATGTACATAGCAAATTTGCCTGACGATAAACCAATTTCAAGCATATTTTTCCCGTAATACGGGTTTTCATTGTTTGGATAATATAAAGCCAAAGCCAAATCGAAACCTGTCAGAAATCCGGCAAGTTCTTCAAATCCATTAAAGGGATGAGGGTGCAAAGTAAACGGGCAATTCGTGTCAGTATCCAGTCTCAAAAGCTTTTCATAAAATACATTATAAGAGTCTATCGGTTTTCGGGTATGAAAAACCAACCAGTAATCATTGCTCCAAAATCCGTTATCGAAAGCTTCAATAATCGCTTTGGTTCCACACCACTCCCCTACACTACCGGAGTAAACTACAAGCTTTTTGTTCAGAGGAATATTTAGTTTTGTACGAATATCAATCTTCTCCAATATTTCAATTTTCATTGGACTAACCGGTATCAAAGCAATCTTTTCAGAGTTTAAAGTGATATGATTTTCATTCAAAAGTAAATCTCTCCGCTTTTCGTCTTGTATGAGCAACGAATCGATGTATTTTGAATAAAAAATTTCCTTCTCCTTCAAATGTAAATAATGTCCTTTTAATTCATCTTTAAAAAAGATTTCAAATGACAAATAACTCAGATGGATTTTTTTTCCTAAAATTCTTTTTACACGTCCACCTGCTATAAGTCCCATTGGATCAACTGCCAGAAGGGTTTTAATATCTTTGTGAAATAAATAATGAAATATCCACAGATAAGTACTCCAATGCTTGAGAAAATATTTCGGGTTTCGGAATAGGTTTAATCTGAGGACGGAAGAATATTCTTTTACATTGGTTAAATTTTCAGGACATGAAGGTTGCTGTTGCGGACCAAACAATAATACTTCCACTTCACGTTTTTTCAGAATATGAAAAAGAGTTATCAGAGTGGGATTTGTAAAAGTATCGTTGTTGGCAGTCAGTATAGCAATGCTTCTCATTTTTTTTTAAAATCTTGAATCAATTTACAAATAAAAACAATCGTATTCTCTTCCAAACTACTTGCCGATGGTAAATATAAACCATTTTCACAAAGCCAGTCGCTTACCGGATATTCACCCGAACAGTCACATCCATAATCCTGTAATGATTTCTGACGGTGCATACTGTTGAACAGCAAGCGGGTATCCACACCGTTCGATTTTAGATGAGCTATAAGCTCTTCCTTTGTACGTCCGTAGATTTCCGGATGGAGTACGATGGCATTCATCCATTCCACGCTTATTGTTTTAGGATGCTTCTGTTGAAATATAATTCCAGGTACATCTTTCAGGTATTTTTCATACAATGCATGATTCTTCATTCTCATCGCTTTATATTCATCCGCTTTTTCGGTCTGAGCAAGGCCCAAAGCAGCTATTACATTTGACATCCGGTAATTAAAACCTATGTCGTTGTGCATGTAATTTCTGTTTCCATCAAGGGGAAAGCAAAGATTTTTGAAATAGCGCGATCTGTCGTACAATTTTTCATTATTGGTGACCACCATTCCCCCTTCGCCGGTGGTTATATTTTTGTTGGCAAAGAAACTGAACGCAGCAATATCGGAGCAGGAGCCGGCTTTTCTTCCGTCAAATTCAGCACCGTGAGCTTCTGCAGCATCTTCGATTATATATAAATGATGTCTTTTTGCGATTTCTGATATCGCGTCCATGTCACACATTTGCCCGAAAATATGAACCGGCATGATAGCCTTGGTGCGTGGAGTAATTTTTCCTTCAATTTTTGAAACGTCGATATTCCATGTCAAAGGGTCGGCGTCGACAAAAACCGGCACAGCACCGGTATAACATACAGCAAAAGCCGATGCAATCATTGTAAAAGCGGGGATGATCACTTCATCCCCTTTGCCAATGCCAAGTGCAGCAAGGGCAAGATGAAGGGCAACTGTACCGTTACAAACGGCCACTCCGTACCTGCACCCGCTGTAGGCAGAGAATTGTTGTTCAAATGCCGTCACATACTTACCTGCTGACGAAATCCATCCTGTAGTAACAGCATCGGTCACATACCTGAGTTCATTTCCAATCAATGTTGGCTCACATACGGGAATAAAATCACTCATTTTAATTATCAGTTAGTTTACTTTAAATTGACGCAATCGTCACTTACTGCATCGAACCTTACTTTATCCAACTCACCACAATACGGACCTTGCTTTACTTCCACAATTTCTGAGGGTTCTAACATTTTAAATCCGTGCCCTCCGTGAGCCAATAATATAATATCGCCTGAATTGATGATTCGGCTCTCAACGTATTGTTTATCAGCATCGTAAAAATCGACACGTACTTTACCGCTACGAATAATCAGAACTTCCTGTGTTAAATCTACTTTTCGTTCCACTATATTGTGTACATGAGGTGCAATTACATATCCCTCAGGACGATTCATATAGCCTAATTGTTGTGAAAAATCATCGGGAGTAAAAAATGCAATTCCTTCTTTTTTAAATTCAGCACGAATTATTATACCCAGAATTTGTTCATTATAAATAATTTGTTCAGTCATATTTTTCATTTATTTTATTAATCCAATCATCAATCAGTACCATCTCTACCCAGGTTTTATTTTTCATTAACTTAATATTGTATTTAATTCTTGTTGTAAAATAATTAATATAAGCCCTGTGAATGTGCCATTTATCATTATTTAAGATTCTTGTGCCTATAAATTTAACTACTCTCAGCATTCTCAGTTGAGCGAACAGAAAATTTTGTCGTTTTAATTCAACATTACTGAACCTGTTTGCCCGATAGTCAGTATAACTATCACAATTACCCTGATTAGCAAAACGTTTATTCAAATACTTTTGAGTCATTCGCGTTGCAGGAATCATGTGAAAAGTAATTGCTTTTCCCGTAAACGCAAATTTGTAACCTGTTTTTTTAATTTTAATATTTAGTCCGGTTTCATTATCACCCAGCCATTCCCCATTCACAATATCAGGATTATAACCACCTGCCTTTATAAACAAATCTTTTCTAACTGCCTGATGACAACTGAAAACTCCAAAATCATTTTCTGAAACATATTCTTCATCATCTCTGTCGAATAAACTTAGCCAGCCATTAGTACAATATTTTTTTACCCAAAGTGGTGGTTCTGTTTCCCATTGCGGTAATACTCTGCCTGTTACGCTTCCAACATCGGAGTATTTTTCGAAGATCCCGGCTATCGCTGTCAAAACATTTTTGTCAGCAATCATATCATCATCCGTAAAATATAAAATATCCCCCTTTGCGTGATCGACTGAACAGTTTCTGGCAAAATGCGAACCTTGTCTGCCTTCAAAAATATATTTGATTATTCCACCTGAATTTACGGATAATTCATTGATTACCAGTGCCGTATTGTCAGTTGAATTATTATCGACCACCAAAATCTCATACAACTCTTTCGGGTAATTTTGTTCCGTTAAACTTTTTAAAGTCTTCCGGATTAAGTGTGCACGGTTATAAGTTGGAATTACAATTGTTATAAACATTATTGAATCAGTTTTTTAAGAATACGCTTCAATTGTGTGGATATCAGGTATCTTTTTACGCCCGGTATGATTTCCGACAAGTCATTTAATGCCTCTTTCCTGATTTGAGAATTCCCGAATTTATTTTTTTGAATTAAATATAAATTCATGCGTTGCTTTACTGCATTGTTGATCTCATCGATAGTCGGAGATGTATTCTCTTTTACCCATTTAAACATCATACACCCTTCTTTCATGTCGATGCCCGACACTTCGGCTCTTGACGAAATTGTAGTTTTGTACCTTGAAAAATAGTTGAGGTAAGCTCCTGAGATAAACACATTCCCTTGAATTGCCACAGAATTCCAGAACATCCAGTCGCCTGCACTTTTAAAATTGACAAATTCCGAATCAATGTTATTTAAAGCATCTTTTCTGAAAACCACCATTCCTGAATTAATTAAAACCGGATCTCCAAACATATATCCTGCAATAAAATCACGCCCTGTTATAGTTTTATCGTAAAACGGCATGGTCGTTTTATAAATTATTTCCCCTTTTTCCGACATAACTTTAGTCTGGCAAAATGCAAGAACAACCGATTTATCAAACATCAAAGGTTTCATCAATATTTCTAACAGATTAAGTTCGCACCAATCATCACTTTCTGCAATCCAGATATATTTACCCTTTGATAATTCAAAACCCTTTTTCCATTGTTTGAACGGACTACCTGTATTTTCCTTGTTGATAACGACATGCGAAATCGCGTGATGATTCACGTAGCTGTTTATTATCTCAGCACTATTGTCGGTGGAACAATCATCCAATATTATCACCTCAAAATCAGTAAATGTCTGATTAATTACCGAGTCGATTCTCCGTTTTAAATACTGAGCATGATTGAAATTCGGGATTATTACTGAAACTTCAGGCATTGTATTTTTCTTTCAACTTTCCAAGTGACTCAACATCCAGATCACTTACTTTATAAATATTACTATCCTTTGCAGTTGAGCTAAACAATTTATGAATATTACAGGCAAACCCGCCACAACCCCAAATTAACAAGTCTGCACCTGCCAAACACAAAATGCTTTTGTATAAATTCTGTTTTGATTCGCCAATAATTAATTCTGCTTTCTGAAATTTATCAAAAACGGAGTTTTTTTCCTTAATATGTAATTTCAGTTGTTTCTTTTCTTCCTTGTTTAATCTTACGTTGCATTTGCGTTTTAACAGATTACGCATTATATTACAATAGGTTAGATGGTATCCATCCGAAATAATACAGATATTGCATTTACCTAAATCCCAGTTTTTGGCAATATTATCATAAATTTTCAGATATTCTTTTGGTGGTATCGAGACCCGATCGGGATCAATCGATAAAATTTGTTCCATTTCCGACTCATCCTGATACAAAAACTTATCATATACAATAAGAGACCGGTTTCCTAATGTAATTTTCGTACTATCACCACACCTGATATGAAATACAATATTTGCCTTTTCTCTATTGATTTCCGAATGTAAATGATTGAAACCTTCGGCAAATAAGGTGTTGATTAAATCTTCCTTTCTTAATAATAATTCATTTAAAATTTTGTCAATTTTTGGAATTAATTGCCACATATTTGCTCCCCATTTCAAACAAATGACAATACTTTCATCGTGTGTTTGAGATTTAGATTCGATAAATCTTATATACGCTGACAAAGACAAATCACCTGAAGAATCAAAAAATTCATCAATTCCGACATCAATTATTTTTTTGTTACTTATTACAGTTTCACCTAATTTGCTGATTCCCAAAAAATCATTTAATGTAAAGTCATTGTATCTTAACTGAACAGAATTTATAATTTTCTCGGTCCTTAAAAGGAGAACATTCAACGCATTTGTAAAAATATTCTGACCGAACACAAACAACAGAAAATATCTTATTTTAAAAATTATTTTTTCTGACAATACATACCAAACCGGTTTTATACTTCTATTGAATACCAGTGGAGTATAAATGTATGTTGCTCCTAAAATCTTACCTAAACCGTACAATCGGGTGAATTGAGTACCCAGCTGATCTCCCAAACCGCTACCCGAAATTGTTTGAATTGTAAAATATTTTATCATTTATTTGAAACTTTGAAAGTTAAAAAAAACTTATCAATCAGTTCAATATCAATATATTATAAAAAATAAGATTCTTAGTTATATAAATTTAATCTTAACTTTAAAAGTTTTTCTTTGTTGAACATTTCATTGTAATAATCATGACCTTTTGATGCCAGTTTTTCGAAACCGGCACTTTTAATCAATGAAATAAACTCATCTGCAGAATCAAAAAAGCCAATGTGATCTTTGTTTTCATCAGTAAAACAACCTTCAGCACCAAATGCGGTACTCAACACCGGCACATTATTGGAAAAGGCATGTAAAATCTTGGTACGTATTCCCGCTCCTGTTAATATTGGATTTACAAATATTGAAGCTATAAAAAAATCCTTCACTGAAGGGACAGTACCTAGAAATTCAATGTTTTGATGTCCGGAATATTGCTGTTTGAATGACTCAGACCAGTTACCGATAATATGAAAAGGATAGTTAATTACCTTCTGGTTAGGCACATAAATTTCGTCTAAAAACCATTTTAATCCCAGCACATTCGGATTATGACCTTCGCCACCTATAAAAAGCAATTGTTTGAACTCTTTGCTGACTGAAAGATCGAAAATTAATTCGTCGGGAATTGCAAACGGAGAAACAGTGATATGATCAGTAGAGGATCTCAGCAAATCAGCATCATCATTGTTAAACACGACTACTTCATCCATTTGTTTGATGCAATTCAACTCATAATCCCTGGTTTTCCCTATTAAAAAATTCTTAAATTCAGTTGGCTCAGGGCTTTTTGCAGAAGAAAGCATCAATCGTTTAAATCTTACTTCGTGGCTGACAAAAATCTTTCTTATGCCTTTAGGTAATGCGTAACATAAATCGATTGTATTGTAGAAGTCAAACTGAACCTGTTGAATGTGTTCTTTTTCAATTACTTTGTGGATAAGTTCAATAAACCGGGGGTTGAAATTATTGTCGGCATGCCGGAAATAAGGGTCGGAAAAATCATCGATAAGGTAAGGAGTAATCTGACTTTTGCCGGAGAATAATATATTTTTTAACACAGCTTTGATCTCTGCTTTTACAGTAAGCTTTGGCCTTTGATTTTTGTCGGAATAGTTTCTGAAGGAATATATTTTCAACGAAGGAATTTTTTCCTGCAGTGTTTTTAAAGCGTTTTCCTCATCATCGGAATTGGATTGAGTACACAACACAAAATCGACTTTGTTTTTCAGACCGTCTAAAAAATAAAATTGTGCCAGCGCACCACCGTGATGAAGCGGATAACAGGGATTCAGGGTAATAAGGAGTATCCCGGGTTTCATTTACTGCTTGTTTAAAACCAATAAAAGTGCTTTGATCATACGTTTAAAATTCACCCAACTCTCGTTGGCATGAAATTTAATTTGTCGAATTATGGCTGCTAATTCTTCTTCTCTGGTAATTGGCCGGTTCAGATGTTTTACCAGGTATTTTTCGTGCCATTGCAAGCTTTCCAAATCTTTCTTCCTTCGCATTTGCAAATAGAAAAGAGCATAATCCAACCTATGTTGCCGGTATTCTTCTTTGATATCGTCAAATTGAGATAAATATTTCGAGAACTCCACCTCGTGACCATATAGGTCTGTATTTAAGCGCAATGCCATAGCCAGACCCTGTTCACTGTGAAGCCGGTAATAGGTCAGCACCTGATATACAAATCCGACTTTCCATTCCGACATAATATCATTGGCCAGTTCCACGTCACAGTGTATGTTTTGTTCGTTATAGACAGCAAGATCAGGATTCAATTTTCTTAGCGCTTCCATTCTGTAAACCGGGGTTCCGAGACATCCGACAATATAATCCCCCTTTTTCAGATAATTATGAAGTAATTCTCTTCCATCAAATACATTTCCTTTGTTAATATCCAGTCCATCGCTGTATACCTCTTTCCCCTTTAAGCTGTATGCGAAGCAAACTCCGATCTGTTGGTCGCGTTCGAGAATTTCCACCATTTTTTCGATACATTCCGGATACATCCAATCGTCGGCAGGTTCTGCTTTTGCATATTTAGCATCTATATCCACCAAATGGCTGTAAGCAATGTTGAAGTTTTCCCACGGAGTAGTAGTCGCCGGATTGCGGAAAACTTTAAACCGGGAATCTTTTGCTGCATATTCAAGAGCAATTTTATAGGTATTATCCGTACTTGCATTGTCGGTAATACAGCATATCCAGTTTTGATAGGTCTGACCAACAATATGATCCAGACATTCCCTGAAATATAATTCGGTATTGTAAACCGGAATAGCAATAGCAACTAATGGCTGGTCTTTCATTCTACGTTTTTTTAAATAAAATCTTCAATTTTCAAAACTATACCGGCAATTTTCCTTAAATAATCCTGATCACCCGACACCGAAACAAATTTGTCAGGGATAGCAATTCTTTTAACTGAAGGCATGGACGATATAAGTTTTTCCTGATAAAGGTCATTCATAACCTCGAGTAAAGCAGATCCTGTTCCACACGAAGCCTGATGTTCTTCCAGACTTATTATATGACTGTATTTTTCGAAAAATTCAACAAATGCTTTTTTATCAAGAGGTTTAATAAAAGGTAATGAATAAACGTCAGCACAAATACCATTTTCTCTGACAAAAGTTGTTGCCGGATGCAACATTGAGCCACTCGTTATCAATGACTGTTTTGCATTTTGATTTGAAACCAACAACGGGGCTCCTAAAGCAATATTTATATTTTCAGAATCATGAACCACAGGTTCACCTGCCTTGCCCAAACGGATATAAACAGGTCCGTTATAATTTGCACTCCATTTGGTGATAAATCTGGTTTCGACCGGATCACCGGGTGCACAAATTACCATGTTCGGAATAGTACGCAACATACCGATTTCTTCTGTAGCATGATGTGAAGGGCCTAATGAAGCATAAGAATATCCACCTCCAACAGCGATTACTTTTACATTGGACATTGGATAAGCAATATCATACCTGATTTGCTCCATGCATCGCAATGTAGGAAAATTGGCAATCGAATAAATATAAACGTTATAGCCGGTCATGGCCAGTCCGGCCGCAATTCCTGCCATATTTTGTTCGGCTACTCCCACATTCATGTATCGGTCGGGGAATTGCCGGGCAAATGATTCGACTACACTGTAGCCCAAATCGCCAACCAGTAAAAAAATATTATCGTGAATTTTAGCTTCTTCTATCAGTTGTTCTATGAAAGCTGTTCTCATATTTGTAATTCTTTTAACGCAGATTTGAGTTGCTCTTCATTCGGATTCCGATAGTGCCACAACAATTCGTTTTCCATAAAACTTACGCCTTTGCCTTTGATTGTATGTGCAATGATAACTGAAGGTTTGTTTTTTTCAATTTGAGCAACTTTCAATGCCTGCCTGATCATGGAATAATCGTGTCCATCAATTTCAATAACGTTCCAGTTGAATGCCTTTAATTTATCACTCAATGGTTCTAAATTAAGAATATCCTTTGTGAATCCGAGGCTTTGAATTTTATTATAATCAATGATCAGACATAAATTGGATAAGTGATTATGTCCTGCAAAAAGAATGGCTTCCCAGTTGGAACCTTCGTCCATTTCTCCATCACTTACCATGCAATATGTTCTCCAGTTTTCTGCTTTACTTCTTGCCCCCAAAGCAAGTCCGCAAGCTATCGGTAAACCGTGGCCCAAACTTCCTGCTGACAATTCCACACCAGGCACATAATGAGTAGCATGAGTCAGAAAATGGTGACCGTTTTGTGCATAAACGTCGAGTTCCGACATAGGGAAAAAGCCCTTGAGAGCCAAAACCGCATATAAACCTGTACATGCATGTCCCTTCGAAAGGATAAACCGGTCACGCATAGGGTGTTTTACCGTTTCGGGTGTAATGCGGAGAAATTCATCATACAAAACAGATAATAAATCAGCCATCGACAAAGCTCCACCAATGTGTGAACTTCTTGATTTATAAACCAATTCAAGTGCAATTCTCCTTATCCCGGTGGCGAGTAATTCTACATTCTTATTTTCAGTCATTATTAAAACTTTCTATTGTTCGTCTGAATGCTTCCTGAACATTGATTTGAGGATTCCAACCTAATTTTTGAATTTTTGAAATGTCAGGTAATCCGCGAGAAAGTGAACTCCGTATATAACCTTCCTGATTTCGCGGAACATTCATTTTGAGGCTAATGGACTTCTCAGGAAACATTACAATCAACATTTCGGCCAGTTCCTTTATTGTCAATTCGTTATACGGATTACCCATGTTGTATGCCGAACCGATCTCCCCATTTAATAATACTGTAAAAAATGCACGGGTCGCATCGCTTACATAACAGAAAGCACGTAATGCAGAGCCATCGCTGTTGAGTTCCAAATCTTTTCCTTCAACCACACTTTTCACAAAATCGCCGAAAACCCTGCCATCATCGAGTGTTATTCCAGGACCGAATGAATGAAATATCCGGACAATTTTTGCTTTTACACCATATTGATGAAACCAGCTCACACACATATTCTCGCCCATTCTTTTGCTTTCGGCATAACACGATCGCACAACACAGGGGTCTAAATATCCCTGCGTTTCTTCTGTTTGAGGATTTAGTTCTATCGGAACAGTACCATAAATCTCATTTGAACTAAAAAACAAAAAAGATTTTACTTTCTTCAGACGGCCCAATTCAAGCATATTATAAGTTCCTAATACATTTGCTTTCAAAGTACCTACAGGGTCGGAACCGTAATACTTCGGACTTGCCTGACTCGCAGCATGTACGATATAATTTATATCTTCGTCGATGATCAGAGGCTCGGATACATCATGACAAATAAACACAAGCGCCTTATTTTCATGATGATGACTGAACCGCAGACGGGCTTTTTCCATATTTCGAACCAAAGCCAGAATGCGAATTCCCAATTGGCATGTTTCATTCAGATACAGAAGCGTTTCAACCATGTATGCAGGCAAAAAACCGTTGGCACCTGTAATCAGTACTGTCTGATTTTTGAATTCTTCCCATTTGATGTTCGGAGCATTGATCACGAAATCCATATCTTCTTTCAACACTCTACGATTCATGGGTATAGCTCTTAATTTGTTCTACGCAAAGGTCATACACATTATTGGTCTGATAGCGTTTGTACCATTCCGAAGTCAACTCAATTGATTCTTTCAGCGAAAGCAGAGGAACCCATCCCAAATCTTCACGTGCCTTGGTGATGTCCAGCATCAATAGGTTAGCTTCGTGAGGCTGATTACTATCAGATTCATCTTTAATTTCGCCCTTCCCGAACGAATCTACCAATCCGGTGGCTATTTCCAACACAGTAGAAACTGATGTTGTTTCCGGTCCGAAATTCCATGCCTGATTGTATTTTTGCGGTTCTTCATAAAGTTTCATCGCCAAAAGCAAATATCCACTCAATGGTTCCAATACATGTTGCCAGGGGCGCACTGATTTTGGTGAGCGGAGCTTAATCGGCATTCCCGACTCGATAGCGCGAATGCAATCCGGGATAATCCTGTCAGGGGCCCAGTCACCACCACCGATTACATTCCCTGCCCGTGCGCTGGCAAGAGGCAATGTGAAGGATCTCCGCCATGAAGAAATAGCTATTTCGGCAGCTCCTTTACTTGACGAATAAGGATCATACCCACCCAGCGGATCATTTTCCCTGTAAGCATAATTCTGTTCAATGTTTTCGTAACATTTGTCCGTTGTAATCAAAACTGCCGACTTCACACTCTGCGTGTTACGAATCGCCTCCATTATATGAATTGTTCCGTTCACATTAATCTCGTAAGTTTCGACAGGAATATCGTAGGATAAACGGACAATGGACTGTGCGGCAAAATGAAAGACAATTTCGGGCTGAAATTGCATGAAAATTTGTTTCATCCGCTTACCATCACGTATATCTGCACGAATATCTGTAATTTTATCCTCCAATCCGCAAAGCGCAAAATTATCTTTCACCGACACAGGATCTAACGCTACACCGGTTACTATTGCACCCATTTCGTGCAACCAAACTGCCATCCACGAACCTTTAAAACCGGTATGTCCGGTTAAAAGCACTCTTTTCCCTTTGTAAAATCCGGCCAGTTGATTAAAATTCATAACTTTTAATTAATTCTTATTCAGAAAAAAAACTAAATCACCATACTTTCCAGGGAGCTTTGCCTGATTCCCACAATTCATTTAAATCTATTGAATCTTTCATTGTGTCCATAGGTTTCCAAAATCCTTTGTGTTTAAATGCTTTCATTTTGCCTTCTCCGGCAATGGCCTCGAGAGGTTCTTTTTCAAAAATTGTGGCATCGCCATTCCTGATGTAATCAAAAACTTCGGGTTCGCATACAAAATATCCTGCGTTGATCCAGTTGCCATCCCCATTGGGTTTTTCGGTAAATGAATGCACCTGATTATCTGAATCAATGTCTAAAGCACCGAATTTCCCCTGTGGTTGATAGGCTGTCAGGGTCATGATAGCTTTTGAAGCAGAATGAAATCTGATTGATTCGGAGATATTCAAATCGGTAACGCCGTCGCCGTAAGTGAGAAGGAATCTCTCATTTCCAATGTATTTTTGTATTCTTTTAATGCGTCCACCGGTCATGGTATTCAATCCGGTGTCCACCAGAGTTACCTTCCAGTCTTCGGAATTATTGTTGTGTATTTCTATCGAATTGTTGGATAAATCCACCGTCATATCACAATTGTGATGGAAGTAATTGGCAAAATATTCTTTAATAATGTATTGTTTATAACCACAGCAAATTATAAATTCATTTATTCCGTAATGGCTGTATATTTTCATTATATGCCACAAAATGGGCTTGCTTCCGATTTCAACCATTGGTTTGGGAATAATACCCGTCACTTCACTCAATCGGGTACCTAATCCTCCTGCTAATATAACTGCTTTCATACAATGTTTCGAATGTAAAAATTATTTGTAAGATGTTGAGAATAAAATATTTCCCCATGCAGAATACCATTTGGCAAAACCTAATTGCTGATCCTTATCAAACTCATCTATTTCAAAATCCAACACATTATTTACAATATCAAAATCGGCAACTCCTGTAATGTGATTTCCCTTTCCGGTACCTGCATTTACATAATACTTTCCCACTGACAGATTGTGGTTGTTGATCATCAATGTTACGTCTTTTATTTCTCCTTTTTTTATACAGAGAATATCCTCACCAAAAAAAATTCCTATCGGACGATCTTCGAAATCCAGGACTATTCCTCCTACATGAAAATGATCAGTATCCTTATTCCCTTTCAGTTTAAAAGTGATTGATATCGGATCTTTAGTCGAAAAATTATTGCTCTCTTTCTCAAATTTAACTGTCAAAACCTCAACATCCAATGACATAATCCTTTCTCTGTGTCTTGACGAAATAACAATTTCGGTATCATTTGAGAATAAACTTTCCTTTTTCCTGACATATTCGTCCACAGCACTTACCGCATCGGATGCATAGACCAAACAACCATTTTCGAGAATAATTCCTTTTGAACAAAGATTTTTAACTGCCCCCATATTATGACTCACAAAAAGCACTGTTCTACCGTCGCCCCTGCTAACATCCTGCATTTTCCCTATGGCTTTCTTCTGAAATTCGGCATCACCAACAGCTAAAACCTCATCAACTACCAGAATTTCAGGTTCCAGATGTGCGGCGATGGCAAATCCGAGGCGCACGGTCATACCCGACGAATATCGTTTCACAGGAGTTTCGATGTACCTCTCAACACCCGAAAAATCGATAATCTCATCTAATTTTCTTTTAATTTCAGGCTTGGTCATCCCCATAATCGCACCATTCATATAAATATTTTCAATACCGGTCATTTCGGGGTGAAAGCCGGTACCAACTTCGAGCAGGGAGGCTATCCTACCGCGGGCTCTGATTTCTCCTGTTGAAGGTGCCGTCACCTTTGACAAAATTTTTAATAAGGTGGATTTTCCGGCTCCGTTTTTTCCAATAATACCCAACACATCGCCCTGTTCAACCTTGAAATTTATATCTTTCAGTGCCCATATATAATCACTGTTGCCTTTGTGAGCCCGGTCGTTCACTTCACCTATTTTCAGGTAAGGATCTTCTTTTCCACGAATATTTGTTATCCACCATCGTTTCAGATCATGCGATATTGTCTGGGTAGACACTATACCCAGTCTGTATTGTTTGGAAATATTTTCAAATTCTATTGCACTTGGCATATTCTAAAATTCTCCGGTTTGAATCAATCATATTTTAACTTACGGGATAAAATCTTTTTCTCATTCGGATAATTCCAGGCATCCCATGAGAAATGAACACCATTTTGCCAGTTAGTCCATCTTGTCAGATCTTCTTTTATCATTAAATCTGCTAATTCGCCAAAAGTAGTCTTTGGTACCCAACCAAGTAAATCCCTGCTTTTTGTATAATCTCCCTTTAAATAATTCACGTCGACCGGACGCTTGTATTTATCATTTATAACAACATGATTTTCCCAGTTCAAACCCACATAACCAAAAGCTCTTTCAACAAATTCCTGTATCGTATGTGTTTCGTTGGTTGCAATTACAAAATCGTCGGGTTCTTTGTGTTGCAAAATCAGCCACATTGCTTCAACATATTCGGGAGCATAGCCCCAATCTCGTTTCGCATCAAGATTACCAAGTTCGAGGGTATTTTCGAGTCCCAGTTTGATTTTAGCAACTGCATTTGTAATTTTTCGCGTAACAAATTCAATTCCGCGCAACGGCGATTCATGATTGAATAAAATTCCTGTCGAAGCAAACAGTCCATACCCTTTCCGGTAAATTTTAACCATGCTGTGAGCATACAATTTAGCTGCTGCATAAGGACTTGATGGCACAAATTCGGTGGTTTCATCCTGAAACGAATGCTTGTTATCACCATACATCTCACTCGTCGAAGCCTGATAAAATCTTGCTTCGGGAACAATCAACCGGATTGCTTCCAACATTTTGGTCACTCCCAGTCCCGTTATTTCGCCCGAAGCTATGGGTTGTTCAAACGATGCACCCACAAAACTCTGTGCTGCCAGGTTGTAAATCTCATCAGGTTTTGTTGCTCTGAGGGTCTCTATGATTGAATAACTGTCAAGCAGATCACATGGAAGTAACTCAACTTCATCAAAAATATTCAGATATTGCAGTCTCCAGAAGTTCGGAGTGGACAATCGCCGGTAAGTACCGTAAACCACGTATCCCTTTTCAATCAGGAATTTTGCCAGATACGCCCCATCCTGACCGGTGATTCCGGTTATTAATGCTGATCTTTTGTTCATTTATAATGTTTTATATTTTACACCGTATCCATAAAACTTCGCTGTACCTTGTTAAATACCACCACACCCACAGCCAGCAATATCACCATAAAAACAAAACTGTATGTTAACTGCGCCCAACTGAAAACTCCTGTTCCCATGGTTCCGTATTTGAAAGTCTCCACAATGGAAGTGATAGGATTGAGCGCAACAATCCATCTGTATCGATCGGGTATAATGCTGAGAGGATACATTACCGGTGTGGCATATTGCCAGAGTTGGACGATAAATGTAAACAGAATGGTTAAATCGCGGTATTTGGTGGTCATCGATGAAATTATGATGCCAAATCCTAAGGACAAACCTGCAAGCATTAAAACCAACAGTGGTATGAGAAGGATATAAATATTCGGTGCAATGTGAGAGCCGGTAAATACAAAATAGAGGTAAACTGCAATAAAAAGCACAAACTGAATGCCCATACGAACAAGGTTCGAAGCAACAGTGGAAAGAGGAACTATCAGCCGTGGAAAATACACTTTGCCGAATATGGCCTGATTATCGGTAAATGTGGAGGATGTTTTATTCAGACAATCTGAAAAATAATTCCACGACACAATTCCCAACATATAAAACAGTGCCTGAGGAAGTCCGTCTGTCGAAATACCTGCAATTCCCCCGAAAACAATCATAAACATAATGGTTTGCAAAACAGGTTGAATTACAAACCATGCCGGACCAAGTATTGTCTGCTTGTACTGTGTGATGATATTCCGCTTTACAAACATCGAGAATAAATCGCGGTACCTCCATATCTCTTTAAAATCGACTTCTAATAATTTATTTTTGGGTTTAATAACTGTAGTATAATCCATTCTCTGCTGTATTATAGATTTTTCTGACAAAATGCTTTATGATTTCCGATGATATATCAATGAATATTACAGCTTGATTTTTCCACTGTATTAGATGTTATTAACATATAATTGTACATTCACAAACGCAACAATACTCCTCAGTCCCATTCAGAAACCAAGCAATAAACCGTAAAATTACAGTTTTTACGACGCAAATATAGTCAGATTTTTTCATAAGACTTCGGTGTTTCTTAAAAAAATTGAATAAAGTGAAATGTTGAAGTTCGTTTGCAGCTTGCTATAAAATTCCGATATCTTAAAGACAGTTAAAAAATCGAACAAAACATTCAATTTCCTAAAAATTACTTCGACAATGAATCGATGTGTTCTAAAAAAATTATCTTTGCACGAATTTATCAGATAAAAGTTATGTTACAAGCATTTATTATTTCAGCCATTCTACTAATTGCAGGCGTTTTGTTGCTGGGATTCAGGATTTTCTTTATCAAAGGTGGCGAGTTTCCAAACATTCACATAGGTGGCAATACGGCTCTTAAAAATAAAGGGGTACATTGTGCCACAACCCAGGACAGAAATGCACAAAAAACCATCAAGCCATTGACTAACAATGACATGATGAATGAGATTACTAAAAATTATAATCATTGAATAAAAAAGTATGAAAAACCTATCACTCATTTTAAACGCTGTATTGGCAATTGCAGTAATTGTTCTTTTTATCAAGGTTTTTGGAGGTAACAAAAATTCGGATACCGAAAAAACCGAATTTAAAAATGAAACCATCCGCACAGGTAAACTTCCCTTTGCTTATATCAACGTCGATTCGTTGTTACTTAATTATCAATTTGCCAAAGAAGCCAATGAGTCGCTGATTAAAAGACAGGAAGATTCACGATTGAATATTAACACTAAAGCCCGTCAGCTTCAGTCTGAAATGGGCGAATTTCAACGCAAACTCGAAGCTAATGCTTTTTTAAGCAGGGAAAGAGCCGAACAGGAACAATCACGTCTGCTTAAACGTCAGCAGGATTTACGCGATTTGGACGGACAATTGAGTCAGCAACTTTTGCAGGTTCAGCAAAAAATGAGCGAACAACTTCGCGACACAATTAATGCCTTCCTGAAAATCTACAATAAAAATCAGAAATATCAGGTTATTTTCAGTAATACTTCAAGCGACAATATCTTGTTTGCCACCAAAGGATATGATATTACTGCCGAAATTACCGATTTGCTGAACAAAAGATATGCTGCCAAAAAATAAGCATTAAATTCAACAATAGTATAACAAAAAATGCAATTTCCTGTATCGACGGAAATTGCATTTTTTGTTTAAACCCCTTTGTAAGCCGGTTAAAATTTCAGCACAGAATTAAAATTCATTTCAACTTCTGAATCATTTCCCTCTGAATGAAAGGAATATGGAAATCAGTGCATACATCAACACAGCCACTACCCATGAATTCGATTCGGTGAACATCAGATATGCAGCCAAACCTAACAACAGGCTTGCCAGTAACGAAAGCCTTGCAAGTCTTTTGGTACGAAAGTCACCATCTTTGTCTTCGACTACAACTATTAACTGATTTAAAATTAGTAATACTGCACCAAAAGCAAATATGTATGGTGCATAACTCAGATTAAGTAATTGCGAAACAGCACCTGCGATGGTTGCTAATCCGCCGGTTATAATGAAAAGCTGACTGTATTTTGAAAACATTATTATGATTGTAAAATTGTGAATTCTGAACGGGTAGTGATTGATAAAGAAACAGGTGAAAAAGATAGATGAAAAGACTGTAAACTTTATTTAATTTATTGATTAAAAATATATTACTCGCCTTTAAAAACAAAAATCACCTCATTCTTTTTTCTCATGTGATAATGTTCACGGGCAAATTTCTCAAGATATTGATCGTCGTTGGTAAGTCTGTGCATTTCAGTTTTGTTTTTTTCAATCTCGTTTCTGTAATATTGATATTCGTTCTGGAGCTCATAAATTTTCCGGTGTGTTTCCCAGCGTTGGATCAGATTATGTTGATCGAAAAAAGTAATAAACACGGCAAAAAAGAGCAAAACAATGATATATTTATTGAATATCAAACGTTTAATTCCTGACAATATTTTATTTTTTGATGACATCTACGTTGGCAATCTTTACATTATTCTTAAAAATGTAATTTTTCTTTACAAAAAAATACAACTTCGCAAAGGTAATTATTTTTTGCGAAATTGTATTTTCAAACATGTCAGAATTTTAAATGTTCAATTTATCATTGCTGAATTTCATTTCTTTTTTTATAAATCTGGCCGTAAAAAGCTATCGTTGTGGTTATAAAATAGATAGCTGTTTGTATCCATAAACCGGTTTGTTCAAAAACGATTTCATGAATACCTGCACCCATGGTATTGATTTTAAAGTAAGCCTGTATACCAAAAGTAGCAGGAAACAACCAACCGAACAACCTCCAGAAACCGCTGATATTTGATTGCGGCCAGGATATTCCACTCAAAAACAGCAGTATAAGTGAGAAAAACAACAATAAAACCATCTGTATTTCACGACTCGGAACAAAAACCGAAACAGTCATTGAGAAGAAAATACTTGCCAATAAAAATGGCACAATAAATTCAAGCAGGGTAAACGGATTACCTATGTGTGGCAAATTGAATAACCAGGGTATAAAACCAAGCAAATATACCGACCATAACATATAAATCGAGAAAAATGCAAGCGTCTTTCCGAGAATTACCCGAAATATACCGCCTCTGTGTACGCTGCTGTTTACCAATTCATGATAACGGTTTTCCTCACGTGCTGTTCCAGCTGCCATTCCGATTCCGAAAAACAGGGTTTGATGTATAATCAGAATCAAAATTGCCGGCATAAGAAAACTCGCAAACCCCATGCCTTCATTGAACAGGATTACACTTTCATATGGAATTGGCTCTGATATAACTGCCTGTTGCTCACCGGTTATTCCCATTGCATTGAGTCGCTGTACCTGAATATCCTTACCTAAATCAAGTGCCACATAATTGGTCGACAGGATTAGTGCTCTGTAATACAGAAAACTACTCATATCACTGTAAACCGACACAATAGCCTGTTCACCCCGGTTCAGTTTTTTATCAAAATCGGCAGGAATATAAATAATACCGTGAACTTTAGATGTATTAAACAGCAACTCTGCCTCGTGCATATTGTTTGCCTTGCTGTAAACCTTCACATCGCGCGTGGCATCCAAATGTCTGGAAAACTCGGCCGACTTTGCGGTATGCGAATCATCAACCACAACCACCGGGACATCCACCAGTGTTTCGTTCATATAAAGCGAACAGTACAACAATGGATAAACTAAAACTGCAAGAATTACAATTACGACTACCCCACGATCTTTAAAAATATTTTTTACCTCGTCGATAAAAACATAAAACATAGCCCTGATATGTGAAATAAATCTCAATATCAACGACATATCTTTATTTGAATTTTTCATTACTTTATTTTATTGGATAATTTTGATAAATTGCAGCTTTCTTTAACCGCACATATACAAACATGGGAAAAACAGTAAAAACGATGAGTGCCAGCAGATAACTTATTGAATATGCTATATTTAAACCATATAATGCCTGATTGACATAGATTTTAAAGTAAAACCGGATAGGAAACAAATAACTGAAAATCTGTGCTACATAGGGCATTTGCTCAATAGGAAATGTAAAACCGGCAAATGTGAATCCGAGTAAGCCATAAAAGGCAGCTATTGTTACACCATCCCGCAAAACGGGCGTAATTCCGATAATTAAAATTCCCAACGCCTGATAGGCTACCACATACAGAAATGTTGTTAAAAACATCCATAAAATATTGGAATGAACAGGATAACCCATGTACCAGTATAAAAGCACATCACCGATAATCCCCAACAATGTAAAAACCAGTGTATAAGGCATCAATTTCCCCATTAGTGCTACAAAAATTGAATTATCCGAAGTTCGTAACCATAGTCGGGATGTTTTCTCTTTCAGCTCGATACCAATTGCAAAAATGGTAAGCATCAGTATCATTAGCTGTAACACACCCGGCAAAAGCAAATTTAATAAATATACGCCATAATTTGCCCACGGATTTCCAATAAGATGAGTATCAAGGCTGACCGGCTGTATTATTCCCATGATTCTGCTCTCGTCAACTCCTTTTGCTTTCAGTACCTTTTGCTTCATAGCTCCCGAAGTTAATTCGCTCATATAGGTGATGTCCTTAAGCAACAACGAACCTGCTACCAAATAAGCATCGTTCACGTAAAATGTGATTTTCGGACGACGATTCGATAAAACCTCAGCTTCAAAATTGTCTTTTATCACCACAAATGCATAAATCTTCCCCTTCTGCATCTCCTTGCGTGCTTCGGTGTAGCTACTCAGATTTTCCACAATATCTGCCTGTTGTGTAGCATTCAGATTGCGCAGAAACTGCCTCGATAAGGGTGAATTGTCGAGATCTACCACTCCCACCGGCATCTTATCGGGCTGACCTTCGCTCATAAACGAAAGAAAAAAAACATAGCAAAAAAACATCACTCCTACCGTTCCGAGAAAATAGACAGGGCGACTCCCCATCCGTTTTAATTCACGCATGAATGTTTTATAAAATGCTGAAAATTTATTTTTTGACATTTTTAGTCAGTTTTATAAAAATGATTTACGACCTTTTATTAGTTAAAAGTCAAATTTAAAAAAGGCTTTTTTAGTTCAGTGTTTTTTCGACTAAAGCGGTCATTCCCGGCCTTAAATCGGCAATTTTCTGAACCGGACGGGCTCTTACCTCAAAGGTTTTTACATCAAACTGACCGCTTGTTTTGGTGGCTTTCCAGGTAGCATAACTTGCTAATGCCTTAATATAATCCACTTTAACTTCTACTTCCTGATTGTTCAATGCAGGGATTCTCACTTTAAACGAACTTCCCATTTTCATATCGCCAAGCAAATCTTCACGCACATTAAAGCTAAACCAAAGGTCGTTCAAATCCACAATGCTCATTATCGGAGCACCTGTGCCAACAAGCTCACCCCTTTTGGGATAAATCTCACTGATTTCGCCATCAACAGGCGAAGTTAGAACTGTTTCGTGAAGGTAAGATTCCACTTCTTTTACAGCGCCTTTAGCTCTGTCCACCAATGCCATGGCAGCTTCTTTATCCTCGTTTTCGGCTCCGTTCACAGCCATGTCGTATTGCGATTTGGCAGCACTTGCTGTTGCTACTGCTGCTTTGTATTGTGCTTCGGCTTCGTCGCGTTTTTGAGCAGTGACCACTCCCTTGTCATACAGGTGTTGTACCCGATCGTACGATTTTTTCATGATATCAACACCAACCTCGGCTTTTTTCCACATTTCAAAAGCTCCTGTAATCAGTTCTTTACGTGCACCTTTTACAGCTTTTTTGTTTTGTGCAAGTGCTGCATTTTCGGCTGCATTGGCCTGAAATAATTTTGCATCCAACTCCGGACTATCAATAAATACCAGTGTATCACCGGCATTTACCCTTGTACCTTCATCGCCGCTAAACTGTTTGATACGTCCCGGCACTTTACCCGAAATCCTGTACTCAGATGCAACTGCTTCGCCCTGCAAAATGACAGGTTCGGGTTTGTAAACATAAATTCCGATAACAAATACCATTACTAAAACTATGATTAACCCGAATAATCCTACTCTGAGCTCTTTATTATTTTTTTTCATTGTTGTAATATTTTAAAAAAGTTGATTTGTAAATAATTTTCTGAAAAGTTTTTATAAATAATATATCTCTGTTTTCCAACATATTGACTTATTGGCACATTATTTTTTTGCCTGTATTCCCATTGTACCCTGCGATTTCTGCAGATACAAATCGCACAAACGAACCTCAATAGCAGCATCAATATCGTCCGACTTTGCCGATAACCAGGCTGTCTGGGCTGCAAGTAATTCGGTTGATGAAATTACTCCTTCCTCAAAGCCGTCTGTAGCATATTTCAGATTTTCGGCAGCCTGTTCTACATTATGCTGTGTTGTTGCCTGTTTTTTAAGACTTTCGGCTACCTTGTATGAACTTTGCTTAATTTGAAGTTGCATTTTTTCCTTTACTTCCTCTACCTGCATTTCAGCAATTCTGGTTTGCGACCGGGCTGCATTAAGGGTGTGAATTTTATCTCCGAAATGAAACAAAGGAACATGAGCTACAACTCCTACCGAAAACATACCTCCGAATTCGTTTTCATATCCGTTATACACATTTGGATTGGAAACCAGATAATTACCCGACAAGGCAATTGTTGGCAGAAATCTTGAGAACATGATTTTTTCATTCGATTTTGCAATGTTATGAAGTTGTGTAAGCGCAGTAACCTCGGGCCGGTTCTGCAATGCCTGCTCCACCGGTATCAGCTGAGGTACGTATTCAACAGCATTCAGATGCTCATCCGTCAGTTGATATACCGAATCGAGCGGCATTCCACACAGCTGATTTAAAGCCATACGCGAAAGACTCAACCCGTTTTCGGCTTTTGCAACCGAAACTTCAGCTTCGTTTAGTTTCACCCTGACTTTCAATGCATCTGCCTTAGTAGCTACACCCTCTTCGATCATCACTTTCACATTCGTTTCAACTCTGGCTACCAGATTTCGGTATTCGTTGGCCAGTTTAATTTTGTTTTCGAGCGAAACCACCCGCCAGTAAGCTTCATCAACTTCCACGAGTAATTCCTGTTCTTTGTTCAGTTTTTGAGCATTAGCCAAACGCTCGCCATATTTGGCCATTTTGTAAAGCTCTGCAATTTTACCCCCCATAAACAAAGGTTGAACAAAACCTACACTTCCGGCAAAAACATTTTGAATATCAAATTCGAGTGCTTCTTTTGGCAGTATTGCATAACCCTTCCAAAGAATCTTTTCGGGATTTGTTGACGGATTGAACGGAACTCCTCCCGCATCCAATGGAACCGGCGAACCATTGATCAGTGTCCACTTATTACTGATCTGGTCGGCTGTAAAACCAAATGAACCATCCGACATTTTTGTTCCTACCGGCAACAATGCATCTTCCGAAAGCAGCGAAAGATTTTTTCCGTTCCGTGTATATGCACCTTCGGCCGAAAAATTAGGTAAAAACTGCGTAAATGCAGATTTTTTAAGCTCGTTGGCTGCTTTCACATTTTCCTCTGCCATTTGTAAAGTTTTATTATGCTTTAGGGCCATCTCCCTGCATTGTTCCAGCGAAACTACCGTCCGGGCTTCAGTTATTCCCGCTACACATAAAAAAATAAACACAAAATACTTTTTTTTCATACCATAAATATTATAATTAATTAAACAATAGTTGCATACGCAACTATATTAATAAAAAAATTTAATGCAAATTGTTCATGATTTTTTTCAGCACTTCCCTTACAGTATTCAGGTCACTTTCAGATACTCCCATCAGAGTTTTTTCCGAAATTTTCTGTACAATTTCAGTAGCTTTGGCCTGTAAGGCTTCACCTGCCGAAGTGAGATGGATAAGATTAATTCTGCGGTCGGTCAGATCAGAGACTCTTGTAACCAATCGTCTTTTCTCAAGATTATCAATTAATCGGGTTATGCTTGGTTTATCCTTTAAAGTTATATTGCTCAGCGTTTGTTGAGTTACTTTATCTTCTTTCCACAAACACGCTAAAATGGTCCATTGCTCAGTGGTAATATCAAGTCCTTCGTTGGCAAAAGCACGAAGAAATGTACGATTTATAGCAGTCGACACTTTTCCTGTCAACACGCTGAATACCTCATCTGTTTGAATATAGTTCATATTAGTTGCTTTTCGATATAGTTGCATAAACAACGATGCAAAAGTACAGCAATTTGAATCACGCAGTACTATTGCTAACAATATTTAACACAAATATTTTACCCTGTAAATTCAAATTATGGACAAGCAACTGTTTCACTGATATTTAGGCGCCGGCAATTGACATAATTCCAAAAATTGCACAGTATCGTGAAAAAAGTGTTATTTTTGCCCCCGATTTGATTCGTTCATAATATCCGGACGAATGCTTCAAAAATAGTTTAACAAAATCAAAGAATTATGTCATTAAAGAAAAACATTCTGGCATTACGGCAGAAGAAGGCCATTGTTGAAAAAGGAGGTGGTGATAAAGCCATCGAAAAACAATTAGCGATGGGTAAATTGACTGCCCGCGAACGAATTCTCGGACTCCTGGATGCCAATTCATTTCACGAATACGACCTCTTTGTGGAACACGAAGAGCAAAATTTCGGAATGGCGAGCAAAGAACTTCCGGGCGACGGAGTAATAACGGGCACAGGAACCATCAATGGCGCTCCTATTTGTATTTATGCTCAGGATTTTACCGTAATGGGTGGTTCGTTAGGACTGAAACATGCGCGCAAAATCACTAAAATCATGGATCACGCCTTAAAAATGAAAGTTCCTTGTATCGGGATCAACGATTCGGGAGGTGCACGTATACAGGAAGGTATTGGCGCATTGGCCGGATATGGTGAGATATTTTATCGCAATACAATGGCTTCGGGAGTAATTCCCCAGATTTCAGTAATTTTAGGACCGTGTGCCGGTGGTGCTGTATATTCTCCTGCTTTGACCGACTTTGTCTTTGTGGTTGAAAATATTTCGAAAATGTTTATCACCGGACCAAATGTAATTGAAACAGTATTAGGTGAAAAAATTTCGCAGGAGGACCTCGGCGGTGCAAGAGTACATGCCGAAATTACCGGAAATGCACACTTTTATGCATTAAGTGAAGCCGAATGTCTGGAGCAAATCAAACAACTGATCGGATTAATTCCTCACAACAACCAGCTGAAGGCTCCGAAAATAGAAGCAAAAAAACCAAAATCGCGCAAAAGCATTGAAAATATCATCCCTGCCGATCCCAAACAACCCTATGATGTCCGTGAAATTATTTACACATTGGCGGATGAATCAAAATTCCTTGAAGTACAGGAATTATGGGCTCCGAATATTGTGATCGGTTTTGGCCGCATGGATGGCGAAACTGTAGGTTTTGTAGCTAATCAACCAATGTATCTGGCCGGTGTACTCGATTGTGATGCTTCAGATAAAGCAGCCAGATTTATTCGTTTCTGCGATGCTTTCAATATCCCGATTATTACACTCGAGGACATGCCGGGTTATCTTCCGGGAGTTGACCAGGAACATGCCGGTGTGATTCGTCACGGTGCCAAAATGTTGTACGCATATTCCGAAGCTACAGTACCAAAAATTACAGTTATCCTGCGTAAAGCTTATGGCGGTGGATATATTGCCATGAATTCACGCCACCTCGGAGCCGATTTTATGTTTGCATGGCCAAGTGCCGAAATCGCAGTAATGGGACCCGAAGGTGCAGCTAACATTATTTTCAGAAAAGAAATCATGGAAGCCGAAGACGAAGATGCAATGCGTCAGTTAAAAGTAAAAGAATACATTGAAAAGTTTGCAAATCCGTTTGTTGCAGCTTCGAAAGGATATATCGACGCTGTAATCGAACCTTTGGAAACCCGCGATCTGTTATTGCATGCACTCGAAGTTTCGAAACTTAAAGATGATTACCGCCCTGCAAAAAAACACGGAATTCCTCCATTCTGATTGAACAGGCAGTTAAAACAAAAAATGAAAAGAGAATATATACCGACAAGAAATGAACTAAAACTGATGATTCAATCATTCGGCATCTACTCTTTATAACAACTATTTAAGAATGAAAAAAGAAACTCCTGAATTTGTAGATTTTGCGATTACAGCAAGAAAATACAAGACTTTACTGACAAAAAAATATTTGAATCGTAAACCGTGGTCGGAAGTTAATCCGTATGAGATTCAATCGTCTATACCAGGTACAATCATTGAAATTTTTGCCAAAGAAGGTGAAATTGTAAAGGAAGGTGAACCATTACTGATACTCGAAGCAATGAAAATGATGAACCGGATTGAAATGCCCTTTACAGCCCGGATAAAAAAAATCAACATTGCAATTGGTGACCGCATCCCTAAGGATTCAATTATGATTGAACTCGAGCAGGATGAAAAGTAATATTTGAGTTAAAAGTAACAGGAAGAAGATACAATTAAGTATTTTTCTTCCTGTTTTTTTAATGTCATATCTGCAAATGCTCTGACTCAGATTTCCTTCCGTTAAAAAAAATACTTCAGTTCATTCACTCATTATTGTTCCTCATTCAATCTGCAGGATTTAACAATTTACAAATAATTTCATTCTGCAAAATTTGTTTCAGTTCATTTTCAAAATTTGGAGTAAAAACTCCTTTATTCAGCTGATTTTCAATCTCCTCCAAATTCCAGAATCTGCCTTCGGAAATTTCAACCGGATCAGGTTTTATTTCCCCATCGAAGACACAATAAAAACTGTGAACCAACTCTGCTTCCTGAGTTGATACAAATTTATAACGCATTATAAAAACCGGTTCGTAATCAAAAATATTCAGCTCTTCACCCACTTCGCGCCGGAGAGCAGCTCCGATGGTTTCACCCCAGTCTACATGCCCCCCCACCGATGTATCCCATTTATCCGGTTGGATATCTTTGGTGGAAACACGTTTTTGAAGGTACAATTGCCCTTTACTGTTGATTACATGCAAATGAACCACCGGATGTAACAAAAAACTACCGGAATGACATTCAGCTCTTGTAGCTTTCCCTGTAACGTCACCTTCTTCATTCACAATTGGGAAATATTCAGTTTTTGTGGTTTTCATAGCTGCAAATTAATTATTTTTTTTTCGATTAATAAAATAAATGTCTTAAATTACCGTAAATATATTTATTGAAGTATTTACAAATTATTTTGCATTGCTTTAAGAGTATTTTGAAGTAAAAGAAGTTGGATGTAATGAATCAGTGGGAAAGGCTCATATTTTTACCCCGGTAGTCATCAACAACTTTTTTTATTTCAAATACTTCTGTTTATGTAAAATTTTATTTTATTCAATTATATTCAATTACTCATTAAAACACTGATATTGAAACACTTTTAATCGATTGCTGTACATATAATTAGCAGGCAAATTTGAATACCGGAATATATTTTTTTAAACATAAGATCTAATTAAATAAGAAGCAAAGTTATATTATTCAGAGCCATACATATTCTTTGCGAATTTGCATCTTTTTATTCAGAAAATAGTTATCGGAACAGGTCCTGCAATATGAGCCGTATATTTGTCACATTACTTATTGTATTCAGCAACAATTTTTCGTTTATATAAAAGCATTATAGTATCTTTGCAATCCGAATTTGATATTAATTTGCATATTGTAATAAACGGGAAAAAACTTAATATTTTACATGAGAAAATTCAGAATTGCCATTATCGGACTGGGATATGTCGGACTTCCATTAGCCATTGAGTTTGGAAAGAAATACAGGGTTTTAGGTTTCGACATTAATCAGCAACGGGTTGAGGAACTTCAAAATGATTTTGATCACACACTCGAAGCCGATCTTGAAGGAATGAAACAGGCCACCCATCTCAATCAAACAAATCCCGAACTCGGACTTTCATTCTCGTGCGACGAAGCAGAATTAAAAAACTACGACATTTATATTGTAACCGTCCCCACTCCTATCAATAATTTTAATATGCCCGACCTGCAACCGCTGATAAAAGCATCGCAAATGTTGGGACGAATTATCAGCAAAGGAGCTATTGTTATTTACGAATCGACTACTTACCCCGGATGCACCGAAGAAGATTGCATACCTGCGATTGAAAAAGTTTCGGGATTGAAATTCAATACTGATTTCTATGCCGGATACAGTCCAGAGCGCATTAATCCGGGCGACAAAATAAACACACTCACAAAAATTAAAAAAGTAACTTCAGGGTCAACTCCCGAAATTGCTGACCTTGTCGACAATTTATACGCATCGATTATCACAGCCGGCACTCACAAAGCTCCATGTATAAAAGTGGCAGAAGCTTCAAAAATTATCGAAAATGCTCAGCGCGACGTAAACATTTCATTTGTCAATGAACTTGCATTGATTTTTGACAAGGTAGGCATTGATACCAACGATGTGCTCGAAGCTGCCGGAACCAAATGGAATTTCCTTAAATACCGCCCCGGCTTGGTTGGTGGACATTGTATCAGTGTAGATCCGTATTATTTAGCAAGTAAAGCCGAATCGTTGGGTTATGTTCCGCAGGTAATCCTGTCGGGACGCCACGTCAACAACAGCATTGCACCATTTATAGCCAATAAGGTATTGAAACTTATGATCCAGAAAGGACAAACCATCAAAGGTGCCAATGTTCTTATTCTCGGAGTTACATTTAAAGAAAACTGCCCTGACATACGAAACACAAAAGTGATTGACATATACCGCGAAATGTGTGAATTCGGCACAAATGTCGACATCTACGATCCCTGGGCAATTGCCGCTGAAGTAAAACACGAATACAATGTGGACATCATTAAACAACTTGATGAAAATAAAAACTATCAGACAGTTTTGCTTGCAGTAGCACACGATGAATTCAAGACTTTTGATTTCAGAAAATATTACGACGCCGGAGCTGTGATTTTTGATGCCAAAGCCATCGTCGACAGAAAATGGGTGGATGGAAGACTTTGATTAACAATTTAACAATTAATACATTGTTTCAACTTTCTTCTTTTTATAAATCAAATAGAAAAAAAATTTTAATATAAATTATTTGGATTAAAAATCACAAAAGACAATAATTATTGAATAAACTTATTTCAATCAAACTAAAAAATACAACTAACAATTAATTCATCCGGAAGAGCTTTGTCAAATAATTCATTAAAAAATAACCGCATAGCAAAAAATACTGCTTTATTATATATCAGAATGATGGTCGTAATGATTATCAATCTGTATGCTGTACGTGTTTTACTGAATGCTCTTGGTGTCGAGGATTATGGTATTTACAATGTCATTGCAGGAGTAATTACAATGTTGTATAGTGTTAGTAGTGTACTTTCCACTGCCACACAAAGATATTATTCATACTCAATAGGCGAGAACACTTTAACTAATCTCAGGAATATATTCTCTACCAGCGTTTATATTTATGTGGTTTTATCAATAATAGTTTTCATACTGGGAGAAACAGTTGGTTTATGGTTTGTAAATACTCAATTAGTAATACCAGCAAACAGAATGATTGCTGCTAACTGGATTTATCAGTTTTCAATATTTTCCTTCATTACAACAATTTTACAAATTCCGTATTCTGCAGCTACAATTGCACACGAAGATATGGGTATTTTTTCTATACTCAGTACTTTCGAAACCATAATAAAACTGGTGTCAATTTTTCTGATTTTCATCATTCCTGCAGACAGATTAATTATTTACGGAGCATTTCTTTTGATAATTTCGATTATAATGCTTCTATCATATATATTGGTAGGTCACAGAAAATATCCCGAATGCCGGTATACAAAACCAAGTGACAAAGGTCTGTTTAAAGACCTGCTTACTTTTTCCGGCTGGTCTTTATTTGGTTCGGTTGCCGGAGTTGGGATGTCACAAATTAACACATTATTAATTAATATATTTTTCGGACCGCTGGTTAACGCCGCAAGAGCTATATCCTTTCAGTTTAATATGGCAATGACTTCGTTTGTAAGCAGCTTTATTTTAGCAACGAGAACCCCAATGATAAAGGCGTATGCTGAAGAGTCATATTTATACTTGAATAAAATATTCAATCTGAGCAATAAGTTTATTTTTTATTGTTTGTTAATGATTTGTCTTCCACTAATCTTTGAGATGGACACAGTTTTAAGTTTATGGTTAAAAACAACTGACACACAAACTATTTTATTCTCAAGATTAATGATAATTTATACATTGATTATGTCATTAAATAATCCGATTTCAATAATTATACAGGCTACAGGACATGTCAAAGAATATCATATTCCCGTTGAGACATTCACTCTGCTGTGTGTACCTGCCACCTATATTTTATTTAAATCAGGATATCCGGCTCATTTTACATACATTGCTATGATAATTGCTGCAGTTTTAGCTCATATTGTCAGATTAATCTGTTTAAAAAAATATTATCCCCCGTTTAGTTTTTCCGAATATCTGAAGTCATTTTTACTTCCGGCTTTCATTATTACTGTAATTACATCATTGCTGATTTTCGGAATACATATTAATATAGCAAATACAATACTGCGTTTTGCAACTATTATTTTTATGTCTGTATTTTTTATTTTTGTTTTTGCATATTTTATTGCAGTTTCCAAAACAGAAAGGGATGTTTTGAAACAATTTTATTTTAGTATCAAACGAAAAATCGGAGTTTTTTAAAATGGATCTATTAATCAGCAATATTAACATCTTACTTTATATCACCGCACTTGTTGTGACTATAGTATTATATCAAAAAAAGAAACGCTTCTTTGATGCAGGAAGTATACTTCTTTTTTCGTACTTACTATATTCAATCATGTCATTGATACTGTTTAATATAGATAATCCTTTTTATACCTTTGAAGAAATCCGCTTATTTCCTTTTATTTATTTGTACCTCATGCTAATGATTACGGCTGCGCCTATTTTGAAGTATGATCAAAGCAAAATACAGGAAATTGAAAAACCGGGAGCTGTTTTTTTTAACACAGCCATAATTATTTTTATAGTTTCATCATTAATTCAGCTTCCGGAAATTATTTCTGATTTTAATGTCAACATTGTAAAACTATTTGCATCAAATGCCGGTGGACAGGATATTTACGATGAATCTATGTCCAATAGTATAACAAACGGCGATGGAGATATCGCAAACATTGCTGCCATTATATCCAATTCATTTGGAAATTTCGGGATTCTGATGTTTTTTTATTACCTGACATTTGAAAAGAAAAACAAGCTAATTTTGATAGGATTATCCTTATCAGTAGTAATAGGATTGTTTGTAAATATTTCGATGGGACAAAGAGGCCCTGTTTTAGAAATCCTGCTTTCATTTATAATAACTTATTTTGCGCTCAGAAAATTCATGTCTGAGAAAACTATTAAAACAATAAAGTATATTGGAATTTTTCTGATAGTTGCAGTATCTGTACCATTTATTGCTTTAACCAATAGCCGATTTGAAGATGCTGACGGCGGTTCATTAACCTCAGTATATTACTATGCTGGTCAGGAAAACTTATTCTTTAATAATTATGGTTTAGATGACGGTGGCATTAGATACGGTGACAGAACTTTCCCCTTTTTTAAAAGTTTGATGGGGTATGAAAATATTCCTCAAAACTTCTGGGAAAGACGCGAAAAATATCCCGAATTAAAAATAAATGACGAGGTATTTATCGGCTTTATCGGTGATTTTACACTTGATTTCGGACCAGTACTACCACCAATAATTTTCATCATTTTTACGCTCTTTGTTTTGAACAAAACAAAAGTAAAGGATGAAACTATTTATTTTCATCAAATCATACTTATCCATTTTGTTATGATTGTTTGTATGTTAGGGGGACTGAAATTGTATCCATTTTCCGATGTTGGAGGAAACCTGCAGCTTATTGTATATTTTCTTGCTTATCAGGCATTTAAAATTGACCATTTTATAAAACGACAACACAGAAGTCTTAATTAACAAAAATATTTAGAGTTTGATTTTTAAATTACCAATAATGTTTTCACAAAACAAATTCAATGAATAAACAAACTGATTACCCATTATTTACTGTTATTATTCCTCAAAAAGACAGGTCTGAATATTTAAAACATACATTGAAAACTTGTATGATTCAGGATTATCCAAACTTTGAGATAATTGTATCTGATGATTGCAGTTCGGACAATTCTGTTGAGATGGTAAGTGAATTATCAATTAAAGACAACAGAATTAAGCTATTTGCACATCGTGAGCACTTAGGGATGAGAGATAATTTTGAATTTGCTCTCAATCAGGTCAGACCAGGTTATGTAATGGCATTAGGTGGTGATGATGGCCTTACTCCTGGTTGTATTTGGAGAATGTATGAAATACTTAGTTCCACGAAGAAAGATTTGCTGACATGGACACCGGCAAGTTTTATTTATGCAAATAAAGAGGGCGGCAAAAATATCTTTTATGTCAGGAGAAAAAAAAATACCGGAGTAAAAATACTTAAATCAGAGGCATTTTTAAATAAAATTGCACGAACTTTTTTATATCAGATAGATGAATGTCCAATGTTTTATATGAAAGGCGTTGCATCAACTACTTTAATTGACAAGATCAAATCCAGAACTAAAGATAATAGTTTTTACTATTGTCCCACACCGGATGGTTTCTCGGGAGTTGTGTTAGCAGGTGAAGTTGAAGAATATGCGTTTACATATGAACCACTGTCAATTGTTGGTGATACAATTAAATCTCAGGGAAAGAATTATGGACGAACCGACGAAAAATCAAGAGAAGAAGCAAAACGATTCTTTAACGATAATCTGAGAAGAACAATGCATTCTGAGTTAGCCTCACAACAATATTCTCCGTTAGTTACACTTATGACCGCAGATTTCCTGTTGACTGCCCGTGATCTGCCCGGATGGCCGGGCAAATTTGAACAAATTTCGTTTGAAGAACTAATTCGTGCATCATTTAAGCTTATTGAAAGTAGTACTTATGAAAATGAAGTGCTGATTAGGGAGCTGCATATACTGAAAGAAATTGCAAAACAACATAATTTATCAGATTTATTTAATGAGTTAATGTTGAAAACTAAAAGAAAAGTAGTGAGAACCGAAGAAATTTATGAATTTGTAATCACTCATTCAATAAGATTTGAAGGAACAGAATTAGGCATTCAAAATATATTTGATGCTTGTCTCGCAACTAATTTCGTTTACAATTTTTACAATAAAATGTCTCTAAAAGAGATTTTTATGTTAATAAAAAATACTTTCAGAGTTATATACAGAACAAGAAAATATAAAATTGAGAATCTTCCGGATATAAATTAATTATTAATTCTATATATGTCATTATTTAAAGATAAAACCCTGTTGATTACAGGTGGTACCGGCTCATTCGGGAATGCGGTTTTAAATCGTTTTCTAAATACAGACATTGGTGAAATTCGTATTTTTTCGCGTGACGAGAAAAAACAGGACGATATGCGTCATGAATTTCAAACAAGATATCCTGCAAACGCTGAGAAAATTAAATTCTATATCGGAGATGTCCGTGATTTGGCCAGTGTTAAAAATGCAATTTATGGAGTAGATTTTATTTTTCATGCTGCTGCATTAAAACAAGTTCCCTCATGCGAATTTTTCCCCATTGAGGCAGTAAAAACTAATGTTTTAGGTACAGACAATGTACTTAATGCAGCGATTGAATTCGGAGTAAAATCTGTAATATGTCTGTCAACCGACAAAGCTGCATACCCTGTTAATGCAATGGGCACTTCGAAAGCAATGATGGAAAAAGTTGTTGTTGCAAAATCACGTTCAGTAAGTCCCGAAAAAACCAGAATCTGTTGTACACGCTATGGCAATGTTATGTGTTCACGTGGATCAGTTATACCTCTCTGGGTTGAACAAATTAAAAATAGTCAGCCGATAACTATAACTGAACCAACAATGACACGTTTTATCATGTCGCTTGAAGAAGCTATCGACCTTGTGCTTTTTGCTTTTGAACATGGTTCAAGCGGAGATATTCTTGTACAAAAAGCACCTGCCTGCACTATTCAAACACAAGCAGAAGCGGTATGTGAGCTATTTAATTTTAATAAGGATAATATTAAATTTGTTGGCATACGGCATGGTGAAAAAATGTATGAAACACTTTTAACAAACGAAGAATGTTCACAAGCAATTGATATGGGAAATTTCTTTAGAGTTCCAAGTGATAAGCGTGATTTAAATTATGATAAATATTTTGTAAGTGGTGATACAGAACGTAATTTATTATCAGAATTT
This sequence comes from uncultured Paludibacter sp., assembly GCA_937897985.1. Lineage (GTDB taxonomy): Bacteria > Bacteroidota > Bacteroidia > Bacteroidales > Paludibacteraceae > Paludibacter. The sequence goes on along the minus strand of CALCBD010000018.1, from coordinate 58,729 downwards.
AATAGTAATAACACTGAACTTCTTGATGTGGAACAGGTAAAAAATAAGTTATTGTTAATTGATTATATTCAGGACGAATTAAAAAAACAAATGAAATAATGAAATTTTTAGTACTGGGGTGCAATGGTATGGCAGGTCATACAATTGCTTTGTATTTGAAAGAGCAAGGGCATGATGTTTTTGGTTTTGACAGAATAAAATCAATATATATTAACAGTATTGCCGGTAATGCACTTGACACAAATTTTCTTAGAAAACTTATAGTTGAAGGCAATTTTGACAGTGTAATAAACTGTATTGGTATTTTGAATCAATATACTGAACAAAATAAAGCTTTAGCATCTTTTTTAAATTCTTATTTCCCCCACTTTCTTGCTGAAACTACTGCAGAAACAAAAACTCAAGTAATCCACATGAGTACTGATTGTGTTTTTTCAGGTAAACGTGGTGGTTATACTGAAGATGATTTTCGTGATGGAGAAACATTCTATGACAGATCAAAGGCACTTGGAGAACTGGAAGACAATAAAAATATTACGTTAAGGAATTCAATTGTAGGACCGGATATAAACCCCGGTGGTATCGGACTTCTAAATTGGTTTATGCAGGCTGACAGCGAAATTAATGGTTATACGACAGCTATTTGGACCGGTCAAACAACTCTCCAGTTAGCAAAAACCATGGAAAGAGCTGCTATGGAAAGAGCACATGGTTTATATAATACAGTTCCGGAAATGTCAATTTCAAAATTCGATTTACTCGGACTTTTTAATCATTACCTTAGAAGTGATTCTGTGAAAATAAATCCAGTTGAAGGTATTAGTGCAGATAAATCACTTATACGAACCAGGTACGGGTTCAGTTATTTAATACCGGATTACGAAACAATGATTTCCGAAATGGCTGTATGGATAAAAACACACAAGCAAATGTATCCTCATTATAAACTTTAAAGATGAAATGTATGAATAAACTGAAACTGATGACAATTGTCGGTACTCGTCCTGAAATTATAAAAATGTCTTCTATCATTAAAAAAAGTGATAAGTACTTTGACCATTATCTTGTACATACAGGACAAAATTACGATTACACACTGAACGAAATATTCTTTAATGATCTTGGATTACGGGAACCGGATTACTATCTTGGAGTTGTTGGAGAAAATCTTGGACAAACTATGGGAAACGTGATTTCTAAATCTTATGAATTGATGTTAGAAATTAAACCTGATGCAATTATTGTTTTAGGTGATACAAATTCCTGTTTGTGTGTAATATCAGCAAAACGGTTAAAAATCCCCGTTTTTCACATGGAAGCGGGTAATCGGTGTAAAGATGAGAATTTACCTGAAGAAGTGATACGAAGGATAGTTGATATTACCAGCGATATTAATCTTTGTTATTCTGAACATGCAAGAAGATATATTATTGATTCGGGGATAAGACCTGAATATACTTATGTGGTTGGTTCACCTATGGCAGAAGTCTTAAACGGATGTTTAGACCGAATTAATGAAAGCAGAGTGTTAAATGATCTTGGACTGGAAGCCGGTAAGTACATATTACTTTCAGCTCACAGGGAAGAAAATATTGATATCGAGTCAAATTTCTTCTCTTTAATGAATGCTATAAACAAGTTAGCTGAAACTTACGATATGAAAATCATTTATAGTTGTCACCCACGTTCCAGAAATATTATTGAGAAAAGAGGATTTATTTTTGACAAAAGAGTTATCCAACATAAACCTCTCGGATTTTTTGATTATAATAAGCTGCAAAAAAATGCATTTTGCGTAGTGTCAGATAGTGGTACACTTCCCGAAGAGAGTGCATTTTTTCAATTTCCGGCAGTATCAGTAAGGACTTCAACTGAACGTCCTGAGGCTATGGACAAGGGTGTTTTTGTTATTGGTTCAATCACAACCGAACAGGTAATTCAGGCTGTTGAAATGGCTGTTGAAATGCACAGAAATGGCGACACTTCGTGCGATGTGCCTGCATATCAGGACATTAACGTTTCAACAAAAGTTGTAAAGATTATACAGAGTTACACAGGAATTGTAAACAAAATGATCTGGAGAAAATAATTATATTAATAGCTAAAATCATACAGGATAATTTTAATCACTTAAAGATTTTTTGATATTTATTCACTAAATGGATAGAAGTAAAACATTAGTATGCAGAAAAATACACCAAAAAAGATATTAGTTTTAACAACTATTTACCCTGCACCTGATCTAAAATACAGAACATCTGTTGTTCATTATTTCACAAAAGAATGGATTAAAATGGGCTATGATGTAAATGTAATTTACTTCCATGCAGTTTATCATAAAATTTTTTATTTAATGGCAAGATTGTTCAGAGAACAAATTGCAAGCATTACCGGTGCAGTTGTTGACACTTCTGATAATTTTGGGTTTACACAATATGACATTGATGGAGTTCATGTTTATCGCTTACCAATATTTAAATTAATTCCAAGAGGAAGATATTCTAAAAAAGTTTTAACAGAAAAACTACGTAAGATTGTTGAAATAAATGAAGAAACCGGATTTAAACCGGATATTTTAATCGGACATTTTTCAAATCCTCAATTAAATATAATTTATAATCTTAAAGAGTTTTATCCATTTGCGAAAACCTGTATTGTAATGCATGACAATGGAGAAAGTATAAAAAAAATTTATAAAGCAGAATATACAGAATATTTAAAATGTATTGATTTTTGGGGCTATCGGTCTATTCCCATTAAAGCATCTTTTGAAAACAATTTTGGCAAACAAAAAAATTCGTTTATGTGCTATTCAGGAATACCTGAGAGTTATTTAACCAAAGAATGTACTAAAAAATTTTCAGAAAAAATAACTGAATTTGTTTATGTGGGAGAATTGATAAAAAGAAAGTACCCGACAACTATTATTAAGGCGTTGAACAGACTTTACACAGAAGAAACAAATTATAAAATTTCTTATGTTGGAAGCGGAGGAGAAGAAAAGAATTTAAAGAAGCTGACAGTTAAATATGGTATTCAAAAAAATGTATTATTTTTGGGATATTTAGAAAGAAACGAAGTGATTAATATACTTGACCGTGCTGAATGTTTTATAATGATTAGTAAAGATGAAGCATTTGGGTTAGTGTATCTTGAGGCTATGGCAAGAGGTTGTATTACAATCGGATCAAAAAATGAAGGTATTGATGGAGTGATTCAACATGGAATAAATGGCTTTTTATGTGAACATGGAAATGAGGAAGAATTAATGAGTGTAATCAATCAAATAAACTCATTAACACAAATTGAGCGCAAAGCAATTTCAAACAATGCAATAAAAACTGCATTAGAAATGACTGACTATAAAGTTGCAAAAAATTATATTAACGCTATTGATAAAATTTAAAACTTATGAATTCATCTCAGATTATTCATTTACCAAAAATTGTTGATAGCAGGGGTAATCTTTCCTTTATTGAAGCAGCGAAGCATATTCCTTTTGAGATTCTTCGTACATATTGGATATATGATGTCCCGGGTGGAGAGAAAAGAGGTGGACATGCATATAAAAATAATCAGGAATTTATTGTTGCATTATCCGGAAGTTTTGACATCACAATAAATGATGGAAATCAGGAAAAAGTTTTTACTTTGAACAGATCGTATTATGGTTTATATATACCACAAATGATGTGGCGACAAATGGATAATTTTTCGACTAATTCATTAGCGCTTATACTGGCTTCCACAACATTTGATCAAAATGATTATATTTATAGTTTTGAAGAATTTAAGAAATACACATGAATAAAACTAAAGTTGCTGATTGTGAGATTATTGAATTAGATAAACATCACAGGGTTAAAGGAAATATTACTGTTATTGAGAATGGTAAGACTGTTCCTTTTAATGTTCAACGTGTATATTACTTATATGATGTACCCGGTGGAGAAACACGTGGCGGACATGCTCATAAAAACTTATATCAACTTATCATTGCTGCCAGTGGAAGTTTTGATGTTATAATAGATGATGGAAAAACCACAAAATCATTAACATTAAACCGACCATATCAGGGTCTCTTTGTTGTACCCGGAATCTGGCGTGAACTTGAAAATTTTTCTTCAGGTTCTGTTTGTCTTGTTCTTGCATCTGAAAAGTATGATGAAGATGATTATATACGTGATTATAATGAATTTATAGCAAAAAAGAATGTTTGAGATTAAAAGATATACAACTGAAAATAAGAAAGTCTGGGATGATTTTGTTGAATCATCCCAAAATGGCACTTTTCTATTTAAAAGAAATTATATGGATTATCATTCAGACAGATTTGATGATTTTTCATTATTGATATACCGAAAAAATAAACTTTATGCCCTTTTACCGGCAAATAAAGTTCAGGGTACATTATATTCACATCAGGGACTTACTTATGGTGGATTTATTACCACATCAAAATCCGGTACAATAGAAATGCTTGAGATTTTTAAACTGTTAAATTTATTTTTAAAATCTAATAATATAACTGAAGTTATATATAAACCTGTACCTTATATTTATCATTTATTACCGTCACAGGAAGATTTATATGCATTGTTTCGAAATGAAGCTATATTGATTGGAAGAAATATTTCATCCACAATTTATCAGAGTAATAAAATAAAATTTATTGAATCCAGAAAATCCGGTATTCGTAAAGCATTAAACAGTAAAATTGAAATTTCCGAAAGCACAGATTATTCATCTTTTTGGAAAATCCTTGATGATAATTTAATTAATAAATATGGGACACAACCTGTTCATTCATTAGCAGAAATTGAGTATTTACATTCAAAATTTCCGGATAATATAAAACTGTATTTAGCTTATAATGAGAACCAGATATTAGGTGGTACAGTCTTGTATCTTACAAAAAATGTTTTACATACTCAATATATTTCAGCCAATTTTTCAGGTAAGGAATCCGGTGCATTAGATTTACTTTTTGATAAATTGATTAATGAAATTTATACAGATTACCCTGTATTCGACTTTGGTCAGTCTACTGAACAAATGGGGAATATATTAAATGAATCACTGATTTTTCAAAAAGAAGGATTTGGAGGCAGAGGCGTTACATATGACATTTATAAATACACACTTTAATACATGATTAAATTTTTAGATTTACAAAAAATCACCCGAAAATACTCGTCAGAAATACACGAAGCAGTATCCGGAGTTATTGATTCAGGCTGGTATTTGCAGGGTAGTGAAAATGAGAAATTTGAAGCTGCATATTCCGGATATATCGGGACAAAACATACAATCGGGTGTGCAAATGGTTTAGATGCTCTCATTTGGATATTCAGAGCGTACATCGAACTTGGTTTTATGCAACCGGGTGACGAAATAATTGTACCTGCTAACACGTATATTGCATCAATACTGGCAATTACCGAAAATAATCTGAAACCGGTATTAATTGAACCCGACATTAATACATTTCAAATTGACGAAACTAAAATTGAAGCAGCTATAAATTCAAAGACCAAAGCAATACTTATTGTACATTTATATGGTCGATGTGCTTATACTGAGAAAATCGGAGAACTTTGTAAAAAATATAACCTGAAATTAATTGAAGATAATGCACAGGCACACGGATGTTTGTACAAGGGACAAAAGACCGGTTCGATAGGTGATGCAGCAGGACATAGTTTTTATCCCGGTAAAAACCTTGGTGCACTTGGCGATGCCGGTGCTACAACAACCAATGATGATCAATTGGCTGAAACTATCAGAGCACTCGCTAATTACGGATCTTCAAAAAAATATGTATTTAAATATACAGGAAGAAATAGCCGTTTAGACGAGATACAGGCTGCTGTTTTGAGAGTAAAATTAAAATACCTGGATGAAGATATTGCTTTAAGAAAACGTGTTGCAAAATTATACATTGATAATATTAAAAACCCGGGAATAAAATTACCCGGGATTTCAGACTGGGACGCAAATGTTTTTCATTTATTTCCTGTACTTTGTGAAGAAAGGGATAATTTGCAACAATATCTTAATAAACATGGAGTTCAAACACTGATACACTATCCAATACCGCCTCATTTACAGGAGTGTTACAACAATTGGGCGCAGATGTCTCTTCCGGTCACTGAAAAAATACACAATCAGGAACTAAGTCTTCCTATTAGTCAGGTGATGGATGATACAGAAGTTATGATGGTTATTGACATTATTAACAACTGGCAAAAGTAAAGAATGAAAAGAATATGGTTAATAAATCAGTATGCGATGCCTCCGGAATTGGAATCACGACTGAGAACAATTAAATTTGCACAATATTTAAGTGAAAAGGGATATGATGTTACCATTTTTGCTTCAGGTGTTATGCATAATATGGAAATTGACTTAATTCCTGATCAGAATAAATACCTGGAAAAATCATATGGTAATTTAAAATTTGTACATATTAAGTCAAAATTTTACAAAACAAACGGTATCGACAGAATTATAAGTTCATTACAGTTTCATTATCGTTTAAAAAAATATTTCAGAAATATTCAAAAGCCGGATGTAATTTTACATACTGCATATATTCCTTTTGGACTTGGCCTCTACTATACAGCAAAAAAAATGCACGCCAAATACATCATCGAGATTGTTGATTTATGGCCTGAAACATTTGTTGAATTAGGTCTGATAAAAAAAACAAATCCATTGCTGTATTTTGCGTACAAATCTGAAAAGTGGTTATATGAAAAAGCCGATAATGTGGTTTTTTCAATGGAAGGCGGGATTAATTACATTCAGGATAAAAAATGGGACACAGCAAACGGTGGAAAAATAAATCCTGAAAAAGTTCATTATATCAATAATGGTGTGGATTTGGCAGATTTTAACAGCAATGTAAAACAATTTGTGCTTGAAGACGATGATTTATCGAATCCGGACATAAAAAAAATTATTTATTTAGGCTCGATACGGCTTGCTAACAACCTAAAACAGTTAGTTGATGCAGCTGCACTGCTTAAAGAACATAAGAATTTAAAATTCTTACTTTACGGAAATGGTGATGACAGAGACTATCTGATAAAATACTGTATCGACAACAAAATAGATAATGTAATTTTCAAACAGAAATGGATTGATCCCAGATATGTACCTTATGTTGTATCAGCAGGTACAGTTAACATATTAAATTATATGCCGGGACATTTTGGTGGTTATGGTGGCAGCCAAAGTAAAATGTTTCAATACATGGCAAGCGGAAAACCAATATGTTGTAATCTGAAAATGATGTATTGTCCGATTAACAAAAACAATCTGGGAATAGCAAAGGATTTTGCTTCAACAAAAGAATATGCAGATGCAATTTATAAACTTTCTAATTTAAGTGAGGAAGAATTAGCCGGAATGAAGTCACGCAATTTGGAAACAGCCAGATCATTTGACTATCAATTTCTTACCGAAAAACTGGTTGAATTATTTTAATTTAATAATTTATGAATCTACTTTTTACGGGTGCTTCCGGATTTATAGGAAGCAATATAATTAACATATTAAAGAAGGAATATTCTATTTCAACAATAGGATTGGCAACCTATGATGATATCCTTTTTAATTTGTCAAAAGGAATACCTGAATTGAATGAAAAATACGAAATTGTTTTACATGCAGCAGGTAAAGCACATGTTGTGCCCCTCAATAAATCGGAAGACGAACTTTTCTTTCAAACTAATTATGAGGGCACCAGAAATCTCTGTTTTGCTCTGGAGAAGTGCGGTCTTCCCAAATCTTTCATTTTTATCAGCACTGTAGCTGTATATGGATTGGAAACAGGAGAGAATATTACTGAAGACTATCCCCTGAAAGGCACAACTCCATACGCTTTGAGTAAAATACAGGCAGAACAATTTCTGACTGAATGGTGTAAAAAACATCAGATTAAACTCACCATCTTACGTCCATCGCTCATTGCCGGCACTAATCCTCCCGGGAATCTTGGCGCAATGATTCATGGAATAAAAACCGGGAAATATGTAAATATCGGAGGGGGTAAAGCGCGAAAAAGCATTTTAATGGCGCAAGACATTGCAAATTTAATTCCGCTTGTAGTAAACAAAGGCGGAATATATAATGTGTGTGATTCAAATCATCCGAGTTTCTGTGAACTTGAAAACTTAATCTGTCAACAATTAAATAAATCCGGAGTTTTCACAATACCGCTTTTTGTTGCTAAAATTATAGCAAAAATCGGCGATCTGATTGGCCAAAAAGCACCAATAAATTCTAACAAATTTATTAAAATAACAAAATCACTTACATTTAGTAACGAAAAAGCTAAACGCGAACTCGGTTGGGAACCTTTGAATGTGATTGAGAATTTTAAGATTGAATAATTGTCATACACTTATTTATGGAATTTGTGACAGACTTTTAAAAATATTTCTGTTTATTGCAATGTAAACATTTACCATTGACGTAATTACTTTTATAATAATTGATGTTTTCAATAATCACAATTGATATTCTGATTGATTTCACAACTAAAAGTTGTTCAATTTTTTAAATATTATTACATTTGTAGCTTTATAAACCAACAGATTAATTGTCAAAATTCAACATATTGCTTATTTAAAGAATGGAAAACTTAATAAATCACTGAAATTTAGTTTTAGATTTATTTGATGTTGTACAGTTACAACTAAAGTGACCTAAGCTAAATTTTGTTTAACAAACAAACCTGAAAAGTGAATACATGATTGAAAATTTAAATTTTTTACATAACATATCGTTTTGATTTCAATGATTCAGGGTTTATAAATATCTTAATCTTTTATCTATCTTATTTTGACAATGTTACTTAATTTCTTTCCTAATATATAAATGGAGAATTTTAAAGATAAATTGCGACTTTTTCTACAAAAACTTCTAAAATTTTCGTTGAAAAACAGATATATTTTATTGGAGGTTGACTTGTTTCTTGGGATTATCTCTTTTATTTTTGCTGTGATTATTCATAGTATTTTGTTAAATGTAACCTACGAAAGAGATGCCATCATAAAACTTGGTTTGGTGTATACTTTCATAAGTTTTTCGGGTTTTATTTTTTTTAAATCGAACAGAGGATTGGTACGACATTCCAGTTTTCTGGAATTTTGGAGGTTGTACATTTCATTGTTAATTGGTATTGCCGGTGTTTATGCTTACATGTATTTAACAGACTTCAGGATTCAGTATCGTTACTTCTTTATACAGAACCTTTTCCTGATTGATCTTTTTTTATTACTGTTAGCCCGGTTTGCCATGGTTATAATATACAATTTCAGTATAAGTTATAACCTGAAAGTGGCAAAAAACTCACTCATCTATTCAACAGGATCACATAGTATCGCACTCATGCAATGGCTGAACAAAACAGCTTCGATGCAATATCATGTGGTAGGTTTCTTTTCCCGCGAAAAATTTTCAAGTAAAATGCGAATTCAGGAATTACCGGTTTACTTCATTGAAGATGCTGTTTTACCTTATTCAATTTTTCGGAAGCATAATATAAATACAATCATTTTTCCTGATTATAAAAGTCTGAACAAAGAACAAAATTTCATAGCTAAATGTATTGAACTTGGTATAAATATTTTGGTTTCGCCACCATTTGAAGATTTAAATGGAAATACTAAAATCCGGTTTCAAATGAAGCCCATTCAATTCGAAGACTTATTAGGGCGTGATGAAATTAAGATAAACCTTGAAAATATAGCGTCTTGCACAAATGATAAGGTTATTCTGATTTCTGGTGGTGCCGGCTCAATCGGAAGCGAGCTTGTACGTCAGTTAGCCCATTTTAAACCTAAACTGATTGTAATTTTCGATATTGCTGAAACACCTTTACACAATTTACGTTTAGAGCTAAAAAGCAAATTCCCTGATTTTAAATTTGAAGCTATACTGGGTGACGTACGTAATAAAGAAAGATTAGATTACATTTTCCGGAAATTCAAACCTCAAATAATCTATCATGCGGCTGCCTATAAACATGTACCTTTAATGGAGGAAAATCCATGTGAATCAATATTAACTAATGTTGAAGGCACTATTAATCTCTCCAAAATGGCTGTCAAATACAATGTGGAAAGTTTTGTGATGATTTCGACCGACAAAGCAGTAAATCCAACTAACATTATGGGAGCTTCGAAGCGAATTGCCGAGATTTATATACAATCGCTTGCAAATAAACTAAAATCTGAAGGACATAATATTAATTTTGTAACTACCCGTTTTGGCAATGTATTAGGTTCAAATGGTTCAGTAATACCTTTCTTCAAAGAACAAATTGAAAAAGGCGGGCCTGTTTCGGTTACTCATCCGGATATTATACGTTACTTTATGACTATTCCCGAAGCGTGCAGGCTTGTAATGGAAGCTGCTTCATTTGGCCGTACCGGTGAGATTTATGTTTTTGATATGGGTTCGCCTGTGAAAATAGCCGATTTGGCACGCCGAATGATAGAGCTGGCTGGCTTTGTACCCGACAAGGACATTATGATTGAATATATTGGTTTACGACAGGGTGAAAAGCTATATGAAGAATTGCTGAACGATAAAGAAAATACTATCCCAACTTCACACGATAAAATTACTATTGCCAAAGTCAGACAATACGATTATGATGAAGTGCTTAAAGCAATTCAACCACTCCTTTTGAGTTCATCGGCAATTGATATAAGAAATACGGTAAAACTGATGAAATCAATTGTCCCGGAATTTATCAGCCAAAATTCGCCATACGAAGAATTTGATAATAAATATGAGTTACACGATATACATGAAGTATTAGAAAAAAACACTAACTAACTGAAAGTATAAAGAATTCAGAGACATAAATTAAGATATTACTTCGTCAGGAACAGTTATTTAGCAACTTTTTGATGAACGAATGTCCTGACAGACTGACAATTAATCAGGGCTTTTGAAAACTGCAATGCTGAGTTGAAAAGGTGGATGTTCTGCGTGGATTTTCGCAATAAAAGATTAATTAAAATAAACAATTATATCGAAATATATTTTATGATTTTCATATATTATACATTAGTTTGTATTCTGTTGTTTGTATTACAACTATTGTATTTTAAAATTGCAGATAAATATAACATAATTGACAAACCTAACTTACGAAGTTCACATACAAACATCACACTTCGGGGAGGTGGGATTATTTTTTATCTTGGAGCAATTATTTATTTTATCCTTAATAATTTTCAATATCCGTATTTTATAACAGGTCTTTCGCTTATCGCTGCAATAAGCTTTATCGACGATATCAGACCAATTTCGTCAAAATTCAGGCTACCTGTACATTTCGCAGCCATGGTATTAATGTTTAATGATTGGAATTTATATTCAATGCCATGGTATTTTACATTATTAGCACTGATTTTTTCGGTGGGTATTATTAATGCCTGCAATTTCATGGATGGAATTAATGGCTTAACCGGGGTTTATAGTATATCTGTGTTAATCACACTCCTCTTTGTAAATGAAAATCGATTTAATTTTATTGATAATAAACTCATTTACATACTATTAATAGCTGTAATGGTATTTAGCTTTTTTAATTTCAGAAAAAAAGCAAGATGCTTTGCAGGTGATGTAGGCTCGGTTTCAATTGCATTTATTATAGTTTTCCTGCTTGGAAGACTGATAATATTTTCAGGCGATTACAGGTATATTTTATTTTTGGGAGTCTATGGTGTCGATACAGTTTTAACCATTATTCATCGAATAAAACTTAAAGAAAATATATTTGTATCACATCGTAAACATGCCTATCAGATTATGGCAAACGAGTTAAATTTTTCTCATTTAGGCATATCATTATTTTACAGTTCACTGCAACTGATATTATCATTTACAACAATATACAATTACATTATTGCAATATTTTTAACAATCCTAATTGGTTTAGCTTATATTTTATTTATGCGGAAATATTTTCATTTACATAAATATTAGCCGTTTTTTACTATTAATGAATCGTACAAACTATACTCAAAAAACATAATTATGCCTAAAAAAGTATTCGTTAGCGGTTGTTATGATATGCTCCATAGCGGACATGTCGCTTTTTTTGAGGAAGCATCCACTTATGGTGATGTGTATGTCGGGATTGGCTCGGACAAAACTATCAATGAACTGAAAGCACGTAAGACAGTGAACCCTGATATTGAGCGTTTGTACATGGTTAAATCTCTCAAAGCCGTAAAAGATGCATGGATTAATTCCGGAAGTGGGTTAATTGATTTTCTGGATGAAATTAAGGCATTGAAACCCGACATCTTTTTCGTGAATACCGATGGTCATTCTGCTGCAAAAGAGGCACTTTGCAAAGAATTGAACATCGAATATATTGTTAGTAAACGAATGCCTCACTCCAACCTGCCGGCACGCTCGACCACTGCTCTTCGTCAGGAATGCAGGATCCCTTACAGAATAGACCTGGCGGGTGGATGGCACGACCAGCCTTTCGTAAATAAACTGGCCAATGGCGCGGTAATCACAATTTGTATCGAACCCGATTATGAATTCAATGACCGCAGCGGAATGTCGACCAGTAGCCGTAAAAAAGCCATCGAACTCTGGCAAACCGATATACCTGCAGGTGACAGGGTTAAATTAGCCAAAACACTTTTTTGCTTCGAGAATCCCCCGGGAACCGAATACATAAGCGGCTCACAGGATTCTTTGGGCATTACCATGCCCGGTTTAAACAAATATGATTATGAGGAAGGTTACTGGCCTGTAAAAATAGAAAGCTCCACCGACAGCGACCTGCTCGACTGGATTGAACAAAGAATCTGGATGATTCCGCTCTATCCGCGTCACTATGATTATAATGTATTGGAAAACACTAATATTAATCTTGATGATGTTTTAAAACTAAGCCGGGCAACCGAAAATTGCTGGAATGCCTTACTCAACAAAGACGCTGTAAAGGCCGGAAAAGCAATAACCGATAGTTTTAATGCCCAGATAGCTATGTTCCCTAACATGGTTAATCAGGATATTTTAAATCAAATTGAACAGTTTAAGTCAAAAGTACTGGGTTGGAAAATGAGTGGTGCAGGTGGAGGCGGTTACCTGATTTTCTTTAGCGAAAAAACCGTAGAAAACGCCATACAAATAAGGATAAGAAGAAATTAACAAAATCTTTTTTCCCGTCATTTTACTATCTGATTATATATCATAAAACCGGAATTGTCCGGGATAAATTTAACTAATTATATGCAAATTATTGACGATACATTATTAAACCGGATTAGTGAGGAAGCTGCCGGAAACGAACGTTTAAGGAAGAATTTCAACCTTCATTCATCGCTGGATGATAAAGTTCAAAGGCTGCTAAATGCTCTTGAACCCGGTACAATCCTGCCTGTTCACAGACATCAGCATACTGACGAAACTTATTTTATTGTGAGAGGGAAACTCAATGTAAAATTTTACGACGACAACAAATTACTTATTGAAGAGGTAGAACTAAACCCCGTAAACGGTAAGTATGGCATATCGATTCCGGCAGGAAAATGGCACACTGTAGATGTTAAAGAGAAAGGAACCGTTATTTTTGAAGTAAAGGAAGGCCCTTATTTAGCTATGAATAAAGAAGATATACTGTAAAAACTATTCCGGCTGAGATGATAAACACAAAAATACGGGAGGAAAAACAATTGATTTCAATTTGTTTTTCCTCCCGTTGATTATAAATATATTATCTGTTATTGAATGCCGACTGATTAAATCTGTACAACCAGGTATTTAGAAACACTCCAGAATTTCGATGGATTTGTAATTTCGATTGTAATGGTTTTGTCCTCGCCGGTAACTAAATTATAGCTGTTTTGAGGATGTTGTGAAAGAATCTTTATTCTCTTACTGTTGGTCGGTACCGACGATAAATTTCTTAAATCGGCTTGTGTAAATGAGCTGTTATCAAATTCATTATCAAGCACTTTCTTAGTGGAATTGAAAAGACCGCTGGTAGTTATGATTTTTGCATCTTTCAGTTGTTTTGTCTTTGCAACACAGTACCATACAGTATTTAAATCAGCATCCTGTGCTTTAAGTTTTGATTTTTGTTGTTCGATAGCACTTTGTTGTTCGGCAATGTTTTTACTTTGACTTTCGACAGTTGTGTTCAGTTCGCTGATTTTAATATTCTTTTGTTCAAGTTCTGCTTTAAGAGATTCAATCTGTGCTGTTTTTTCTACCATTTCAGCCTGCAGACGTTTAATTGTTTCGGAAAGCAGTGCATTGGCTTTTCCATTTTTCGAAGCCAGACGCTGAAGTTCAGCAATTTTTGCTTTATTATCTTCAATGGTCTGTTTGATTGCCGACATTTGAGCAGCTATCAGTTCCCGTTTTTTGGTCACTTTTCCTTCCGAACCAATCAGATTAACTTTCATTTCACTTGCACTATGATTTATTTCCGAAAAACCTGATTCGATGTCGTTCAAAAGTACAAGCGATTGATTATAATTGGAGTCAAGTGCAATTTTAACCTGTTCAAGAGAATCCCGCTGTGCCAACAAAGCTTTGTATTTTCCTGAATGCTCAACACAAGATACCGAAAGAAATACAAGCACTGTAAAGAGTGCAGAAAATTTAATTGTTCTCATTTTTGTTTTTTTTAGTGATGAATAAATTTGGTAACGACTATATTTATTTGGTTTGAGTATTTCCGGCATTTTTCGGAAGCTATAAAAACTTCTTTTACTGAAAAAGTTTATTCAGGTAAACCTCGTCTGCAAAGATAGATAAATGATTGACTTTAAGAAAATAATATTAAAAAAAATGTAATGTTTATTTATTGTTATAAAACAGACTTTTGCTGTTAAGCTCTTTATTTCCCTTTTTTAATGGTATTCAATCGAAAACTGCAACTGCTTAACCTGCAAAAAACCTGACTTTAAGTATAATATTCAAAAAAAACTCTTAAAGACTCATAAGCCCTTAAGAGTTTCTCAAATATCATGCTTAAAATCAGTAACAGTCTCAACAATTATGATTTAAACAAATAATAAAACATTTTTTCAGTTAAACAATTTTATAAATATCTACATTTTCTACTTCGAAAGTTTTGATATAAGTAGCATGTTTTCTGGTTTCCACCTCGGCGAATTTCAGATAAATTTCGGCCGACTTACGAAATAAATCTTCTTTATCACGTGTTGCATCAATGATAAGCAGATAACTCATAATGATATGTCCGGCCATCTCAACAAGTCGACGTGCCTGAAAATCAAGATATTCCTGATTTTTTGATTCAACTACTCGGTTCACTGAGTTTTCGTACAAATTAGTCATGCTGATCAGTCGTTTACGCAACGAATCAAATTCGGGATTAATTGTCTGTGATTCATAAAAACGAATTTGCTTCAGATAAGTACCTGTGGTGACGTGTCTGATGGCTGCTACCGTTTGCAACTGAGAAGTACCTTCGTAGATTGTCAGAATACGTGCATCCCTGTAAATACGTTCGCAGGCATAATCTTTCATAAAGCCCGAACCACCATGCACCTGAATTGAATCATACGCATTCTGGTTGGCAAATTCACTCGAAAACATTTTCAGCATTGGAGTAAAAGCATCTGCAAGTCTTTGAAAATCCTTATAATCGGCCTTTTCCTCGGGAGTTAATTTACGGCTGGCTTCCAAACCTTCATATGCTTTATAAACATCTACAAAACGGGTGGTTTCGTACAACAAAGCTCTGGTAGCATCGAGTTTAGCTTTCATCATCGAAACCATTTCGTATACTGCCGGAAATTCAATGATTGCTTTTCCAAACTGGCGACGTTCGCGAGCATATGCAATTGCTTCATCATAAGCGGCCTGCGAAACACCAACCGACTGCGCACCAACTCCCAGACGGGCTCCATTCATCAGCGACATTACGTATTTAATCAAACCCATGCGGCGGGCACCAACCAGTTTGGCAGGTGTATTTGTAAATACGAGTTCGCAGGTAGGTGAACCCTTGATACCCAATTTGTTTTCAATACGACGAACTTTCACAGTATGGTCATGTTTGTTGTCGGCAACAAAATAAGATAAACCACGACCATCGTTGGTACCTTCTTCCGAACGTGCCAACACGAGTTTTATTTGTGCGTCACCGTTGGTAATAAAACGTTTTACACCATTGAGATACCAAATGCCATCCTTTTCGCTGTAAGTTGCCCGTAACTGCACAGCCTGAAGATCGGAACCGGCATCAGGCTCTGTAAGATCCATCGAACAGGTTTGCCCTTCACAAACTCGGGGCAGAAATTCAGCCTTAATTTCTTCATCTGCAAATTCGGCGATAGTTTCGGCACAGTCCTGTAATCCCCAGATATTGGCGAAACCGGCATCGGCACGTGACACCATTTCTCCACCCATCACATAAGGTATCATGGCAAAATTGAGTCCACCGTACTGACGTGGTAAAGCCATTCCGTAAAGACCGGCCTGAGCTAAAGCTTCATGATTTTCCTGTGTCCCTCTGGCATATTGTACACGGTTATTCAACACCAGCGGACCATCGTGGTCAACACTTTCGGCGTTCGGGGCTATTACTTCGGCACAAATCCCGCCGATAATTTCAAGTACTTTTTCATAATTATCAATTGCATCCTCAAAATCGCGTGATGCATAATCATATTTATCTTTATCGGCAAAGTTTTGCTCTTTCAGCGTTACAATTTTTTGCATCAACGGATGCGATAACTGGAACTTTAAAGCCGGGTTGTTACTAAAGTAGTTCATAATATTTATATTTATGAAGTTGGTTTTTTTAATTTTGAAGTTTGTTGAAGTTAGTTGAAGTTAGTTGAAGTTAGACGAAGTTAGACGAAGTTAAGTAAACGCAAAGAAGATTAAGTTCTGAAATCATTTTTGATGTTATTTAAATCAATTAATAGCTTTTCACAATAATTATTTAAAGATTTGCTTGTTTCTTCGATTAATAATTTTAAACAGTCAGACTGAATATAATCAATATAATTTAAATCACCTGAGAGAATAATATAGTATCTGCATTCTTCAAGACTACTTTGAGCAATGTTGAAAAATCTTAATTTCTCTGTTTTACTTAATCTTTTATATCCTTCAGCAATATTTGCAGGTATTGAAATAGCTGCTCTCCGAAACTGTGATATTAAACCAAATAGTTCATGTTTAGGATATGTTGCAGTTAGCCTGTATGTTTCCAAAACAAAACTGTGGGCTTGTTTCCACATTCTTAAATCAACAAATGATTTTGTTTGTGACATTTCTTATTTCCTTCAACAATTTATTAAACTCAATTATTTTATAAACCGTTTAAATTCAACAGTTTGAACAACATACATCCTTCAATTAAATCTATATCGTCTGTTACTCTATTTACTTCTTTAACTTACTAACTTCTTTAACTTACTAACTTCTTTAACTTCCTAACTTCTTTAACTTCCTTATATTCTACAACTTCAATTAATCTTCTGACTAATTATTTACTGTTTTTCTTATAATACTGAATCATTTTCGGGATTACTTCTTCCACACTTCCTGTAATGACGTAATCTGCTATCTGATTGATCGGCGCATGAGGATCGTTATTGATGGCGATAATCATGGCACTTTCCTGCATTCCGGCAATGTGTTGAATTTGTCCGGAGATTCCGCAGGCAATGTATAGTTTGGGGCGAACGGTGGTTCCGGTTTGACCGATCTGGCGTTCATGTTCAACCATACCTGAATCAACTGCGGCCCTTGATGCTCCTACTTCGCCACCAAGCACAGCGGCCAAATCATAAAGCATTTTGAAATTTTCAGCACTTCCCATACCGTAACCTCCCGAAACAATAATGGGAGATGCTTTCAGATTTACTTTTGATTTTTCCATGTGACGTTCAATCACTTCGATAACAAAATCAGTGTCGGACACATATTTTGACACATCCAGTTTTCGTGTTTTGCCTGCATATTTCACATCCCTGATTTCTTTTTTCATTACACCTTCGCGAACGGTGGCCATTTGCGGACGACAATCAGGATTCACAATAGTAGCAACGATATTCCCTCCGAATGCCGGACGAATCTGATACAATAGATTTTCGTAAACTTTAGCAGCTTTTTTATCCTCGTAAGTACCCACTTCGAGAGAGGTACAGTCGGCAGTGAGGCCACTGAAAAGAGCTGAAGAAACGCGCGGACCGAGATCGCGACCGATGGAAGTAGCTCCCATAAGTGCAATTTGAGGTTTTTCTTCTTTGAAAAGGTTGACTAACAAAGAAGTATGTGGCAGAGTAGTATAAGGAGCCAATCTTTTATCATCGGCTAAATACAGGGTGTCGACCCCATAAGGAAAAATCTGATTCCCTATCGAATCGAGTTGATAACCGGCAGCCACTGCTTCGAGTTTGCATTTCAACTGATCGGCCAGCGACCGGCCTTTGGTAAGCAATTCAAGACTTACATCACCTACGATGCCATCTTCTATTTCGAGATATACAATTATATTATTCATTATTTCAATTGATTAATTTGCCAATATCTGAATTGCCAATGAACATAAAAATCTGAACATTTTTTGGCAAACTGAATGATTGGCATATTGACACATTATCCAATAGTATGATTAGCAATTAATTCTTTCATTAAATCTTCAATTTCGGCATCCGAAGCAGTTAATCTTTTGCTTTCTTTGGCAGTAAATACAACATTTTCAATTTGTTTTACTTTAGTAGGTGAACCGGTAAGACCGAGCCATTGAATATCATGTTCGATGTCATTCACACCCCATTCGTTGATATTCAGGTAAGGATGCGAATTGTAAAGGTCAGTATAATCCGAGCCCGAATCCTGTTTTTCGGTCGGTGTGGCTGCATGTTTGTATTTGAGGGTAAGTTTGGCGTGACGCGGACGACAAGCCGGTGCAGAACCATTTACAGTAATCAGAAGAGGCAATGTGCCTTTAACTACTTCTACACCTCTTTCAAGTCGGCGTTTAACTGTAATTTTGTTTTCGGAACAGTCAATTATTTCTTCGGCATAGGTAATTTGAGGCATTCCCAGCTTTTCGGCAACCTGCGGTCCAACCTGAGCAGTGTCCCCGTCAATAGCCTGACGACCACAGACAATAATATCTACTTTTCCCATTTTGCGTATGGCACAGGCCAAAGCATAAGAAGTAGCCAGGGTATCGGAACCGGCAAACTCACGTCCACTCAGAAGAAAGCCACCGTCAGCTCCCCGATACATACTTTCACGAATAATTTCGGCAGCACGCGCCGGTCCCATAGTCAGAACATGCACGGTAGCACCTTCAATTTTCGATTTTAAGCGCAAAGCCTGTTCAAGCGCATTCAGATCTTCGGGGTTATAAATGGCAGGAAGCGCGGCACGGTTTACGGTTCCATCCGCCTTCATGGCATCTTTACCCACATTGCGCGTGTCCGGCACTTGCTTGGCAAGAACAACAATTTTAAAACTCATTACTTTATTATTTAGTTAATTATAGAATAGATTGATTCTTTTTTTAAAATTTCTGATAATTGAATGCAAAATTAGCTGTTTTTATCGAAAAAACAACTTAAAATTGCACACTTTCAAAATATTGTGCATTTTTTTTAAGTAACCACACAACAAAAAACGCGAGACTTTTCACAAAGTCTCGCGTTTCATTAGGTATTAGTTTTTTAAGGTATAAAAAAGATTGTGTTGTTTAGTTAACGGTTGCAAAGAAACGCTGAATTTCAATTCCAAACAAGTCAAAAAATATGTTTTACAACCTGTTTTTTATCAGTTGGACAAATCCGAAAGAAGAAATAATTTAACAAAAAACAAATAACCAGCTGTTTACAAATCACTTATGAATTACTTCCGGATATAACAAAAATAAATAAAAAATTCATTTTATTCAAATTATTGATATTGTCCTGACCTTCAGTATCGACAATTTCGAAGCTTGCGGTTTCAAACTGAAAGTAAATGCAAATTTAAAAAAAACACGCAATAAAGAATCAATTATTCCGAAATTTCAGATTACTAACAATCAGTATATATCAAATGCTAATTATTTGTATCTTTGTGGTCAGTTCCGAAAAAAAACAAAACCGTTGAATTTTGGTGCAAAAAGAGCAAAAATTATAATTATTTTCAAATGAAAAAAATTAATTTATTATTAATAATTGCTTTACTTACAGTTGCCTGTAATAAAACACAACAGAAAACAATAGCAAAACCTGTCGAACCCGTAACACAGGTTCCTGCATTTTCGGCTGATTCAGCGCGGAAATTTGTTGAACAACAGGTTAATTTTGGTCCGCGTGTTCCCAATAGTAAAGCTCATGAGCTTTGCTCCGCCTATCTTTCGGCAACTTTGAAAAAATTCGGGGCTACTGTCACCGAGCAAAAAGCAACATTAACAGCATTTAATGGTACGAAACTGAATTCCGTTAATAT
Source organism: uncultured Paludibacter sp. (assembly GCA_937897985.1). Lineage (GTDB taxonomy): Bacteria > Bacteroidota > Bacteroidia > Bacteroidales > Paludibacteraceae > Paludibacter. The sequence goes on along the minus strand of CALCBD010000018.1, from coordinate 38,248 downwards.
TATCGGCTCTTTCAATACAGAAAGCAAGGAACGTATTCTGCTGTTTTCGCATTGGGATTCACGTCCCTGGAGCGATCATGATCCGGATCAATCGAAAAGGAATCAACCGGTTCAGGGAGCAAATGATGGTGCGAGCGGAGTTGGTGTACTTCTCGAAATAGCCCGGCAGGCAGGCATTCAGAAACCGGCCATTGGTATCGATATCATTTTTTTTGATGCTGAAGATTATGGTGCAACCGAAAATACAACCGGGAATACGGAAGATTCATGGTGTCTGGGTACTCAATACTGGTGTAAAAACCCACACACACCCGGTTATACAGCGCGTTTTGGAATTTTACTTGATATGGTTGGAGCTCCGGGAGCAAAATTTTACAAAGAACAAATTTCCATGCAATTTGCGGCTCATGTGGTAAACAAGGTATGGTCGACAGCATCCCGGCTTGAATTTGGCCAGTATTTTATTGATGATCAGGGTGGTGGTATTACCGACGATCATTTATATGTCAACCGAATGGCTAATATACCGAGTATTGATATTATACAATACGATCCTGCATCGGGGAGCGGATTCGGGGCTTACTGGCACACTACCAACGATACCATGGAAAACATTGATAAAAATACACTTTTTGCTGTCGGAACCACTTTACTGAATGTGATTTACAGCGAAACACCCTGATTTCATTTTCAGATGCTTAAAGGAGTTCTCATTTACTGAAAAAATGGTTTATCCCCGAAACATTCTTTAACTAATAAATCCCCTGAGGATTTATATGCGAAAACAAATTTATGAATCTTCGATTTAAAAAAATAGCAGTAAAAATCGGTAGTAATGTACTGACAAGAGCAGATGGCACACTCGACATAACCAGAATGTCGGCATTAGTCGATCAGATTGCTTTTCTTCATAAAAAAGGTGTCGAAATAGTATTGATATCTTCCGGAGCTGTGGCTTCGGGCAGAAGTATTCTGGGTTTAAGCAAAAAAATGGATGTAGTGGATCAACGTCAGCTTTTTTCAGCAGTCGGTCAGGCTAAACTCATCAATCATTATTGGGATTTGTTTCGCGAACACGGAATAACTGTCGGTCAGGTGCTTACCATGAAAGAGAATTTCGGAAGCAGGCGGCATTATCTGAATCAGCGAAACTGCATGAGGGTAATGCTCGATAACAAAGTTATACCCATTGTCAATGAGAACGACACAGTATCGGTTTCCGAATTAATGTTTACCGACAATGATGAACTATCTGGACTAATCGCATCGATGATGGATATGGAAGCACTGATAATTCTGAGCAACATTGATGGAATTTACAATGGCTCTCCTTCCGACCCTTCATCGAAAGTAATAAGAGAAATCACTAAAAATCAGGATATTTCGGATTACATTCAGACAACAAGATCCACATTCGGACGTGGAGGCATGTCAACTAAAACCAGCATTGCCCGAAAAATTGCCGACGAAGGAATAGAAGTTTTTATTGCCAACGGAAAAACAGACAACATTATAATTCGATTACTCGACAAGAAAGAAGATCACGTTTGCACACATTTCGTCGCTTCGACCGAAGATGTGTCGAGTGTAAAAAAATGGATTGCTCACAGTCAGGGTTTTGCAAAAGGCGAGATTCATGTCAACGAAAATGCAGCCAAAGCCCTTACCGGCGAAAAAGCGGTAAGTTTATTGCCTATCGGTGCAACCAACATTGCCGGAGAATTTGAAAAAGACGACATTGTAAACATCATCAATCACAATGGTCGGTTGCTTGGTGTGGGAAAAGCGCAGTACAGCAGCGATAAATCACGTGAAATGCTCGGTAAAAAAAATCAGAAACCTCTGATTCATTGCGATTATTTATACATCGAATAGTTAAAATAAACCGTCAACCCATCAAATACCTTTCTGACTGCATCTGATATTAACACTTTAATTCTAAAAATATGAATGCAAACATTAACTATTTCAGAAATTTATTCATTTTATGCACAGCGTTTTTGTTAACAGCCTGCTTAACTCAAAAAAAACTGTCGGAGATTGTTCAATCAAAGGTGGAGAATGAAGTGATGTCAAACCACCGAATCGAAAGTGATTTCATAGTATTAAACTCTGATTCGCTGAATAAGCAGGAAAATTGTGTAGAGGTTAAAAAAGGCAAATCATATTTTATACCTGCCATTATATTCTGGGCATGGAGTCAAAAACTGAATTGCGAAATCAGCGGTCAGTACTTTAGCAGCATATTCGCATCGATACTAACCGAAAAATCAAAAGAATTCAATCTGAGTAAACATCTGGGGGGACAGAAAATTAGAAATTTCACTGATAGAGGTTCCTTCCGGGTTTGAATACTCCAACAACGGATATTTTGCTTATGCATTAGTGTTTTATTCCTACGGATTTGGTGAGTTAATACAACCGGTTCATCAGAAATTTATATTCAGATACAGAATAACCGAAAAAGGCACCGAACTGAAATCAGATCGTTTTGAATTTATTTTTGCAAACCAATTAGTGAATTCAAAATTTTCGACTGTTAAATTTATCAATAATTATCTCGACCAACTTAGTTCTGATTTTGAAATGAAAAGTAATGAGTTTATCGACAGAATTATCGAAGACTTATAAAGTTTATTTTAACAAAAAAAACAGGACACACAATTAGCAACAGAAAACAATGAATATGAATCAAAGTACAATCGACTGGAAAAAAGCTTCCCTTGTTGCATCCCGCTCATTACAGCTTGTTGATGACATTAAAATTAATCAGATTTTACTTGATCTGGCAGATGAGGCCGTTGCAGCAACCAATGAAATTCTGAGCGCTAACGCAAAGGATTTGGCCGCCATGGAAAAATCAAATCCAATGTACGACAGGTTGTTGTTAAATCCTGAAAGAATTTCGGGAATAGCTGCCGACATACGCAATGTAGCATCGCTCAAATCACCGCTCGGGAAAAACCTTTTGACAAAAGAGCTTCCAAACGGACTGCATATCAACAAGGTTTCAGTCGCATTCGGTGTAATCGGAATTATATACGAAGCCCGCCCCAATGTGAGTTTCGATGTTTTTTCGTTGTGTCTGAAATCGGGGAATGCCTGTGTCCTGAAAGGAGGAACTGACGCATATCATTCTAATTCAGCAATCGTAAGTATTATTAAATCGGTGCTGGAAAAACACGGAATTGACAGGAATACAGTCACTTTACTTCCGGCAGGCAGAGAAGCGACCGACGAATTGATGAATGCAGTGGGTTATGTAGATGTAATTATTCCGCGGGGAGGAAAGGGACTGATTGATTTTGTGAGGAAGAACTCGCGTATACCTGTGATTGAAACAGGAGCCGGAATCTGCCACACCTATTTTGATGTGTACGGTGATATTGAAAAAGGCCGGGAAATAATTTTCAACTCTAAAACAAGGCGTGTAAGTGTTTGCAACTCACTTGATTGCCTGGTAATTAACGAAAACAGACTGACTGATTTAGCTGTATTATGTGAAAAATTAGCCACTAAAAATGTAATCATATACGCCGACGAAAAAGCATATCAGGCACTTGAAGGTCAATATCCAAAGTCGTTGCTCGAAAAAGCAAATAGTGAAAGTTTCGGCATTGAATTTCTGGATTACAAAATGGCCATCAAAACAGTAAAAGACATCAATGAGGCCATCGATCACATTTCAATTTACAGCTCAAAACACAGCGAATGTATTGTAAGCGAGTCAGATAACAACATTTTTTTATTCGAAAAACTGGTTGATGCTGCCTGTGTTTACAGCAACGCTTCGACAGCATTCACCGATGGAGCTCAATTTGGTTTGGGAGCTGAAATCGGTATCAGCACACAAAAGCTGCATGCACGGGGCCCGATGGCACTCGAAGAATTGTGTTCATACAAATGGATTATCAAAGGAAACGGACAAACAAGAGTTTAAAAAAATGCATATTCATACACATTAAATGCGTGAAATTAAACACCTGATTTCAAATTTATTGATATTTTTTATTTTTTTAGCAAATTTGTTGCAATATCGAAAATATTTGTTTTTCTTTGCAATCATTAAGACAATATAATTCTTTCGCTTGGTTATTCCTATCTCTTCTGTCCTGAGGCTGATTTCTTCTAACCTTCGTTCGTTTATGCTGTTCTTTTTATGCAAACTTATAATCATTTTATTAATTTTTTATGAACATTTACGTTGGTAACTTAAGTTACAAAGTTCGCGAAAATGACCTTCAGGGGGTTATCGAAGAGTACGGTAAAGTTGACTCTTGCAAAATTATTAAGGATCGCGAAACCGGGAAATCGAAAGGATTTGCATTTGTTGAAATGTCAGACGATGTGGCAGCAGCAAAAGCAATCGAAGAATTAAACGGTGCCGAATTCGATGGTCGTACTATGGTAGTGAAAGAAGCCAGGCCAAAAGCTTAAATTCTATTCAAACAAACACAAAAAACTTCTGTTGTCATTAGACGATGGAAGTTTTTTTTGCATAAAAAATTAAAATTATGATAAAAGGGATATTTAAACAATCAGGTGCAGGATCGAAGTTAATTCTTTTGCTGATGGTTTTTATTTTCAGCATGTTATTGAGTGTACTTTTGAGCGGTACAGTTGGAAATAATGACCTGAACGACATTAAGAATTTAAAAATCATGCAACTGATTCAATCGGTCGGGATGTTTGTTGTTCCGCCATTTGTGCTTGCTTTTCTGTGGAGCGAAAACACATTTGAATATTTAAAGTTAAAATCGAAATTTAATCTTTCGAACGCAGCACTTGTTATCAATTTCATGATACTGGTCATCCCTTTTATTAATTTACTAACATGGCTCAACCAGCAAATTGTACTCCCTTCATTTTTGTCGGGATTAGAAGAACAAATGAAGTTATATGAAAATCAAATTGCCGGTATTACAGAAAAAATGCTGAACGTGCACACCGCAGGTGCACTTATTTTCAATTTGGTACTGATAGCTGCATTACCTGCACTTGGTGAAGAATTGTTTTTCAGAGCTACATTGCAAAAAATAATCGGTGAAAGATGGAACATGAAAACAGCCATCTGGCTTACAGCCGTCATATTCAGTATTATCCACCTGCAATTTTACGGATTTTTTCCCCGAATGTTGCTGGGTGCATTTTTCGGTTATATGCTTTTGTGGAGTGGTAATTTATGGTATTCTGTTTTAGCCCACTTTGTTAACAATGCTATAGCTGTAATTTATTATTATATGAAATTCAACGGTTTTTCATTGCCCGACTTTGATACAATCGGTACCGGAAAAACCTGGTATTTAGGTATTATAAGCTGCGTGATATGTGTAATTATTCTGAGACAAATCAGAATTCATTTGAAAAGAGAGTTGAAATAATGTGTATATTATTTCGTATGTCTCACAAAATCTGTAAATTACACACATCATTCTGAAACACTTTAATTCAAAGGTAAAGTTCGTTTCTGTTTAACAATTTGTTAAATCAGGAATAACAATGCCCGATGTTGAAGTGTATTAATCATGCAATTTCAAAGTTGATTGCTTGTAATTTCAAAGTTGATTGCTTGTAATTTCAAAATTAACGCTATCTTTGTCACAAAAAATCTGAAATATGAAGATAGATCGTCAAATAACCGAAGGAATTAAGAATTTAATCAAGAAATATCCCATTGTAGCACTGACCGGCCCCCGTCAGTCCGGTAAAACCACGCTTTTAAAATTTCTTTTCCCAGACTACGAATATGTAAGTTTGGAGAATCCGGACATTCGTAAATTTGCAGAAACAGACTCGAATGGTTTTCTGAAACGATATTCGAAATATGTTATTTTTGATGAAGCACAACGGGTTCCCGCTTTATTTTCCTATATACAAACCTTAGTTGATGAAAGTGGGATAATGGGACAGTTTCTATTATCAGGTTCTCAAAATTTTCATTTAATGCAGGGTATATCACAGAGTTTGGCTGGCAGAGTAGCAATTTTTAAACTTTTCCCGTTTGATTTTCAGGAGTTACAATCAACTCATTTATTAAAAGACAATTATCTGGAACATCTTGTAAAAGGATTTTATCCGGCAATTTTCGACAGAGATATTCCATCCCAAACATTTTATTCCAATTATGTACAAACATACATACAACGTGATGTGAGTGAATTAATTGCTATTAAAGACATTCGTTTGTTTCAGAATTTTCTGGGATTGTGCGCAACCAGAGCAGGCCAGTTACTTAATTTAAGCTCCCTTGCAAATGAATGTGGAATTTCACAGCCCACAGCCAAATCATGGATGTCGGCTTTGGAAAACAGTTATGTATTATTCTTACTTTTCCCGTATCACGAAAATTTTAGCAAGCGAATTGTAAAAAGTCCAAAATTATATTTTTATGATACAGGCTTACTTTGCTATTTGTTGAAAATAATTCATCCAGATCAGATGCTGACACATCCGCTTAAAGGAAGTTTATTTGAAAATATGATGATAGCTGAATATGTGAAAAGAATGTATCATCTGAACAATATCAAGGATATTTGGTTTTGGCGCGATTCAGCTGGTCATGAAGTAGACTTACTGATACAGGACTATTTATCCCTGAATTTAATAGAATTCAAAGCTACAATGACAATTATACCCGATTTATTTAAAGGTTTAAATTATTTTGAAACAATTTCAGTAAATAAAAATATAAACAAAACTTTGGTATATTCAGGGAAAGAACAACAATCACGCAGTACAGCTAAAGTTGTACCCTGGTTTGATTTCGGGGAAAAAATATAATAATTAATGAAATAAGTTCATATCAAAACTCTCAACCCGCCGAAGATTAATGATTTTGAATCGAAAAGTGAAATTCAAAAAAAACTCATGAATATACTTTCAAAATAAAATTATCAATTTTTCCATCACTTTTCTTCGTGATTAAACGGTGCAAAATAAGTAATCAGAAATGAAGGAATAGTTGCAACCAATACCCAGATAAAGAACACTTTATATCCGAAAAAGTCACTCATATAGCCACTAATCATCGAAGGTAACATAAAACCCAGCGCCATGATACCATCTGCAAAGGCATAGTGTGCCATTTTGTATTTACCCGGCGAAATTTGCTGCATGATATACAAAATAAGTCCGACGAATCCGAATCCGTAACCAAAATATTCAACAACTACTGCCGAAGTTATAATGTATAGATTCTGAGGTTGAAAGTGAGAAAGCAGTGCATACATTACAAACGGAATATTGAACGAAGCGCAGAGTATCATGATAGTTTTTTTCAATCCTCGTTTTGAAGTAAAGTAACCTGCCAAAATTGAACCCAATACAAAAGCAGCAGCTCCAAAAACGCCATATATCATACCGATTTCGGAAGTTGATAAACCCAGACCACCACTTTCGCGGGTGGCTTTAAAAAACAGCGGTGCAATTTTTATAGCAAATCCTTCGGCAAAACGATAAAATATCACAAAAGCAATGCTCAGCAGTATATTCTTCTTTTGAAAAAAAGTAACTGCAACATCCTTTAAAGTTTCAATTCCTTCCTGAAAGGATTTTACCTCTGTAGATGAACCACCGGATGGCAACATTTTAAAGTGATAAAGCGATAATGCAATCATAATCAACCCATAAATACTCATTACAATCATCCAGGCATTTACAACACCCATACTTTTTTCGAGTTCTCCGGCTAAAAACACCAGAGCACCACCCGATAAGATTTTTGCCACATTATAGAATGCTCCCTGCCAGCCAACGTATTTTGCCTGATCTTCGGGCGAAAGTTCGTTGAGATAAATGCCTACAGTGGCTATATCGTGAGTAGCTCCACTAAAAGCAATGACAGCCATAAACGCAATGGAATAAGTAAAAAAATCGGGAAGGTGCAAAGAAAAAGCCACCAGCGCGAAACATATCCCCGTAATCATCTGAGTAGCAACAACAAACACCTTTTTGGTTTTGAACATCTCAAGGAGCGGACTCCACAGAGGTTTTAATGTCCAGGGTATCATTATTAAAGAAGTCCAGAAAGCAATTTTGCTGTCAGAAATTCCTAAGTTTTTAAACATCAGCGAAGAAGCCGCCGCCAAAGCTACAAAGGGTAAACCCATTGCAAAATAAACAGTTGGTATCCATGAAATAGGACTGCGGCGTGTTGTTGATTCGTTCATTATCATTAGCTTTCAATATTTTTTTCAATTATCATCCTCATATTAGTCCGGACAATTTTCAACCCTGTTGTTTACGTGTCAATTATCAACTAAATAATTCCAAGCATTTTGCTGCGCGCAAGCATGCAAGCGCCGATAACACCAGCCTTATCACCGAGCTTCGACAATTTAATAGTCGTATCCTTGCTGACAAGGTTCAGAGAATATTTTTTAACAGCACTTTTTATAGGCAACAACAAATAATCACCTGTAAGAGCTATTACCCCACCGATAATTACCAGCTCCGGATTGAACAGATTAATCAAACCGGCGATGTGTTTTCCCAGTGTATTACCGACTTCTTCAATCAGCTCAATAGCAAGCATATCTTCCTTGAGTGCTGCATCAATAATATCTTCCTGAATAATGGCTTCACCTTTTTTAATTCGTTTTTCGAGAATTGAAGAATTGCCTTCAGCAATCTTCTCCAGAAAACGCCGGAAAATAAACGACCCGGAAGCCTGGGTTTCGAGACAACCTTTTTTACCACAATGACACAGAATTTCATTGTCGAAAGTACTGAGATGTCCGAATTCGCCCGAAAAACCTGATTTACCGTAATATAACTTACCATCAGTTATAATACCTAACCCCAATCCCCAGCTTACATTAACGAACAATACATTTTTTTCGCCATTTACAATTCCGTTAATGAATTCACCATAAGCCATTGCCCTCGAATCATTATCTATTGTTACGTGAATTCCCAGTCTTTCCTGAAAAACTTCAGTCAGAGGTTTTTCGTTAAAAAAATAAAGACTGTAACTATGACCTGTTTCGGTATTTACGCGCCCGGTTATATTAATTCCCACGCTCAGAATCTTGGGTTTTGAAATACTTAAACCTTCGACAAACGAATTGATTATATTGCAAAGCTGATCAAAACTTTCCTGTGTGTTTTCATAATTAAACGGAATGCTGAATTTTGACTCAATCATTTCGCCTTTGAAATTGATAAGAGCGATATTTATTCTGAATTTCTTAATATCAACACCGATAAAATAGCCGGAATCCGGATTCACACCATAAATATTGGGTCGTCTTCCACCATTGGTCTCCTGTTTACCGAAATCGACCACATAACCTTCCTCTATCAGTTCGCCAACAAGTTTGGTAACTGTAGGGACACTTAAATCCATTTCCTTGCCCAAATCGGCTAAAGTATTTTCACCATTATTGATATAATAGCGAATAATATTAATTTTTAACAGCGCATTTTTGGAACCAATTTCAATTTCTTCAATAAATGTGTGTTTCATCTGAAATAATTTTTAAAATAACAATGCAAATGTAATCTTATTTTATAAATAGTTATCAACTTTGTGAAAAAATCAGTCAAAAAACGTGGTTATACATTACAGGTTTAATGAAAAATATGTTGTACAACATATTAGTAAATAATTATTTCATTAATGCTATATTTATTAAAATATTTTATTTATGTTTGCACAGTTATTAAAATAACCGGAATATAAGACCGGGAATTATTTCAATTTATTTATATTCGCACAGCATACAAAAAAAATTCATCATGAAAATAAAAGCAACATTTTTAGACGAAATCAGCCACGATATACCACATCAAAACTGGTCGGAAAAAGAATGGGACAATGATTTTGCTTATATGAAGTCGGTGGGTATCGAAATGGTAGTACTTATAAGATCCGGATACAAACGCTGGCAAACATTTCCGTCGGCAGTACTGACGGCTGAGGAAAAATGTTTTACACCTCCAACCGACCTGGTCGACATGTTTCTCCGTTTAAGCGAAAAATACGGGATGAAATTTTATTTCGGACTTTACGACTCCGGAAGATATTGGACCGACAGTGAATTCTGGACCAACGGCAATTATGAACGTGAAGTGAAGGTAAATATGGATTTAATTCGCGAAGTGTGGACTTGTTACGGTAATAGAAAATCATTCGCAGGATGGTATTTATCTCAGGAATGCAGCAATAAGAATGGGAAAATAATAGAGATGTTCTCAACATTAGGCAATTATTGCAAAAGCATTTCCAACAATCTTCCGGTTTTGATTTCACCATATATTGATGGAAAGAAAAATATCAGTCAATACACATCAGCAACTTCAAAAAATGAAGGCATCACACCGGAAAGTCATGAAAAACAGTGGGATGAGATATTTGAAGGAATAAAAGGAGCTGTGGATATAGTTGCATTTCAGGATGGACACGTCGATCCCGACGAATTGATTGATTTTCTGGTTATTAACAAAAAACTTTGTGACAAGCATGGTTTGAAGTGCTGGACGAATTCAGAGACATTCGATCGCGATATGCCCATTAAATTTCTTCCTGTAAAATGGGAAAAACTTAAATTAAAACTGGAACTGGCAGAGCAGGCAGGAATTGAAGAAGCCATCACATTTGAGTTTTCACACTTTATGAGTCCTCAGTCGATGTATTTATCGGCAGGACATTTATACAACAGGTACAAAGAATATATTGAAGCCCCCTGAATCACCCGCATGTGGGACTTAGAAGAGGAAAAGCTACCGTGAATAAATTTTAATATACTAACAAATAAATAAATACAGCTGTTGTTTAGTCCAGTTAATGAGGATTTAAAGGCTGTTTTTTAATATGGATTTCAAAAAATTAGCAGAACAATATAAAGGCGAATTATTCAATAATATTTTGCCTTTCTGGCTCGAAAAGTCACAGGACAAAGAGCTTGGCGGATACATGACCTGCCTCGACAGAGAGGGTAATGTGTACGACACCGATAAATTTATATGGTTACAGGGACGTGAAATCTGGATGTTCGCTTCGATGTACAATAAAGTTGAACAACGCAGGGAATGGCTCGACTGCGCCATTCATGGAGCTGAGTTTTTGAAAAAATACGGTCATGATGGCGATTATAACTGGTATTTCTCACTTAACCGCGAAGGTGCACCGCTGGTAGAGCCATACAATATTTTTTCGTATACTTTTGCTGCAATGGCTTTCGGACAACTTGCAAAAGCTACCGGTAATAAGGAATACGAGGAGATTACGAGAAAAACATTTGAAAAAATCCTTTCAAAATCAGACAACCCGAAAGGGAAATGGAACAAGGCACATGCAGGAACGAGAGAATTAAAGAACTTTGCCCTTCCTATGATTTTGTGCAATCTTGCCCTGGAAATTGAGCATTTACTCGACGAGGATTTTATGAGAAAAACCATCGACCACCTCATTCACGAGGTAATCGATGTTTTTTACCGTCCTGAATTAGGCTTAATTGTCGAAAATGTAACGCCCGACGGTCAGTTATCCGACTCTTTCGATGGCAGATTAGTTAATCCGGGACATGCAATTGAAGCCATGTGGTTCATCATGGATTTGGGGGAAAGACTTCAGCGACCCGAACTGATAAAAAAAGCTACGGATATCTCACTCAAAATGGTTCAGTATGGATGGGATGAAAAACATGGTGGAATTTTTTACTTTCTCGACCGCAAGGGTTGTCCGCCACTTCAGTTGGAATGGGATCAAAAACTCTGGTGGGTCCATATAGAAACTTTGATAACGATGATCAAAGGATATCAGTTAACCGGTTCACAGGAATGTATGGATTGGTTTGAACGAATTCATGATTACACCTGGACACATTTTAAAGATCCTCAGCATCCCGAATGGTTTGGTTACCTTAACCGGCAGGGTGAAGTACTTCTGAACCTGAAAGGTGGTAAATGGAAAGGATGTTTCCACGTACCACGAGGCCTTTATCAGTGCTGGAAGGTATTGGAAAAGCTGGAAAACCAGACGAACAATCAGAAAAACAAATCTATTATCAATCATATCATTAATAATGTAGCCTTTTAAACAATTAAAGAAAAAAAGATTATTAACAATTTAAAATTCACGAAAATGAAAAAAATTACTCTATCAATCATGGCTGTTATTGTGGCCGTAAATGTTTTATCAGCCGACCCTACATGGACAAGAGTTTGGGAAAACAGTGCCACATTAGGTACAAACCCCGCTTATATCGGCACATCGAATAATGTTCGCGGTATGGGTGTAGGAACATTCGAAAGTGAAAAAGTAGTTGTTGTTCCTACCCGCGAAGGTGGAAATGCAGTGAAAGTACTGAAAGCTTCGGATGGTACAGAATGGAAGAGTTTGAATGTTACAGGTATTTCAGGAGGTACATTTGCAATAAGCGATGCAGGTGTTACAACTGATGGAAAGATATTGGTTGCAAATATGGTGAATGCTTCAGCCGCCGTTTTCAAGGTTTATCGCTGGGACAATTCGACAGATGCGCCAACAGTTGCTATTTCGTACACATTAACAGCTGCTCACCGAATCGGTGATCACATCACTGTAAAGGGAAGCATAGCTGACGGAACTGCAAAAGTTTATGCAATGAGTACTGCGCTTGTATCAACCAAAGCCACATTGTTCAGATTTGATATGGTTTCGGACGGCAACGGCGGTTATATATTTAACAATACACCGACAATTATCACCGACCAGATAGCTGCAACCGGTGGTTATTCTTCAGTTGATTTAATGGCTGATAATAAATATATCTACAAATACAATGGCTCTCAGATGTTGAAATTAAATGCCGACGGAACAAATCCGAGTCCTGCAGAATCATCTTCATCTGCAATAATTGCCACCGGTGGTAACAGTGTACGTTTCATAATGAATCGGTCTGCAGTAAATGCTGGCGATCCGGATACGGCTTATGTTGCTTATTTCAGATATGGTTCAGGACAAGAAAGAGCAAATATTGTGAAATTTCCTAACGGAACATTAAACAGTAGTGCAACAGCTGTTTGTACCTACCTTCCGATACTTGGAACCAATGCCAACGGAAATGGCGCAGGCAGGGTTGCTATTGACGATATTACAGCTAACTCACTGAATTTATATGTATTGAGCTCAAACAATGGCGTTGGAAAATACAGCATCACGTGGCCAACAACTCCAACATCGACCAAAGCCACACTTCAATCGGTTAAAATATCAAGAACATCAACAACCTTAAAAGTTGAAGACATTGAAAATCCTTCAATTTTTATGTTCAATTCATTGGGACAAAAAGTTCAATCAGCAATCAACAATAATGAAATGAACATTGAAGGACTGAAGGGAGTATACATCGTTCAGGTGAAATCGAACGGACAAATTATTAAAACAGAAAAAATCAGTTTGTAATTTCAGATATCAGTTGAAACGATACTTAAAGACTTAAAATCAAAAAAATATAACAGGATTATTTTAATGAAATTCAGGATATTCTTATTTGTGTTGTTGGTTTTATTTACTTCTTGTATTACACAAAAAGTAGATGTCATGATTGTTGGCGGCGGTGCAGGTGGTACTGCTGCCGGCATTCAGGCGGCACGAATGGGAGTAAAAACATTAATTGTAGAAGAGACTCCATGGTTGGGCGGAATGCTTACATCTGCAGGCGTTTCGGCAATTGACGGAAATTACCGCTTACCTTCAGGGATTTTCGGTGAATTCAGGGACAGTCTGATTTCTGTTTACGGAAACGCCGATGCTCTGAAAACCGGCTGGGTAAGCAATGTACTTTTTGAGCCAAAAGTCGGAAATGACATTTTTCAAAAAATGGTTAAAGCTGAAAAGCAACTTACAGTCTGGCAAAATTCTAAATTCATCAAAGCTAGTAAGTACAAAAATTACTGGAAGTTAAGCATCAACAAAAATGGTATAACACAGGACATTGTGGCGAAAACCCTGATTGATGCCACTGAACTTGGTGATGTTGCTAAAAGCTGTGGCGTAAAATACGACATTGGAATGGAAGCGCGTTCGGTTTGTGGTGAGGATATTGCACCTGAAGAGGCAAACAATATTATTCAGGACCTTACCTACGTAATGATTCTAAAAGATTACGGTGTAGATAAAACCATACCGAAACCTGCAAATTATGACGCTTGGATGTTTTATTGCACAGCTCAGTCGCCCAACTGCACTGAGCCGAAAGCCGGACAAACCGTATGGTCCAAAGAAAAACTGATGACATACGGAAAATTACCAAATGGCAAATACATGATTAACTGGCCGATCGAAGGTAATGATTTTTATGTTAATATGTTGGAAATGAACGAAACAGAGCGTAAAGCTGCAATAGAAAAAGCCAAAAACTTTTCGCTTTGTTACCTTTATTATTTACAAACCGGGCTTGGTTTTTCCACTTATGGATTAGACGGGGAGCAATTTCCGACTACCGATCATTTACCATTGATACCCTATCATCGCGAAAGCCGCAGAATTCACGGCCTCGTACGGTTCAACGTGAATCATGTGACAAAACCATTCAGTCAGCCTGAATCACTCTACCGTACTGGTATTGCCGTTGGCGACTACCCCATTGATCATCACCATAAACGTTATCCCGAAAATGAGAAATTACCTGAATTGCATTTTTATCCGGTACCTTCCTACAACGTTCCGTTGGGAGCTTTAATCCCGAAAGATGTCAATGGATTGATAGTTGCTGAAAAGTCAATTTCTGTTTCAAATTTACTGAATGGATCAACCCGCCTGCAACCTGTGGTTTTGCAAATTGGTCAGGCAGCAGGCGCAATTGCCGCTTTATCGGTAAAACTAAATGAAACTGTGGCTAAAACTCCGGTGCGTGATGTACAAAGTGCTTTATTAGATGCCGGTGGCTATTTGATGCCCTATCTGGATCTGCCGAAAAGCGATGTGCATTTCAAAGCTGTCCAGCGTATCGGAGCTACGGGAATATTAAAAGGTGAAGGTAAAAATGTTGGCTGGAGCAACGAAACATGGTTTAACACAGACAAACAGGTAAATATTGCTGAACTTAAAAATGATTTGAAGGATTTTGAACCGGCATTTGAATGGAAGTCAAACAACGCAGAACTTTCTGTTAATGAAGCAATTGATCTGGTATGTTCGATGGCAGAATTTTATAAGATTAAAAATGTGAATCCCCGAACAATTGTTAACCACTGGGTGGATAATAATCTGAACGAATATAATGCTGACCGAAAAATCACCCGTAAGGAATTTGCTGTTTTGCTCGATACGTACATTCATCCGTTTCAGTTGAAAGATGTAGACATGAAAGGAAATTTTAAAAACTAATTCATATAAAAAGATTATGAACGCAAAGATGCAAAGAAGCAATGACGCAACTAAGAATTTTTTATTTGCGACTTTCTGACTTAGCGTTCTTAGCGCACAAAAAAATTAATTAAATCTAAATTGGCCTCAAAAATAAAAATATTAATCTGCATTCTGCTGACAACCTGTCATTTACAGGCTGAAAAGCATTCCTGCTCCCCTTCAGGAGTCAGGGACTTTACACGTTTTGTCGACCCGATGATAGGTTCGGATTACCACGGCAATGTGTTTGTAGGGGCAAGTGTACCTTTTGGAATGGTGCAACCCGGACCCACCAATATGAGCAAAGGATGGCACTGGTGTTCGGGTTATCATTATTCCGACAGTACAATCATAGGTTTTTCACAAACACACCTGAACGGTACCGGAATTGGTGACCTTGGTGATATACTGATTATGCCAACCACCGGGAAACCAACTACTTTCAAAGGAACTTTCTCCGACTTATCCAAAGGATATGTATCGTTGTTTTCGCATTCCGACGAAACAGTCAGCCCCGGATATTATGCAGTATTACTTAAAAAATACGGAATAAAAGCCGAGTTAACAGCTACTTCGCGTGTCGGATATCACCGGTATACCTTTCCTGAAAGCAATGAATCCAATATTATTGTTGATTTGGGCGAAGGCATTGACTGGGACGAACCCACCGACACTTATCTGGAACAGATTGACGCACACACTATCGAAGGTTATCGTTATTCGCGCGGTTGGGCAAAAAATCATAAAGTTTACTTCAGAGCAGAATTTTCGAAGGACATGCGGTTGACAAAGGTTACCGAACCGGTTTTTCGACCACGCTCCAAAGACAGTTTAAATGTACAAAAAGCAGTTTTACAATTCAGCACATTCAAAAACGAGACAGTGGAAGTAAAAGTTGCTTTGTCGTATGTAAGTTGTGTGAATGCCGGAATAAACATGAAAGCGGAATTGCCGGGCTGGGATTTTAATAAGACGAAGGCTCAGGCTCAGGCAAAGTGGAATAAAGAATTATCGAAAATTCAGATTGAGACTCCTGATAAAAAAGTGCGAACCATGTTCTACACTTCTCTTTTTCGTACTATGATTTCACCATCGGAGTTTTGCGATGTGAATGGCGATTATCGCGGTGCCGATGGAAAAGTATATAAAGCGACTGGTTTTGTGCCACACACCATATTCTCATTGTGGGACACCTATCGCACTTTTCATCCAATGCAAACCATTATCAACCGGAAACGTACTGCCGATTGGGTCAATTCACTGCTTGATATAACCGATAAACAAGGTTCACTTCCGGTGTGGCATTTGGTTGGAAATGAAACAGGTACAATGGTAGGTGTGCATTCTATTCCTGTAATTGTGGATGCCGTTCTGAAAAATATTGATGGAATTGATGCCGAACGGGCTTACCAATCCGTTCGTAGTTTTGAACAACGAAATGACAGAGGATTAAAGTTCGTACGGGAACAGGGTTGGATTCCTGCCGACAAAGAAAACTGGTCGGTATCAAAAGCACTTGAATATGCTATTGACGATTATGCCATTGCGCTGTTAGCCAAACGATTGGACAAAACAGAAGATGAGCAGTTATTTTCGAAAAGAGCAAAATATTACGCCGCTTATTTTGATAAAGAGTTGGGTTTTATGCGCGGGAAATTGGCTGACGGTACTTTCAGGAAAGAATACAATCCATCGTTTTCACTCCACGACGAAGCTGATTATGTGGAAGGAAACGGCTGGCAATATACCTTTCTGGTACCCCACGACGTGGAAGGTTTGATTGATTTGTTTGGTGGCAAACAAAAATTTTCGGATAAGTTAGACAGTTTATTTACAGTGAGTTCAAAACTTAACGAAGGCGCTTCGATTGATATTTCGGGAATGATCGGACAGTACGCTCACGGCAATGAACCGGGTCACAGCACCATATACATGTATCAGTATGCCGACCGACCGGATAAAACTGCAGAACGCGTTCGTCAGGTACTGAGTGAAATGTACAAACCCACACCTGCCGGACTTTGTGGCAACGATGATTGCGGACAAATGTCGGCCTGGTATGTGATGTCAGCATTAGGTATTTACCCGATGAATCCTGTCAGTGGCGAATATGTGTTTGGCAGTCCGTTGATCGACAAAGCTGTGATAAAAACTGAAAGCGGCAGGAAATTTACTATTGAGGCAAAAAACAATCCGACCAAAAACATTTACATAAAATCTGTGGAGCTCGACGGTAAAAATTATAAAGGTATTTCTCTGAATTATAATAAGATAATACAGGGGGGAAATTTGAAATTTGTAATGGGAAACAAACCCGTAAAACAATAATAATAAATTCATTCTAAAAGTTTTTATACTAATTGAATCAACAAAACATACAAATGAGAAATCTTTTTAAATTGATAATTATTGTGTCAATTCTGACATTAACAACAGGTTATATTTCGGCACAAACAGTCAATGGAGTGGTAGTCGACAAAAAAGGTGAGCCGGTTATTGGAGCAACTATTTTGGAGAAAGGCACTTCGAACGGGACAATTACGAATTATAACGGAGAATTTTCGCTTGTTCTGAAAACAAAAAATTCCGCTGTCATAGTATCATATATCGGTTACAACAAGCAGGAAATCAGCACTTCCGGAAAATCAACACTGAAAGTCACCTTAACTGAGGACACACAAAACTTAGATGAAGTAGTTGTTGTTGGTTATGGTGTTCAGAAAAAAACGTCTGTCACAGGTTCAGTTTCGGCAGTAAGTGCCGACAAATTACAAAAACTGCCTACCGACAATGTTTCGAATATGCTTGCAGGACGTGTATCGGGATTGGTAACCCGACAGACAAGCGGTGTGCCGGGCGAAAACGGTTCGAGTATATACATTCGGGGTATTTCAACCACAGGTAATTCCACACCACTGGTTTTGGTGGATGGAGTTGAACGCGATTTTCAAAATCTTGACCCTTCTGAAATTGAGACCATTACAGTTTTAAAAGATGCGGCTTCTGCATCTATTTATGGCGTTCGTGGTGCCAACGGTGTAGTTTTGGTAACCACTAAACGAGGATCTGTGAGCGATAAAATTACAGTGAACTACAACGGAACTTTCAGCGCTTCAACGAATGCCAATTTCCCTGAATTTCTCGATGGACCGGGCTATGCGAGCTATCACAATCAGGCAAAAATTCTTGATGGTCAACCGGTAGAATTTGACGAACAGCGCATTGGCTACATCAAAAACGGCAACGATCCAATGGGTGTCTGGGGTAATACCAACTGGTTTAAACTCATTTTCAAACCCTATGCTCCCGGTACAAGTCATACACTAAATCTGACTGGTGGAAACAATAAAGTGAAGTACTTTGTAGGTACAAATTACTACCGTCAGGATGGTATCATTGAGAATGTAAGTTTTGATCGATATAACCTTCGGTCGAATCTCGATATGAAAATTAACAATGACATTACGTTCAAAGTGGATATTGCCGGCCGCATCGAACATCGTCTGCAGCCCGGAGTTACCCCCGGAGCTGCCGATCCGAGTGCTTCAACCGATAACGGAGGAGCCACAATGGGTTATAAAAACATTATATATTATGCTATTGCAGCCACACCGGTGGTTAATCCGCGAATGCCCGACGGCACCTATATTGGCTACAACAATCCTTTGATTGCAAGGGACGAATCGGGATTTTCGGACAGAAAAACCAAGTCGGTACAAACATCAATGAGTTTGGTGTATGATGCTTCGAAATGGATGAAAGGATTGCGGCTGACTACTCTTTTCGGCTACGACTTCAGTAATTCATTTTTTAAAGAATTGCTTTTACCATGCGAACAGATTACACCTCAGTACGGCACCGGTTTGGGTGTGGGTTCAGTATTGCAGATGACTCCGGGATTTTCTCCTCATTTATCGAGCGGTATCAACGAATTAACGGATGCAAGCTCCTATTTTTCACGTTATACATTTCAGGCCATTGCTAACTACAACCGCAAGTTTGATAAAAACGATGTGGGACTCGATTTGGTTTGGGAACAAAGCGGAAGCTATGCAAACAGCTTTGGAGCAAGCAAACAAAACCTGCCAATTACAAAAATTCCTGATTTGAATTTCGGCACCGAGGTGGTTCCCAATTCGGTTTATGGTAGTCATTCACAGGGCGGACGTTCAGGTTTTGTAAGCCGTATCAATTATGCTTACATGGATAAATATATGGTTCAGTTCTCGGGTCGTGCCGACTGGTCGCCCAAGTTTAGTCCGCAAAACAGATTAGGGATTTTTCCCGCCCTTTCATTAGGTTATCGTATTTCCGAAGAATCATTTATTAAAAACAATGCAGCATTTTCATTTATCAACAATCTGAAAATAAGAGGTTCGTGGGGTGTATTAGGGAACGATGCCATTTCAGATTTCATGTATCTGCAGGGCATCGGACTTACAACAAGCAGCACTTCGGTTATAGGTGATACCGGTCGTCCGAGCCTGTATTCCACTGCCGTACCCAACAGAGATATTACATGGGAAACCACAACCACCTACAACGGCGGATTCGAAGGTACACTCTGGAACGGATTATTGTCATTCGAACTGGACGGATTTTACAAAGTTACAAAAGATATTCTTCAGGGGCAGTCGGGCATAATGCCTCCTTCCATCGGGGGCAATTATCCTGCAGTGGTAAATAATGCCATCGTTGACGTACGTGGTGTGGAACTTGAATTGTCGCACAAAAAGGTAATTAATAAAAATTTCAATTATAACATAAAAGGCAATTTCACTTTTGCACGAAACCGTTACGTAAAAATTGACGATAGCCCCAATATCCCTGTATATCAAAGACGTGTCGGTCAACCGCTGGGAAGTGTACTGGGTTATATTTCCGAGGGTTTATACCAGGATGAAAACGATTTGAGATATTCGCCCAAAACATCTGAAGAAGTACGAATTGGTGACATAAAATTCAAAGACATTAACGGTGATGGTAAAATTGACTTATCGGACCGTGTTTGGATAGCCAAAAACCCATTACCTCAGATTATGTATGGTTTAAATTTCGATGCTCAATATAAATGGTTAGATTTAAGCTTGTTTTTTCAGGGAGCTGCTATGAGTGATGTTATGCTTTCAGGCACCTATCAGGCTTTGGGTTATTCGGACGGAACATTTTACACTCAAATTTTTAAATGGGGCTCAAATCCGCCTAAATACCTTGCCGAAGGTAGCTGGACTCCCGACAACAGGAATGCCGAATATCCGCGTTTATCAACGCAGTCGAGCAGTAACAATGCCTCTATCAGTGACTTCTGGAAGCGCGATGCATCCTACGTTCGTCTGAAAAATGCCCAAATCGGTGTAAATATTCCACGTAAAGTTGTTCAAAAAGCCAAACTCGAAGCATTACGTGTTTATCTGTCGGGAACAAACCTGCTTACTTTCTCGAAACTAAAATACATCGATCCCGAAGCACCAAGTGTAAATAACGGATATTATCCGCAACAAAGAGTATATTCGATTGGATTGAACATAAGTTTATAATTAAGATTACGAATTATCAGAGCAATGAAAAAAACATTTAATCATATTATCATCGGCCTGCTGTTTATCGCAGGTTTGAATTCATGTATGGATCCTGTCAACTTTGACCCTACTAACAGATACACATCCGATCTGGCTTTTGAAAACGATGCCAACGTTCGGTTGTACCTGAATTCCTTCTATCCTATACTCCAATCATACAGTCAGTTTGGTGGAAATGCACTGGGAGGAAATTCAACCATGAGTGATGGTTTGACAGACATTCTTAAATATGGCGGAATTGTGGCGGGTGTGGGAGATGCCAACCTGATCATGACCGTCGATGGTTATGTCAGTTCATCGGCTAATCCTTTCGATACATGGACAGGTGGCTATACCTGGATACGGAAAATAAACGAATTTCTTTCCGAACTTGATAAATATAAATCAAAATTTGGCACAAAAGCTGAAAGTTACGAAGCTGAAGCCCGGTTTTTCAGGGCATATATTGGTTTTTTGATTATGCGTTCGCATGCCAGCGAAGCCGATAATCTGGGTATGGTCATCAGGCCCGACTTAAAATCGATGGAAGTGGAGAATAAAGCCAAAGCCCGTAGCACAGTGAGCGAATCGTGGGACTTTATTGAACAGGATTTAAATTATTGCACCACAGGCGATCGTTTACCTAAAACTGCCGATGCCGGACAAGTCACTTATTATGCTGCACAGGCTTTAACTGCACGAGCCATGCTTTATGCCAAACGTTACGACAAAGCCATTGCGGCTGCCCGTACCATTCAGGGTAAATTCAGCTATACCGACGATTATGCATCTATTTTCAAAAACATCAATAATCCTGAAGTTATTTTGGGTGTTTACTGGAAATATCCTGACCTGACACACAACTTTGACCTGAAATATGCACCGGCAGGTGACATACTTGGTCAGGGATTGCTTGCAGAAGCATCACCCACTCAGGAATTTGTTGATTCGTACGATATGGCAGATGGCACTCCCTTTACACTTTCGAATCCGGCACATGCAGCCATCCGGTTTGTAACCGATGCCAATGCCGGTCAACGCGATCCGCGTTTAAAAGCAACGGTTTTGTTCAATAATTCGTCATGGAAAAACAGAACTATTAAAGCATATTTCGATGAATCGACCGGTAATTATGAAACGGATATGAAAAATTTTCCCTACAGCAAAGTGAATTCACCGGGAAATACAGTTACGGGATATTACATGCGCAAATTACTTGACGAAACAAACAACGATTTTGTATCCAAAGGTAGTGAGCAGGACTGGCCGGAATTCCGCTATGCCGAAACCATGCTGATTTTAGCCGAATGCCTGGCTCAAAGTCCTGCCGGCATGACCGAATCGCGACAGATTGTTTACGAACTCCGTAAAAAACGATTTCACAACAACAATATTCCTGCTCCGGCATATAATACTACTAACGAAGCAGTTGATTATATTCTGAAAGAACGTGCCGTTGAACTGGCTTTCGAAGGTCACCGGTTCTGGGATTTACGCCGTACAGGAAAAGCCATCCAGGTATTGAACGGCAAAAGATACAATGCAGTAAAATGGACCAAAAAAGCCGATGGAACTTTTGTGGCTGAACTTGTTACGTGCGATACCGGTATACGGCGCTATTATGCCAAATGGGACGCATTCCCTGTTCCGGATAGTGAAATCAGAAATAATGTAATGGCAAAACAAAACAGCAACTGGTAAATAATTCATAATTCATAATTGATAATTAAAGAAATGAAAAAATTTAAAGTAATTATACTGATTCTCATAATTATAACCGGCACATCATGTTTACAGCTTAATGAGCCTGAGTACAGTGCCGAAAACACCATTACATCAATCGAATGTGTGGTTGTAATGGAATCGAAAATGAACAGTAATGCCAGCAAACCCGAGGATGTAACTCAGAAATTCGCAGGTACAATTGCTTCCAACGGCATTATCTCCTTCTCAGGATTGAGCGGTCTGACCGACGATCAGAAAAAACAGGCACGTTTCAACGCCATCATTCCGCTCACAGCTAAAATCGTTGAAAAAGATGGTACGGGTAATGTCATCGGAAATGGCATTGGCGGTCAAAGAACCATATCCAAAAAAACCTACTATTTTTATGTGGTGGCTGCCAATGGTGATGAACGTAAATATGTGATTACATTCAACTAATATACAAACAATTAAATTTATACACAATGAAAACAAAACTTTTTTTAATGCTTATCGTTCTTACCGGATTAGCCACAGGATTTACCTCCTGCAACAAAGATGTTGAGAATCCGGCCAATATTCTGTCAGAGAATATGATAACTGTAAAGGGGATTACTGACATTCAGGTTGTTCTGGACAATAAAGCCAAAACAATTGATGTTACCATCCCATACGAAGCAAAAGACTCTATTTCGAAAATCACACTTCTGTTCAACGACTTACCTGCAGGTGCTATGGTAACGCCTCTCAACGAAGTGAAAAATTTCTCAAACAATCAACGAAATAATTACACTGTTACTTTTCAGGATGGAGAAGTGAAGGTTTACAGTGTGGGTATGACTTTTGCCGGACTTCAGCCCAAATTTACCAAACTGTCGCTGAATGGTGTGGATGTTAAACTCGATAACGGAGTGTGGATTGCTCAGTTGCTGGCTTCGGAAGATTTGAAAACGGTAAAACTTGCCTATACAACCAATGAACTGACCACAGGCGCAATATCGGTAAAAATTAAAAATACCGACAACGATGATTATGTGGCACTCGATACTACTGCCGTTAATAACAAATACAATTTCGAAGACAAGTTGAATGGACGTAAATTTAAACTTGAATTTAACGGCACAAGCAATATTATTACCGTGAAAGTGGTTACTTCGGGTTATTCAAAAATCACCAAGGTTTGGCAGACATTTGCAAACTTCGGGACAGCCGATTTCTATGGTGTAACTGCTTTAGCAGGCACAAATCCGGCTACTGTTGTTCCTGCTTCACCCGGAACAGATGCCTGGGATCGTGGAATAGCTATGGACGATAATTACATTTATATTGCACGCGGAAATAAAAGCATGACAGCGGAAGCAGGCACACCTCCCATATATCCTGCTTATGGTGTAATTGCTATTAAAATAGCAGATAAATCAGCTAAGCTTCTTGACCGTACAGGTATGTATACCACAGGTGAAACTGGTCTTGGCGCTCATGGCACCACCGATGTTAACGTCATTGGAGGAAAGATAGTAGCCTGTAACTTAGCCAATTCGGCAAATAATATTTTGAAAGTATTTGTATGGAACGATGTTAATTCAGCTCCGAGCCTGTTGTTCTCGTACAATGTGGGAGCAGCTCCCAATCCACGTTTGGGCGATAAATTCACTTTCGAAGGCGATCTGACCAATGGAAAACTCCGTTTCTTTGATTATAATGCAAACAATCGTTACTACGAATTCAGCATTACAGGAGGAGTTGTTAATACCACCCCGACAATCGTAACTGTTCCGGGTATACTTGAACCAGGCACAGGCACTTCAGCCGGCGCAATTTACAAATACAGTGCAACTGAATTTTTGTTCTCAGGTACCGGAAAACAGGCTGTTGTCTTTAATCCTGCCACACAGGTTACCACCTATAAAACTCCTGGAGCTGTATTCCCTTCAAGTGAGGTGGGTGATGCATTTTTCACTTTCAACGACAAAAGCTACTTAGCTTATTTGTATGCTACCGATAGCTTCAAACGCTGGGTGGTAACTATTCGTCCGCTCGACTACCCGACACTGGCCGAAAGTCTGGAGAAAATTTCATCCAAAGCCACATATATCAATATTTCAGGTCCTGCTTATACTGATGTAGCCAATGTAGCCAATGGTAACGGAACAGGTAAAATTTATATTTACAAAACAACAGCCGGTGTAACTTACATTGTTGCTGTTGCAACAAATCAGGGTATCAGCCTGTTGAAAGTTGAATAGTATTCATTAAAAAGTTGTACGGTTTTGAATTCGGGAATTTGTTTTCCAAATTCAAAACTGTACACTTTTCTTTACAAACAAAATAATTAACTTCATTTATGCGCTTACTTTTATTCTCCGTCTTATTTGTAACAATTTTCAGCAGTTGCGATGATACCGACAAGTTCTCATCCCAAAATAAAATACTCCAAATTGCAGTAAAGGAGGATCAAAATGCGTCAATTGTCATCGACACCATCAACTTCACCGTCAAAATAGGTGTAAGCAAAACAGTGCCTGTCAGTTCACTTACTCTGAATTTCGCCTTATCACCCAAAGCTAAAATCTCACCGGCTTCGGGAGTTGTTCAGGATTTTACTACACCTAAAACATATACTGTTACCGCCGAAAACGGTAAAAGTCAGTCATATATCATTTCAGCTTCAAATCTTTCCGACGAAAAAAAGATTTACCGTGCCTCAATTCCTGCATTGTTTCAGGATGGAACCGGTGTTATAACAAACAATTCTGTCACTTTCACATTGCCTTACGGCACCAATCTTTCAAGTATCAGTGTTGATGCAACCTTATCGGAAGGTGCAACCGCATCACCGGCATTCAGCACTCCACACGATTATTCCGGCCCTGTGGTTCACACCATAACGGCAGCCAATGGCAGCAAAACAAATTACACCTTTAATATGCAGCTGTCGCCTCAGGAAACCGGAATCAGAGCAGTGTGGGTAACCAACGTAGCCAGCTCGGTACTTTTTTCCGAAAGTAATCTGACCGCCATGGTCGACTTATTAGCTGAGTTGAACTTCAACACCATTTGTGTGACAACTTACAACAAAAGTCAAACTCTCTTTCAAAGCCAGACGCTGGCAAACGTGCTGGGAATAACACCCGCTCAAACAGTGATTGATGGTTGTAACTGGGGTGATGTACTGGGGAAATTAATTGAAAAGGCTCATGCTAAAAACATCAAAGTAATTGCCTGGTTCGAATATGGTTTTGCATCGCATTATGCAGGTCAGCCACAGCCAATTACCGATAAGAAACCCGAATGGGTGAGCAAACAACAGGATGGAACTCAAACAGTGAAAAATAATTTTTACTGGCTCAACGGTTTTCATCCCGAAGTACAGAAATTCATTACCGATATGATTGTGGAATGTGTCACCAAATATCCGGGATTAGACGGAGTTCAGGGCGACGACCGATTACCTGCACTTCCTGCACATGCCGGTTACGACGATTACACCCGTCAGCTTTATAAAATTGAAACCGGACGCGACCTCCCGTCAAATCCGACAGAAACCCAGTTTTTCAACTGGAAAGTGGAAAAAATGACCGCTTACGCCACCACACTTTACAACGCAGTCAAAGCCGCCCGTTCAACCTGTCTGGTGACCTGGGCACCAAGTGCCCGTGGCTGGTCAAAAGATAATTACCTGCAGGACTGGCCTCAATGGGTGAGTAACAAAAAAGCCGACTGGGTTTCACCGCAACTCTATAGAAATGAATCACAGGGTATTACAGCATACACAAGTCTTGTCGATGGTGATTTATCAAGTGTATTTAATACTTCCGAATTACGTAAAAAATATGTTCCCGGAATGTTGGTACGAAACGGAAGTGCCATTATTACCGATGGTTTTCTGGCTAAAATGATTCAGTACAACCGGTCGAAGTCAATTAACAACGAGTCAACATGGTTTTATGAAGGTGTTCCTTCCAAAGCTAATGCTTACAGAGTACTTTATCCCGGCAAAGCCATTTTCCCATTTTAAAACGAATTAATATGTCATTCCAACTGAAATTCATTCTATTTTTATGCTTTAGCATTTTAGTAGTTAGCTCATGTACAGACGATTACTCAAATCCCAATGTAAAATTCCCGGCTCCATCCGATCTGAAATCGGAAAAAATTGACGCAGGAAGTTTAAAACTAACATGGAGTGACAACAGCCGTAATGAAGAAGGATTTGTAATTGAAAGAACAATAGTTGGTTCGACCGATGTTGTTAAATCGACTGTAGTTGGAAATATTTCCGAATGGATTGACAATACAGTGAAAGCTGCCACCTACAGATACACTGTTTACGCCTTCTATAAAAGCCGTAATTCTGCTTCAATTTCTATTTTGGTTCAGCATATTCCGATCAACTCACCGTCGAATTTCAGGGTTTCGGCAATTGAAACCGGTATTGAACTGAGCTGGGATGCAATTACTGAATCGTTCGACGGCTTTAAAATTGAAAAATCAATCAACGATGGAGCCTTCACACTTTGGAAAACTGTTGATAAAAACACCACCAGAGTTGTTGACACTGAGCCTGCAGCCGGTAAAATCTCCTATCGTTTGTATGCATATTCGGGTTCAATTGTCTCCGAAGCTGTGACCAAAACATTTGTTTACATTGCTCCGCCACAGATTGTCATTAACAATTTAGTA
Source organism: uncultured Paludibacter sp. (assembly GCA_937897985.1). Classification (GTDB taxonomy): domain Bacteria; phylum Bacteroidota; class Bacteroidia; order Bacteroidales; family Paludibacteraceae; genus Paludibacter. Next base: position 10,969 of record CALCBD010000018.1, on the reverse strand, counting down.
AGTTCCTTTCTGAAACTTACACTCAACTACACACTTACAAACGATGGTGGCGATGTCTGTACTACAGGGATTTGCTGGAGCAAAAATCCGAATCCCGATATCAGTGGAAGTAAATCAGAATGGCATGTTAATTTAAATTCATCGCAAAAAGCATTTTGCAATGCAGTAAATCTCGAGGCCGGGGCCACCTATTACATCAGGGCTTATGCCTCTAACTCAAGGTTTACAACCTACAGCAATGAAGTTTCGGGAAAAACAGACCCCGAACCTCAGCCAGTAGTGTTGAACTGGACACCCATGACATCGGTAAACAGCGCACTGCCTCCTGAAATCAGGGTATATGAAACGAATAGCACACTCAACGGACGAAACTTCAAAGCGTATTATTCAATTGCCGATATGTCGACAGGAAATATTGAATTAAAAACATTTTTCTCGTCAACAGCCAAAACACCCGACAAATTCATTGCCGACGCAGGTTCCGAAACGGTTTACACCATGACCAACGGAGGTTATTTCGGATACAACGGAGCCACCGCAGTTTCATACAGTCTGGTAATTGACAGAAACTCGAGACCGGCTGAAAATATCGGAGCATTGACCAGAGGAAATTATATTTATGCTGTAACCAGAGGTGCTTTTGGTGTTACACAGAACCAGGTTCCATCCCTCAAATGGAATACCGGCACCTGGACGTATGACATTCCCAGCCCCAACGTAGAAGGTGAAATTCCACAAAAGTCTCTTTCATCTGTTTTTCCTGCTGTTGCTGAAAACTGGAATCCTTATACTGCCATCGGAGGTGCACCGGTTTTAATTAAAAACGGGAAAATAGTTTTTGATTTTACCACGACCACTTCAGGTAAATACATGACCAACTACGAATTGCTTCAGACAGATATTTTTTCATCTACCATCCGACCGCCACGTACTGTGATTGGTAACACTGCCGATAATAAACTGATACTTTTCGTTTGTGATGGACGTCAAAGTCACAGCGATGGAGCAACTATGCTCGAACTGGCCCAAATCATGAAGGCATTGGGATGTGTCAATGCTTTAAATCTTGATGGTGGTGGTTCGTCGGCCATGGTAGCCAATGGCACCTTACTTAATAAACCATCGGATGGCAGCGAACGGGCCGTAGCTTCCACTGTGGCTTTCGTAAAGAAAAAGTAATTTTTCATTTCTGTTGATGAAAATCCAATACAATTCCGTCATAAAATAACGAATCAATTTAATGTTCAAAAGAATTCTTTTTTTCAGTCTGCTGTTTGCCTGTTCTGCTCAGATATTTGCACTCGACGCATATATTTTCAATGGCACCGGACAATCAGCTGAGAACAAACTGATTGCCATGACCATAGCCGGTATCGTTAACCGCGACGCTCCGCGTCTGTATCTGCGCAATGTGTACGAAACCTGGAGTTACAGCGAATCGGATGAAACCTGGGAAAATATTTACAAAACAACAGCTGCTGTAAATTTTACGGTAATTACCGATGTCAATGTATTGGTTCAAACATTTAAAAGTTATCTGAAAGGTGCCATCACATACGATATAAATCTGACTTACAGCAACTTTACAGGACAATCTTTTCGCTGGCAAGCCGAAGCTGCAGCCATGTTGGGCGGTTTGACAGATTGTATACCTGTACCTTCGACCAACACAGCTATTGATATTAATAAACCGACGACTGTAGATTTACCCGATTATTTCAACGGGCAGCAAACCATTCAGGTATCGTCTAAACTTGAACTCAGTTCACACAGCTGGAATAATACAGCATTGACCCAGGAACAACGCTATTTTGCATGGCTCGACTGGGCACTCGATAATGTAATGCCGCGTTGCAATACTTCGAAATTTTATATCCGTGAGATGACCGATTGGGCTGTAAATCAGCGGATGTTCCAGTTGAATCTGGCCGGCACCGAAGATTTACGCTTTACTTCGCTCAGCGACGAAAAAGCAGCTAAAATTGAACGTGTGATGAATTATCTGAAAGCTAAACATCCGAACGAAATTTTTCATGTGTATGGATGGATGCGTCCCGAACCACTCGTGCAATGGATTTCGGCCTATGGCGGAAGTTTTCACGAAACTCTTCTCAGCAATTTGTCGTGGCATCATGTATTTCCGGTCAACCAAAATTTCACTTACAAACGTGCTGCCGACCTTGATTTTTCAAACACTGTGTTAGAAAACAAATATTATGTACTTTTTATCTCTTCCGAAGGCGATGCGGGGAACTGGAATCTCGGATTTCAGGGGGGAGCATGGCAGTCTTCCACCCGCGGTCAGGTACCTCTGGCATGGGGTTTCAATTTGCAAATGCTCGACGAATTTCCATTTGTAGCTCAATATTATTATAATTCAGCTACCTCCAACGACGGATTTATGGCAGTTTCCACTCCACTGGGTTATGCTTATCCCGATGTTTTTCCAACCACTTATCTCCCTGATGCCAAAGCAAAAACATCGGCATTAATGAATAAATTCAATGTGAATTCGATATATGCCTACAAACATTACAATGGTGCCGGTTCGTCGCAATACAGAGGCATAACTATTTCCAACAATTTTAATTTCAGCAATTTAGGTGCATTTTCGGGTCAAACAAATTCACAATTGACGATACTGTTCGACCCCGCACTGACAACGCAAAAAGCTTATACAAATTACGGAGGTCTGCTCTACAATCACGTTAACGACGACACTTTTTATGCAGATGTCTCAAATCTTACAACTGCCCGCGACCGGATTGTAAGTAAACTCAGCGGTAAAACCAAACCACGGTTTTTGATGGCAGGCTACGAACGTTTCCGGTACGATAATGCCACACTCGAAACCAACGACATTACACTGCCACGTCTTAAAACATTGATGGAAAGCATTAAAGCTAACACTTCCATTGGCGCTGACGTGGAATTTTTAACTCCTGAAAAATTCACATACCTCTTGCGCAAATCACTCGGATTATCAACTGCAGTACCGGAGATCGGGAATAATGAACAAAAACTATTGGTTTTCAGCGATATAAATCAAAATTTACAAATCAATCTCAGGCTCGTAAATGTTGAACCGGTGTTGATTCGGATAGTTGACCTAACAGGTAAACTGATTTATACCGAAAACTGGGAGATGACTTTGCCCAATGATTTTAAAACCATTTTTATTCAGCAAAAAGGTGTTTTTATTCTGAACATAAAAGGCCGAAACGTAAATCTGACTTCTAAAATTGTAATTAAATAATACAATATATTTGTAGTTTGAATACTTTCTGAACGGAAAGTCACTGAGCCGTTAAGTTGCAATGTTATTCATCTTTTTGCCTTAGCAACTTTCCGTCTTTGCATTCAAAATACCTTAAAAATTTTGTTGAATTACATGAATTCACTGATCGAAAAAGTTTTATATTTTTATTGAATGAAAGAAATCCACGATGAACTTAAAGTTCCCTCTCAGCCGGAGAGGCAGAATCGCTCTTCTGCACTCGATGCCCTGCGCGGCCTGGCTATCATAGGTATGGTACTTTCGGGCACAATAGCCGAATCCCTTCCGGCATGGATGTACCATGCCCAGGTTGGTCCGCGGTCTGATTTCCGTTTCGACCCCGGCATTTACGGAATTACCTGGGTCGATTTGGTTTTTCCCTTCTTTATATTTGCCATGGGTGCAGCTATTCCCTTATCACTAAACAGAAAACTGGAAAACGGAGCTACATTAAGGACTTTATTTCCGGCCATTCTCTATCGTGTTTTTCTGCTGGTGCTTTTTTCCATCTCTATTTATCACTGCAGTCCGTATCGTTTAAACGGAGAGTGGAATTATGAACTTGCTTTACTTGCATTCGGATTGTTCTTTATGAGCTTTGTTCGCTTCTCATCGCTGACTGATAAAGGAAACAGTTATCTGAACCGCACCGGAATAATATTATTAATCAGCCTGATAGCTATCAATGTCATTTCCCAACCCAATGTATTCGTACAGGGATTTAAACTTTCTCACAATGACATAATTATACTGATTTTAGCAAATATGGCTTTTTTTGGCACATTAAGCTGGTTGTATACCCGTAATTCTGTTGTCGCCAGATTAGGAATCCTAGCTGTACTATTCGCTTTTCGACTTAGCGCCGGTGCTGATGGCAGCTGGAATCAGTGGATCTGGAATTTTAACCCAATGCAGTTTTTACCCGACGGTCTGAAATCCGGATTGTACATTGAAAATGACTGGCTTTACCGGATGGATTTTCTGAAGTACCTGTTTATTCTCATTCCGGGAACAATTGCCGGCGATATTCTGCTGGCCCGTTTCAGCGACAATGATACTCAAACACCTAAACTTCCCGCAAAAAAAAATATGAGGTGGACAATTACTGTAATGTTTGCATTTGTGTTGAGTAATCTGATTTGCCTTTACAGCAGATACCTGATTGCTAATCTCATATTGAATGTTGCATTGGGAATTGTGGCTTATTATCTGCTTCGTAGTCCAAAACATTCCCTGAGCCGTATGTATTTCAGGCTTTTTCAGTGGGGTCTTTTCTGGCTGCTGCTCGGAACAGTTTTCGAGGCTTTCGAAGGCGGTATCCGGAAAGACCATGCAACGATGAGTTATTTCTTTATTACTGCCGGATTGGCTATCTTTACGCTGATCTTTTTTTCGGTGATTACGGATTATTTCGGGAATAATAAGATATTCAGACATGTAGCCGAAATTGGTCAAAATCCGATGCTGGCGTATGTGGCCGGGACTTTTTTAGTTGTACCCGTTTTAGCGTTGATTGGTTTAATGCCGTACATCAATAAACTATACGAAATCACACCCTGGATGGGAATTGCCAAAGGTCTGATTATAACCGGCGGAATGATGGTGGTAACGGTTTATACGGTAAGGCGAAAATGGTTTTGGAAAACGTAGTTTTTTTTGATATTTATTGTTATTGGTGGTTGTTTTTTAGTTATTGGTGGATTTTTTTGTTATTGGTGGTTTTTTTTGTTATTGGTAGTTATTTTTGTTATTGGTAGTTATTATTGTTATTAGTGGTTATTTTTGTTATTGGTGGTTATTGGTAGTTATTGGTAGTTATTATTGTTATTGGTGGTTATAAGTAGTTATTTTTGTTATTGGTGGTTATTATTGTTATTGGTGGTTGTTTTTGTTATTGGTGATTATTATTGTTATTGGTGGTTATTGGTGGTTAATGGTTTAATATATTTAAAATGAAAAAAATACTTGTTTCTTTCTTTGTTTTATCCTTTTGCTTTAATTTTTCTGCGCAGGAAAAAGCACAGGTTCGTGGTGTTTGGGTGCCCGATCCGCAATATACCGATGTACTTAAAAGTTATAAGAATGTGGTAGATTTTGTGACAATGCTCGATTCACTTAATTTTAATTCGGTGTTTGTGGTGTCGTATGCAATGAACAAAACGCTTTATCCGAGCAGGGTTTTGTTGAAAAACACCAACTATACGCATATTGATTCCACCTGTTTGCTGACTCCGTTTAAGAAAACATATCATTATCCTCTGAAAAGTCCGACCGGCGATCCGGTGCGCGATTTAATCAACGAAGCACATAAACGGAACATCAAAGTTTTCTTTTGGTTTGAGTTTGGATTTATGGCCGACATAAAACCGGCTTCTGCTCAAAACAATCCCATTCTGGCCAAACACTCCGACTGGATAGGTATTGGAAATGACGGAAAACCTGCAAATTACAATAACCATGATTTCTATTTTAACTCTTTTAACCCTAAAGTTCAGCAATATCTGATTGATTTAATTACCGAAGGCATTCGTAAATATCCCGATGTGGATGGCATTCAGGGCGACGACCGTCTGCCTGCTTCGTGCATCAATTCCGGTTACGACAAACTGACTTTGAAGCGTTACCAAAAAGAGCACAACGGTCAATTACCGCCGCAAAACTTCAGAGATTCAGCCTGGATGAGGTGGCGACTCGATATTCTGAATGATTTCGGAACACGGGTTTACAAAAAAGTAAAAACCACTCAGCCCGATGCAATGGTCAGTTTTGCCCCCAATCCGTATCCCTGGTGCAAAGACAACCTGATGCAGGAATGGCCGCAGTGGGTGAACAATGGCATTTGCGATTTACTGGCTGTGCAGTGTTACCGCAACGACAGCACAGGCTACAGAAATACCGTTAGTCAGGCACAATCATTTTTACCTGCTGATAAAAAAAGTTCTGTTATCTTTGCACCGGGAGTTCTGTTAATGGTGAGCGGAAAAATTTCAAACGCTGAAATCGTTAGAAAACAATTATTGATCAACAGGCAGCTGGCAACTCAAGGTGAAATTTTCTTTTATAACGAAGGCTTGAACGACAGGAAAATACAATTGATTATCAAAGAGATATATAAAACAAAAGCAGAATTCCCTGTATTAAACAATTAGTTTTCATTGACATAATATTTTAAACATCTCGTAAAAAGTAATTTCAACATGAAAAAGCACACTAATTTCGTCTTTTTATTGCTAATCATCATAGTTTCACTTTCGGCTCAGAAAAAAACAATTGAGTACGGCAGCAATCCGGATGCAGGGAAATATACGAATATCAACGGTACCAAACTTTATTACGAAATATACGGACAGGGACAGCCCTTACTAATGCTCCATGGCAATGGTGGTTCAATGGCTGCTTTCAAAAATCAGATTCCGTATTTCGAAAAGAATTTCAAAGTCATTGCCGTCGACAGCCGCTTGCAGGGCAAATCGGGCGGAAATCCTGACACTTTGTCGTACGATATGATGGCTGATGATTTTGCATCACTGCTTGATGAATTAAAAATCGACTCGGCTTTTGTGTTGGGCTGGAGCGATGGTGGCATCGACGGAATCATACTGGCAATGAAATACCCTCGAAAAGTAAAGAAATTAGCAGTTTCGGGAGCCAACACTATTGCTGATACAACAGCACTTTACCCTGATGATTTGAAAGAAATGAAAAATAGTCTGGAAAAGAAAGCGTCTACCGAAAGAGAAAAAACACTTCTCAGAATGATGCTGAATCAACCTGATATTGCTTTCAGCGAACTTAAAAAAATCAAATGTCCGGTATTGGTTATGGCAGGCGATAAAGACATGATCAGAGCTGAGCATACATTGAAAATTTATCAGTCACTGCCATCTGCCTCATTATGTATATTTCCCGATTCGTATCATCATGTTCTGATACAACATCCTGCTGTATTTAACGAAACGGTGATGAATTTTTTCAGCAAAAAACCGGAAAAGCACTGATTTTTGCGAATTTTACAAACCGGAATTTACAATGTCATAGGCGAGTTGTATCAATTCACCGGTTTTATCCGGCAAATATGAGGTTACACTTATGGGCTGATGTACAATTATTTCAATCCATCCGGGACGAACATTAAAAGTGTTGCGGGGCAAACGTTCGAAGCAACCCCGCAATGTAACCGGTACAACAGGCAACCCTAAATCAGTAGCTATCAGAAATGCACCTCTTTTAAACTTTCCGGGATTACCTGTATAAGAACGAGTTCCTTCGGGGAAAACCACAAGTGACACACCGTTACGGAGTTTTTGTTCGGCCCGTTCGATGCTGTGTTTTGCAGCCATTGCGCTTGAACGGTTGATAAAAATATGACCCGCCGACTCGCAGGCTTTTCCCACCAGAGGAATTGCACGTAACTCGGCTTTCATCATCCACTTGAAAATCATTGGCATCCAGCCATATAACACAAAAATATCATACATACTCTGATGATTGCTCACAATAACATAGGATTGTTTGTCATCAAGGTTCTCAAGTCCGCTAATTTTTACTCTGATAAACAAAAGATAGCAAAATGCCCTGCCCCACCATCTTGCAGGAAAATATGAGAATTTTTTATCGGGAAATGCAGGAGAAAGAACAATGGTTGCCAGTGCTGTTAATATGGTCAGGACAAACAATACCGGGAATGCTATTAACCATTGAAAGAGACTGAAAAAGGGATTGATTCTCTTTTGCATAAACATTGAAAATTAAAGATTGAAATTGATTGTAAAATTACAAACCAGAAAAAAATTCAATATAAGTCTTTCAATATTCGGTTCCGCGGATTCTTTTTAAACTAAATTTCATCTTACTGAACTGACTTACAAAAAGTCCCGAAATAACAATAAAAATTCCACCGGTTTTAAGCCATGTAAGCTCTTCTCCCAACACCCACCATGCAAAAATGGCAGTAAATACCGGTATTAAGTTTACAAAAACATTTGTCCTTGCCACACCAATTTTTCGTACTACTCCCGCAAACAATACAAATGCAATGACAGAAGCAAAAACTGACAACATCAACAATGCTCCGATTGCTTCCCTCGTCACATGAATGGTGTTGATGGTCGAAAAATCGACGATTAAAAATGTGGGTATAAAAAATACCAGTCCTACAATGCTTTGATAGAAAATAACATTCAGGGTAGAATAATGCGTTGATATTTTACGCAGTGTAGTGGTATAACACACAGCTGAAAAGACAGCAAGAAAGAGCAGTGCAATTCCAAGCGGATTAGCTGTAAAACCTCCGTTGGGCTCGTAAATTACCAGAAAAACACCTGCCAGCGAAACAATTATACCGGAGATATTGGCCCAACCGATTTTTTCCTTTAAAATCACATAGGCGAGTATCGGAGCAAAAAGCGGTATCGTCGAAACTATAACCGAAGCAAGTGTGGAAGCAACCATTGTCAGACCGTAGGTTTCACCGATATAATACATGAACGGTTCAAAAAAAGCCAGCAGGAAAAACCATTTCCGATCTTCTTTCCTCATTTTCTGAAACTTACCGGCAGCTTTTGAAACAACAAACAGCAATACTGAAGCAATGATTAAACGTAATGTAATCAGCGTAACCGGATGAAACGATTCAATGGCTACACGTGTCCATATAAATGACACCGACCAAAAAATCATAGCCGCCACAATTGAAAAATAAAGTCTGATATTTTGCATTTAAACTGTAAGTTCAGAAAGTTGCCTTCATATAATCATTTTTAGCATCCGATTATATAAATACAGGTATTAATTGAATTATGATTGGTTGTGCGAAAAAAACCGGTCAATCGAAGACAGTAAAACTTATGGTGTTTATTCAAGCATCTTTTTTATTTCCAAATGAATCTCTGACCACACAGTATCATCCATCTTCGCTCCCAAAACCTCGACTACTCTGCCCGAGACCAAAGAACCGATTTTTCCGCAAATTCCGAGTGGATAACCACAGCACAAGCCATAAAGAAATCCGGCTGCATATAAATCGCCCGCTCCGGTGGTATCAATGCAATTGGCCAGATAAGGCTGAATTAACATATTCTCATTGCCTGATTTAACGTACGATCCATCCTTTCCGATTTTCACAACTGCAATATCGCAGTGTTCCGAGATGTGGATCAGCGCTTCTTCTGGTGCTTTTCCGGTAAACGAACGGGCTTCTTCCTCGTTGGCAAAAACAATATCGACATATTCACGTACAATTTCATTCAGAAATTCGAGATTTGCTTCCACCACATTGTAACTTGCCAGATCAATAGAAACCAACAGTCCTGCATTTTTGGCCATGCGTACTGCAGTGCGAATCAAATCGTGATTCTGAACAAGGTATCCCTCAATATGAAATATATCGAAACCTTCAAACATTTCGGGCTTCAAATCAGCAGCAACCAACTCGCAGGCAGCACCCAGATAAGTGGCTAAAGTTCTTTCTCCATCGTTCGAGACCAAAACAGTGCATTGTCCGGAAGGCGTTTCACTTAAGAGCAAATGTGGCTGAACACCGTTGTTCAGCATATCATTATTAAAAAATTCACCCACTTTATCTCTGCCTATTTTGCCTACAAAACCCGCTGAGGCTCCCAAACGGGTGATGCCGTTGATGGTGTTCGAAGCCGAACCACCAGTTGCCATTTTGGGTTGAACATTCGACAAAAAATCTGTTATTTCCTTTGATTTGCCTTCGTCAACAAGTTGCATACTACCCTTGGGCAAATAAAGCTTCGAAAGAACATCATCATTTTCAATCTGTAATAAAATATCTGTCAGGGCATTACCCATTCCTAAAACTTTCTTCATAAATTAATTGAGTATTTTCATGCAAAGATATTGCATATTTCAGAAAAAGCAATTAATTTTGCAGCTCATTTGTAAAAAATGAGAATAAAAAATTCTTCCTTAGCTCAGTCGGTTAGAGCATCTGACTGTTAATCAGAGGGTCCTTGGTTCAAGTCCAAGAGGGAGAGCTTTAACAACCGGATTACTTCAAAAAAAGTAGTCCGGTTTTTTTATTTGTAAATTTCAAATTAAATAATTTTACAATCAAAAAAATTAACCACAGAGAAACGGAGAACACAAAGAAATAATTAATTATGCGAATCAGGGGTTGTTATTTTTTTAAGTTCCTGATTATATAAATAAGATGTCAGGGCTACGCCCCTTAAATTCTGTTTTGGCTTTTATTCTACCATGATGTCAGGGCTACGTCCCTGAATTATAGTATTAAGCAGCGTAGCTGTGACATCTTTGTAACTTTGAATAAGCAGATAAATCTGAGGGGCGTAGCCCTGACATCTTAATATCGGGAAAAAGAAATAAACTGAAACGGCCAATTGAATAAAGTAATTCAACTCCTGATACGCATTAATAAATAATACAAACACCGGAAATATTAAACCCGGGCAAAACTACACCCCCTTGGGGGTTGGGGGGTGTCGGTGATTCTTAATAACCACAGAGGCACTGAGAATACAAAGAAATAATTAATTATGCGAATCAGGGGTTGCAATTTTTTTAGTTCCTGATTATATAAATAAGATGTCAGGGCTACGCCCTTCAAATTCTGTTTTGTCCTTTATTCTACCATGATGTCAGGGCTACGCCCCTGAATTATAGTATTAAGCAGCGTAGCTGTGACATCTTTGTAACTTTGAATAA
>CALCBD010000017.1 GCA_937897985.1 uncultured Paludibacter sp. | reverse complement strand
CTCATTTTTAATCCTTCAAATGCTTAAAAAAAGTAACTTCTTTAACTTCCTCTTCGTAACTTCTTTAACTTCCTCTTCATAACTTCTTTAACTTCCTCCTCATAACTTCTTTAACTTCCTCTTCATAACTTCTTTAACTTCAAAATCTTCCCGCTCCCCGCTCCAATAACTTCATCATCTTCTGTTTATTCAAGCTCGGCAACCCCCCTGCCCCCCAAGGGGGATGAGATTTCGTAAAAGTTCGAATGTTTTACGCATTTTTAATCCTTCAAATGCTTAAAAAAAGTAACTTCTTTAACTTCCTCTTCATAACTTCTTTAACTTCCTCTTATTAACTTCTTTAACTTCCTCTTCATAACTTCTTTAACTTCCTCTTCATAACTTCTTTAACTTCCTCTTATTAACTTCCATTTTACAACTCTCATTTTAACTTCTACATCATTTTTAAATTGAGAATCAAAACGTTGTACATAAATTAAAGAAATCGTGATTTTGACAATCAGCATTAGTAATAATTAATAAACCGGGATTTATTCGTATCTTTGCATAAAGACTAAATTTGTCAGAACAAAGAGCATTTATTTTGCCCCGCGAGAGGTTGAATAGAAATTTAACCCCTTCATTTTAAATACTTTCAATCTTGTTCTCTACGAACAATGCCTTCAATTCATTAACAAAAATTATTTAATGTCAAAATCTCAAAACACACTTATCAAACAGGAGAACGAGAAAAAACGTTTAAAAAAAAGAAAAGAGAAACAGCAGAAAAAAGAAGAACGAAAGTTAAATCCTTCGGAAAGCGGTCTTGATAACATGATTGCCTATGTTGACGAAAATGGGAGAATTACCGACACCCCACCCGACCCGTCAAAAAAGAAAATTATCGATATATCGACTATCGAAATTGGTGTTATGCGGAGAGTAGAACAGGAGCTTCCTGCTGAACGCAACGGTAGAGTCGACTTTTACGACGACACTAAGGGTTTCGGCTTTATCATCGAAGATCAAACAAAGGAAAAGTATTTTGTTCACGTGAATGGCACCATCGACCCTATAAAAGAAGGGAATAAGGTTTCATTTGAAATTGAAAAAGGCAGAAAAGGATTAAATGCTGTAAAAGTGAAGATCAGGGAATAATTTAATCCGGAATTTTTCAGCCGGATTTATTCAAATTTTTAAAAAAGAGGCTGTCTCAAAAGTTGATTTTTTGAACAACCTGCTAATAATTTGTAAGAGCTATTTTTGAACGCAACGAATCAAAGTCGCAACAACACGAAGAAAACACTTTTGCGGCTTTGTGTGTCTTTGCGTTCAGAAAAATGAATTATTTAATACCCAGCTTACAATTTATAGCATTATTAAAATTGATGGGGACTTTTGAGACAGCCTCTTTTTAGTCTTTATTTATTCAAAACTCAGGTAGGGTTCAATCTTTGAAAGATTTTCGGGCGTAAGCTCTTCTATCTCTTTTAATTCATTCATACTGTGTAACTTTCCTTTATTTCTCCGAAGCTCATAGATGGCTTTTGCCTGATAAAAATTGAGATACGGATGAGATTTCAGTCGTTCGACGCTTGCAATATTGACTCTGATTTTTTGTACCAGATTTAAATTTACGGTGCAGAAGCTTTTTATTTTGTCAAAATTCTGATCGGTCATTCCATAAAGTTCACGCAACTGATCCACTGAAACAAATCCACCGGTTTGCTGCCGGAACCTGATGATGTTTTTTGCATAAAAACGACCGATTCCCTTCACCTGCATCAACCCGGTAGTATCTGCGCTGTTCAGTTCAACTTTGAGGTTGGCCTGTTTATTTTCATCTGCCAGCTTTGCACTATCTTTTTTAAATTCAGCAATTTCCGGAAGCTGTATATACGGTTCCAGTTCCCTGAATTTTTCAGGTGTTATTCCATACACTTTTGCAAAAGCCGGTTTAGTCCTGAAAACTCCTCCTTTTGCTCTGAATTTCAGTATATTGGATGCAATAAATGGTTTCAGACCAAGCCGTACGAATTGCGCCGAATCAATCAAATTCGGGTTAAATTCAAACAGCGTATAAACCTCAGGTTTTTTAAAATCATAAAATTTCTTTCCCGAATACTCATATTTATACTTTTCGTCCCATGCCAGTTTTCGTAGACTATCGCGTGAGACTAAACTTTTTCGGAATTCGCTTACTTCGTTCAGAAAACCCGAATTCGGGTTCACTTCTTCGGGATAAAAACGGGGCAAAAAAGTATCAATCGCAATACTCAATGCAATCAGCAACATCAGCAGTACTATGCCGAGACGTTGCCCTCTGGAAAAATAAAAAAAATCTTTCCACATAACAAACAGGTTTTAAAAAATTAAATTACAATCTCATTAGCTAACATTTATGAAAGTAAACAGGTTAAAACCAAATCTTTATCTTTCATAATCCACGGCTGCTCTGGCTGTCCTGACTTTAGCAATATAGGCAGCCACTTTCCTGTGTTCGGGATGTGCCTGATAACTTAACAAATCCGCTACACTATCAAACTCTGAATAAAGCGCAATATCAAAATTTCCTACAGCGGCTTCGGGTACATTAATACCAACTTCAATTTTTCTGATTTCAGGAATCAGATGTTTCAGATTTTCAAGTTGAGATTTGATATAAACTCCGTTTTCTGCTTTGGTTTTACCTTCGGCATTTTCAGCCAGATTAAAAAATACAATGTGTACAATCATAATTATATAAATTTGAAACAATAAATTGATGAATAAATCAAACTTTTACTACCAGGCACTGACATCCCGACATCTCAATCACCGGTTCCGGTTTGTCGGCAAAAAAATCATCAAAAGCCTTACGCACACCGGGTTCATCGTAATCGTGAGAAATAATAATTCCTGCTTTGTTCATCTTCGGATAGAAGAAAACCAGGCTGGCAAGTGTCGCCTCAAACAGGTCGACATCAATATGAACCAACGAAAATTTTTTATTGATTACAGGACCGGCGGTATCAGGAAATAAACCTTTGTATATAAATACATTGGGATAGGATTTCAAATAATTTTCCACAAATTGATGCGAACTCACAAAATATCCCTTTTGAAATTGATCCGGATTATCCCATTCGGATAATTCGGGTAATCCCTCGAAGGTATCGAACAAATGTAGGTTTTTTTGCTTTTTGGCTTCACATATTAACTTTGCCGAACCACCTGTATAACTACCGATTTCAGCAATTTCGCCTTCCACTTTATTCGTAATTTTAACGGCCATAAATAACTGATAAGCCTCGTTGTTGTCTAACAACATTTTGTTTTCCTTCCTGACGGACTTAATCAATTCAAATATTTTCGATTTTTCTTCATCATTATAAAACACAACCACTGCATTGAGATGATAAATGATGTATTTTATCGGTTTACCGAAAATACGCCAGAAAAACTTTAAAAAACCGGATTCAGCCAGTTGATCGATTAACTTTTTTAGTAATTTTTTCATAGCCCTATATATATTTCGTAAATTCGATTAATTAAAAAAAAAAGAAGTTACTTACAGATAATTTTATAGCTTTTGTTATTTACTTTCAAAAAATAAATACCCTGTCGTGTAGGGATAAAGAACCTGCCCTGAACCAAATTTCCGCTCCACACAACTTCACCGGTCATGGCAAGTAATTTCACGTTGTTCGAGGCTTTTGGTAAGATAATAAATATTCCTTCTGAATTTGCCGAATAGCTAATACCTTCTGACACAGTCTGTATACTACTGATTGGAGGAGTTTCATAATCAGTTTTACTCCAGCCGTTTTCAGTTTTTAATATCACAGTACGTTGATCGCCGGTATTTTTGTTATCGGCATAAATTTTCGATATTATTAATATGAACAGCAATAAAACAAAAAAATTGATTTTCATCATTGAAATATTAAAAATCGTGTCTCATTGATTTTGGATAATCGATTGTATAATGCAGTCCTCTGCTTTCCTTGCGCCGGAGTGCATGTTTTATAATAAGATAGGCAACACTGATCACATTTCGCAGCTCACAAATTTCCTTCGAAACGACCGAACGATCAAATAAATCCTCGGTTTCTTTAAAAATTATCTCGAGGCGGCTCATAGCACGTTTCAAACGAAGATTGGAACGGACTATGCCCACATAGGTATTCATAATTTGTTCGACCTCTCTGAAACTTTGCGTAATAAGTACCATTTCTTCAGGCAGTTTTGTACCTTCGTCGTTCCATTCAGGTATAAATTCGTTGAATTGAATTGAGTCAAGCTGTTTTACAGCATCTTTGAAAGCGGCATCAGCATATACAATAGCTTCGAGCAAAGAATTGGATGCAAGCCTGTTAGCTCCGTGCAAGCCGGTACAGGTACATTCACCTGCTGCATAAAGATGTTTAATTGATGTGCGGGCTTCAAGATCGACTAAAATTCCTCCGCAAAGATAATGTTGAATCGGCGAAACCGGAATCATATCCCTTGTGATATCAATGCCCGATTCAAGACATTTTTTATAGATATTAGGGAAATGTTTTTTTGTTTCCTCAGCATCTTTGTGTGTAACATCGAGATACACATATTCGTGTCCGCGAATTTTCATTTCATTATCAATAGCTCTGGCAACAATATCGCGGGGCGCTAATGATCCGCGTTCGTCGTATTTCTGCATAAATTCACGTCCGTCCCTGCATCTCAAAACGGCACCGTACCCGCGTATGGCTTCTGTAATCAGATAAGTGGGCCGGGCGCCGGGCTGATATAATCCGGTAGGATGAAACTGAACAAACTCCATGTCCTGTATCACACCACGGGCCCGATGCACCATAGCAATACCGTCGCCGGTTGAAATTCCCGGATTGGTTGTGGTAGCATATACACTTCCGATGCCACCGGTAGCCATTAAGGTAATTTTTGCCAGAAAAGTGTGAATATGGTTGCTCATTTGATTCAGCACATAAGCACCGTAACATTCAATATTAGGCGTATGCTGAGTTACTACTTCGCCCAGATGGTGTTGTGTAAGTATTTCGATAGCAAAATAATTTTCGAAAATTTCGATATTAGGGTTTGCTTTTGCCTGTCGGATAAGACTTTGTTGAATTTCGTATCCTGTATTGTCCTTGTGATGAAGTATTCTGAATTCGGAGTGTCCTCCTTCCCGGTGTAAATCAAAAAGTCCCTTCTCGGTTTTGTCAAAGTCAACTCCCCAACCCAGCAATTGTTTTATTTGCTCAGGGGCTTCGTGAATTACCTTTTCCACAGCTTCGGGATTACAATGTCCGTCGCCTGCTATCAGGGTATCCTGAATATGTTTCTCAAAATTGTCAGGCTCATAAGTTACCGCAGCTATTCCTCCCTGTGCATAACTTGTGTTGGATTCGTCGAGTGTTGTTTTACAAAGTAAAGCAACCTTTCCATAGGGAGCTGCTTTCAGGGCAAAACTAATTCCTGCCATTCCGCTTCCTATGACCAAAAAATCAAATTTACGTGTCATTTTTTTATTTGCCAACAGGCTGTCTGGCTATTGTACCAACGGGCCGGTCGACGATAAGATTAAAAAATTCTGATATTTAATTTTTATTCATCATCTTTCAGGTTATGAATAAAAATTAAATTGATTTGATATAAACTCTTCTTTTCTTGTGATTTATATACTCAAAACTTCCCCATTGTGACGACATTCTTGTATTTGTCTCCAGTTCGGGATTTGATTCGGCAACTTTGTAACCGTTTTTTGCAGCATTGGGCATTAAATCGGCAAAAATCACAGATGTTACTCCTTTGCTCTGATAGTCGGGATGAACGGCAATCAGGTATAAATCGATGATGTTATTTTTGTACAACGACCTGAGCATATAATACCAACCCAGAGGAAAGAGTTTTCCTTTTGCTTTTTGTAATGCACGGCTAAAGCTTGGCATTGCAATACCGAGTGCAACCACATCATCTTTTTCATCAACAACAATCGATATTGTATCCAGCCTGAAAAAGCTGAAATACAACTTAATATAAAAATGAATCTGTTTTTCATTCAATTTTGTAAAACCATACAAATGCGAATAACACAGATTCAACAAATCAAAAATTTTATGTGCGTAATTATTTACAACTTCCTTACGCGACCTGAATCGTTTGGACGTAAGGTTGAATTTTTGTTTTACAATTTCGGCTATACGAAAATATTTTTCCGGAAAAACTTCGGGCACCGTAATCAGGTATTCTTTCCAGTCTATGTCCTTTTGATACCCATTTTGCTCTATATGAACGGGATAGTAGGGATAATTATATATGGTGGCTAATGTCCCGAGTTTATCAAAACCTTCGATCAGAGTTCCTTCATGGTCAAAATCGGTAAAGCCCAGCGGACCATGAATAGCAGTCATTCCTTTTGACTTTGCCCATTTCTCGGCTGCCTGAAAAAGAGCTGCCGAAACTTCAGCATCGTCAATAAAGTCAACCCAACCGAATCTGGCATTCTTTTGTTTCCATGTTTCGTTGGCAAGCGGATTGATAATCGCGGCTATTCTACCGGCAATCCTGCCATCCTTTAAAGCGATAAAGTATGCAGTTTCGCAAAATTCGAGAGCCGGATTCGTATTTTTACTTAAATTCAATAAGTCGTCCATTAACAAAGGCGGAGCTGCAAACTCACAGTCCTTATATAAATCTATACCAAACCGAATAAATTTTTTCAGTTCCTTTTTCGTCTTAACCTCTTGTATTTCAACTGCCATACTGATTGATTTTATTAATAGTTAAATTAAACAGAAATTTATTTCAGAGAAAATGAATGCATCAAAATCACTCTTTTTCCGGTGCTTTTAATATCGATGTAAAGTAACACATTTTAATTTAATTTTCCAAAACCCGATTTTTGCCGGATGATAAAACCTGTTAAAACTATAAATGAGGCTACAATTCCCGAAATTACAGATACGGTTTGATCGAGGTGAAAACCTTCGGGAGCCATCAGAATATAACTAACTGACACAGCCGTCATGAATAGGGCCGGCACTATTGAGATGGCGTAAAACCGTTTTTCTTTTGACAAATAAACGGTAATTGCCCAAAGCGTGAAAACAGCCAGAGTCTGATTGCACCAGGCAAAATAACGCCATAACACGTTAAAATCCATTTGTAAAATTATGAATGTCAATACAAAAAGCGGTACCGAAATAATCAATCGTTTTGTAATCGGTTTCTGGTCAATTTTCAGGAAATCGGCAGCAATTAACCTTGCCGACCGTAACGCTGTATCGCCCGAAGTCAGCGGAGCAGCAATTACACCAAGCAATGCCAGTACACCTCCCACCTGACCAAGCCAGGTGCGCGAAATCTGATCAACAATTTGTGCCGGAGCGTTCACAGAAGCAGGAAGAGAAGAAACAAAAGCCTGTAACTGAGGAATTGAACCATAGAAACTCGAAGCTGCTGCTGCCCAAATCAGGGCAACAATACCTTCGGCAACCATACTTCCGTAAAACACCCGCCGGCCCAGCTTTTCGTTTTCGATGCATCGCGCCATCAAAGGCGACTGTGTGGCATGAAAACCCGAAATTGCTCCACAAGCAATGGACACAAACATCATCGGAAATATGGGTAAATGTTTGGGATGTAAATTGGATAAGCCATCGGTAAACTCCGGAATCGGAGCTTTATTTACAATTAACCCCCATAAAATACCTATCGCCATAAATAAAAGAGCAAAACCAAAAACCGGATAAATTTTACCGATAATTTTATCGATGGGTAGTAAAGTTGCCAGAATATAATAGGTGAAAACAATTACAATCCACCAGGTTACATTGATGGTGTCCGGTGTGAGTTTGGCAAGCAATCCGGCAGGACCTGAAACAAACACAGCCCCAACCAGCACCATTAAAACCAGCGAAAACACCCTCATAAACTGTTTTATACCTTTGCCAAGATGCATCCCCACTAATTCGGACTGACTGGCACCATTGGCACGGACTGACATCATCCCCGACAAATAATCATGTACGCCACCTGCGAAAATTGTTCCCAACACTATCCACAGAAACGACGATGCACCGAACATTACTCCCATTATTGCACCAAAAATAGGACCCAGACCGGCAATATTAAGGAACTGAATTAAAAATACTCTCCACCACGGCATTGGAACATAATCAACTCCATCAGGATTTGAAATGGCCGGTGTAGGACGGTTTTTATCAATACCAAAAACCTTTTCAGTAATCTTACCGTAAATAATATATCCCAGAATTAATACAACGATTGAAGCAATGAAACTGTACATAAAAAATGATTTTTCTGATTTTATAATTGAATATTAGATATTTATTTTCGTCATAAATCAAACCCGAACTGATGTATTAATCAACTACATTTCCTGTTCTTTTTAAAATTCCCCAACTTACCAACTCACCTTTAATCGCCTTTTTGTATGATAAAAGTAACACATAGAACATGATTTGACGGTATACCAGGCGTTGTACAAATATATACAGCAATATCTTCAGTGAAAATTTCTGTCCATCGAATTTATATGCCATAAAACTGATAATACAGTCAAGCAGGAAATAACCCATATACATGGCAACATATACCGGAGCACTGTATGTGAACAGACCTGCAATAAAAAGTATATCAACCACTGGTGAAAATACCGGTATGATAAAATTAAAAATCAGTAAATTGGGCAATGCAATCCAGCTGATATTCCACTTTTTAAGTACAAATAACAAATCGCGGTGTTTCCAGAAACTTTGCATTATACCAAATGTCCAGCGCGAACGTTGCTTGATAAACATTTTTGCAGTTTCGGGAGCTTCGGTATTGGCGATGGCTTCATTACAGGTTCGAACCTTGTATCCTGCCCGCAAGAGTCTGAGAGTCAGGTCGCAGTCCTCAGCCAGTGTATCGACTGTAAATCCATCAACTTCCGACATTGCTGTCTTGCGAAATGCTCCGATGGCACCCGGTACTACTAAAATTGCATTTACAGCATCATAGGCCCGTCGATCGAAGTTCTGACTTGTTGTATATTCAATTGACTGCCAACGCGTAAGCATATTCACGGTATTTCCTACTCTTACATTTCCGGCC
Organism: uncultured Paludibacter sp.; assembly: GCA_937897985.1. Lineage (GTDB taxonomy): Bacteria > Bacteroidota > Bacteroidia > Bacteroidales > Paludibacteraceae > Paludibacter. Next base: position 47,659 of record CALCBD010000017.1, on the reverse strand, counting down.
ACAGCACCCACTTTTTCATCAGCAAAATATGGTATCATTTTCGATACTGAATCGGGAAGCAGAATTGTATCAGCATCGATACAAACCAGAATTTCGCCTGATGCGTGTCCGATACCATAATTCAGAGCGGCAGCTTTGCCTCCGTTGGGTTTGGTAAGCACCTTCACCTGAGGATGATTGCCAAACTGATCGTTTACTTTTTGATATGTATTGTCTTTCGAACCATCATCCACAAATATGATTTCGAGATCGGAGTAATCGGAATTTAAAAGTTTCTGAACAGTCCGGCTGGCTGTTAATTCTTCGTTATATGCAGGTACAATCACACTTACCTTTGGTTTATAGTCTGAATGCCGGCTTACAAACTTCTTCGATTTTGAACGTTGAATAAGTGCTAACACACCGATAGACAACAGACGGAAAATCATTAGAAGGATAGCTACCACAAAAAAACCATGCAGGAAATGATCCCAGAAATAGGTAGCCGTAAAGAAAATCATGTTCATTCGTTCGGTAAACCAGAATTTGTCCGAAACCACCGGCATCACATCCGATCTTTTTTTGTTCATCAGGTCCGATACAAGTACAAACTGATAACCCTGTTTCTGATAATAGTCTATGATACGTGGCAGAGCTTTGATGGTTTCATTTCTTTTTCCACCGGCATCGTGCAGCAAAATCACATTTCCCTTGTTTATCTGCATTTTAGCCCGTTCAAAGATACTGTCGGCTGTTGTATTTTCTTCCCAGTCGTTAGGATCGATAAATGAAGTAACACAGATAAATCCCTCCTGACGGGCAACTTCAAGCGACTTAATCTGAAACAGATTTTTGGGTTCGGCATCTGTATTATATGGTGGTCTGAAAAGTAAGGTAGAATAACCAAGGATGCTCTCGAGCAGTAATCTTGTAGAGCGCAATTCAATTCTTTCCCTGTTTTCGGAAGTTAGCTCCAGGTTGGGATGCGAAAATGTGTGGTTACCAATTTCATGACCGTTACGGTACATTTTACGAATTATCGGAATATTGTTCTCGATATTAATACCGGTCACAAAAAATGTAGCCTTTATATTTTTTTCGTTCAGAATGTCGAGTATTTTTTGCGTATATTCTTCATTAGGACCATCATCAAATGTCAGGGCAACTTTTTTCGGATCGTTTGCACCAAACCGTTTTAACATGTATGAACTTGGCAAAGAAAGATATTGTTCATCGTTGATCAACAAATCTTCTTTATCATACTGAAAATCAGTCATTCCCTTTTTGGGCTGATTGATAATTTCCAGAATTTCACCTTTGCCTTCATAAGATACGGCATCGATTGCATCAATTTTCTCTAATGACTGAAAATTTAACGGATGAGTTTTAAGATATTGGGTATCAAGATTTTTTGAATAAAAACGCCAGATGCGGGGATCTTCGGAACCTAAATACCATAAAGCCACTCCTGCTGCATTAAAATTGGATGATGTTCTTATCAGGTTAAAAATACCTGCTGCATCGTTGCAGTGAGCTTCGTGTTCCACATCATTATCGTCGGTATAATACATGGATATATCACTGCCCATAGGATTAAAAAACACCTTTTGGTCGTTGGCTTTTGCAGTAGAAATCATATTCTGGTAAGTTAAATTTTTGCCCACCCCGTTTTTGGGCCAGTCATAACCATAACCTGCAACGCAAAGTACCACCTTTTCTGACGGAATTTCCTTCATTGCTTTGTCCAGCTCACCTTCTACAAATTTTAAAGATGAAATGCAACCCGGCTCTCCGTAAATAAAATGCTCATTATAAGCCATTAAGAAAATCAGATCGTAATAAGGATTAAGCTCTTTGTAAAGCGCAGCATTTGCACCCGGATTCATATCAATCGAAGTCAGATATCCGTCTTCGTGAAAAACCTCGTGTAATTCCTTTGAAAATTTAACGAGATAAGGTATCATTTTTTGCGGATAGTTTTCGAAGTCGATATTGATGCCCCTGAAATCGTTGGTGTCGACCACCGTTTTTATCTGGTCGATGAGTTTCTTTCTATAGACATCATTTTTCAGTAACAAGTAAGTACTGTCGTTGTTCCATTGATAAAAATTACTTAACAATGGCATTACTGCAACCTTATTTTTGTGAATGAATTCAAGCATTTCCTCATCAACCCTGCTTTCAACTTTTCCTTTTTCATCCTTCAGGAAATACCATTCCGGAATAATAAGATTCATTTTATTGATGTGCCTTTTAAGAGAAAAAACAGAATTGATGTCCCAGTTTACATAAAAACCGGCACGAACAGGATAAATACTTTTAACCTGATTGGGGAGGTTCTCGGTTTGATTCAGGGATTTATTTTTACGTTTATGCCGAAGCTGATGCATGTATTTAGCAAAAGCAATCTGTTCAGCTTTTGAGATTTTCACAGCTGCATTATCCCGGTTGACTTCAGGCAGTTTCTGAGTGCTGTAGGTCAGCACTTTTAAATCGTAATTATGTTTATTAACCAGCGAAATAACAACTGAAGCGATAAGGAAAATGAGCAAAACACTTATTATACGAAATGCCCACACAAAGCTCTTCCAACGGGTGGGTGAATTGGTTTGAAATACTTGCTTCGACATAAGTTAAATTTTTGGCAGAGTGTATAATTTATTTTGATTTAATCTCAGGTCAAATAATTTTTTTCTTAACTTCCGGTTTCATCAAATTTTCTTTTCGAGTAATACCACATTTTCAACATGATGTGTATGAGGAAACATATCGACAGGCTGAACTGCAGTAACTTTGTAATGCCGGTCGAGCAGGCTTAAATCCCGGGCCTGGGTAGCAGGATTACAACTGACATATACAATTTTTGCAGGTGATGCATATATGATAGCATCAATCACGTCATTGTGCATTCCGGCTCTTGGCGGATCAGTAATAATCACATCAGGTTTTCCGTGTTTTTCGATGAAAGCAGCATTCAGAATATCTTTCATGTCACCTGCATAAAACAAAGTGTTTTCAATTTTGTTGATTTGCGAATTTTCCTTTGCATCTTCAATTGCTTCCGGAACATACTCAATTCCGATTACACCGCGGGCCTGATGGGCCACAAAATTGGCAATCGTACCTGTGCCGGTATACAAATCGTAAACTAATTCGTTACCCGTCAATCCCGCAAAATTCCGTACAATTTTATATAGTTCGAAGGCTTGATCGGAATTGGTTTGATAAAATGATTTCGGTCCGATTTTAAACCGGAGCTCTTCCATTTGTTCATAGATAAACTCCTTTCCGCTGTAAAGCATTACTTCCTGATCGGTAATGGTGTCGTTGGCTTTACTGTTGATGATATAAAGTAAAGAAGTAATCTGAGGGAATTTTTCGGAGATATGCTGAAGAAGTTTGTTTTGAGCATCAGTGTCGTGATAAAAGAATACAACCACTACCATCAATTCGCCGGTCGAAGTGGTTCTGATCATCAATGTTCTTAAAAAACCTTCCTGATTACGTAAATCGAAAAATGTCAGATTGTTTGCAAGTGCATATCGTCTGATTTCATTTCTGATTTCGTTCGAATCGTCGGTCTGCAACCAGCATTTATTGATATCGAGTACTTTATCAAACTGACCTGGAATATGAAATCCGAGGGCATTCATAGTATCGAAGACCTTTTCTTTGGAGATTTCCTCAAAGGTTCTCCAGCGTTTGTTCGAGAATGTAAATTCGAGTTTGTTTCTGTAAAACTCTGTTTTGGCGGATCCGAGAATTGGCATCACTTCAGGTAATTCAATTTTTCCTATACGGGTCAGATTGTCAACTACCTGTTTTTGCTTGTAACGAATTTGTTCGGTATAAGGCAGGATTTGCCATTTACACCCACCGCAAATTCCGAAGTGTTCACATACCGCCTCCTGACGCTGATTTGAAAAGGCATGAAAGTGAACGGGACGGGCTTCCATGTAATGATTTTTTTTACGTGTAACCTGTAAATCGACCAGATCGCCGGGAACAACAAAAGGTACAAAAACCACCACATCATTGACTTTGGCTATGGCTTTACCTTCAGCCGCAATATCGGTAATATAAATTTTTTCTAATAACGGAAGAGGCTTTTTTGTTTTGGCCATAAGATTTTTTGAGTGTTGAAAATTTTTCTGCAAAAGTACTATTTTTTGGCAAACTTCGATGTATAATGCAGCATTTTAAGGAGCTTCGAAAGCCGTTGCATATCACAAATCAATTGTTTCCGACTGTATTTTTGAATCTGAAATTTATTTTCTGAACTTTTTGATAAAGTCTGATACATATCAAGACATACCAATCCACTACAGACTACCATGGCACTGAAATGTTTGAATTTGTTTTTGTTTTTCTCAGGATATTCGGTCATATTAATTAACCCGAATATCTTATAAATCTGATTTTCATATATTTCCCTTAAATGTCCGACATTCGAAACAGAGGTTGCAAGTGTTCGTAAGCCGGCTTTAAAGTCCTTATAAACATCGAAAAGATCATTCTCCAGCTGACCGATTGCTCCAAGATTGTATAGCATTTCATAATCAACATTGCTTATCGCGCCTCTGAACGCACATCGGTACAATGGCATTGAAAATCCGCCCTTATTAAAAGTAATGATACTGAGCTCCTCTTCACTCAAATCTCCGGACTCCTGACGTAAACCCGAAATCTGTGCTTCATAAACCTTAATGGCATATTCTTTTATAAGTCCGGGATGATCAGAATTCCGAAGTCCAAGCAAATACAAACGAACCAGCAGATTTTCATTCTGACAGGAAGTCATCTTTTCGACAGGATGCCGGAGCAAATCCAGTATGTATTCCGGCGGCAGGTTTCTGCGGTCAAATAAATCGTCGAATAAGCCGGTAATTGAACCTAAATAGGTGAGTGATAATCGTTCGTTGTGCGACATTTTAACTCCTCTCAGATGGCAATAAGCCTCTCCAAGCACAGCAGGAATTGCCTGTCCGTATAAATAAATCTTTTTAATATCCTCATCATCAATACTTCCATCGCTTATTTCACCTATAGAGTGAATTACCGGAGTTAAATGTCCGGACATAAAATTCTTTTGACGTTTTAAATTGCTTTTAACGACAAAAAAATAAAGTAATGATTTGAAAAAATAATAAATATAACTTATCATCGTATTTTCAGACAGAATACATATAAAATTATCCGGCTTTATTTCAGCCTGCATTTCGATAAAAAAAATATTACCTGCAGTACGTTCAATTGTTACAAACAGCAACTAACTGATAATCTGAACAATCCGGTATTATTTTAAAATCACGGCGTTTAAACATTTTATATTGCAAATTTAATAAAATAGCTTGAATATTAAACTGTTCGTACATCAATGGCAGGTACAGGATTTTAACCTGATTTTTAGCTTTGCTTAATTTTTAAAACAGCTTGTTTTTATTGGTCAATTTTTCTGTATATTTGCACTTCCAAGACAGAAAAAATTCGATATATATGGACAATTTTATTGTTTCGGCCCGTAAATACCGTCCCGGAACTTTTAATTCGGTTGTAGGTCAGACGGCACTTACAACCACACTGAAAAATGCAATCATAAGCAATCATTTAGCTCATGCCTATCTGTTTTGCGGTCCGCGGGGTGTAGGGAAAACCACCTGTGCCCGTATCTTTGCAAAAACGATTAACTGCGAACATTTAACGCCCGAAAATGAAGCCTGCAATGAATGCGAATCGTGTGTTTCATTCAACGATCAGCGTTCGTATAATATTCACGAACTCGACGCTGCCTCAAACAACAGTGTGGAGGACATCCGTTCATTGATCGACCAGGTGAGAATTCCACCGCAAATAGGTAAATACAGTGTTTACATCGTCGATGAAGTTCACATGCTTTCGGCAGGTGCTTTCAATGCATTTCTGAAAACGCTCGAAGAACCGCCTTCACACGCCATTTTTATTCTGGCTACCACCGAAAAACATAAAATTATTCCAACCATATTATCACGTTGTCAGATTTACGACTTTAACAGAATCACTGTTGCCGATACTGTAGCACATCTTCAGTATGTTGCTAAAAAAGAAAATGTTAATGTCGACGATAATGCACTGAACATAATTGCCCAGAAAAGTGATGGCGGTATGCGCGATGCCTTGTCAATTTTTGATCAACTGGTAAGTTTTTGCGGGAATAACATTACTTATCAGGGTGTTATCGAAAACCTGAATGTGCTTGATTATGAGTATTATTTTAATCTGGTGGAAGCTTTTCTTGAAGGTAATGTGCAAAAGGCTCTTCTCATTTTCAATGATATTCTGAACAAAGGCTTCGATGCAAATCACTTTATTACCGGTTTAAGTTCTCATTTCAGGGACGTTTTGGTTTGCAGGGATGCGGCTACCATTGAACTTCTCGAAGTCGGGGCTGATATAGGTAAACGTTATCATCAACAGGCACAACATTGTACATCGGATTTTCTTTTTCAGGCACTTAAGATAAGTAATGAATGTGATCTCAATTACCGGATCAGCAAAAATAAGCGACTTTTGGTGGAAATAGCTTTGATTCGTATGTGTCAGCTCACAGATGAAAAAAAAAAAAGCTGAATTGAACGATAAAGATTTAATCCCACTTCAGAAAATCACAAATAATACAATCAGCAACAACGAAACCCCGGTTAACGAAAACAGGATACCGGCCAGACCTGCTCAGCCTGCTCAGCCTGCTCAGCCAGATACCGGGAGCATCAATCAAAAACAAACACCTGCAAATATTCAAAATCAGCCGGTGAATAAACAACGACCTGCAAGTATTTCCATTTCGAAACAAAATGCAGTTCATTCATCTCCGGAAACTTACGAAACGACTAAAAAAGTTCAGGTGCAGATGAATGAGAGATTCGACGATAAAGCCCTGCTGGAAGCATGGAACGAATTTGGAAAAACAATCAGCGACGAAATTAAAATGGTTGGGTTTCAGAATACAAATTTACCTGTCAGAGTGTCGGAAAATGAATTTGAAGTACATGTCAATAATTTCATTCAGGAAAATGAATTAAAAAAAATTCAGGCGGACATAACAGGATTTCTGATCAACCGGCTTATGAATTCTTCAATAAAAATGACTATTAAATTGGTAGAAGAATCTGATTCTCAACGCACTTTGTCGCCTGAAGAAAGATATAAACTGATGGTGGAACAAAACCCTGCACTCGAGAAATTAAGAAAAAATCTGCAACTTGAAATTGATTAAAAGGGTATATTTTCCGGAAATTATTGCTAAAAATCCTTGAAAAGGCTTATTTTCAATGTATTATAAAAAAAAGTTTACTGAATTTCATTTCAGTAAACTTTTTTTTATGTCGTGTGAATCAATAAATGTTGCAGGCTAAAAAACAATTGAACGCAGATTTTCACTGATGGAGCGGATTTTAAAAAGTATAAAATCTTCAAAAAGTTGAATCTGCAGATAGTTACTCTCCTTATCTGAGTTGTATAAAAAAATTATTTTGAACGTAAATTCCGCAAATTAAAAGCAAAAACCATTTCAAAAAGATTTTTTCAAAACGCAAATTACATAAGTATCCCCAATTCAATTAGTGATTTTATGTAATTTACGTTCCTTTTATTTTCAAAATGCTCCTTTTTTTGTTCAGGAGGAAAGAAATCAGATACCTGCAATTTCTTTGATTTGTACAATTATACTTTGTGCAAACTCATTGGCTTTTGCAGCAGTGGCAGCCTCAGAGTAAATACGGATAATAGGTTCGGTATTCGATTTTCGTAAATGAACCCATCCTTCCGGGAAATCAATTTTGACTCCATCAATGTCATTTACTTCGTATTGTGAATGATTTTCCTTTATTGTTTTAAGCACTTTATCAACATCAATTGAAGGTGTGAGTTCAATTTTATTCTTTGAAATAAAGTAATCAGGATATGTTTTACGAAGTTCCGAAACTTTTAGTTTTTGTTTCGATAAAAGTGTAAGAAACAGCGCAATACCCACTAAAGCGTCTCTTCCGTAATGACTGGCCGGATAAATAACGCCACCATTTCCTTCACCACCGATTACAGCGTTGGTAGCCTTCATTTTGCTAACCACATTAACTTCACCAACTGCAGCGGCATTGTATTCACAGTTGTATTTTCGGGTGACATCTCTCAAAGCACGCGTTGAACTCAGGTTCGAAACCGTATTACCCGGTGTATTTTGCAGTATATAATCAGCAATTGAAACCAATGTGTATTCTTCACCAAACATACTTCCATCCTCGCAAATAATTGCTAATCTGTCGACATCAGGGTCTACTACAAATCCCACATCCGCTTTTCCGTTTTTCATCAGTTCCGAAATATCGGTCAGATGTTCGGGCAATGGTTCGGGATTGTGCGGAAAATGGCCGTTTGGTTCGCAGTAAAGTGCTTCTGTCCTTTTTACACCTAAAGCCTTTAACAAAGCCGGAATTGCAATTCCACCAACTGAATTTACACAATCGATGGCCACCGAAAAATCAGCGGCAGCAATCGCCTCTTTATCAACAAGTTCGAGCGAAAGCACACTTTCAATATGTTTTTCGAGCATGGTGTCATCATAGCTCAACACACCCACCTCGTCGACAGGTGAAAATATAAATGATTCTTCAGCTGCAATTTTCAATACTGCTTCGCCCTCTGCTGCATTCAGAAATTCGCCATTTTCGTTTAACAATTTAAGCGCATTCCATTGTTTCGGATTATGACTTGCAGTTAAAATAATACCACCTGCAGCTTTGTGAATAGTCACTGCGAGTTCGGTGGTCGGTGTGGTTGCAAGACCTATATTGACAACGTCGAATCCCATGCTCAACAATGTGCCTACTACCAGCTGATTAACCATTTCGCCGGAGATACGGGCATCACGACCAACAATTATTTGATTGGAGGTGCAGGTTTTGTTGGCCTTTATTTGCGTTGCATAAGCAGCTGTAAACCTTACAACATCTACAGGGCTCAACCCCTCTCCTACTTTTCCACCTATCGTTCCGCGGATACCTGAAATTGATTTAATTAATGCCATGATTTTCTGATATTTGATTGTTAAATTTTTTATACCGGATTTGACTTAAATAAAAAAAGCAGAATAATGATCCTACTTTCTTTTTTATTTTATACTTATATCAAATTTCTGAAATGTTTGTTTATTTCTGAATTTTAATTTTCATATCATACAGGTAAGGAACAACCGAATTGTCGGTAGCAGTAAATCCGATTTTTGAATGCAGGATAAACAATGCACGTGAATTATTCCTCTTCATATACGAAACAGCCTCGTGCCATCCGGCGCAAGCCTGAGTCAGGTCATTATAATTAAATGTGGTAGGATATGGATAATCGACTGTATTCCAGTTCGATATTGTAACCGGGTCGGTATTAAGAGTAATTTGATAAAAGCGAGGCACTACCAAATCGTTTTTTGCCAGGGTATCGGCTCCTTCAGTCATATCTCCCTGACTTACAAGATGAAAATACATTCCTGATTTAGTCAACACATAAACATTTTCATCCCAGGGGAATTTAGTAGGAAATTCCGAAACAACCTTAATATTATTTCGTTTAATGTAATCGGCAATAAGTTCCTTTTCGGCTTTAAGTTGTTCAGCATAAGTTACATTATCGCTACACGATGAAAGTACAGCGGTAATTACAACCAAAAGAAGCAATAATCTTGAAAATAGTTTCATAAATGATTAAAATAAATTCGTTTGCAAATATCCGATTATTATCCCGAAATTAAAAGTTAAGAATATCAAATATGAGTTGATGCAGATTAATAATTTACAATTAATTACCCGAAGGTTCATTATACACATACAGATAGACTTTCACCGAAGTATACGGACCCACGGTTTTAAGGTCGCCCTTCAGACCGTAAGCAAGGTACCAGGGAATTATTAAAGTTGCTTTTTCGCCAGGGTGCATCAGCAGCAGCATTTCATCTAATCCTCTGATAATTTCACGTTTGCCTGTTTCAACCCGTTTTGTTTCATTCAATAAAAATTTATTATCCAATGTATATACCGAATATTGAATCCTGTATTTTCCACCTGTCTTAACCGGTTGATGTTTAGTCGGATAGTTAATTTTATACCAAAAGCCCGATTTATATTTCTGAAATACGCTGTCGGTTTTATTCACATAAATCCGCACAAGGCTATCTTCGGCCATAATCAGTTTTTCGTTAGCCTGTACAACAGCCATTCTCATACTATCATTTGCATCCGGTTTGTTGGCCGGTATTTGTGGTGCCGGTCGTGAACAGGAAAAAAAAACGAACAGAAGAAAGAGCAAATAATAATTCAACTTCATTATATCAATTATTTAACCACAATGAAGTATTATCTGATATTGGCAATGCTGATGATATCGGAGAAGACACCGGCTGCAGTTACGCTTGCTCCGGCACCGTAACCTTTGATCATCATTGGAAATTCGTTGTATCTTTCGGTGGTAATCAGCACAATATTATTGCTTCCCTGTAAATCGTAAAACGGATGCATATTATCAACTTCCTGTAAACCTACTTCACAATTGCCCATTTCCATAGTTGCCACAAAGCGCCAGCGTTTGCCCTGAACGGATAATTTCTTACGTTTTTCCTCGAATTCTTCATCTAATTTCGAAATCGAATTCCAGAATTCATCGATGGAACCTTTGAAATAATCGTCGGGAATGAACAGATTCTTTTTCACATCGTCCTGTTCCACGGGATATCCCGCTTCGCGGGCAAGTATCACAAGTTTACGTACAACATCCTTACCGCTGAGGTCGATGCGCGGATCAGGTTCGGAAAAACCGGCTTCTTTTGCCATCAGAATGGCTTTGCTCATCGGAATATCTTCGCTGATAGTATTAAAAATAAAATTTAAGGTACCTGAAAGAACGGCCTGCATTTTCTGAATATGGTCTCCACTGTTAATCAAACTGTTCATTGTGTTTATAATAGGTAATCCGGCACCAACATTCGTTTCGAAAAGAAATTTAACGCCTTTGCGACGGGATAATTCCCTGAGTGTAAAATAATTTTTATACGACGACGAAGCTGCAAGTTTATTGGCTGCTACCACCGATATATTGTTTTCGAGCATGGTTTGATACAACGAAGCTATTTCGTGATTTGCTGTACAATCCACAAATACAGAGTTAAAAATATTCATATTAATAACCTCCTGTGCGATACGCGACGAACTTGCATCCTGACCATTATTATTCAGATTTTCACGATAATTGTCAAGCTGAATTCCTTCGCGGGCAAAAATCATTTTTTTACTCGAAGCAATACCCACTACATTGAGTTTTAAACCATTCTGACTCATTAACTTGGGCTGTTGTTTTTTAATCTGTTCAATTAAATTACTACCCACTGTTCCGATTCCGGCTAAAAATACGTTTAACACCTGATATTCAGACAGAAAGAAAGAGTCGTGAATAACGTTCAATGCTTTACGTAACGATTTTCTGTCGGTTACAAATGATATATTGGTTTCGGATGCACCCTGAGCACAGGCTATCACATTGATACCGTTTTTACCTAAGGTCCCGAAAAGTTTTCCTGCGATTCCGGGAGTACGTTTCATGTTATCGCCAACAATTGCCACTGTAGCGAGATCATCCTCCGAAAAAATATTATCGATTTCACCCTGAGCAATTTCGGCTTCAAACTCCTGTCGCAGCACTTTTACAGCCAACTGACTATCGGCATTTTTAACCCCAATGGAAGTTGTGTTTTCGGAAGAAGCCTGTGAAACAAGAAAGACACTGATACCATTTTTGGCCAGTACCCGGAATATTCGGTAATTTACTCCGATAACCCCGACCATACCAAGCCCCTGAATGGTGATAAGCGATGTATCGTTGATAGACGAAATTCCCTTAATGGCTTTTGAAGCTTCACTTTCACTTTTTTGTGAGATATAGGTTCCCTTTGCTTCCGGATTAAAGGTGTTTTTTATGACAACCGGAATATTTTTATGAAAAACAGGGAAAATTGTTGGAGGATAAATCACTTTGGCACCAAAGTTACAAAGTTCCATGGCTTCACTAAAACTCAGTTTTTCAATCACATAAGTATTGCTGATAATGCGAGGATCGGCTGTCATAAAACCATCGACATCAGTCCAGATTTCGAGAATGGAAGCATTGAGGGCAGCAGCTAAAATTGCGGCTGTGTAATCCGAACCGCCCCTTCCCAGATTTGTAATATAATTAGTGGTGCTGTCGGATGAAATAAATCCACCGCAAACCGGAATTCCTTTGAAATCAGCAAATTTTTCGCATATAAGCTGGTTAGTGGTTGCAAAATCAACGATGTGTTTATCAAATTGATGAACGGTTTTAATGAAATTTTTGGATTCGGAATGAACTGCATTTTCTATGGCATTAGAGATAATCAGCGAAGATGCTGATTCACCATAACTTACAATGGTATCAATTATTTTTGGCGAAGTGTCTCTGATCAGAAAGATTCCTCTGAGTATATTGGATAAATCGTTGAAAAGTGATTTTATAAGTTGACGAACATTTTCAGCTTTATGTTCAGGAATCACAGCTTCAATCACTTCCAAATGTCGCTGGAGCATCGATTGATATTCTGATAAATAGCTTTCGTCGCCTTCACATGCAAGTTTTGCAACTTTGTAGAGCTGATCGGTAATTCCCGAAAGAGCCGAAACAACCACTATTACTGATTCGCTCTGAGCTTCAACTATTTTTTTTACACTTAAAATTCCATGAACAGAACCTACGGATGTTCCGCCAAATTTCATTACTTTCATGCGTTCACTGTTTTTTATATATATTTTGACCTATTAAACCACTGAAGAAACAGGTACCTGTTAGTATCTGCATTTTTATCCCGTTTATTGCGCTGATATTTTTATGATATCCTTTTCAATAAAAAAAATCAGACAAAATGATGTACTTCAAAAACAAGTCCCTCAATCATTTAAGCACAAAAAAACCGGAAAACTTAATGATTTATCAAATTTTCGATTGGTTTACAAATAAAATGTCAACCGCCTGCAAAATTAGCTATTTTTCAGCAAACATTAGGTGTGGAAAGGCTTTTTTTTGGGAAAACAGTTGCAACAATGCAAAAAAAAAACTACTTTTGCAGCACTTTTGTAAAAACGAGATTACAAAAACCTTATTTTCATAAGTGACTGGTCCCGTAGCTCAGCTGGATAGAGCAACGCCCTTCTAAGGCGTGGGTCATGGGTTCGAATCCCGTCGGGATCACAAAAAAACTCCTCTACGAATGAATCGTGAGGAGTTTTTTTATTTTACTGATTGTCGTATCCGTTGTTTTATTCCACCATGTTATGAAACACATTCTGCACATCTTCGTCATCTTCAATCTTCTCCAGCAATTTCATTACCTGTGCTTTTTGTTCTTCATTCAGTTCTTTCATATCGTTTGGTATTCTTTCGAACTCAGCACTGAAAATTTCAAATTCATTTTCTTCGAGGTATTTTTGTATGGTTGAATAGGATTGAAATTCGCCATACAAAATGATAGCGTCTTCATCTTCAACCAGTTCATCTACTCCGAAGTCAATAAGTTCGAGTTCAAGATCTTCGAGTGAATAATTCGCTTTCGGGGCAATTTTGAATACGCATTTGTGATCAAAAAGGAATTGTAACGAGCCTGTCGTTCCCAACGATCCGCCATAACGGTTGAAATAACTGCGTATATTGGCAACAGTTCGTGTAGGATTGTCGGTAGCCGTTTCCACCACAATAGCGATACCATTGGGTCCGTAACCTTCGTAAACCATTTCTTTGTAGTCGGCCTCATCCTTCGAAGTAGCTTTTTTTATTGCCCTTTCAACATTCTCTTTAGGCATATTTTCCTTCTTCGACTGTTGAATTAAAACTCTGAGTCGCGGATTTGTGTCAGGTTCAGGGCCGCCTTCACGAACAGCTATGGTAATTTGTTTTCCTAATTTTGTAAATACACGGGCCATATTGCCCCATCTTTTCATTTTTGTAGCTTTTCTATATTCAAACGCTCTTCCCATAAATATATATTTTACTGATTTTTATTTTCTTATTAAAAAACCCGGTACATAAACCGAATTTCAGTTTCGGTGCGCAAAAGTATTAAAATACAAGCAAAAAACAATATTTTTTCTTCAATATTTACAATAAAAAAGGAGTTGAACTTTCAACTCCTTTATAAAATGAACCAGTTTAATTATTCTGATTTTATCTCCTGAAATGAAACCACGAATTCCACTCTCCTGTTTTTAGCTTTTCCCTGGGCAGTAGCGTTGCTTGCTACCGGACGTGTATCACCAAATCCTTTAGCAGTGATACGATTTTCGGATATCTTATTCGCTATCATATAGTTACGAACTGCATTTGCTCTTTTTGCCGATAACTCAAGGTTCATTTCGGGTTTGCCTGTATTGTCAGTGTGTCCCTGAATTTCAATTAAATAAGAAGGATTATCATTCAGGACTTTAACAATTTGATTCAGAATAAGGTTTGATTCTTTTTTAATTACATCCTTACCTGTTTCAAACTGAATTCCCTGCAGGGCTTTACGGAAGAGCTCCTTAACCTCTTTCCTGACTTCAGGGCAACCATGATTAGATGCAACACCAGCAAGTTTCGGACAATTGTCGGCGTAATCGGGTACACCATCGCCATCCGAATCAACCGGACATCCCTTTTCATCTACTTTTCCTTTTGCTTCGGCAGGTGTATTCGGACATTTATCCATCATATCGGGTACTCCGTCACCGTCTGTATCCACAACACATCCGTTTGCATCAACAGCAGTGCGTGCAGCTGCAGGTGTGTCAGGGCATTTGTCGAGATAATCCGGCACTCCATCGCCATCACTATCAGACGGGCAACCGTTTGTATCTACCATGTTTCCGGCAGCTTTAGGTGTATCGGGACATTTATCGAGATAATCAGCAACACCATCACCATCCGAATCGAGCGGACAACCATTTGCATCAACTTTCACATTTGCAGGAGTTGAATTACATTTATCAAGGTAATCGGGCACTCCGTCCTTATCCGAATCAAGCGGACAACCCTTTTCGTCGATAAATCCTTTTGCTGCAAGTGGTGTATTTGCACAACGGTCAAGATAATCGGGTACTCCATCACCGTCGGTATCAACCGGACAACCATAAGCATCAACCTTGTTATAAGCTTCAGCCGGTGTATCGGGACATTTATCAAGATAATCGGCGACTCCATCACCATCCGAATCGAGCGGACATCCGTTTTTATCAACCTTTACATTTTTCGGGGTCAGCGGGCAGGCATCTTTAGCATCGCTTACACCATCCTTGTCGGTATCCTTACCCCGACCCAATCCTATACTTCCACCAATTGCAAAATTTAATTTTACATTGTCGATGGGTATATACTGAGGATTCACTTTTGGCGAGATATAATCAGCTGCTATGAACAAATTAATCCAATTCGGCGAGATATTCAAAGCCAGTCCGAATTTATTATAGTCCGAATTGGTAATTTGAGCTGTTCCGGAAACTGTAAACCATGAAAGTGGTTTTAAGGTAAGAGCCGCAATCACATCATTATTGGTCTGAGAAGCATATTTGTAATTTCTGTAAAGTAAACCAACAAGAATATCGTGATTTTCATTATTGAACAAGCTGTATTCAGCAGAAACATTCAGGTTGTAAGGCAATTTGTCAACCAAATTTTCAGATGTTGTAACCGGTTTAAATTTAAACAATTTTGATGCATCTTCTTTTAATTGATCCAACTGACCTGAAATGCTGTCACCATTGATTTCACTGAAGCCATCGAACATAAAATCTGATGCAGCAACAGCAGTCTGAATTGAAGCCGATTTCCATTTGATTGAACCCAGATCATTGATACCAGCTGCCAGTGTCAGTTTTGGTATTGGCTTGTAGGTTACTCCCAAATCGACAGCAAAGCCGGTGCCCGAAGGTTTCAGGCCTGAAGTATTGAAAGCCGGTTTCGTCAGATCGTTATAATCTCCGTCTTTTTCAAATGATACCATATCTGAAATCATTTGGGTTTGTCCGTTGGCAGTAATACTGTATTTATCAGCATTTAACAGCACATCAAATTTATCGTAGCCAATTCTTTCGGAAGATAAGCCGAACAGCAACTTGGCTGTCAACCCTACCCTTATCTGAGAATTTATTTCTCTTGAATATCCTAACGCAGCCTGAGCATAATTAGTCTGTTCAATTGAAATACCTTTCAAATCGAATGAGTTGGTTGAACCTGTCATACCTGATTTCATCAATCTGAACAAATCCTTGGGAAGGTTGACGTTCATTTTTTCCTTCAGTGAAAGACCGAACGACCAGAATCCGTTTTGTGAGCCATAAAATCCCAGCGAAAATAAATTGAGATTTAAATTCTGTTGAAAGGACGAAATGGGAGATAATTTATCCAGAAAAAGGGTTGCATCAACATTTTTATTAAGAAAAGTCATGTATTTCAACGAATTATCGACCGGAGGATATAAAAAGGTGGATAATCCGAAGTTTGAATTCAGCCTTATTTCTATTCCACCCAAAACCGGTAACGTGAAATAACCGTTTTCAGGGGCAAATGATGCATTCAAAGTGTTTCGCTGACTCCATTCATTGAGGAAATACATGGAATGTACGTTTTCCTGAGCACTGAGACTTAACAGTGATACAGCAGCTATTATGGTCGAAAAAATTACTCTTTTCATATATATCTTTATTTGTAAGTTAGTATTTATGATTTTTTATTAGTTAAACGATTCAATTTATTTACTTCAAATCGTTCTGAGTTAAGTTTTATAATTCCTATTTTATGGTTAAACCTTTCGGAATTCTGACTCTTAATTCTATACCAACTGTTTGACTTGATTTTAAAGGTAATCCGGCTACTGTGCTGTTTTTGCTGGCATTAACCGTATAATCGAACGCATTAAGTTTGCTCAATGCTCCGGTTTCTGTTTCTTTCAATCCAAGTGTTATGAGACTTGTTTGAGAATTTCCATTGATATCACACGATTTTATTTTATCTCCGGTTTTCATTGTTAAGCCCGTAATCACTTTATTGTTCACATCCAATGGTATCAGATTAAGTCCCAAATCCATCGGAATCTGGTTTTTCACAACTGCCACTATATCAATCTGATTAGCATAGTCAATGAAATCACTCAGGTTTTTCTGTAAATCGGAAATTGTATCGCGGTACTGAATTCTGAAATTTTGTCCGAAATCCAGAGGAACATTTATGGTATACCTTACATTCATAGCATTTTTCTTCGAATATAAATCAACTTTATGATTCGTACCTGTAATGGTTGGTGTGGCGCGTACTTCAATTTCGTCAGGGAAAGTTTTAAGCATATCCGATAAATTGGCTATGATAACAGGTGTAAAACCGGTGGTAACTCCGTCGTTGGTTTTAGCAATCCAGTATTTACTCCAGGTGTATTCTCCGAGAGTCTGTGCGGCAGCCACCGAAATGGTCGTGTTAATTGTTGAATTGGCGATGGCAACTCCTTTACGTTTAGGAATCAGACTAATGGCCAGATCGACCGGAATGCCCATGGTATTGCCGATTTCGAGTGTAATCACCGGATGCTGAATGTCCAAATTATTATCACCGCTTTTCAGCATTTCCGGAACATCAACTTTTATCACTTCACTGATCGGGTCAATTTTGGGTGATACCTGTCCTTCAATTTTCGCAATTGGTATTGTCCCGATGGTGATGGTAGGATTGACCGATACTGTGCTTAATTCGGAAGAATTGATACTTGAATTCTTAATGTATGCACCACCACTTAATTTCAACGTTTCGTTCAATACAAAATTTCCGTTGGTAAGTGTTAATCCGTTCGTTCCGAAATCGAATGATTCGAGCGTAAGTACCTTTGTAAATCCGTCGCGTACCTTGAAGCCACGATTGATAATTACTTCATTATTAACATTTACATCTCCTGTTTTGAATTTCATCGATGCCGGAAGTTTAATGGTGTAATTATTAAAGAAAAGTGAATCAATGCCTGATGGCAAGTTGGCTACATTGATTTTTAAAGTAATTTCGGCCGGCGTTTTAAGTGAAATATTATTTATTTTTTTCACATCGGTCAATACAAACTGATTAACTTTAAAATCTACATTCTGAGTCGGAATATCGATACTTATTTTGTTGGTAGTCACAGAAGCGTTAGCTACATCCAAACCGGAAGTTGTTGCATTCACATTCAGGTTTTTGGATCCAATCGACTGTGTTGTACTTAGTTTAGTTACTGCACCTGCCACAGTCAGATTATCGACACTATAGCTCAAAGCATCATTTACGGTTATAGATTGACTGACCACCTTTTTATTTAAATTAATCCCCGAGATTCCGATATTCTTTTCCGTAAATAAATCGGAATAAGGGATGGTCAATACATTGGTAGTTGTATTTAAGCCTGTAAACGGTTTAAACGCAAACATTGCAGGAAGATGGATGGTACAGGTACCAGCCGAGAAAGTAAACGGTGATATACCCGGATTGTCAATTTTCAGTTTCAGTGCTGCACCATCTTTGAAAGTTAACGAATTGATCTGATCAACCTCTACCGGTAAATTATTAACTGCCTGATTGATGGTAGAATTTCCTGCTTTTTGAGCTAAAATAATCGGATTGGTTTCAATGTCCAAATCGTCTAATGCAGGCGTAGCACTCAAAGTAACCTGTACTCCGGCTGTTTTATTAACCACAGGTGAATTTTGATCGGCATGACCCGTAATACTGTATTTAACATTATAAGGTATATTAGGAGAATAAACAAGTTTCTGATTCTGGGTAACTCCCGATAAATCAAGACTGGCCACTTTGTAGGTAAAAGTTACAATGTCCTGATCGGGCAGAACCGAATTATCAATGATAAACGCTCTTTTGTCGGGACTAATGCTTGCTCCGTTGCCTGTAGCATTTGATAAAACGAATTCAGGAGGATATACTATACTGAAACTCACAATTTTATCTTCATACGAATTAAATCCCACTTTTCTGATTTCAGACTTATCGAAAGTCACGGTAACAGTATTCGATTTAAAATAAATTTTATTGATTTTCTTCAGTACATCATCAAAACTGAAATTGATTGACTGAGTTACTGTTTCCCCGCCTTCTGCTTCATAAGGTCCGAAAGTTATGTCAACATTTTTCGCTTTGAGCGCACCGTTTGAGTTTTGCAATCCTCTCACTCCCGAAGGCATCGTAATGGTTACACTCTTTTTGTACGAACTGTTGATCGCAGGCAGCGTTAACCCGTTAGTATTCGCTGTAGGAACATCGATTTTAGAATTCATCTGTACCGGATCAATCTGAATCAGAGGAAATTTAATGTCGGCTACATTGGTATTAATCGGGCTGATTACAATCGGATTAACCGAAACATTTACCGGATTAATGGCACTAATCTCTACTCCGACTGAATCTTTTAACCTGAGAGAATAAGTTCCGTCATCTAATTTCTTTAACAAATCAATATTCAGACTATCCAACATATCGCCCAAAACAATTGGTTTTGTTTTCCCTATTGGCATAGACAAAGAATCGCCACCTAATGTCATTTCAGTGTTGATTCCGTTTGACAAATCGTACTCATCTGTTTTACAATTGGGTAGAAGTAATACCAATGAAAGTAGAAGCAATACACTTACTTTCTTTTTTGTAATAGCATTCATAACTGGATTAATTTTAATTGAGTAACTTATAATTCCTGAAGTATATATTTTTTGGGTTTTTTTATATTTGATGTAAGAGAGTGTAAAGAAAGCAAAAATAAATTGTAAAAATTTAAATTTTATTCTCAATTATTTTTTCTGAAAAAACATTTAACTGATATTAAACTCTCATGTAATAATTTTAAACTATATTCACATTGAAAATTGAAATATGTCATAATAATCATTACAAACATGAAAATATATTAATTTTTAAGATAAAATATCTACTGATTTTAAGTATAATTCCTTCATTTATCGCCCGGAAAGTTCACCAGAAAAACATTTTCAGTAGCACGGGTCAAAGCAGTATACATCCAGCGATAGAAATCACTATTTATTTGATCATCAGCCACCTGACCAGGATCGATGAAAACTTTTTTCCATTGTCCACCCTGTGCTTTATGGCAGGTGACCGAATAGGCAAACTTCACCTGTAAAGCATTAAAGAACTCATTTTCGTAAATTGTTTTGAATAACAACCGACGGTTTTTTATTTCGGGATAATCTTCGGCAATTGCTTCAAATAACTTTTGCTGCAAATCGTTAGCGTCTTTCGGAGTGGCACTTTGCAAAATGTCGAGCCATACACAGGCATCAATTTCCCAATTGTAGTCAACGGAGCGCAAGGTTAAAAACACGAAACGGAAACCATAAATTTCGCGGTGTTTTTTCACACGCATCACTTCAAGAATATCACCGTTGGCAATGAAATCAATTTCTTTATATGGCTTGTTCCAAAAATAGTTATTTTTTGTAACCATCAGTAAATCACCGTTGGTAAGCACATCTTCCTTCATCAGTACCCGGTTTCGGATGCCATTGTTATAAATGTTCGATCTGCTGTTTGACCTGGTAATTACTATGGTATCTTCCATCCCTACTCCATTATAGGCACGTTGGATTTCATCTATCAAATCCATTCCGTTCAAATGCTTAATATCTTTAAAACCTTCCGTCTCAAATACCGGAAACTGATTGGTATTTTCTTCAAGCAACATTTCCCTGAGACGGGTGGCATGATAGAGAATTCCGCTTTCGAGTGCCTGACGAACCACCTGTATAAGTGTAAATTCGGTGACTTTCAACCCGTAAGCTGCAAGCTGATTTTTTTCCAGAGCCGGACTATGTACCTGAGCTACCGGAGGTAACTGAGCTGTATCGCCAAGCAATAATAAACTGCAACCTTCGCCGCTGTAAACATACTGAACCAGATCGTCGAGTAATCTGCCGGAGCCAAAAGCCGAATCTGTTCCGGTATTTGAGATCATCGAAGCTTCGTCGACAATAAAAAGGGTATGATTATGAAGATTATCGGCTATCTGAAAGCTGAATTCGGCCATTGACTTCTGGCGGTAGATTTTTTTATGTATCGTGAAAGCCGGGAAACCGGAATATCCCGAAATAACTTTTGCGGCCCGACCGGTTGGTGCCAGTAATATTGTTTTTTGCTGCAATGCATTCATAGCCCGAACCAATGCACTGACCACCGAAGTTTTACCGGTTCCAGCATAGCCTTTCAGCAGAAAAAGCTTTTCATTATCGGTCGACATCAGAAATTCACCCAATTTTTCAATCAGGCTGTTTTGCTCAGTTGTGGGCTGAAAAGGCAATTCTGCAAGAATTTTTGCGGAGATAAAATTATGTAACATAACTGCAAAAATAGATAATATGCTTTAAAATACTGCAGGAATCACTTTTTATTTTTTGACACAAAAAACTGATATAACCGGGCATGAATCTTCATTGAATTTTGTACTTTTGCCATTCAATAAACAATTGTGAAATAATTATGTTTCTAATTTGTAATTTTATGAAAAAAACAATCTATCTACTTATGTCAATAGCCCTTATTGCCTGCAGCAGCACGAAAGATGCTACGCCATCCATCGAAAAATTCAACTATCATGTCGATCAATTTGCTGATATAGAGATTCTGAGATACAGAGTTCCTGGTTTTGAATCGCTGTCGCTCCGGCAAAAAGAGTTCATCTATTACCTGTCGCAGGCTGCGCTCGAAGGCAGGGATATACTTTACGATCAGAACAACCGCTACAATCTGGCTGTTCGTCGCACATTGGAAACTATTTATACCGGATACAAAGGTGACAAAGAAAGTGAGGATTTCAAAAATCTGACTTTCTATCTGAAAAGAATCTGGATGGGGAACGGCATTCATCATCACTATTCCGAGGATAAATTTATACCTGAATTCAGCGAAGATTTCTTTAAAAATTCAATTCTTTCGATTGGTGAAGAAAAATTCAGACCGATGATGGAAAACGGGGAAACGCCTGAGCATTTTATTCAAAAACTGACTCAGGTGATTTTTGATCCTGCAGTTTATCCTAAAAGAACCAATCAGGCGGAAGGTGTTGATCTGATTTTAACCTCCGGAAATAATTATTACGAAGGTGTCAATCAGGATGAAGTGGAGAATTTTTACTCCAAAATGAAAGATCCGAATGATAAAACACCGGTTTCGTACGGGTTGAACAGTAAATTAGTCAAAGAAAACGGAAAAATTTTTGAAAAAACTTACAAGGTCGGCGGAATGTATTCAAAAGCCATTGAAAGAATTATTGAATGGCTCGAAAAAGCAATTGCCGTTGCTGAGAATGACAAACAAAAGGAAGTCATCAAATCATTAATAAAGTTTTATCAGACAGGTGATTTGAAAACATTCGATGAATATTCTATACTTTGGGTCGAAGATCTGGCATCACAGGTCGACTTTGTGAACGGATTTATCGAATCATACGGCGACCCGCTCGGAATGAAAGCAAGCTGGGAATCGATGGTAAATTTTAAAGACACCGAAGGTACCAAACGAACCGGCATAATTAGTGAAAATGCTCAATGGTTTGAAGATCACTCACCCGTAGATCGACAATTTAAAAAAGAAAAAGTGAAAGGAGTTTCGGCAAAGGTAATAAATGCAGCAATGCTTGCCGGCGATTGTTATCCGGCCACACCGATTGGCATCAATTTACCTAATGCCAACTGGATCAGGGCTGAACACGGATCAAAATCGGTTACTATAGAAAATATAACCGAAGCATACGATCAGGCTTCGCTTGACAATGGATTTGCAGAAGAATTTATGTGGAGTGAAACCGAGCGTGAAAGAGCAAAGAAATTTGCGTCACTGACCAATAATTTACATACCGACCTTCACGAATGTCTGGGACATGGTTCGGGTAAATTGCTTCCGGGAGTCGATCCGGACGCTCTGAAAGCCTACGGTTCGACCATCGAAGAAGCACGTGCCGATCTCTTCGGGCTTTATTATATGGGCGATCCGAAAATGCTAGAATTAAATTTATTGCCTGACAAGGATGCTTACAAAGCAGAATATTATCAATTCATTATGAATGGCTTAATGACCCAGCTAACACGCATCCAGGCCGGCAAAAACATTGAGGAAGCACACATGCGTAACCGGCAGCTGATTGCTGCATGGACTTTTGAAAAAGGTAAAGCAAATAATGTTATTGAGCTGAAAAAACGTGACGGTGAAACTTTTGTTGTTATCAATGATTATGAAAAACTTCGCCTGTTGTTTGGCGAATTATTAGCTGAAATTCAACGCATTCGCTCTACAGGCGATTTCGAAGCTGCCAAATTGCTGGTCGAAAAGTATGCTGTGAAAGTAAATCCGGAACTTCATGCCGAAGTGCTCGACAGGTATAAAAAATTAAATCTGGCACCTTATCGCGGTTTCGTAAATCCGGTGTATACTCTTATTAAAGACGATAATAACCGGATAACAGATGTCAGAATTTCATACGACGAAAATTATACTGATCAGAACCTCAGGTATTCAAAAGAGTATTCAACGTTACCGACTTATAATTAAAAGCAAGCAGAACCGAGGTTTATTCACTTAAACAATACTTTTTTAAAAATCATATTTTGTCTGCGATTAATTCCGAAGTCCGGATAACCGCAGACAATTTTTATATGGAAATATGAAAAAAAACAGATCATCAAACAATCATCAAAGGCTTATTGCGAAAGGGTTTCAAATGGTTATTCTGAAACCGTTTACAATATAAAAATTATAAATATAAAAATGCTGTTTTAAATGAATCAGGGGAGAACTGACCGATTGTTTCTGAATATTTCGTTTCAGCAAATCACATTTCATTAAAACCTGATTCCGGCACGTAAATCAATAAAATGCAACCTGATTCTTTCGGGCTGTTCGAATTGAGGATAGGAAGTATAGCTGTATTGAATTTTGGCAAAATATTTCAATCTTGTCGAAGTATTAAAATTTGTGCCGACTTCAAATTGTGTCTGATGGCCAAAAAGAGAACCATCGGTATCAGTTATTCTCATATTATTCAGCAATAAACCATAGCCCAGAAACGGAATTATTTTTTTCCCTTTTGTGAGTTCATGACGGACAGTCCAGCCATAATTAAGCATGTGCACACTTTTCGACGATGCGTTGTCGGCCATCATTATTGTATAACCAAGAGGGACGGTAATAAATGATTTCGCTTTTTTTCCATCGAAACCACTTAACTGCCAGGCGTAATCGAATAGCATTCCATATCCGTTCGAAGCTTTATTGTTTTCATACATGTTCGATTGTGAAAACACATTTCTGTAACCTAACTCAAAACTGAACTGCTTCGGAATTTTAAAAATTGTTTGTTTTTCCTGCGCTGTTACTGTTATTGTACTGCATACGATCAGTATAAGAATTAATTGATTTTTCATTTTTTTGAAGTTTATTTTTTTTATCTGTATAAGGATTTTATAATCTGTTTAATTTCTTTATTTATTCGGATTTATTCATTTATCAATTTGACTGCCAGATATTTTGCCTGTTTTACCCTGTCGGACATTCCTATGCCATCGCGAACGCTACCGGCAATTAAAATACCCGGATATTTTTCTTCAATCGCAGCAATTCCCGCCAGACGGTCATCGCTTTTCGAATCATATTGTGCTATGGCATGCTGATACCTGTGAATACGCAACAAATCAGGTTCCGAATCAACTTTCATAAGTATCTTCAGTTCAGCCTTCACAATTTTTTCGATCTCTCCGTCCGACAATAAAACAAGTTCCTTTCTGTTGATTCCACCCATAAATACGGACAGCAAAGCCCCATTTTCGGGGGCCCGGTCAGGGAAAATGGCTGAAGGGAAAAGTACACCCAACACATTACGTTTGTCTTTCGATGAAATCAACCCGCCAAAAGCATCCAACTTAATTCCCGACCATTGTTTATAACCTACTGCCACCTGAACTACAGGAGAATAAGTTGTTGCAGCGATATCATCCAAAGCAGATTTGTCGGCAAAAGGCAACAAATCAGCTAAAGCATAAGCTCCGACAGTACTTACAACTTTAGGGGATATAATGTTCATTTCGTTACCGTTTTTGTCGGAATTAATGATTTGATAACCTGTATCACAAGGTTTTATTTTAATATTTTCGCACCCGGTCAGAATTACACCATCACCAATAGCTATGGTGAGCGATTCGGTTAACTGTCTCAAACCACCTCCCACCGAAAAAACTTCTCTTGTAACTTTTGTGGTTTGAGGATGTTTTGCAGCTTCCTTTTGTTTGGCAATTGTTCCCCTCACAAATCCACCATAGTTTTTTTCGAGGGCATAAAGTTTCGGGAGGGCATGCCGGGTAATCAAACGGAAAGGATCGCCGGCATAAACTCCTGATAAAAACGGATCGACGGCATAATCCAGGAAACTGCGGCCCAACCGGCGTATTACCAGCTCGCCCACCGACTCGTCGGGATAGCCACCGGCTTTACGGAATGGTTCACCCAGAATCCGGAATTTATCCTTCAGTGTAAATAAAGGAGTTTTAACTGCCGAAATTAATCCGGAAGGCAATGCTTCCCATTTTGATTTTTTCCAGATATACCTTTTTTTGGCTTCCTTACGTGCTACCTGCAAATCACAGTTTTCACCCAAATCGGCAAAAAGTTCAACTATTTCAGACGAACCGAGCACACCGGTCGAAGGTCCCGTTTCATAAACAAATCCATTCTCTGAAATCGTATTGATTACACCACCTGTACGATTGCTTTTTTCGAGAATTATCACTTCCCTGCCGGCCTTTTTCAGATAATACGCCAGTGTAAGACCGGTAAGTCCGGCTCCTATTATAACTACTTCTTTTTCAATTGTATGCATCTTCAATAAATTTTACGAACATTTTTAATAAATTTTCATCTACCGTTGGAATCTGAACCCTGCAAATGTCAGTTATTCCAAGTTGATTTTTGGCATAAGGAATTAATTCACTGTCAAGGTCGTATTTGGTTTCAAGATTTTCGTTGATAAAGCTGAGCGGAACCAGGACAATCTCATTTATATTTTTGATTTTCAGCATTTTCAAAAAATCCCGTGTCGATGGTTTTGTCCAGCTTACCGGCCCGATTTTCGATTGATAACTCAGGTCGAAATTCAGATTGAGCTGACTGGCTATAAGTTTTGCCGAAACCTCAGTTTGCCGGGTATATGTATCACCCCTTTCGACAAATGATTGCGGAATAGCATGTGAACTGAACAACAAAAATGGTGAATTATAACCGGCGTTTTCAATTTTAGCACTGATTAGTTTCATCCAGAACTGAATGAATTCAGGATGATCAAAATAATTCCCGATAAAATTAAATTTTGCTTTATCGTAGCACTTTTGTAACTTTTCCAGCTCTGATTTCACACTTCCGGTGGTTGAATAACCCGATTGAGGATACATAGAAATAATGATGAACTCAGTGATTCCCCGGCGGTACAAATTACTTATTTCATCCCTGATCAACGGATGACTGTATGAATAAGCAGAACGAACTATATAATTATCATTCAGTTGATTCTGTAGCATTGCCCGATAAGCTTCCATCGACTGCAGCAAAGGTGTACCTCCGATTGATTCATATTTTTTCCATGATGATTTGTAACGAACCCGACTGATGATGTTCGAAAAAACAAATCTTACTATTGCGGGAGCATACATTATGGCTTTATCACTGAACATCCGTTTCAGAAATGTCTTCATTTCCCTTTCGGAATCCGGTGCTCCCATATTTACCAGCACTACTGCTTTCATAATCAAACAATTAAAAAAAATTATATTGTGGTCGAAAATTTACCTGAACCTGCGCTGAATTCAGGATCGAAAGCAACAGCCACATTACGAACGATGAGCATGCCGGCTGGAGTCACCTTCAAATCAATATCGGTCAGTTCGACTAATTTATCGTTCAACAAATCTGAAATTTTAGTTGGATCGAATCGGGTAATTCTCAAAAAACCCTCAACTGTTAAATGATGTTTTGTTGCAATTTCGTTAAAATTAATATATCCGTTACACATTATTTCGTTGATGGTATCACGTATCATAATTTCTTCTTTAGTAAGCACATAACCACGTTCGACCGCCAGATGATTAGTTTCTACAGCTTCGATGTACTGATCGATTTGCTTTAAATTCTGAGTAAAACAACCATCAAGCTGACTGATGCCCGATGCGCCAAAGGCATAAACCTGACCCGTCGTTTTCCTTGTATTATAGCCCTGAAAATTACGGTGAAGCATTTTATTTTGTTTTGCAATTGCCAGTTCATCATCTTTACGTGCAAAATGATCCATCCCGATTACTTCATAACCGTTTTCGGAAAGTAAATGAATGGTTGAAACCAGCATTTGGAGTTTTTCGTCGGCAGTTGGGAATTTGTATTTATCCAATAACTTTTGAGCCGGATTGAACCATGGAACATGGGCATACGAAAAAGTTGCTATTCTGTCGGGCTGAAGTTCTGTTACACGTCTGATATTTTCGTCGAACAATTCAGGTGTTTGTAATGGTAATCCGTACACCAGATCAAGATTCAGTCCTCTGAATCCTTTGGCTTTCATATAACGAAGCATCTCACTTGCATCATGTTTCGGTGGAAGACGGTTAATGGCATTCAATACTTCAATGTGAAAATCCTGAATTCCCAGACTAATCCGGTTAAACCCTGTCTCAGCAAGTGTGTCGACATCTTTGAAATCGAGATAGGCCGGACTGCATTCTATAGCAATTTCGGCAAAATCAGCAAAACTGAATTTGTCTTTCAA
The DNA here is from genome assembly GCA_937897985.1 of uncultured Paludibacter sp. Taxonomy (GTDB): domain Bacteria; phylum Bacteroidota; class Bacteroidia; order Bacteroidales; family Paludibacteraceae; genus Paludibacter. Next base: position 19,797 of record CALCBD010000017.1, on the reverse strand, counting down.
AACGTCCATTATCCTCTTTATGTACTTCATATCGATGGAATTCGGAGTGCCTCCACCCCAACTCACCTGAGTAACAAGTCGCTGTTTGTCAATATATTGAGCTATAAAATTAATTTCCTTTACGATACTTTCCACATAACGGTTAATTTTCTCTTCACTTTGATAAAAAGTGGTATTACAGCCACAAAAATGACAACGTTGGGTACAAAACGGAATATGAATATAGATGGAAATATTTTCCGGTTCCGACGAATTGGAAAGTTTAATCTGTTCAATATAAATTTCATTTTCAAAGCCGGTACGAAACGAAGTAGCAGGTGGATAACTCGTATACCGGGGTACCGGAACATTGTATTTTTGAAAAAGTTGTTTTGATATTTGCATGGGTAAATCAATGATATTTTATGTGCATGAAATCTGTTTGTCTGATTTTAAATTTTCTCGCTGAATTTAATGCTTTCGAAATTAAACACTTCATCAATACCGGTTTCATGAATCAAAATTTTGTTGATCGGCTTGACGGGATAAAGTGTAATTAAGTACAAAAAATGTGATGACAGTGAACAGGATTTCAAACATAAACAAGCCCCTGTAACCAGTTTCTGCTGCAATTTTACCACTTACCGAAGCTATCAGCAAACTGCAAAGATGGGTAATCACAATCTGAATTGTGAAATCAGTTCCCTCCCGCCCTTTGCGTACAGCATCCATCGAAAGAGTATAAATCCCGACGGTCGACAAACCGTAAGCAGTCCAGATAAGGCCGATAGCTATGTACAATTCGTACACCGAAGGCACTTTGAATGTCAGTGTTAAAAAATAGATTCCTGCTGTTAATGTTACTGACAAAAAAAGAAACAATGCCGAACGCCGGCTTATTTTTGTCATTATAAAACCTGCCACCATGGTAGCCACTGCGGCAGTTAACGTACCAAAAATGCCCGACATAAAAGCGATGTCTTTCACGCCATAACCCAGGTCGACCAACAAGGGTTTAAGCATGGTCATTATACCGATGATTCCTGAATAATAAAACACCAGTAAAGGTATGATTTTCATTTTATGTTTCTGTTTGAAAAACGAAAGCAAATCGCTCATGGTAACCCTTTCTTTTGTGATTTGTCCGGCAGCAATTTCCTTTCGTGAAAAAAACAGCGGAACTACGGCAACCATCACAAAAACTGCCAGCAAAATCAACACATTGGACCAGCCAAAATAATGGTATGCCACGAGTAAAACACCTGTACCGAAAAAAGAACCAATGAAACTACCCCCGGATTGCATGCTGTTCCCGAGGCTTCTTTCGTTGGGCTTCAGGGATAATATGGCAAATATATCCACCGCAATATCCTGAGTTCCGGAGATGATGAAAGCCAAAATGACCAGAATTATAATTAATTCAAAATCAGCTTTTAAATTCAGGAATGCGATACTAAAAATTACTATTGCATAAAAAAACTCTGATATAAAAATCCAGCGTTTTATATCTTTGGTAGTACGTGAATTATTATCAACCACCGGTGCCCAAAGAAATTTAAGTATCCAGGGCAACTTAATTAATTGCAACATTCCAATCGAAGAAAGCGAATAATTCTCCTGACGCATTATCACAGGCACAACCGTTGAAAAGAAACTCATGGGAATAGATTGTGCAATGTACAAACTAAACAACAGCGGAAATTTTTGCCAATTATTTTTACTCATGATTACAGATTTATAGCCAGTTTAATACCTGCCTGCAAAGGTCGGCCCTGTTGAACATATTTTCTTCCGAGTGCTTCAAAATAAAACGACTCGTATTTAGTATTTCCAAGGTTGGAACCCCAGATGTCAAATTTGTAATTTGCCCGCACGAAACTTATTCGCGCATCTGTTATTCCGTAATAGTTCTGTTGATGTGAATTTTTATCATCCCAGTAAATTCCGCCTGTCCCTTTATATGAGACATTTAAGATAATGCGTTGCAACACAGCGGAATGACGGATTTCAATTGATTTTTTCACCTGAGCTGCAAAAGTATTTTCGGGAACATAAGGAATAAAATTGTTACTATAATCTGTAGTTGCATTCAACCGGTTTTCCAGAAATTTAGCGTTGGTATAACCATAAGTAACCGCAAAATCAAATCCGTGAAACCTTGCGGTATTTGCACTTATTTCAAGGCCTTTACTCACTGAATGACCCGCATTTTTAAGCATTGATCCGGTTCCGCTCGGTGTTGTTTGGTAGATTTGTTGATTCCTCCAATCGATATAAAACAATGAACTTTCGAAAAACAACTGATGATTGAACAATGTTGCCTTAACACCAATTTCATAATTCCAGCTATATTCAGGTTCGAAAGTCAGATCTTCAGGCCTTTCAAATGTTGAGTTAAATCCACCTGTTTTGTAACCACGTGTCACAAGGCCATATAAATCAGCATTTTTAATCTGATAGTTTACAGCCAGTTTTGGTAAAAGCTGCATCGATTTTAATGATTGATAAGTCGTGTCAACTACCTGCGACGTCAACCCGCTTTTAGTTTTATAATACTGATATCCAAGCAAATCGTTTTCAGCATCCAGCCTGATACCGGCAGTAATATTCATATTTCTGACCGGAAAATTTTTAATTGTCGACTGATGAAAAAGTGCAGCTCCTCCAATTCTGTGATCGTATTTTTTTAATGTTTCTGTTTTTGATTTATAGGTATTAACATCAACATCACTATAGAATTGTTGTACAAATCCATAAGCTCCGAACAGCCAGCTGAATTTTCCACTTTTCACCGGTTTTAAAATTAACTCCTGCGAAATCATGTTTTGATGTTGCTTTTGAACTACGAAATACAACGAATCGATTGTAAAATCCTGATCAATATACTGTTTATCACCCAGATACTGATATGAAGTTGTGGCAGTAAGTTCAAATTTTTTCCCTCTGTTTTTCAAAACAAGTGCATCCGAAATTAAATCGCGGTCATAACCACCCGGCTGATTGTACGAAACCGGACTTATAATTCCGGTAATATTATCAAAAACAGCATAAGGATAACCACCCTGCAGGCTATGTTCGAAACTCAGAATATTTTCGATGGAGAATGTTTCGCTAATTTGCCAAATCAACCGGTTTCGTAAACCATAAGAATCAAGCCGATCCACTTTTTGTTTTAAAAATTCATTATTAAAAAACCCATCACTATGCCTGTAATTCAATGAGAATGAATAAGCAAACTTTTGGTTCAGCTTATTATAATGACCCAGTTGAAACATATAGTTACCATAATTTCCGGCCTGAAATGACAAATCGGTTCCCTGAAAAGTGGCAGGCGATTTCGTTAATATATTCACTATTCCACCCATTGTATTGCGCCCGTATTGAGTTCCCTGAGGTCCTCTCAACACTTCAACACGCTGAATATCAAAGAAGTCGAAATTAAATGCCGCTTTTTCGAAATATGGAACATGATCGACATATAATCCTACTGACGGCGCGTTGATGCGCGATCCTATCCCCCTGATGTAAATTGGTGAAGTGAGCTTTGAACCGTAATCAGGCATAAATAAGTTTGCAACGTTCGATGTAATATCTGTCAGCGAATTAATCGACAGATTTTCAATTTGCTGTGACGACAGCACTGAAACAGAAACCGGTAGTGATTTTAGTTTCGAATTGTCTCTTGAAGCCTGAACAACGATTTCATTTAAAGTAACAGAATCAGGTTTCACGTTCGTTGTATTGTCAGCTGACAATTGTTCATAACCCATTACCACACAGAGCAGTAACAATATTTTGTAAATATGCATTAAATGAATAACTTTTATCCGGCCCATATGAAAAAGCCGGATTATTTTGAATAAAAAATAACTGCATGAATCCAATGTTATTCTGAAAACTGAACTACATTAGATGATTTAAAAAAGTGCGGAAAATTTAACAGGCAGAAAACGGAGGCGGACGTGAAAAAAGCTGAAATGAAACGCCTTTACATGTTCGTACAGATATAAAACAATCAGTAATTATATCAGTAACAATCTTATAATGAACAGTTTGTTCTTCAGCATTCAACACTGCATACTGAAAACTTTCAGAAAAATCACAAACGAAAACTGATGATTCATTGCAGTTCTGCGTTTCTTCGTATTGTTGAACAAGCGGTTGATCAGTTCGTTCCGATTTGAAATATCCGGGCGCAAGCAGACATGACAAATAACCTATTACCATAAGTATTTGTGGTATAAACGACGCGAATATTGAATTATCGAACATCATCATAAGTTGTTCACAACGATAATAAGGAGCCTTTTTGGGGACTCGAACCCCAGACCTATTCATTACGAATGAATTGCTCTACCAACTGAGCTAAAAAGGCTTTGTGTTGAAAAAAATGACTGCAAATATAAACTTTTTTTTCATTACCGTTGAATTAAAAAAAGAAAATTCTGACAAAAAGCCTGCTTCTTATCAGAATTTTATCAGCAATACTGTGCTAATCAATTTAACACATTACAGTTACTGCATTTATAAATAAAAGAAAATCTGACATTTATGCTTCATATAAATTGTCGGATTCATTCGTACGCCGGGTCTGATTACGAAAGAGTGACTCAAGGTAGGTATTCATTATCGCTTTTGCAATCATGCGCATAATATCATTTCTGAAAATTTCAAGTTCTTTTTCATCTACGTTCTTGCTTTTCAAACGTTCCAATTTTATATTGTTTTTTTGAGCCTGAAGCAATCTTTCGATATCATAACACGAAATAGTCCTGTCATTCAGATTCTTAATCCAACCATCAATTTCTGTTCTCAGCATCGAAATTACGTCCTGCGCATCTTCTCTCATTATATCCCTGTATATCTGAAGGTTAGACTGACCCAACCTCTTTATCTGGAATTCAAGTTCCAAATAGATCTGATTTAATTCAAGTTTTGACATAATATTCTGATTTTAAAAAATATATTTTCAAATTTCTATTGAATTTTGTTTTATATGAAACAAATTCAGAAATTTAAAAGTTTATTAAATAGTTCAGATTCTTTCATAAAATAAGCTTTTAAACTGAAACAATTGTTCAGCGAACAACACATAAAAGTCAGTAAAACCGAAAGTACGGATTCGTTTAAATCTTTGATTTGACTCAGTTGTTGAAATTGTTTTTAGTTGCTGTTTATTTATATAAGTGAGAAGGACTACAGCTCTGAATTATAAAATTAAGCAATACAGTTACTATTTCCCGGTAACGTTGAATCGTTTTCGACCATTGCACCTGATTTTCAAAGCGTTTCCGACGTTCAAAAATAATTTTTTTTGACTTTTCGGTCTGAACTCAACTTCAGATTCCAAAGATTTGGTTGCAGGTACTCAGTTCCGATTTCCGGTTGTGTTACAAAATTAAATCGTTCGAAAAGGATAACGGATTTAATTAATTTCAATTCCTGATTCGCTTTTATAATACATTTTAATTACTTTTGTGGCTAACATAGCTGATTGAAAATGACCGATACTTACAAAACAATAAGAAATGCGTCCGAAGGTATTTATAAAGAAAAAGGAAGTAAATTTTTATCGTTTGCCTTTCCGGTGGGGAATTTAGATGATATTAACCGGATAATCAGAGACTTTAAGAAACAATACTATGATGCCCGTCATGTTTGTTTTGCCTATATGTTGGGCGAAGACAGACAGGAATGGAGATTCAACGATGATGGTGAGCCATCGGGAACTGCAGGTAAACCTGTGTTGGGACAAATAAAATCGTTCGGGCTGACAAATGTACTGGTAATTGTAGTCAGATATTTTGGAGGTATTTTGCTGGGAACGGGCGGGCTTATAACTGCTTACAGGGAGGCGGCAGCAAGTGCTCTGAACAATGCCGTAATCATTGAAAAAACGATGAATACTTCTGTTTCATTTCAATTTGATTACCTCCAACTGAACGAGGTCATGAAAGTTATGAAAGAAATGAATCCGGTGATTATTCAACAAAAGTTCGATAATTTTTGCCTGATACAACTCGAAATCAGAAAAGCTGAAGCAGAAAAACTTATTTCGAAATTAGAAAAAATTGACGGGCTTGTATTTGAATAAAATAGATTTTTAATCAGTATTAAGGTAAATACAGGGTATAGAAAATGATTTAATATGTTGTATCCCAAAAATATAGCAAAAACAATTCTTACAAGTTTTAACTCTTTGGCCAATCTTGAGTTGTACATAAAATGGACTGGACAAGGGCTTGTTATGCCGTTTTACCATTGCGTTTCGGATGAAGAGCCAATTCACTTAAAGCATTTATATCCAATTATTTCAACTAAAAGATTCAACGAAGATCTTGATTTTTTCACAAAAAACTATCAACCGGTTTCGGCAGATTATTTATTTGAGAACAAGGGCAATCCTTCATTAAGGCGCACTAAAAGCTTCTTTCTGAGTTTTGATGACGGTCTCAGACAATTTCATGATGTGGCAGCACCGGTTTTGATTAAAAAAGGTATACCCGCCACTTTTTTCGTCAACAGCGATTACGTTGACAACAAAGACATGTTTTATAGGCTGAAAATCAGTATATTGATTGATAAAATTAACTCAACAACACTTTCAGCAGGTCAAAAAAATGAGATTGAGACCCTGTTTCAGTCAATCGGACTAAAATATCATCATTCGAAGGATTTACTTCAGATAACCGACCAAAACAAAAATCAGGTCGAAGTAATTGCAGGGCTTCTCGGGGTTGACTTTAATGAGTATTTATCCGTTCATCAACCATACCTGACAAGTCAGCAGATAGAAAACCTCGTAAAACAGGGATTCAGTTTAGGTGCACATTCCGCATCTCATCCATATTTTCCCTCATTGACCGAAAATGAACAAATAGCAGAAACACTAAAATCGCTTCAGTTTATTCACGAACGGTTTGCTATCGAAAAAGCATTGTTTTCGTTTCCCTATACCGATTTTAACGTCAATAAAACTTTTTTTGAAAAAACGAAGAACCACATCGATTTGAGTTTTGGTACGGCCAATCTGAAACTCGACAGCATTACAACTAACTTCCAGAGAATACCAATGGAACTCCCGAATAATAAAAGAGCTGAATCAATTTTGAAAAATGAATATCTGTTTTATACACTTAAAATGCTAATAAACAAACATATAATCATTAGAAATTAATGCAGATAAAATCATACAACAAAAACGAATTAAATGAATTTATTCACTCTGAATTTTTCAGGGTGCTCAATAAGGTGCCAATAAGTTTTCATCGTGGATGGTCGCAGTACAACAATCCTTACTGTGCCGATGAAGATATTATACTTTGGGCTGCTTATGAAAATGCTGATTTAGTGGGGTATGTGGGTGTATTACCTGATATTATTAATTCCGAAGGTGTAGAAAAAAAAATTTACTGGCTGAGTTGTTTTTGGGTCGAAGAAAAATTCAGAAACGGGCAGCTTGCTTCACAGCTGTTTTTCCTTTTAATCAAACAATATAAAAATCAGCTTTTTATCTCAAACTTCCTTTATTCATTGGAGAAAACATACCTGAATCTGGGTATTTCACAAAAAACCCAATACAATAAAGGTCGAAAATTTTACATTAATTTCTGCTTTGCCGATTTGCTTCAGGCCAGATATCCCGACCTTAAATCAACCATGACTTTTTACAAATTATTCGAACGAAGCATCAACGAAATTCTGAAATTCAGGAAATTCATACATAAAAAAAGAAAACGTAAATTCAGGGTAATTGAAGACAATAAACGTGATGCGGAATTTATCGCGTTTCTTGAAAAGTTCAGATCCGATCAACAAAAAAGTGTTATCAGAGACATCAATTACTTCAATTGGGTCATTGATTTTCCATGGGTACTGAAAGGTAAAACTGATAAAGAGTCGGAACGGTACTTTTTTAGTTCAAAATCGGAACAATTTGAATACAGAATTCTGAAAATTTATAATCATCAGCAACTCGAAGGAATTGTGTTGTTGAAAATCAGAGATAAAAACCTGACTGTAAGCCACATGTACGCCAAAGACGAACACATTGGTTCAATAGCAGGTTACCTGATCGACCTCTCGCTGAACGAACTTATCAATACAATAAGTACGATAGATCACCGCTTAATGAACAGGTTAAGAGCCAAAAGAACAAATTTTATTTATATTAAAAACTTTAAACGGCCATACATCTTCCCGAGAAACTATGATATAGCTTCTTCTGTTTTTCAGGATGGCGATGGTGATGCAGTTTTTACCTGATAAATTCTGCTTTTTTAATTCTGTCAGAATGACTTTAAGACAAATAAAATGAAAAAAACAGCCTTTCTAAGCAATGTAAACATTGACCCGCTTCGTCACAGATTCGAAAATGCAGGGCAGTACAAAATCTGTTTTTCAGGCTATAATCAATGGCAAGCTGAAATGCTGGACGATAATTCGCAGCTGAATCAATTTTGTCCCGATTATGTATTTATCTATTTAAACTGTGACGAAAAAAACTTTAATATCAACGATTTAATCTCTGCTGTTCAAAGTTTTACTGTTAAAAATCCTGATTGCAGGATGATAATTTCAAATTTTTTGTTTAAACCACTTTCGGTACACACTTATCATGATCGTTCAGAATCTGAAAACACGGAAATGAACAGAAAACTAAATCAATTATCGGCTGATAATCAACAGGTTTTGATTTTTAATTTTAACAGATTAATTCAACTCCATGGTTATAACTCAATTTTTGATAACAAATACTGGTATCTGGGCCGGATTAAATTTTCAAATTCAGGGTTCAATTTATTATTCAGCGAACTTAATAATTTTCTGAATTCAATTCAGGGTAAAGTCAAAAAGCTACTGGTGCTCGACGCTGACAACACTTTATGGGGAGGAGTAGCAGCCGAAGATGGCTGGCAAAACCTGCAAATTGGAAACGAAGGCATCGGCAGAATCTATCTTGATTTTCAATCTACTGTGATTGAACTAAAAAAACAGGGAGTGTTACTGGCTTTGTGTTCAAAAAATTATATTGAAGATGTACTGAATGTTTTTGAAAACAACACAAACATGTTGCTGAAGTGGGACGATTTTGTTTCAACTGAAGTCAACTGGCAACCGAAGAGTGAGAATTTACTGCATCTGGCTGAAGTATTGAACATCAGTACGGAATCGATGGTTTTTATTGACGATAACGCACTCGAAAGAGCAATTGTTGCCAACGAAGTACCGGGTGTTGCAGTTCCGGAATTCCCAAAAGAAATTTCAACATTGAACGACTGGTTTATCAACGAAGTGGTATATACCAACTTTGCCAGACATAGCCTGACAAATGAAGATTTTGAGAAAACAGCTCAGTATCAGAGAAATGCCAAAAGACAGCTGGCCAAACAAACAATAAATTATGATGATTATCTGCGCAATCTGGATATCAGACTGGATATCAGAAGTGCTGACAAGACCAGTTATACACGGATTGCACAACTCACACAAAAAACCAATCAGTTTAATCTGAGCCTGAAACGATATACCGACATCGAAATTCTGAATTTTATTGAAAGAACCGATTACCTTGTCTATTGTATCAGCTACGAAGACAAGTTTGGCAATGAAGGAATAGTCGGATGCAGCATTGTTAAAATTGAAAATTCAAGTGCCGAAATCGATTCCTTCATGTTAAGTTGCAGAGTTTTAGGTCGCAAAATAGAATTTTCGTTCATGGATTATATAATTAAATCCCTGAAAAACAGAGGCATTGAACGTATAAACCTGCATTATTGTGCAACCGAACGAAACATTATTTTAAAAACATTTTTGGAAAACTATGGTTTTAATACCAATGATAACTCACATTATAAAAACTACTAACGGAAATAAATATGGATACTGAAATAAAATTAAAAGAAATATTTGCAGAAATTTTTAACACCAACAAAGATAAAATTAATCTGAAAACCAAACAGAATGAGTTGAAAGAATGGGATAGTCTGGGTCAGTTGAGATTAATGATGGCAATAGAAGAAAAATTTGATATTTCATTTTCAATTGAAGAAATTGCCGGATTGACTTCGTTTGAAATGATTTTGAATAAAACAGAACAAAAAACCGGAAAAACACATTGATAATCAAAGCAATTCCTTTATAAATGAATAGTAAAGTCACATACAACTCAGTTGACGAATACATAGCGGGACAAGTTGAAACCCTTCAGTCAAAACTGCATCAAATCCGAAACATTATCAAAGAAACAGTTCCTGAAGCTACTGAAATTATCAGTTATGGTATGCCGGCTTATAAATATCATCATGTGCTGGTTTATTTTGCTGCCCAAAAAAAACACATCGGCTTTTACCCGACTGCTTCACCGATTGTAATATTTGCCGAAGAATTATCGGAATATAAAACATCAAAAGGTGCAATACAATTCCCATTAAATCAGGAATTACCAATTGAACTAATTAAAAAAATCACAATTTTCAGAAAACAACAGGATGAATTAAGCCTCCGAAAAGCAACAAAAAAGTAGTTTGAAAATTGAAGAAATTCTCTCTGTTTTGAAAATTTTGAATTATCTTTGCAGCAGTAAAAAATGAGAACAAGGTGTTACAAATACTTTTTTGATAATATCAGCTTTTTTCAACAAGTTGATAGGAAAAGTTGCCCCAAAAATTTAACGAACCAATATAAATCAATCAGGATTTGTGTTGGTTTTTTTATATCATTCAATAATACACCATGAGCAAAAACAGTTTGGTATCTATTTCGGATTACAGCAAAGAAGAAATTCTTTCAATTCTCGATTCAGCGGCAGACTTCGAAGCACATCCCAACCGCAGGACACTGGAGGGCAAAGTCATTGCCACGCTTTTTTTCGAACCTTCCACACGTACGAGGTTAAGTTTCGAAACGGCAGTCATTCGCCTTGGAGGATCTATCATCGGTTTTTCGGATGCAGCTACCAGCAGTTCGTCGAAAGGGGAAACACTCAACGACACTATTCACATGGTAAGTTCGTATGCCGATGCTATAGTCATGCGACATCCGCTCGAAGGAGCTTCGCGATATGCTGCAGAGATTTCGCCTGTGCCGGTGATCAATGCCGGCGATGGTGCTAACCAGCATCCCTCACAAACATTGCTCGATTTGTATTCAATTTTAAAAACTCAGGGAACACTTGAAAATCTGAATATCTGCCTTGCAGGTGATTTGAAATACGGACGCACAGTACACTCGCTTATCATGGCAATGTCGCACTTTAATCCGACTTTCAGGTTTATCGCCCCTGACGAACTGAAAATGCCCGACGAATATAAAATATTCTGTAAAAAACACGGAATTAAATATACCGAGTCAGCAGAGTTAACAGATAACTTCAATGATGCTGATATTCTTTATATGACGCGTGTTCAGCGGGAGCGTTTTCAGGACCTGATGGAATATGAGCGTGTAAAAAACGTTTACACTCTCAAAAACGAGATGCTCGGAAATTCGAAACCCGGTTTACGGATTCTGCATCCGCTACCACGAGTGACTGAAATCGACACGGACGTAGATAGTAACGAAAAAGCGTACTATTTTCAGCAGGCACAAAACGGCTTATATGTCCGACAGGCGATAGTGAGTAAGGTGTTACAACAGCAGTAAGCGGTAAGGATTTAAAATTCAATGTAATTCGTAATAATTCGCATTCAATGGAAAAAAAATTAAAAGTTGCAGCACTTAAAGACGGAACTGTCATCGACCATATTCCGGCAGATAAACTTTTTAAAGTAGTACAAATTCTGCATTTGGATAACTGCATAAATCAGATAACACTGGCAAATAATCTGGAAAGCAAGAAAATCGGATTAAAAGGATTGGTTAAAATTGCCGACAGGGCATTGGCCGAAAACGAAACCAATAAACTGGCACTGGTTTGCCCTGATGCCAAAATAAACATTATCCGTGATTTTGAAGTTGTAGAGAAGCGACCATTGATATTACCCGATGAAATCCGTGAAGTCATTCAGTGTGCAAATCCGAATTGTATCACCAATCATCAACCGGTGGTTACGCGTTTTTATGTATTAAAAGAAGAAAATCAGATTCGGCTGAAATGTCGCTATTGCGAACGGGAGGTTAAAGCAGAAGAAGTAAAGATTAAATAAAAATGAAGAAGACAGAAGAAAATAAGCATATCAGCTGGAAACCCGGGACCATGATTTATCCTTTGCCGGCAGCACTGATAAGCTGCGGAAGTACACCTGATGACTACAACATGCTCACATTAAGCTGGATGGGAACCATCTGCTCTAATCCGCCGATGTGTTATATTTCAGTACGACCGGAACGTCATTCGTACAACATTATTAAAAAAAATATGGAATTTGTCATTAATCTGACAAACGAAGATATGGCTTTTGCTACAGACTGGTGTGGAGTAAAAAGCGGTAAGGATTTCAATAAATTTCAGGAGATGAAACTTACGCCCGTACGCGGCGAAAAGGTTCAGGCTCCGGTAATTGCCGAAGCGCCGCTTTGTATCGAATGTAAGGTAAGGGAAATTATTCCGCTTGGTTCACACGATATGTTTATTGCCGATGTGGTAAATGTTCAGGCAGATAGCCGGTTTATCGACCCAGAAACCGATAAATTTGACCTCGGTAAAGCAGGACTCATTGCCTATTCGCACGGACATTACTATAAACTGGGTGAAGAGATAGGAAAATTCGGTTGGACAGTAGAGAAGAAAAAGAAAAAATAAAACGTCCCCTACCCTCTGAAGGGAGAATAAGAATTATTACTAATGATGATTGGAAAAAGCATCAGGATATCAGAAAAAGAAAATAATATATTAATAGTTAGTATTTTTAGCTCCTCATTCAGGGGAGTCGGGGGAAAGTTAAAATGAAGCAGTATATCGACATAAAAAACTGGAAACGCAGGGAACATTTTGAAGTATTCAATTCGTTCGATGAACCCCTGTTCGGCGTTGTGGTGCGTGTGGAATGCTCTGCTGCCCGCGAAGTTGCCAAAAAGAAAGGATACCCGTTTTCATTATACTATCTGTACTTATCGCTCAAAGCAATTAACGAAACTGAAGAATTCCGCTACAGGATTGAGGAAGACAAAGTGGTTTGTTACGATAGTGTTGGTGCAGGTGCAACGATTTTCAGAGATGACGAAACCTATGGATGCGGATATTTCCCTTACAACGAAGATATAGAAGCATTTATGCAACAGGCAAAAACTGAAACCGAAAGAGTAAAAGCCGAATTCGGGTTGAAATTCCCCGATCCGGGACCCGAAGTAATTCATTATTCAACAGTTCCGTGGGTCGATTTTTATGCGGTCAATCATGCCCGGAAATTCAGTGCCTCGCGCAGTATTCCGAAAATTACTTTCGGAAAAATCACACGCGATGGAGAAAAAATGTGGCTCCCTGTAGATATTCATGCCAATCATGCTTTGTTGGATGGTTATCATGTAGGAAAGTTTGTGGACAGGTTTCAGGAATTGTTGAACGGCCTTGACAAAGTTTTTTGTAATATATACAAACTATAAAAACAAACAATACCGATTTTGAAAAACACAAGTATCAATTTACGAAAACATAATTTCGGAATTTTTATTTGATGTACATCTGAGCAAAGATTAGATATACATAAAAGAGTAATTTAGATGTACATCTGAGAAACAACATGATATACATCAAAAGTAAATTTTATAAGCAGGTTTTTGTATTTTTGTAGTGTCGAAATATAAATTTCAAACTTAGCATTATGGCATTCCGTTATAGAGTAAGGACAAAACGAAGCGGCATTGGCGAAAAAACGGCCAAATACTATGCAGTTCCTATACGGTCGGGCGAAATCACCACCCGGCAATTGGCAAAAGATTTGTCCAAAATCAGTTCGCTGTCCGAAGGCGATGTGCATTCAGCACTTATAGGGCTTTCGGGGTTGGTAGAAAAGTATTTACAGGAAGGTTACTCCGTACGGCTCGATAATTTGGGCTTGTTCAGCATTTCGGCAACGAGCGATGGTTTCGATACACCCGAAGCATGTACGCCCCACCGCGTGAAAGCAAATAAAATATGCTTTCGGGCTGAGAATGATTTGAAAAGCAATCTGAAATATGTCAGGTTCGAAAGAGAAAAATAAAAATAAAGCATATCAACCATGCATGGCCGGATGGTTTTCATGTGAGGAAATTTGTGGAGATATTTTTGGAGTTATAAAATCAATAAATTATTAAAATATGGAAGACATTATTGAAATGATTTTGAAAAATCCATCTATTATAGTTGGAGCTAATATTCCTAAGCCCCAAGGACATGAATGTACAATTTTATATATTCATGAAAATAATGAAAATCATTTTTTAAAATACAGCACAGGAAATAGTGGAAAGCCCATAAGTAAGGCCGAATTTAGAGGAGCATACCAAAGGTTACTTGATAACAATAGTTTTACAAGACAATGGTACAATGAGAATTTTCCGCAAAAAGCAGCAAGTTATCCTTGTAACTTCACATCAATTGGAGGAATATTTTTGATGTTGAATATAGTAGAATTTATAGGAAATGGTTGTTATCAACTTATACAACCACAAAATAATTGAATAAATAAAAACAACATAAATCACTCTTATAGTCCACTTTAGGGGATTTAGGGGTCAAAATTTTTTAAAATGAAAAGAGACCAGATTATTTTTGACATTATTGCGCGTGAAAAACAGCGTCAGATGAAAGGTATTGAACTGATTGCATCCGAAAACTTTGTAAGCGATCAGGTAATGGAAGCTATGGGTTCGGTATTGACCAACAAATACGCCGAAGGTTATCCGGGCAAACGTTATTATGGAGGTTGCGAAGTGGTGGATCAGAGCGAACAAATTGCCATCGACCGGTTGAAAGAAATTTTCGGAGCCGAATGGGCCAATGTACAACCACACTCAGGAGCTCAGGCCAATGCCGCAGTATTCCTGGCCTGTCTGAATCCGGGCGATACTTTCCTCGGATTGAATCTGGCGCATGGCGGACACCTTTCGCACGGTTCGCTGGTCAACAGTTCGGGAATTCTTTATCATCCTACAGAATACAATGTAAGTCAGGAAACCGGACGCGTGGATTACGACCAGATGGAAGAAGTAGCCTTGCGCGAAAAACCAAAACTGATAGTGGGCGGTGGTTCGGCTTATTCACGTGAATGGGATTACAAACGTATGCGCGAAATTGCCGATAAAGTCGGAGCTTTACTGATGATTGATATGGCTCACCCGGCAGGATTAATAGCTGCAGGATTACTCGAAAACCCGGTAAAATGGGCACATATTGTGACTTCGACTACCCATAAAACGCTTCGTGGACCACGTGGTGGTATTATTTTGCTGGGCAAAGATTTTCCTAACCCATGGGGAAAAACCACTCCGAAAGGCGAAGTAAAAATGATGTCGGCTTTATTGGATTCAGCTGTATTCCCGGGAATTCAGGGCGGTCCGCTTGAACACGTGATTGCCGCAAAAGCTGTGGCTTTCGGTGAATGTCTGCAACCTGAATACAAAGAATATCAGGCTCAGGTACAGAAAAATGCTGCTGCGCTGGCAAATGCATTGATTGCCCGTGGATTTACCATTATTTCAGGAGGTACCGACAACCACTCCATGTTGGTGGATCTACGATCGAAATTTCCTGAATTAACTGGTAAAGTAGCCGAAAAAGCTTTGGTTGAAGCCGATATTACTGTAAATAAAAACATGGTGCCGTTCGATAGCCGGTCTGCTTTTCAGACTTCGGGTATCCGTCTCGGAACGCCTGCTATCACTACCCGCGGAGCGAAAGAAGACCTGATGTCCGAAATTGCTGAAATGATAGAAACTGTGCTTTCGAATGTCGAAAACGAAGCAGTCATTACTTCAGTCCGTGAACGCGTGAACAAAACAATGGAGGCTTATCCATTGTTTGCTTACTAATCATCTAAAATCAGCTTTTCCAAAGTTTATAACTTTGGAAAAGCTAATCTATAACTGCCAATGATAGAGCAAATCTTTGAACTCTCTGAACATACCGATACCATTGTTTTTTATGGTGTAAATAATTGCAACATGCAGTTATTGAAAAACCTGCATCCAAACCTGCGCTTAATGGCTCGTGGACATGTTTTGAAAATTTCCGGAAGCGATGAAGATACTGAGCGACTTATCAACAACCTCAGGAAATTAGAACGTTTCTCATTGGATAATAACGCTTTAACTGAAGAAAACATTATTGAAATTGTAAAAGGCAGCGCTCCTTCCGAAATACGATTCGACAACCTGATTTTACACGGAGTAAACGGCAAATCAATTATGGCACGTACTGCCAATCAGCAAAAATTAGTCAAAGATTTTGAAACCAACGATTTGCTATTCGCTATCGGACCAGCAGGTTCGGGTAAAACCTACACCGCTATTGCATTGGCTGTTCGCTCACTGAAAAATAAAGAAATTAAAAAGATTATCCTGAGCCGGCCGGCTGTGGAAGCTGGCGAAAAGCTCGGTTTCCTGCCGGGCGATATGAAAGAAAAGATTGATCCCTACCTTCAGCCGCTCTACGATGCTTTGCAGGACATGATTACACCTGTGAAACTGAAGGAATATATGGAGAACGGCACCATTCAGATTGCTCCGCTGGCTTTTATGCGGGGACGAACACTGAGCGATGCCGTGGTAATTCTGGACGAAGCACAAAACACCACTACAATGCAAATCAAAATGTTCCTGACCCGCATGGGACTGAACACCAAAATGATTGTAACAGGCGATATGACCCAGATTGATTTGCCATACCAACAAAAATCAGGTTTAATTGATGCCCTGCAGGTACTAAAAAACGTAAAAGGAATAGCTAAGATAGAATTTGATGTAAAAGATATTGTACGCCACAAATTGGTACAGAGGATTGTGGAAGCGTATGAGAAAGAAAACATTAGAAGAAACGAATCAAAAGAAATTAAATAGTACTTATTCATGACAAATTTTCTTAATAAATTTTTCTCATACAATATTAAATTTAAATTTGTATTTTCAACTCCAGATAGAGAAAGTTGGATAAAATATGTTTCTGAATGTAGAGATAAATTAACAAACGCCACAAACCCAAATGAAGTTATTGAAATAGTATTCGAAGAAAATCTTTCCGAAAGAAACTTTTATCCAATACATATTGTTTTACTCACATGTTTTATTGATGAAATTAAATCCAAAGGTTACTTGGTAAAACTTAGCATAAAAAACAAGGATTTAAATAAGTTCTTATTTGAAGATGTAAGTTTATCAATATATTGGATAGAAAAAATTGATCATATCGAGTCTCCTACAATTTCTGACTTAAATGTGTGGAGAATTGTTGAAAATCAAAAGGAATCATATAGTATTAACGTAACAAACTACTTTAAAAGAAACTATTTTAATGGTTATGACTTATCTCCTTTAAAAGTAGCTCTAAATGAACTATATTTTAATATTTTTGATCATGCAAGAGCGAATGGAAATGCTTACTCATATATAAGGTACTCAGATGATGAGAAAAAGTTTTATGTCGCAATTTGTGACTTTGGATTAGGTATTGCCACAACTCTAAGACATAAGTATCCAGATTTCACAACAGATAAGTTAGCATTAGAAAATTGTATTAAAATTGGCATTTCGTCACAAACTCAGAAATACAATAAAGGATTCGGTTTAGACAACGTTGCATCAAATATTATCAAATTAAATGATCAACTTAGAATAGTAAGCAATTGTGCTTTACTTAGAATTCTCGACAATAAAGAAAATGCAAAATCATTTGAATTAGACTTTAATTTTAAAGGCACATTAGTATACTTTGAAATATCAATAGACAATTTTGAAAAAGAAGAAATAATAGAAGAATTCTCATTTTAATAACAAAAGATATGAAAACTATAATTTTAAAGGATATTCT
Source organism: uncultured Paludibacter sp. (assembly GCA_937897985.1). Lineage (GTDB taxonomy): Bacteria > Bacteroidota > Bacteroidia > Bacteroidales > Paludibacteraceae > Paludibacter. The sequence continues at coordinate 1,874 of CALCBD010000017.1, read as the reverse complement.
GGCTGTAAGATCATATCCAGAAGCTGGTGATTATATCTTTAATGACATTAAAGATTGTATTATCAAGAATGACAAAGTGGTTTTTGATATGAGTGAAGTTATGTCTGTGCCAACAATGTTTCTTAACACTTCTTTTGGAGCAATAATTGATGAATTTGGAGTCCAGAAATTGAAATCAAGTATTAGTTTTAGAAATATATCTAAAACTCAAATAGATCGTATACAAAAGTATATAAACGATTACTTTCAAACTTTTGCTAGTAACAACTTAAATAATTAATGAACGCACTTACAAACACCGGTTTCCATTTCGATGGACAGAAAAATGTATATCACGGCAAGGTACGTGATGTATATACAGTGAAAAACGATTTACTCGTTATGATTTCCACCGACCGTATCTCGGCTTTTGATGTGGTATTGCCCAAAGGAATTCCTTACAAGGGACAGATGCTGAATCAGATTGCGGCAAGATTTCTGGATGCAACTGCCGACATTGTTCCTAACTGGAAATTAGCCACACCTGACCCCATGGTCACTGTAGGTCTTCGTTGCGAAGGTTATCCTGTGGAAATGATTGTTCGCGGTTATCTTTGCGGAAGTGCATGGAGAGCCTACAAAAGCGGCGTACGCGAAATTTGCGGAGTAAAAATTCCCGACGGAATGCGTGAAAACCAGCGTTTCCCGCAACCGATTATCACGCCTACCACCAAAGCGGAATATGGTCTGCACGATGAAGATATTTCGCGTGAAGAAATACTGAAACAAGGCCTTGTTTCGGCCAGCGAATATGCCATGCTTGAAAAGTATACCCTGGAATTGTTCCTTCGCGGAACCGAAATAGCTGCAAAACGCGGATTGATTCTGGTGGACACCAAATATGAATTTGGTCGCCGTGATGGTAAAATTTACCTTATCGACGAAATTCACACTCCCGACTCATCACGTTATTTTTATGCTGAAGGATACGAAGAAAGATTTGAGAAAGGAGAAGCCCAGAAACAGCTCTCAAAAGAGTTCGTACGCGAATGGTTAATGGAGAATGGTTTTCAGGGTAAAGAAGGTCAGAAAGTCCCTGAAATGAGGGAAGAAATCGTTGCCGGTATAAGCGAACGCTACATTGAACTATATGAAAATATCAGTGGTGAAACATTCGAAAGAGCCGATGTAAGTGACATCACTTCCCGTATCGAAAAAAATGTGGTCGAATATCTTAAAACAGTTTAAGCAATAAATCTCTGAAAATCAAACCATGTTCAAATATTAATTACTAAATATTAATTGCTGATAAAAAAAACGTTTGGTAGTTTCAGAAAAAGCCGTATCTTTGCACCGCCTTTGAAAAAAGACGATCACAGGAGAGATGGCAGAGTGATCGATTGCAGCGGTCTTGAAAACCGCCGTACTGAAAGGTACCGGGGGTTTGAATCCCTCTCTCTCCGCAAAATACACTGATTATAAGCTATTTAAAAATAGCAGGTACTAAAAAGGGAACTAAATATAGTTCCCTTTTTTATATTTTTGATTTCAGCAAATTTGTAAAATTTTAAGGAGGCTGTCAAAATAACAGCCTCCACCTCAACTCAAAAACATCAATGGCATGGTAAATACCACTGAAGATTTTTGTTTCTTATGAGTTTTTTTAAGTTAGAAAAGTTAAGTGCAATTATTCAATAAACCATTTGTATTTGGTATCTCCGTATAATGCATTGTTTATCCCTTGAATTAATTCGGTAGCATTGACAGACCTGTCTAAAAAGTTATCAATATAACTATTTTTATTTGCACCTGTGAAGAGGTTATATACATTCCAAAGATTAATATTGGTTTGACCCCCTATTCTTTGGACTGTTTTAACTAATAAGTTTGAGACA
>CALCBD010000016.1 GCA_937897985.1 uncultured Paludibacter sp. | reverse complement strand
ACATTTTCAAAGAATCTGTTCCGCTTTTAGTCTTCACTGTTTTGTTGGCAAATGTACGTGTGCTTTCAGTGGCTTTAATGATGCAAATAACCTTGTCGCCTTTTTGTTTCTTTTTCAACTCTCTTGCATAAAGTTCTTTTACAAAATCTTGCTTGGAATTGTATTTTGACTTCTCTGTTGAACTCCACCAATGAATGGGAACTTGCATTTGGTCTGCGGTTTTCTTTATATGAGAGTTCAGTTGGTCAGTCAAACTCTTTAATACACCATTCGTATGATTATTAAAACCCAAATTACGCAATAGCTTAATTACACTTCCTTCCACAAACAAACTAGGCAAGTAACCCCGAAATACAATCCGATCGAAACTTGAATAACTGAAACCAATATGCTTGTTTAATTTTGATGTAAAATGCTTTTCACCACTTTTGCTTGTTTTGAATTAACGTACAAAGATAAAATTATACTATGAATGGCAAAAATTGACCTTTAGGTCGCTATTATTTCCAGATGTGCATTGAACATCCTGGACAGAGCAAGCTGAACCATATCCTCCGACATTAAAAGTACTGGTTGCTGAAGTCGGTCTTGAACCACCTTGCAGCCAAATTCTATATTCAATTTGACCTGATACAAAATCTGAATTGTTCGTCCAACCATCAATGGCTAATCCGTTTAATACTAATGATGAAACAGCCCCAAAGTTGTATGTATTGAAGGTTTGAGCTCCATTTAGAGAGTACCAACTACAAAAGCTGTCATTGTTAAATCCTGAATTTACTATATAAGGAGTTTTTGATGCTCCATTTTTTTGAATAATAACTCCAAAACTACCGTAGCCACCATTTGCAGATACATGTTGGCTTAATAGAAATCCAATCAATACAAATGAAAGGGATATCCAGTTTGTTTTGATAAAAAATAAATTGTGAAATGTAATTTTTTTCATATCGTAAATAATTTATAGGTTGTAGTTCTAAGTCAGCAAATATAATGATAATTTTATATTAATGCTTTTATAGCTAAAAAAATGTATTATTCTAAATGCAATCGTTTGCGTTGTAAGTGAGCTGTTTGCGTTTATGGCTAATCGCGATAGTCGGAATGCCTTAAGGTATCAGGGTGCATACAAAAAAAAGAGAATTTCCAAACCGGAGATTCTCTTTTTTGAGTCTGTTGCGTTTCTATTCAACCCTGACCGGCTTTGAATGGATCATTGTTCGGAAAATGAGGTGTACTATTGAGTACTTCATCGGGACCTGCCGGTGGAGCTGATTCCAAAGCCAAGGAAATTTCGTTGTCCAATCTTATGTTTTCGATGATTGGCGCCTCGTATATTCGCTTGCCGATTTCTATATTTGTTGTCATATTTTCTTTAATTATGAATTATAAATTATGCATTATGAATTACGAATTATGAATTATTTCACGATTACCTTAGCCGTAACATTATTTACTTTCACAATATAAACGTCCGGTGTATAATTAAAATCGATGTTCATCGATGTTCCGGTGATTTTTTTGCTCAGTAATTTTTGACCTATAGCATTGTAAACCGAAATATTGCCGCCTACTAATTTGTCATCATTGGTTCTAAACGTAAGACCCTGATTGTTGATCCAATATACCGATGATCCATTTACATTATTGTTGTTTAAGCCTGTTGTTGTTGACGACGAGCGGAAAATGACGCTAAAGCGATCAGCACTTGTAGTTTCAGGACTGAATTGATAAACAGCAGTACCATCAGTTAAATCCGTTTCAGCCAACGTAACATTGTCCTTCAATATCACTTTTACATCAGCAGGTAAATTGCTTACTTCATTGGCTTTAATGCTGAAAGAAGCAGCACTGCCCGGCACAAATCCCAATCCGATAGGTTGATCCAATGGAATAGAGTGCATAGCATTAATAACAATACGTTCAGTTCCCAGCGTAGTGTATATTTCAGGAATAGTAGCGTTTTCATTGCTCATTTTTGGAGCATCAATTTTATCCATGTCGTTCGAAGCATTGGCACTGAAATAAATCACAGTTTCGTCGGTATTAGTTCCATTGCTTACTTGTAAACGAAGTATCTGAAGCGCTGATTGACTTGCAGCAGGAGCTTTTAATGCATTAGGACTTGGATTTTCAGCAGTTCCGGCATGAGAGCACATTGCATCAGTTAATTTCAAAGTGCTGGTACCTGTATTTTTTGCTCTTACCCAGAATGCTTGCATTGGAGGAATATATTTAGTGGCAGTGGCTTCGGAAGGACTTTTAACGCCTTCGCCATTTACTGTTACAAAATCCCATGTTCCACTTGCTTTGGTTCGATACCACATTGTAGTTGTTGGCATAATATCCTGATTTGGATGTGTAGTTCCTCCGTCAGTAGAATAGGAACAAACTGCCGTCCAGTCGAGGTATGAAGGATATGGATTACCAATTAAATTGAAGCCTGGCTTTTCTGTATTAGCCAATGTCCGAGTTAATGTGATATCCTGATTTCCTGAATTCAAAGAACCACTAAATAATATATTACTGATATGATCCTCATCATCAATTGGTGTAACAAAATATCCCTTGCCGGCAGTCATTGTAGTAGTTGGAGTCCAAGTGTTTCCGGCAACAGTTTCGTCGAAATACTTAATTACTCCCATTCCACTTGGAGTGGCAGAAGCAACAGGTGATGACATATACCAAGTTCGATAAGTGAGATGCTGATTGACATTATAAATACCACCATTCCCACTTAGAGAAGATGGAGTTAGAATTGTTGCTGTACCTAAAGCATCCGATAATAGATTCAACGTACCGCTATTTGACAACGTAGAATTAACAGTAAGTTGTTTGCCTGCATTTATAGTTAATGTCGAACCTGAGTTTAGTATCAAAGAGTTCACTGTAACATTTTCATCAATACTTACAATATGTCCATCTAATATTGTAACAGTTGTAGGTGAAGAAGATGGAACTAGTGTTGATTGAACCCAATTAGTATTATTACTGGATGATTCCCATGTATCCGTAGAATTCCAATTACCTGTAGTTTTAGACCTGAAATAATCAGTGGCAGCTGTTGATGTTTTGGTGCTTGCAACTACGCCTGAACTATAATAATTATTGTTCACAGAGTAGAATTTATAATCATAAGCTGTAGAAGATAATAATCCGGTATTGGAATAACTCGTTCCATTTGAGTTATATATCACGGTTCCACTTCCAATTGAAGCTCCGATAGCATATTCAGTTCCCTGCGTTGGCTCAGTCCATGTTGCAGAAGATAATTTTCGAATAATAAGAATATTGTGATTTTGGGCGTTTTTAGTCCACGCTAAATCTATTTCAGAATTTGAAACTCCTGTAGCTGATTGAGCGGAGGGAGTATTTATTGCATTAACTTCATAATAGCTTGTTGCCGACAAAGTTCGCTTTGTACCTGCCCAAGCTCCTGAAGCATATTCTGTATATCCATCAGCAGTATAAATAAATTTGCCACTATAATACCACTTTCCTGTTGCTTTAAATTGAGGTTGAGCTGCTACGGATTTAAAAACAAAATTAGTTCCATCTCTACTATCATAAGTTGCATTTCTCCATATCCAATTTACACCATCAGTAGTTTGTCCCCATCCATATTGTTTTGTGAGAGTAGTTGTGTCTTGATTATTTATTTCAAAACCGAAAGAAGTTGTCAAATAATCTCCTAAGAAATAGGTTGCTTTTGGTGATCCTGAATCTTTTAAATAAGTCCACCAACCAGAATGCGAAGGAGTAGTAGTTGCTGATGCTGTAACTCCGGTACTATAGGAATTTGCGATTACAGAATAGAATTTATAAACATAGGTTGTTGATGCTGATAAACCCGAATCTTCAAAACCAGCTGCACTACCGTTGTACACAACTTTTCCGCTACCAATTGTTCCTCCTGCTACATAAGCTGAACCTTGTAAAGGTTCAGTCCATGAATCAGCTGATAATTTTCGAACAACGAGCACATCGCTATTTTGCGCATTTTTCTCCCATGATAATCTTACAACGACATCCGCTGTACCTGTTGCTACTTGCGATACCGGATCATTAATTGCAGTTGTATATATAGTAGAAGTCATTACACCAATACTGTAACAATTGTTTGTCGTTGAATAGAACTTATAATCATAACCGGTAGAAGGAGTTAAGTTTGAGCTAGTGAAACTTGTTCCACTACCATTATATACTACTACACCACTTCCTATTGAACTACCAACCGTATAGGCTATTCCTTGTGTTGGTTCAGTCCATGAATCAGTAGATTTTTTTCGTATTATCATTACATCGTTAGCTTGTGTATTTTTAACCCACAACAAATCAATCTTTGACTCAGAATTAGCACTGTTCAATGCTGCCTGTTGACCAGTTGGATCAATTACAGCATTTGTGGTGACAGTAGAAGTAGTTACTCCCGAGCTATATCCGTTATTCACAACTGTAAACAACTCATAGTTGTATGCCGTGGATGGTGTTAAACCAATATCCTGTGTCATTCCACCAATACCATTTCCATTATAAACCACTACTCCTGAGCCTATTAATGCACCAACAGAATAAGTAATCCCTTGTGTTGGCAAGGTAAATGCATCCGTTGATTTTTTACGAATAATCAGAACATTGTTTGATTGTGATGTCCATGATATATCAACTTTTGATTCGGGACTGGTCGCATTCACGACAGCAATAGCAGAAACTGGATTTGCTAAGATAAGCGCATCAGTAGTTGCAGAAGATGTTACACCTGCACTATACACATTACTACTTACAGAATAAAACTTATATGAATACGTAACAGAGGATGCTAGACCTGTATCGGTAAAACTTGTTCCGCTACCATTGTAAATAACAGTTCCTAATCCAAGTAATGAATTCACTGTATAAACAGAACCAGGTGTTGGTTCTGTAAATGATTGCCCCGAAATGATTCTTACTACCATTACATTGTGTCCACTTGCATTTTTTGTCCACGACAAATCAATTTTTGATGCCGGATTTGTCTCATTTTTTATTGCTGTTTGTGACAATGGATCAGTTACCACTTCGGCAGAAATGGTTGTTGCAGAAGCCAGAACACCATCACTATAATAATTATTGTTTAAAGAATAGCATTTATAATAGTATGTGGTTGCTGGAACTAAACTCGCATCTGAATAACTCGAACCATTACCACTGTAAACAACAGTTCCTGAACCCAAAGTTGCTCCTAACGAGTAAGAAGTACCTTGAGTTGGTGTTGTCCATGATGAATTTGATGTTTGACGAACAATTATAACATTGTGAGTTTGTGCTGTTGTTTCTTTCGTCCAAGACAAATCGATTTGTGTAGTTGAAGTTGCAACAGCAGAATAAGAAGTTGGATTGCTTAATGCGCTCGCAGTAAAAGTACCATAGCAGTAAGTTGAATTCCAAGGTGCAGGTGACCCCGAATTACTACCATCACCATAGATCATAGTTGTATTTTTACCATTAAAGAAACTTCCGTTAGTACCTACGGCAGCACCCCAACCTAACCAAATAGAATAGTATCCGGTTCCAACACTGGTAACAGTGTAATCATACTTTTTACCTAAATAACCAGTATAAGTATAATCTGTAGGAGTATTCCAAGTCAGGTTTGTATATGCAGCTGGTGGTGATGCTAAGATGCCAACACCAATTTTTACTAATGTAGCACCAGATGATGTGGCCCAAGCGAAAGTTGCAACATCGCCCAAATAAAACGTTGGAGTTGCACTCGGTTGTTTTGCTACATCTCTAAACGCTCCAGCCCATGCAAACATATTTTGTACAAAAATGATTGCAAAAAATAAAATAATGATAGTTTTTTTCATAAGTATTACTTCAAAGTGAATTTATATATTTTAAATTAATATGGATATGCACAAACCAAATTTGGAATACGAGTTTAATCTTT
>CALCBD010000015.1 GCA_937897985.1 uncultured Paludibacter sp. | reverse complement strand
AGATGATGAAGTTATTGGAGCGGGGAGCGGGGAGATTTTGAAGTTAAAGAAGTTAATGATGAAGTTAAACAGATGTAAAAAGAGGAAGTTATAAACCAAAGATACATTCAGACAAAAAAATATGATAAGGAACGAAAAATCATATTGCTCAACAGTGGAGAATGATTTGGTTGGATGCTAATAAAAAAACGCTCAGACTGATGTACAATCTGAGCGAATAATCCGGTATAAATGTATTGAAATTTACTTTTAATTCTGTTGTTGATTGAATTCGTCGGATTTAAAGAGATTCATCTGTGCACGCATCAAATTTACCGATTTCATTGTCATCACCTTGGTTTCGTTCAGAATATTCAGATAGAGCATACTGTTGCGGGTTCCTGAATCTTTTTGTTTGGCCCTTTTAATCTGCTTTTTGATAAGTTCCGAATACAAATCCAGAATATTGGAACGTCTTTCTTTGATTTTATCGAGGGCTGAATAATCATTGTTTCGGATCATTTCGTTAAAATCGCGGTAGACCGAAATAAATTCACGACCGAACATTCTTAAATCCTCGACCTGTTCAATACTGAATCCTTCGTGAGCATTGTCAATAAATTTGTAACTCGATTCGGTAATATAACGTATTGATACTGAAATCTCGTAAAAGTAGTCAACTGTTTGTACATAATACTGTCCGGTTTCGAGTGAAGTATGTTCGAGATGCTGAAGAGTTGGCAGGACTTCGTAAGCACGCCGGCGCTTCGATTTCCCGTGTAAGACATCAGCCATTTTATAGAGGTTGGCAAGCTTCTTTCTGTCTTCATTAAATAGTGCTTCGAGAGTCCCCTGATAAATTTCAATGGTTGTTTTAACCGACTCTTCCATTTCCCTGGTGCAATTGACGATAATGTCGTGTTCGTCAGTGATAACGGGTTGCACTGTTTCTTCATTCTCAACACGTTTTTTATGTACACGAGCAAACTGGAAAAATAAAACAGCAACCAGAATGATAGACCCGAAAACAGCATATGTACCACCATACATCAATGCAAATGCTACAATTGCCGATACCGTGAACGCAATAAATGCAGTAACGAACCAGCCACTTATGACTGTGAGTACACCGGTTATTCTGTACACCGCACTTTCGCGACCCCAGGCCCTGTCGGCGAGCGAAGTTCCCATTGCCACCATGAAAGTAACATAAGTGGTCGAAAGCGGAAGCTTAAAATCGGTACCCACCGAAATCAACAAAGCAGAAACCGTAAGGTTGATTGTAGCCCGAATAAGATCGAACGAAGCATCACCATTTTCCTCTGCCGAAAGTGGTACAAAACGGCTATTTACAAATTCCGTAACTTTACGGGGAGTAATTCTGTTTACCAGTTTACTTATGGATATTGCATTCCTTACCAGTGAACGGGATGCGCCGGTTGATGAAAATCGTTCTATACCTTCACTCTGACGAGCCAGATTTACTTCTGTTTTGGTTACACTTCTGGCTTTCTTTGAAAACCACAGTGCCAATACCATGATGATACCTGCACCAAATAAAAATCGCCAGTCAACATTCACAGGTTCGGCTAATTTGTTCATCATCAGGTGATCAATTGAACCTCCCGATGCCAGTTCAGCCGAAGCAATCTGAAATGAACTCAGGCCGGCCATAAACACACCGATAAAGTTAACAAGGTCGTTACCGGCAAATGATAAGGCAAGTGCGGCTGTTCCGGCTAAGATAATTATCTTCAGAATATTGACTTTAAAAATGTGTTGAAGGATTGCCATAACGAATGTCCAGCTCAACCAGGTATATAAAATTAATACTCCGATGTGATCGTAAATGTACTGGATGGTATCTTTTGTAACCAGCGAAGTGCTTTTTAACCCTTTAAAAACTGCAAAGTAACTAATAGCTGTAAGTGCAACCCCACTCCATAATGCACCGAAAAATTTAAAGGAAGTTTTGTATTTAAAGGAAAATATAAACCGGGAAATCCACATGATAAGCGATCCAAAAACAAATGCGATCACTACCGATAATAAAATACTCGATACGATGGTCAGTGTTTTATCAGAATTTATATAATCAATAAGTACACCTGAACCGTTATTCCATATATTGACCAGTGCAACAGCCACAGCTGCGCCCATTAATTCAAATATAAGTGAAACTGTTGTAGAGGTTGGCAGACCAAAAGTGTTGAATACGTCAAGAAGAATAACATCTGTAACCATTACGGCTAAGAATAACATCATGATTTGAGGAAAAGTATACATGCCCGGGTGAAAAACCCCGCTTCGTGCGATTTCCATCATACCGCTCGAAAACAAAGAACCGATAATTACACCACCGGACGCAACAGTGAGTATCACCCATAAAGGTGCTACTTTTGAACCAATACTTGAATTTAAAAAATTGACAGCATCATTAGCCACACCTACCACTAAATCGAGAGCGGCAAGGGCTAACAGAATAATTACAATTACAATGTAAATCGTATCCATATTATGTTTTTTAATTTTGTGCAAAATTAATTTCAAAACTTCTTAACTAATCATTAAAACGATTAAATAGATGTTTCAAAAGTATTACAAATATGTTACAAAAAATATAAAAGTAATTCAAACAGATGACTTATTCTGACATTCAAATGATTTGTGGTTTCAGAACCTATCAGGATGACCCTCCTGAATGCTAATTATTTGACTGATTCTTTCTTGCTTTGCTGTGTTTCACTCCATAAGTAAAGTAAATTACAAATCCGATGGCCATCCACACTATCAATCGTATCCAGGTGTCGGCCGGCAGCGATGCCATTTCGACAATACAAATGAGTGCGCCCATGACCGGTACAAACGGAACCCATGGTGTACGGAAACCACGTTGTGCATCGGGTTCGGTTTTACGCAGGATGATAATACCGATACTTACTATGATAAATGCGAGCAATGTTCCTATTGATACTAATTCACCCAACAATCCGATGGGGAAAAAACCTGCAAAAAGTGAAGAAAACACTCCTGTGACTATTGTTGTAATATGTGGTGTCTTGTATTTTTTGTGTACTCTGGCAAAACTTTTCCATAACAATCCATCGTGTGCCATAACATAAAAAATCCGTGACTGACCCATTAGTAATACCAGTACCACAGAACTCAAACCCGCAATAGCACCTATTTTTACAATCGGGCTTAACCACAACATTCCAGTCCCGAATTTATCGATGGCAACAGCAATTGGTGCAGGTACATTAAGATCTTTGTAATTGACTATTCCTGTAAGTGTCAGACTAACAGCAATATATAATATAGTACATACTGCCAGCGATACCAGTATTCCAATCGGCATATCACGCTTCGGATTGATGGATTCCTGTGAAGCGGTTGAAACTGCATCGAACCCGATATAGGCAAAGAAAATTACTCCAGAAGCAGTCAGAATACCCGACCAGCCAAAATGTCCCCAGGCTCCTGTGTTTTCAGGAATAAATGGTTTCCAGTTGGATACATCGATATGTGAAATGCCAAAACCGATGAACAATAAGATAACGAGTACCTTGATGATAACAATGATATTATTCAGTTTGGCCGATTCTTTAATACCTATCACTAATAAGGTGGTCATAAATATGACAATGAAAACAGCCGGAAAATTGATGATTGCCCCGGATCTGTGCCAGCCATTGGCATCAAAAATAAACGGACTCTGGCTGATAATTGCCGGTATATGAATATTGAAAAATTCAAGCAGACTGACAACATAACCGCTCCAGCCGACTGCAACGGTTGCTGAACCAAATAAATATTCCAATATCAAATCCCAACCAATAATCCAGGCAATAAACTCTCCCATAGTAGCATAACCATAAGTATAGGCACTGCCCGAAACAGGAATCATTGATGCAAATTCAGCGTAACATAAACCGGCAAACATACATCCCAAAGCAGAAACTGCAAATGAAACCGAAACTGCAGGTCCTGCATAAAGTGCAGCTGCAGAGCCTGTTAAAACAAAAATGCCGGCGCCAATCACACATCCTATGCCCAGCAAAACAAGATTCATGGCTGTCAGATGACGTCTTAATGAATTTCCCTGTTGTGCTTCTGTATCAAGTTCAAATAAAGTCTTCTTAATAAAAAGATTTTTAATCATAAATATTTACCTGTTATTTAAATCAATTTGCTTTAAAATTCAATAGATTTGTGTTGATCTGACGTAGTTTTTGCAAAAGTACATATTTTTATGGTAAGTATGTCCCTTTTCGCCGATATATTTGAACATCCGTAAACGGAAATTCGATGGTTAAATCATAAAATATTCCTTTTTTAGGTTTTTCATTAAAGTTAAATAATGCTAATCAAATAACAGTATTTTTAACGATGAAAATTCTGTTAAAGCTATATTATTGATAAACAAATATATAATATATTAATTTTGTGAAATTCCTGTCTTTAAGTTAAAGAAATTATTTGAACTAATAATTTGATTTTATTGTTTGTATTCAAAATAATTGTAGTTCCTTTGCAGCGTTTTTTTTGAGCTATAAATTCAAGGAAAGTTGTTATGTCAGACTTATCACTGTTTTTAACAGTATTCTTAACCGGAGTCGTTTTAGTAGTTGGTGGACTCGGAATGGCTATCTTATTATCACCAAAATCTTTCAATCCTCAAAAAGGTGAACCTTACGAATGCGGAATTCCAACCCGTGGAACTTCGTGGATGCAGTTCAAGGCAGGTTATTATCTTTATGCTATTCTTTATTTAATGTTCGATGTGGAAGCAATTTTTTTGTTCCCATGGGCAACTATTGTGCGTGAACTCGGCATTCAGGGATTGGCCAGTATTTTGTTTTTCTTACTTATTCTGGGTCTGGGATTAGCTTATGCCTGGAGAAAAGGAGTTTTAAAATGGAAGTAAATAATATTAAAATTAAGAGCATTCCCAACATAGAATTCAATGATAATGAATATCTTGAAGAATATGTTAATGAATTGAAGGCCAATGGTATCAATGTAGTTGTTGGCAAACTCGATGATATTATCAATTGGGGCAGATCAAATTCTATCTGGCCTTTGATTTTTGCAACAAGTTGTTGTGGTATTGAATTTATGGCCGCTGCCTCAGCCAATTATGATATTTCACGTTTTGGCATGGAAGTTACCCGTAATAGTCCGAGACAAGCGGACCTGATGATTGTATCGGGAACAATTGTTCACAAAATGGCCCCACTGATTAAACGTGTTTACGACCAGATGGCTGAGCCCAAATATGTTTTAGCCATGGGTGGTTGCGCAATTTCGGGAGGACCGTTTATTAATTCGTACCATGTTGTCAAAGGGGTTGATACTATTCTTCCTGTCGATGTATATGTCCCGGGATGTCCGCCCCGCCCCGAATCCTTATTTTACGGATTAATGCAATTACAACGTAAAATCAAAGTTGAACAATTTTTGAAAAAACCTCAACGCGTTGAAGGGAAATAATTTACAGAGATGGAACAAATTAAACTCTTAATTTCGAATGCCTTTCAAAATGTGGTATTTGAAGAAAATGAAAAATTAACATTATCGGTGGAACCCAAAGAGCTGCACCCTCTGTTAAAGTTACTTTACGACAACAAAGAGTTACCCTTCGATTACCTTGTTTATATGATAGGAATGGATTGGGGCGAAAAACTGGGTGTAATTTATCTGATTTCGTCTTCGCAGGATCCTTCAAAGGAAATCGTCGTAAAAACGGCAACTCACGACCTCGAAAATCCTCTGCTTTATTCGGTTACAGATTTATTTGAAACCGCACAATTTAATGAGCGTGAAGTTTATGGTATGTTCGGAATACGTTTTATAAACAACCCGGATATGCGTCGAATATTTCTGAACAACGATTGGGTAGGGTTCCCGTTGAGAAAAAATTATGATAACAATCCCGAAATTAATCCGGTGTCGGTAGTGAGCAGGGAAATTATTGATACAGCTCCCCGAATACTGGAGACAACCGACGGATTGAAAGAGGAAATCATAAATATATTTGAACCCGATGATTATATCATCAATATCGGACCACAACATCCTTCCACACACGGTGTAATGCATTTTCGTACTGCACTCGATGGCGAGATTGTGAAAAAAATTGATATTCACTGCGGATACATTCATCGGGGTATAGAGAAACTTTGTGAAGGAATGACTTATCCGCAAACACTTCACTTTACTGACAGACTCGATTATTTGTCGGCAAATATCAACCGTCATGCGCTGTGTATGTGTGTTGAGAAAGCTGCATCAATCGAAGTTCCTGAACGTGCACAGTATATCCGTACCATCCTCGATGAACTGAACCGAATCAGTTCACATTTACTGGCATGGTCGGCTCAAACCAACGATCTGGGTGCCACTACTGCTTTTATATACGGAATGCGTGAACGTGAAAAAATCATGGATATTTTTGATAAAACATGTGGTGGCCGTCTGATTATTAATAATAATGTAATCGGTGGATTGATGTATGATATTTATGCTGATTTTCAGAAAGATGTAAAAACATTCATTCCTTACATGCGCGAAAAACTCAAAGAATACGACCGTTTTTTCTCACACAATGTCATTGCTTTGGGACGTATGGTAAAAATCGGAATATTGTCGAAAGAAAATGCCATTAGTTATGCAGTAACGGGTCCTGCCGGACGTGCTTCGGGCTGGTCGTGCGATGTTCGGAAGTATCAGCCTTATGCTCTTTACGATAAGGTTGAGTTCAAAGAAATCATACGTACAAGCGGCGATTCCTATGCCAGGTATTTGAATCGTCTCGACGAAATTGAAGAATCGCTTCATATCATCGAACAACTAATCGACAATATCCCCGAAGGCGATTATCAGGCAAAAACAAAAGCAGTGATCAGGCTTCCCGAAGGTCAGTACTTTCAGAGTGTGGAAGCCGGGAAAGGTCTGTTCGGTGTTTACATCGAAAGCCGTGGCGAAAAAAATCCGTATCGTTTGAAATTCCGTTCACCTTCAATGGCACTCGTATCGGTAATGCCACTGATTTGTAAAGATGAAAAAATTTCCGATTTCATTGGTATAGGTGGTTCGATGGATTATGTTATTCCGGACATTGACAGATAATTACAACAAAATTATATTCACATTTTACGATTCCAGAAGAATCAGATATTATGTTTAAACAATATTTTCAACCTTTCGAATTTTCACGGCTTATACATTCGATTGATACTTTTTTGCACGAAAATCTGAGTGATTTTCTAACAATATGCATCGAAATGTTGCTGGTAGGAATTGCCTTAATGGCTGCTTATGCTGTTCTGGCAATGATTTTAATTTATGTGGAACGAAAGATTACTGCATTTTTTCAGGCACGAATCGGGCCTAACAGAGTAGGTAAATATGGTTTGTTTCAAACAGTTGCCGATGTGCTTAAAATTCTGATCAAGGAAATTATTCATGTCAATAATGTCGACCGGTTTCTTTTCTATACGGCACCGTTTTTTATGATTATTGCTTCAATGCTTACTTTTGGTGCCATCCCTTTTGGAAAAGAGTTACATGTAATTGATTTCAATATCGGAGTATTTTATGTAACTGCTGTTTCATCTGTCGGAATTATCGGGGTTTTGCTGGCCGGATGGTCGAGTAATAATAAATATTCAATGATCGGAGCTATGCGTAGTGGAGCTCAGTTTGTAAGTTACGAACTTTCAGCCGGATTTGCTTTGATGACAATGGTTGTGTTGTCCGGAACAATGCAATTCAGCGAAATGATTGAGAGTCAGAGATTTTGCTGGAATATTTTCAATGGTCATATTTCGTCGCTGGTAGCATTTATCATTTATCTGATATCAGGACACGCTGAGACTAACCGCGGACCGTTTGACCTGCCCGAAGCCGAATCGGAATTGACAGCAGGTTATCACACTGAATATTCCGGATTACAGTTTGGCTTCTTCTATCTGGCCGAATACCTGAATATGTTTATTATTGCTTCAATCGCAGCAACAGTTTTTCTCGGAGGCTGGATGCCAATTCACATCAAAGGTTTAGACACATTTAATCAGATCATGTGTTATATTCCATCGTACGTCTGGTTCTTTAGCAAGGTAGCTGTACTAATTTTCACGAGTTTGTGGATTCGGTGGTCATTCCCGCGTTTACGAATTGATCAGTTGCTGAATCTTGAGTGGAAATATCTGTTACCTATAAATCTTGTGAATATTCTGGTGATGGTTATTCTGGTATTAACCGGACTTACATTAACTGATCTTTTTTAGTGAATATCGGGTCGTTATAAAAATCATATAATATACCCATAAACAGTGATTTATAGCATTAATTATTCTTTACCGGAATTTTTATTTTTACAAAATTAAACGCTGAGATGCGAAGTTAATAATTTTAATAATATACTAATAGTCAAAATAATACTGCAAATGGAACATTCCGATTTATTGTGGAGTACACAGGGAAGAAAACCTGAAAGTTTTCTTTGATTCCGATAGCTAACGGGATAGCGAGTATGAGCCTTTGCATTCAAAATGACTTTTTTGTAATGAACCTTTGAGTGAACTAAAATTATAAAATGAATTTTAATGAGATCTTTTAAACAATATAACAAGGATTTATTTAACGGTATACGTTCCTTGCTTACCGGTTTGTCGGTAACCTGGAAAGAGTTGTGGACAAAAAAAGTAACTCAGCAGTATCCCGAAAATCGTGAAACACTCGAAATCTCTGAGCGTTTCAGAGCCGAACTTATAATGCCGCATGATGAAAATAACGAACATGCATGTACCGCCTGTGGGATTTGTGAAATGAATTGCCCGAACGGCACTATTCAGGTTATTTCGAAAATAATTGAAACTGAAGATGGTAAAAAGAAAAAAATACTTGATCAACACATTTTCGATTTAGGAATGTGCACATTCTGTAATTTATGTGTCATTACCTGTCCGTCGAATGCAATTGAATTCAGCAATCATTTCGAAAATGCATCATTTACACGCAAAAATCTGGTTCATCAATTAAACAAAGAAGGTTCGAAACTGAGGGAAAAAGCCAAACCACAGGCTCAAACACCGAAATCCGAAACTTCAAATTAATATAATACCCAATGGAAGTTCATATTGTTTTTTATATTCTGTCGTTGATAATTGCCGTTTTTTCGGTGATGGCGGTTACTTCCGGACGTTTAATCCGTTCGGCAACCTATTTACTTTTTGTATTGCTGGCTACTGCCGGTTTGTACTTAATTTTAGGTTACCAGTATTTATTTGCAGTGCAAACAGCCGTATACGCCGGCGGTATCATGGTGTTGTTCATTTTTGCAATATTATTGACTCAGCGTCCCGGAGGACGAATAACTCCGGAGTCGGTAAAACAAAGAGTATTCGCTATTATACTGTCGGTGGCCGGTGCTTTTTTCAGCGGGTTCATTATCATCAGCAATATCGGACGTGTTAGTCATTTGGTGGATATGAAGGAAATTGATTCCAGGCACATCGGAATGACTTTGATGGGGACCGGGAAATTTCAGTATTTAATGCCTTTCGAAGTGATAAGTGTTTTACTTCTGGCATGTATTGTCGGGGCAATTATGATAGCCCGTAAACGTTCGTAAACATTAATTAATTATATAATCAGGTTCAAAAATGGGTGAATTTTTTTCAAAACTCTTTTCGGGCACTATCCCTTTAGAGGCGTACATAGTGGTAAGTTTGATTATGTTCTTTTCAGGAATCTATGGTTTTTTATCACGTAAAAGTCTGTTGATGATTCTTATCTCCATCGAGCTGATACTGAACTCGATTGACATTAATTTTGCCGTATTCAACCGCTATTTGTATCCGGGAAATATGGAGGGCTTTTTCTTTGCGCTCTTTACTATTGCCATTTCGGCCTGCGAAACAGCGGTAGCAATAGCCATTGTTATTAATATCTATAGAAATCTGAATAATGTGGAAGTGGATAGCATGACCGAACTCAGGGAGCCCTCAGCCAATGAAACAGAGATTAAGGAAGTAAATGAATAAATATCAGCAATTTAATTGATTTTTTTTAACTGTAATTTACAGAAAATGCAATATACATTATTAATATTAGTTCTCCCTTTGCTTGCTTTTGTAGTGCTGGGCCTGGTCGATTCGCGTTGGAAAGCCCGAACTGCCGGTACAATTGGTACCACAGTAATGGGAATAGTTGCCATACTGGCATATTACACGGCATGGTCGTACTTTACAACAGCTAATCCGGGAGGTGTTTATCAAAAATTCATTCCTTTTCAGATGGAATGGATGAAATTCAGCGATCAGCTTCATATCGATTTGGGTATTTTAATTGATCCGATTTCGGTGATGATGCTTGTGGTAGTTTCCACAGTTTCGTTGATGGTACATATTTATAGTCTTCGCTATATGGAGGGCGAGAAAGGATTTGAACGTTATTATGCTTTTCTGTCACTTTTCAGCTTCTCAATGCTTGGTCTGGTGGTGGCTACCAATATTTTTCAGATGTATATTTTCTGGGAGTTGGTTGGTGTTTCATCTTATTTGTTAATCGGTTTTTATTATACCAAACCCGAAGCAGTGGCTGCATCTAAAAAAGCATTCATTATTACCAGATTCGCCGATTTGTTTTTCCTCATAGGTATTTTCCTGCTTTCGTATTATACCCGTACATTCGATTTTGATGTGTTGAACTCCGGAAATGCAACCGTTTTTGCAGGTACTGCGGGTCTGTCATTCCTGGGTTTGTCACTGATGAACTGGATAATGGCTCTTATTTTTATCGGTGGAGCAGGAAAATCGGCCATGTTCCCAATGCATATATGGTTACCCGACGCAATGGAAGGTCCTACACCGGTATCGGCATTGATACATGCTGCAACGATGGTCGTAGCGGGAGTTTATCTTGTAGCAAGACTTTTCCCGGTTTATTATTTCTTTGCACCTGAAGTTTTACACGGCATAGCTTATATCGGGATTTTCACAGCTTTGTTTTCGGCCGTAATAGCCTGTACTCAGACCGATATCAAACGGGTACTGGCGTATTCTACAATTTCACAAATTGGTTTTATGATGGTGGGGCTTGGTGTTTCGGGTATGGGCGGACATCACGGTCTGGGATATATGGCGTCGATGTTTCATCTTTTTACACATGCCATGTTCAAAGCTTTGTTGTTCCTGGGCGCAGGTTCTGTAATACATGCCGTGCACAGCAACGAAATGAATAAAATGGGCGGATTACGTAAATATCTCCCGGTTACTCATATTACTTTTTTGATTGCATGTCTGGCAATTGCCGGAATTCCTCCCTTTTCTGGCTTTTTCAGTAAGGACGAGATATTATCCGCCGCTTTTGAATTCAACCCCTATTTGGGTAGTTTGTTGATTTTTATTGCCGGACTTACAGCTTTTTATATGTTCCGTTTGTATTACGGTATTTTCTGGACTAAAGAATATAAACATGAACATATACCTCACGAATCGCCGTTGGCTATGTTATTGCCGCTGATTTTTCTGGCTTTGGTAACAGTTTTTGCCGGTTTCATTCCTTTCGGTAAATTTGTTACTAACGACGGTGCTGATTATCATATACATATTGACCTGGTTACAGCGTCTGTGAGTGTAGCCGTAGCTGCCGTTGCCATTGCAATATCCACTATTATGTATCGAAAGGAAAACAAAATTTCTGACAGAATCGTATCTTCATTTTCTGTGTTTTTCAAAATAGTAGTGCATAAATTTTATATCGATGAGCTTTACATGTTCATTACCAAAAAAATTGTTTTCAGATTGATTTCAGCTCCGATTGCCTGGTTTGACAGAACTCTGGTAAACGGAACAATCAATAGTTTTGCTACGGTAACCCAATGGACATCGCTTCAGATAAAAGGTATTCAGACAGGAAGAGTGCAGCAATACGCTTTTGTGTTTTTATTAAGCACTTTATTAATTGCGGCATTAATTATATTTATTTAACCGGATTCAAAATCAGTTTTCAGTTATGAACTTCTTATTAATTTTCATACTTATTCCAATGTTAATGATGGTTGGTTTGTTTTTCGCAAACAACCGTAAGCAAATAAATCTGATTACCCTTTCCGGTTCGGTTTTATTGTTACTGTCAGCAATTGGATTAACTTTTCTCTATCTGCATCAACGGGCTATAGGTAATACAGCCGAAATGCTTTTCATTACAGATGTCCCGTGGTACCCGGCTTTTAATATTCACTTTTTGGTTGGTGTCGATGGTATTTCGGTCATAATGTTGTTGTTATCTTCCATCATTGTATTTGCGAGTGTTTTGGTTTCGTGGAAGATTGATACCATGCCGAAAGAATATTTTATATGGTTTAGTTTGTTGAGTGCCGGTGCTTTTGGTTTTTTCATTTCGCTGGACTTATTTACATTGTTTTTCTTTCTCGAGATGTCACTGGTGCCTAAATTCCTGTTGATTGGTATCTGGGGAAGTGGTAAAAAAGAATACAGTGCTTTCAAACTTGCTCTTATGGTAATGGGAGGTTCGGTGCTGGTATTATTCGGTATACTGGGAATTTATTATTTTTCGGGAGCTGAAAGTATGAATTTACTCGAGTTGGCCAAACACACTATTCCTTTAAACATACAGTATTATCTTTTTGTATCTTCTTTTGTTGGCTTCGGTATTATCGGTGCCATGTTTCCTTTCCATTCATGGGTACCCGATGGTCATTCATCGGCACCGACATCTGTATCAATGTTTTTGTCAGGGATCTCAATGAAACTCGGTGCATACGGTGCATTCAGGGTTGCCATATTTTTATTGCCCGAAGCTGCACATCAACTGGCATGGATATTCCTGATACTCGCGGCATTCAGCGTTTTTTATGGCGCATTTACGGCTTTAGCACAAACCGATTTGAAATACATTAACGCTTATGCTTCAATCAGTCATTGCGGATTGTTGTTTTTCGCCTTTCTGATTTTTAACGAAACTGCTATTACGGGAGCATTTTTACAAATGATATCACATGGATTAATTACTGCCCTCTTTTTTGCAACCATAGGAATGATTTACAGCCGGACTCATACCCGTATGATTAACGATATGAACGGATTAATGAAAGTTATTCCTTTTATTGGCGTTAGTTTTACCATCGCCGGACTTGCTTCGCTGGGTCTTCCAGGATTCAGCGGGTTTATTGCCGAAATGACGATTTTTGTGGGTGCTTTTCAGGAAACAGATTTGTTACATCGTGTATTAACGCTAATAGCAGCTACTTCAATAGTAATTACGGCTGTTTATATTTTGCGTGTTGTTGGAAAAGTACTTTTTGGTACCATTACCAATAAACACCATCTCGAATTTGCTGATGCTACCTGGTGGGAACGGGTTTCGGTTATCGTTCTGGTCATTGCAATAGCCGGATTGGGATCTGCTCCAATGTTGTTTTCAAATATGATTAATGACAGTTTGCAACCTGTGTTAAATAATTTAATGAGATAATTTCAAACAATGAACTACTCAAGTTTCTTACAAATGCAAGAAGAACTGTCACTTTTGGTTGTGATAGTCATATTACTTATTTACGATATTTTTGCCGGTGAAAAATCATTACGTTTTTTTCAACCGGTTGCAATTGTGCTGTTTTCAATTCATACCATACTGAATTGTATTCCTCACCATCCATTTGAAATTGCCGGTGGAATGTACCATTATGTTCCGATGCTGACCTATGTGAAAACCATACTCAATCTGGGTACGCTGATCATCTTTTTGCAGTCTCAACACTGGCTCAACGGAGAAGAAAGCATTAACAGGAGGGGAGAGTTTTATTTTCTGACATTATCGACATTATTTGGCATGTACATCATGCTGTCAGCCGGGCATTTTCTTCTGTTTATTATTGGTATCGAAACCGCTTCGATTCCCATGGCTACACTTGTTGCATTCAATAAATATACACATAAATCAGCCGAGGCAGGTGCCAAATATATACTTTCGTCGGTATTTGCTTCGGGGCTCTCGCTTTTCGGTATATCAATGATTTACGGGACCACCGGCACATTGTATTTCGACGATTTATCAGGTTTGCTCAACGGTACACCTATCGAATTGATGGCTTTTGTGTTTTTTGTTGTAGGTTTGTTTTTTAAAATATCGCTTGTACCGTTTCATCTCTGGACTCCGGATGTTTACGAAGGTGCACCAACGAATATTACTTCTTATCTTTCGGTAGTTTCAAAGGGTTCGGCCGTATTTGTATTATTTACCCTCTTCATTAAGGTGTTTGGTAATATGATTGACCAATGGCAGGCTATATTGTATGGAATTATTATCATAAGCATTACACTTGCTAATTTATTTGCTATTCGTCAGCAAAATATGAAACGTTTTCTGGCGTTCTCTTCCATTTCGCAGGCCGGTTATCTGTTGCTGGGTGTAATCAGCGGTTCGGCTACCGGTATGAGTTCACTTGTATATTATTTACTGGTTTATATGTTTTCTAATCTGGCAATTTTCGGTGTGGTTTCTGTAATCGAAGATCGAACAGGTAAAATCAATATCAGGGATTACAATGCCCTTTACAGTACAAACCCTAAACTGAGTATGGTGATGGCGCTTGCCCTTTTCTCGCTGGCTGGCATACCACCTTTTGCAGGTTTTTTCAGTAAGTTCTTTATATTTTCAGCAGCTTTTCAGAAAGGATTTTACATTTTGGTATTGATAGCATTGATAAATACCATCGTATCACTTTACTATTATTTATTAGTGGTAAGAGCCATGTTTTTCAATACAAATGATCATCCGGTTGAATCAATTAAAAGTGATGTCTCTCTTAAAATCAGCCTTATAATCTGTACAGTTGCAATTTTGCTTATAGGTGGTTTTAGTGTCGTTTATCAGCAGATTGCCTTACTCGGATTCGGTATTTAATGAAATGATGTATCGTCCTGAAAATACGCTCTGACCATTTGCAGCAGAGCGTTTTTTGTGTCAGCACTCAATGATTATTGCATGTAAACCGCAATTAAAAATTACAATGACAATTATCTTTTCTTACTACATCTCCGAATGAATAGATAATGCTTCCCATGTGTTGTCCGTAAATATCGTTTCCGCTTTTTGTGTGGTTATTATCGTGATTGTCCTGATTAGTCACGTAAATCAGATACTGGTAGCGAACAGCCAGATCCTTCGAGATATTAAACTGAATTCCGCCTCCGAAAGGAAATACAAAATCGGGAATATTCACATCATATACCCGATGAGGACTTCCCATATTTACGTATTTTAAATCGAGTTTTGGCTTGGTATAGAAGTATTTGGCAACACCTATTCCCAACGAAAAAAACGGTGCAATAAAACCATCTTCATTGAATATATAGCCGTTGTTAAGTTTATAATGTCCGGTGGTGGTGAAATCAAGTTTGTTGGTGAGAAAGTTTTTACCGGGATATGGATATGCATAATAGCCGTAACTTCCGTAATTTCCGTCGATGCTCACAAAAAATGAGCGGTTCAGGTTGACGGAAAATGAAAATCCACCTCCCCAGTAATACCAATATGAACCTAATTGCCCGGCCTTCACATTCCAAATTGAATTTCCTAATTCACCACTGTACTCGGTTTTTGTGAGATGAATTCCTACAGAAAATAATTTATCAAATGTTAAAGAAGACTGAGCAACAGCATACTGTATTGATAAAGAAATAAGTATGATTGTTAAATGTCTGAATGCCATAAATTGAATAAAATCTATTCAATAGTTTCAATTTAGATTTTGTATTGAATAAATGTTGTGCAAAGTTACTAAAAAGCTACAAATTAAGAAATTAAATCTTCTTTTTTCTTTTATACCGTTGATTAATAAATGTTCCGGACGATGTGTCATTTCCTGTGATTTATAAACGATGTTTAAAACGTACCAACATCGGTTTTATTATTCATTTTTTTTTGAATTCTGAAATCAATATACTGTCATTTGAATTGTTAAATCAAACCAAAAACAGTGCTTAAATTAACAGATTTTCTCATAGTATATTCACTGCAAATTTATTATATTTGCATGGTCATTTAAAAGTTATTTAATATCAATTGCTTATGAAAACGAAAACCTGTAAATTTACCTTCTTTGCCTTTATTGTTTTTTTTATGGCTTCTTGTTTGCCCGAAACGAACACTTTCGATGCATCATTGTTAATCGGTAAATGGAAATCAGGTACTTTGTATTACAGGTACGATACCGGTGGTACCGGTGCAACCTGGGATACTGCCGACGATGTTACTGAGACTGAGGCTCAGAAATTTAACTGGACCCTTGAACAGTCCTCGTTAACTCATATATATATCATGGAAACAGGCGGTTACGGTGTTCCCAAAATTTATAAAGTTACTGAATTGACGGCTACTGTTTTAAAATATGAAGATGAATTTGGTAAATCATTTTCATTTTCGAAATTCAACTGATAATTCAAACTGACAATATTATAAGGTAAATTGAAACCCGGGGCGTAATGAATAAAAGCATTAAAATTGTTTTAATATCAATTGTTGTATTGTTAATTGCCATAATATTAACAATTTCAGTGTTTTTATGGATAATTTTTACTCCCGCAAAACTCACCCCGATTGCCAATAAATACATGCAGGAGTACCTGACCTGTGATTTCAGAAGTGCCGAAACCGAGCTTACATTTTTCAGCACTTTTCCCGGGTTTGGTATCAAAATCAAAAACTTATGCCTGATTAATCCTGTAAAAGGTGCAGGTTCGGATACTTTACTTATTGTTAATAAAGTTGTGGCAGGCATTGATATCAAAACCTTATGGAAATATAATGAGTTGAAAATTAACTATGTAATGTTAGACTCTCCACAACTAAACGCATTTGTTGATGCTTCAGGAAAATCAAATTACGATATATTAAAAACAGATACCACTTCAAATGACAGTTCCGGCTTTTATAAATCCTTTTCTAAAATAGATCTCTCTGACATGATTTTCAGGAATGCAAACATTAGCTATGTCGATTCTGCATCAAATATATTTTTGAAAATCAAAGGCTTAAATTTCAGATCGGGGATGTCTGTTAAAAACGGCATTTTAAATTCTAAATTGAGAGCCATTTCCGGCGATGTAAGTCTCCGGGTGGATAATACCGATTATTTTAAAAACGTTGCAATTCAATTTGAAACACCTATTACTTATCGTTTTTCAACGAATACTTTCAGTTTTAAAAACTCAGAACTTAAATTAAACGGACTTAGTGCAGTTATCAGCGGCGAAGTGGTTTATCATTCAACAACCGGTGAAATATTAACGCAACTTAGTTTTATTGCCGGTGAGTTCATGTTGAAAAGCCTGCTCGACCTGTTGCCTGCTGAGTATTCATCGATGATGGATGGAATTAAAATTGATGGCAAAATAGCTATGAAAGGCACTGTAAGCGGAATTTACAGCGATAATTCAATGCCTGTTTTCAAATTTATTCTGAATTTTAATTCAGGCAGAGCTGAATATGTTGGTTTTCCGTTGCAAATCAATGATTTAAATGGTAATGCAGTGGTTGATCTGGATTTTAATAATACGGATAATTCAAAAATAAATTTCGGACAAATCAGTGCCACGGCTTTCTCATCCGTGTTTAACGGGAAAATTTTAATAGATAAAATACTTTCGGAAAATATGGATTTTGATTTTGATATGAAACTGAAATTGTGCTTGTCTGAAATTGAAAAATTAATACCCGAAAGTTATAAAATGAAACTCAACGGATGGGCGGACGGTCAGTTCAAAGCTTTTTTCACTTATAACGACTTTATGAACATGAAGTTGCAGAACATGAAAATCGATGCTGCACTTAATGCTGACCATTTGTTAATCAGTTATGATACAATTGAAGTGAATGCCGATCATCCGAAATTAAATTTTCATATTCCGGACCATTCGAATAAGAAATATAATTTTATGAATGCTGAACTTATCAGTGATTATATGCACATTCAACAAGGTACTGATACCCGGATTTCACTCAATAAAGCTCTTATAAAAGCAGATGTACCGGATGTGTTGAGTGTTAATAAATCAAATACTTTTAACATTGATATTGCAGCCGAAAATTTGTCGGGCGGACAAACAGGCGTGAAGGTTTTACTTAACGATGCAAAAGCGAGTATTAAAACTTCGGTGAACTACACTGATTCAATGACGATTCCATATCTGTTTTGTGATTTTAATACTTCAAAGATAATTGCACATCAGGATTCAATGGATATAATAATTCAACAACCGGTCGGAAAGTTGAAAATGACCACTGATGATATCCGTTCCAGCCTGCGAATTTTCGATATTGATTATGTAAGTCAAGCGTTGACTTTGAATAGGGCAGGGCAGAGGGTATTTGCAAATGATGTGGTATTTAAATCAAATATAACTCAGAATCTGAACGAAAAAATAGCAATGCTGCAATGGATTCCGTCAGGATACTTCTCGATGAAACAAGCAAAAATAAAAACAGAAGGATTGAAGGCAGATATCAGGATTCCTGAATTACAGCTTGATTTTAACAAAGATTCGTTTGTAGTTTCAAATGCAAAACTGTTAGTTGATAATTCGGATTTTGAACTTAAAGGAAAAGTATGGAACTTTACAAAATATTTGAAAAACGAGGATTTAATGAAAGGTGATTTTACGTTGACATCAAAAACTACAGATGTTCACCGTATTATGGAACTTACCAGTGGCTTTGGCGTTTCAGACTCAACATCAGCTTTGGTCAATCATACGCCTTCACCTTTGCCTTCTCCTTTGCCTTTGCCTTCGCCTTCTCCTTCTCCTTCGCCTTCTCCTTCTCCTTCTCCTTCTCCTTCTCCTTACATTGTTCCTCTACATCTGGATATTAATCTGCATACTAAAATTGACAGTGTTTTGTTAGGTTTCGATTATGCAAAAAATGTTTTGGGCGATATTTATATCAGAGATGGGATTTTAGCCTGTGAGAACCTGAGGTTTACAACTCCTGCAGCGCGTATGCAACTTTCAGCGCTTTACAAAAGCCCGCGAAAAAACCATTTGTTCATGGGGCTCGATTTCCATATCATGGACATGGAAGTTGCCGAATTGCTGAAAATGATTCCTGATGTGGATACAATCATGCCAATGTTACGCTCATTTGGTGGTAAAGGTGAATTTCACATTGCTGCCGAAACTTATCTCGATTCGGCATATAATATCAAGAAATCGACATTGAGAGGAGTTTCTTCAATCAAAGGTGAAAACCTGGTTTTAATGGATGGTCAGACTTTTTCTGAAATTGCAAAGAAACTTAGATTCAATAAAAAGACTGAAAATAAGGTTGATAGTCTTTCTGCTGAATTTACCATTTTCAAAAATGAGGTTGACATTTATCCGTTTTTAATTGTAATGGACAAATATAAGGCTGTAGTCGCCGGGCGTCATAACCTCGATATGTCATTCGATTATCATATCTCGGTGGTCGACAGTCCATTACCTTTCAGGCTGGGTGTTGATGTTAAGGGGACGCTGGATAAAATGAAAATATTACCTGTAAAATGCAGGTATGCAAACCTTTATCGACCAACTCAGAGACGCGAAATTGACACTAAACAACTCGAAATCCGTAAAATGATCAGGGATGCTTTGACCAGAAACGTTGTTCAATAAACAAAAAACTTCATACCTTACAATGGTTTTACATTGTTACGTATGAAGTTTATTATAATTACCGGGGCAATTTTTGCCCTTTTTTATTTAGCTGATAATCAACTTGTGACCTTTGCCATGCAGATTCACAATGTTGATTTTCTCATCTTTGCTGAGCAATTTTCGTAACTTGCAGATATAAACATCCATGCTTCTTGAAGTTCTGAAATTATCTTCTCTCCAGATAGTTGAAAGTATATATTTGCGTTCCAGAAAAGCATTAGCATTTGCTGCTAATAAAACCAGCAAATAGGATTCCTTACCGGTAAGTTTTACCGATTCATCTTTTGAAATGAGCAATCTTCTTTCTACGTCGAAAGTATAAGAACCAATCTTGTAAGATGGTACACTCATTAATGCCTTTAGATTTTCATCCAATCCAAGAAGAACGAGTTTTTCAGTTTCGATTTTCATATTCCTGTTTTTTTTAGTGAGTTTTATTGAAAGATTTTCCCTTTTTGCAAAATTTCTGATTCTTTCGAACTAATAAGTCATTATTTTTTAGTTATTAAACAACGTTGTTAAAAAGAATGTTCGATTAAATATTGATAATTTTTCAATATTTTTAGTTAGAGAAATAAATACGAAACCAGAAATGTGTATTTTATCAGGTTTTGCGGGGGAAAGCGTAATTTGGTTATCGGTTGAAAAATTGGTAATAAAAAAAATTTTTTTTATTTTTTATGAAAATTCGAATCCTGTTTTAGGCATTCTTTCGAAGTACCCGGCTTATAAAATATTGTAAGACTGAGTGTTTTATTAAAAAAAACGCTTCATTCTTAATCGATTAAGAATGAAGCGCATCAAAAATGTATGCAACTCTGAAAAAGAGTTAGTTGTATTAAATTTAATCTTTAAACTTGGCGCTTAAAAATTCGCGGTTTAAACGTGCAATGTGCGAAATGGAAACGTTTTTCGGACATTCAGCTTCGCAGGCACCTGTATTTGTACAGTTACCAAATCCGAGCTCATCCATTTTAGCTACCATGGCTTTTGCTCTGGCTGCAGCCTCCACACGTCCCTGAGGAAGAAGCGCAAGCTGACTTACCTTTGCAGCGACGAAAAGCATGGCCGAACCATTTTTGCAGGTAGCAGCACAGGCTCCGCATCCGATACATGAGGCAGCATCCATGGCTTCGTCGGCTGCGATTTTCGAAATAGGAATTGCATTTCCATCAGGTACACCACCGGTATTGACACTTACGTATCCTCCGGCCTGAATAATTTTATCGAACGCATTTCTATCGACTCTGAGGTCTTTCAAAACCGGAAATGCTTTTGAGCGCCAGGGCTCAATTGTAATGGTTTCGCCATCTTTGAAGCGGCGCATGTGCAACTGACAGGTGGTTGTTCCGGCATCCAATCCATGTGGGTGTCCGTTAATAAATAAACTGCACATTCCGCAAATTCCCTCGCGACAATCGTGATCGAAAACGATAGGTTCTTTTCTTTCACTGATCAGTTTTTCGTTCAGTACGTCCAGCATTTCGAGAAATGAGCTGTCGGTTGAAACATTGTCCAGCTTATAGGTGACGAATTCGCCTTTTGCTTTTGGACCGGCCTGACGCCATATTTTTAGCGTGATATTTATTGTTTTTTCCATGTTCTTACGCTTTGTAATTTCTTTGTTGACGTTTAATAAATTCATATTCTAACGGTTCTTTGAGCAGAATCGGATCTTCTCCTTCGCCATTGAATTTCCAGCACGAAGCGAATGAAAATTCTTCGTCATTTCGAAGTGCTTCACCATCCGGAGTCTGGTATTCTTCACGGAAATGACCACCACACGATTCTTCGCGCATCAAAGCATCGCGTGCCATTAATTCGCCTATTTCAATAAAATCAGCTAAACGCAGTGCTTTTTCGAGTTCAATATTTGTATCGGCATTCACACCCGGAACGAATACATTGGTCCAGAATTCTTTACGAATGTTTTTGATTTTTGTAAGTGCTTCTTCAAGTCCGGCTTTGTTACGTGCCATTCCTACAAAATCCCACATTACCAATCCTAATTCGCGGTGGATAGTATCAACTGATTTGTTTCCCTGAATTTTGAGAATTTTTTCTATTTTCTCATTTACAGCTTTTTCAGCCTCTGCAAATTCGGGTAAATCGACACTTAAACGTGGCACCTGAATCTGATCAGCCAGGTAATTCTGAATGGTATATGGCAATACGAAATATCCATCGGCCAATCCCTGCATCAATGCCGAAGCTCCCAGACGGTTGGCACCATGATCGGAGAAGTTGGCTTCACCAATACAGAATAAACCTTTTACCGAAGTTTGCAACTCATAATCCACCCAGATTCCACCCATCACATAGTGAATGGCAGGGTAAATCATCATCGGGGTTTTATACGGATTTTCGTCTACAATCTTTTCGTACATCTGAAATAAATTACCATAACGTGCACGAATTACATCCTCGCCGAGACGATTGATAGAATCCGAAAAGTCGAGGTATACAGCCAAACCGGTATTTCCTACACCAAAACCTGCATCACAGCGTTCTTTAGCTGCGCGTGAAGCTACATCACGGGGAACCAGGTTACCAAATGCAGGGTAACGACGTTCCAGGTAATAATCACGATCTTCTTCTTTCAGGTCGGTTGCTTTTAATTTACCTGCACGAATGGCTTCGGCATCTTCTTTACGTTTGGGAACCCAGATACGACCGTCATTACGCAATGATTCGGACATCAAAGTCAGTTTCGACTGGAAATCACCGTGAACAGGAATACAGGTCGGATGAATCTGTGCATAAGCAGGATTTGCAAAATATGCACCTTTTTTATACATCTGTACTGCTGCCGATCCGTTTGAAGTCATTGCATTGGTCGAAAGGAAAAATGCATTTCCATAACCACCGGTACCAACTACAACGGCATGTGCAAAAAATCTTTCAATCTTACCGGTAGTCAGGTTACGGGCTATGATTCCACGTGCACGACCTTCGATAATTACTACATCAAGCATTTCGTAACGTGAGTATAATTTAACAGCACCTTTTCCAACCTGACGACTCAAAGCTGAATAAGCTCCTAAAAGTAATTGCTGTCCGGTCTGTCCTTTTGCATAGAAAGTACGCGAAACCTGAGCACCACCAAACGAACGGTTATCAAGCAGGCCTCCGTATTCACGGGCAAACGGAACACCCTGTGCCACACACTGATCAATTATATTGTTGGATACTTCGGCCAAACGGTATACATTGGCTTCGCGGGCACGATAGTCGCCACCCTTGATGGTATCGTAAAAAAGACGATAAACCGAGTCACCATCATTTTTATAATTTTTTGCAGCATTGATACCTCCCTGTGCAGCAATTGAATGTGCACGACGGGGTGAATCCTGTATGCAGAAATTTAAAACATTGAAACCCAACTCAGCAAGCGAAGCTGCAGCTGAAGCTCCTGCCAGTCCGGTTCCTACCACAATAACATCCAACCGGCGTTTATTGGCCGGATTTACAAGTTTTTGATGAGCTTTGTAATTGCTCCATTTTTCGGCCAAAGGACCTGCAGGTACTTTAGCATCTATAGTTGTATCCACCGAAGCAGAATCTTGTTTTTTTGCCATAATCTTAATTAATGATTTACTAATTACAAATTTTACAGTTTTAGATGCTAAAACCTAAAAGAAAATATACCGGAATTGAAATAAACATCAAAATAATAATGGTTGCCAATATATTCGAAATTACTTTGATACGGGGCAGCCAGATATTATTACTTGCTCCGATGGTTTGCAATGCACTCCATACTCCGTGAGTCAGATGAAACCAAAGTGCCGTAAGCCAGATGATATACAATACTGAATAATAAGGATTTTCAAAATAATGTCTTACCCAATAAGCTCCATCTTTTGCTAATTCCAGATTACCTGCATTTTCGCAACCTAATTTGTGGCTGATTTCCACCAACTGCATCTTGCTCCAAAACTGAAAAAGATGAAGTCCCATAAATCCCAGAATGATAATTCCCAAAACAAGCATGTTCTGAGATGCCCATTCTACACCTTTCTGATTGTTTTTGACTGCATAACTCTTCGAACCTCTCGCTTTTTGATTTTGAAAAGTTAAGTAAAGCGCATAAAGGATATGCACCACAAAACCTAAAGCCAGAATTTTTGTTCCAATCAATGCATACCAGTTAGCACCCAGAAAACCTGCAATAGCATTATAAGCCTCTGCCGAAAATAATACTACAAAGTTCATGGTACCATGAAAGATTAAAAATAAAACGAGAAAAATTCCCGTGATACTCATTATGAGCTTTCGCCCAATCGAGGAATCAATTAACCACATAGATTTTTTTTTAAGTTTGTATTATAGATATTTATTTGTTTTTTTATTTTAAATTTCAATACGGATTGAAATAAATGTTTGATAATCAACACACTGAACTTAATGAACGTTGTTTTGTATTTCGCTGCAAAATTAATCAAATAAGCGAATATAACAAACAATTACGGAAAAATTTCTTTAATAATTGCTTTTTCAATTATATATTTCATCAGTCGGTTTATCTGTTTCTGTATATCTGAAATAAATGCATTATTAAAGTGTTGAATTTCAGATTGTTAATTTATTCAGCCACTTCGGCAATAAGTGTTGCCGACGAAGCCGAAAGTATTCTTACATTGATAAATTCACCGATATGTCTACCCTGTCGGGGGAAAATCACAACTTTATTTTGCGATGTCCTGCCAAACAATTGCTCTTTTGATCTTTTCGAAAACCCTTCTACCATTACTTCAAATGTTTTCCCGATGTCCTGATGATTACTTTCAAGCGAGATTTCATTCTGCAATGCAATAATTTCGTTTAATCTTCTTATTTTCACATCCTCAGGTACGTTGTCAGGCATGCGTTTAGCAGCTACTGTCCCCGGACGTTCAGAATATTTAAACATAAAGGCCATATCAAATTTTACTTCGCGCATCAAAGATAATGAATCTTCGTGGTCTTCTTCGCTCTCGTCGGAAAAACCACAAAATATGTCGGTGCCGATTGAAACATCGGGAATGATTCTGCGCATTGCAGCTACCCTGTCGAGGTACCATTCACGGGTGTATTTTCGGTTCATCAGCTTTAAAATCTTATTACTTCCCGATTGTACAGGCAAATGAATGTATCTGCAAATGTTTGGATACCTTGCTATTACCTCCAGGGTTTCATCCGTCATGTCTTTCGGATGGGGTGAGGTGAATCTTATTCGCATATCAGGTACCATTCCGGCAATCATAGACAATAATTTCGGAAAATCGACAACCGTTCCGTCTTCCGAAATAAATTGATAGGAATTTACTGTCTGACCAAGCAAAGTCACTTCCCGGTAGTTTTTCGATTTCAGGTCGTTAATTTCATTCAGAATGCTGTTCACATCCCTGCTTCGTTCGCGACCACGGGTATAAGGAACAATACAATAGGTACAAAATTTATCACAACCACGCAT
Source organism: uncultured Paludibacter sp. (assembly GCA_937897985.1). GTDB lineage: Bacteria > Bacteroidota > Bacteroidia > Bacteroidales > Paludibacteraceae > Paludibacter. The sequence continues at coordinate 44,541 of CALCBD010000015.1, read as the reverse complement.
TATGGATACAAAACCGGAAATCGAAGCTCCGATTCGCGTCGGAAGTACATCTTTATAAGTCTCGGTTTTGGATAATTCCACATTAATCGCTTTTTCACCGCTTTCAACCGTGTTGATAAGGTTGGGAATATCGAGATAAGCATCCGGTCCAACCACAATGTTGACTCCGTGCTCGTTGAGTAATTCATCTTTTACCCTTTCGGCCATGCAGCCAATAACCCCGACAATCATGTTCTTCTTTTTTCTCTTCAACGACTGAAAATACTTCAACCGTTGAATCACTCTTTGCTCGGCATTGTCGCGCACCGAACAGGTATTTACAAAAATTGCGTTGGCTTCCGATATGTTTTCGGTTAATTCAAAACCATCCATTTCCATTATCGAAGCTACCACTTCACTATCAGCCACATTCATTTGGCATCCATAGGTTTCAATAAAAAGTTTTTTGTCATTCAGTACGGATTTAGAGTCCGTTGAAACGACTGTTTTTTCATTCATAAGTTTGATAATAATTAGTTGAGTAATTTTTAAATTTAAAATATTGTATTACAAAAGTACATTTTCTATTTAAAAGAAAAAAACGCTGCGTTGGTTAACATTATTTAACGTATATAGAAAAGATATTTATATGCTTGCATATCAGTATTATATATAAATTGCAGAATAAAATATCAAAAAAATTTCAGGAAAAATGAATTTTATAAGAAAAAATGTTTGCAGGATAAAAAAAAAGTATGCAAATTTGCAGAGTAAACAAACAGATAAATTTTTCATAGTTAAGGTTTAGGTTAAAATGTGCAATGGGTGGCTGTGAAGTTACCCATTGTTTTTTGTATAAAGTACCTCCGTTATTTTCAGATTCCAATTCTAATTTCTATATTTGTGCTGAATAAAAATTGATTTTTATGCGCGAAGTTGGTGATTATATCTATCTGGTGCTCATCATTATTGCAGCACTGAGCAGTGTGTTTAAAAAGAAAAAGGAAAAAACGGGTCCGTCGATTCCGCAACCTGAGAAAAAAATTCCTGATTTTAAGGAGATATTGAAGGAATTTCTTCCCGAAGAAGAACAAAAACCATTACCTCAGCCGGCTGTACTGATTCCTGCCGAAGTTAAAGTTGCTGAGAAAGCAGTTGTTACTTATGAAAACACAACAGATTACAATGCTTTAAAAGCTAAAAAACAGGTTAACAATGACATTGTAAATAATCAGATTCATGAGAAAAGAAAATTCAGCGATACTGACCTGAAAGACGAAACACCGGCGATTGAATTCAATAACACTGATGATGCCAGAAAAGCCTTTATTTATTCCGAAATTTTCAATAAAAAGTACTGAATCAGAAATAAATACGTATAAAATCTGCTTTTAAACACATACAAAATGTTTTTTTCTTAAAAAAAATACATTATATTTGCAAAAGAATAGATAAGAATACCAAGAGTTCCGGCAAACTGTCGGAATTCTTTTTTGTTTACACATTTTAAAAACTTAAAAAAGGAGAAAAAAATTATGGCAGTAACTTATATGACCGCCGATGGTTACAAAAAATTAGTAGAGGAACTGAATGTATTGGAGAGTGTACAACGTCCTGCCATTTCGAAACAGATAGCTGAAGCGCGTGACAAAGGTGATTTGTCGGAAAATGCTGAGTACGATGCTGCGAAAGAAGCACAAGGCATGCTCGAAATGAAAATTTCTTTACTTAAAGATACAATTGCTTCGGCCCGTATGATCGACGAATCGAAAATTAATACCAGCGAAGTTCAAATCCTGACACGTGTTAAAATAAGAAATACTAAGTCCGATCAGATCATGTCGTACATGATAGTTTCGGAAAGCGAAGCAAATCTGAAAGAGGGCAAATTGTCGGTTACAACACCAATTGCCAAAGGTTTGCTCGGTAAAAAAGTGGGCGAGAAGGCATCGGTTAGTGTACCTTCGGGTGTCATGGAATTCGAAGTTATGGAAATATCTTTGTAGACAGGAAAAGTACTAATATAAATATCTAAAAATAAAGTTATTATGACGATTTTCAGTAGAATTATTGCAGGTGAAATTCCTTGCTATAAAATTGCGGAAGATGAAAAATTCTTTGCTTTTTTGGATATCAATCCTCTTACCGAGGGACATACACTTATTGTTCCGAAACCGGAAGAAGATTATCTTTTCAGACTTGATGATGAAACTTTAGGTGAAATGATGATTTTTGCTAAAAAAATTGCATTAGCTATCGGGAAGTCAGTCAGTTGTGTAAGGGTTGGAGTTGCCGTTATCGGGCTCGAAGTTCCTCATGCTCATATTCATCTGATCCCTATCAATAAGGAATCGGACATGAATTTCCATAATCAGAAACTGAAACTGAGTGCCGACAGGATGACTGCTATTGCTCAAAAAATAAAAGAAAATTTGTAGTGCCCGTTTCGGGCACTACCTGTTTTTATCTGACTAATTGATTTGCTCGTGCAATCGCTTCGTTGATATTGCTGCAAATATTATCCGCTCCCAATAATTTTTCAATTCCTACTTTCGTAAGTACCGAACGTACATTCTCATTTACTCCCGATAACAATATCATCGTTTTATCTTTTGTCGACATTCTGATCAGATTTTCGAGGTTATGTGTACCTGTAGAGTCAATAAAAGGTACTTTGCGCATTCTGATAATTCTTACTTTAGGTTTATCTCCGATCTGTTTCATCGTTTCCTCAAATTTGGTAGCCACACCAAAGAAAAACGGTCCTTCAATTTCATATACCTCAACACCTTTTGGAATCTGAAGAAATTCAGTATCAGTGCTGCCTTCGATATATTCCGGCTCTGCAACTTCATTTTTAAATATGGAGATGGTTGTGGTTTCTGAAATACGGCGAAGGAACAAAAGTACTGCAAGCAGCAATCCGATTTCGATGGCAATGGTTAAATCAAATATTACTGTTAATAAAAATGTGGTCAACAGTACTGAAACATCTGATTTTGAATTCTTCAATAATGCTTTAAAGGTTCTCCATTCGCTCATGTTGTAGGCTACAATCACCAAAACACCGGCCAGACATGCCATTGGAATATGTTTGGTCAATCCACCCAGAAATAATAAAATCAACAACAATACTACGGCATGTACAATTCCTGCAACCGGTGTTCGTCCACCGTTGTTGATATTAGTCATGGTTCGGGCTATAGCTCCGGTTGCCGGAATTCCACCGAATACCGGTGTTACAACATTGGCAATTCCCTGTGCAATCAGTTCGGTATTCGAATCGTGTTTATCTCCAATTGCTCCATCTGCCACTGTTGCCGATAATAATGATTCTATTGCTCCAAGCATTGCAATAGTAAATGCAGTGGGTAAAAGTGTTTCTATAACCGAAAAATTAATTTCGGGAGTTGCTGCCTGAGGTAAGGACGGGTCAATTGTAAATCTGTCGCCAATTGTTTCTATTCCCTGAATTCCGAACTTGTTTCTCAGTACATAAACTACAATAGTCATTAAAATAATAGCAATGAGTGAACCGGGTATTTTTTTTGAGAATCGTGGAGATATTGCAATTATTACTATTGACAGAACACCGATTCCAAGCGACCAAAAGTTCACAGTAGTGATATAGTTTCCGTATGTAATCCATTTATGAATAAAATCGCCCGGCAATGCTCCGGTCTGAAGACCCAGTAAATCCTTGATTTGAGTAGTAAAAATTGTCAGGGCAATACCGCTTGTAAACCCAACAACCACAGGGTAGGGGATGAATTTGATGATACTGCCTAATTTGAGTAAACCCATGGCAATTAACATTACTCCTGCAATCATTGTGGCTATTGCCAATCCGGTTATCCCGAATTCCTGAACGATTCCGTAAACTATTACGATAAAAGCACCTGTCGGTCCGCCAATCTGAACTTTACTTCCACCCAGAAATGAGATAATAAAACCTGCAATAATGGCTGTAAACAATCCTTTTTCGGGTGAAACGCCCGAAGCTATACCAAATGCTATGGCTAAAGGTAATGCAACGATTCCTACAATTACACCTGAAATCAGGTCTTTGTAAAATAATTCCCTGTTGTAATTTTTTAAAGTGCTGAATAGTTTTGGATTAAAACGCATAGTAATTCTTTTTTTTGAAATTTTCCGCAAAGGTACTGCTTTTTAGCCAAAATTGTTCCCTAAAATCCATTTCTGATTCCGAATGAAATAATAAGTGAAAAATTATTTACGAAGAGATAGATTTAATAAGTTGTCATTTTACTAAACCGGTCAATTCGAAAGCATAAAAAAAAGGTTGATTTTGAAGAATCAACCTTTTTCTGAATTATTATGGAGACTGTTGAATTTACAGTATTATTTTCGTGGTTTGGTTTCCGACTTTTACAAAAGCTACACCTCTGTAAGTCAATGTAACTTTATTTAAACCTTCAACTGAAGTACCAACAATCATTTTTTGACCAACCGAATTGTAGACTTCGATATTTTTGCCGGCCTCAGCGTTAAATGTTATCGTACCATTGTTTACACTTACAAATAACTCATTTTTAGTTGAATTAATGCCTGTGCCAGTAGTAGTAGTTACACTTATTTTATTTGAAACTTCGGATATTACGTGATCATTTTTGGCAGTAACGGTATATTTATATTCAGTACCTGCTGTTAATCCTGTAAATGATTTGCTGTTTTCTCCGATAACGGTAAATGGTGAACCTGCAATTGGTGTTTCAACGATAGCACCTCCCTGCGAAATGACAAAATCATCGAGGAAGAATCTTCCTTTGGCAGCCTGTGCTCCTTCAAATCTGATCTTAGTCGCTGAATTTCCACCGGTTAAATCTACACTGAAAGGCTTAAGGGTATAAGTAGCATCATTGCCTAAACCGGTAAGTGTATTTGCTAAAACGTCATTCACATATATTTTTAATGTAGTGGCATCAGTGCTCCAGGCCATTGCTTTGAACGAAATATTGAACTGACCTCCGTTGGCAGATAAATTAATTGCCGGAGTTACAAGGTATCCGAGTGCAGAGCTTGTTCCTACTTTTACACTACCTCCGGCCTGATAAACTTTAAGACCTGTCCAACCGGCTGTTTGAGTAAATGTGTCAAGTATTGCAGAAATATCTGTCGCATCCGGTGTTGCATTAGGTTGACCAGCCGTAAAGTTGGCAAAATTCTCAGTCAAAACCGGTGCTGAAGATCCACCGCCGCTTGTCATCGAAGTTACATCTAACTGATATTGTGTTGCTCCTGCAACTGCTTCCCAGTTGGCAGTAAATGTTGTGTTTGAAATGCCGGTAGCTTCAGTTGCAACCGGTTTTGTTAATGGTGCCCATGTTGATGTTCCGTTCAAAGTTCTGGTAACAGATGTGGCACCGGTACTGCTGATATTGAGTGTGGCAGTATGACTTCCGGCTGAAGACGGTGAATAATATACAGTCACAACAGTATTTGCGGCAGTTCCGCCTGACTGACTTATTGAATTGGTCGATAATGAAAATTGATCAGCATTTGTACCTGTAACTGATAAATTGATATTACCTGATAAATTAATCCCGCTGATATTGATTGTTTCCATATCTGTTTGTCCGGCATAAGCAACCATATCCGGAACCGTCACTTCGGTAATTGTGATGGTGGGTGCAGCAGAACTTACACTGAGTGTATAACTTGCTGTGGCAGCGCAATAAGCAACTGTATTATGAGTTCCTGCAGCCTGTGTGGCTACAATATCTGTATTTCCCGATCCAACGATGGTTACTTCACCTGTATTCTCGTTTACTGTTGCAACTCCTGTATTTGTACTGCTGTAAGTGATCGGTGTTGTTCCGTTCAAAGAGCTTGCTGTCTGAGTAAATGAGGCATCAGTCACTAACTTATTCATTGATGATTGTGGAAAAGCAAGGTTGGGTGATGTGCAGAACGAAGAAATTGTGTAGGTTACCTCAATTGTTTTTACTCGCAGTTGGGTATTGGTTGTATTAGCATTTCTTAATTTAAGTGAGGTTGAAGCATTTATACCTGTAATGGAGTATACTGTGGTTGCCAAAACGGCAGTTGCATCTGCAGCTCCATCCACATTGTACTTGACAGTTGGAGTATAAGTTGCACTTGATGCAGTTAACTTAACATCAGTTATTACTGCTCCGTTTGATGGAGTTAATGTCAAAGAACAACCATTTCCGGTTGATGAATAATATAATCTTAATTCATTTGAAGTTGTGTTGAAAGCAGGAACACTGCTTGCTTCATTTTTATCGGTAGTAAATGCTATGTTACTGTCAATTGTACCGCTAACGTCAACAAAAGTGTGTGTAACCGTTACAGCCATACTTACTATACCGCTGTAAATTAAAATAACTGATAAAAGTAAAGTTTTAAATAATGTAGTTTTTGTCATAAAATATGGATTAGAAAATTTGATATTTTTTTTAATTGTGTAAAAATTAAATTGCAATTTTCATGTAGCAATTTATATGAATTAATCTTAAAAATGTAATAAATAAAGGGAGACAAAGATAAAAATCATTTTGATATAAAACAAATAAATATTCAAAAACAGGCTTAAAATCGACGGAATTTCAATGATGTAAGAATTTTTAACTAAAACTTCGCGATTTTTATGAGACAAAATAAAAAAAATATCCCGGAAGTTGCAGTTCAACTTCCGGGATAACCTGTATTGATTTGTATATAATTATTCGAACGATATCAGAATTTATAATCCAGACCAATACCGAATACCTTATTGGTGCGGTCGTAAGTGTCACTTCCGGCCAGAGTAGTTCCGTTGTAATTGGTTGAAGATTTTGTCCAGGGCGAATAATTGGTGAAGAAATAAGCCAGATTCAGTCTCAGATCAGGTGTAATGTTTACTGCACCACCAAAACCTATTGAATATGAATTCAAACTAAAACTCATGTCGGTTTGATAAGCATCGGTAGCTCCGGTTCGTGTGATTTGTGCACCTGCACTTACCAGAAATACTTTATTGATGGCATATTCCGAACCGAACAAAAATTCGTTAATTCCACCTTCGATGTATTGTTGTTTGTCATTTGCCATTTTAGCATCAGAGTCGAAGAAATGATGATATCCTACCGAAAAATTCCAGTTTTTTGTAATTTTATAATCACCTCCGAGCGACAGGAATGCCGGTATATCACTTGGTGTATTAACGCCATCGGCATACAAGCCGGTATCGTCAATCGTAGTGTTGTTCTGAACATTCAGTGAACTTTTAAACTCATATTTGGCAGCTAAATTTAATTTTTCAAAATGATAATTCAAACTTAAAACAGGAGTAACACCCCAGCCTGCCTGAGTACATTCGAGCTGTTTGTCGGCTGTGGATGCTGCATTAGCCAACATGGCAGCTGCTTTTCCTGCAAAAACAGGTGAAGCTGCTGTTAATGTTCCCTGAGCTGTCTGAATATTAATTGCACCTATTTGAGCCGGTGTAAGACCTGCAGCGCCCAATAAACCCTGAATCTGAGCTATCTGTGTAGCAGTGAGACCTGCTGATGTTCCGTTTGCAAGCAGAGTTGTTCCTCCGCCACCATTTACTATTGGTTGTAAACCTGTGGCAAACTGAGTAGCACCTGCTGCCCAACTGTTTAAAACTGTGGCTGCATCTGTGAAGAATTTTGAAGCTGAAACCAGCGCCGAACCGTTATAAGCAGCACCAAATGCCGGTTGATTCGGATTGATCTGAATGTTTTTCAAATGTCCCTTGTATCCGTTGTTGACTATGTTCAATCGCAGTCCTAAAGCTGCCGAAAGTGCATCATTGATTTTGTATGAACCATTCAGTTGTACTCCGAAAATATACTGTCTTCCTTCCATGTACTGATCTACCGAATATGATGTTGTGTTGATTCCGTTCGATTTCAACGAAAGTGGAATCATTGATACCGGTGCTTCAAACGATGGTAATCCTTTGTTGAAAATTGCTTTTCCACCACCACCGGTTACTGCAAATGCTGTAGAAATTGCATAACGGTCCTTTTTGTAGGCTAATTGAAAGCTTGGAATCAAAGCTGCCGATGCTTCTCCTTCGAATACTTTGACTGAATTTCCACTGTTAAATCCTGCAAATGGTGCAAAATCCGAAGTGATGGTGCGCGTTTGATATGCACTCTGATTGCTGAAAGAAATGTGCAGACCATCTGTTAAAAACATTAATCCGGCCGGATTGGCATATACCCCATCAATTCCGGTCGTGGCATCTAATGCCGGGTTGCGTAAAAAATGTACACTCTGATTGGTGTTGGTCAATAAACCACCTGCAAATACAGAAGTAAAAGCTAATGCGAACAATGAAATGAAAAGTAATTTTTTCATAAAATTTTGTTTTTAATTAGTGAAACAACTCGCTATATTTTATGATAATTTTAATTAATTCAAAATTATAACGGGAAATAATTGGCGCAAAAATACACATTTATTTGATAAGTGTGCAATTTGTCTGCAAAATTTGTAATTCAAGGTTAAATTTTATTCCGGTAAAGTTAAAATTCCTGTGTGCTTTGACGGTATTTTATCTTGCTAACAACTTTTTTACGTTTATGTAATTCGTAGCAGATGTAGTTTTTTTTGTATACCACTGTCTTCAATAAAAAAGCACAGGTTAAAAATCTTTGAATTTAACCTGTGCCTCAAAACTGATTTTAATTTACAACCTGCTGAAATTTAGTTTGATATTCTTAATTTTAACTTTAATAGAAAAGTTGCGATAATACATTTGTTGCATTATTTGTTGATGGTTTCAACCCTAAAAGTTTTGTGTATTGTGCAGCAGTCAATACAGTTTTTAATTTTGCAAGCAGACCATTGGTGAGCTCACCGAGTTTGCTGCTGTACTGCGTTTTGTTTGTTTTGGCTAAATTCAGAATTTCAGATTTTCCTTTCAGAAATTCAGTGACAGCTGTTAAAACTTTGGGTTGTTGTTCTTTAGTCAGCGAAAGTGCAGGATTGAGCTTCGACATTAATTGAGTTGAAAGATCTGATACATTCAGTCCGGCAGTTGAAGCGGCTGAAGTTGCTTTTTGAGCTGCGTTTTTTAAAGAGGCTGTTGATATTTGTGCATTAGCGCTGATAATCAATCCAATTGACAGTACCGGGATTAATAAAATTTTTTTCATTTTGATTTGTTTTTGAATTAATAATTTGATTTTGAGTTAAATAAAAATATGATTATTCGTCTGCTAATTTAATCTTAAAAGTCATCATTGATTTCAAATCAGGTGATTTTTAAAAATAATTAAACTTTCGAAACGATGTTCAGATTTATAAAATTAAATATAATTGAAGCCGTATTTTTTTCAATCAACCTTTACATCGGATATTTTGCTGCAATTGAAAATACAATATTCTTCATTTGCCCGTTTACAGGCAAACAGATACTGGTCACCACCTTCAGTTATACCGGTTTTTTTACGAAATTCATCAACGCTCATCGAATAATTTCTGACACTGATATTGGCTTTGGAAATTTGGGATTTTAATCTTTTCAATTCATTTCTGGAACTTCCGAAAACCTCTCTGATTTCAAATATACGTCCCGGAAAACCACTGACCAGTTTGTCTGAAGTGTATAAGTGAGTGTTTACATGTAACTTGAAAAGTTCATAATCCTGACCGACCGATTTGAATGCTCCGGCTTTCATTACCGAAGAGTTCGGTTCGTACAAATATTTCATCATTGTAGCCGGATAGTCAGACTGCGTGCGGTTTTCATGTTCGGAATCGAAATTATAAATCTGAACTGAGCTTTTGTTAATGTTAACTGTTGATATTAAGTTGCTGTTTCCTGCTTTGTGGTCGATAATAAAAACCAGTTCTTTACATTCATTTTCTACCGAAATTACATGAATTTCTGAAACCTCACCAAGGGCACTTTTTACCTGCATCAAGTCGATCATGGGTGAAAGTTTAAACATGATTCTTTCGGCTTTTGCCTTCAGTAATTCTATAATTGAAGTGATATCCGGCTCGCAATCATTGAGTTTAAAAACCTTTTTTCCACTATTGTCTCTTCGTGCAGGATCGAGATAAACCACATTTACTGCGCTCATATGCTGTAAAAAGCGGGTAGCATTGTCATTTACAACTTCTATGTGTTTCATGCCCAATGCTTTGTAATTATGAATTGCCAGTTCACAAAGTTCTTTTTTTTGCTCAACATAAGTTGACTTCGAAAAGTTTTGAGACAAAAAAAAGCAATCAATTCCAAATCCACCTGTCAGATCCACAAATGAGCTTCCTTTACAAAGTGTTGATTTATAGATAGCGGTAGCCTCGGATGACGATTGTTCGAGTGAAAGCTGAGAAGGATATAAAATGTCTGGGCAGTTATAAAATGCCGGAACTTTGTGCCTGATTTTCCGGCGACCTCTTATTTGACGAATTGCAAGCTCATGGTCTACCTCTTTGTTGTTTCGAATACTTAAACTAAGGCTGAAGATATCATCATTTTCGTGATCGGCAATGTATTTCTGAGTGGCAATATTCATTGATAATCTGTATCTTAATTTCTTATTCCGGGTAATGTTGAAGTGAAATACCGTATTTCCACGGATTTTTTTCTACAAATGTACAAATATTCTGTGATTAGAATTCACCCTGCACATTAAAAAAAAGGAAAGATGCTGAATCAAACTTTCAACAACTTTCCTTTTAAATTTTTACTCAAAATTTCAATACATAAGAACAACCCTGAAGTTCATTGTACCCGGATTTTCATCAAAAAAATCGGAATTTGTAACGTAAATGTTCATTCCTCCAACTCCGAAATCACAGTCAACTGTGCGTGTCCATAAATTACCTGCTGTATTCTCGAAATGGCGCACATAAGGCAATGTTTGTTGAGTATTATCGAGCACGATATAGGTAAGAATTGTTCCCGAATTGTAAACAATGGATGTAATTTCGGGCATAGTGAAATGACATGAATAATAATTATTCAAACCATCAGCATCCTTGTTTAAAACCCACTTGTTTTGAGGTACCTGTAAATCGATAACTTTCCATTGTACACTTGCAGGTTCGTCAGTACATGAAACTGCCAGAATGGCTACCATAAAAATAAATAAAAGCTTTTTCATAAAAATAATTCGTTAGTTAATATTCTATTTTAATTTCTCCGAAAAAATTGAAACCCGATAAAATCATTAGTTAATTTTTATCTTTTTTTCGCAAAACAAAATTAATGCCTGAATTTTATTTATTAATTTACAATTTGTCAAATATCTAAAATTATTTATTCGGATAATTATTATGTTTTTGATATTCAGAATTGTATTGTTTTTTTTGTTCGAAAAAAAAGTCTGATTTTTATAACTATTTTTACTTGTACATTTCAAACTACAGACAGAATAAAAAAAATAAAGTAATATATATTGTTTAATTCATTTTGATAGTATTTATTATGAAAGGATTAACCGTAAAATTTTTAAAACAAAATCTCAAATTCACTGTATAAAATCTCCCTGTTTTATTAAAAAAATATTACTTTTGTAAAAGTTTGTATTTTTATAACATTGTATTTGAAATACTGTGACAGTTTTCATTTTAATTTTGTTATAAAATACTGCTTTTTAGATTATTACAAAAAACTTCAATAATTAAATTCTGAAAATCATGAAAAGATACTACTTCATCTGGATTTTATTGTTTTCATTTAGTTTAGGTTTAAATGCGAAAATCCGTACCAGAGAGGCAGCGGAAGATATTGCAGGCTCATTTTTTTCACAAAATGCCACTACTTCACAAAAAATATCATCTGCATCGGCAAAAATTCATTATATACCGGCGAACATTAATAATTCGGTTCAAAGTAAAGCTGATGCTTTTTATGTATTCAACCGGGGCGAAAACGACGGTTTTGTTATTATTGCTGCCGATGATTGTGCCAAAACAATTTTAGGTTACTCTGATTCGGGGAGTTTTGATTTTAACACAATTCCGGTTAACCTCAAATACTGGCTTGATATGTACGAAAATGAAATAAACACAATTTCAGGTTCAAATTCAGTACAGTCACTCCAAAGTATTAAGAAAACAAACAGTGAATCAAACTCTTCGTCATTTGTTTCACCATTACTTGGAAATATTAAATGGAATCAGGGCTCACCATACAATCAGTTGTGTCCGGTAATAAACAGTACTACAGGTGAAAAAGCAGTGGTCGGCTGTGTGGCAACCGGAATGGCGCAGGTGATGAAATACTTTCAATGGCCGTTACAGGGGACAGGATCAAACAGTTATACAACTAAAACGAATAAAATTGATTTAAACATCGACTTTTCACAAACCACCTACGATTGGGCTAATATGACTGATACTTACGGTGCAACAAGTACAGAAGTTCAAAAAAATGCTGTAGCAACCCTGATGTACCATTGTGGCGTAGCAGTAAATATGGATTACGCTTCCACCAGCAATGCATATTTTTCGGACATGGGAAAGGCTTTGATCAATTATTTTAATTATGACCCGAACCTGGATCAATGGTTTCGCGATTATTACAGCCGCGAAGAACTTGTCAGTAAAATTAAAGCAGAATTAAATGCATCACGCCCTATACTTATCGGAGGTCAGGCATCTGACGGTGGACATTTATTTGTAATGGATGGTTATGATAACAATGAATTGTTCCATATTAACTGGGGTTGGGGAGGTTCATCAAATGGTTATTTTCAGATTTCAGCACTCAATCCTGATTATCAAAGTAATCCTTCGTCAGGATACAATACCAGTCAACAGTTTTATTTCGGAATCCAAAAACCAAATGCATATTCGGTGCCTGTTTATCATATCAATATGGCAGGAGCTCCTCAGAGTGCTTCACCCCTGATTACAAGAACTGCCTCAACCACTATTACTGCAGCTAATATGTATAACTATGGATTGAATACTTTTAGTGGTAACTTAGGGCTTGCACTTTTTAAAGACGGAGAATTATATTCACTAATAAAGAATTATTCGATAACTGAATTAAAAGCAGGATATGGCTGGAACACATTTACTGCTTCGTCGGTAACAATTCCCGCACAGATTCCGAATGGTCAGTATAAATTGTATGTAGTTTATAAATTAAATGCAGAAAGTGTGTGGTCGGTTGTCAGAACCCGTGTCGGAACTCCAAATTACTCGAATGTAAATGTTACCACCGATAATGTAGAATTCAGTAATGCAACAGGTGTGGGACCTCAGCTTCAGTTAAACAGTCTGACGAGGACAGGGAATTTATATCAAAACAAATCAGGACGATTCAGTTTTAATATCACTAATTCAGGTGATGAATATAATTCTGTTGTATCTGTATTTATTCAATCCGTTGCTCAACCTGAAATAAGTCAGAATATTATTGTTAAAACCAATCTGGTAAAAAATGAAACCAAATCATTTGATTTGAATGAAACAATAACCCTTGCACCCGGAGATTATAATTTTTCGTTAAGATATGACCCTACCAATAACACAAGCAGTAGTTATACCATGCTTCAGTTAGGAAATGCTCAATCTGTTACTATTTTGCCTGCCCCAACAGGAGTTGCCGATCTCGAACTTCAGTCATTGGCAGCATTTACGAACAATAGTCAGGTAGATAAGAATAATGCAACTCTCAGTGCCGTCATCAAAAATAAATCCGGCTTTTTTGATAATAAGATGATTGCATTTATTTTTCTTCCTGCAGGAGGAACTTCACTTACCTATATCGGATATCAACAGGTTACAATTGATGCTAACGAACTTCAGACTGTCAGCTTCAAGGGAAGTATTGATCTGATACCGGGAAATTACAAGGCAGTAATCTATTACAAAAATGAATCTAATTCCTGGGTAAAAGTGGCACCAACTGCAAATGGTGTGGTACCTTTTGTATTGGTCGATAATTCAACAGGTTTATTTTTCCCTGATAGAATTGAAAATCAGGATGTTTTCCCAAGTCCGGCAAACGATCAGGTGTTTTTCATTACAAATGAATTAACAGAGAAAGTTGAATTGTACCATCTTAATGGTCAGTTGATTAAAAAGTTGTTTCCACATTGTTCGGGGTTGATTAATGTTGATGTAAGTGATTTAGAAACAGGAAATTATATACTCAGAATTTATTCAGGTAGCGGAAGTAAAATAAGTAAATTTGTTAAACGTTAAATCATCAGAGGTTTTAACTGAATTTTTCAGGCTGCAGAAATCATAAACAAAATACAATTCAGACAAATATGGCCAATTTAATAAAAAAATCCGCAAAAGCTCAATGGAGCAGTCTTAATGCCGATAGCAGGGGAATGAATTTTACACTAATATTTCTCGGCACATTTTTGCTGTTGATTATTTTAATTTTTTCATCATGTAAAAACAAGGAAAAAATGAATTTACCTACCGACAAATTGCCTGTTACAAATGTTGTAGCTGCCTTGCCGCAGGCAATAGTTTATAAAACCACAGGCGATTACTCCGATCTGGTACCAGTCATCATGAACAGCGAAAAGACCAGGATTATTTCATATCCGGCACCGAATGATTTGTACTATAACGGTAAATTATCGGTTCCTACAGCACTTAAAGATGGTTATTGGCTTGATAACAGAGGAATTAATGAAAACGTGGTTTTTCTGAAATATACCTATTCAGAATATAAAAGTTTTGCTGAAGCACCATCAATGAAGGAAATGTTGAAAAATATTGCTGAGAAATATCCTCTTGCTGAACTTTATTATTGTGGTCCGAGAAACCGTTTCAAAAATGAGTTGACAGAGCTGAATGCGATCATCGACAACGGATTTGAAAATTGCCGCAAAGCAGACATTGTACCCATGAAAGTTGAAGATTAGGAGTCGTATTTTTCATAATGTGCTAAAGCTATTCTGAAAGGTAGGTAAATTCTTCTTATCTTTGCAGCCGTAAAGCAATTAATATATGATCAGCTATTTTAAACGTAAATCACAAAACCTGAGTACAGCCATCGAGGCCGTATACGGACTTCGTATGAATAATGAAAGTGATAAAAGCCTGCAGTTGGCGAGTGAAACATTTTCGGGAATGATAGATTTTGATCTTGAAAAAATTCTTAGTACCGGTGTTGAAACATTCATACATGAAATCAGGGGTCTGAATTACAGCTGGGAATATCTCGAAACCATTACAAAACTGATGCTTGAAACAGCTGAAATTTATGAGTCGATGAATAAGACAGGTGAGGCAAAGAATTTGAAAATCAAGGTGCTTTATATGTTGAAATATATCACTCAGAATGATAAAACTTATTCAGAAGCAAGAGAATCGGAAATTATAACGTTGGAAAAAAACATACAAAATGATCAACTATAAAAACAAAAGACGACCGGAAAAAGAAATGATATTCGGGATAAGGGCAGTAATCGAAGCTGTTCAGGCCGGAAAAGAAATTGATAAGATACTGATGCGAAGGGATATGACCAGTGAACTATCGCGCGAATTATTCAATGCTCTTAATGGTATACAGATTCCGGTGCAATATGTACCACTCGAGAAACTGAATAAAATGACTGTCAAAAATCATCAGGGAGCCATTGCATTTATTTCGCCCGTAAGTTATCAAAGAATTGAGGATATTGTAGTCCGGGTATATGAAGAGGGAAGATTGCCTTTCATTGTTGTACTTGATGGAATTACTGATGTAAGGAATTTTGGAGCGATAGCGCGAACCTGCGAATGTGCAGGAGTTGATGCCATAGTAATCCCTTCAAAAGGTGGAGCCTCAATCAATGCAGATGCGATTAAAACATCTGCCGGTGCATTACTGTCAATTCCGGTTTGCCGGGAAGAAAATCTGGGCAATGCCCTCAAATTTTTACTCGCATCGGGTATAAAACTGATAGCTGCAAGTGAAAAAGCATCTAAAAACTATACCGAAGTAAATATGACTGACCCGGTAGCCATTGTGATGGGATCGGAGGATGAGGGAGTTTCACCCGATCATCTCCGTATTTGCGACGAAATGGCTGCAATACCAATGCTGGGTTCTATTGATTCGCTGAATGTGTCTGTAGCCACAGGAGTGCTGATTTACGAGGCAGTACGCCAGCGTCAAAATGCTGTTTAATCGCTGAATGTATTCTTTTAATGGTGAATCAGTGTTCATAAAATAAGATTAAAATGACAGTTCTTTACGAAGACAACCACATTATTGCGGTTAATAAAACCTCTTCGGAAATTGTTCAGGGCGATAAAACCGGCGACGAACCACTTTCGGAAACCATAAAAAAATATTTGAAAATAAAATACAATAAGCCGGGTGAGGTTTTTTGTGGTGTAACTCATCGGCTTGACCGCCCGGTTAGTGGTGTGGTATTGTTTGCCAAAACAAGCAAAGCACTTGCCCGTCTGAATGATATGTTTAAGAATCAGGAAGTCAGGAAAACCTACTGGGCATTGGTAAAAAACAAACCGGCACAACCGGAGGGACGTCTGGAACACTACTTGCTGAGGAATGAGAAACAGAACAAATCAGTTGCACATGATAAGATGGTGCCTGATGCTAAAAAGGCAGCTCTCACGTATCGACTCATTGCTCAGTCAGATTCTTATTATTTACTTGAAATCCGGTTGGAAACCGGCCGGCATCATCAGATTCGCTGCCAGCTGGCTAAAATGGGCTGTCCGATAAAGGGCGATTTAAAATATGGTTTTCCACGCTCCAACCCGAACGGCGGTATCAGTCTGCATGCCCGTCAAGTGGAATTTGTACATCCGGTTTCCAAACAACTGATTCAAATTACTGCACCTGTACCTGAAGATGATAAGTTATGGGGAACTTTTGAACAAATGCCGAAAACTTACCCTGCTTAACATTTTTCGTTTTTATTTTTTTAATTGAAAAGCAAAAAACCGGTTTTTTATTGTGTTTTTTGCTTTTTTATTTTTGTATCAATCCTGAAATTTATCCGACTGCCTTATTGTAAACATTCCTGATGTTGTTTTTTTCCGGTTCGTTTGTTGAACTACCTTCAGACTACACATTTGTCGGAAAACATATTAATTACTTATTGTATAAATTACAATAAAATAAATTTAGATATTGTATTTATTACATTATTTAAATAATTGATATTGTGTTTTATAACATGAAATAATTTTACTATTATTCAAAATAAATATTCTATTTTTGCTGAAAATTCCGTTTTGTTTTTAAAAAGGTTGCTATTATTATACAAGTAAATGGAAAAGGAAATAATTTATAATCCTCATGTTTCGGTGGATTGTGTGGTTTTCGGATTCGATGGTGAAAAACTGAAGGTGTTGCTTATCGAACGTACAATCGATGAGCAAAACGAACTATATAACGACAAAAAACTTCCCGGAAGTATTATTTTGGCAGAAGAAGATCTGGATGATGCTGCTTCGCGCGTTTTAAATGAATTAACCGGATTAAAGAACATATATTTAAGTCAGTTCAGGAGTTTTGGCGGTCCGGACCGGACCAAAGATCCCCGTGATATACTTTGGCTCGAAAATACGATGCAGCTTAAAATCGGTCGGATTGTGACAGTAGCTTATGTGGCGCTTATTAAAATAGATCGCAAATTGCAGGTACTAAGAGATAATACACAGGTAAACTGGTACGATTTAAATGAGTTGTCAGGAATGCATTTGGCATTCGACCACGCTGAAATTATCCGGAAAGGACTTGAATATATCCGGCATAATCTGGATATTGAACCACATTTATTGTTCGAATTATTACCACGAAAATTTACTCTTTCGCAACTGCGTGCCCTGTACGATACTGTTCATGAAACCCGTTCGGATGTGCGGAATTTTCAGAAGAAAGTAGCTCAATGGCCTTATGTAGTGGCTTTGGAAGAAATGGAAAAAGGAGTTCCACACCGGGCAGCAAGGCTTTATAAATATAAGAAATAGAGCCCTCTAAATCCCCCACAGGGGGACTTAAAGAAAGAAGAAAGTATTGAATATTACAAACAATATATATCATGAAAAAAGAAATGAACATAACAGTCGAAGCCAACTCTAACTCCCCCTTCAGGGAGCCGGGGGGCAAGTTTCTACTTGGTTATGATTTAGGCAGTTCGTCGGTAAAGGCGAGTCTGGTAAATGTTCTGACAGGCGAATGTGTGTCGTCGGCATTTTTCCCGAAAAAGGAAATGGAAATCAAATCGGTGAAAGCCGGATGGGCAGAGCAGGACACCGAAACATGGTGGAAAAACCTGAAACTGGCTACGCAGGTGGTGTTGGAAGAGGCTAATGCCAATGCGGCGGATATCAAGGCCATTGGTATTTCGTACCAAATGCACGGCCTGGTATTGGTGGACGAGGCTCAAAAAGCCATTCGTGATGCCATTATCTGGTGTGACAGTCGTGCGGTGCCTTACGGGCAAAAAGCATTGGAAACAATCGGTAGCGAAGTTTGCCTGACCAATGTATTGAACTCACCGGGTAATTTTACGCTGGCAAAACTGGCCTGGGTGAAAGAAAATGAACCTGAAAACTACGCAAAAGCAAAATACTATATGCTTCCGGGCGATTATCTGGCTATGCGCATGACGGGTAAAGCCTGCACAACCGCTTCGGGACTGTCCGAAGGGATTGCCTGGGATTTCAAAGCCGAAGCGCCTGCCAAATTCCTGTTCGATTATTTTGGTTTTGATACAGCATTAGTTCCTGAGATTGTACCCACTTTCGGACAACAAGGAACGCTGAAAGCAGACATTGCTGCTGAACTGGGTTTGGCCGAAGGAACTCCGGTTACCTATCGTGCCGGTGATCAACCTAATAATGCCTTGTCGTTGAACGTGTTGAACCCGGGCGAGATTGCCGCTACCGCAGGAACTTCGGGCGTGGTATATGGCGTGAACAGCGACTCGAAATACGATCCGCAATCGCGTGTAAACTCTTTTGCTCATGTGAATCATACGGCTGATGTTACCCGCGTGGGCGTGTTGCTTTGCATCAACGGAACGGCTATTCTGAACACCTGGATTAAAAACAATGTGGCTCCCGAAGGCATCAGCTATGCCGAAATGAACGAACTGGCAGCAGGTGTTTCTGTTGGAAGCGATGGTGTAAGCATTATTCCTTTTGGTAATGGTGCTGAGCGTGTTCTCGGCAATCAGGAACCTGATTGTTCCATCCACGGTATCAACTTCAACCGTATCAGCAAAGCTCATCTGATTCGTGCGGCTCATGAAGGCATTGCTTTCTCATTTAAATACGGAATGGACATAATGAATGAAATGGGAATTGAGACTAAGACCATTCGTGCAGGCTATGCAAATTTGTTCCTTTCTCCAATTTTCCGACAAACATTGGCAAACATAACCGGAGCAACCATTGAACTCTACAATACCGATGGTTCGATAGGTGCAGCTCGTGGCGCGGGAATAGGAGCAGGTATTTACAAAGATGCTGAAGAAGCATTTTCAACCCTGAAAAAAATTATGGTAATCACACCCGAAGCTGAACAGGCGGAAGCTACGAAAGCGGCATATGAAAAATGGGTTGCAAAGGTAGCCCCCTAAATCCCCCACAAGGGGACTTGAAGACCAAGTTTCTAAAATAATACAATAAAATAATTAATACTAACTTCTCTTAAGCCCCCTTGTGGGGGATTTAGGGGGCTAAATTATCAAAGTTATGGCAAAAGTGTATTTCCCATCCGTGGAAAAAATCAAATTTGAAGGAAAAGAAAGTAAAAATCCATTGGCTTTCCGTTACTACAATCCTGAAAAAGTAGTTTATGGAAAAACCATGGCTGAGTGGTTTAAATTCTCAATGGCCTGGTGGCATACCTTGTGTGCCGAAGGTGGCGATCCATTCGGACCCGGTACTCAAAAACATCCATGGGTAGGTGCTAAAGATGCTTTACAAGCAGCAAAAGACAAAATGGATGCAGGTTTTGAATTCATGAGCAAAATCGGTATCGAATACTATTGTTTCCACGATATCGATTTGATTGACGAAGGTTCGTCAATCGAAGAATACGAAGCTAACCTGAAAGCTATCGTAGAATATGCAAAAGAAAAACAAGCTGCAACCGGCATCAAACTGATGTGGGGTACTGCCAATGTATTCTCGCCGGCCCGTTATATGAACGGTGCAAGCACAAACCCTGATTTCAACGCTGCTGCACGCGCCATGTTGCAAATCAAAAACTCCATTGATGCTACTATCGCTTTGGGTGGACGTGGTTATGTGTTCTGGGGCGGTCGTGAAGGGTATATGAGTTTGTTGAATACCGATATGAAACGCGAAAAACAACACATGGGTACCATGTTGCGTATGGCTCGCGATTACGGGCGTGCCAAAGGTTTCAAGGGCGTATTCCTGATTGAACCAAAACCCATGGAACCGATGAAACACCAATACGATGTGGATGCTGAAACAGTAATCGGCTTCCTGAAAGAATTTGGATTGGAAAAAGATTTCAAACTGAACATTGAAGTAAACCACGCTACGTTGGCTGGCCACACGTTTGAACACGAATTGCAATGCTCGGTGGATGCCGGCATGCTGGGTGCTATTGATGCAAACCGCGGTGATGTTCAGAACGGTTGGGATACCGACCAGTTCCCTGTGGATATTTTTGAACTGACTCAGGCCATGATGATTGTGTTGAAAGGTGGCGGTATGCAGGGTGGCGGTACCAACTTCGATGCTAAAATTCGTCGTAACTCTACCGACAACGAAGATTTATTCATCGCTCACATTGGTGCAATGGATGTAATGGCACGTGCACTGGAAGCTGCTGCTGCTATTCTGGAAGAATCGCCGATTCCTGCAATGATCTCAGAACGTTATGCTTCTTACGATTCAGGCAAAGGTAAAGAATTCGAAGAAGGCAAACTGACTTTCGAAGATGTATATGCTTATGCAAAAGCCAATGGTGAGCCCAAACAAATCAGCGGCAAACAGGAATTGTATGAAGCTATTGTAAATATGTATATTTAGGCCTGTAAACCCCGTAAAGGGGGAACATGACACTGAAATCTCAATTAATTCGCTCTTTAAATCCCCCTATTGGAGGGGTTTAAAGAGCTTTACAAAATACTTATGAAAACTCAGGAAATTAATAAATTTTTTATCGTTGGTGTAACTTTGGTTGCCACACTCGGAGGTTTGCTTTTCGGTTATGATACAGCGGTTATCTCAGGTGCAGTAGATCCTATCAAAGTGTTTTTTCAGATTGATGCAGCACATTATGGTGATTCTGCTACTTTTTATCACGGTGCAACTGTATCAAGTGCTTTGATTGGTTGTATTATCGGAGGTTTGATATCAGGTATTTTTGCAACCAATTTCGGAAGAAAAAAATCATTGATTATATCGTCGGTCTTGTTTTTTATATCTGCTGTTGGTTCGGGTTTCCCCGAAATGATTTTTTTCAGCAATACAACAGATGTATCCACGCTTTTAGTTTCGTTTAATATTTACAGGATTATTGGTGGTGTAGGTGTAGGATTAGCATCAGCAATTTGTCCGATGTATATTGCCGAAATGGCACCTGCCGAAATTCGGGGAAAACTTGTTTCATGGAATCAGTTTGCAATTATCTTTGGTATGCTTGTAGTATATTTTGTGAATTATTTTATTGTATTTGGTAAAGAAATTTCATGGATAAACAGTGAAGGATGGAGATTAATGTTCATTTCCGAATCATTTGTAGCGGCAACTTTCGGGGTACTTTTATTCCTGGTTCCCGAGACTCCGCGTTACCTTGCACTCACACATAATGATGAAAAAGCACTGAATATACTTAGCAAAATAAATGGTAGCGAAAAAGCAACGTCCATTTTGGCTGAAATTAAGGAAACTGTTCACGAAAAGGTTGAAAAAGTACTTACTTATGGTTGGAAAGTGTTGATTATAGGTGTATTGCTTTCAGTTTTTCAACAGGCTGTTGGTATAAATGTAGTTCTTTATTACGCACCTACCATATTTAAAGGGTTGGGTTTTGGAAACGACGCAGCCATGTGGCAAACTGTAATTATGGGAATTGTAAATATTATTTTCACATTGGTAGCAATTTTTACGGTTGATAAATTTGGTCGTAAACCCTTGTTAATAATCGGATCGATAGGAATGGCCATTGGAATGTTTGCTATAGGAACGCTGGCTCATTTACAGATTATTGGTGTAAGCACGCTGATTTTTATAGTAATTTATTCAGCGGCGTTTATGATGTCGTGGGGACCTATCTGCTGGGTGTTAATTTCTGAAATTTTCCCGAATACCATTCGTGGAAAAGCAATAGCAATTGCTGTTGCTGCTCAGTGGATTGCCAACTTTGTGGTTTCATCAACATTCCCTGTTCTTGAACATTTTAGTATCACATTCACGTACGTTCTCTACGGCATAATGTCTGTTTTATCAGCTCTGTTTGTATGGAAAATGGTGCCCGAAACAAAAGGTAAAACCCTGGAAGATATGACTAAATTGTGGCATAAATAATTCAATTCAGGAATAAGTCTTTATTTTTCCGAAATTTTCCCAAACCATTTTTTTACATTTATGTCATATCCGGTACCATTCATATAATTGTAAGTGGCCAAATGAAGTGCCTCCCCGAATTGATCCGGATCAATTTCGCGGGAGGTGCTGAATGGTATCTCATTATTGGCAAACGGATTTAATTTCTCCTGAAGCGAAATAGCTCCCACACTTTCGGGTGACTGACCTGAAGGACTGTGAATGGTCATGGCGTAACGATGCCAGAATGCAGATTGGAGCCATCCATTGGCAAATAAATCTCTGACAACTTCGAGCGAATCAATCGTTTCCCGTGCGGTTTCGGTTGGAAAGCCATACATCAGATAAGCGTGGGTCATGATTCCTGCTTCGGCAAAATTTTTCATCGTTTCCCTTGCAGTTTCAATTGTGATTCCTTTGTTGATCAGCTTTAATACTCTCGTCGATGCTACTTCCAATCCTCCCGACACAGCGATACATCCTGATTTTGAAAGCAAATAACACAACTCCGGCGTAAATGATTTTTCGAATCTGATGTTGGTCCAGTAACTTACCGTGATTTTACGTTTCAGAATTTCTTCAGCCAATTTCCGGAGCAGGGCAGGGGGGGCTGCTTCATCAACAAAATGAAATCCTGAAATACCGGTTTGCAGCATCACTTTTTCCATTCTGTCGACCAACACTTCGACTGGAGCTTTATCGAAACGTTTGATATAATCGAGTGTCCCATCACAAAAGACGCATTTTCCCCAGTAACAACCATGAGCTAAAGTCATTTTGTTCCATTTTCCATTGCTCCACAACGTATGCATTGGATTGGTAAGTTCAATGAGATGAATATAATTGTTGTTCAGCAGTCCGTCGTAATCTGGTGCAGGCAAATCAGCAAATTTTATGTTCAGTTGATTGTCAAAATTGACTCTTACAATCTCACCTGCTTCATTTCTGTACAGGGTTCTGATCAATTCTTCTCCTGCAAGAATTCTTAACAATGGCAATTCTCCATCATCAAAACATAAAAAATCAATATAATTAAATATTTGAGGGTCAGTTATTTGTCGAAGCTCTGTGTTTACATATCCGCCCCCCATAATAATTTTAATGTCGGGATAGTTATTTTTTAACCATTGTCCGCATCGCAAAGCATAATATAAATTTCCGGGAAAAGGGACAGAAATACCGACATATTCAGGTCGGTATTTCTGAATTTTTTTATCAAAAATTTCGATGAAAAGTTGATCAATCAATGAAAATGGCTTGTTCAGTTCCTTTTCTAAGGGATCGAATTCAGGCAATCGCAAACAAAGTGACTCAGCATATCGGATTAGTTCAAAGTGCGGATCGATTGTATTTTGAATAAACCCGACTATATCTTTGATAAACAGCGTGCATAGATGAGTTGCTCTGTCGTGATTCCCGATGGTGCCAAATGCCCATTCGAGGTCGTCTTCCACGGGTGTGCGACCGGCTGATGGCCAAAAACCAACATCACTAAACCGAATAGCCAGACTACTGTCACGTCCGGAAAGAAACCTCATTACCAACTCTATATTGTTGCAGTAAAAATCCGAATTCTGCTGAATGATTCGTTGTGATTTTGATAGTTTTAATTCAGCTGTGATTTCAAATACTTTTGCCAATACTTTTTTACTAAACAATAATTCAATAAGTTCGATGCTTAAATCGCACTGAGCTGAACTGATACCCTGTGATCGTAAAAAACCAAGTAACTGGGATGTTGAAGGAAATGCTGTGTTTAATTGTGTAAGAGGTGGAATGACAAGCAGAATTTTGGTATCTGATTCCGGCTTGTCTGAATCTCCTTTCGTTGGAGATTCAGACTTTAGCGCGGAATTTAAATAGTTTGGTGACTGTATCATTGATTGTTATATTTTTGCCAGCTTGTCTGCAAACTTACACAATTAATTTTACAATTGCAATTGTAAGTTGGGCTTACAATTTTTTAATAATTGAATTACAATGACTTAACGATGTTAAGAACAAACGGATAAATTTTGTAATTTATTTTATGTCGATACTTGAACCCATATTTTCAAATTTCTTAATATTTTTCGGATTCCCGTAACAATTTATTCTGCTTGCACCGGAGGCGTCGGCGTCAATGCTTTGAATTGCAAATACTCCGGCATGACTTGCACCTGAAGTTTCGACCTTCACAATTGATGATTTCAGCTGTTCTGCATCAATTTTACTGGCTCCGTTGGCTTCCATATCGGAGGTATAAACTGTTCCTGAAATTTTTGCACTCGATGCTCCCGAAACTCTTGTTGTAAAAGAATTTTTAATACTGGCAGTCAGATCGGCCCTGCTGGCACCTGATAATGAAAGGAATAATTTTGAAGTACGTATTGTATCTTCAGTTAATATTCTTGATGCTCCGTTTGCTTCAAGTTCGAAAATTGAATCATTCGTGATTTTAACCTTAATTCGCTGATTTACAAATATTTTATCGGTATATATTTTTAATTTTCCATCATTCACTTCGGTTTTAATATACGAAAGTAAATTTTCGGGTGCCGAGATAGTTAAATTTTTTGTTGAATCCTGTTTTAATTCAAGCTCAATATTTCCCGAAATCTCAATTTTATCAAAGTTATCAGGTTGTCTGACTTCATCTTTTACAGGAGAATTTTTATCCCAACTGAATATCCACTGACTGTTCGGGTTGTTTTTATCCCAGTTGACCAATGTTTTGGCACTAACACTATAGAACATAAAGATACCGGCAATCCAAAGAATGAGAACCACCCAGAAAGTTGTGCGGGATCTGTCGTGTCGCCCTGAGATTATGCGTATAGCCCAGTAAATGAGCATGAAAACCGGTGCTCCGACTATCAGAATCAGCGAAATGATAAACAATGCAGCATTATCGGGACTAAGCATCGACCAGTTGGTGAAGAAATCCGGAGAACAATTATTGAAAAATCCGGGTTGGAAAATAAAAAACAACATGGCAATTATCAATGAGGCGATGACCATGATACCTACAAATCCCAGAATTGCGCCAAAAAATCCAAATACTACTTTGAAAATAACTTTAAACACATCGGCAAATTTATTTCCGATATTGCTTGCGGAATCTTTGAATTTGTCGCTTTCGACGTAGTTCTTCACGTTATTTATCTCATTTTTAATGCTTTCCACAGTCACATCTTCGCCCTGCATTTCCAGCCGCTGTGAAACTGTGACTGCATTCGGTGCAACTATCCAGACCAGAATATAAATCGGAATCATATAGCCGGCACTCATCATAGCCAATACTACAAGAGCAATTCGTACCCAGGTGACATCCCAGCCAAAATAAGCCGCAATTCCTCCACCAATACCTCCCAGAATCGCATTTTCGGGGTCGCGATAGAATCTTCTGGCTCTTTTCTTTTCAGATTTTGCTGACTGGCTCTCCTTTTCATTTTCTTCTTCCTCCGAAAACTGACTGGGTTTACCTAAGATATTAATTATTTCTTCGACATCTTCAATGTTGACAACATTTTTATTCTTTTGAAGCCGTTCGTTGAAGAGCTCAGCAACACGTGATTCAATATCATTCATTACTTCCTTTTTTTCATCTTCCGACAAATGACGTTCAACGTCATTAAGGTAAGTCTGAAGCATTTCATAAGCATCGTCGTCGATATGAAATACAATATTGTTCAAGTTAATTGTTAATGTTTTTTTCATTGCAATTCAAAATTAAATGTTATTGATTAAAAAAGTGATTTTATATTTCTTCCTTTATTTTTGACACGACATGATTAATTTCATCCCATGCCAATTCGAGTTCCCTGAGGAATGATAATCCCTTTTCGGTCATATCGTAGTACTTACGCGGAGGTCCCTGCAACGATTCTTCCCAACGGTAATCGAGTAATTCACCATTTTTGAGTCGCGTCAACAATGGATACAGAGTGCCCTCCACCACAATCAGTTTTGCATCCTTCAGCTCCGAAATGATATCCGAAGCATAGGCAGGTTTTTTTCTTAAAATAAGCAGTATGCAATATTCAAGATAACCTTTACGCATTTGAGATTTAATGTTTTCTGCGTTCATTTATAAATTATTAAAAGATTTCAGCATTTTACTGTTTTTTATATTTGCCATTTATCTACCGGCCCCACAAATAGTTTTACCGGCAAACATTAATTCTTATTTCATCAATTCCAGAATTTTTAACCGGAACACGTATTCGTATTTGGCCTGTACAATTTGAGACTGTGCTTTTGAAAGGTTATTTTTTGCCTGATACAGTTCATAGACTGTAGCACGTCCACTTTCAAATTTCTGGTTCGAAAATCTGTAAGCTTCTTTGCTGGCTAATTCGGATTTTTGAGCTGCGTCCCATTTTGATTTAGCTGCAACTGCATTGAAATAAGCTTGTTGTATGTTTTTACGAAGTTCAATTTTTGTGTTTTCAACGTTCAGACGGTTACTTTCAACATTGATTTTTGCAGATTTAACCTGATTATGAGTTTCCATTTTGTTGAAAACAGGCACCGAAAGACTGAAACCCAGATTGGTACTGAGAGGTGTGCTTACCGAGTTGTAATAGCCACCGCCCACACTTGCACCAAAACTTAAAGACGGTAAGAAATACGATTTTGCAATCTGTACGTTCTTTTCACTGCTCTTTAGTTGCAGTTCGGCACTTTTTATTTCAGGCCTGCTGGTTAATGCACTTTGATAAACCGCATCGGCATTGAGTAATTCCAGCTGAATACTAAGTAAATCCATAGGAACCACCACATCCAATTGTTCAAAATTTTCAAGTTCAAGTATTTGTGCCAAATCAAGCAATGAAAGTTTCAGCGAATTTTCAGCCTGGGTCCTGTTAAGTTCTTCGTTCGATTTCTGAGCAATCAGTTCAAGCATTTCACCTTCGGCTAATTTTCCCGAATTTACCATGGCTTGCTGCTGCTCAATTTTTGCTAATGTTAGTTTCAACTGATTGTCAGCAAGTTGCAATAGCTCTTTGTTCAGCAAAACCTGTAAAAATGCCGTGGACACACTTAAAATGATGTCCTGTCTGATTTTTTCGAGATTAGCTTCCGAATTTTTTAATTCGGCCATTTTCAAATCAATGTTGTGCTTCATTCTTAAACCGTCGAACAGGGTGATACCACTTGACAGACTAAACGAAGTGTTGGATACATTGAGGTTTTGATAGGTTCCATCAGCTATTTGCGACCGCCCGAAACTCCAGGCCTGACTTGCCGAAGCATTCAGATTGGGTAGCAAATTATTGCGTGCCTGTTGGTACGCAATTTCGCTGTTTTTGCGTGTAAGTTCTTTTTGTTTGATGTTCCGGTTATTGACCAATGCCGTATCGACACATTGCTGAAGTGTCCATGGTTGTTCGGCGTGTGCAAGTAATGCTGCTATTAAAGCCCCGATAATAATGATAATTTTTCTCATTTTGTAAATTGTATTGAGCTTATTTTAAAATTTGTTACAAAAAAACATTATATACTTTGAATGTAAAGTAACTTTTAAAATAATGTGGTTAATTATTTGGATTTAGGTGTTTCAGGTTTTTTATCCGTAATTTCGGCACCACGGATTTTGTCTTTTGCTTTTAAACCGCTTTTAACTTCAATTTTGATCCCGTCTGACATTCCGATTTTGACCTGTTTCTTTTCAAATACATTTGGGTCTTTTTTGCTTTGGAGGTAAACAAATGTTGAATCGTTGCTGAATTCGACACAACTTTCGGGTACTGTTAAAACATTTTCGGCTTTGCTCAGAACAATTTCGGCGTTTGCACTGTAACCTGCTCTGATAAATAAGTCGGATGGTACTTTGACAGCAGCTTTCATTTCGAACATGATAGCACCGTTTTCTTCTACACCTTTAGGTGAAATATATTCGAGAGTGGCGGTGAGTTTTATGTCCTGCAATGCTCCTATGGTAATGTCCATCGGCATTCCTGTCCTGATACGTCCAACTTCAGTTTCGTCCAGCTTTCCCACAAAAAGCATATCGTTCATATTGGCTACCGAAGCTATGGTTGTACCATCGTTAAAATTATTCGATTGAATCACTGAATTTCCCACTTTGACCGGTACATTAAGTATAGTTCCGTTGATTGTTGAGCGTACAAGGGTGTTGGTGATTTGTGATTTATCATTTGAAATACCATCACGAATCAGACTCAAATTGTCTTTGGCGGCTTTCAATTCCTCCTTATTATTAAAATACTGAAGTTCTGACTTTTCAAATTCTTCTTTCGAAATTACTTTTTCATTGAAAAGTTTCTGATCGCGATCGAAGTTTCGTTTTGACTGATCATAAGCTATCTGTGCAAGCTGAACACGCGATTCAGCTGAATTCAGACTCACCATGTCCGGAATTACTTTAATTTTGGCAATAACATCGCCTGCTTTTACTAACTGTCCGGCCTCTTTATAAATCTCGGCAATAATTCCCGACATTTGAGGTTTGATAAGAATTTCGTTGCGTGGTTCGACTTTACCTGTGGCTACTGTTCGTTTCTCGATATTGCCCTGAATTACTGTCTCAACATTATATTTTTTTTCGACCGGCCGTGATTTTTTCCACAAAAAATAAAATGTTCCTATGACTGCTAATGCTAATATGCTGAGCATAAAAATTCTAAAAAACTTTTTCATATAAATACCTGATTAATTATTTCTTTTGTTAATTGATTTTATTTTTAAATATTTGATTATCACAGTTTTATTATTCTTCTCTGATGGCTTCGATGGGTTTGATACTCATAGCGCGGTTTGCCGGTAAGAAACCTGCTAAAAGTCCGATAATCACTAAAATAAATAAAGCTGATATCGCCACAGTAAAACTTATCTGGGGATCTTTGAAAAACTGATCGCCCTGACTTAAGGCCAACCCGACAATTTGTAACAAACCTACTCCGAGCATGATTCCACCAACACCTGCAATGATGGTGAGTACTACACTCTCACTCAGAATTTGAGTTATTATGTTGCGGGGTGTTGCACCCAATGCTCTGCGAATCCCGATTTCGCGTGTTCGTTCACGGACCGTGACCAGCATTATGTTGCTGACACCTATTCCACCGGCCATTAGAGTACCCAAACCTACAATCCATATCAGGCTCGCAATCCCAATGCCGAGATACAGAAACATTGTGAACTGATCCTCGATATTCATTCCGCCTACTGCTGTTTTATCATCAGGTGAAATATTGTGACGGTTTTTCAGTACGTTCTTTATTTTATCTTCAATTACTTTTACCTTGATTCCGGGTTGAGCTGTTGCTGCGATAAAATGAACTGTATTTCCCTGATTAAATGCCTGTTGCATAGTGGTGAACGGTAATACCACAGTTTCCTTCGGGTCACCTCCTATATTTACATTTGAAGTGTGACGGGCCACACCTATGACCTGAAAATAAATTCCGTTTACCTGAATGTTTTTGCCCAAAGGATCTTCGTTGTTGGGGAATAGTACTTCGTTGACTCTTTCGCCTATGACACATACTTTTCTTTTTTCGGCAATATCAATATCATTAATATACCGGCCTGTAATCATGATACTCTCGTCAATACTGTTGTATGATGGATAATTGCCTTTCATTCTGAAACTTCCGGCTTTATCATTGCGGGTTACATTGTTGGTTCCTCCTCCGCCAAAAAGTACGGGTGCAATGTGCTGTATTTCGGGTACAGTGTTTAAAATAACCGTGATATCTTCATTTTCCATATTCCAGTTTCGTCCTTTTTTAAAACCTTTGTACGGTTCCGATGTTTGTTCAGTCCAGATAAAGCATGAATTTGTAGCAAAACCTTCAATCTGCGAGTTCATGCCCCGCTGCAGAGCTACTCCCGAACCTACCATGGCTACCAGCATAAACATTCCCCAGAATACGCCGAATGCTGTCATCACACTCCTCGATTTATTGTGAGTGATGGTGATCCAAATCTCCTGCCACCTGTCTGCATCAAAAAAACCTCTGAAATCGTTCAGTATTCCTGCTGAACTGACTTTTTTTTCTGTCTTATTTATATTATCCGTATTCTTCATTTATTTTTCAGTTTGTTCCTAAATGTTTTTTCATTTATAATTTGATTGCTGTTCAAATCATTAACAAATTGGCTCAATCACATTCTATTCTTCCCTCATGGCTTCAATAGGTTTTATTCTAACAGCTTTTCTTGCCGGCATATATCCTGCAATAACTCCTGCGATGATAAGTATTGCTGTCGAAACAAAGACATAAGTCAGGTCGACAGTAGGATCTTTAAATACCGACATTCCTGTATCACTTTGAGCAGCTGATTGTTGTAAAATTAAATTTACAACTTCGGATAGACCCACCCCTGCTATCATACCTATATATCCGAATACAGTGGTAATTAATATTGATTCGATAATTATTGAAGTTAGTATGCCTGCCGGTTGGGCTCCAATTGCCTTACGTATGCCAATCTCACGTGTTCTTTCCTTGACCGAAACCAACATGATATTGCTAACACCCACAATCCCTGCAATCAGTGTGAAAATTCCGATTATGGTAACAAATATGCTGATTCCGCCAAAAATTTTCATGGTTTCGATATAATCCCTTTGCGAATTCCACAGCCAGAGTGCCTGTGTGTCCTTCGGATCAAATCGCAGACTCTGAGCCATCGTTTGTTTCAGCCGATCGTTAAATTGTTCGTTTTCTTCTTTGGTTTTCAGACCGTTAACTTTCATAGCCATGTTATAAAACTTTTTATCCGGATTGAAAATCGACTGAGCAGTTGTAAACGGAATATAAGCTGAGCCATCGCCGAAACGTTCCTTTTTTGTATTGATACCTATCACTTTGAACATTACTTCGCCCACTTTTACATAATTTCCGAGTGCTTCTGTGTTTTTAAATAAGGTTTCAGCAATTTTTTTGTCAATTACAATCACTTTATTTTGATTGTTTAAATCGGAAGTATTGATAAAACGGCCGTTCCCCTGTTCGAATTTCAGATTAAAAATATCGTTGTAGGCAGGTCTTACACCGTTTATCGAGAATGAACCGTATTCATTATTAAAAGTAACGATCATTGTTTTTTCAATCACACCTGTCTGATCACTTGTTTCAACCATTTTTTCCTCCAGATCGCCCACCTGTTTGTCAGCAAAATTGAGCGAACGTCCGCTTTTCAAACCCTTATATGGTAACGATGACCTGCCTGACCACATTTGAACCATATTGGTGGAACGGGTACTGAAGTTGGAGGTAACGCCGTTTTTTAAACCGTTACCAGCACTCATCAGAACTATCAGTATGAATATTCCCCACGAAACCGACAGTCCCGTGAGAATTGTTCTGAGCTTATTTTGTTTTAGTCCGGATAATATTTCCTGTAGAATGTTCATTGATGTAAATCCTTCCGGGTATTTAATGTTAAAATAATTTCTTTCGTTTAATTATAAATTATGGTAGAAAAATCCGGTTTTTTTGTCATGAGCAGTGCTTCAAAAGCAGCAGAATGACAGAAAAAAATTATCGGCGATTTTCAATACTTTCAATTAATCCGTCCTTAATATGAATGATTTTATGTGTTTCGTCGGCAACTGCTTTTTCGTGAGTTACCACGATAGTAGTAAGTCCGTTATCGTTCAATTCTTTCAGCACTTTCATTACTTCTTCGGTGGTATGACTATCGAGTGCACCGGTAGGTTCGTCGGCAAGTAATATTTTAGGTTGCGAAATAATGGCCCGGGCTATGGCTACACGTTGTTTTTGTCCGCCCGACATTTCGTTGGGCATGTGCAAAGCCCATTCTTTAAGTCCCATCCGGTCGAGATATTCCATTGCAATAATATTCCGGCGTTTACGGTTTATGTTTTTGTAATAAAGCGGTAATGCTACGTTTTCGAGCGCATTCTTAAAATTAATCAGGTTGAAGGACTGGAATACAAAACCTATCATTTCGTTCCTGTAAGCGGCTGATTGTTTTTCACTTAAATTCTTAATTAATTTATTATCAAGGTAGTAGTCGCCGGTATCATAATTATCCAATATGCCGAGAATATTCAGTAATGTTGACTTTCCGGACCCTGAGGCACCCATGATTGAAACATATTCAGCTTTTGAAATATGCAGATCAATACCTTTTAATACATGTAATGAAGTGGCTTCGGTGTAATAAGTTTTGTTTATGTTCGTAAGTGTAATCATGCTCTTTTAATTTTCATATTATTTTTTATAAAGAATTTTTGCTCCTTTATGTATGTGTTTTTTATGAATAAGATTATTTATATATCGAATAACAATAAAACTTTGCAAATATATATGATATTATAGTACCTTGCAATACATAGTACCATATATTTTTATATTATACATCTTCGAAATATATTAAGATTCATATTATCAGACGATTGAGTAAAATAAAAAAGATTTTATATTAACATTATTTAATATTTTAACCTGTCTCTCATTCAACTTCAGACAGGTTTTTGAAACAGACAGAAGTACGCAATTTCATATTTTGAATCAGATTAATTCATTTTCGGATAATTAATTCGAAAACTTATGAATTAAAGCTGAAAAATGCAGAAATAAGAAGTGATCAATATCTGCAATCAGGTCGCCGGGGTTTACCACATTGATTGTTCATTTCTTTATGTAAAAAGGAAATGTTCGTGTTCACATTTTTATTTTGGTATGCCAATTAAAAAAAGTAATTAGACAACAGTTTTTTAAATTCTGTTCACTGAATAAGCTGAATTTCAGATTAATTCTGCTAACAACGATTACACATTGACAGTAAAATTTGTTAAATAATTGCTCATAATTTGTGAATTTGTGCAGGCTATTTAAAATCATAAAAAATAATGGCCATAAAATCAAATGTAAATATCACAATATCAAACAGATACTAAATTGTTCATAATTTTTTGTATTTTTATGTAGATTAGATTTGATGTAATACCAAATAATATGTACTTTTGCGCACAAATTGCTATGTCGACATTACAAAATGAGCAAAAAAATTGAACATTCAGGAATAATTACTGCTATAGAAAACGGTAACATCAAGGTACAAATCATTCAGGTATCGGCATGCAGCAGCTGCCATGCGAAGGGTGCCTGTTCGGCATCGGACATGGAGGAAAAAACGATAGATATTGTCAGTTCCGACAAGTCGTTGAAAACAGGTGATATGGTGATGATAAGCGGTAAAAGTTCGATGGGTTTTCTGGCTGTTTTTTTAGCTTTTGTCATTCCGTTTATTCTGATTCTGGTCATGCTTTTTGTAACCCGCAATTTTATAGCCAACGAGGCTGTTTCAGGAACAATTTCTCTCTCCGTTTTAGTACCCTATTATATAATACTGTCATTATTCAATAAAAAATTAAAAGATAAATTTCAGTTTCAAATTGAAAGTAAACTATAGATGATTATTGAATTAATTAAAGCAGAAGTAACATTAATTATATTACAAAGATGAATTTAATACTTATATCGTTAATTACGCTTGGTTTGGTCGGAGCAATTTCGGCTGTAATATTATTTTTCACTGCCAAAAAATTTCATGTTTTTGAAGATAGCAGAATTGATGTGGTCGAAGAAGCACTTCCATCTGCAAATTGCGGAGGCTGCGGATTTCCCGGTTGCCGGGCTTTTGCCGAAGCTTGTGTAAAAGCCGAATCAATGGAAGGTTTGAATTGTCCGGTTGGTGGCGCACCGGTTATGGAGAATGTGGCTAATATACTCGGTCGTGTGCCGGTTATTGCCGAACCTACTGTAGCAGTTGTTCGTTGTGGCGGTACCTGTGAACATCGTCCGAGAATGAATGAATACGATGGCGTAAAACATTGTTTTATAGCTCACAACCTGTACAGTGGTGAAACCGG
This sequence comes from uncultured Paludibacter sp., assembly GCA_937897985.1. Lineage (GTDB taxonomy): Bacteria > Bacteroidota > Bacteroidia > Bacteroidales > Paludibacteraceae > Paludibacter. The sequence goes on along the minus strand of CALCBD010000015.1, from coordinate 10,226 downwards.
CTGTTCATTCGGTTGTCTGGGACTCGGCGATTGCGAAGTTTCGTGTGAATTTGACGCCATCAAGGTAAATCCTGAAACAAAATTACCTGAGGTTGACGAAGAAAAATGTACTTCGTGTGGTGCGTGTGTGAAAGCCTGTCCGAAGTTATTGATTGAACTCAGAAAGAAAGGACCGAAATCAAGAAGAATATATGTTAGTTGCAGAAATGAAGACAGAGGTCCGATTGCAAAAAAATCGTGCGATGTAAGTTGTATTGCCTGTGGAAAATGTGAAAAAGTTTGTCCGCACGAAGCCATTACAATAACTAATAACTTAGCGTTCATACACGACGATAAATGTAAACTTTGCCGGAAATGTGTTGAAGTTTGTCCGACAAATGCAATTGTAGAACTTAATTTTCCACCCAGAAAACCCAAAGTTGAAGCACCTTCGACTCCGGTAGCCGAACCTGTGGAAGCATAATTCAGGCGCTGAGGAATAATTAACTGATTATCATACAATAATTTATAGTAAAACAAAATTAGTTTCCTTAATATAAAAGGATCAATAATACATGAAACGGGCATGACAAGAGGTATTAGCTGCGCTTACCATTGATTCACCAAAGAATAAGAAAATTGGCATGCAAGTTCCACGCGATAATAAAAAAACAATTATTTACGCATGAAAACATTCAGAATAGGAGGCATTCATCCTAAAGAAAATAAATTTTCAGCAGGGAAAAAAATTCAACAAACAGAATTACCCAAACAGGTTGTGATACCATTGGCACACTATATCGGTGCACCCGGTGAACCGGTCGTTAAAAAAGGTGATTTGGTAAAAGCCGGACAACTGATTGGTAAGGCAAACGGGTTTATTTCGGCTAATATCCATTCGTCGGTATCGGGAAAAGTGAATAAAATTGATGTTCAGTTAGATGCATCGGGCTATAAAAGACCGGCAGTTTTCATCGATGTGGATGGTGACGAATGGCTCGAAACTATTGACCGAAGCGGCGAAATTGTTCGTGAATGTCATCTTTCAAAAGAAGAAATTTTAAGAAAAATTCAGGATGCCGGCATTGTTGGTTTAGGTGGTGCCACGTTCCCGGCTCATGTGAAATTGTCGCCACCTCCGGGGAAAAAAGCCGAAGTGCTTGTAATTAACGGGGTGGAGTGCGAACCTTATCTGACCTGCGATCATCAGTTAATGCTTGAAAAAGGGGAGGAAATTGTGGTTGGTATTACCATCATAATGAAAGTACTGGACGTAAAAAGGGCAGTTATCGGAATTGAAAACAATAAACCCGATGCTATTGAAAACCTGCGGAAAATTGCAAGCCAATACAATGGTATTGAGGTTGTTCCCCTGAAAGTTCAGTATCCGCAGGGGGGTGAAAAACAATTGATAGACGCAACCATAGGGCGACAGGTACCGAGTGGTGCACTCCCTATTGAAGTCGGGGCGGTTGTTCAGAATGTAGGAACTACTTTTGCAATTTATGAAGCTGTTCAGAAAAATAAACCACTGATTGAAAGAGTGATGACCGTAACAGGTAAATCAGCTGTAAGTCCGTCGAATTATTTGGTACGTATCGGAACTTTACTCACAGAGGTAGTTAATCAGGCCGGTGGTGTACCTGACGGAACCGGGAAAATTATCGGAGGCGGTCCAATGATGGGTCGTTCGTTGATGAACCTGAACGTACCGATGGCAAAAGGAAGTGCAGGAATTCTGTTTATGCCCGACGAAGAATCCATTCGCAAACCCATGAAAAACTGTATTCGTTGCACCAAATGTGTAACGGTTTGTCCAATGGGTCTCGAGCCATTTCTGTTGATGAACCAAAGCGAAAGGAATATGTGGACAGAAATGGAAAAAGAAAGGGTGATGGATTGTATTGAATGTGGCAGCTGTAGTTATACATGCCCTTCCAACAGGCCATTACTTGATTATATCAGATTTGGTAAAACTTCAGTAGGAGCGATAATCAGGAACAGAGCCGTGAAATCAGTCACGAAATAACAATTGAATTTCTGTTTTGAGGAAAAAATTTTTAATATAAAATTGAAAAACACGATATGGATAAATTGATCATTTCGCCGGCGCCTCACATTCATGGTGGCGATACGGTTTCGAAAAATATGCTGGCCGTTATTGTAGCGTTGATTCCTGCATTATTGGTTGGTTTCTACTTTTTTGGTCTGGGAGCGTTAATAATAACAGTTACAGCTGTGGTTTCGTGTGTACTGTTCGAATACCTTATTCAGCGTTTCGTTTTAAAGACCGAACCAACTGTAAGCGATGGCTCAGCTGCACTCACAGGACTTTTGCTGGCATTGAACCTGCCATCAAATTTTCCGGTCTGGATGGTAATTGTCGGTTCACTTGTAGCGATAGGTATTGCTAAAATGAGCTTTGGAGGATTGGGAAATAATCCTTTCAATCCGGCATTAGTAGGTCGGGTTTTCCTGTTAATTTCATTTCCGGTCGAAATGACTTCCTGGCCTGTACCGGTTCCATTTTCAACAAAATATCTCGATGCAGTCACTGCAGCCACACCTTTGGCTTCGATGAAGGGACATCTGGGTACAATACCTGATACACTGCATCTTTTCTTAGGCAATACAGGAGGTTCGATGGGTGAGGTGTCGGCACTGGCTATTCTTATCGGTCTTGCGTATTTGCTTTATAAGAAAATCATCAGCTGGCACATTCCGGTTAGTATTTTAGCCACTGTTTTTGTGTTTACCGGAATTCTTCATTTTGCGAATCCTACACTTTTTGCCTCACCGGTTGCCCATTTATTTACCGGAGGACTGATGCTTGGTGCTGTTTTTATGGCTACCGATTATGTGACTTCGCCCATGAATACACGCGGTATGCTGGTTTACGGAGTTGGTATCGGAATCATTACGGTACTTATCCGTGCTTTCGGAGCTTATCCCGAAGGAGTTTCGTTTGCAATACTGATAATGAATGCATTTACTCCGCTGATTAATACTTATATAAAACCAAAGCGTTTTGGTGAAAAACGTAAATAATGACAATACTATTCATCAAATAAAATGGCAAAATTAGAATCGAATTTTAAAAATATGGTCATTGTGCTTTCGGCCATCACATTGTTTGCTGCATTTGCGCTCGGTACAGTATATACAATCACGAAAGCTCCGATTGAAGCTTCGAAAACGGCAAAACAAAAAAATGCCATCAAAGAGGTACTACCTGCTTCATTTCATCATTTGGCCGAACCGATAAAAGTAACCGATGGAAATGAAAACCTTGTTGTGTATAAGGCTTATGATGCTAATAATCAGTTTATTGGTTCGGCAGTTGAATCTTCAAACAATGGTTTTAGCGGCAAAATTTTAATCATGGTTGGTTTCGATAAAGATGGTACAATCATCAATTATTCGGTGCTCGAACAAAAAGAAACTCCGGGGCTGGGAACAAAAATGGTGGACTGGTTTAAAACCGACAGGGGAAATCAGAACATAAAAGGTAAAAACGCAGGTACTGCAAATCTTACAGTAAGCAAAGATGGTGGTGATGTGGATGCTATTACAGCTGCAACCATAAGTTCAAGAGCTTTCTTATTTGCAATACGCAACGCTTATAATGCATTTCTGGCAAATAAAGATGAGAATATTGCAGTTGGTACGCAACCGGTTGATTCTCTGAATAATGTAAAACAATCCAACTAAAAGAAGGGTAAAGTCATGAATAATAATTCCAATCTGAAAGTTTTCCTCAACGGATTCTTCAATGAAAATCCTACATTTGTCCTGATACTCGGAATGTGTCCGACTTTGGCTACTACAACATCGGCTCTCAACGGACTTAGTATGGGATTGGCTACTGCATTTGTGTTGCTTGGTTCCAATGTTGTCATTTCGCTTCTGAAAAACATAATACCCGATAATGTGCGAATACCGGCTTATGTGGTGGTTATCGCAACCTTTGTAACTATTGTCGAAATGTCGATGCAGGCATATTTGCCGGCTCTTTACGAGAGCTTAGGTTTATTTATCCCGTTGATTGTGGTCAATTGCATTGTGCTGGGTCGTGCCGAAGCTTTTGCAGCAAAAAACAACGTATTCAAATCGGCATTGGATGGACTGGGAATGGGTCTCGGCTTTTCGATGGCTCTGACCATACTTGGTTCAATACGTGAAGTGCTCGGAACCGGAAAAGTATTCGGATTAACCTTATATCCTGATAAATACGGGATGTTGCTTTTCGTATTAGCTCCGGGTGCATTTATCGCTCTGGGATATCTGATTGCTGTCATGAATAAATTGAAAAAAGCGTAATCACAATAAAATTATCATTATAAATAATTAAATAACAGATAATTATGACATATATATTAATTTTTATCAGTGCTGTATTTGTGAACAATATTGTTTTGTCACAATTTTTAGGTATTTGTCCGTTCCTCGGTGTTTCGAAAAGGATTGAAACAGCACTCGGTATGAGTGGTGCAGTAGCATTTGTAATGACACTTTCAACGCTCATCACATATATTATTCAGAAAACGGTATTAGAACCTTTTAACATCGAATTTCTCCGTACCATAACATTTATTCTTATTATCGCTGCTTTGGTACAAATGGTCGAAATTATTCTTAAAAAAGTTTCTCCTTCATTATATCAGGCTTTGGGAGTTTTTCTGCCCTTAATCACCACTAATTGTACCATTCTGGGTGTGGCTATACTCGTAATTCAGAAAGACCTGAATATGCTCGAAAGTGTGGTTTTTGCCATTTCGACAGCCATCGGTTTCGGACTTGCACTGGTATTGTTTGCAGGAATCCGCGAACAGCTGAGTCTTGTTAAATTGCCTAAGGGAATGGAAGGAACACCCGTTTCATTGCTGACAGCCGGTTTACTTGCTATGGCTTTCATGGGATTTGCAGGAATAGTGAAATAATATTCTGTTAGTTAATACAGTATTTTCATTCTCAATCCCCGGAAATAAACTGAAATCTTTAATTTTCGATTTGCAGATATTAAAAAATAGTCTATTTTTGCAGTTCGAAAAATATGGTATTGCGGCAGTAGCTCAGTTGGTAGAGCATCAGCTTCCCAAGCTGAGGGTCACGAGTTCGAGTCTCGCTTGCCGCTCACTGAATATAAGCTATTTACATTAATCGTGTAAATAGCTTATTTTTTTTGCAGACTACTTTCTATTACAGTTTTGCAGTTAAATGCCTGACAAGGGTTTACAGTGTTAATGTATTTATTTCCTTTTGTCAAAAAACTTCAGACAAAATTTTGACAATAAATGATTATCTTTGCAATCCGAAATAAATAAAAAAATAAACAAAGCAAATATACTTTTAAAATGGCAAAAGAACTCACAATGCGAAGTGAAAACTACTCGCAATGGTACAACGATTTGGTGATTAAAGCCGATTTGGCAGAAAACTCGGCTGTCAGGGGTTGTATGGTAATTAAACCTTACGGATATGCTATCTGGGAAAAAATTCAGGCTGAACTCGACCGTATGTTCAAGGAAACCGGTCATGTAAATGCATATTTTCCTTTATTCATTCCTAAATCATTTTTAAGTAAGGAAGCTGAACATGTTGAGGGATTTGCAAAAGAATGTGCTGTGGTTACACATCACCGGCTCAAAGCTGATCCTGAAGGAAAAGGACTTATTGTTGATCCTGATGCAAAACTTGAAGAAGAGTTGATTGTTCGTCCGACTTCCGAAACAATTATCTGGAGTACTTACAAAAACTGGATTCAATCATATCGCGATTTGCCAATTCTGGTCAATCAGTGGGCTAATGTTGTGCGGTGGGAAATGAGAACCAGGCTTTTTCTGCGAACTGCTGAATTTCTGTGGCAGGAAGGTCATACGGCGCATGCCACGGAACAGGAAGCCATTGCCGAAGCCAAACAAATGCTCGAAGTTTATGCCGATTTTTCGGAACGTTTTATGGCTGTTCCCGTTCTCAAAGGTGTAAAATCGCCCAATGAGAGATTTGCAGGTGCTCTCGAAACATTCTGTATTGAAGCTTTGATGCAGGATGGTAAAGCTTTGCAGGCAGGTACCTCTCATTTTTTAGGACAAAATTTTGCAAAAGCTTTTGATGTGACTTTTGTCGATAAAAGCAATCAACTTGATTATGTGTGGGCAACATCATGGGGCGTTTCGACCCGTTTGATGGGTGCATTGATTATGACTCATTCGGACGATAATGGTTTGGTTTTACCTCCTAATCTTGCTCCTTTTCAGGTAGTTATAGTTCCGATTTATAAAAATGAGGAACAATTGGCTGCTATTGATTCAAAAGTTGGTGAAATCATTCCAAAACTTAAAGCACAGGGAATCAGCGTGAAGTACGATAATAGTGATAATAAAAAACCGGGCTGGAAATTTGCCGAATACGAGCTAAAGGGAGTACCTGTAAGGTTGGCCATTGGCGCTCGCGATCTGGAAAATGGTACAGTTGAAGTTGCCCGCCGCGATACTTTAAGTAAAGAAACTGTCACAATTGATGGAATTGAAACATATATCGCTGATTTACTGAAGGATATTCAGGCAACTATTTTCAAAAAAGCGTATGATTTCCGTGCATCAGTAACCCGCGAAGTCAATTCCTATGACGAATTTAAAGTGGAAATTGAAAAAGGCGGATTCCTGATGTGTCACTGGGATGGTACATCCGAAACCGAAGAACGTATCAAGGAAGAAACCAAAGCTACCATCCGTTGTATACCTCTCGACGGCGATAAAACCCCCGGATTCTGTATGGTAACAGGCAAACCTTCAGCCCAAAGGGTGGTTTTTGCCAGAGCTTATTGAAACGAAAAGTGAAATAGTTGAAAAGAGCTCGTTTCAAAAGCTTTTTTTAAAGATAAATTATGTTTCAATTTGTAAACATTCATTTTTGAACGCTAAGACATTTGTGCCGTAGTGGCTTAGCGTTCAAAAATAAAATATACAATACATGACTTATAACTTGTAATTTCGGGATTAATCGCACGGGCTTTTTGGAAAGCTTCTATTGGTATTGTCGGACAGAATCACCTTCATTTAATGCTTACTTGTGAGCGACCGGGGCGACCCCACCCACGAACATCCAAGGCAGTGTAACACATTTATGTCAAATCCTTCGAGTGATTCTTCCGGATGAACCGGAATCACTTCATATTGTTCATTTACAGTAACTACAACAGCCTCTCCGGCTTCATTCAATACTCTGAAACGGTTGATTTTACATTGCGGGCAATTCATCTTTTTCATGGCGGGATAAGTTTAAATCAGACCTGAATTATTTTCATTTGCTGATTCGTAGTGATCATCGTCAATAATCAGTTTTTCTTCCACTATCTCATCATTATCAGCTATCATTTGAACTTTAACGGAATCAATAGCCGACAAACTCTCTATTTCAGTTACTTCATCGTCTTCAAATTTTAAAATTCGCCCCGGAAACATTTCGACCCAGCTTAAATTATGAGTGGCAATCACCACCGAAGTACCTGATTTTCGGATATTATAAAGTAAACCAATTACTTCCCTTCCTGTTTCGGGGTCAAGATTGCCTGTTGGTTCGTCGGCGAGAATCATCTCGGGCGAATTGAGCAAAGCACGTGCAATTACAATTCGTTGTTGTTCTCCCCCCGACAGTTCATGAGGCATTTTATAACCTTTATTAGCCATTCCTACCTGTTGTAAAACGGTTGAAATTTGTTCGTCTATCAATTCTTTATCTTTCCATCCGGTTGCATGCAATACAAATTCGAGATTTGCATTGACACTTCGGTCGGTCAACAGTTGAAAGTCCTGAAACACAATACCTGTTTTACGGCGCAGAAAAGGGATGTCAGAGTTTTTTAAGTCAGTAAGATCATAACCCAAAACACCGGCAACACCATTTTGTACAGGAATTTCGGCATAAAATGATTTGAGAAGTGAACTTTTTCCACTGCCAACTTTACCTAATAAATAAACAAACTCGCTATCGTGTAATTCAAACTGTACATTTTTAAGTACTAATAACTCTTTCTGATAAATATCGACACCGACATACTTAATCAATAGTTTTTTTTCCATCAATGTGTATATATTAAAAACATTAATTTAACCGATAATTATTTATGACGTTTTTTCAGCTCCCGTCCAATGTCATCAAGCGAATACCCTTTCGAAGTGAGCAAAACGATCAGATGGTAGACTAAATCCGAAGCTTCGTACAGAAACCCTTCTTCTGTACCATTAGTGGCTTCAATCACTGTTTCCACAGCTTCTTCACCAACTTTCTGAGCCATCCGGTTGATTCCTTTTTTAAAAAGTGAAGTTGTATATGAACCTTCGGGCATTTCCCTAAAGCGAATCTGAATGAATTTCTGGAGATAATTCAGAAATTCAAAATCGCCCTGATTGGTTTCACCCCAGCAGGTATCGGTACCTGTGTGACAAACCGGACCTACCGGACGAACCTTTACGAGCAGAGTGTCATTGTCACAATCGGGGGTAACCGAGATTAAATTAAGAAAATTGCCGCTTTCTTCACCTTTGGTCCATAAACGGTTTTTCGAACGGCTGAAAAAAGTAACTTTGCCGGTTTCCATGGTTTTGTCCAGTGCTTCACGGTTCATGTATCCGAGCATCAGTACTTTTGAGGTTTGTTCATCCTGAATAATTGCAGGTACAAGTCCACCTGACTTATCAAAATCTATATTCATTGTTTATTAAAATTTCATTTTCGACAATTAATTAAACTGCGAAAGTACAAAAAATCGGGCAGAGAAACAATTCAATTATACATCTCCGTCAATAAAACTGAAAGATTTTCAGGAAAATTTGATTTTATACGAAGCTGTTAAATAAAAAAATCCCCGGAAAATCTCAATAAAATGTCCGGGGATATATAAAATTATCAGATTAAATTAATTTTAAGTGCCTGACATTCGGCTCTCATATCATCAGGCCAGATACTTGCCTGAATTTCACCAATATGAGCCTTACGAAGAAAAAACATACAAAGACGTGATTGACCTATACCACCACCAACTGATAACGGAATTGTGTCGTTCATCAGTCTTTTATGAAAATACATTTCAAGACGTTCCTGTTTGCCCTCTATTTCCAGTTGACGCAACAATGCCTGCTTGTCAACACGAATACCCATCGACGAAATTTCAAATGCAATTTCCAAAACAGGATTCCAAAGGATAATATCACCGTTTAATCCGGGTAATCCGTTTTCGGCAACAGTAGTCCAGTCATCATAGTCGGGTGCACGACCATCATGTTTTTTCCCATCACCCAGAGCTCCCCCAATACCAATAATAAACACAGCTTTGTGAATTTTTACAAATTCAGTTTCTCTTTCTTTCGGTGTTTTATCAGGATACATTCTGCGAAGTTCTTCGGCATGGATAAAAGTAATGTCAGGTGGTAAACACGGTTTTATATCCGGAAAACTTTCGGAAACAAGGTATTCGGTACGTAAAAGTGTTGCGTAAATCCGGCGAACAACAGATTTCAGAAACCCGATATTCCGTTCTTCAGCTGTCATTACCCGTTCCCAGTCCCATTGATCAACATAAAGAGAATGTATATTACCGAGTTCTTCGTCGGCACGGATTGCATTCATATCTGTATAAATTCCATATCCGTTTTCGATGCCATAGTCACCTAAAATAAGTCTTTTCCATTTAGCCAGAGAATGAACCACTTCGGCCCTGGCATCGCCCATGTCCATGATGGGAAAGTTAACTGCCCGCTCAGTTCCGTTCAAATCATCATTGATACCGGTGCCCCGAAGTACAAACAATGGAGCCGTTACACGACGTAAACGCAGTTCAGCCGAAAGGTTGGCCTGAAAAAAATCTTTGATTTTTGTAATCCCGAGTTCTGTTTGCTGCAGATTCAGTATAGGATTATAATTTTGAGGTTTAAATAAGTAACTCATAAAAAAATGTTGTGTTATAGTTTAATTGAACTTACAAAGATAACAAATTTGAGCTAAAACACTGACATTTTATTATTCAGTATAAAATTTATTTTTTTTGTGTTTCTGTTCGTATGATATTAAATTTAAACCATTTTTATATTTGATTTTATTGTTAATATTTCCGATGTCCTAAATAAATATTCAATTACCGGTCTATAGCCTTTATATTCAGTATTATACACACAGGTATGTCCTAACTTTTTTGGTGATAATTTGAACTGATTTTAATACATATATATTAAATTTGTGTTGGTTAAAGC
>CALCBD010000014.1 GCA_937897985.1 uncultured Paludibacter sp. | reverse complement strand
TTACAATGGGTAACCATTGTTTGGATACCCGCCCTGCACCATCGTACTCAGTGTAAGTTACGAGGTCATAATGAGTTGTGCCGGGTGTAATCCCTTTCTGTACGGTTTGAATGGGTCGGCCCAATCCGTCGAAATACTGAATCTGATCCAGATAGGTTGCCGAATACCCCGTAGCTTCGGAGGTATAAGTCCGTGAGAGGATATAATTTTCTGTAGATGTTTGTGCTATTGTAGCTAAGGCTACAGAAAAGAAACATATAATAAATTTAATTCTTTTCATAATGCTGATTTTTTATTGTTTGTAATTGTAATCGAAGCTCTGAGTAGTCTGGTTTTTGGTATTGACAACACTTTGCAATCGGTTGAAATCATCGTAATTGTAAGTGGTGGTAACACCACGTGGATCAGTCACCGAAGTAATACCGACCAAAGGTTTGTAAGTGTAGGTGGTCACCAGAGCATTGGATAAAGCATTCTGCAGACTGCCATCTTTTAGCTTGCTTTCATTCGGAACGGTCATTGCAGACAAATTGTCGATATTCATCGAAAAAACTTTCTGAACTGCACCGGCAACCTCGGTGTATGTTGCATTTTTAATTTCGGCTATGGGATACAGACCTTTATAACTCCAGAGGTAAACAACACTATTGGTGTTATCTTTTGTTATAAAAACCGGATTTCCATTTTTATCATAACTTGAAAAAACTAACCGAATTTCAGGGCTTGTTTGTGTTGAGCTTTGATATTGAATAGATTGAGGAGCTATAAGATATTTTGACCACGGATAGTAGTCGGTAATGGTTTTATCTAAAAACTGATTATTGTTTTTATAATTTGTTTTTTCGATGACAGGAGTCAGTATATTTCTTTTAGTCAGCGAATCACAAACGGCATTTCCCGAAATTTGATACGGATATTTGTATTCAGTAACATTGTTCGAACCAGTTGCAATTCTATTGTAAAAATCGAAAGTCGCTTTGCTGTCCCAAACAATCTCTTTGCTTAATTGCAAAAATTTGGGCTCGTATATGTATTCTTTTATACTTGTTACATTATCGACGACCGTTGTTTCTTTTGTTAAAAGCTCAACTCCTGATATGTAATTTTTTAACGCGTAACAAAATAATTTATTTCCAAAAGATGACTCATTGATATTTATTAATAAAAATTCGTCTTCAGTGTTATCTATAAAGTTGAAATATCTTTTGGCGCACAATTCATTCCGTTTGTCGACAATAAAATCATTGTAGTCGTAATAAGTGGTTTTAGTAATTTTATTCGGACTATGATCTTCTTTTATCCTCAATTTTCCACCTTTCCAGCAATAGTCATCCTTTATGTATTTAAGCTTATTTTGTATTTTATAATCATCATATTTCGAAACGAAATTACCAACCTCATTATCGTAATACTTATATTCGGCAAAGTCGCGGTACAAAGGATCAAAAATGTAAATTATATAACCATTACCAGTATTGTTGATCGCGGATGAAAACGTCTCGGTTACTTTCCTGTAATGTACATTTGAAGAGCATAAACCTGTAGTTTCGAGCACGAAATCGGAGTTATACGTCCTTACCCTATAGTCCATATAGTTCAACTGTTGAGTCCCGATAAAATCTCTGGAATAATCAAAATATGCTTGTACAAATTTATATGATTCATCAGGGTTTTGTTCAATGTATATTGTATAGTAACTTAATGAATAATTAGTGCTTAATTCCAGGTAGGATCTTACGCGGGTTTCTTCAACAAAATTTTCTTCATTCGGTTTTAGCTGTTCGGGGAATTCTTCATTTTCGTATCCATACGATTTCACAACACTTTCACCTTTTAACGGAGAATTTATTATACTAACTATTCTCAATCCGGGTCCGTTTAGCAACAACCCTGAATTTGCTGCAGATTTGTATTTATTCATTTCATAAATAAACTCTGTACTGCCTCCGGTTGGGTATACAATCTTTTTTAACATTCCGGTTTTCACGGCGTTTTCATTTACACTCCTGTCAACTGAAAGTCCTCCCAGATAGAAACAGTTATTGGCGATCAACAGATTTTTATATGTGCCATTGTAATTTAGATATTTAATATTAAAATTCGGAACCACAAAATTGTTATTCATGTTGTTGTAGTATCCCCACCAGTCCTTTGCATAAAAGTTATCATATACGGCTGTCGCTCTGTAATAGTCGAAACTATATTTTTCGGTTGTGTTTGTCTGGTTCGATGTTGATACAGTAAAATAATCCATCGTTTTGACTATCTCTCCGTTGTATTTAGAATAATAAAAATTGCATCTTTTGATTAAATCATTTTTGTAGTTGATAACTTCAATGCTATTTAAAAGTTTTTCAGTCGGGTCGACATTGAATTTAATTGTATTTTTTTTAAAACTAATTTGGCTAATCCTGCAGGTCGAATAATTCAAGGCACCATAAGTTACCCTTCCCTTAGGTAATTCATCAAAAGACTCTTTCGAAGTATTTGAGTCTAATTCGCTGAATCCATCTAACTCACTTGCCGCCTTAATAAATTTATCGCCAATTGAAAATGTTTGTGAATTATATTTGTTGGTTGGTGAATCCTGATTATATGCTGATATATACTCCTTCTTTTCACCATATTCAAAATAAATAGTGTCATTTTTGTCCGGACTGATTATTCCGGTAATGTTCCATGCCGACACATATTCGGGATTCAATTCTTTATCATTATTTGAAATTTGGGGTATACTAATCGGTCTGACTGTTTCTGTATAAATATTTTGGTTGAGTAAACTTTTGCCAAAATAGTATTGAGTCCCATCAATGTCGGTAATCACAAATTGTCCGATAAAATTTCTGTTAAAAACTGTTTGATAATTGGTAATTTTAACTTCAATTGGTTTAAAGGGTATTGTAAAAGGTATTTTTGATTTCACAAAATTAATGGTCGTGTCTTTTAAAATAAACTTCCCACTTCCACTTGGCAAAACATAACTGAAAATATCATACTGGCTATCATAAAAATTGATCTTTTTACTTAAAGCTTTTTCCGGCGAAATTACACCCCATAAAAGCTTATCACTAAAATAATTTTTATTTGGTATTTCTTCTCCGTCTTTATAAATGAAACCATCTGCTTTTAATGAATCGTATGGTAAAAACATATATGAATTATTCTCATCTGTCAATCCTCTTCTTGTTCGGGATATTATTCCTCCACAATCCAATGTCCAGCCAAAACCCATTATTCCTTCTCTTTCTTCAATTTTTCTGCCTGAAGGGTGAAATTTCATTGCTATTGGTAATTTCATTTCCCCGGAATTTATTTCGTACAATGGAATTGAGATATCAGGTATTCCGGTGCTATAACCTACAGGATAATCGCCAAAGCGGGTTATTGCTCTTACTTCGGGAGAAGGTAATAAATATGAAGGTAAATCGATTGCTGAATTTTTATCAGATGTAATTCCATTTTTTGTGCTAATGCTATCGGTTTGAGCATCACAGATTTGTATAAGTAATAAACTTAAAGTAATTAAAAATATATTTTTCATATTGCTGATTTTTAATAATTATTTTTTATTTCTTCACCACTACCTTATTGATTACCATATCGTCCACATGGATATACAAAGTGTAGGTTCCTGTGATCAGGGCTTTCATATCGATGGTGGTGTTTTGCTGACCTTCGGCAAGTTGGAGCGGTGTGGTCTGGCGTACAGGTACACCTGAATTGTTATAAACGGCAAACCACAGTCTGGCCGGTCGTGTAAGTTTGTATTTGATTTGCAGATTGCTTACAACGGGGTTAGGCATATATGTAGCTTCGGTAAACACTGTTTCAGCGCCTGCTGTATCATCGCTTTCGGCAGGTAAAGGGTCGGTTTGTACCTGTGCTATCTGTAGTTCGGGCGGATAATAAAACGAGGTGGCAAATATGGTGGTATCCTGTCCGTTTGTATTACTACCGTTGCCCGAAAGCCGGTGTTTTATCAGATTTGTTTTTACACTTTCGAACACCGGATAACGTACACCTTCGGCATACCATGAGTAGGTATCGAGGGTCATGTCGATGCTGTCTTTGCCGGTTTGGGTATAGTAGCGCAGTGTACGGACGCGCAGTGCTTTCTTTACACTCATATTTCCGGGCAGTTTCAGTTCACCTCTGGCATCGGCCTGAATACGTGTGTAACCTTTTACCTCCAGATCGATGCGGTGACAGTACTGACCTGTACCTTCGAAACGGCTGAAAAGTGTGTCACCGTACGCGAAGGGGAATTTCAACCTGAGCTCAGGTTTGAGGTATTCCATCATGGTGGTCGAATTTTCGAATCCCGTTGCCCAAAGACTGTCGTTCTTTTGGCAATAGTAGTACCGGGTACGGTGTTCGAGTCCGCACAGAGTATCCATTCGCGAACTGTCGGGGATAAAGTAATTGATTTTGTACTCTTCGTTGATGGGTTGCAGCATACTGAAATCCCAGATCAGATCATTGCCTGTGCTTCCGGGGTCTTTGAATTCTACCTGTTGTTTGATGATCCGGTCGGCAGCCCTGTAGGCATTTCGTCCTTTGGTAAGCACATGATTGGCAGCCATGCCGGTGAGTGTTGTACACAATATTGTGAACAGTAAAATTTGTTGTTTCATAAAGAGTTAATTTTTTTTTGAGTTAATAAAAATTGCTGAATCGGGGCTTTCAAACGCATTATTGTCTGAAAAGGCCATTGACTGATTTGATTTTTAGCCTGACAGGGCGTTCTGTCAGGCAATGTCACATAAGTGTACATAAGAAGAGCAGCAGACTGACAGCGGATATAATTCGGGCTGCAGTGATAGTTGAGGGTGTCTTATTTACCGCTGACCTGACGGATGGAACTGATAGCGATTTTGAAAGAAAAAATGAAAACAGAGGATAACGGAAAAAATCCCGTGGCAGATTTTTGGCAGAAGTTGCCGGAAAAGTTTTTTGGTGAATTTTGCGGAAAATTACTGTGGCAATAATTACTACAAATTGCTGGGGTTGTAAACGGTTTTTCATAAAGCAAAGATTGTCAGATGGTTTGTACATCTAATATACATAAATAAGCTGACATATTCAGCAAAAAACCGGTTTTTTTTCTCAAATAATGCCTTGAATGATGGATTTGATATCTTGTTGATATACAGAGATATGTGTCGATAGGTAGTAGTAAACAAGGCTTATCGGACAGTAAAAGCCCGGAGTAAAAAGTTAAGAAAGTTTAAAAGCGAAGGTGTAAATCGTCCGGAAAAGATGATTCGGGATGTTAGGATTGAACGAAAATGTGAGAATTTTTGCCCGAAACCGGACAATATCGGGAGAAAATCCGGCTTTTTTTATGCACCGTTGAAATACAAAAAAATAAAAAAACGAAATATTTTTAGACCAGCAATATTGCTTAAAATCGACGTAAAAAAACGTGCAAAAATCAGTGTGAAATGGTAGTATACAGAGGCTTAAATGACAAAATGGCAGGTGATTTCATTCCGTATCGATATGTTCGGCCTGTATGGTTTCGTTCAGAAAGACGGAAGCTGAAGCGGAGAATTTTTCAACCGATTCGGTGCTGAAATAACGGATTTTCGCTGTTTTGCTGCATTTGGCATCTATTTCGGGATGACGAAGTAAATAGTCCTCTAAACTTACAGCCACCAAATCTCCCTGCGAAATAACCTGAATAGTTGCAGGAATGAATTTTCTGATTTTGGGCAATAGTAGTGGATAGTGCGTACAGCCAAGCATAATGGTGTCAATGGCTGCATCTGATTTTAACAGGTTGTCGAGATGTTTTTTTACAAAATAGTCTGCTCCCGGCGAATTGTGCTCATTGTTTTCGATGAGTGGCACCCACATGGGGCAGGCTTCAGAACTTACAACGATATCAGTGTATAATTTTTTGATTTCGAGCGGATACGAATCGGATTGTACTGTTCCCGAAGTGGCAAGTAACCCGACATGTCTGGTAATGCTGATTTTATCCAGTGCTTCCACCGTCGGACGAATGACTCCCAACACCCTTCTGTCAGGATCCAAGCGGGCTAAATTATTTTGCTGGATGGTACGTAATGCTTTGGCCGAAGCTGTGTTACAGGCCAGAATGACCAGATGACAACCCATTTCAAATAATTTGGTTACGCATTCGAGGGTGTATTTATAAACAATTTCAAACGAACGTGTTCCGTAAGGAGTACGGGCATTGTCACCTAAATAAATATAATCGTATCCGGGTAATTGCTGACGAATTTTTTCAAGAATCGTCAGGCCGCCGTATCCGGAGTCGAAAACTCCGATAGGCCCCGCATTTGTATCTTTTATTTCTTTTATCATCTTAAAATCAGGTCTTGACTTATGGTTCCAGATTTTCTTTTTAATCAAACATTTGTCCTGAGTTGTTGCTCATCTTTACCATGCGGTCGTAATCGGCAGGCGATAAATCGAGGAAGTAATAATTCTGAGGGTTCATAATGGTACCTCTCAGATGTACTTCGTAATGAAGGTGCGGACCGGTTGATTTTCCTGTATTGCCCACTAATCCGATTACATCGCCGCGTTTCACTTTCTGACCCACCCTGACCCTGAATGCACTCATGTGTCCGTATCTGGTTATATAACCAAAACCATGATTGATATCCACACAATTGCCGTAACCCTGCTGCCATCCTGCACTCACAACTGTCCCGTTACCGGTGGCATAAATATCAGTACCCACGGGAGCTGTAAAGTCCATGCCTTCGTGGAACCGGCGGGTATGATATACCGGGTCGATGCGCCAGCCGTATCCTGAAGCCATACGTGTCAAATCTCTGTTGAGTACGGGTTGAATGGCCGGTATACATTGAAGCATTTCTTCTTTATTTTTCGAAAGCAAAATAAGATCGTCGTAGGATTTCGACTGGATATAGATTTGTTTGCGTAATTCGTTGATTTTCTTAGTGGTTTCCACTACAATGTCCGAATTGGTCATGTCCATCAGCTGTTTGTAATATTCTGTATTTGAAGCTATTGCTTTTCGTACTTCGAGTGAAATGGGTTCTGCCTGAAAAACAACCCGGTAAAGATTGTCGTCGCGCTGCTGTAAGTCAGTCATCACTTCCTGTGCCTCGTTGAGTTGGCGCTGAAGAATTCTGTATTGAGCCTGCATCCGGCTTTTTTCCAGACTGAGTTGTTTCTCTTCGGGTGATTGAATGGTGGAGACGAAAATAATAAAAAATATTGCACCCAGCGACATCCCCGAAAATAAGTGGATGAGTACCTGCTTTAACTTGTGAGCAAATGTAAGTATTATCGGCTCATAATTTAAAGTTTCGGGGTTGAAATGGAATTTTATTTTTTTCGACATAAAAACCTGAACACTGTTTATAAAAGGGAAATCATAGCTGAAAAAAACATACAAATTGCATTGATGCTGTATGTTAGTTCATAAAAATAGCTTACAAAACTAAACTTTTAATACGACTTTTGATGCAAAAGTAATAAATTTGAAGTACTTTTGCAGTCTTTTAACCTGAAATATAATAATGATTAAATAAAGTAGCAATAACAATTGCATTTTATAACAATTATCCCGGTATCCGAATGTGGGTATTGTTCTTCTGATTTTAAATAAGGCAATGCAAAATTCTGCCATCGGTTTTTTAATAACGAAATTATAAGCACTAAATTACTATAATATGACTTCACAGGAAATTCGTCAGTCTTTTCTTGACTTTTTTGCTTCGAAAGGGCACAAAATTGTACCATCGGCACCAATGGTTATCAAAGATGATCCTACGCTAATGTTTACCAATGCGGGAATGAATCAGTTTAAAAACATAATTCTCGGCAATGACCCGGTAAAGTATTCACGTGTGGCAGATTCGCAAAAATGTTTGCGCGTAAGTGGCAAGCATAACGATCTGGAAGAAGTAGGACATGACACCTATCACCACACCATGTTCGAAATGCTGGGCAACTGGTCCTTTGGCGATTATTTCAAAAAAGAAGCTATTGAATGGGCATGGGAATACCTTACCGAAGTTTTGAAGCTGGATAAAGACAGACTTTATGTTACTGTATTTGAGGGATATGCTCCCGAAGGTCTGGATCGAGATGATGAAGCAGCCGAAATATGGGCTCAGTTTTTACCGGCTAACAGGATTATCAACGGGAACAAAAAGGATAATTTTTGGGAAATGGGCGATACCGGACCCTGTGGTCCCTGTTCCGAAATTCATATAGACATCCGGAACGACGACGAACGGGCAAAGATAGATGGTTTGACATTGGTCAACGGTTCACATCCACAGGTAATTGAGATTTGGAACAATGTATTCATGCAATACAACCGTAAAGCTGATGGTACGCTCGAAGGTCTTCCGGCTAAAGTAATTGACACCGGAATGGGTTTTGAACGTTTGTGTATGGCTATGCAGGGCGTTCAGTCCAATTACGATACCGATGTTTTTACGCCTGTTATTGCTGAAATAGGCAGGGTTTGCAATACCGGCTATGGAGTAAATGACAAGACCGACATAGCCATGCGCGTTATTGCCGATCATATCCGCACCATCGCATTTTCAATTACAGATGGACAATTACCCTCGAATGCCAAAGCAGGTTATGTAATCCGCCGGATTCTTCGCAGGGCTGTACGTTATGGCTATACTTTCCTCGGACAACGTGTTGCATTCATGTATAAACTGATTGATGTGCTTTGTGAAGTAATGGGTAGTGCATATCCTGAACTTATTGCTCAGAAAGCATTGATAGAAAAAGTGATAAAAGAAGAAGAAGAGTCGTTCCTTCGTACCCTTGAAACAGGTATAAAATTGCTCGATAAAGTGATGTCCGACTCAAAGAATGCTGCCAAAACCGAAATCGAAGGAAAAGTTGCATTCACCTTGTACGATACTTTCGGTTTCCCGCTCGATTTGACTGAATTGATTTTACGTGAAAATAATTTCACAGTGAATATAGACGAGTTCAACTCCGAAATGCAAAAACAAAAAGAACGTGCCCGCAACGCTGCCGCCATCGAAACAGGCGATTGGGTGACGGTTCGCGAAGGCGACAGTGAATTCGTGGGCTACGATTATACTTCGTTTGATACCGAAATACTCAGGTATCGTAAGGTTAAACAAAAAAACCGCGAATTTTATCAGCTGGTATTATCAAAAACCCCTTTCTATGCCGAAATGGGAGGTCAGGTCGGCGATGTCGGAACTCTTTCGTTAATTGCAAATCCATCAGATCAGGATTTTGAACAAGGTCGTGCCATCAGAATCATTGATACAAAAAAGGAAAATAATCTTGCCGTTCATATCAGCACCCGGTTACCTGCCGATATCACCGAAACTTTTATTGCTGCTATAGATGCCGAAAAACGCACAGCCATTGAATGCAATCACTCGGCAACTCACTTGCTTCACGAAGCATTGCGCGAAGTGCTGGGCACACATGTTGAACAAAAAGGTTCTTATGTTAGTGCCGAATCATTACGTTTCGACTTTTCGCATTTCCAAAAAATGACAAAGGAAGAAGTCAGGACTGTCGAGTCAATTGCCAACAGAAAAATACGCGAAAACAACCACTTGGTAGAAATGCGTGAAACTCCTGTTGCCGAAGCAAAAGCGATGGGAGCAATGGCTTTGTTTGGCGAGAAATATGGTGAAACAGTTCGTGTAATACAATTCGGAAGTTCTGTAGAGCTTTGTGGCGGAACTCACGTGAGTGCCACCGGAAATATCGGAATGGTGCGTATAGTTGCTGAAAGCTCTATTGCAGCCGGAATTCGCCGTATCGAAGCCATTACAGGTAAAGCGGTCGAGCAATTGATTGATGGTCAGCAGGACACAATATCGGAGGCTAAAGAAGTTATGAATAATGCACCCGATCTGATCAGTGCCGTACACCGGCTAAGTGCTGAAAATGCCGAACTTAAAAAACAGGCAGATCAGTTTATTCATGATAAAATCATGCAACTCAGGGATCAGTTGCTTTCATCAAATTTTCTTTTGAAAGTAGTAAATGGAATTGATGATGTGAAAGTAATTAAATTTGAAGGTCAATTGACTGCCGATCAGGTGAAAACCCTGGCATTTCAGATACGTAATCAGCAATCGGAAAAGCTCTTCTTCGTTGCAGGTTGTGTTGCCGAGGGCAAACCTTCACTGACGGTTTTACTCAGCGACGACCTTGTTGCTGCAGGTTTAAATGCTGTGAACATTGCCCGTGAAGCTGCCCGTGAAATACAGGGTGGAGGTGGTGGACAGCCTTTCTTTGCTTCGGCCGGGGGTAAAAATGCAGCGGGAATTGAGAAGGCACTTGCCAAAGCAATGGAAATTCTGAAATAATTTTTTTAGTCCGGCTCCTGACCGGATAAATTCATACTTAAAAGAGCCTGGCTTCGTAAACGGAACCCAGCTCTTTTCATTTGCTTACTTACAGTTATTTACAGCAATTGTAGCGGCTGCAGGTAACTATATGATCATTCACCATACCTGCTGCCTGCATAAACGAATAACAGATGGTAGAACCCACAAATTTGAATCCTCTTTTGATTAAATCTTTACTCATAGCGTCAGATACTTCTGATTTGCACGGAATTTCGGACAACAACCGGAAAGTGTTGACAATGGTACTGCCACCCGTAAACTGCCAGATGTACCGGTCGAAGGTCCCGAATTCGCTCTGAACCTTTAAAAATGCCTGTGCATTGCTGATAGTTGCTCTGATTTTCAGCTGATTGCGAATGATACCTTTGTTCTGCATCAATTCGAATATTTTATCTTCGTCGTAGCCGGCAATTTTTGTAATGTCATAGTTGTCAAAAGCCTTTCTGAAGTTTTCACGCTTGTGTAAAACGGTACGCCAGCTCAATCCGGCCTGAAAAGCATCTAATACCAGAAATTCAAAAAGTCCGTTATCGTCGTGGAGTGGCACACCCCATTCTTCGTCGTGGTACTTACGCATCAGTCCGTCGTTTGAGGGCCAGCCACAGTCAAAATCAAATTCTTTTTTCATCTGTTTATAATTGATTTTTTAGTTGTCAAATGGAACTTACAAAACAAAATTTAATCATTCCCCTGTGGGTCATAACAGATTAAATGTTGTCATGTTCGTTTCATGTATATCTGTTTTGAGTAGTATGAAATTATTAATTTAGTATAATATGTTTGCAACAGTACGCGGATTTTAGACTGATTAAATCTTCAGTAAATTAAATATACTGATGGTTACTTTCCTCATCAGTAAAGCCTTATCATTTCAGACTTTCCGGCTGATAAAGTAAAATATTTTATTCGAAAATAATTTTTTAAATTTGCGTGATTTAAAAAACAAATATGATCGATACCAACAACATCATTGAGAAATACTACAACAAAGATAGTGAATTATATCAGACTTTGATTGTTCACAGTGGGCAGGTGAGGGATAAAGCACTTGAAATTGCCCGCAGGAAAACGGAGTTAAAACTTGATTCTGTTTTCATTGAAGAAGCTGCCATGTTGCATGATATAGGCATTTTCAAATGCAATGCTCCGCGAATACATTGTGTGGGAACACATCATTACATCGAGCATGGTTATCTCGGTGCCGATATAATCAGAGCTGAAGGACTTCCGCGTCATGCGCTTGTTTGTGAGCGTCACACAGGTGTCGGACTCAGCAGGGATATGATTACTGCCAGTAAATTACCATTGCCACTACGCGATATGATTCCAGAATCGCTTGAAGAACAGCTGATTTGTTATGCCGATAAGTTTTTTTCGAAAACTAAATTAGGGCAAACTCATTCGGTTGACAGTATTCGGCGTGACCTGGCACGTTTTGGTCAGCATCAGGTGCTTGTTTTTGATAAATGGATGAATTTCTTCGAATAAATTGCTTTGAGTTAATTCAGAAATTTATACGAAATCCCGAAACTCAACAACTCCTTGAATTGAATCTTTGCTTTCTCTCCACTTGCCAGAATTTGTGTGTTATCGTACCGTGGGTTCAGCGACATTCGGGTCGACAGGAATCTGTTGATGGTAAAGTTGCTTACAATTTCCCAGTCAATTTCCACCTTTTCGTAATTAGTAAAGAATGAGAGCTTTGAATCTATCTGTATCTCTCTCGATGGAGCATACGACAGCTGTGCCTTGAATGAACTACCAATTTCACTTAATACTTTTTCGCCACTGGGAATACCAAATAAATTCGGATTAACGGCCACAATATCATTCACATAAATATATTTGTACGATACAGGAGAAAGCATCAGTGATAATAATTTCTTGTATTTGTAATCAAGACCCACTCCGATATTCAATCTTACAGGCGTCAGAAACGTAGACTTCAATTCGGTAGAGGTAATGGATTTGTAGTTGTCGAAAAATTGAGTCGAAAAATCGACAGAACCTGAGTAAAACCACTTTCCACCGGCTTTTATACCTAATTTGCTGTTTACTTTAAATATATCATCATTGGTATTGAGCGGACGAATGGCTCCATCCACCGAATTGAATCCCAGGCGCCACTCGGTGTTATTTTCCCACTGAACGTCTTTTTTATTGTCGTAATTCAACTGGCCACTCAGAATGCCGAGTATAGCTATGCTTTTGCTACCCCCCTGATACCAGTTGCCCGACACATAATTTTGCGAAAACTGAATCATAGTGCTTGCTTTTCGTGTCCACGGATCACGAATATATTTGGGGATAGCCATTTTTGTATTGCGCTTGTTGTCTATATCTTCAATGTTTGACAATTTCAAATCGTCGAAACCTCTGGTATGGATTATTTTGTTTTTAACACCATCGGTATTCGGTAATTCTTCGTAACGGTAAGCAATGAAGCCGGGTGCATTTATTGCTATGTTTTTCAAAGCACCTGCGCGAAGTTCGCTTATCACTTCGCTGACAGATGGCATTTCTCTTTGTGTTGAAAGTTTGCTGTACATTGTTTCGGGCTTTTTATCAAAAAACAATGTATAGGGGAAGATGTGTTTTTTCCAGTCGAAATCAGACCGGGGATTTTTGTACACCAAATCAATCAGTAAAGGATTGCTGCAGAGTAACAGTGAATCCGTTCCGTGAAAATTGAAGTTGATGGTAGGAAAACCTGCCGATAAACTATCAGATGATTGTTTAGCTGCGGGTGATACATGAAAAATTGAATCTTTCAGTTCAATTATTTTTATGGTCGACTCTTTTTGTAAATCATTAATTTTATGGGAAGTAATTGAATCGAGCAAATTATCCAAATCGTAAATTGTATTTTGATTCAGAATAATACTATCGGAAACATTGGTTGATTGAGCATTCAATACGCTTATTGTCAATATGTAAGCTAATAATAGCGTTTTGTAATTCATTCGTTTGTTTTTTTTATTTGTCACTCCGAAACAGCTGCAGGCATTCATTTTTATATAATTCATCTTCAGTTCTGTTTTACGTTCACCATCTGTTTTGACCGGCTACCGCGCAATGTTTTTGATAGTTGAACAGATGAATGACCTGCTGTTAACCGTTCAAAAATCACTAAACTCCGCAGGAAGCTGTTTGTTCCCTGTTCTGGCACCGAGTTCTTTTATTCTTTCGGCTGTACGGATGATATTTCCGTTGCCGTCTTTCATTTTTTTTACTGCATCGTCATAAGCTCCCGAAGCCCGTTCGATGTTTGATTTAATTTTTTGCATGTCTTCGGTAAATCCTATGAATTTATCATACAATGTACCGCTGAGCCGGGCAATTTCCTGTGCATTTCTGGTTTGGTTTTCCTGTTTCCAGATCGATGAAATTGTTCGTAAAGTTGCCAGCAGAGTGGTTGGGCTCACGATTACAATTTTACGTTCCCATGCATAGGAAAAAAGCTCTCCATCGCCCTGAACAGCTACCGAAAAAGAAGCTTCGATCGGAATAAACATCAATACAAAATCGGGAGTGTTAAGTTGCTGTGC
Organism: uncultured Paludibacter sp.; assembly: GCA_937897985.1. GTDB lineage: Bacteria > Bacteroidota > Bacteroidia > Bacteroidales > Paludibacteraceae > Paludibacter. Next base: position 26,514 of record CALCBD010000014.1, on the reverse strand, counting down.
ATTCTGATAATTCTTTTCACTCAGCAATTTTACGTGATTCCGGATTGAATTGATATGCTCCTTCAGATACAACAGCTGTTTTTCTTCCGTTTCGGCCGAAGTATACCTTTCGTAAGCGATAAGCGACACCTTCGAGTCGACAATAATATGTTTGTTGTCAGGAAGATGAATAATTACATCAGGTCGTTGAACGGCACTTTCGGCACCACCAACCACTTCCTCACGTTCGTATTCCTGTCCTTTGGTGAGGCCCGAGCGTTCAAGTACTCTTTCCAGAATAATTTCACCCCAGTTACCCTGTTTTTTAATGTCACCTTTCAGTGCGCGTGTCAGGTTATTGGCTTCCTCGCTTACTTTGGCATTCATTTCCGAAAGTTTTCGAACCTCCTCGCGCAAACTGATTTTATCGCGCAATTCCTTGTCGTAGGTTTCGTCCACCTTTTTTTCGAAAAGGCTGATTTTTTCCTTCAACGGGTTTAAAATTTCGGCTATGTTTTTATGATTTACCAGCGAAAATTCATCCGATCTTTCCTTCAGAATTTTGTTGGCTATGTTTTCAAACTCAGTGGTCAGTCGTTTTTGCATGTTCTCAATTTCCGATTTTTGAGTTTCTGCTTTTTGTTTGAGATGCTCATAACTGGTCGTCAGAGTAGCAATTTCGACTGCGCGCTGGCCGCAAACCTCCAAATTTTGTGCCAGCTCCTGCTGCAATTTTTGTAATTCTTCGGTTTTAAGTTTCAGAATTTCCTGATTAACTGAATGATTTAACTGAGATTCATTCAACTGATTTTGCAGCTGTTCGAGCTTTTCGCGGTTGATAATGAGTGACTTTGAATTACGTCCCGAACATACAAGCCATGCGGCGATACTGCCTGCAAAAAAAGCCGTGAGAATTAAGATGTATTCCACTCTTTTATGATTTTTAAATGTTTAACAAAATTAAAACTTAATCGAACAGGGTAGGATGGTCATTCTCGAATTGACGAATAATGGCAATCATTAATGTTTCTCTGATAAACTTAGATTTATTCCGTACTCTGTATTTTTCAATATAACGGTTCAGCGCTCTTTCTTCCTCGTCGTTTAACATGAACATCTGGCGGTGGGTACGTAACGATTTACGTTTAAGAACAGGACTAAATGTTTTTTTTGCCATAACAATTTCATTTTGCATACAAAAGTAATATTATCTGATTAAAAATAAGGATTTTGGATGAAAAAGTTATAAATTTGCGGTTAAAGTACAATAACAAAATGCAATATGGCCGAACACAACGAACTGGGTAATGCAGGAGAACTCGAAGCGCAGTGTTATCTGCGTTCGAAAGGTTACCTGATAAGGCATGTAAAGTGGGTGACAGGTAAACTTGAACTCGATATAGTCGCCGAAAAGGACGAATGTCTTGTAATTGTCGAGGTTAAAACACGTTCGACGGATACTTTCGAAGCGCCCGAAGAGGCAATAACAGCACGAAAAATCCGGAATATTGTATATGCTGCCGATGATTATATTCAGAAATTTAACTGGCAGGGAGAAACCCGTTTCGATGTTATTTCGGTGATTCCCGAAGGCCTGAAATTCAGAATTGATCACATTGAGGATGCTTTTTTATCTCCTCTGTTTTGATTTTTCTAAAAAAGACATTTTTACATAAATGTGAAGAAAATGCAAGCAAAATGCATATATATGCAGAAACTATGATCAAAAAATGTTTTTAAATATCATTTTTTATTCGACAAGTCTAAAATAGTTTGAGTACTTTTGCAGCGTCAAAACAAGGAGTAAAATAAGTTATTTATGAAAATAGTAGAAAAGTCGGTAGCCGAAAAGCTGCTCAAAATCAAGTCGGTAAAGTTGCAACCCAATAACCCGTTTACATGGGCATCGGGCTGGAAATCACCTATATATTGCGATAATCGCAAAACCCTTTCATATCCTGCCATACGAACCTATATCAAACTTGAAATTTCAAGACTAATACTTGAAATGTATCCCGATGTGGAAGTGATAGCAGGTGTAGCGACCGGTGCCATTGCGCAGGGAGCTTTGGTGGCCGATGCATTGGGATTGCCGTTTATTTATATCCGGCCCACTCCGAAAGACCATGGTCTTGAAAATATGATTGAAGGTGATTTGAAACCCAAACAAAAAGTAGTGGTGATTGAGGACCTGATATCGACCGGTGGTAGCAGCCTGAAAGCTGTTGAAGCCATTCGAAACAGTGGTTCGGAAGTGCTCGGTATGGTGGCCATCTTCTCTTATGGTTTTAGTGTAGCAGAACAAAAATTCAAAGCAGCCAGGGTAAAACTTACCACACTTTGTAATTACGATGCAATTATCCATCAGGCATTAGCTACGAAATATATTACAGCCGAAGATGTGGAAACGCTGAAAGAATGGCGGCTGAATCCATCTGAATGGCGCAAAGACATTAACTGAATATACCGTCCATCGCCTGATTTCAGGCCGAATTGGGAAAATCAATCAATATGACAACATACGAAAGTGATATAAAAACCATTTCTTCGTCGGAAGAAATGGTTTTTGGCATACTAAGCGACTTGAATAATCTTGAGAAATTAACACAAAGTCAGTTGCTTAATGAGAAATTAAAGAACATAAAATTTGACACCGACAGCTGTAGCTTCGATGTTGAAGGCATTGGTACTGTAGGTTTCCGGATCATCGAACGTGAACCCTTTAAAACCATTAAATTTGAGTCGGAACATGCACCGGTGCACGTCAATGTATGGATACAGCTGAAGCAGGCAGCCGAAAATGATACACGAATGAAACTGACCCTGAAAGCGGATATCCCGGCCATGATTAAAATGATGGTGGATAAAAAACTTAAGGAAGGAATCAATGCCATAGCCGATGCCATTGCAGTTGCACTGAACAAGCAGGCTGAAAGTGCAAAACAATAAATTATTGATCAGAATAATTCAATTTTAAAAGCTTACGCAAAATGGCTAAACTTTGGGAGAAAAATATAAATGTGGATGCAAAAATTGAGGCATTTACAGTTGGAAAAGACAGAGAAATGGATCTTTTTCTTGCCAAATATGATGTGTTGGGATCAATTGCGCACATTCGAATGTTAAAATCGGTAGGACTTTTAGCTGCAGATGAACTTGAATTACTCGAAGCAGAGCTAAAAAAAATCTACCAAATAGCCGATAAAGGTGAATTTGTAATTGAAGAAGGTGTGGAGGACATACACTCGCAGGTGGAGCAGATACTTACCGGAAAATTGGGTGATACGGGGAAAAAAATTCACAGTGGTCGTTCGCGAAACGACCAGGTTTTACTTGATTTAAAACTATTTGCCCGTGCTGAACTTGCCAAAACCGTCGAAGCAGTCGATACGCTTATTGAAGTTCTCATTTCGCAGAGCGAAAAATATAAAAACGTTTTGATGCCGGGTTACACTCATCTGCAGGTAGCCATGCCCTCGTCGTTTGGTTTGTGGTTTGGTGCTTATGCCGAAAGTTTAGCCGACGATTTACAGTTGTTGCTTTCGGCATGGAAAATAACCAACCGGAATCCGCTGGGCTCAGCTGCTGGTTATGGTTCTTCTTTCCCGCTCAACCGGCAGATGACCACCGATTTACTTGGCTTCGACTCGATGAATTATAATGTGGTGTATGCTCAAATGGGAAGAGGAAAAATGGAACGAACCGTTGCCGGCGCTTTGGCAGGAGTAGCTTCCACTATTTCGAAACTTGCTTTTGACGCCTGTTTATTTACGTCGCAGAATTTTGGTTTTATCAAATTGGCCGACGAATTTACCACAGGTTCAAGCATAATGCCGCACAAGAAAAATCCGGATGTTTTCGAGCTGACCAGAGCAAAGTGTAATAAGATCCAATCAATCCCTCAACAAATAATGCTGATAACCAATAATTTGCCTTCGGGGTATTTCCGCGATTTGCAGATTATAAAAGAAGTGTTTGTTCCTGTTTTCGCCGAATTGTCGGATTGTATCACAATGACATCGATGATGATGGCACAGGTAAAAGTCAACACAGAGATATTGAGTGATAATCGTTATGATCTGATTTTCAGTGTCGAAGAAGTAAACCGGCTCACACTTTCAGGTGTGCCCTTCAGAGATGCTTATAAACAGGTGGGGCTGGCCATCGAAGCCGGTAATTTTGAACCCGACAAATCGGTTCACCATACGCACGAAGGAAGTATCGGAAATTTATGCAATGATAAAATCCTTCAATACAAAAATGAAATCATCAGTCAGTTTCATTTCGACAAGGTGAATGCTGCACTGAATGAGCTGGTTAAATAACTCATTCTGAAGATGTTTATTTGTGCCTGTTCCCGAAAAACGGAGGTTGTTTATGTTTCTTTTGAGAATATTTTAAAGCCCTGTAATCTGTAAAATTTAAATAAAAGAATGCAGCACTCTCAAAAAAATCAGAGAGTGCTGCAACTGTTTTATTATGAATCCTGACTCAGCCTGAAGTTGATGGGTAAAGTGAATTTTGTCTTTACCGGTTTTCCCCTTTGTTTTCCCGGATTCCATTTAGGCATCATTCTCACAACTCTGATTGCTTCTTTATCGAGTTCAGGACTTACACTTCTTATTACGCTAATATTGACAATTGAGCCATCTTTGTCCACATCAAATTGTACAATTACAATTCCCTGTATATTATTCATTTTTGCAAGTGCAGGATATTTGATATTTTTCGATAAAAATTCTCTTAAGGCATTTTCACCACCAACAAAACCCGGCATTGTTTCAACCACCTGAAATACCACATTTTCATCTTCTTCACAAATAATCCCGGTATGAACAGGATTTGGGGAGTAAACCCTGACTTCTTCACTTATAGCCTGATTTGAAACGCCTTTTGGTAATGGTAATACCTGTTTAACAGTGCATTTCTTGATGTCATTGTCAATTTTAAATTGTCGGTCGACAGCTAAAAATGAGGTGTATTTGGTCATTAAATTATATTTGAGACCAAGCTCCGTAATTTGTTTTTTAATACTGTCTTTGGTTCCGTCTTCTGAAAATCGGGATTCGGAATCATTATAATCGAGTAATTTTATTTGTTCACGTGCCCACAGATACCTGATAGCCGAATTTGACGGATCAGGTTTTGATTCCGCGAAATCCATTGTTTTTTCGAACATCTCATGGCCACTTATACCGGTTATAGTGACTTTTCCCTGTGCTTTACCTTTGTATTTCCCGAAAATCACCAGAGGTCTTTCAGCAAGTAAATCGGGTATAGCAAAAGGTTCAACATCATATACCTTAGCTTCACCAAAGTTGGCTTTGATCTGAGTGAGTACAGGCGTATTAATGTATTGTCTGAATTTTTCTGCCTGTATTTCGGCTCCATCCTCCTTGTCTGCTATCACCGGTTCACCATTACCCATAAAAGCCAGTCCTTCCATCAGGTATCTGTTGACACTGCTCCCGATTCCGAAACAGAAAAAGTTTGAGTTAGAATTTTGTTTTCTGATTAATTCGAATGCTTCACTTTCGACGGAAACATATCCATCGCTTAACAGAACAAATGAACGGGAACACTCATCGGACGAGCGTTTCAGTTGATATGCCTTCTTTAGAGCAGGCAAAAGTTCTGTTCCACCCCCACCGCGTTGGCTTTCGATGAAATGTATGGCACCTGAGATGTTTTCAGTGTTTGCGTTTACTGATTCCTGCCTGAATAAACCTGTACTACCTGAAAAAAGGATGATATTAAATTTATCTGTAGGCTTTAGATTTTCTAATAGATTTTTCATTAATTTTTTAGAAATCTTCAGAGGAAAGCCGCTCATCGAACCTGATACGTCGACGATAAAAATGTATTCTCTGTCGGGAATTTCGTCCATTTGGATTTTTTTTGGAGGTTGAATCATCATCAAAAAGTAATTTTCATCAGCATTTTCGAAAAGCATTAAACCCGACTGAATTGTATTCCCCTGCATTGAGTAGTTAATAATAATATCACGGTTTCCTCCTTTGCTTTCAGAAGCATCCAAACTGACTTTTGCTGAATAAGCATCAGGATAAGTTGTTTGAATTTTGTGACTCGGGCAGTTAATATACTGAATTGGTATGCCCGGGCTGATAAAAAGATTGAATTTTAAATCATAAGCAGGCATTTCAGTTTCATGCGTATAAGGAGTGTTTGTGAAGGTTTCATTTTCATTCCCGGGTCTGTCCGTTTTAGTTGTATATCTTGGCCCGACTACCGTTGGATATACAAATGAATAATTCCCGTTTTCGGGGATGAGTAATTCGGTGTATTTCAACTCCACAATAATGGTGTCGTTAACAGCTATATTGGCAACATTCATCGTGAATACATTGGGACGGTTTTGTTCTAACAATGAGGCGCGGTTTCCTTCTTCTTTGGCTTTTTCATATTCTTTTCTGGCTTTCTCTTTTTCGTAAATTTCGGCTGTTATTGTTCGTGAACCAATCTTCATTTTCATTGCATATACAGCTGCTTTAGTCGACATCGGGAAAGTATAAACCGCTTCAAGTGTGTTTTTCCCGGCATTGATATAGGTTTGGTTGATTGTAACATCGGCTATAACTCCGGTAATTTTTACATTTGCTTCGGTCGATTTTAGTGGAAGCCTGTCGGTCTCTGAATTTTTACTGATAACAACAAAGTAGGGCGATAATGTTTTGTTCATCTCATTTTCAATGCCGGACACATCAGCAGGAAGGGCTGCACAGATTTTTGTATCATTTATCATCAAAAAAACTGATACTACAAAAATCAATTTTGCTAAAATGCATTTTTCAACTTTTTTCATACTCTTGATTTTTAAAAGATTAATATTTAGGGTTTCTTATTAATAAAACTTAATAATAGTGTTTAAATTGTGTGAATATGGTAGTTTTTCAGATAAAAGTTTCTTTTTTCAAATTGAATTTTAACTACGATAATGTGATCATTCAGAATCATAAAAAATCAAATGTTGAATTTTAGCCTTGTTTTGCGTTCATTAATACTGACAAAACAGCTGATTTGAAGAGAAAAACAATACCGGTTTTTTTAAAAACCGATTATCGGGAGGTAATACAAGCATAGGAGTTGTCATACTTTTGATAGTGGACAAAAGGGAAAAAGCTGTTCCGAAAAGAATTGAAATTCTTCGGGAACAGCTTTTTTAGTTGGGATCATGCAAAATTCAGAATGCTGACAGCATGGTTTAAAAAAGTAATTTCATCGGATACAGATCATTGACAATGTTTATTGTATTACAAATTTACGGGTGATTGTTGACCCGTTATCATTCACTCTGATTGCATAAATACCTTTTTCGAGATTAGCTGCATTGATGGTGGCTGAAGTTGAACCGGCTGTTGTACATATCATCATTTTTCCGTTAATATTGTAAATTGAAATGACTGCATTCGCCGCTATATTGTTCACCTTTATGTCCTTATCTGAGCCATTCGGGAATATAAACAGAGGACTTTGATTTACATCATCGACAGCGCTGGTCACATCCTGCAAAACTGTGATGGCTTGCGGTAAAACGCCGGTACCGCTGATGATTAACGATGCTGCACGTAAGCCTGAGGTTTTGTTGGGTTGGGCAATCAGAGTTACTGTAGCATTACGCGAACCACTTGTAACATCAGAAGTTAACCAGGTTTGATTGCTGACAACCGACCAGCTGATATTTGATTGAATAGTAAACGAGCCGGTGTTATCTTTGTTAATTGTAATGGTATTTGTCGAAAGGTTCAGTATTGGTATCCCTGCGTCCTGAGTTACAATTATGGTTATTGATGCCACATTATTCGTGCCTGAAACAGTAACGGTGGCTGTTCTTTGTTCTGTTGCCACATTCTGCTGAGCAATCAGCGTAATTGTACCATTGTTATTTCCGCTACTGTAATTGGGAGTCAGCCACGATTGATTGCTTGTTACTGTCCAGCCAACATTTGAGTAAATGGAAAAAGATTTTGTGCTGTTGGCCGGAGCTGTAATAATCAGACTGTTCGACGAAACGGCCAAAACAGGAGCACCGGCAGCCTGAGTAACTGTAACTGTCACGGGCTGTAATCCGGTTCCGGTAATTGTAATCGTAGCAGTTCGTGGAACAATGGTTGTGTTTGAGTAGGCAGTCAATACCAGTTTCAGATTTCCTGTACCCTGGTTGCTGCTTAAATACAACCACGATTGATTGCTGACCGCGGTCCAGTTAAGATTCGAACTGATGTCAATTGAATTTGTGCTTCCCTGCAAAGCGCCGATAGCGACTGAATTAGACGAAACATTAAGAACCGGTGTTGCACCGTTCTGAGTTACGGTAATCAGCTGCGAATTACTTCCATCACCTGTGATTGTTACAAGGGCAGTTCTCTTCTCGGCCCACATATTGGCTTTTGCTGTAAAGACAATAGTCGAATTGCCTGTTCCTGAGATACTGTTAGCCTTTAACCAGTCCTGATCAATGGTAAGTGTCCAGTTTTTTGAAGTGTTGATGTCCATCGATACCTGACTGTTTTCTTCAGCTGCTACAGTCAGATTACCTGCCGAAACAGACATAATATTCAGATACATTCTGTGTACGCCAATGGAGTTTCCGTAAATAATTTCGAGAGATGAGGGTTGACAGTTATACAATTTCATGCTCTCGATATCACCGGAATTATTGCCCAGGCTTTGACTTACACTGCAATTGGAGTCGTTTTGATAAATATTTATTTTATTATTACTGCTGTAAATGTAGTAGATTGAATTTCCGGTTTTATAAACTCTAACCGAAACAATCGAAGATGTTTCCGGATTAAAATCGCTGATTGAAGTTCTTGTTTTGCCATCGAGTACCACGATGTGTCCGTTCGAAGTAGAAGCTACAATGTCGGTAATACCATCGTTGTTAACATCGAACAAATCGAAGTTGGTGTAATTTGTTTCTGTTGATTTCCAGTACGAATGGTCAGTGCTGTTAATGATCATTATTGAACTTTTACATACAATGATTTCTTTGTTCCCGTCTCCGTTTACATCTGCACTCCTCAATATGGTGCCCGAATAGGTTGAGCCGGTGTTGACACTCCATTTCACCGACCAGTCGGTCGGGTTAATCACGTAAAGTGCAGAGCTTGAAACTGTGATCAGCTCTTTTTGCCCATCGTTATCGACATCGTCCACTGTTAATGAATAAAATTCGCTCAGGCTTGGTGACGAAAAAATATGATTTGATTTGATAGTATGATTTTTCCCGTCGATAATCCAAATTTCACCGGTGTAAGTCTGCCCTGCACCGATTACTATTTCATTATTCCCGTCTTTGTCGACATCGGCTATACATACATCATATAAGCCGGTCCATACTTCATAAAGGAAGTTACCGTTGCTTTTCCATTTCAGCTGATTTGTTTCAGCATCCAGAATAACGATAATGCCGCTGCTGTAACCGCTTTCACTTTCGTACGAAACGGCTACAATTTCATTTTTACCATCTCCATCCACATCACCTGTGGCGGTTGCATAAAACGGACCGACGATATCTTCGCTCCTCCACAATAATTTACTTTGTGCCTTACTGTAAATGTACAGATAATCGGCACCGGTCGAGGTCCAGCCGGCTCCCCAGATAAGTTCCTTGTTGCCGTCATTATTCAGATCGGCATAATTTATGGCAGTTACACCGTGTTCGGGATTGTTTACCGACCACATCAATGCTCCTGTTGCTGAATTATGACAATATACCTCTCCCCACTGACCATCTCCGTAAAACAACTCATCGACACCATCGTTATCGGTGTCGGCCATTGTTAGTGCCTGTATGTCGAGGTCGGACTTAATGCTGTATTTTGTGGTTTTTGTATCGGCATCGTATACGTAAATGTAATACCACGACTGGGCAAATATCACTTCCTTTTTATTGTCTTTGTCAATGTCCGAAAGTTCAACATACCCTTCGCCCGAAGTATTGAAATTCCATTCGGTAGTCAGCGTGGTACCCAACAGTTTATAGATATACCCCGATGAAAGAACAATCTGATTTTTATTACTGTCGTCGAGCACACCCACGCGAACATAATTTGCACCTTTGTTGATAGTAAATTTTTTTGTAAAAGTCGTAGCATCAAGTACATAAGTGCTGTTCGGACACGAAATAACGATGTCGTTTATCCCATCATTATCGGCATCGGCACAAATAATTGAGTTAACAGATTCTGTTACCGGACTGTATGACTTCATCAATGCTTTTGTAACAGGGTCGTAAATTTCAATAGTACCATTGTCGAAACCCAGCAAAATTTCGTAATTATTATCATTGTTATAATCAACTATTTCAATCGTTTTTATATAGGATGAATATACTGTACTCGTCCATGATTGATTCCAGGTTTTGTCTGTCGGGTTGTAATTCATTATATACCAGTAGTTTCCGGTGCCGAAACCCGAGGTGGAAGCAGAGCAAATCAGTTCTGTATTACCATCTTTATCTATATCAAGTGAGTGCATTGAGTTGCGGCCGATGGAAGTTCCCATGATTGAAAACAGATTGTCGACTTTGGCGGTAAACGGGGTTTTCAAACCATTTGCCTGCGAAGCTGCTGCTGTTTTCAGGGGCAAATTCTGAATTGCTTCCTGCACTTTTAAACCTTTCAACTCCGATTGCGAAAAATTAATCTTTTTCCCGTTGGAGCCGGTGATTTCCTGTCCAAAGATATCTTTTTGTAAATTTTCGCGACCATTTGCCATTACGACACAACCTAAAAAAAGTAAGCACAATAATTTTCCGGCTACATGATTCATTTGTAAAAGTTTTTTATGTAAATAATTGTCAGATGTTTTTTTATTCAAACTATAATTTCAATCAAAGATGCTGAATATAGATTTGATTGAATTTCCCGTGAAAGCACAAAAATACAAAATATTATTTAACAATTCATCGGTTTATTCAAAAGAATTGCATTAATATTCAGATTTTTTATTGATGAAGGTTGCTATGACTGATTTATGTGATTTCTTATTTTAACAGGAAGCCGGTAATCGTATAAATCACTTTTGTTGAATAGTTTAAAAACACACAGATGCGGAGTATCACTGAGTAGTTAACCATGTGTTGAATCATGAAAAACAAACCTTGAAAAATTTTGAAAAGCTTGCTGGTTATAAAACTCAATATTCGGTTTTATCTGCTTTGTTTGCCCATAATTCAAAAGCTTTAATAGCTTCATCTGAAAGTAGTTGTGTGGTTTTTACTTTTCTGTTTTCAGGTTTTAAATCTATTTCTTCATAGATGAATGAGTCGTCAAAACCAATGTTTTTTGCATCTGTTTTGTTATTTCCATAGTAAATTTTATCGAGATGTGCCCAATAAACTGCTCCCAAACACATTGGGCAGGGTTCGCACGAAGTGTAAATATCGCAACCTGCCAAATCAAAAGTGCCTGATTTTTTGGCTGCTTTTCTGATGGCATTTACTTCGGCATGGGCTGTAGGGTCGTTGTGACTAACTACCTTGTTGACGCCTGTAGCGATAATTTTTCCATCTTTTACGATGACAGCACCGAACGGTCCGCCTCCTTTGGCAACATTTGCAATCGACAAAGCTATGGCTTTGCGCATAAATTTTAAATTGAAATCCATTTTCCAGTATCTTAAATTTTTAGCAGATTGCAAAGTTAATATTTAATTTTTGAAAATCAGAAGCATTTTCACCGCCTGTTCAAACAAATAATGCCCTCAGAAGCCTGTAATTCGCCGGTTTACATCAATATTTCAAACTCACAGGCGGGATATAACACTCAGGTTATTAATGTTGTATATGTGTTTTTTATGAGCAGGACTATCCGCATTAAGATTTCACAATCAGGTGGCTTTGAATTCATCCGACAAAATTTACAGGAAAAATTTTGTCGCCCGGTAGTTGATTTACGTTTCATTTGAAGGTCAGGTGTTTCCAAAATTCATCAAAAGCGTTTCAGAAAACTGATAATGAGTATAATCCCGGCTCTTCGGTAAAATTTTTTCGGGTGGTTGTCATTAGCTTTACCCACCGAAATTGAAATTGGATAAACTTATCAGGTCATAAAACAAAAACAAGGTTTCGACTGTTATTTGCGTACATCATTTGATTTTACAGAATCAGTTACAGCTTTTTTAATACAAAATTTCAGAAATGACTTTTCCGGCAGTTTGTATTTTTTTTGATAGATTAAATCAGGTCCTGATTATGATTGATTTAACAAAAAACTGAATGTAATTGCAATGTTCAATGGAAGTAAAAGTAAAGAGTGATTTTAAAAACGGACAGTTTTTCGTAAATTTGTACGCTGAATTTTCAGATGGTCAACAAGACCTGAGTTCCGGCACAATTAAATTTGAATTATGGCAGAAGATATATTACATGAAGTAACCCAAACGGATTATAAGTACGGCTTTACCACTGATATCGAAACAGATATCATCCCTGTCGGGCTTAACGAAGATGTGGTTCGGCTGATTTCGGCAAAAAAGAAAGAGCCCGAATGGATGCTCGAATACCGCCTGAAAGCATACCGTCACTGGACAACGATGAAAATGCCTGAATGGGCACATCTCAAAATTCCGGAAATTGATTATCAGAGCATTTCATACTATGCAGCTCCACGTAAAAATGCACCTAAAAGTTTAGATGAAGTTGACCCTGAATTATTGAATACGTTCAACAAATTAGGTATTCCGCTCGAGGAACAAATGGCATTATCGGGAATTGCAGTTGATGCTGTTATGGACAGTGTTTCGGTGAAAACTACTTTCAAGGAAACGCTGGCCGAAAAGGGAATCATTTTTTGTTCGTTCAGCGAAGCTGTTGAGCATCACCCCGATTTGATACAGAAATACATGTCGTCAGTTGTACCTGTAACGGATAATTTTTTTGCAGCACTTAATTCGGCAGTTTTCAGCGACGGTTCATTCGTTTATATTCCCAAGGGGGTTCGATGCCCGATGGAGTTATCGACCTATTTCCGCATCAATGCCGTTAATACTGGTCAGTTTGAACGCACTCTTATTGTTGCCGATGAAGATAGCTATGTGTCTTATCTCGAAGGTTGTACGGCACCTACCCGCGACGAAAATCAGCTGCATGCCGCAATAGTTGAAATAGTGGTACATAAAAATGCGGAAGTAAAATATTCAACTGTTCAAAACTGGTATCCGGGCGACAAGGACGGCAGGGGAGGAGTTTATAACTTTGTGACCAAAAGAGGAATTTGCAAAGGCGAAAATTCGAAATTATCCTGGACACAGGTAGAAACAGGTTCAGCCATCACTTGGAAATATCCGAGTTGTATATTACAGGGCGATAATTCGTCGGCTGAGTTCTATTCGGTGGCAGTAACAAATCATCATCAACAGGCCGACACCGGAACAAAAATGATTCATCTCGGTAAAAATACAAGAAGTCATATTTTGTCCAAGGGAATCTCGGCAGGATTAAGTAACAACAGTTATCGTGGTTTGGTACGTGTGAATCCGAAAGCCGACAATGCACGTAATTTTTCGCAATGCGACAGCTTGTTGCTCGGCGATAAATGTGGTGCACATACTTTTCCGTATATGGAAGTCAACAACGAAACGGCAATTGTCGAACACGAAGCCACCACTTCCAAAATAAGTGAAGATCAGATTTTTTATTGTAATCAGAGAGGAATTTCTACCGAAGATGCCGTCGGTCTGATTGTAAATGGTTATGCGAAGGAAGTGCTTAATAAATTACCGATGGAATTCGCTGTGGAAGCACAAAAGTTGCTGCAGATTACCCTCGAAGGATCGGTAGGATAAACCACTGCTAATCTCCTGAATGGAGAAAATATTTATAGTACAGATAATTATAAAAAACAAAATACCAAACTTCTCACCCCCTCAGGAAATACGGGAAGTTCCCCTTTAGGGGGTTAGGGGGCAATTATTATGTTAGAGATTAAAGATATACATGCCAATATTAATGGCAAGGAAATACTTAAGGGCTTGATTTTAAAGGTCAATCCGGGCGAAATACATGCGATTATGGGTCCCAACGGAGCAGGAAAATCAACTTTGGCATCGGTACTTACCGGCAATCCTGCTTTCGAAGTAACACACGGTTCAATAAGTTTTCATGGTAAAGACATGCTTGAGCTTTCGCCCGAACAACGCGCCAACGAAGGAATCTTCCTCAGTTTTCAGTATCCGGTAGAAATTCCGGGCGTCAGCATGGTGAATTTCATGCGCACGGCTATCAACGAGCAACGTAAGTACCGTCAACTCGAACCGATTTCGGCCACTGATTTTCTCCGGTTAATGCGCGAGAAAAAGGAACTCGTCGAAATGGACAATAAACTGACAAATCGTTCGGTCAATGAAGGTTTTTCGGGAGGTGAAAAAAAACGTAACGAGATTTTTCAAATGGCAATGCTCGATCCGGACCTGTCCATCCTCGATGAAACCGATTCGGGTCTCGACATTGATGCTCTGCGGATTGTAGCCAATGGAGTAAACAAACTGAAGACAGATAAAAATGCAACCATTGTGATTACTCACTATCAGCGTTTGCTCGATTATATCGTTCCCGATTTTGTTCATGTGCTGTACGACGGACGAATTGTAAAGACCGGTGATAAAAATCTCGCTCTCGAACTTGAAGAAAAAGGTTACGACTGGATTAAGAAAGAAGTGGATGGTGAATAATTCCTGCTTCGGAGTGCGCTCTGAAAAATGGAAACTATGATTTCGAACTTTTGTAAAAAGTAAAAAAATGAAAGAAATAAATGACGAAGCTAATTCTGTAGCCACTCTTACTGAATGGCACGAAGGAGCCGAATACATAAAATTGTACAATCAGTTCAACGGGCAAATCAAGTCACATTCTGCCCCTCTGATGAACGAATCGAGAGATGCGTCATTCGGGCTTTTCAAATCACTCGGATTTCCCACTAACCAACTCGAGAATTATAAGTACACCGACTTAAAAGATCCATTATCAGTTGAATACGGATTGAATATTAACCGACTGAAAATTCCGGTTAATCCTTACGAGGTTTTTCAGTGTGACGTTCCGGGAATTCATTCTTACCTTTACTTCGTGTTAAATGATGGTTTCTATCCTGTTCGCGACAAGAGAAACGATGCGCTGCCCGATGGCGTGATTATCGGAAGTTTAAGCGAAATAGCCCAATCCCATCCGGCGCTGTTGAAAGACTATTACGGCAAAATGAGCACTACCAAAGCAGATGGATTGATTGCTTTCAACGGGGCATTCGCACAGGATGGTTTTTTCATGTATGTGCCTGACAATGTTCAGCTCGATCGACCGGTGCAATTAGTAAATATCATGCGTTCCGATGTTGATTTCATGGCTAACAGTCATAATCTGATTATACTCGGTGAAGGTGCAAAAGCTCAGTTACTGGTGTGCGACCATACCATGGATAAAGTCAGGTTTACCAGCAACAGGGTTACTGAAGTTTTTGTGGGTAAAAATGCTGTTTACGAGCATTATAAGCTTGAAAACACGCACGCTGAAACCACCAATATGTCAAATTTACTTATCAGACAGGAAGAAGCGTCGAACGTACTGGCAAATATAATTACCCTGCACAACGGAATCACACGTAATACCATCGAAATTGACGTCGACGGTGAACACTGCGAAACTATGCTGTGCGGTATAGTATTGGCTGATAAAAAACAACAGGTCGATAATTTTACGTCAATTATTCACGGCAAACCGAATTGCAAAAGCAACGAACTGTTTAAATATGTACTTGACGATACGGCAAAAGGAGGTTTTACAGGAAAGTTGTATGTGGCCCGCGATGCTCAGAAAACAGCTGCTTTTCAGACTAATAAAAATATTTTGCTGAAACGTTCTGCCAAAATGCGAACTAAACCTCAACTCGAAATTTATGCCGATGATGTTAAATGTTCTCATGGAGCAACTATTGGCCAGCTCGACGAAAATGCAATGTTTTACATGCGCTCACGCGGAATTTCCGAAGCCGAAGCCCGGCTGCTGCTGATGTTTGCTTTTACTGCCGATGTCATTGATAATATCCGTATCGATGCATTGAAGGACAGAATTAAAATGCTGGTCGAAAAACGCCTTCGTGGTGAACTTTCCAAATGCGAAGGTTGTGTAATCTGTCAGTAAAAAACTGACTGAAAATCCGATGTTTATTGCTTTGTTTGCAGATACATTAAAATGATTAAAATATTTTCAGAATGAATGTTTTTTTTGCTACATTTGCCTTCGTTTAAGCCGGGTGTGACAAAGGAATAAAAAACAGGAGCGTGACTTGTTGTTGCGCTTTTTTGTTAATTAGCAGATAAATATGGAATTACAACCCGAAACTTTAAAAAAGTCACTCCAACACCAGCTGACAGGGAATCGTTCGCATCAGAAAATGGCACCTGCTTCGAGGGTTGGCGATGTTGAAATTGCCAAATTGAAAGGAGACTATGCCACTGCGAAGAAAAGTGCCGTTATGATTCTGATGTACAATGAGGCGAAGCATACCAAGGTTATTTTCATTCGCCGGAGTTTTTATGTCGGAATTCATGCAGGGCAAATTGCCTTCCCCGGTGGACGTTTCGAACCTGAAGATGTTACGCTTGATAATACTGCTCTTCGCGAAATAGAGGAAGAAATCGGGGTAAAACCGAATGAAATTAATGTCTTAGGTCGTTTGTCCGATATTTTTGTTCCTGCCAGTAATTTTATCATCAGTGTTTTTGTTGGGTTTTTAAAACAAAAACCAATCTATGTGCCCGACTACAGGGAGGTGGCTGAAATCATTGAAATTGATTTGAGCGAATTTTTTGAGCATGATGTTATCAGCGAAAAAGTCTTTTTGGTACCTTCGGCTACTCAATCCATCAGGGCGCCGTATTACAAAGCAGGAAATATAGAACTTTGGGGTGCCAGTGCAATGGTGATGACCGAACTGATTGATATGATCAGGCACGAAGTTTAATCTATCAGGCAGTCAATCGTACTTTTTCTTTAATATTTAAAAAATAAAATCAAAATTCAAATGGCCGAAAAGAAACGACTCAATAAATTCATAAGCGACAGTGGAGTTTGTTCACGACGCGAAGCCGATAAATACATCGCTTCGGGACATGTCACAGTCAATGGTCACAGAGCCGTCATCGGCGAAATGATTAACGGTTTCGACAAAGTAATGCTGAATGGCAATTTGGTGGAAGCCAAATCCGGAAATGATTTTATTTTTATGGCTTTCAATAAGCCTGTCGGGATCATTAGCACTACCGAAACCGGAGTAAAAGACTCCATCATCGATTATATCGGATTTCACGAACGCATTTTCCCGATCGGACGTTTGGATAAAGATTCACAGGGACTTATTTTTCTGACAAATAATGGTGACATTGTAAATAAGATTTTGCGCGCCGGCAACCGACACGAAAAAGAATATCTGGTAACTGTGGATAAACAACTTACCGATGATTTTATTTGCAATATGAGTAAGGGGGTTCCGATTTTGGGCGAAATGACAAAAAAATGCAAAGTGACCATGGAATCGGGTTACACATTCCGTATAACACTTATTCAGGGTTTGAACCGGCAAATCCGGAGAATGTGCGAATATTTCGGGTACGAAGTGACCCGCCTCGAAAGAGTCAGAATTATGAACATAAATCTCAGAAATTTGCCTTTGGGCGAATGGCGATTGCTCGAAGAGAATGAAATGTCAGAAATTATGCATCTGATTGCTGATTCTTCTTCCGAAGTCCGACCGGCATCAAAACCTGAACGAACAATTTCACCCGATAGAAAACCACAGCAGAATACTCCGAAACCGAAGGACGAGCAAAAAGTTCATTCTCACAGGGCCCCGGTTTCAGTTGCAAAAAAAACCGATCGGTCGGCAGTAGCAAACCCCAAAGCACGAGAGTTGCGATCCAACTCAGCCAACTCCAACGGGAAAAAAGCAGGAACTTCAAAACACCGGAAACCTTCGGCCGGCAAATCAAACTACGGTAAAAGGAAATAGTTGCCGTTACATATTTTTAATGAATGCGTTCAGACCCGTTATATTCGGAATAAATTCGTATTATTCGTCAGGCATCGAAAAAGTTTTTCGATCTGAATATTTCCCTTGTCGCAAAAAATGTGTACATTTGCACGCAATAATTTTTCATAGGGAAGCATTTTGTTTCTATCTGAAATATAATCATTTAAATTAAAAGTCTATGTCATTTATTGCTGATCGGGTTCAAATTGAAGGAGTTACATTCGATGATGTGTTACTCATTCCCGCCTATTCCGATGTTCTGCCCCGAAATGTTGATTTAACCTCCCGTTTTTCACGCCGTATTGAGTTGAAAGTACCTATCGTTTCAGCTGCAATGGACACAGTTACCGAAGCCAAAATGGCAATTGCCATTGCCAGGGAAGGTGGCATTGGAGTAATTCATAAAAACATGCCTATAGCCGATCAGGCTAAGCAGGTCGAAATTGTTAAACGTGCCGAAAACGGAATGATTTCAAATCCTGTAACCATTCGTAAGGGTGCATCTGTAGGTGATGCGCTGGCGCTGATGGCCGAATATAAAATTGGGGGTATTCCCGTTGTTGATGAAGGTGGTTATCTGGTGGGTATCGTTACCAATCGCGATTTGCGTTTTCAAAGAGTGATGAGCACTAAAATAGACGAAGTAATGACCAGAGAAAATCTGGTTACCACATCGCGCACCACTGATCTTGAAGCAGCAGCTGATATACTTCAGCAACATAAGATTGAGAAACTACCTGTGGTTGATAAAGATAATAAACTGGTTGGATTACTTACATATAAAGACATTACAAAGGCCAAGAATAAACCAATGGCATCGAAAGATGAGAGAGGCAGACTCAGGGTAGCTGCCGGAGTTGGTGTTACAGCCGATGTTTTTACACGAATTGAAGCACTGGTCGAAGCCGGTGTGGATGCAATAGTCATCGATACTGCTCACGGACATTCGAAAGGAGTAATTGACACACTGAAAGAAGCAAAAAAGAGATTCACTTCGATAGATTTTGTGGTTGGAAATATTGCCACAGCCGAAGCAGCACTTGATCTTGCAAGGGCCGGAGCCGATGGCGTTAAAGTTGGTATCGGACCGGGTTCAATTTGTACAACCCGCGTGATAGCCGGAGTCGGAATGCCTCAATTGTCGGCTATTTATGAGGTGGCAAAAGCACTCACCGGTACAGGAATTCCTGTTATTGCCGATGGCGGAATCCGTTATTCGGGCGATATCGTGAAAGCTCTGGCAGCAGGTGCTTACAGCATTATGGCCGGATCGTTGTTTGCCGGAGTCGAAGAGTCACCGGGTGAAACCATTATTTTCAATGGTCGCAAGTTTAAAACTTATCGTGGTATGGGCTCACTCGAGGCAATGGAAAAAGGCTCGAAAGACCGCTATTTTCAGGACGGTGAAGAAGATGTGAAGAAACTTGTCCCCGAAGGAATTGCCGCAAGAGTGCCTTTTAAGGGAACATTGTATGAAGTTATTTTCCAGATGATCGGCGGACTCAGGGCAGGAATGGGCTATTGCGGCGCCGCAACCATCAGGGATTTGCATCAGGCAAAATTCACAAGAATCACCAATGCCGGAGTTGCCGAAAGCCATCCTCACGATGTGTCAATAACGAGTGAAGCTCCTAATTATAGTCGCGGAGAATAAAAAAATCTTAAAATTTAGAAGGAATTATATAACATAATAGTATTTTTGAACGTTAATAATTACTCATGTCATTTTTTTTAATAAAAATATCAGACTAAATTTATGAAATCACAGTTTTTTTCTTTTGCTTTTCTGTTTATTTCAGGCTTTTTATTTGCACAAACCAACGATCCGGTATTGATGACTATCAACGGCAAACCTGTGTTAAAGTCCGAATTTGAATATATTTATAACAAAAATAACAGCAATAATTCACTGGACAAAAAAACACTGAATGAATATGTTGATTTGTTCATCAACTTTAAATTAAAAGTTGAGGAAGCAAAAGCGCAGGGAATTGATACAACCAAATCGTTTATTAATGAACTGGCAGGTTATCGTGCACAACTTACAAAACCCTATCTCACCGATGCAAAAGCAGACGAACAGGTTTTGAAGGAAGCTTACGAAAGAATGAAAGAAGATGTGGAATTGAGTCATATTCTTGTACGGATGGAACCCAATGCCTCGCCTGCCGATACCCTTGCTGCCTGGAAAAAAATCAATGCCATAGCAAAACGAATCGAAAAAGAAGATTTTGCTAAAGTTGCAAAAGAAACTTCAGAAGATCAGAATGCCGAGAAAAACGGCGGTTATATTGGTTGGATTTCAGCATTCCGTACTGTTTATCCGTTCGAAAACATGGCTTACAATACTCCGGTTGGCACGGTATCTAAACCTGTACGTACTGCCTACGGTTATCATATCATCAAGGTGCACGCCCGCCGGAATACACTTGGCGAAATACTGGTGTCGCACATCATGCGTTTCACTGCTCAGGGAGATGAAGAAAAGAATAAACAGGCAAAAATTAAAATCGACTCTTTGTATCAGCGGGTACTTGCCGGTGATGATTTTGGAAAACTTGCATCCGAATTTTCCGAAGACCGTGGCTCCGCTGCCAAAAACGGCGAACTTCCATGGTTTGGATCGGGACGTATGGTTCCCGAATTTGAAAATGCCGCTTTCGAACTTAAAAATACCGGTGATGTAAGCAAACCGGTTCAGTCAGCTTACGGGTGGCATATCATCAAGCTTCTCGACCATAAAGGGCTGGGTTCGTACGAGAGTGTAAAAGCCGATATTGAACAAAAAGTAAAACGGGATGAACGTTCTGATATTGGTCAGAAATCTTTCGTTGCTAAATTGATGACAGATTATCATTACGCCGAAAATACAGAAAACGCTAAGGAAATAGCTAAATTGCTCGACAAGAAAACACTGGCCGATTCAACATTCCAGGCAGAAGCCGCAAAACTGAACAAACCATTGATTACTTTTGCCGACAAACAGCTTTCGCAGGCAGATTTTGTTTCGTACCTGAAAAAAAATGCTTACTCGGATAAAACCAATGCTGCCGACATTATCAGCGAGAAACTGAAGCTTTTTGCAAACAAAGCACTTCTCGATTACGAAGACAGTCAGCTTGAAAAGAAATACGATGATTTCCGTTTCCTGATGCAGGAATATCACGATGGAATTTTACTTTTCGAAGTGAGCAACAACGAAGTGTGGGAAAAAGCTTCGAAAGACACTGCCGGACTGGCCAGTTATTTTAAAAATCATAAGTCGGTGTATGTTTGGGAAAAACCACATTTCAAAGGCCGTGTGATTATGTGCAAAAATGAGGAAACTTTCAAAGCAGCTAAAAAAATTGTTAAAACAACACACAACGATTCTATCGACAAATACCTGCGTACCCGTCTCAACGACAGTATTCAGTATGTGAAAATTGAAAAGGGAAATTTCGTTCAGGGTGAAAATAAAGCCATTGATAAATACGGATTCAAAGTGAAAAATGCAACCTACGAACCATCCAAAGATTATCCTTACGTGTTTGTAACAGGTAAAAACCTGAAAAAAACGCCTGAAGATTATAACGATGTTCGCGGACTTGTTACTGCCGATTATCAGGAATATCTCGAAAAAGAATGGATTGCTGCCCTCAGGGCAAAATATCCTGTAGTTGTCGATAAAAAAGTACTGGACACAGTAAAACAAAATTAAAAGGCATTCAATACCTTTTTCCTGAAGAAGAGCAACTTTAAAGTGGCTCTTCTTTTTTGGTTTAAAAAACCATTAACAAAAATAAAACTTCAGCGTTTTTTTGGTAAGAATCAAATGTTTTGCATTTAAAAAACCTTTATTCTGATTTATTATTCGTAAATTAGCATTAATTTAGCGCAACCAATATTATCTTTGCTTTTCGTATGAAAATTAACAGGTTATTGATAGTTGTTTTTGTTGTATTCGTAACAGCATCGTGTACTCGTAATACCGCTGATACGAAACGGACTCCGTTGCTCGAAGTGGAAGGTAAATTTCTGTATCTCGATCAGGTACAGGATATTATCCCGCCAAACGTAAACAAAAAGGACAGCGTCGAAATTGCCGAAAGTTTCATCAAAAAATGGGTGACCGATGTTTTACTTTACGAAAATGCAAAACGAAACGTAACAAATAAAGCCGAAATTGACAAGCTTCTTGAAGAATACCGCAAATCCCTGACGATTCAGCAATATCAACAAAAGCTGATTGAACAACGACTTCCGAAAGAACCCTCGGAGGATGAGATGAGAGCATTCTACGATCAGTACAGCGGGCAATTTGTGCTGAATGAAAACCTGATCAAAGGAATGTTGCTGATAGTGCCTTCCAAAGCAGCCAAACTTGCCAACGTCCGTAGCTGGGTACAATCGGGAAATACAAAGTCGTTGGAAAATATTGAAAAATACAGCATTCAGAATGCAATTAGTTTCGATTATTTTGGAAATAAATGGACTCCTTTTTCTGAAATCCTACGGAAAATGCCCGTGCAGATTGAAGATCCGGCGGCTTTTGTGGCTTCACACCGGTTCTACGAGGTTTCGGACAGCACAAGGTATTATTTTCTGCGCATCGAAGCATATAAAAAAACAGGCGATACCGAACCTTTTGAAATTGCAAAACTTAAAATCAGTAACCTGATTCTGAATAAATTAAAAGCGGAGTTTATTACTGATTTTGAAAATGAACTTTATAAAGATGCGGTTGATAATGAGATAATTACTTATTTTAAATAAATGAAGTCATCATTTGAGGTTAAAACAAACCCAGTATCCTGATTTTATTCTGTAAACCAAACTTCAAATCAGAAATATCCAACATTGATAAAACAATATATTTTCAAATGAAAAAAACAATTTTATTCTATTTATTTCTTTGCTTTGCTGCCACACAACTATCAGCTCAGAAAAAACCAAATATTGTCGACGAAGTCATCTGGATTGTCGGTGACGAGTCAATTTTACGTTCGGAAGTTGAAGAACAGAGGTTAAGGGCGCAATATGAAGGAACACCTATTCAGGGAGATCCGTATTGTGTTATCCCGGAGCAGATTGCTATCAATAAATTGTTTCTGCATCAGGCCATTCTGGATAGTGTGGAGGTGAGTGAAAGCAGTGTTGCCAATCAGGTGGAGAACAGGTTAAGCTTCTTCATTTCGCAAATTGGTTCGAAGGAAAAAATGGAAGAATATTTCGGAAAAAGTACCATCAATCTCAGGGAAGATTTACGCACAATGTTCCGTGATCAAATGATTATTCAGCAAATGCAACAGAAGTTAGTGGGTAATATAAAATCGACTCCGGCCGATGTCCGGCGCTATTTCAATGCTTTGCCTGCCGATAGTATCCCTACTGTTCCGGCACAGGTCGAACTTCAGATCATTAGTTTCGAGCCACCGGTACCTATTCAGGAAACAAATCGAATCAAGGAAAGATTGCGCGAATTCTCGGATCGGGTGAATAAAGGAACAACTGATTTTTCAATTCTGGCAACTCTGTATTCAGAGGATACCGAGAGCGCTAAGCGTGGTGGTGAATTAGGTTTTATGGGACGCGGACAACTTGTTCCCGAATTTGCTGCCGTGGCATTCAACCTTTCCGATCCCAAAAAAGTTTCACGTATAGTTCAGACTGAATTTGGTTACCATATCATTCAGCTTATCGAAAAACGTGGCGACCGTATCAATTGCCGTCATATCCTTCTTAAGCCACGGGTATCCATTTCAGATAAAAACAATGCAGTACTGAAGTTAGACTCCATTACCAATCTTATCCGCAATGGTAAAACAACTTTCGAACAGGCAGTTACCTTTTTCTCGCAGGATAAAAATACAGCCATGAATGCAGGTTTAATGCTGAATGAAAAAACCGGTACATCTAAATTCGAATATCAGGATTTGCCGCAGGAGGTTGCTAAAGTGGTTTATGATATGCACGTTGGTGAAATTTCAAAACCATTCAGCATGATAAGCCCGACTACCAACAAAGAAGTAGTGGCAGTAGTGAAAGTGAAGTCAAAATCGGAAAATCACAAAGCCAACCTGCTCGACGATTATCAAATGTTGCGCAATTACTACGAGTCAAAAAAGAAAGAAGAATTTATCAAAGAATGGATTGTTCGCAAGCAGAAAGAAACCTATATCAGTATCGATCCTGACTGGCAAAACTGCAAATTTCAGTATCCGGGTTGGATAAAAAAGTAAATGTTCCTGCTCAGGTTGAAGGAGAAAAGTGAAGGATAAATTTTTATGAAAATCAATAATAAAATCAGGTCAACATCTTATTTCAAAGAGTCGGGCTATCTCAGGCACATCGTATTATGCGGTGTGCTCTGTTTGTTTATAGTCATTTTACATGCTCAGATACACCCGAAACAACTCCGGAACGAGATTCTCCAGAGCCAGAATCCGATTCCTAAAACAACGCCCAAAAAAGCCAAAGTGAAGGTTAACAGGACGCCCAGACCACTGGCTGTTCCTGCTCCGCTTGCTCCAATTGTCAATCCGTTCAATAATCAGAATGCCACCATTGTGTACATGGACAACGCCAATATGGTGATTGCCAATGAAGAGGCAAATCCGGATATGCAGATTCTGAAGGGAAATGTACGCTTCAGACATGACAATGCCTTAATGTACTGCGATAGTGCCTATTTCTATCAAAAGGCAAATTCGCTCGATGCCTTCAGCAATGTGCGTATCGTTCAGGGAGATACTCTTTTCGTATACGGCGATTATTTGTTTTACGATGGCAATTTAAAATTAGCCAGATTGAGGCATAATGTACGCATGGAAAACAGAAAAACCACACTGACCACCGATAGTCTTAACTACGATCGAAACACAAATCTTGCATATTATTATACCGGAGGTAAAATTGTGGATCCCGAAAATACACTCACTTCTGTTTTTGGGCAATATTCCACCAATACAAATGATGCACTGTTCAGGCATAAAGTGAAACTGGTCAATAAAAATTTCACCATGGATGCCGACACGATGCATTATAACACCAAAACAAACATTGCCAGAATAGTTGGTCCAACCCACATAGTATATCAAAATGAAACAGATATTTATACTAAACGGGGGTGGTACAATACCAATAACGAACAAATGATGCTGCTGGACAGATCGCTGGTAGTTCATAACGATGGTAAAACTACTGTCGGAGATACTATCTTCTACGATAAAATAAAGAAATACGGTGAAACATTCGGAAACGTAATCATGACCGACTCGGTCAAAAAGAATACTTTATCGGGCGATTATATTTATTATAACGAAAAAACCGAAACCGGACTTGCTACTGATTCGGCTCTCTTGGTCGACTGGTCGGGTGAGGACACACTGTGGGTTCATGCAGATACACTGCGTACTTTTAAGGACTCTGTTTATGATGTGGCCAAAGGTTATTTTAATGTTCGCATTTATCGGAATGACATTCAGGGCCTTTGCGATTCGCTGGTTTATACATCGCGCGATTCGGTGATGAATATGTATGGTGAACCTGTTTTATGGGCCGAAAAAAATCAACTCTCAGGCGAGTTTATCCAGGCTTTTACGAAAAACCAAAAAGTAAACCGAATACATATTCAACGCGAAGCTATAGCCATTCAAAAAGAAGACTCAATGTTCTTTAATCAACTTTCGGGAAAGGAAATCATTGCTTATGTTGATAGTGGTGCCCTCAGGAAAGTGAACGTTAACGGCAATGCTGAAACCATCTATTTTCCGCGGGACGATGGTGATTCAACTCTGATCGGAATCAATAAAACTGAAAGTAGTTTTGTGGTCATGTATTTTAAAAATAAAAAAGTGGACAGGGTGGTTTTTACAGCTGCCACTACCGGAGTGATGTATCCTTTGTACCAGTTGAAGGGAAGTGATCTGTATCTGAAAAATTATTTCTGGCTTGAGCAACAACGTCCGAAAACGAATAAAGATGTCATGCTTACTTTTGCTAAAGTTCCGCGTGAGAAAATCGGTACAAGCAGTTTGATGGGTAAGGGTTCGGAAGGTAGTGAGAGCAATACTAAAACTTCAGAAAAAACTAACGGAAATACTACGGGCAACGGAAATAGTTACAATAATTCGTCGACCGGAGGTGTCAGAAACAATACAAATTTACCGGCTAATATGCCACGGAATCTGAAAAAATAGAATTTTATTCACCATAAAGTCACAAAGGTCACGGTGTTAATTTCTTTTTCTTCTTTGTGTTCTCCGTGCCTCCGTGGTTATGTTTTATTCACCACAGAGTCGCAAAGGTCACAGAGTTAATTTCTTTCTTTTTTTAGTGTTCTCTGTGCCTCCGTGGTTATTAATATTTTACCGCAAAGGCACAAAGGTCACAGAGTTTAAATATTGAAGCATTTTCTCTGTGTTCTCCGTGCCTCCGCGGTTATGTGTTTTTACCACAGAGTCACAAAGGTCACAGAGTTAATTTCTTTTTCTTCTTTGTGTTCTCT
>CALCBD010000013.1 GCA_937897985.1 uncultured Paludibacter sp. | reverse complement strand
ACAGGGGAATTTGTAGTTTAATCAGAACAGTAACCTACGGGCTGTTTAACAAAGGCGATAATTATCGGTTCAACCTTTCAAATTCCCCTTTTTTTTACTTTAAAAATTTCAATAAACAAATTACTATAATCAAATTTTTTATAACTTAATTTTTTACCTGTCAAACATTGTACTATGCGAAAAGACTTCTCCCGCCGCGATTTCCTGAGGTACGCACTGATGAGTTCAGGAACCTTTTTTGTAGCATTCACCCCCTTAAAATCATTGGCATCTTTTGCTGCAGGTAATAGCACCAACCCGGCAGCAAGCATTGACGCCGCAGGAATCAACAGGCAGGCAAAACAGCTGTTTTATCAGAAAAAATACGCCGAATCCATTGCCCTCTATCAGCAACTAATAGCCGTATTTCCGGCCCGCATAAGTTACTACGACGGTTATGCACGGGCGTTGGGGGCGCAGCAAAAAATGTTCGAATCAGCCGAACTATACCGCCTCGGATTTAAAAACAATCCGACAAACGAAATTTTCATGCACCGGCTGGGTCTTCAGATCCGTAATCTGTGTACAGGCAATAAAAAAGCCGGATTAGCATTCGTTGCAAAGTACGGACAGGAGAACCTGTTCGTTGCATCCACACAGCTGATGCTCGACGCTGTGAACGAAAACAAAAAGAAAAAGAAGAACAAAACCAACAGGGGTTTGTACCTCGACCTGCGGGATACACTCAACATCCTCGACCGCCAAAACAAACGCCTTCAACGACTGAAGTTGCCGGCAATCGACCTTCCGCAAAGCATGAAAACCGAAATTCAGGACCTCACTTCTCCGTACAAAAAACAATGGGCGCTGAACCGGCTCAGTCGCAAATCATCCATGTCGGGCAATGCGGACGCCAATATTGATAAAATCGATAAAAAAGTAAGGCGTGAACTTAATGATGAAACCGAAAAGAAAATCCGGCAGCAGACCATCAGCAAAATACGTAAGCAGGAGCTTACAAAGGCATTAACCGAAGGCATTAAAAATAAAGATACCAACAAAGCCGAAAAATACGGCATGAAAATACTTGCTGTTCAAATCAACGATACCAACACCATCGGGAAGCTACGAAAACACTACCGCAAATCCAAAACATACGACCGGCTTATCGCCCTGAACAGATACCTCTACCTGAACAATGAAAACATACCCAACACGCTGATGTACGCCCATGTGCTGATCCGGTACGACAAAACGGCACTCGCCGAAGCAGCCGCCCTGCTCGACAAAATAAAGGATTACGTCAACACACTGCCGCTGGTGAGTAAAGTATGTTATTACGAGGCAATGGCCGAACTCAATATCCGAAACGGAAACCGCCTGCAGGCAAGAACAATACTCACCGAAGCACTCGACAAACTCGACGGTAAGGGTGGAGGCAGTTTCTCGCTCTTAAACAAATATGCCGGCACCTATACGGGTGATGAACTCAGCAAAGGCGAAAACATATTAAAAGCCCTTTGCGGAGCCGATTTCACACCCACCGACGAACCGGTATGGAAATATGTTCAGAATTACATTGTGTACAGCGCCGAAAATAAAACCGGGGCAAACACAATGGAACAAATAAAGCTGTACACCGCCCTTGCCGGATTACAGGAAAAATCGGGAAGCACAGGTTATGGTATCACCATAGCCACCCTGAATAACCTCAAAAGCAAAATACCGCACAAAAAGGGATAATTCACAATTTGTAATTTATAATTAATAATTCACAATTTATAATTCATAATTTATAATTTATAATTCATAATTTATAATTTACAATTCATAATTTAATGAATATCAATATATTTACTTTATAAATGAACAGGCTATGAAAAACATCCTCACTCTGGCTTTACTCCTGCAGATACTGCTGTCGGTACAGATGGCACAGTCACAAATCATCAGATACGAATACGATCAGGCCGGAAACCGCACAGGTCGTTACAACACCGTTGTACTGAACAAAGTCAGCGCTCACAAAACCGACACTGCAGCTCTGGCACCCCAAAGGGAAATGATTGGCAAGCGCGAAGTGCTGATTTATCCCAATCCCACTAAGGGAGCACTCAAAATCGAAATCCGCGGTCCGGAGCCCGCCTCACCTGTGCAGTATGTACTCACCGATATAAACGGACACCTGCTGGCTACAACCCTCGATGGCAGCAGTTCGCTTATTTACGACATGAGCACTTACCCTCAGGGAGTGTACTTCCTGCTACTCACGGTGGAAGGAATGCAAAGTAAATGGAAGATTATTAAGAATTAAAAAGATGGAGCAGGAAGAATTTGAAGTTAGGAAGTTAAAGAAGTTATAGGAGCGGGAAGCGGGGAGAATTTGAAGTAAAAGAAGTTACGTTTTTTAAGCATTTGAAAGTTTAAAAATAACAGAAAACTTTCGTGCTTTCACAAAAACTCACCCCCCTCGGGGGGCAGGGGGGTCGGCAAGCTTGAAAAGGCAGAATATGATGAAGTTATAGGAGCGGGAAGCGGGAAGCGGGGAGAATTTGAAGTTAAGGAAGTTAAGAAGTTAAAGAAGTTATGGGAGCGGGAAGCGGGGAGAATTCGAAGTTAAGGAAGTTAGGAAGTAAAAGAAGTTACGTTTTTTAAGCAATTGAAAGTTTAAAAATAACAGAAAACTTTCGTGCTTTCACAAAAACTCACCCCCCCTTGGGGGGCAGGGGGGGTCGTCAAGCTTGAAAAGGCAGAATATGATGAAGTTATAGGAGCGGGAAACGAGGAGAATTTGAAGTTAAAGAAGTTATAGGAGCGGGAAGCGGGAAGCGGGGAGAATTTGAAGTTAAAGAAGTTAAGGAAGTTACGTTTTTTAAACATTTGAAGGATTAAAATTACTGAAAAGTTCGTGCTTTCACAAAAACTCACCCCCCCTGGGGGGCAGGGGGGTCGGCAAGCTTGAACAAACAGAATATGATGAAGTTATTGGAGCGGGGAGCGGGAAGCGGGAAGATTTTGAAGTTAAGGAAGATTTTGAAGTTAAGGAAGTTACGTTTTTTTAAGCATTTGAAAGTTTAAAAATAATAGAAAACGTTCATGCTTTCACAAAATCTCACCCCCCTTGGGGGGCAGGGGGGTCGGCAAGCTTGAATAAACAGAAGATGATGAAGTTATTGGAGCGGGAAGCGGGGAGCGGGAAGAATTTGAAGTTAAGGTAGTTAAGAAGTTAAGGAAGTTACGTTTTTTTAAGCATTTGAAAGTTTAAAAATAACAGAAAACGTTCGTGCCTTCACAAAAACTCACCCCCTTGGGGGGCAGGGGGGTCGGCAAGCTTGAAAAGGCAGAATATGATGAAGTTAATGAAGTTAAGAAGTTAAAGAAGTTACGTTTTTTTTAGCATTTGAAAGTTTAAAAACAACAGAAAACGTTCATGCTTTCACAAAAACTCACCCCCCTCGGGGGGCAGGGGGGTCGGCAGGAAAAACAGCTATACAAAACCGAAACAAAACGATTTATATATGAAACGAGCATGAACAATGTGGTTCGCCAAAGTTAATGAAAACCTGACATGCAAGTTCCATGTGACAACTCAAAAAACAAATTTTTTACAAATGAAACGAGCATGAATACGGTGATTCACCAAAGAAAGTGATAATCTGACATGCGAGTTCCATACGACCTTTAAAAATCAATTATTATCGTATGAAAATAAAAATTACCTTAGCCGCCATTGCAGCAGTCATATCTCTGCTGGTTAGTCCTGTTTACAGTGCCGATCCGGTATTTATCTCCGAAGTATTTTACGACTCGCCCCTGAACGAGAGTCATGAACTGAGTCAATCGACAGGAATGACTCACCACAACGGTGAGTTCATCGAACTTTTCAACCCCACCATGAACGACATCTGTTTAAAAGGCTGGAAAATAAGTGATTCAAATACGAATTATTATTTACCCGACAATGCGATTATTCCCTCGCGCAGTACCGTTGTTATTGCCTATCGCTATCCCAACAGCGGTTTTGTTCTGAGTAATTTGTTCCCAAGTATCAGCTCAATACCTGAAACAGGGAGAGTTTTTTATCAGTCCGATATAGAGCTGAGTAACAATGGCGAATACATCAGGCTCATTAATCCTTCCGGGACAACCGTCGATCAGATGTCGTATAAATACCCCACAGTCACCGGCAAAAAAGCAGATTACTGGAATATCTCGGCTTCGAATTTCAAATGGAGAGAAAAAATTGAACGCAACTATTATTCTCTACAACGAACCGAATTTCAGTATTCAAACAGTGTTTTTGTCCCGACAGCAGCATATTATAATACTGCATTATGTGCAAGCCCGCTGACAATACCATCGGTTATCAGTTTTCAAACAATCAACGAAATTGTGTATCAAACTGACTATACTGATATTAATGCCGATCAGCCGGTATTCAACAAAAAATTGCCCGTAGGAACCATACCGGGTGATTTTAATGTAAGTTCTGATGGAGCAGCTACTTATCAGATTCCGGTTGAAGTTCCTTCAGGAATTAATGGCATGCAACCGGGAGTTTCAATATTTTACAACAGTCAGGCAGGTGATGGTGTTTGCGGCAAAGGTGCCGCTATCGGAGGCCTGTCGTCAATTACAATTGCGAATCAGAATTTATTCAGCGACAATAAGGTTTCGGGAATCAGCATTGCTAACAATGTTTATTACTATGATGGTAACAGGTTGCATATAAATACATCAGAAACTATTGCTGAAGAAAGTAATTCTGAAATATTGGATTTATTACCTACCGACGATGATTACATGGACAATCTGTATGAGCGTATTTTTAAAGAAATACAAAAAAACCAAACTTCGACTTTTTCTACTGAAAATGAGAGTTATACGCTTATTGAAACGACAGGGGTAGTGCCATATATTTATGCTCAGCTTCATAAAAAAGAAGTGGACAATGTAATGAAATGGGAAGTCAGTTGGACTGTCAACAACACTATCCCGCGTATGTTCACTGTAACCAACAAAAACGGAGTTAGAATCGAACTGACATTAAAAAATGACATTCGGTATTTCACAAAGGAAAACATCAAAGAGTTAAATGCCGAATGGGTAATTTCGAAAGTTACCGACACCAATGGCAATTATATTACTTATGAGTACGACAAAAACGAAGAGCAAACCATTATCAAAAAAATTTCGTACAATGCCAATGGAGAGAATTTGCCCACTGAAAGCATAAACTTTGGTTATAAAGTCAAATCAGTTGTTGCCGGTAAAAACATTGGTGATATGTACAGAGAAAACAAGTTCCTGCTTGATAATATCGAAGTAAAGTCAGGGGATGTAAGATTAAAGAGGTATGATTTTAAATATGCTGAAAGCAGAAATACCTATTATTTAAGAAGTGTTACACTGACCGGGCACAACGATGTGAAATTAAACAGTACAGTGTTTAACTGGGGGAATGAAAACACAGTTATTAACTCTGCAGCTGTTAATGCGCCCGCATCGTCCAATGTTTATGTCGGAAATACTGAAAAATACTGGCTATCAGCCGATGTAACGGGCGATGGAATTGACGATATGATAAATGTTTATCCGAAAAATATTTATGACCGTTATGGTAATTTAACCGAGATAAAAAATTATGTTGAAGTCAGCAAAACCAATGTGTCGAACGGTCAGATTTCATTTACTAATCTTACTGCTTACGAAATTGCGAATCCGTTTGATTACACAAAAATAAAATCGACCAATCCGAATATCCTGTTTGGAGATGTCAACGGCGATGGAAAGAAAGAAATTATCGTTGTACAAATGAGTCCTGTAAGTGTGAAAAAGGTTAGATTTTTGGTGTTGGGAGGTTCAACGTATGAAATTGATTTGAATTACAGCGCTCAATTACCAATGGTAGCTGTCAGGGATGTGAACAATGATGGCATTGATGAAATTATAAGTTTTGAAAAAGCAAATGCAATCACTTCCACTTTCGAAGAAGGATATTATGGCAATCATTTTATCGGGAAGATATGCTACTCACAGCCCGGCAACGTAAACAGTAAATACTGGGTAGATATTGTTAAAAGCAACGGATTTCTGAAAGGCATACCCAATAGCATGAAGTGTGATGATTTTAACAACGACGGACTTTATGATTTGTTTTTTACAACCGGCGAAGGAAGTGTGAGCTTTATCAATACCGGAAGTAAAACAGATCATCCTGATCAGATTTCATTCTCTGTCGAAAGCAATAAGTTCGAAAATAATAAAAATGCAGTCATTGGTACCGGTGATTTCGATAACGATGGTCAAAAAGATATTCTTTCCATTTCAGAATATCCGGCTGCACTAAATGTGGTTTTATATAAAAGCAATCAATTTGTAACTAATTCTCTCATCGAAACTAATTTAACTGCAAGAATAGAAGATTATCTGATTACCGACTTTAACCACGATGGAAAGTCGGATGTTATCCTTGTCACCAAATACTACAGCATTAACGGAGCATTTGTAAAAACTGTTTTGTGCTGGTATTCCTCTACCGGTTCAGGGTTTAAAACCGAAAGGACTTTTATCTCAAAAGATCAGGACTTTAGTATGCAAAAGTTCAATTGTACGGGCGATTTCGACGGTGATGGAAAAGAAGATGTATTGAGTTACGGTTCGGACATTTACAATGGTTGGAACCGGATGGACAAAGTATTTATAGCCGGGTCGTTTAACAATAACTTTGAAGAGAGAAGAGTAAAGTCAGTTACCAACGGAATGGGTAAAACTTTACAGATCAGTTATCAGCCACTTACCTATAATTATACACCCGAAGGGAATAGTTTTTATACCAAAGGAAATTCTTCGGTTTACCCAATAGCCGACCTACAGGCACCTGTCTATTGTGTAAGTAAAGTAAGTACAGCGAATGCCAATGGAGGTATATCTTCCACTGATTACAGTTACGACCGGGCCAGAGTACAGTTAACAGGCCGGGGATATCTCGGATTCGTAAGCATGACAATCAACAACGAAACAGCCAACCGAAAGGTGGTAAGCACTACCGAAATGAATCCGTTACTGTGTATACCTGATAATGTCACCACCTCAGTTTATACTGCTGATGGAAGCAAAGCAATTTCGCAGTCATCGTCAGGTTTTAAGAATACACGAACTGGTAAAATTTTCAAATCCGAATTACAAAGCACTCAGGAATCGGATTATTTGAATAATTTGTCGACAAGCACCCGATACATTTCTTACGATGATTATGGTAACCCGACGAATATTGAAACCACACAGGGTAACGTAAAGACAACTCAAACCATCACTTATCAAACCAGAGGTGGATGGTGTCCCGATAAACCCGGGGATATAACAGTGGTGAAGGACAACGGTACCGACACTTTTACAAAACTTACGAATTACACCTACGATACTGCTACCGGAAATCTGACCAAAATCATTCAGGATCCCGGAGATGAAAACGAGAAGACCACCGAATACAAAAGCTGGACAGTGTACGGACAACCAACCACCACCGAGGTAACGACCAATGGCATAACACGTACGGGAAGAGTGACAATAAGCAACTCAGGGCGCTTTATCGAATCGTCGACCAACTTAACGGGTCAAACTACCACCTATGTGTGGGACGAGGCGACGGCACTGCTGATGTCCGAAAGCAACCGCCTGGGTACAACATCCTATACATACAATGATTTCGGAAAACTGACCCGCACCGATTTTGCCGACGGTACCTATACCGAAAATATTGCCGGTTGGGCTCCCGATCAGAATCAGTATGGCGCTCTGTTTTCGGTAATTCAAAACAGATCAGGGCTTGCTCCGGTGACTCACTGGTTCGACAATCAGCAAAATGAAAGGGTAACCGAGACCTACGGATTCGGCAATAAAAAAACCACACTCTTTACCGAATACTTTGCCAATGGCAATACTTACAGGGTTTCGGCACCCACCTTTGGATCGAAGCCCGAAACCTGGGATGCGGTGTATGATTACTACAACGACGGAAGGATAAAATCGGTAGAAACGCCACTTGGCATAACCACAACCGAATACGATGGTGCTACCACTACTGTAACTGCTCCCGATGGCAGCCGCTCGACCACACTTAACGGTGCCGGACAGGTAGCATCAAGCACCATCAACGGGAAAACGGTAACCTACGATTATTATGCATCAGGGCTGACAAGCTCCATCACACCCGAAGGCGGACAGGCAGTAACCATGGTGTACGACCTGCAGGGGAACAGAACCA
>CALCBD010000012.1 GCA_937897985.1 uncultured Paludibacter sp. | reverse complement strand
ATCTACCAATCTTTTTGTTAACCTTAAATCTAATACTATGA
This sequence comes from uncultured Paludibacter sp., assembly GCA_937897985.1. Lineage (GTDB taxonomy): Bacteria > Bacteroidota > Bacteroidia > Bacteroidales > Paludibacteraceae > Paludibacter. The sequence goes on along the minus strand of CALCBD010000012.1, from coordinate 87,537 downwards.
AAAAATCACGATGCAAAGATAAAGCGTATTTTGGACACTTGCAATAGTTTTACCGAAAATATTGCGTAAAAATGTGTTTTATAACATATTTTATGATATTGGTCAACCAAAATTATAGATTTTAGCAAATTTACTTTCTGCTCTTAACAGATATTATTTAAGTTGAGTCCTTTTTGCTGAAATTTTATTCAGGAATCGGGAAATTAATTAATACAGTAAAGAAGTTTTATATACTTTAAAAATTCTTTGTAAATATCAGTTAAGTAAACAAAGGCCCGATTGAAAGACTCAGATTTTCTGTAATTCATAAATTCGTTTATAAGTTTTTCCCCTATTTTAGAATTTCCTTCGCTGTTTTAAATTTCCATTGTATTACATTGTACAACTGAAGTCCGGCAGTTAGAACCGGGTTTGGTTACATATCTTGCTTATATTCGTCACAATTAAGTTCGACTGCTTCACAAAGCTTACAATTATTTTTTACAATTTAAAATTGATTAGAAGGTCTGATTCAGCGGCTTTATTTAACTTATTAAAATCATTTGGTGACAATATGAAAATGCAAAAAAAAACAACATTGAAATTATTCCCGGTTAGCCGGAGTTGGGTTTATGTGCTTTTACTTTTTATTCCGCTGACTTCCGTAGCACAAACATGGATTTGGTATCCGGGGGATTACGAAATATGGCTCGGAAATCAAATGAATAACCGTCGGACGGAGCGCGGAGCTTTTTTCCCCCATTTCTGGAAAATGGACAGTCATAATGTACTGGTGGAGTTTAGTAAAAAACTTGATTTAAATGAACCGGAGGAAATTGAAATTAAAGCCGAAGGCAGATTCAATGTTAAAATTGATGGCAAGCTACAATTTGGAATGCCCCAGAAGTTGACTATTCCTGCAGGGAAACACAGTTTGAATATTAAGGTATGGAATCAGGCTTCACCACCGGCAATTTTTGTAATGGGAAAAACTCTGAAATCTGATGGCAGCTGGAAAGTAACTTATGAAGACAAGGAATGGATTGACGAAAGTGGAAAAGCGAGTGACACTTCGGCAACATTGTATATGAATGCCGGAAGTTGGCCCGAATTTAATTCTCCGGGCAAGCTGCCCTCGCAATATAAATTAGATGTCGAAACTTTGCAGCCGGTAAGTGTGACAAATGTTCGCGGAGGTCAGTTGCTCGACTTTGGTAAAGAAACGTTCGGTTATCTTCGTTTTCATTTGCTGACAGGTAAAGGAAAAATCAATATTTATTATGGCGAAAGCAGGGAAGAAGCCCTCGATACAGGTTACTGCGAAACTACCGATCAACTTTCAATTGATGGGAAAAAAGTCACGGACGAAGCCCTTGCATCGACTTCAGAAAACGAACATTTTTATACACTTGCCAACAGTAAGGCGTTTCGTTATGTTTATATTGTTAAAGACGAAGAGGTTGGTTTTAAGGAAATCAGTATGCGCTATGAATTTAAGCCCGAACTTCAACGTGGATCATTTCGTTGTGACGATGATGAAATCAATCGTATATGGGATGTGAGTGCCTACACAATGCAACTCACCACCCGCGAGTTTTTTATAGACGGAATTAAGCGCGACCGCTGGACATGGAGCGGTGATGCTTACCAAAGTTATTTAATGAATTATTATCTGTTTTTCGACCGACAAACAGTTAAAAATACGATATGGTTATTGCGCGGTAAAGATCCGCTATCAAGTCATATCAACACTATCATGGATTATACATTTTACTGGTTTCTATCTATTTACGATTATTATCAGTTCACCGGCGATAAAGAATTTATTTTGCAAATTTATCCGCGTATGCAAACCATGATGGAATATGTCCTCGGACGTACCAACCACAACGGAATGGTGGAAGGGCTGACCGGTGACTGGGTATTTGTGGACTGGGCGGATGGATATATGGATAAACATGGTGAACTTTCTTTTGAACAGGTACTGTTTTGTAAGAGTCTGGAAACCATGGCACAATGTGCGGAGTTAATTCAAAATACTTCAGATCAATCGAAGTATATGAAACTGGCAACCGATTTACGCTCAAAACTGATTCCGGCATTTTGGGACGAAACAAGAAAAGCGCTCGTTCACAACCGTTTGAACGGAGTACCTCAGCAACAGATTACACGATATTCAAATATGTTTTCCGTTTTCTTTAACTATCTGACGCAAGCACAGCAGCAGGAAATTAAAAAATCGGTTTTACTGAATGATTCGGTAATGAAAATCAGCACTCCCTATATGCGTTTTTACGAATTAGAAGCTTTGTGTGCAATGGGTGAACAAAAAACCGTGATGAAAGAAATGAAAGCATACTGGGGCGGAATGTTGCGCGAAGGGGCTACAACTTTCTGGGAAAAATATAATCCCGGCGACGAAGGAGTGAAGCATCTGGCAATGTATGGAAGACCTTATGGTAAAAGCCTTTGCCATGCATGGGGAGCAAGTCCGGTCTATTTGCTGGGGAAATATTATCTTGGCATACAACCAACGAAAGCAGGTTACAGCGAATTTGAAATCCATCCCGATCTGGGAGGTTTGAAATGGATGGAAGGTAAGGTGCCGACACCACATGGCGAAATAAAATTATTTGTAAATAATAAAACCATTAAAGTAACAGCCACCGAAGGTACAGGTTATCTGATATTCGATAGTAAAACAAAGCCCGTAGTAAATAACGGGGTAGCTGAGAAAACAGATAAAAACAGCTACAGGATATTAATTTCAGGCAACAGGGAGGTGATTGTTAAATACAGTAATATCAACCGGTAATTTTGAGTACAGAAGGACGTTTAAAGCGTCCTTTTTTCATAAATAATTACATATTTGATATGAAGTTCAGAAGTATAGTTTTGGTTTTTTTTCTGTTGATTGCTTTAGTAATAAAGTCGGAAATTTTTCATGTCGTTACTTATAAGAGTGCATCGAACAGAGTGGAATATGGTGCAGGACTTTTAATAAAATCACTGCAGGAGCATAACTATGCTGTTGATCAAAAACAGAAACTTTGTGTTTCGAAGAATGAAAGAACCATTATCGTTGTCGAAAGTAAAACTCCTGAATGCAAAAAACTTCAGCGTAAATTTAAACTACCTTCGGAATTAAAGAAAGAAGGTTTCACCATACAAACCGTCGGAAACACGACAGTAATTTACGGTGCCGATGGTAACGGGGCAATTTATGGTTGTCAGGAGGTGATTGACCGGTTAAAACATTCGGGGAAACCTGACTTGCCACTATCATTTACAGATGCACCCGAGATGGTATTGCGCGGAACGGCCATCGGATTACAAAAACCTTTCTATTTACCCGGTCGCACGGTTTACGAATATCCTTATACTCCCGAAAGTTTCCCGTGGTTTTATGACAAGGAGCAGTGGATCAGGTATCTGGATATGCTGGTAGCCAACAGGATGAACTCCTTATATCTTTGGAACGGCCATCCTTTTGCGTCGCTGGTTAAATTGAAAGACTATCCTTTTGCAGTTGAAGTGGACGATGCTACTTTTAAAAAAAATGAAGAAATTTACAGCTTTCTGACACACGAAGCCGACAAACGGGGAATTTTTGTGATTCAGATGTTTTACAATATTATCGTTTCAAAACCATTTGCCGAGCATTACGGAATTGCGACTCAGGACAGAAACCGCCCGATTACCCCTCTGATCAGCGATTACACGCGTAAAAGTGTGGCAGCCTTTGTCGAAAAATATCCGAACATCGGTCTGTTGATTACGTTGGGCGAAGCTATGGATACTTATGAAGATGATGTGAAATGGTTGACCGAAACCATTATTCCGGGAGTAAAGGATGGCCTTAAAGCGTTGGGCAGAACAGATGAACCTCCCATCATTCTCCGTGCACACGACACCGACGCACAAATGGACATACAAGCTGCAAAACCATTGTATAAAAATCTGTACACCATGCACAAATACAATGGTGAAAGTCTTACCACCTACGAACCGCGCGGTCCCTGGTCGAAAATTCATCAGGACCTGAGTGCTTTGGGAAGCGTTCACATCAGCAATGTACATATACTCGCCAATCTGGAACCCTGGCGCTGGGGCTCGCCCGAATTTGTGCAAAAAGCGGTACAGGCTATGCACAATGTTCATGGTGCAAATGCCCTGCATCTTTATCCGCAGGCTTCGTTCTGGGATTATCCCTATACTGCTGATAAACTACCTGACGGCACCCGTTTAAAACAAATTGACCGCGACTGGATGTGGTATAAAACATGGTCGAGGTATGCGTGGAATTGTCACCGCAACCGCAACGATGAGATCGCTTACTGGAATGAACAATTAGGTGACTTTTACGGAATTTCGGATGCCGATGCCCGTAAAGTACAAAGAGCTTACGACGAAAGCGGTGAAATAGCACCCAAATTGTTGCGTCGTTTTGGCATTACAGAGGGCAACCGCCAGACTCTCCTGCTCGGTATGTTTATGTCGCAACTTATTAATCCATACAAATATACCATCTGGCCGGGGTTTTATGAAAGTTGCGGGCCTGAAGGTGAAAAACTGATTGAATATGTGGCTAAGGAGTGGCAAAAACTGCCTCATACAGGCGAACTTCCAACCGATATCGTGGCGCAGGTGATTGAACATGGCGACAGATCGATACAAGCTATTGATTCGGTGAAAGATAATGTAACCCGCAACAAACAGGAGTTCGTCAGATTGCAGAATGATATGCATTGTTACCGTGAATTTGCTTATTTTTTCAATTACAGGGTGAAAGCTGCAGAGCTTGTACTGGACTATCAGTGGGGAAAAGATATTGCAAACCTTGAAGCTGCTATCCCGTTGATGGAAAAAAGTTTAATGCATTATGCCCGTCTGGTGATGCTTACAAAAAATACTTATCTCTATGCCAACAGTATGCAAACCGCACAAAGAAGAATACCTATCAGCGGAGAAGATGGTAAAAACAAAACCTGGGAGGAATTATATCCGTTTTATCAAAAAGAACTGACTAATTTTAAAAATAATCTGGAAATTTTAAAATCAAAACAAAACCATAACGGAAAGTCACTTCAGGTTCAGGCGCTGAAGCCGGCAAACGTTAAACTGATTTCTGATTTTAAAACAATTACTTTAAAACCGGGAGTTCAGGTGTACGACGATACATTGTCGGTCATCGAAAAAATTGCTCCTGAACTTGAAAATCTCACTTTTATTGTTCAAAATGCCGATCAGCAAATGTCGGAAGGAACAACTGTTGAATTCGAATCCTCACAAGCTGTTAAACTGCTAATCGGATATTTTCGTGATGATCATCGTAAATATGCCAAGCCACCCATGCTCGAAACCGATGCATCCGCCAGCCGGTACGGTCAGGCTGAACCGGTTCTGACTAATGCTCTCAGGTTCAAAGGGCTTCCTGTAGTTAATGTTCATAGTTACAGTTTCGAAAAAGGTTATCATAAATTGTTGTTACCCAAAGGTATGATTCTGGTACTCGGATTCACTGCCGACGATATAAAAGTCCGTGATACGGGATGGGGCGGGACAGGAGATGAATCGACCATGGACTGGATGTTTTATTGATTTACAATTCACAATTTAATAGTTTGCCGGACTTGTTTTCTCACCGGCACATGTGTCACCGGCAAATGAAAATACTGAAATCTCTTTATATTCTCCTGATTTTCGTTCCTGTATTGCTATCTGCTCAGGAAGTTTCAGAATCAAGAATGGCTGAAATTTATGAACAGGTAAAAACTCCTTATAAGTACGGTTTAGTTGTGGCGCCTGCCACAAATGATTATAAAACCGACTGTCCCACCGTTTTCCGACATAAAGGGAAATGGTACATGACTTACCTCGTTTACAACGGGAGGACAGGCACTGACGGGAGAGGATACGAAACTAAAATTGCGGAAAGTGATGATCTGTTGCACTGGACAACAAAAGGAAACATTCTTTCATTTAAAAATGCGGGATGGGACATGAATCAGCGTGGTGGATTCCCTGCACTTCAGGACATTGACCTGAACGGAAATCACGAACCTGAAACGTACAGAGGGAAGTATTGGATGTCCTATATCGGAGGAGCTGAAAAGGGGTATGAATCCGGACCACTGAGTATTGGCATAGCGTGGACGGGTAAAAAAAACTCAGGAAAACCTGTAGAATGGCAATCATTCAGCAAACCCGTTCTTTCGGTAAATGACGCTGATGCACACTGGTTTGAAAATCTGACTCAGTATAAAAGTACCATTTTTCGCGACAGAACTAAAAAGCTGGGAGCGCCTTTTATCATGTTTTACAACGCCGGAGGTAAAAATCCTGTAAGCAACCTGAAAGGTGAACGTATCGGAATTGCTTTGTCGAATGACATGAAAAAATGGAGACGTTTTCAGGGAAATCCGGTATTCGGTCACGAAATTCAGGGGATGATTACAGGAGATGCACAGATACAGAAGTTTGGTGATGTATATGTGATGTTTTATTTTTCGGCATTTAACCCCAAAAAGCCGTATAAAGCATACAATACTTTTGCCTGTAGTTATGATCTGATTCACTGGACCGACTGGCAGGGTGATGATTTGATAATTCCATCGAAAGACTATGACAATTTATTCGCTCACAAAAGTTTTGTTCTGTGTCACGAAGGAATTGTGTACCACTATTATTGTGCAGTCAATAAATTCAATCAGCGGGGAATTGCCGTTGCTACAAGTAAAGCTCTGGGAAAATCTTCATTGCATTTTCCCGAACCTGAATCAAAGCAATCCCGGATTTTAATCGATCTTGATAAAAACTGGACAACCCGCATGGGAAGTGATTCTCTGACAGTAAATCTGCCACACAATTGGGATGATTATTTCGGGTACCGGCAACTGAGACATGGAAATCTTCACGGAACAGCCATCTACAGTAAAACATTTACTGCACCTTTGGCGGATAACAAACAATTTTTCCTTCGTTTCGAAGGAGTGGGAACTTTTGCAACAGTTGAACTGAACGGAAAGACAATTGAAAGTTTCCCGGCGGGACGGACGACAACAACACTGGATGTAAGTAAAATAATAATTCCGGGAGGCGTAAATACTCTGAAAGTGACAGCATCACATCCTGAAATTATAACTAATATGCCCTGGGTATGTGGTGGCTGTTCATCGGAATCGGGTTTTAGTGAAGGTTCGCAACCCCTGGGGATATTTCGTCCGGTGACACTGGAAATTACAGATAAAGTACGTATCGAACCCTTTGGTGTTCATATCTGGCACAACGACAATGCCGATTCTGTTTTTATTGAAACAGAAATAAAAAATTATTCTTCTGTGAAAGCCGGTATTGAGCTTGTGAATAAACTTAACAATGAGGATGGGATTAGTATTTTACGTTTGTCAGAGAAACTTGATCTCGGGCCCGGAGAAACAAAATTCATCCGTCAGTCGGCAGCCGTGAAACAGCCTGTATTCTGGAGCACAGAGAGACCCTGTCTGTATAAGCTTGCTTCAATGATTAAACGGGCTAATAATGTCACCGCCGACGAACTCACTACTGATTTTGGTTTTCGCACCATTAGCTGGCCGGTCAAAAGGAATGATAATGACGGTCGGTTTTATCTCAACGGGAAACCGGTTTTTATTAACGGTACCTGTGAATATGAGCATCAGTTCGGGCAATCACATGCCTTCAGTAAAGAGCAAATTGCTTCACGCATCAAACAGATTCAGAACGCAGGTTTCAATGCTTTCAGAGATGCACATCAGCCACATAATTCAGTATATCAAAAGTTGCTCGACGAAAAAGGAATGCTTTACTGGCCCCAGTTCTCCGCACACATTTGGTACGATACTCCCGAATTCAGAGAGAATTTTAAAAAACTGCTTCGACAGTGGGTAAAGGAACATCGCAATTCTCCATCGGTCATCATGTGGGGATTACAAAACGAAAGTGTTTTACCCGAAGATTTTGCCCGTGAATGCAGTGATATTATTCGCGAAATGGACCCTACCACCCGTTCGATGAGGGTCATTACCACCTGTAACGGTGGTACAGGTACAGATTGGAATGTAGTACAGAACTGGAGTGGCACGTATGGCGGAAATATTGATGAATATGGAAATGAACTGAAACAGAAAACGCAGTTACTCAACGGTGAATACGGAGCATGGCGCACTCTGGGATTCCATACCGAACCAGCAAAATTTGACATCGATGGCGCATGGAGCGAAAACCGGGCTTGTCAGTTGCTCGAAACAAAAATCAGATTGGCTGAATCGGTAAAAGACAGTGTGTGCGGTCATTTTCAATGGGTTTTCAGTTCGCACGATAATCCGGGTCGCATTCAGCCTGATGAAATGTACAGATGCATGGACAAAGCCGGACCGTTCAACAATAAAGGTTTGGTTTCGCCCTGGGAAGAGCCAACCGACGCATATTACCTGTATAAATCCAATTATGTAACAGCTGCCAGGGATCCGTTGGTTTATATTGTTTCGCATACCTGGCCCGACCGTTTTACTGCAGCCGGACGTTCGACCGTTGAAGTTTACAGCAACTGTGATAGTGTGAAACTTTATAATGATGCAGCTGATTCTGTCTTTCTGGGGAAAAAAGTGAACAAAGGTGTAGGAACACATTTCGTTTGGGAAAACCGTGAAATCCGCTACAATGTCCTCAGAGCAGTAGGGTTTTTTAGAGGAAAAGCTGTGTGCGAAGATAAAATTTTGCTGAACCATTTGGAAATGGCTCCTCATTATAAAATAATTGAAGGAAATAATTCAACACCGGGCACAGCCATCACCCGTGCCGAACCGGGCTTCAACTATCTTTATCGCATCAACTGCGGCGGTGATAAATATACCGACAAAGAAGGACAAATCTGGTTGAAGGATGATACTCTTTTTTCCCGGTCGTGGGCTTCGGCCTTCAGTGAAATAAATCCCTTTCAGGCAAGTCAAAGGGTTACTTTTGATCCGATCAGGGGAACAAATGATCGCGAACTCTTCGGTAACTTCCGTTTTGGACGCCATAAACTCAAATATACTTTTGCAGTGCCCGATGGCAGATACCGCATAGAGCTTTATTTTGTTGAACCATGGCATGGTACTGGAGGTGGCGAAAAAACCGACTGTGAGGGTATGCGCATTTTCGATGTGGCTGTGAATGATTCGGTGGTTATCAACGACCTTGATATCTGGGCCGAATGTGGTCATGATAATGCACTGAAAAAAGTAATTTATGCCACAGTAAAAGGTGGTCAGCTTATCATTTCATTTCCTGAAGTAAAAGCAGGACAGGCATTGATTTCAGCTATAGCTATCGCCACAACCGATCAATCTGTTAAAGTCCGGATTACACAGCAAATTAGCTGGTCGTGGACCGAAGCAGGTAAAAATACACTTGAGAAAACCCCTAAAGAGTTTTTACCGGTCGATAAAGAGCAAAGGTCAATATCGGTGTATGCTGCTGCAAAAGCATTGGTTACAGGGAAAACTGTAAAAATTAATATAAGACAAAAAGAAGGTGTGAAATTCTGTAATCAGGCAAAAGGACAAATTCAGTGGACAATCACTACCGGACTTGCTCAAATTTACGCATTACGTTTTAATTATATGAACACGGGAGATAAACCCGTAAAAGCAAGAATGCAGTTAATTACAGCTGATGGTATCAGGTTGCGTGATGATGAAATAACATTCCCTGTTGCTAATGAAAAGTGGAAGATAATCAATACAACGACGCTGAATTATATCAATGCAGGAGTATATAAAGTCGTGATTTCAGCTGAAAATGCAGATGGTTTGAGTTTTGAATCGCTCGAAGTGCAATAAATAAAATTAAAAAATAATATATGAAAATTTCCATGAAAATCAGTTTAGCGCTGATCATCTTTCTTGCATTTGGAACAATAAAATTGAATGCGCAGAGTAACAAAGTGTTAATCACTGAGTTTATGGCAGTCAATTCAAACAATATTGTTGATGAGGACGGAGAACATTCCGACTGGCTGGAATTATATAACAATACCGATGCAGACATCGATTTGGATGGCTGGTATCTGACTGATGATGCTGCTGTTTTAAACAAATGGAAGTTTCCTTCAAAAATCCTTCAGAAAGGCAGTTATTTGGTGATTTTTGCTTCGGATAAAAACAGGGTTGATCCTGCCAAAACTCTGCATGCCAATTTCAAACTTTCAGGTTCAGGCGAGTACTTAGCCATAGTTGAACCTGATTTAAGTGTCTCGTTTGCTTATTCACCTCTTTTCCCTGCTCAGCGTCAGGATGTCTCATACGGGCTGTTTCAGGGTCAACCTGTTTATTTTACAACAGCAACTCCGGGTGCCGAAAATGTATTCGGTAGTTTGCCTTTTGCGCCCAATTTCAGTACAACAAGGGGATTCTTTAAATCGGCTTTCGATGTGACACTGACACTGCCCGGAGGCGAAGGTCAGATTTATTACAGTACCAACGGTACACGTCCATCACAAACTACCGGAACCCTTTATACCGGGCCCGTTCACATAACCACCACTACTCCTTTGAGTGCAGTGACTGTCAATTCGGCCGGACTCTCGAGCGAAATTATTACCCATACTTATATTTTCCCGGCTGATGTACTGAACCAACCGGCTGCACCGGCAGGTTATCCCCTTAACTGGAAAATGGCTGCCAGCACCACCACAATTCCTTCCGATTATCAAATGGATGCAAAAGTTTGTAACAGCAACGATTATAAAAGTTTAATGGAAAGTGCGCTGACTTCGATACCAACCATGAACATAGTTACAAATATCGGATACTTATTCTCTGATGTCAATAATGCTTCCACCGGTGGTATTTATATCTACACCGGAAAACCAAACGGAACGGGTGTTGACTGGGTACGTCCCACTTCTGTGGAATATTTTGATCCGGCCACCAAAAAGGAATTTCAGCTGAACTGTCAGTTGAAACTTCACGGAGGAAATAGCCGGAATCCTGCCAATTCGGCGAAGCATGGCTTCGAATTTGTTTTTAAATCGGCATACGGACCTTCAAAACTTAATTTTGATTTGTTTGAAGAAAAGAAATCCGTCAAAGAATTCAATTCATTGATAGTCAGGGGTGGTTATAACTATACATGGACTTTGCTCAACAATGCAAATTCCGCGCAGCGTGTGGATGCTCAGTACATTCAGGACTCATGGGCCAAAACCACCCAACTCGAAATGGGTTTGATTTCGGGACACGAAAGATTTGTTCACCTTTATCTGAATGGTTTATACTGGGGACTTTACAATGTTTGCGAAGATTATTCAGACGATTTTATGGAATCATACATGACGGGTAAAGAAGAAGAATTTGATGTTATTAAGGAACAACAGTACAATCCTGCCACTTACACCACTGCCAAACCAACAGCCGGCAATTTTCTGGCATTCAAGGATATGGTCGATCAGATTCAAACCAACAATATTGCCAATAATGCCAACTACCAGAAAATTCAGGGTAAAAATCCCGATGGTACGGTGAATCCGGCATATTCAAATTTGTTGGAAGTGGATAATTACATCGATTATATGCTCATCAATTATTATCTGGGAAATCTCGACTGGAATAAAAACAACTGGTGTGTGGGTAGAAACAGGGTTACTAACGATGCAGGTTTTCGGTTTTTATGCTGGGATGCCGAAACTACGATGACTGCAATAGGAACTAACATTGTATCCGCCGAAGCAACTTCGACTAATCCAGCTTATTTTATCACCTATTTAATTAAAAATGCTGATTTTAAAGTTCAGTTAGCCGATCACATACAGAAACACTTTATAAATCCCGGCGGAGCTTTAACTCCCGATGTGGCCGCATTACGTTACAGGGCATTAGCCGATGAAATTGATTTACCCATCATTGCTGAATCGGCACGATGGGGCGACTGCAGCGGTACGCTTTATACCAAAAATACACACTGGCTACCCCGTAAACAGGCTTTACTCAGTAATTATTTCCCATTCAGGGCAGATACTGTACTGAAACAATTACGCAAAGCGGGTTATTTTCCTGCTGTTCAGGCACCTGCATTTTCGCATGATGGTGGTGCAATCTCATCAGCTGTCAATCTGGGGATAACTTCCAATGCCGGAACAATTTATTATACAACAGACGGAACCGATCCGCGAACTTTAGTGACAGGTGCTGTCTCTGCTTCGGCCAAAACATACGCCGGAGCTTTCAGTGTTGGCAGCAGTATTACCGTAAAAGCACGTTCAAAAACTTCAACCGAATGGTCACCCATCTCCGAAGTCAAATTTGAATATTCCGGTCCGAATGCCGTTCAATCACCTGTTGCCGCGATACTATGCAATGCTCAGCCCAATCCGTTTACCGGTTCGACACAAATATCAGTAGAATTACCATATCAGACCGGTTTGGAAATAGATATTCTGAGTATGGATGGCCGACTTATCAAACATTTATTCAGCGGTACCGAAACTCCGGGAACTAAGAAATTCGGCTGGACACCATCAGGGGCTGAAGTCGGTATGTATATTTGCAGAATAGGTATAGATGGGCAAAAAAAATACATTAAGCTGATAAGAAATTAATAATCAGCTTAATGTAAATTGTTGGAATGAAGTTGTATATCAGATTACAGCTTTTCCTTCATTCAGTCTTTTTAATCTGAGTAAGGCTTCAAAATAATAATAATCGGCATAAATAATTGAGGCGTCGACTTCCGAATTATTCGGCCAATGACCGGTTGAGTGTAAAAGAAAAGCAGGATTGGAACTACCGCTCCGGTAATTTTCATTCAGGCTTTTCAGCATTTTAACTGCAATATTTTTATAAAACTGCCCTTTTCTGTTATTTAAATAAGTGGAGAGTTCGAGTAAAGCCGAAGCAGTTACTGCGGCAGCCGATGCATCGCGGGGTGCATTGGGTATATCGGGTGCACTAAAATCCCAGTAGGGAACATAATCAGCGGGTAAGTTTTTCAGATATGCATCTGTAACTTTCTGCACAAAATCAAGGTATTTTGGGTTCTTTGTTTCGCGGTAACAAACAGTGTATCCGTATATTGCCCAACTTTGTCCGCGGGCCCACATCGATTGATCAGAAAATCCCTGATGGGTTACGCCCTTTATAAATTTTCCACTTGTAGTGTCGTATACAGCAACATGATAACACGAGTAGTCCGGTTTGAAATGATACTTCATTGTGACATCTGCATGTGATACGGCAATGTCATACAACCGTTTGTTTTCACCGTTTTTCGCTGCCCAGAACAACATTTCAAGGTTGATCATGTTGTCGATGATTGTGTTGTGAGGCCAGCCTTTTTCACTCACTTCGCGGGGCCACGATAATATTGTACCGACTTTGGGATTAAATAAAGTTGCCAGCGTATCAGCAGTATCGAGAATCACTTTTTTATATTGAGGTTTCCCGGTTAAACGGTACGCATTACCATAACTGCAGAAAACCAGAAATCCCAAATCGTGATCGTAGGCAGGGCATTTGGATAAAAACGAGAGTGATTCGGTAAATTTCTCTGCTTCATGTTTTATCTCAGGTTGGTGGGTGAACTCATAGTCGTACCAAAGTATACCCGGCCAGAAACCACTGGTCCATTCTTCTTTCGAAACCTTCCGGCAATTCCATCTGTTTTCACCTTTCAGAATATTTCGTGGCATCATTGAATAATTGATGACCGAATCACCTTTTAATTCACTTATTGTTTGTTCGGTTTGAGAAGCACAGTATTTCAGTGCTTTATCAACAAACTGATCGTTTATTTTTCCCGAACAGGAAACTGCAATTATTACTGTTGCTATCAATAACATCTTTTTCATACCTAAAAAACTTTACGCTTTTTCCGTCTTTACTCCGAATGCGCAGTAAGTCAGATAAAGTACACATACTAAAATTACGAAAACACCTCCGATGATACCTACACGATCGGTTGCAAATCCGATCAACGGTGTTACTGCACCTCCGCCTGCCACTGCAGTTATCATTAAACCTGAGATAAGATTTGTTTTTTCGGGTCGGGTTTGAACTGCCATGGAGTATATAATAGGGAAAATGCAGGATGCCAGAAAACCAATTGCTCCGATTGCAACTAAATTTACAGTTGGGTTTTCGATAAATGCAAGAGTCAGAATGGCCGCTATTGCCATTAAGATATTAATTTTGAAGTATTTTAATGCTGCAATTTTTGTCATCAGAAAAGTGCCGAGCAATGCACCAACCGTACGACTGAAAAAATAAACCTGTGGTGCAATACCGGCTTCAGCTTTGTCCCAGCCAAAGCGTGTAATCATAATTTTTGAACTGATAAAGTTGGTTGCAACATCAACTCCGACCACGAAAAATATTCCAAAGAACAGCAGCAGAATTTTTTTATCATTCAACAATGACAAAGTTTCAGATAACTGCGAGCCTTTTACAGGGGCTGTTTCTTCTGTTGGTACAGGTGTTAATAACAGCCACAAAGCTGAAATAAGTGTAATTGCTCCAAGTATTGGAAAGCTGTAATACCAAAGGCCTGTGTCACCGTTCCCAAAATAATTTACAGCAAGCAGTACAATTTGAGGTCCTGCCAGCGAGGAAATTGCCTTTACCACCTGACCGGCTGTAAGGCTGCTGGTGAGCAATTTCTTGTCAGTTACAACATTGTTCAGCAGTGGATTAAGTGAAACCTGAAGTATCGCATTACCTATTCCCAGCAATGAATATGCTAACATGGTGGTCAGACTATTGTAGTTTACAAGCGGTATTATCATCCCCGCTATTGTCACTGCCATGCTCAGTAAAACCGTATTCTTACGACCCCGCTTATTCATGAGTATGCCTACCGGTATTCCCAGAAAGAGAAACCATATAAATACCATCGACGGTACAAAACCTGTCATGGTATTCGACCAGCCAAAGGCATCTTTCGCATAATCAGATGAGATACCCACGATATCGCAAAAACCCATGACAAAGAATCCGAATAATACCGGAAGAACAGCTAAATTATTTTTCTTCATTCTTTATTTATTTTCCTGCAACTCCCTTTATCCTGTCCCGCCGATAGTTAACATAAACCGGGATTGAGTTGAAGATAGTTTTATATGTGTATTTTAATCAGATAATTTCAATTCTGAAAATAAATTATTCTTTACTTACAGCTTTTCGATACTGAAATTACTTTTTTAATTTAAAGAATCAGTTCAGCTCAGTTCAACATTTAATTTTGCATTATACTGAGCAACAATCATGACCTGATTTACAATAAAAAAGTAAATCTGCTTTAACCCGTATCATTTAAAACTGAAATGCACAATTTGTGTATTTACTGTTAATACGAATTGAAAAGCAGATTTACTTATTCTGTTTACCGGTTTTTTATATGTTTTTTGTGAATTTTACAGGATTTTTTTTACAGGGATGAGTTTGTGAAATTTTGAGTCTTCCTTTTTTGCAGGAGTAATGTAAACCACTGCCCCACCTTTGGCTTTCAGGTTGAAATTCAGAACAGTTTCGGATGTCACAATGAAAGAAGAAATTCCCACTTTGGTTTTGGTGGTAACATTGTCGTCATCAGCATAAATTCTTGCAACATATTTTTGTTTTTTTGTTAAAAATGATAGTGGAACGTTTACCGTCCGTGGATTGTTGCCGGTAATAGTGCCAACAAACCAGTCTTCACCACTTCGTCGGGCAGTGGTAATGTACTCACCCGGTTCGCCGCTCGGCACTTTGGTATCGTCCCAAACTGTTTTTACTTTATCGAAAAACTCAATTTCCGGTTCGCCTTTGTAAGCCGAAGGCTGATCGTACCAGTAAAGGAACTGTATCGGGCTGTAATATACCACCGACAATGCAAGTTGATGTGCATGGGTATTTTTTAATCTGGAACTGTAATAGCAAATGGTATAATCCGCTGCGCCTGCTAAATATCGTGTGAATGGCAGAATTGTATTGTGCGTTGCGTCAGGGAATTCCTCGTTGCCACGTATGCCTTCCTGTGTCATCAGGTTTGGGTATGTACGGCTAAAACCGGTGGGACGGTATTCGTCGTGAATATCCACCATTAATCCGTATTCCGCACACTTTTTCACTGCTTCGTGCAACCATGTTGTCCAGTATTGATTGCCTACCTGCACAAATCCAAACTTGATGCCTTTGATTCCCCGTTTTTTATACAAAGGAAGTATGGAATCAAGTTGTTGAATAAGGGCCCGTTGGTTTACATAAACCCATAAACCAATCCCTTTTGACGCAGCGTAACTGACAAGTTCGGGAATGTTAAAATCTTTAGTGTCTGATACAGTTGTGGCATCAGAACTCATTTTCATTTCCGGGCCATACCAACCTGCATCCAAATGAATGTATTGCAATCCTCTTTCCGATGCAAAGTCAACACACTTTTTTGCATTTTCCTGATCCATTTTAGCAACACGAATGACTTTTCCCGGTGTAATCCACGAAACATCTCTCAATTGATTATCTGGATTTAGATTCAATATAATATCTTTATTTTCAATCAAATCAATTGACTTTTCGCCCGCCATGATGATACGCCATGGTGTAGAATAAGCCGGAATAACATCTACGCTTCCATAGATAGTTGCCTGCAGGGTGTTTGGTTTTGTAGTATTCAGGCTGAACTTCATACGGGCATAATCAGTCATTTGCGCTTCGGCTAAAGCAACTGTTAAGCCATTGATAAGTTTCATGGTAAGTGGACGTTCACTTTGACCGCTCCAGTTTTTCAGAGGCAGTAAGGAATATGGTCCCTGCGCCCAGGGCTCGTAATAAGCCATTGTTCCTTCGGGCATTGTAAATTGTGTTTGCTCACCTGTAATGTGTAAAAACAATCCGTTGCCCGGTTCCGGGAAATGATATCGTACTGCAACACCTTCGTTGTATGCGCGTACGACTACATTCATGAAGTAACTTTTGTTTTTATCATAACCTTCTGATAATCCTGTGGTTCCGGCTTTACCTTTTCTGAAACTGATTATAATTTCGTTGTAGTTGTTGCGGATGGAAGAATGTTCTCCATAAACTGGTTTCCATGTTTCGTCGAAAGTGCTGCGTTGCACTCCGGTAAAGTTTAAGTTTTCACCCCATATTTTGCAGGTGTCGTTTGGTACAGCCAGTGCCGATTCGAAAGTTTGATTTTCAATTAAAATGCCCAGTTCAGATTCCTCAATGACATTTTTACCTTTAAACCAAAGCGAATAATACATTTGTTTTTCGCCGTTTACAATTTCTTTTTGATAAAAGTTAAAGATATAATTTCCATCAGGCGATGTTAGTTTCTGTTGTGTTTCGGGAATGATAGTCCCGGCATTTACAAACGCCACTAATACAAACATTGAAAATAATGAAATAAAATACTTTTTCATGAATTGAATATATTTAAATAGTATTTTTTATACGAGTCAACTGAGTAATTTACTTATCGTTTTCAGTAGAAATAAACTTCAGATTTTCAACATAAACACCGGAATAAAATTTTGCCACATCGGCCGTTTGAAAATATCCCGGTTTTTTCATTTTATCATCAATAAGCACAGCATTTATTTTTAAATTTTCAAATGTAATGTTTCTTATACTACGTTCATTTGTAAAGCCTTCCAAAATTGAAGTTCCTGCATTTTTTCCATTATAGCTGATATTTTTAAAATATACATTTTCAATTCCTCTACCCGGAGCAGTGGCATATTTTTTATTGAAAGTTACACGAAGATTTACGAGTTGCCCTTGTTCTATGTCATCAACTCTTATATTCTCAAAAAGGATATTCCGTGCCAGATTTTCATCTGATACATTAATTGCCATGCAACCCTGATAATTGAGTTGAGGTTCGTCCTGGTTTAATATATCAATATTCTGAAATATGATATTTTCCAAAACTTCGGGTTTATCCGGATTTCCGTGTGTCCCTATCATAATCGGGTGAGCTACGTCGGCCCACAATGTTGAGTTTTTCACAATGATATTCCGGCAATCGCCATAATAATTCCACCGGTGTCCATACAATGCAATACAATCGTCGGAGTTACGCATAAACACACCATCGACCAACACTTCCGAACAACTCATCATATCAATTCCATCCGACCAGCCTTTACAGCTGAAGGAACGGATATTTTTTATGCCAATATTTTGTGACTGGCCTCCAAAAATTGTATAATGAGATGAATTAATAAAAATCAGATCGCTGATTTCAATATTTTTTGAAAAAGTTGCTTTTAATCCATTCTCAGGTTGATAAATAATGCCTCTGCCTCCGATTTTTACGTTGTTCACACTGTCACATATCAGGTTGGCTTTCACTACTGCACCTCCTGCCAGATAAAGTGTTTTTCCTGAAGGAATTTTCAGTTCGTTGTTTGGGAAAGTGTGAAAACCGGGGCCAATATAAATAACCTTCTTGTCTTTTTTTTCAGGAAAATGACTTTCCAACGGATTGGTAAACACATGCAGATTCCGGAAAATGTCGCCATTGATTTCCAACGACAAATTAACGGGTTTTGTGAGCGTAAAAAACACTGTGTCACCTTTAATAACCGGCTCTATACCTAATGAATACGGACGAATACGAACTGTTTTTACAGATTCGCGCTGGCATTTAACAGCCACTTCGACTGTTCCGTTAAAGTCAAAAGTTACCATCGACGAATTACGAACTTTGTGCATGTCAACCAGTACCTGATACTCAAAAAGGTCTTTCCATGCACCGCCTGCTAACCGCACTTTTACATCATAATCGTTGTTGTGAGCAACTTCTGCAGGAACAGAATGAATCACTAACTGAGCATTTGAAAAGAAACAAATTACAGATGCAACAAAAACAAAAAGCACTTTTCTCATTCTGATTTTCGGCTATCAATTTTAATGTTAATTTGCTGATTACTATAATTTACATCCGATTTTTTGTTGTTTAAAATCAACGTTGCCGGTTGGGCCTTACTAAAAAATGTGGCATTTATCAATGGCTGACCTTCAACAGTAATTTGTACTTCTTTGCCTTCATTTTTCTGTATGGCATTGAGCTTCGGGAGCGAACCAAAATACGAAACTCCATCGCGTCGTAATGCGCTTCCGTAAGCAATAAAAATATCTTTGGCTTCCGATGGTTTTGATCCTTCATCGTAGCTCACAGCAAACATATAGGCATCGGTTTCCCACCCATCTGCCTGAATCCAGGAATTCATGTGCATTAACTTTCCGTCGGCTAATTGATTGATATATAAGTCAGTTGCTTTTCCTTTGTTCTTTATGCGCAAACCAATCCAGTCTTTCCCTTCTGTACGCTCCATTTTCGGTAAATTTTTCCCGTTGACTGAATCTTTTAAAATAATAGCAGTAAGTCCTTTAATCCGATTGGTTTCCACGGGATATTTAAAACTGTAGTAGGTTTCTTTCCCCTTTAAATCTTCGGTCGGTCCCTGCATTTCTTCTACATTCAGGAAAGTTGGATAATCATGTACAAATCCCGATGGTACGAGGTACTCGGGGTAAATCGGACGAATAACAACGGAAGCATTGTTGTTAACGACCTGCATATCAATGCCGTTTTTCTTTACTGAACCTTCGGTATGCCATAGCCATTCAAACGTTCCTTGTTTGTACGTTTTCAAATCATCGATGATATAAATTACATTATCTATCCATAAAAAATGACGGAAATTACGACTGAAATTATTGGCATAAGGTCCTGTGCCATTGGCTAAAATGTATTTTATATTACCAGCGTCCATAAGTGAATGCAGACTTCCATCGAGCATAGAACCTTCGTACTGCTGATTGGTTGGCTGTCCTTCGCCATTGAAAAGCACTATGTTATGAGCCTGACTCTGAAAGAAATAATTTCTGTATTCAGGATTAGGGTATGAGCAATTTCCTGCATCTTTAATAATTACATCTCCTTTGTGATAAAGGATAAATGAATTGGCATCGGCATGCGAATGATTCCAGGTATGACCACTTTTCACAGCCAGCATGGTTGCGTTTTTGTTCCATGAGGTACGGAACGACGCCCATCCAAAATCGGAAAATATCTGTGAGCATGCTAAATCGGGAGCAGCCGGAGCATTTTTCGTATCCGGGAAATACAAAAATCCGATGGGTGTATTTCTTGAATTACCTTCACGATGTTGTCCTTCCACTACCTGACTCAGGTACCAAAGTATGTTTTTATCTTTATTCCCCAAAGCATAAAGAAGCATTAGGGTATTATCGCCAGCTACATTGGAATGGCTGTCGCCAAAATTCACACTGTACAATATTCCGGTTCGCGGATAGGCGAAATGCATGAAGAACTCAGGAGTTTTATCCAGTTCAGGAATGTAACCGGGTTTTACAGAAGGATGTGCATTTTGCCATGCAATGCGGAACAAAAGGGCTTCGCTTGTGCCGAAAGTAGCATAATTGATGCTTTCGTACATACCTCCGTTTATGTCAAAAGTTTTCGGTTTGTTTTGTAATACATCGCCGGCAAACGAAAACCATTCGGGTAACTGATTGTATAATTTGGTGGCATATTTTGCGGCTTCCGGGATTTCATTTTCGATACTTGCAGCAAGCAGTCCACCCATTCCGGTACAGGCAGTCCACCAGTTGTGTCCCATCGAATTCAGCGAATGGATGCGGGTTGGATCGAGCAACCAGTCTTCGAGCGAAGGAACGACTCCGAGTTTGTACAATCCGGTAGCAATTTCCTTCCGTTCGTCGGGATTCAGTGCATTGTAAATACCATCAAAAGCAATAGCGCTGATTTTACATTTATTGGCCAGCCCCAGATCGGCCCGCCATGCAGGTTTACGAAGCATCATTTCGTCGGTGCTGAACCATTGTTTCCCTCTAACCGAATTAAGTAAAATGCTTTTAGCTTTGTCTGCATATTTTTTATCATCTGTCATCAGATATGCCAAAACCAGGTAATCGGTTTTTAGTAAATCATTTTTTTTCAGGTTATCATCAGCCACTTTGAGTATATTGTTCAGGGCTGCTTCCATTCCGGCATCCTCTTTCACCTGTTTTTTTGCCAGCTGAATACGTTCAGAGGTAAAAACAAGCGAAGGATGTTTTATTTTTTGGGCTGAAAGGGTGAATGAAAATAAAAGAGCTAAAATAAGAAAGAAGCCCCCCGACCCCCTCAGAGGGGAGTTAAAGTTACCAACGTATGCCATATTCTTTTCTTTGTTCATAAAATCTTATTTATTGTTGTAATAATCAATTCTAATATATAAGTCGACCCTGAGGGGAATTTAGGGGGCAGTTACTTCCCAATAAACCACATAACGCTGGCGATGAATGCTGTACAACGGTTTCAGCGTGTAACCTTCGGATGTTGTAAATTCGAGCGACTGACCTTTACGAATTATGGACTTTGAAATATTATTCTTATCCACAATCAGTGTCGATTTAAAATCAGCCGGGACATGATAATCGTAAGTATAATAGTCGTTATATTTCGTCGGGTCTGAAAAAGGTTGTGAACCAGTGAAACCTTCTGTTCCCATTTCACCGGCTAATACAACCGGACCATACATGACAGCTGCTTTATCAGGATTGTCGGGTGTGGCAGCCAACGTAAGTTCCATACCAAAATCGGCCCTAATCACATCGCCTGCTTTCCAGTTGCGGATAATTGTAATATAACTTCCGGCAGCCTGTTTTACCTGAATTTTTTTCCCGTTCAATCTAAGTTTTACTCCCGTTGCCCACGATGGATAACGCAGATAAACAGCAAATTTAGTGTTTTTATCTGCTTTTGTGACTGTTATTGTAGTTTTTCCATCCACAGGGAAGGAAGTTTCCTGTTTCAATTCAGAATTTTTAGCTTTATAATTCAGAACCGATGGAATCATCAGATTTACGAAAATACCTTTTTCGTCGTAAAAGTAGATGGATTCGGCATATTTGGCGTGACTTTCGAAACCGGAGCCCACACAACACCAGAAGGAGTTTTGTTTGGTACTGTACACTTTATGAGCACCCGGCATCATTGGTAAAAAATACGAAACCATCCCCGATTCAGGATCCTGCTGACCTGAAATATGATTAAGTAGTGCCCGCTCGTAATAATCAGCCACTTCGACCTGCGCTTCCCAGCAAAACAGGTGACGACTCAGCTTGAGCATGTTATAGGTATTACAGGTTTCGCCGGTGTAGCCGGTCAGGAATTCCGACATTTTTTTATCATCAAAAAACTTCTCTTTGCTGCTGTTGCTTCCTGTGCAAAAGGAATGATGATGTGTTACATTCATCCAGAAATTTACGGCCGCAGTTTTACCGGCCTGATCTTCATTGAGCTCGTAGTTGCGCGATTCTGCCAGAAGTTTTGGAATAAAAGTATTCGCATGTTTACCGGCCAGTTCATCTTTTCCATCATGCAACGGGTCAATCATCTCGTTGTGATAGAAAAATTTTGCCTGCCATTCATAATTTTTGTTACCTGTTAAGGCGTACATATTGTAAAAAGTTTCGCCAATACCTCCAAACTCATTGCGGATCATTCGCCTGCGGGTTTCTTCGCTGAGTTTTGAAAGTTTATTGTAAGCCCAGTCCGACATCTTTGTGACCACTTCGAATGCCTGCTGATTGTCGCAATATAAATACTGATCGAGCAACCCGGCATAAAGTTTATGAAGCGTGTACCATGGTGCCCATACGTTTTTTCCCTGAATATTCCTGTCGATTAGTCCCTCGCCAAAAGCACTCAGATAACCGCCTTTGTTTAAAACTGTCTGAACTTCAGCTAATCCTTTTACAATGCTGTCTGCTTTCAGTTTATATACGTTTTCACCTGTTGAAGCATACATCAACGCCAGAGCCGAAAGCAAATGTCCGGTGGTATGTCCGCGTAAATCGCAATCCAGCGACTCCCAACCACCCGGTTTGGGCACTACCATATATCCTCCTTCGTTACCGCTGAATACACCGGCATTGTTACGGAAACTGTGTAACAGGCTTTTGGTATTCAACGACAATATCCACGCAGCATCTGATTTCATATTCTCCTGAAAACGGGATGGGAGCAAGCGGACATCCTGTAATTCGAAGCATTTGGCTTTAAAATGTGCTTTGTTCTTTATTACAAATTTTGATTCGAATTGGCCGGGGTATTCAGACTGAGCCTGCAGGCCAAAACTAAAGCAAATTGCCAGAAATATAATTTTAATTCTCATATTTTGGTTTTGATATTGGAGACTATATATGTTGAAATATTTGTTGTTAAAAAACATTTAAACGCTGAGAACGCAAAGATAAAATACACTTTTTATAGCAACATCAAATATACGCAAAGGACACAAAGTGAAAAACTAAAAAGTTTTTCTTTGCTTCATTATGACTTTGCGTTCTACGCATTCAGAGAAATATTCTCTCACAAAAAACTTAACTTATATAATCCTTATTAATCATTTTAATTTGTCTACTTCTTTAAAAAACCTGTCAGTGGCTTTTCCCTGTTTGATCAACTCGTTCCAAAGTCCGTAAATACCTGCATTCCAGCCCATATTCGGTTTGGAGGGCTGACCGGTAGTGGTATTTATGTATTCGTGCGTTGTATTGCCTTTTTCAAACTCCAGTTTTGTTCTCCAGATCATCAAATCTTCTGCATCAGAAGCACCTGCCAGATACGCGTCCATCAGCATTTGCATATCATACAAATACCATGAACCACCAAACTGATATAAACCATTTTCAATTTTATCGACTGCTGCTGTATATTTTTTTGAGTTGTATTGTTCAGGTTTTAAGTATGAGCCATCAGGATTACAAAATGTTTTAAATCCGACCTTAGTTTTAGCAAACCGCTTCATGGTTTCGTAATGTGACAGGACAGACTTTTCGGGGAGTAATCTTTCACCTAAATAAACCTGAGCCAGTAAATCGCCCATCAATGCATCCACACAGAGTATGGAATCTTTTTCTTTACTGATTGCAAATCCTTTTATACGGGGTTGATACATGTCCTGATAGTTTTTTAAAGCCTGGGTGATGGAACTCTGAGGTTTAACGCCCATTTTTTCAGCACATTTGAGCGCTACCACATACAAACCCTGATTGTTGGAAATGGCATCTGTTTCATCAAAGGCCAGATTATCAGCCCATCCCTGCCAGCAGCCGGCTTTTCGCGAAGGGCCGAATCCTGAATAATAGCCGCCAGGAGCTTTCTTTTCGACAATTCTTAAAATCTTTCTTACATTCGAAGTGTCGACAGGCAAGCCTTTCAGATAATTACGGTATGCCCATACAATAGTAAAAATCTGGCGTTCTGCTCCTGTAAATTTTTCATTATTTTCGGCTTCATTTTCGTAACATGACAACGAAAAGGTATCGGGCAATACCATAGAAATCCAGAATGCATCCCGTGTATACTGCTTGTTGGCGTATTCAATGGCAGGGATTACCCAGAATTTACTTTTTTTGGTTTCGTTCACCCGCAAATTCATATATGAAGTACTAAACACAGTAGAACCGAGCAAATCCGTGATTTTTCCATCAGACCAGTTTCCGGCAATAATTTCATTTACCCTTTCACGCAGTTTCCCAATCTCATTTTCTGCAGATGTAAAAAAAACGCCATCCAAATGATGGGAATTTTTAGTATCCACATTAAAAAAATGTGGTTCGACGATGTATTTTTTGGTACCTCTTCTTTTCAGTGAATCAATATAAATTTCTTCTGCATTCTGATTGAATACAGTACCGTTGTCGCCTGTTGCAAGTGAAACAAACTTCCTTTTAAGGTTGAAGGTTTGAGTGGTATAGTTATCATAGAACACCGGACTGTTACTCAGGGCAATTTCGAAGTTATTGCCCTTTTTTATCCCAACCATTGGTACCGGTTGCATTACAAGCCCGGTCATTTCGTGGTCGGCCGGTTCATGCGGACTTTGTCTGAAAATGGTTGATTCTTTCACCCTGCCGTAAAAACAATAAGGTGTTTCTTCCCCCGAATAATTTTTCGACAAACTTATAAAACAGTTGGTTGGCAGGTTTTTCGGACTCACATCCACACGATAAATCCAGTATCCATCCTGCTTTTTAATATTCAAAGAAACAGTATAATTATGTATTTTTTTTGTTGTGGAAAAATTGCTTATTTTAGTAAAATCAACGTTTTCAATTAGTTGCTTTTTCTCATTTGGAAAATTCAGATAAATATTCCAATTGTTTTTTGCAGCATTTAAAAAACAGGTACAAAGTAAAAAAATTAAAAACCAACTGTATTTTTTCATTTTAATAGTGTTATTGTTGAATATAAAATTCTCTTGTTACGGGGTTTGCAGTTTGAACTTCCGGTTTGATTTTGCGCCCGTATTGCCAGGCTACAACCGTTACTTTAACCGGAAATTCAGTATGTGCCGGAATTCCGGTCAAAACTAATTTATCTTCTTTGATTTCAGCCGGACCTTCGCGAATATAAAAATAAACAGGCAGTCCGCTATCGGAAGTAGCATGCAAATCTACCGATTTTATGCTTTGGTTGATGTCAGGAATAGAATCAAATGTAATTTTTTGCGCTTTCCCAATTGTATTTCGGTAAGGAATCCGGATATTTAGCTGTTGTACAGAGCTTTTGAAATTTTTATCTCCTTCGTTAGCTGCCATCAGCCAAATATCAGCTGTCCGTTTGGTATTATTTAATCCCATACGATAAAACCTAATGGTAAATGTAGAGTCGTTCACTTTCTGAACGGGACCGCAAATACGTGTTATTACAGGTTTTGTTTTCGCATGTTCACTAATAATTTTTGTTCGTAAGCTGTCGGTAAATACAGCATTTACATGAAATGTCAGGCCATCAGCTCCGGGTTCAAAAGCTGCAACGATTCCGGCATGCAATTCAGAATAATACGGCAAAAGTTTTTCATTCTGTACAAACCCTATGTATTGCTCTTTTTTATGCTGTTGCCGTCTGTAAATTTTTTCAGTTTTTCCTGTCATTTCTTTGTCGAAATACCAAAATGCATTGGTTTTATCATTTTTATATTCTGAGAAAGCAGCCGGTTTGGCAAAAGGTACAGAGTATTTATGCCAACGTTCGGCCAACCAGCCTTTTTCCGGATGAACGGGAATAAGTTTTACTTTTTCATTTTGTTCAGGGTTTTTTGCTAAACGAAACTTTACTGCTTTTTCGATAAATAATCCGATATAATCAATCAGTTGATCCGAAAAATCGAAATGTCCGTGTCCCGCATCGCAAAGAAATGAAATGCATGATTCCGGATGAGCTGTTTTATAATCCAGTGCCGGTTGCACACGTGCTTCCCACCATTCGTATTCGCCCATGATCATCAATCCCGGGATACCTGAAATATCAGCTTTAGTCCAGTCCAGATTTGACCTGCCATATCCGGTAAGACCGGTGCCGGGGGCATCCCCTTTTACTGAAACCACAGCCAGTGTACGCTCCGGATTTTGTGCGGCAAAGTTCCATGGAAATGTTGCCATTGCCGAATGTCCGATTGGTATGACGGGAATATATTTCAATTCGGAATATCCCGAAATTTCAGCGAGAGATTGCATCATTTCATCAAATGCTATTTGTGCATTTCCCTTATTTGGTTCCCAGGACTGACTGAGTCCGGGAGTAATCCATATTTCTGCAACATTAAGTTCAGACATTCTGCTGCGAAAATCCGAATGTTCCAAAATGCCTTCTTCCAGCATATTGTGGTTCCCAACAACGACTGCTTTAATTTGCTTACAATCATTTGGAATCCATAAAAAAGCACGCGGATGGTCGTTGGTTTCAGCTGACACAAAAGATTGTATCTGTACCGACCATTGCCATTCCGCTGCACTTATTGTTATTGTTGATAAAACCAACAGGAACAACATCAAATATTTTGTACCGAAAATTCTGATCATTTTACATCTACTTATCGAAATATAATACGAAGACACAGCTTTAAATACTTAATACAAGTACATAATTCAGAAAAAAAGAGCAAAGTCATTTTTCAAACTCTGCTCTTTTATATTACTTTTCAGCCTGTATTTATCCCAATTTGCATTTCATGGGATTCCTGTCAGAAAAATCAGGTGATAAATATGCTCCTTCGTCGGGGCCTGCGGGCGGAAGTGATTCCAAAGCCAGTGAAATTTCATTATCTAACCTTATTTTCTCTATAAACGGAGGAAAATAATTTCGTTTTTCCATGTTCTTATTGTCTGTATCCATATTATTCATTTTCCTGGTTTGATTTAATTGATTACAACTTTTTGAGTTATGTTTTTAGCTGCTGAACTTATCGTTACAAAATAAACCCCTGCTTTCAACGGTTGGTTAATGACAGTTGTGATTCCGTTGATAGTGCTTTCACTTACTTTCTGACCGGACAGGTTATAAATTAATATTTTGCTGTCAGTATTAAATGCGTTATTTACTGTGATAACCAATTGCCCGTTTGTGTCGCGATAAGCATTGAATGCGGGCTTGCTCATTAAGTTTTCACTATGAGTTGTGGTTGAAGGAGCTTTAAAGAGCAGGCTGAAACGGGAAGAGTTTTCTGTTGCATCAGAGCTGAAAGTGTATGCTTTATTCAGTTCTAATTCGGTTTGAACCGAACCATCCACCAGAAAAACCCTGGTGCCGGAAGCGAGATTATCCAACTGAGTAGGTTTTAAAGTAAATGTACCCGACTGGCCAGTAATTATTCCAAGCGGAATAAGCATATTATCGGTAATTGAGTTCAATCCGTTGATAACCAAATTTTCATTTCCTGCCCTGGTGTATAACTGAACGTCTTTTGTTTCGGTAAATTTTGGAGAATCGAATGCATCTAAATCATCTGAGGCATCGCCATCGAAATAAAGCAGTGTTTCATCGGTAGTCGAACCGTCCGATATTTCCATCCGAATGCGTTGTCTGCCGGTATTTATGGCAGTACGTACTTTCAGCGGATTCGAAGATTGATGAGAACGTACAAGTTTGCTATCGAGGGTAAGCGTTCCGGCAGCTTTGGCTTTTACCCAAAATGCCTGCATCGGAGGAATAATGCCCCCTGTAAGAATTGATGTTAGCGGAACAGCTTCACCCGAGTGACCATTGTAAGTCAGAAACGACCATGCTGCATTACCACCGTTATTTACGTTGCCTGCATTGGTACGAATCCAGATGGTAGGCTCAATTTTAGCTGCATTTGTCAAATCATCAACAAAATCAGCTGTCCATGTCAAATGTGAAGGATAAGGATTACCAATCAGATTAAAACCTGAACCTGATTTAGTCAGATAAACATTTACGTCACCACTGTTCAGGGTTCCGTTAAACTGAAGTGTTGATGCCGCAGTTGGTAAAACGATATAACCATGTCCCCTTAAGAAAATACTATCAGTTACGAAAGGTCGTGATGTCCAGCTCGAAGCCGTTTCATCCCTTTGATAATAAGTATATCCGCTCTGAGCAACAGCACCTGTAACCGGACTCGAAACATACCAGTTGCGGGCATCGGGGAGGTATTGCTGCACCGAAGCAGAGGTAACAGAAGTTGTTCCTTTGTTGACCAGAGTTGCGGTTCCCGATGCATTGCTATTCAGGTTAAGAACATTGGCTGTTAAAGTTTTACCGTTAGCGATGTTTACATTAGCCTGAGGTAATATTGTGATTGTTGTACCTGTAAAATTTTGATTTACGTTTAAAGTTCCTGCAATTAAAAAGCTGTTTGGAATTGAGATTCCGGCCGGGTTTTCTACATCAACATTAAAGTATGATGAAGGGAAGGGAGGCTGAGCAGCACCAATATTGTTCCTAAACTGCGTAGAAATACCTGCGCTCTGACCAAATCTGACTAAAGAACCCGATTCGGCAAAAATTCCACATGTCTGTCCTGTTGCCTGACCCAATTGTAACCGAATTGTATCACCGACAATTAACGTTCCTCCATCCTTAACATTCAGATATGCACCTTTAGTGTTACCTGAAGTATAAGATGTGAAAAGGCGGATAGTCCCTTTGCCCATATCAAGCGTACCATACACATTGTAAATAAAATCTCCGGAACTATAATTACCAACTGTTACGGCATCTCTGTGAAGTGAGGATTTAGGTGTTTCACCGGTAAATTTAACTGTTTTGTCTCTGTTTATGTTTATAGTCCTGTTACTGTTACCGGTGTTTCCTATACTCCCGAAAGCTGCGATCGAAGAAGAGTTGTTGTTAAGTATGTTAATGTCAGTATTAATATCAATCACCTGAGGGGCTGAAGCCGTTGTTAAAGATGATCCGTAGAAACGGGCAACATTTATTTTACCGGCACCCGAAATAGTGACAGTAGTAGTCACATTAGATTTAACAGCAAGACAATATACTCGGAAACCTCCACCACCATCAGGGTTGGTAATTGCATTATAGGCGGCAGTATTTGTGGCGGTTGCTGCACCGAGCTGGCCATCAACAGTAATAGAATTCCCATAAATATTCAGGCTGTTTACGGTACCTCCTGTTGCGTTGATGGTACGTAGTTTCCCGGTGGATGTAATTGTCAGATTTCCAACTGTTGTGGAGGAAGTTGTTCCCAGCTGAACTGTAAAATTGCCGGTATTTAATTCTCCCGAGATGTTCATGTTTTGGGCGTTTGCCTGAGCAGTTGTTGTCATTATCTTCCCTTCAGGAATCCATACGTTGATCGAGGTGGTAGGTGCAGACGAAGCTGTGCCCGAAAATCCTCCTGCGCCGTTTGAGACTGACCAGTTAGCAGCCGTATTGTAATCGCCTGAAGTTGTGGCAACATAATCACCTGATACTTGTCCGTAAGCGGTATTTCCTATTCCATAAAGTGAAATAAAGATAAAAATCAAACTAAAAATCTTTGTTTTCATATTGCTGTGATTAAATTTATCAGATTTAAAAAACATAAGTTGTTTAAATAAACATCTTTAGATAATCAATACGAAACAGAAAAGCTTTTTACTTAGCGATTCACAATATTTTTTAAAAAAAACAGGGATAATGCAACAAAGTTCTTTTCAAAACAAATCAGGAAACCCTGAATGAACGGGGTTCCCTGATCTGAATTTTTAAATAATAATTCCCGACAGAAAGTACTTTTTGTAAATGATTTATAAAATTACTTTTTGAACCTGATGATTTACTTTAACAAAATACAATCCGTTGTTTAAGTTTATTGTCGTTTTGGCGGATGTGGCTGCAATACTGCTGATTTGTTGTCCGGCTGCATTGATGATAGTTATTATTTCTCCGGCGTTTATTCCACTGATTATTAATTGATTGCCGATGGATGTTATCACCGGCTTATTTTTTGTCGCTTCAATTCCTGTACCTAAGTCGGTAGCGCCGGTCACAAAAGGCGAGAAAGTACTGAATACAGCACTGTAGGTATTCCCGTTTTTTACAGCAGCCATATTCGTATAAGTTTCGTTCATATAATGCCCGATAACATGATTTGCAGCGACAGACGTAACTTCCGAAGGAGTAAGTTCGACAATTGTTGATGAGGCTGTTACTGGTGTTATGTTCCATGCTTTCGGGTTGTATGAATAGCCTGAAGGAGCTATTGCCGGCAGGTTAGTACCAACCCTGACTGCAAAAACAGATTCGGTGGCCGGAGTAAGTGAAACCGGGTCGTAGCTTGTTGCTGCAGCACCTACAGGAAATTCTTTTTTTATACCTGCAGTTGCATTTTGAATCAATGTTCCTTCTCCGGTGGTAACTATGAAATTTGACCCGGAAAACCCTGAAATAGTTCCTGAATTTCCTATGGTAAGATGATTGTTATCCAAAAGAATTTTCCCGTTGACCAAAGTCAGATGGTCATTAACAGTAAATGAAACAGGATAAATTAAACCAGCTGTATTGTCGAGTATTAAATTCGAAAAGACTGCCGGAAATTCAGCTGTTGCTGCTCCTATGTTGTTTTTGAACTGTGTGGCTGAAGTTGACTGTCCGAACTTAACAGTTGAACCTGATTCGGGGAAAATACCGCAGATTTGTCCGCTGGCCTGCCCCGGCTGTAACCTGATTGTGTCGCCGACAACCAATGTACCACCATCCTTTACATTTAAGAAAGTGCCTTTCGAATTACCCGAAGTATAGGAAGTGTAAAGACGAATGGTACCTTTCCCCATGTCGAGTGTGCCTGCAACGTTGTAAATAAAATCGCCTGAAGTGTAATTGCCTACCGTAACAGCATCTCTGTGCATTGACGATTTTGGGGTATCACCGGTAAATTTTACAGTTTTACCCGGGCTGATATTTATTGTTCGGCTGCTACCACCTGTATTCCCGATACTTCCAAACGCAGCAACCGAAGTTGAATTATTATTCAGGATATTAATGTCGGTGTTAATATTGATCACCTGAGGAGCAGAGGCAGTTGTTTGAGAAGAGCCATAAAAACGTGCTATATTGATTTTTCCGGAGCCTGAGATATTGATCGTAGTTGTTTCGTTGGCTTTAACCGCCATACAATATACACGAAATCCGCCTCCGCCATTCGGATTCGAAGCTGCGTTATAGGCAGTAGTATTTGTGGCAGTAGCAGCTCCGAGCTGACCATCTACTGTAATGGTGCTTCCATATATGTTTAAACTGTTTACAGTACCTCCGGTAGCATTTGACGAACGTAGTTTTCCGGTTGATGTAATCGTTAGATTTCCGGCGGTTGTACCCGCATTTGTACCAAGTTGCACAGTGAAATTTCCGCAGTTTAATTCTCCGGCAATATTCATATTAAGTGCATTTGCCTGAGCAGCAGTAGTCATAACAATATTTTCCGGAATCCAGACATTGATGGCTGTGGTGGGCGCTGACGAAGCTGTGCCTGTGAATCCACCGGAACCATTTGAGACTGACCAGTTGGCCGCAGTGTTATAATCGCCCGAAGTGGTAGCCACAAAATCGCCGGCTGACTGTGCCGAAAGAGTTGAGCTGAGAGCAAAAGCTGTTATGACAGCTGCTATAAAGGTGAAGAATTTTGGCTTCATAATATTATTAATTTGCTTTTTGATAATTAGTTAACGATAATTTTTTGTGAAATATTTTGATTCTTTCCTCTTAATGAAATAATGTAAATTCCTTTACCGGGAAATGAAATCCCGGAATCAGAACCTGTAATTGAATTTTCTGAAATCAGTTGTCCGGTGATATTGAAAACTCTAAGCTGAAAAGGTTCATTAATGGAACTTAATACAAGTTTTTTTCCTGTTTGTGAAAATGAAATACCCGATTCGGTCAGCGATTTCACACCCGAATAAATGAACTGTGATAAATCATTTACTGATTTAAAGGTACCAATCCAGCTTAATGCCGATGGGTTTGAGCTTGTAACAGTCATTCTGATCTGAAAATAGGTGCTTGAAAAGATACTGTCGACCGGAACCATTTTTGTGCCCGATGATGATACAAATCCCATATTCCGTAAATCATAATAATACACATTATTGTTCAGTATGCCGGTTTGTAAATTGCTCCCGCCTCCCAGGATACTGCTCACAGCACTGTGAAGTGCAATTGAAGTTCCGGACGGTGAGTCCATTTTAAAAGCAAGTATCGGGTAATTTCCTGCATGTAACGTTATCCCACCGGTACGGCTGAGGTATGCTTTGCCTGAAGAATAGGTGTTGATGTTCAAAACATTATTTGAAACTGAACCTGTGCCGTTTACCACACTCCACAGAGCTGTGGCAGGATTTGCAAAATTATCAAGGAAATATCCCCACGATACAGCCGAAACTTCTGATTTGAGTTGAGTTCCGGCTTCGTCGCATACCAACCAATAATAATATGCCGGTGTTTTGGCGTTTACAGTTGCATCGGTAAATGTGATTATATCGTTTGACAAAGTCTTTATAGCAGTGGCTGAATTGAAATCATTTGTAGCTGACCTGAATATCCGCAAATTGGCAGGAATAATGTTTTCGAACGACCAGTTCAGTACCGCCTGATTTGAACTGTTTAATGCAGCAGAAAAGTTAATTTTCTTCGTGGCATTCGGATTAAGTATTATTTTAATCTGACTCAGGGCTGTAACATTGCCGGCACCTGTAACATAAATCCGCATCACTTTTGCTCCCTTTGCCAGTTGCAGACCTCCCATCGAAGTTTCTGCATAACCGTTGGTAAGCGGAAGTGTTTGTTCTAACTGTAATTCGTTATCTACACTGATTTTCATTTTTGCACCGCTTCCGGTTGTATTGTGTCGCAACAGGATGTGATATTCACCATCGACCGGCACTTTGAAAGTGTAACTCAACCATTCACCATTTTGCATCTCATTTACTACAAAACCATTATCACCGGCTGAAATGTCAACAGCATCGGTACGGTAGACAGCACCTGAATTTGTCGGGGTCTGATCGTAGTAGGTGTGGTTCTGTCCATCTGCAGTAAAGTAATCATAGTTGACTGCACTGATTGTACACGGAATTTCAGGCATTTCGTAAACAGGTTTTCCGTTTTCAAAATGTACAGGATCACCGGTCATCCATGCAGTTCTGTGAAAAGTCAGTCCGCCCCAGCCTAAATGATCGAGTGACCATCCCGAAGTTTCATAACCTACTTCCTGATTCGAAATTTCAAGTGCACGTTTGGTCCATTTCATTAAATCCGGATTCAGACCCATGCGAACATCATAATGGGCCAGAGCAACTTCATACACAGGGCGCTTGTCGGCTCTGAAATTTCCACGACTGAAACCGACAAAATCTCCTTCGTAATGCGGGTTTACTTTCAGCGAATACCATCTTCCTGTCCTGTCTCTGCGCTGAATAAACTCACCCGATTCAACAGTGGGTTCCCACGACGTTGGTTGGTCGGGGAATGAATAATTATTGGATACATTGTATCGTAATGCCCATTCGTATCCTTTCAGAATTCTGTTGTCGAACATGCCATAGACATCCGAACCCTGATTCCATGCCATTTCGGCCAGCGATGAGATCAATCCAAGACCGAGGATAGCGTGATCCTGATCGCGTGAACTTTCCTGACATTGTCCGTTTTCCCAGATGTAATTGGTAAGTACTCCGTCGTATCCATAATCAGGAATGGTATTTTGTTCACCATTACGGCTATATACAAGGAAATACTCACTCGAGGATGTTGGTGAATTTGAATTTACAGGAGGACCGGATACATAAGGAAGGTCGTCGGGACGATGTGGTAAGCCGGTAAAATAGCGCAGCGCCCTGTCGTACATTATTTCGTTGTCGAGAAAAATCCCCATCGACATTACAACCCGCCAGCCGAATAAATCCTGATTACCGTGACGGGCACAGTCGCCCTGATATACTCTCCAGTAGAATGTTCCGTTGTTTGCATTCAATGAAGCCGGGACTGCAGTATTTGAATATCCCGGATAAACGAGCATATTGCTGAACTTCTGAATATCAGCAGGTAACCAGCCGGAATATGTGCTTTTTATAATTTCAGCGGCTTCAATCAATTGCCAGGCTACACGTCCTGCATTCAGCGATTCTGTACCTCCACCTGTAAAACAGGTTAGATTCTGCCATGCATTCAGTATTTCAACGGCTTTATCGGCATGACGAACATCGCCGGTAACTGTCCACATTATTGCATTCAGGTAAGCAGCCTTCACATCAGCCGACAATGCACTGTAATTTAATCCATCCTGTGTGACAGTTGTGAAGGATTTGTTACCTCTTACCGAATAGGTATATTGTGCATTGGATTCTTTAGACAATGTCAGAAATGAAGTATACCACGGGTCGATTTTAGCCTGAACCATGGCCTTAAACCTGTCCAAATCCGATTTTTTGTGTGAAATACCGGGGTGAACAAATGTTTTGCTTTCGCCCGACACAATAATGCATAGAAGCAAAAAAGAAAAGAATAATAAAAATTTTTTCATTTTTTAAATTTGTATTCGGTGACTGTATCAAAAGTAAATTATCATAAACATAAAGTAAAATACAATGAGGATAAAAGACATTTCAGGGTAAATAACCGTTTTGCAGCAAATCCTGAAATGTGCTTTATTTACAGTTTTTTTTTACTAATACATGCCCGGTTTTATGAAACAACACATGCAATACAGAATCTCTTTATCTTAAATTTACTTTTGATTCAGTTGCTTTGTGATATTTTATCGAACAATAGCTTTGCCGAGCGTTACCTCGTTGTTGAAGTTTGTAACTTTAATGAGATAAATTCCGGCTTCCAGCTCCATACGGTTTGAATTTACTTCTTTAATTTTTGACCCGCTGACGCTATATGCTTCCATCGACACAGCGTTTGGTGAAATAATATGACCTTCGCCTGAAAATATGATGGCTTTATTGTATCTGACAGATTTAACGGCAAGCTCATCGCCATCGCGAACTTCCTGCCCACCTTCGCCATTCAAATAAGTTTCAATATTTCCCATCACATCATTAACAGCCTTTGCTGTAGCACAATATTTCAGATTGAAGGTTGGATTGGTGGTAGCACCTGTACCTATACAAACAAATCCCAGCCAGCTTCTTGTTTGTTTGGCGCCAACACCTGTGCCCGTACGAACCCAGGCAGGAGCATACGGAACCATGCGATCTCCGTTTCCGAGCCAGGCGTCTTCAAAAGGAGCACCGGCAGTCATGTCAAATATCCATAAATCGTCAGCACCATCGCTGGTATAACACATTGCTGTTACTCCTTTCAGAGATGAAATTTTATCTTTCCGGCCTCCATAGCTAAAGTCATTTAATCCCCAGGTATAAGCCTGTGTTGTCTCGTCGTAGGCAAGTGCAGTTTGCTGTTGAACAATATAATCGAATTTCCAGTCGGCCAGTGAGAGAGTTACATTTTTAAACTGCATATAAACAGCTACAAAAGGTTCGGTTTCGAGTAGTTTTACATCTTTTTTAAACCTGATATCGCCACGTCGTGCAGTCAGATCGGTGGTACTGTTGGCATAGGGTTTTACTATAAATGTTTTGTTATCAGTGCTTACGCTTGTAGTAACTCCCTGTGCTGCATGTTGCGTTTCCCAGTCATTTGGATTCCAGCGCCATTGTGCATTTGCATTTAAAGTTCCGATAAAAATCAGGGCTGCTAAAACTGAAATTTGAGTAATTTTTTTCATGATTTATAATTTTAAAAAGTGAATTAATTTTTCTTGATATTGTTGAATTAAACACCCCTTCTGCTCACAATGGCAGCAGAAGAGATGTTGTATTATGTTTAATTATTCCATTCGGGGTTTTGTACCAATGCCGGATTCAGAGCGATTTGCGCTGTTGGTATTGGCTTCAGATAATATTTGTTCGTGAAAATTCTGGCGTCAGCTTTTTCAAAAACCCAGAATCCGTCGTTCGAAATTAAACCGCTGCCGGCTGCTGCCGTAAGAGCCGAACGCGGATCGGATTTTACGTAAGTAGCAGTTGAAGCGTACGTTGGATTTCCGGCCGACATAATTATGTTCCCGTTTGTGTCACGTGCAAAGCGTTTCAGGTTTTGTGCTTCGGAATAGTTCAGGATATCGCCGGGTGCACACAAACACATGATAGTATCAGGATTGGCTGCAATATTGGTACGTGCATCCAGTGACTGGTCTTTACGAAGGGCAACCCACTGAGTGGCAAGTGCATTGTAAACTTTAGGTGCCACATTAACTTTCGCAAACGGAGAATTACCACCTACGTACAGGCCATCCAGATTTTTGCCCAAAAGTTGAGGACCGAGTTTCCATCGGCGGATATCATCGTAGCGGAATCCTTCAAGAAATAACTCACAGGTTCGTTCGCGGCGGATATCATTCAGTGTGACAGAAGTTTTGACCGGCATGCCGGCACGTATTCGTACTTTGTTGTATGACAGATTCAAATCGTTAGCCGAAATTGAGCCTGAAAGTTCAAAAGTGGCCTCAGCATAATTCAGATATATTTCGGCCAAACGAATAACAGGGACATCAAAACCATCGCCGGTAACCAACTGACTGAAATCAATCGAATACTTCCGTGAAGCATAAGTATTGGACGTGTTATTAAAAATACTCATGATACTGTAAGCAGCAGGCGAGAAGTCGGTTGGTGTGGTACGTGCCGATGCATAATTCCAATAATACGACATGCGAGGAACCTGTGTGGTTGACAATCGTGGATCACGGTTTTTAGCATAACTGTATAAGTCGGATGTATAATCAGGCTTAGTCAGGTTTCCCGTGTTATCTTCAAAACTTTCGACAAAGGCACGTGACATGGCTAACGACTGAAAAGCATGTACAATGTTGGTATTCGACTGGCGTGTTACTTCATTAAATCTGTTTCGCAGAATATATTCTTTATTAGCAGATTTTAAAACACCAAACGGATTAGTAGGAACAGTATTCTGTAAAATGAACATGTAACGATAACTGTCAACGCCCATTTGTGAATTGTAAAATAATTCATACGAATTATCATTCATCACTGAAAGAGAAGCTTCTTTGGATTTGGTAAGTAAAGCAGTTGTACGGGCATCGTTAGTGCCATTGGCTACATGATATTTCTGCCATGTTCCCTCGAACAAACAAACGCGTGACAATAAAGCATAGGCTGCACCTATAGTGATTCTACCGTTGGTAGCACCTCCATTGATGGCTGATTGTTTGGGGAGTGCACCCGAACTGATAGCAGCTTCCAGATCTTCAATAATAAAGTTGGCAAATTCTTCGCGGGTAGCCCGTGCTGCCATTACTTCATCCGAAGAAGGATTCAGAACTTTTTTTACAATAGTGCCGGGACCAAAATCACGGAAAAACAGGAAAGAAATATAAGCTCTGAAGAAATATGCTTCTGCAACGTATTGTTTTATTTCATTTGGCTTACTGTATTTCTCAGCATTCTGAAACAGGTAATTGATATTCCGCAATCTTGAATAATAACTGTTGTAATTATCATCTGTTTCGGGTACTGTATAAGTCGAATTGCTTACAGCATTTTGCACCAGACGTAAGTCGGAGAAGTTATCTCTGTTTGCAAAATTGTCGTCCATTATTTTGGGCAGAAAAGTATAAAAGTTATTTGCTCCCTGAGCAAAAGCTTCGGCATTGGTCCATACATTCTCGTCGGTAAACTGCAACTCCGGAGAATAATTGAGCAGATCGTCGCAACTGCTCAGGAATAACAGTGCAAGTAATGTAACAATATATAAATTTAACTTTTTCATATCTATATTGATGTTTTAATTATGTTATTAGAATGTAATGTCAACTCCGAAAGTAAAACTTCTGGCGAATGGATACGATACAGATCCGACAGTTCCTCCAAACGGATCCTGAGAAGTGTTTTCAGGGTCCCAGCCATCTTCGGTTCGTGTAATTTCAAAAAGGTCGGTTCCTGTAAAATTAAGACGTAATTTCTCGATGCTTAATTTTTTTGTCAGCGAAGCCGGTAAAGTGTAACCAAGTGTAATGTTTTTCAGGCGCATATAAGCTCCGTTCTGAGTGCGAAACCATGCATCAGAATACAGCCAGTTATACGCAAATTGTGTTTTACTCCATCGTGGCACCGACATTGGATCCTTGTTTACAGGTTGATAAACCGGAGTCGTCTGAACACCGAAATAATCGAAAGTTGAATTGTTGTAAGCAGGATTTTCTCCCATTGTACTCCATGTGCGTCCCCACCAGGTAGCGCCCTGATTTTGATAGGTGTTTCGACCCGGAGCAGAGATTGCATTGTCGGAATTTCGTACAATAGTTGCTTTTCCGACTCCCTGAAACACTACTCCAAAATCAATTCCTTTGTATTCTCCTCCAAGATTTAAGGCGAAATTGTAATGTAATGCATTGTCTCCCAGTAATTTTCTGTCGTTGTAGTCAACATCTCCATCACCATCGAGGTCCTTGTATTTTGAATCTCCAATTTTGACAGTTGTGTAATTAGGCAGTTTGTCACCATTGGCATTGGCAAGTAGAAGCTTATAGGCATCCAGTTCTTCCTGAGTTTCAATTAATTTTTCCCAGCCAAGCCCCCAAAATGTGCCTGTCTGATAATCTAACAGAGTATTTGTAATGGCATTGGTGCTTTTAACAGTTGCATTTTCCATTTTGGTAAGTTTGTTACTGTTATCGCTAAGGTTGAACCCTGCATAATAAGTGAATTTATTGATTTTGTCGCGCCAGTTCAGCGAAAGCTCCCATCCTTTCACTTTCATTTCTCCTGAATTTGTTTTTGGAGCTGTTGCACCATAAACTGTTGGGTAAACCACACTCACGAGCATACCATTGTTTACTTTCCAGAAGTAGTCAAAACTTCCGCTCAGTCTGTTTTTCAACAGAGCAAAGTCCAATCCAATGTTTTTGGTTACAATAATTTCCCAGGTACGATCAAGTGAAACAACGTTTGCCTGAGTAAGTGATTGGGTGACTGTAGTCCCTGAAGTCGGATCAGGGCCAAAAATCGGAAAGTTATGTGTTGTCCCCGACGAAACGTTTTTATTAATTAAAGCATAACCATCGTAAATTCCGATTCCATTCTGATTACCTGCTTCACCATAAGAAGCACGCAATTTCAGATTGTCAAAAATATTGATGCTTTTCATCCAGTTTTCTTCTGAAATACGCCATCCGAGAGAAGTACCATAGAATGGTTTCCAACGGTAACCCTGCAGGAAACGTGAAGAACCATCATATCTTCCCAGTACTTCAATCAGGTATTTTTCTTTGAACGCATAGTTCAAACGTGAAA
This sequence comes from uncultured Paludibacter sp., assembly GCA_937897985.1. Lineage (GTDB taxonomy): Bacteria > Bacteroidota > Bacteroidia > Bacteroidales > Paludibacteraceae > Paludibacter. The sequence continues at coordinate 47,914 of CALCBD010000012.1, read as the reverse complement.
AATAGGATCCCAGTGCCCATACATTGATGGCATCTGTCGGGGTAATGGTACTTGTCGATGTAAGTGTTGATGCTACTGAATGAATATCGCTCGTCGAAAGTGTATTGGAGCGAACCCCGAACCCTTCGGCACGTTCTTTTTCGTACGATGCACCGGCCATAAGTGCTAAAGTGTGGCTTGTACCAAAGGTGTTTTTATATTCAAAATAACCCTGATAATTTTCTTTTAACACGGTTTTGGCTTCGCGGCGCATCCAGTTAGTTGCCGGACTGATTTGTGTTGTGTAAGCCACATCATTGTAATCGTACCATTGAATTTTGTTTTCATAATCCTTATCATTCGTATCCCAGGGATTGAATGCAACCTGACCGATAAAGTTCAGTTTTTTTGTGATATGAATAGTAGGTTGGATATTAATCGTAAAACTATTGGAGTTTTTATAAGTATCGCCACCCAGCAAAGCACGCATCGGAGCATTGGTGTTGTTTGCCCAGGCGTAAGCCTGACCGCTGATGGTTTGCAATGGAGAGCCCGGAGGGTTACCGTTTATTTCTGAAGGTTTCAGCGATGGATATACAGTGTTTCTTCTTTCGTAGGCAAAGTTGGCTGCAATATCCATCCATTTATTAATTTTAAAATCGGTATTTAAACGAACGTTGTATCGTTTCGAATCATCGTTACCCCATTTTAGAGGAGAACCGTTGTGCATATATCCTAATGAAAGATTGTAAGTACTGTTTTCACTTCCTCCGGCAATCTGGATAGAATGCGATTGGTTAGTGTAATTACCCCATGTAGCTTTAGCAAGGTCGTAATCCATGAATCCAATGTCATTAATACCGGCTGTAACACCTCCCATGTCACTGTATTTCTGTACTGTATTTATAAATCTGGGATCCATTGTTTTCATAGCGTGAAGCATATTGTAAGGGAAAGCACCATGTGCACCAAGAAAAGTTGATCCGTCAATATAATTATCGTTGGCTGATGTTTCCTCTACATAAGTTGCCCATTGCGACATGCTCATCCAGTCATACTGAGCCCGTGAAACCTTATAATCGATACTTCCTTTATAGCTTACCTGTGGTTTTTGAGCTTTCCCGCGTTTTGTGGTAATAAGAATCACACCACCGGCAGCACGCGAACCATAGATGGCTGCTGCTGCATCTTTTAGTACATCCATGCTCTGGATATCGTCAGGATTTATGTCATTGATTCCGCCAGGAATACCATCAATCAATATCAGCGAACTTGTATTGTTAACAGAAGCATTTCCACGAATATTAAATGACCATCCTTCACGGCCGGGTGCCGACGATGACGATCGTGATACCGTCATACCTGCAATTTGTCCCTGCAAAGCCTGAAGCGGATTATTGACGGCACCTTTATCGGAAAAGGCTTTTGAATCGACCGACGAAATAGAGCCGGTCACATTTACTTTTTTCTGCGTACCATAACCTACAACCACTACTTCGTTCAGTATTTCACTGTCTTCCTGAAGTTGTACCCGAATGGTGGTTCGCCCTGTCAGATTTACTTCCTGTGATTTATAACCGACATACGAAACTACCAATACAGATTTGGAATTCAATGCATTAAGTGTGAAATCGCCATCTACATTGGTAATAGTTCCGGTATTTGTGCCTTTAACTACCACGCTGGCTCCGATAATGGCTTCGCCTTTTTCGTCGACAACCCTACCGGTAACTTTATTTTGAGCCGTTACAATTTGTGAAAAAGTAAGCAATAGCAAAAAAATAATTAGCCTGCTTGTATTGACTCTGATCCGGTTAAGCATAATTTGCTTCATAATAATTTTTTTTTGGTTAATAATTTATATTTTATTTTTTTTTTGTTCGATTTTAAAATTCAAATGCACTTCCTCAGAAAATCACGAATCGTTTTCCTGCTGCTGAACAAATGACTTTCGACAGTACGTTTACTGATTTGTAATTCACATGATATTTCATCTGCCGATTTTTCTTCGAACCGGTCCATGTAATAAATAAGTTTTCTTTGTTTTGGAAGTGTCATCATCATGCCGTTTTCTAATTTCATCAGTTCGGTGGCATAAATCTGACTTTCAATGGTGTCGGTGTATTCTTTTGTAAATTCGTACATGTTGGCCGATACTTCCTGTTTACGTGAATGACGGCGAATATAGTCGATAACAATATTACGCGCAATTGTAAAAAGAAATGATTTTACAGTTTCGGGACGAAGCATGGATTTATAGTCGAGCAAACGCAGGTATACATCCTGCGATAGATCGGCTGCATCTTCGGCATTGTTTATTCTGTTTTTAATGTAATTGTTAATTGCTGTGTGGTAATCGATATACGATTGACTTACCATGCAGTCAACCGAACCGGATTTTTCGGAAAGAGGAGTTGATTCTTTCATACTATTTGCATTAAAAAATTAGATTTTCGTCATGCAAATATAGATTGAACTATTTAAGTCCTTCAATAAAATTTTTGTTTTTAAATCTCATACCATTTAGGCAGACAATATAATTATATATGTCTGATAATCAGCGGCTATATGTGTTCGTTTTTATAAGTATCAAATAATTATATAAGACTTAAGAGCTATCAGTTTTAATTTATCGTTCGTCTTCGCCTTCAATCACGTGCAGATTCTTACCGATATTACGTATATATTCGTTAGGTGTAATGCCGGTGAGTTTCTTGAACGACCGGAAAAAAGATGCTCGTGAACTAAAACCGCATTGTTCGGCTAAAGCTGTAAGTGTATATTTCGAACTTTCAGTTTCCGAAACAATAGATTTGAATTCTTTTATCCGATATTCGTTAATAAAATCATAATAATTTTTTGTAAGGTATTGATTGAAAATAAAAGACAATGTGTGCGATGAGCAGTTTAGAGCCTGCGCCAAATCGACGATTTTCAGTTCAGGATTTGAAAATGGTTTTTCGGTTTCGATATAGGCATATAATCTTTCGCAGATTGCAATACATTCATTTTCAGTGATTTTGGAGTATTTGTATTTTTTCTCGTTTTTTTCACGTCCATCTTCAACATCAGTGTTTTCATTTGATGATTGACCTGAAACACGCTCTTTCAGTAACCTGTACAAATGAACCAGTTTGTTGGTAAACAAAAAGATAATTAAGCCGGTAATCACAAAGATAATCCAGAATTTAAGGGAGAAAAAGGAGTTAATCTTTATTTCAATAGTCGCAATTGATGCCTGGTTTCCTTCTGTACGAACCATGAATTTATAATTTCCGGATGGTAAATCGTTGAAGGTGACTTCATTCACACCGCTGTTGAGTACATGCCAGTCTTCGTCAAAACCTTCCAGTTTGTATTCGTATACAATCGTCGAGGGGTTGGTATATTGTAAACTAACAAAACTAAATTTGAAATTATTTTCATCATAATCAAAATCCAGTTTTTTTCCACTGCTAAACCTGTTTTTATCAGTTGAACCGAGGTCTGCTCCATTGACCTGTAAATCAGTTATTAATGTCGGATAGAATGGTTTTTTGTGGTTTTTGACTTTTGCCGGGTCAATGGTCAGTAATCCTTTTGCATTTCCAAACCAGAGATTTCCCGATTTGTCGAGATACGAAGCATCGGCACTGAAAACCGGATCAGGAATTCCGTCGGCAAAACCGAAACTGTGGTAACCTTCCGTTTTTTCTTTTATTGAGATTAAACCGTTATCACTACCAAACCAGTAATTATGATTATTGTCCTCGAGGATTGATAAAAACACCCTTTCTTTAAATCTTTTTGTTAAATCGAACGACGAAAAGTTACGCATATTAATATCCGAAACCATTATATTTCCTTTATCAGGGCAGAAATACAGGCGGTGCATTTTATCTTCATGAATAACTTTTATAATTTGTTTGTTGAAAAAGCCGTTTGGAAAACCATTTGATTTAATGGATTTTGAAACAGGATCATAAATACAAAGGCCATTTTCGGTTGCAATCCATCCTTTTCCCGAGCTGTCAAAAAACACGTAAAATACATTTCCCGAGTACAACTGCGAATTTGAACTGTTGAACGATATGAGCTGCTCATTTTGCTTGTTGTACTGATATAACCCACCCGAAGTTGCTATCCAGAGTAAGCCGGCTGAATCCTGTTCGAAATGAAAAGTATGTCCCTTGGTAAGTGTAAAATCGGTATTCAACTTTCGAATTGCCATCGTTTTCGGATTCAGAATTGATATTCCTCCTCCGTATGTTCCGATATAATATTCCCCTTTATAATAGCAAAGTGAAAGTATAAGATTTGAACGAAGTTCTTTTTTAGTGAAGGTTTTTACCACATTTCTGCTTTCGTCTATAAAATAAAGCCCTTCACGTGTACCTATCAGCTTTTCCTTGTCACGAATTAAAAATGCGCGTACAGGTAAACCATTTGAGTCGAAATAAGGAGGGAAACTATAAATCTTAAATATCGGATGCTGGTTAAGGCTGTAATCCAGACCTGCCTGATAGAAACCGACCCAGATAACTCCGTTTCTGTCAACTAATAATGAATAAATTGAATTGGAACGAATTCCCGATTTTTGTTTTGGGTCATACCTGATAGAACGAACAACCCTGTTTTCGGAATGTGAAAGAAAGTGAACTCCGTTTCCATCGGTAGCGACATAAATTATATCTTTGCCGTCACTCGAAATGTCGGTAATTATATCAGACCCAACATCGAGCGATTTGCTGAAACTGCACTTGTCGATATCAAAACAAACAACACCGGTTTTTGAGGTTCCCATATAGAGAGTTCTGTTCACACAGGTGATTTTAGCAAAAAAAGATTGTTCTACATTCAATACCTTATATTCGTAAAAACTGATCTTATGATTGATTTTGTTGTACGAACACAAACCCCGCTTGGTGGTTATCCACACTCCCGATCGTTGATCGAATGTGATGCCTGTGATATAATTGTTGGCTGATAGAGTGTTATTGTCGAGTGGTATGAATTTCAGGTTGTTTTTCAGATCAAGAATAAATAATCCCTTTTCAGAACCAATGTATAGCTTTTTGTCAGTGCTGTCCCAATTTAACGACGTAACCAGACCGTCGATTTTGTCGTTGAACACGAGTTCGGGATTTTCTTTTTCTTTGTCCAGTTTCCAAAGTCCGATACCGTTTCCGATATACAATTGGCCTGACAGAGTTTCGGCGATAGCTCTTACACGTTTTTTATTGATATCACCGGTGTTAAACTGATAGTGCTTAAAATCCACTCCATCAAACCTGTCGAGGCTATTGTCGGTCCCAATCCACATAAAGCCGGTAGAGTCTTTATAAAATGAGGTAACCACAAAATTTGACAGTCCGTTGTCCATCGTCAAAGCACGAAAAGTATCCGTTTGTGCTTTGATTAATATCGAAAAAATTAAAAAGATAAGTAACAGACGATATTTTAAATTACACGGAGTCATTCTTTTTATTGATCTGATGTGATTTTTCTGAACAATATTTTTATTTTAATTGGCAAATGTAGTAATTTAAGGTTAATATACGGCTGTAATCAAACATTTTTTTTAAACACAGATGTTGACTTCTCTACAATCTGACTTTATTTATTGGAATGAACTGCATTTTTAATTTGTACCTGAAGGGGAGATGAACGGGATGATTCATCATTACGTCAACTGTTATCAAATACGTTTTTTTATTTCGTTTTTTTACTTTTAATATGTTTATTTATTTTTTCGGTATTCATTTGGCGACACACCATATTCAGTTTTGAAGATGCTGTAAAAGTACGATTTATTGTTAAATCCGGTTTGATACATGATTTCCTGTATGGTAAGTTTGGTTGATTTTATCAGTCTTTCGGCCTCTTTCAGACGGATATTTCTGATAAATTCTGTTGGAGTTGTATTTGCTAAATCCTTCATCCTGCGGTACAACAGAATACGGGTGATGTTCATTTGATGACAGATAAAATCGGCTCCGAGTTGTTCGTTTTCCATGTTGTTTTTGATGATTTCTGCTATCGAAATCAGGAATTTTTTTTCGTCGGAGTGTACAAAATTTCCATTAAATTCTTCGATGGAAGACAGCGAGGAATTAAAGTATTGTTTCATCGAATCGCGGTTATGAATGATTCTGCCAACCACCGACAGCAGGTACCTGGGATTAAATGGTTTTGCAATAAAGAATTCAAGTCCTCTTTCATAACCGGCAATTTGTTCGTCCAGAGTTGATTTTGAACTTAGAAATACCACCGGAATATGTGCGGTAAGCCGGCTGTTTTTAATCTCGGCCAGAAGTTCTACTCCGCTCATATTGGGCATTAATATGTCCGAAATGATTAGTTCGGGTCGGTTGTGCTTTAATAATTCGATGGCCGAAATGCCATCGGCGGCTTCTATCAGTTCATATTGAGTTGAAAGTATGTCTCTGAGCAATATACGTATTTCAGCTTCATCGTCGACAATTAAAATAAGTGGTTTTTTGTCGTCCGAAGCCGGTTTGAAAGAGTTGTCGGGTTCAAAAACTTCGGGAGTGCTGATGACCTCCTTTACAATCACGTCTTTTTTTACTGGCAAAACTACCGTAAACGTGGTATAGTTGTTTTCTTCACTATCAACTGTGATTTTTCCTTCAAGCAGTTTTACAAGACTTTTGGTGAGTGCTAAACCTATCCCGTTGCGTTGAATTCTCCCCTGTTGGGCATTGCGTTCGAAATTGTCGAGTATCTGGAAACGGTTAAAGAGATTGACAAGTTCTTCTTTTTTAATACCGGGGCCGGTGTTGGTTACCTGAATGGTCAGGTTTTCGTCCGAAATTTCCACATTGATATCGATTTTGCCTGCTTCATTAGTGTATTTATAGGCATTTGATACCAGATTAAACATAATTTTTTCCAAAGCATCCCTGTCTGAAATAAAATGTTTGTTTTCGTTGGCAAAATTCAGTGTAAAGCTGATTTGCTTTTGTTCCGAAAATTCAATGAAATTGTCCGAAATATATTTTACAAGTTCCTGTATATCAATATTTTCAAATACAATTTTTTTGTTGTCGGTTTCTACCCTTCTGAAATCCATCAGGTCGTTAATCAGCCGCTGCATACGTTCAGCATTATTTTTTATAATATGCAGGTATTTCTTGGTCGATCCGTTCATCGATTCATTTTCGAGCAGTTTTTCGCACGGGCCATAAATCAGCGTCAGAGGAGTGCAAAACTCATGTGCAATATTGGTGAAAAAACGCAATTTTGCTTCATAAGTAACAAGTTGTTCTTTTTTTGCAACACGTTCCTCGAAAATGGTACGATTGAGCTGAACACGTTTTTTTATGGTGGAATAAATAAAATAAATGATGATGATGGTCAGTAAAAAATAAATGATAAAAGCTGTTATTCCCGCCCACCACGGTTTGTCTATTTTTATCCGGAGGGTATAATGTTGATTGCTCCAAAGTTTATCGCCGTTGCTTGCTTTAATTTTCAGGATATAATTTCCCGGTGTAACGTTGGTAAACGTCGCTGTATTGGATGTGCCGGTAGTTACCCATTCTTTATTGAAACCTTCGAGAATGTAGCTGTACTCGCAATTGGAGTTGTTGATATAGTCGAGTGCAACGAAAGTAAAGGTAAAGAAGTTTTGATTGTATTTCAACGAAATATAGCTGCCTTTACGGTCAGTTTTTGTAAAAGCAGAAAGGGGGAATGCCGAGTTGTTGATTTTTATATCGGTAATCAGAATATCCGGATTAAAGTTGCGTTCTTCGAATTCGGAAGTAAAAAAATGATTCAGACCGTTTATTCCTCCGAAAAAGAGTTCGCTTTTCGAGGATTTAAAATAAGCGCCGTCCGAAAATTCGTTGCTCTGAAGTCCGTAACCATGGTTGTAATTAGTGACCTCATTGTTTGCCGGATCTATTTTTGACAAACCGTTGTTGGTGCTGATCCAGATAATACCGTTGCTGTCTTCGAGTATGCCGTGAACCGTATTATTCGGGAGACCGCTTTGTTCGGTATAGTGGGTAACCCTGATTTTGTTGTTTTTAAAAATGAGTTTATTAAGTCCGTAGCTTGTGCCGGCCCAGAAGACATCATCCGAACTCCGCTGCAAACACAATACATCATTGTCGGTAAGTGGTGACGGGCTGTCCTGGTTTATGTTGGTTACTGCCTTATGGCTGAATTTATTTACCAGAAACAAACCTGCACCCCGTGTGGATAACAGCACATTTGATTTATCCAGACCGATAATTGAATAAATATTGTTGTTTTTCAATCCTGATTTATTCTCTTTGTTGTAGCTGTATATATTCTGAACAGATATTTGTCCGTTTGCGGTTTTCAGCTCAACCTGAAATGCACCCTCGGTATTGGTTCCTATCCAAAGTGCCGAAGCCGTTTGATCCCAGAAGAGGCCATACACAGGCGGGTTTGAAGTATAGGAAAATTTTCGGCTTTTTGACAAATCCACTCTTTTTACGTTTAAAGTTTTATAATCAACCGCAAATAAACCTTCCGATTCGGAACCGATAAACATCAGATTGTCGGGACCTTTGCAAATGGAAAGAATTGATTTGTTGATAAACTCAGGGATGTTGATTACCTTACTGTTTGCCATCAACGGATTAGTTATGATTGACACTCCGTTTCCCCGGCTACCAACCCAGATTCGTCCCTGACCATCTTCGTTAATGGCCCTGACTGCGCTTGCATGCCTGTTCGACAGGTCTTTATTGGCAATACATTTAAAATTCAGCTGTTCGCGATAACTCGAAATGACACCGTTATTATTAGTACCAACCCATAATATCTGTTGCTTTTTATCAAAAAACGATGACAGAACTCCGCCATGATACTCAGGATTCTGAATTTGCACCCACGATTTTCGTAAAATATCGTAATAGAATAATCCGGTGGTAGCCAGACCCAAAACGATTTCATTGTTGAATTCATTGATGGTCAGTATTCCTCCTTTTGAAGGCAATGCTGAAATGTCGGCAATTATTTTAAATAACCCGTTTTCGGAATTAAACAGATATATATAATTCAGATCTTTATCGATCAACCAGAATTCATTGTCTGATTTGGGGTAGATATTCCATGCTGAAAACTGGTTAAGTACCCTTACACACGAGGAAACTTCAGGTTGGTTGTGTCTTATTCTGAGTTGTAAACGGAACAATTCTGCGTCCGACGAAACCATAAAAACACTTCCCTGTGCATCGCTTACCAGTTCGATAATTTTTTTTGATGAAACAGCTTCGATGTGCAAAGGAACAAAACGATCGGTTGAACGGTCATAGTAAGTGAGTTCATTTTTCAGGGTATAACAAAGTACCAGATTTTGCGGACCCAGTGTGAGTTTATATGACTTTGACGATGTGGAAGCATTTTTCCCTTCCTCAACGAAGTATCGCTCTACATCACGGGTTTCGGTATTCAGCCTGTTTACACCGTTTGTTGTGCTAACCCAAAGTGTTCCTTTGGCTGGTTCCACGATATCGATAATTACATTGCTCGTGATTGTTTTGGGGTTTTTCTTGTCCGATTTAAATATCCGGATATTGCGGCCATCGAAGGAATTTAAACCATCCCATGTGCCGAACCACATTACTCCTGATGAATCCTTGTGTATGACCGAAATCGCACTGTTTGAAAGTCCGTCGTTGCTCGATATAATTTTTGTAATCATACCGCTTGCATTCAAACCGTCAGTTGAAACTGCGGACAGAATGAAAAGGAAATTTATAATAAGTCCGGTAGTCAGAATTCTCCCGGAATTTCTTTTATATCTCATATTCTACAGAAAAGTGATTTGTTTCAGCTATAGTATTTTTAACCGCGGCAAGTTACCCGTTTTTTTATATTAACTGTTGCAAAGGTATTATTTTTCGGAAAATACTAAAGATATGGTATGATAAATAAAATTCTATCATACTTTTTTGATACAAATACATACTTCCGGCAGCTGGTTTTAGTACTATTTTCGCCCTTACAAAATCGGTACAAAATGATATGTTAACCAAAATGACAAAAATTTCAAGGACAGTAATAATTTTATCAATGATTTTTTGTGGAGCAAATACGCGGAGTGCATCTACTTTTCCCATTCTTTTTGAATATCCGGTAATGAACGGTTTTTACCGGAATCAACCCCTGCTCGCCGAAAATTATTTTGATTCGCCCGACGCTGTTCATCTCGATCCTCCTCCGTATTTACTTGACAATACTGTTTCCTTCAGATACCATAAACGTGAAGGATTTGCCCACGAAGTAATGTTTGCCGACAATGTGAATATTGTCAGGTTTCTGGGTGGATGGTCAGCTTCGAAAAATAACACAACAATTGATGAAATCAGCAAAAATGATCTGGCTTACAGGGATGTAAACGGTAAAATACAGTATCGCTGGGAGTTAATTCCTGCCCGCCTGAGTCCGGTACTTGAAATGGGATATAATTCGCCTAATATTGTGCTGGACAACACTCCCTGGTGTTTCCCGCTTAATCCTTACGAACCGGAAGGAGGCGAAACCTATGGTCAGTGCAATCCACCACGCGACATGAGTGAATGGGGACAGTTTATCACCGGTTTGTGTAACGAGCTGGTTCGTCTTTATGGTTATGAACGGGTAAATAGCTGGGGTTTCAGGCTTGGTACCGAAGCCGGAGGGTCGACACGTTTCAACGGGACTCCCGACGAGTACAGAATTTTTTATAAAACAACAGCACTTGCTGTAAAAAGTGTTTTGCCCGGTGCGAAGGTTTTTCCGTACAACAGGTCGGGCAAAGGACACGATAATCTGAAAACCCTGCTTTCAGAGGCCAGAGAGCAGAATTTCCCTTATACTACTTCGCCGATTTCCACTTATTGTATTGCTTCTCTCGACAGTAACAATGCGCTGGTGATAAATTCGGTAAATCCGGATTATACGGCCGGTGGTGCTGCTACTGATATGTGGGACGAAATGGATGCCATTACACCTCCTTCAACTTTATCGAGGGAAGTGCATGAGTATGGCTGGTTTTTGGTGAATGAGCTGGGCGACAGGGATAATGCCCCGGGAGCACGCGGAGCTGCAGGCAATTTTCACTATATCATGGAACTTAGAAAATACCGGCTCGATAAACTTTTCCACTGGTCGGCAATCGATCCTTCCAGCGATTCGCAAAAAAATATCCTGAATTCACAGGGGTTTATTTATTCAGTCTGGGATTATTGTAACGACGCTACGAGAGTAGTCGAATTGAACAATACGCTGAAATTAACCAAACAGTCGACCCAATTGTACAAAAGTGTGGGGTTTTTTAAACCTGAAGGGAAAAGCTATCTCATGGTTTCTGGTTTTAATATGAACAGAAATCAGCGAAAGAAAAATGAAATTTCGGTTTATGTTCCAACTTCGGTATTTAATAAAACAAATATAAAAATATCTTATACCACCCTGAATGATTCGACCGACCATTACCGAATGCTGCGTAACGATCTGTCGGCTAAGGGTGTACTCAATACAGCTTACGAAAACGACACCAACTATATTGCGCAATATAATACCATGTCGGTAAAAGGCAAGTACTGGCTGCAAACTGATAATGATAAATATGCAACGCGTATTAAAGAAAATCTGACACTGAAACCCTACAAATACAAGGTACAGATTACAGCTGAAGGACTAATCCTTACTTTCCCGATCAACACTCCTGAACTTTTTGTTATTGCGCTCGAAGAAGACAGCACTTCCGAAACCGATGTTCTCAACGAACGTATCAACAGCTTTTCAGTATATCCGGGTATCTTCACCGACAGGCTGACCATTCATGCAACTAAGACCGAATTTGCTGAAATCTATGATATCACCGGAAAAATGATGCAGCGATTCGAACTTTCCGGTTCGAATGAAATAAGTTTAAACCACTTAAAAAGAGGTGTTTATCTGTTGAAGGTCAGACACAACGGAATAACAGATATTGAAAAAATTATTAAGAAATAACAACAAAATTTTCCAATTTATTATGATGAAAAAAAGATTGCTTTTGAGTGTCACTCTTACTTTTATAGTTTTTGCTTTGTGTGCACAATCAAAAAGTTCGACAACCGAAATCAAAGATAACTGGGAGTATATTCATTTTCCTTATATATCATCCGATGAAAAAGCACTGGAACAGACAATGTCGGTGAATACATGGCGCAAAGCCGTTGTGCCGGGGAATGTCCAGGTCGATTTAATGCGCGATGGAGTATTACCCGATTTGTATTTCGGACAGAATTTTTACAGTGCGGTATGGGTCGAAAATGAAGATTTTATGTACCGTACCACTTTCACGGCACCCGAACTCAAAGCAGGTAAAAAGGCATACCTCGAGTTTGATGGCCTGGATTGTTTTGCCACCATCTGGCTAAACGGCAAATTGCTGGCTAAGACACATAACATGTTCAAAAAATATTCGTTCGATGCTACCGGCATCATACTCAAAGGCGAAAATAAACTGCTTATACGTCTGGCTTCGCCCATGAAAGAGGTTTATAATCAGGTAAATAATGCCAAAAAGATATTGGACGAGCTTTCGTGTGCGTTTTTCGTAAAAGAAAGGCTGATTACCCGCAAGGTACAAATGAATTATGGCTGGGACAATGTTCCCCGCATCATTTTGTCGGGTATTTACAGGCCTGTGAAACTCAGGATTTGTAATGCGGCAAAAATCGAAAATGTATGGTTTCGTACTTCTTTATCGGAAGATCATACCAATGCTAAAGCCGATATTGCTGTCGAACTGATTCCCCAATCCGATTTTAAGGGCGAAATTGAAGCCGTGTTGAGTCGCAACGGTAAGGATTATAAAGTGACTCAGAATATTGTTCTCCAAAAAGGGGAAGCTCAGAAAACACTGCATTTAAAGATTGATGTTGCCAACCCTGAACTCTGGTGGCCTTCGGGTCTCGGCGATCATCCTTTGTACAATCTGACGCTGAAAATTAAAAACCGGAAAACAGTTCAGGATACTTACTCAGAACGTGTTGCAATCCGGGAAGTTGTTGTTAAAACCACACCTGTCGAAAAACGAATGGTAAATTACCGTATCGGTAATCCGGGTCCCGATAAAACGGATGTCATGGATGGCGGATTTGTGGGAGCGTGGAGTAAAGTGCCGCTCGACAAACCCGAAGAGGTGGAAGTGTCACCCTTGCAATTTTACGTAAACGGGAAATATGTTTTTATGAAAGGTTTTAATTTTCAGCCTCTTGACGTGTTTGAACAGAATATCAGCAGAGAAAAGTATTACCGAACCATCGATATGGCTGTCGAAATTGGGGCAAATATGCTGCGAGTGTGGGGTGGAGGAAATGTTGAAAATCCATGGTTCTACGATGCCTGCGACGAAAAGGGAATTATGGTTTGGCAGGATTTCTTTTATGCTTCAGGACAATATCCGAATAATCAGGAATTTTTGGATGAAGTAGAATCCGAAACCGTGAATGTGGTGAAGCAACTCCGCAATCGTGCCTGTGTCGTTGCCTGGTGTGGAGATAATGAATCGGATATGGTGAATTACGACAGGGGTGTGGGTCAGTTTGCCAATAAAATATCGCATGTTGTACAAAAAAAAGTAATGAAAGAATACGATCCTGATCGTTACTGGCATCCTTCCAGTCCATCGGGAGGAGGATATCCGCGAAGTCCGTGGGGTGGCGATAAACGAAACTGGGGCGCTGCTTTCCCCGAAAACGATTATCAGTACATTCGTGGCGACGAAGGCAGATTTATCAGCGAAGGAGGATGTCCTTCATTTTCGCAGGTGTCCACCATGCGCAGTTTCCTGCCTTACGACAAGGAATGGCCAATCGATAACGATTATTACTTTATGCATTGGGGCGATGTCCCCACCATGCGAAGAGATTTTCCGCAAACTGTGACCAAAATGGTGGAAACCTATTTCGGAAAAGCCGGTTCGATGCCCGAATTTGTATATCTTTCGCAGGTAGCTCAGGCTCACGGGCTTCCCCGAATGCTGACTCATTTTCGGAACAATATGAAAGAATGCGGTGGTGTGTTGATGTGGAAATGGGCTGATACCTGGCCGTCGGTCGAGTACAATGTTATCGATCTTTACGAATTCAAAAAACCTGCCTTTTATACGGTCAAAAGAGCCATGTCGCCGGTAGCATTGATGATAAACAATAAAAATAACATGCTGACAGTAAATTATCTGAATGATAAAGAAAAAATTACAAATCAGAAAGTCATGTGCCGGCTTATGAAATCGGATGGTTCAGTGGCAGGCGAATGGACACGAAATGTCGATTTTGATGAAAATACCAGTGGGATTGCTATCGATCCGGAAATAAATATTAACAGTTACCGTGATGGAAATTATTATATCAAAGCCTGGATAGAAAACAATAATCAGGTTTACCCTGTCTTCTATTTCCCGGCCGATATGATAAAATTCAATCTGATAAAAGGAAATGTGGATATGAAAATTAAACGAATTTCTGATTCAAAAGTCCGGATTACTTTAACCTCTACTGAATTTATACCATATTTTGTTATTTACAGCAATAATCCTTATATTCAGTATTCCGACAACACCCTGTTTCTCGAAAAAAATGTACCTCAAACTGTAAGCATTACTGTCAAAAAAGGCGAACTCTGGGGCGATTTTACCTGTAACTGGTGGGGAGGAGGTTACAAATCCTTTGTGGTAGGATCACAATTGCTCAAGCCTGTAGGTGTGAAACCAACTGTATATCCGTAATTTAAATTTAATGCAAATAATGTGATGAGAAATAATGTGAAATTTTCGATGCTGCTGGCAGGTAACATTGCAATTCTTTCGGCTCAACAAAGCAAACCAAACATAGTGTATATTATGACCGATCAGCAGAGTTTTAAGATGCTTTCGTCTGCCGGGAACAATTACCTGAGTACCCCTGCTGCAGATAAAATGTCGCGAAATGGTTACAGGTTCAGTAAGGCTTATTGTGTTAATCCTGTTTCGGTACCTTCACGTTTTGCTTTACTGACCGGGCATTACGGTTCTGAAGTGGGTGTACGTAATAATCAGGCTCAGCCTGAAAAGGAAAAGCTGAAAACCATTCTCGAAAACAGCGCTATGGGTAAAGTTTTTCGTTCGGCCGGGTACGAAACTTTATATGGTGGGAAAACTCATTTGCCTATGGCTTATTTAAAAGGGGATATTGATGAACGCATGGATACCAATTACGGATTCAGGTATTTTTGCAATGACGATGGTATGAAACTGGCACAGGAAAGTGCTTCGGTTTTGATGAACCGCAGTAAAAAAGATCAGCCTTTGTTTCTTTTTGTATCGCTGATGAATCCTCATGATATTAATTTCTTCTGGCACGAAAAAATACTTGCCGGGCCCGAGAAACCCGTGAATCTTACGCAGAGAGAGTGGGAGTGTTCCACTTCGCTTGCTCAGTTACAAAAATCAATGCCTGTACAGGAGTATCAAAAACAAATTCCTCCCTTTCCGCTGAACTTTGAACCTGTCAACGACGAGCCTGCTTTAGATGCCTACCAGAAATTTACTGATAAAGAAAGGTTGAGTTATTACAGCTGGGCATATCACAGACTTACCGAAACAGTAGACAAACAAATTGCGGTAGTGCTTGATGCCCTCGAAAAATCTGCAATTTCCGATAATACCATTATCGTTTTCACTTCCGATCATGGCGATATGAACGGTTCGCATGAACTCATCATGAAAAACAGATTTTATGAGGAATCGGCCCGTATTCCTTTTATCTTTCAGGGTCCGTCGATTAAAAAAGGTGTTGTCGACAATGATAATCCCGTGTGCAATGGATTGGATTTGTTACCTACATTGTGCGATTTTGCCGGAATTAAAGCACCTCAGGGTCTGAAAGGTGTGTCGCTTAAACCTCTTCTGACAGGAGTAGCGAAAAAAATTGACAGAAAATACCTTTTTACCGAAAGTTCGATTGGGTATATGGTGCTCGATGGCAGGTATAAATTTGCTTTGTATGATGGTACCGGCAATACGGAACTGTTAACTGATACCAAAGCCGATCCGTTGGAAAAAGAAAATCTTGCGACAAACAGTTCGGTGATTAATGTTAAAAACCGACTCAAAAACGAGCTTACTTCCTGGATGAAATCAAGGAATATCTCTTTAGATACTACCGTTACCCGTTTGCCGAAAGAAACCAAAAGAAATTCGAAACAGAAAACCGTAAAGGAATAATTTTCTTAAAAAATAAAGTTTCACTACATGTCTGTACAGATTAATTTCACAAAATGCCTCCTGGCAATACCTCTGCTGGGTTTTCAGACGCAGGCAGCTCAGAAAACCAAACAAATCGGAAAAATTGAAAAACCCAATGTGTTGCTCGTCATTACCGACGATCAGGGTATAGGCGATTTCGGATTTATTAACCCGCTTGTAAAGACACCCAATATCGATCAGTTGTCGTCCGAATCGGCATTGTATACCAATTTTGTGGCTTGTCCGGCAAGTTCTCCTTCAAGGGTTTCGCTGTATACCGGTCGCAATCATCTTATTACCGGTGTTTGGGGCGTACCGCCCCGTTCGAATATGCAAACCGACGAAACATTGATGCCCCGTTTTCTGAAAACAGCAGGTTATACTGCATTTTTACTCGGCAAACGCGATTGCACTCAGCCTGTAGGGTGCGAGCCATGGGAAGCCGGATGGGATAACGGACTTACTGTAACCGGATACCAACAAAAAGACCCCCGGATGGGAACCAAAGACGGTATGATCAATAAAAAAGGTTATACTTCGGATATTATGTCCGACGAAGCCGTGAATTTTATTGAGGCGAATCCCGGAAAACCATGGTTTATTTCGCTGAATTACATTACACCTCATATGCCATGGGTGTGTGCGCCTGAATTTGCAGCACCCTACAAGGCAGCCGGATATTCTGATCATCTGGCCAACTGCTGGGGTGCAATTACCCAGATGGATGCAGCACTGGGAAGGGTATTGGAGACCATCCGGAAAAACGGTTCCGACAAAAATACCATCGTGATTCTTTACAGCGACAACGGTGCCACCAGTCCCGAAGTTCAAAAGCTCGTGGGTAAAGTGGAACAGGAAGTTCCCGGTGTCGACTGGCAACTCAGAAATGCACTCAGATTACGGGCCTATAAATCGAGTACATATCAAAACGGAGTAAGAGTTCCTTTGATGATTAAATTTCCGGATGTGGTACAACCCGGAAAACGCCGGCAGTTTGCCCGTGTTGAGGATGTGTTGCCGACTTTGCTTGAACTGACACATATTGATCCATCGCAAACTAATCATCAACCTTTTGATGGAGTAAGCATTGTGCCGAATCTGAAGAATGAAGCAACGAAGGTGAGTGTACCTCCTGCCTTCCGAATCAATATTGCTCACGAAGGTGCTCCGCGTACTAAAAACGGTATCATTGAGGATCCTACGAAACTTAATTTTGAAGACCATCATTTATCATTGCAAAATGAAAAATATGTTTTTCATAGTTTGCCCGGAGCAAAACAGGAATTGTACGATTTAATCTCCGATCCGGGAGAGAAAAATAACATTGCACAGCAGCAACCCGAAATTACCCGTCAAATGGCCACATTATGCAGATCAGAATGGGACAAAACGATTAGCAGCGGACGTGCTTTTAATATGCCAGTATTGCAGGTTGGCCGGCAACTTTGGGATGGAAGTCATGATACCCGTAATGTTTTTAGTGCCGGATTTTTAAAATATGTCCGGGGTAAAGTGATGCAGATGTCGCAAATATGTTCCGGGTTTTCAACCGGATCCGACGAAGCCGGCTATCGTCTGAATATTGTAACTCCGGCTGAATATTACCTCTTTATCCGTGGTGCAAATCTGGATAAATGTCAGACACTGAGGCTGGAAATTGCCGGAAAAACTCTGACAGGGCAGGTGCTCTCAGAGAATGAAGTTTTTTTCGGGTCGGTCAGACTGGATAAAAATACTGACAGTTTTACAATTAAAGCTACAGGAAATGCTTCAGAAGCCGAAAGTGCCGATATCTATCAACTTGTATTTGCAGGAACGTACAACGAGGGAAAAACAGAAAAACCACTGAAAATAAAAACTAAAAATACTGATAATAATGAATAAATCAAAACTGATTCCCGGATTGCTGGCACTTACTACTCCGTTGCTGGCAGCAACTGAAAAGTCACAACCCAATATTCTCCTGTTGACGGTTGACGATATGAATTATAACTCAATCGGAGTTTATGGTTCACCGGTAAAAGGAATTACTCCTCATATCGACAAACTTGCTTCTGAAGGAATAATGTTTGAGCATGCTTATGTTCAGTGTGCTGTATCAATGCCATCGCGAAATGTACTTGCAACGGGAAGGTATCCGCACCATACCGGTTTGGAGGGCTTTAATTATATTCCGGAGGATGCTCCTGTTCAATCAGTGTTTGAAATTCTGCAGCAAAACGGTTATTTTACCGGTTGTATGGCCAAACTACCACATTGTTTTCCGAAAAAAAGCGGTGTGGATAAGATAAATATGGCTGTTCGATCAGAGGAACTCGGGCAGGGGCGCGATCCGAAATTATTTTATAAAAAAACAATGCAATTTCTGGCTGAAGCAAAGAAAAACAAGAAACCGTTTTATCTGATGTGCAATTCACAGGACCCGCACCGTCCTTTCTACAACAGCGACGAAGTACGTGAGGCCAGAAAAGGCAGAGGATTTTTCGGCCCGGAAGGAGAACCACAGCCCTCATATATTTTTACAGAAAGGCAGGTGAATGTCCCCGGCTTTCTGCCCGATATACCCGATGTAAGGAAAGAAATTGCCCAATATTACAACAGTGTCCACGGAGCCGACGATATTGTGGGTGAAGTGCTCAGGGCATTAAAAGAGTCAGGAATGGCTGATAATACTGTGGTTTTCTTTTTATCCGATAATGGAATGTCATTCCCTTTCTCAAAAACCAATGTTTATCTCAACAGCAACCGAACCCCGCTTATAGTCAGGTGGCCGGGTGTTGTAAAACCACATCAAACAGCCAAAAACGCTATGATTAGCGGAATTGACTTCCTGCCGACAGTGCTTGATATCAGTTCGTTAAAGGAGCCGTATCCGCTCGATGGACGATCGTTTTTAAAACTGTTGAAAGGTGAAAAGTATAAGCCGGACGAATATGTCTATACCCTTTTCTATGCTAATTCTGCATTTAAGGCTTTTCCGATGCGCTGTTTGCAAACCAAAGATTTTGCCTATATTTTTTCTCCCTGGGCTAACGATGGTACCTATCAGTTTCAGACCGAGACAAAAGCCGGTCTGACTTACAATGCAATGAAAAAAGCTTCGAAGGAAGATGAACAAATCGCAAAACGACTCAGATTATTCGATTTTCGGGTGACAGAGGAATTTTATGATTTACGCAAAGACCCTGATGCTCTGAATAACCTGATAAATGACCCCGGCAGCCGGAAAATAATCGAACAGTTCAGAACGGCAATGGAACAGAAAATGAGAGAGACCAACGATCATATTCTTGAAGCATTTATAAACAGATCGGATCCTCAAAAACTGAAAGAATATGTTGAAAAAATGCAGTTAAGAACAAATGAAATGAAGATACTATCGACCAAAGATAAATAAATTCAGTACTATAATAAGTCCTGATTTGAATATTTCTTCTGTTTCTTTCAGGATAGTAAATTGCCGGGTTCTTATTGATTTGCTGCTTATTATGATTTATCTTCGGGTTATTTTATTTGTTTTTCAGTGCATCATACTTTTTTGATACTACAGCATACTCAACGGAATATTAGCTGTTACTATTTTTGTGCTGATAATTTTAAATAGAATGTATATGAAAAAAATTACCTTATTCGTTTTGGCTGTATTTATGACCACAGGTTTATTTGCAGTCCCGAAAATTATTTATGTCACACCGGATGGATCATCGTCCGATACATTTGATGGACTTTCGTGGGATTATCCGGTTTCACTGAGCCGTGGACGTGCATTGGCAAATTTCTATAATACCAAAGCTGTTCCGGAAGAAAATCAGATATGGATGAAAGCCGGTACTTATGACATTTCCACTTCATTTCAGACCAATATTAAAATTACCATTTACGGTGGCTTTGCCGGCAACGAAACTTCACTTTCGGAACGCAACTGGTATGTAAACAAAACTATCATCAACCAAACGGGCGCTGCCATGGTGATTTGGGGAAATACCCAGGATGATGTATTGCTCGATGGTCTGATATTGCAGGGTGGACGACCTGTCGGCGCAAATGGTTGCGGTCAGATAGCTCAGGGAACCACTTTACGAAATTGTATCATCAGAAACAACAAAGCTTCAGGTAATGTAGGAGCGCTTGGATTCGCTGCAGTGTCGGGGTCAACCAAAAAAATTACTCTGGACAATTGCTTGATTATTAATAATGAAGCCGGCGGAAATACTTGTGCTATCGGAGCCGGAGCTATTCCTGCGGATATTATAAATTGTACTATTACCAATAATTTAGCCAATACCGGAACTATTGCTGCAATTTCAAATACAGGATTATTGAATATTTATAATTCAATTATTTACGGTAATAAAAACTTATCGGCTTCAGCAAAGTCGGTGGGGGATAATACGAATAAAACCCTGATAAACAATGCCTGGGATGTGGCTGCAACGAATGGTAACCTCACTAATAATATCTTACTTTCCGGTACGCCGTTCTTATCAGCTACAACTTTTGCAGGTGCTGCCAACGGAACAACTCAGTTAGCATCGGCAATTGAGAATGGCAACTTCAAACTTTCAGGTTCATATTGTGTCAATAACGGTAACAATAGCTATGCGACTGCTACCACCGATTTAAGCGGTGTTTCGCGTAAAATGGGTACAGTAGATATTGGCTGTTTCGAATATGGTGCTCCTGAATTGCCGGTTTCGGTTACTGCAACTGCCGGAAATGCCAAAGCTATTGTAGGTTTTACAACACCGGTTTCGGACGGTGGTTCGGCTATCATTGATTATACAGTAACTTCTGTTCCGGGTGGAATTACTGCTACTGCCTCGTCAGGTCCTATCATTATAACAGGTCTCAGCAACGGAACTGCCTACGGATTTACAGTCAGTGCACGCAATGCTAACGGAACAGGTGTAAAGAGTGGTCAATCGGCAGTTGTTACTCCTGATGCTACCAACTATATTATTTCAGTTTCTGCCAACAGCAATATCTCATCACATTCAATTACAGCTATCAGCGATTTGAATGTAAACAGTGGCGCTGAACTGACAATCAATGCTCCTGCTAAAGTTAATTCAATCACTGTTGCACCCGGAGCAAAACTTACCCTCACTGAAGGAAACTCATTAACGGCTGCTGCACTTAACTTAAAAAGCGATGCTACGGGTATTGCTACTCTGGTTGATAATACTTTGACAAGTCCGCAAACAGTTTCGGCTACAGTTGATCAGTATTTCGGAGCAGCCCGCAACTGGTATGCTTCGCCTGCTGTAAGCGGAACCAAAGTTCCTGCAGGACAAACTTATTATACTTATGATGAAAAAGGAGCTAATACAGGTTTCACAGCTCCTGCCACTGCTTATTGGTGTGCTGTGGGCGAAAATCAGAATATTTCTCCCGAGACTGCTTACATAATTCCTGTTTCGGGTCCGGAAACCCTGACCTCGACAGGTACATTAGTTACCGGTGGAGTCCAGGTTCCGCTTACACGCAGGGGCGCCGAAAAGCCTGGTTTCAACCTTGTTGCGAATCCATATCTTTCGTACCTCGACTGGAGCATGGTCGATACCACTGCTGCAAAAATAATGTCGACTGTATGGTATCGTACAAAAACATCATTAAATGATTATACTTTCGATACATATAACGGAAAACTCGATGTAGCCACCAATAACGGTGCCGTTACAGTCACAGGCCTTATCCCGCCAAAGCAGGCGTTCTGGGTAAGAGTTAAGCCGGGTGAAACAGATGGAACTCTCACTTTTACCAATGCCATGAGAAAACATGCAGATAACAGTTCTAATCTTCTGAAAGCACCTTCAACAAAAAACAGCATTAAACAAATTCTTCGTTTGCGGATTACAGGAGGCACCCACAGCGATGAAACCGTGATTTGCTTTCATCCCGAAGCTTCCGACAATTTTGATGCATTTGATTCACAGAAAATGTCAAATGCTAATTCTGTCATCCCCGAGATTTATTCGCTGGCAGGTGTCGAACAGCTGGTTATCAACGGACTTTCCAATTCAGCTTCGGATAAAGAAATCAGGCTGGGAATCACTATTGGAACTGCAGGTGAATACAGCCTGAAGGCAAATGAACTATCAGGTTTTTCGACCGGTCAGCATGTTTATCTGATTGATAAAGAGTTGAATAAAGAGGTTGAGTTGACTTCGGATGAAGTGTATGGTTTTTATTCCACTGCAGTTGCCAACAACGAAAGCCGTTTCAGTTTGCTCTTTAAAACAGCCTCGGTTTCGACCGGTACAGAAAAAATTATTTCCGGTAGCTATGCTTATCTGAATGCCAGCCATCAAATTGTAATTTTAGCTCCTGCAAATTCTGTTTATGAAATTTTCAACTCATCGGGTCAGAAAATTTCCGAAGGAAAAGTTACAAATCAGAATACCATTGTTAATTCCACTTATACCAACGGTTTGTATATTGTAAGAATAACCGGCAATGGTGAACAGTATAACCATAAAGTAATCATCAATTAAATTACAGTAAATATTATGCAAACAACCAAGATGAAATACATAGTTCCGGACCTGAAACTGATTTTGATTGATAATGAAATATCACTTTCATTGGAATCAGAACCACCACTCGGCCCCGGTGAAGTAATGAATGCCGGGACTTCCGGATTGCCTGCTAATACTGCTTTTAAAACAGAAATAAGTTAAAAAAATGAATATTTAATCATTTTTTTGGATACATGAATAAAAAAATGCTCATTTGTATTTTTATTAACAGAAAAATCACAACAAATAAAATAAATTCTTTATGAAAAAATTTTTAATCGCACTTTTGTTTTGTGCTACTTTTTTTGGAATTGCTGCTGAACCGGTCGTTATCTATATCAAACCAGATGGGTCGTCCACAGCGGACGGGCTGACCTGGGATAATGCAGTGACCCTCGAAAGAGGACGTAGTCTTGTCAATTTCAACAACAACCTTACACCGGCCGTCGAAACTCAGGTCTGGGCTAAATCAGGTACCTACAATCTGACAACCGATGCCTTTCAGTTAACTATTCCCATTACATTATACGGTGGTTTTGCCGGAAATGAAACTATGCTTTCACAACGTAACTGGAAGCTCAACCAAACTATTCTCAATCAGACTAATCCTTCCAAAGCTGTAATTTTTTCGAATGTTGAAGCAAATGCAACCTTTGATGGCTGGATTTTTCAAAATGGAAACCGAACTTCTGCCGGTGGTTGTGGTTCTTTATTCCCGGGTAACACATTAAGAAACTGTATTTTAAGAAACAACAAAACCACCGGAGCTGCTGTGTTGCTGTTTACAGGAGTTGCAGGTTCATCGCGAAAGATTACAATCGACAACTGTCTGATAATTAATAACGAGTGTGCTGTTTCTCCTCTGGTAACCCAAATTACAGCCAATGCTTTGGTGGACATAATAAATTCTACATTTGCAAATAATTATTCCACAGCTGCGGGAGTCGGCTATGTGGTAGGTATCAATACGTCGACAGGTGTAACTCTCAATTTGATTAATTCCATCATTTATGGTAATAATACTGCCGATCAGGTAGCTACAAGTGTTGCTTCGACAGCTGCCACCAAAATTCTGTACAACAATGCATGGGATGTTGCCCCGGGTAACGGTACAAGAGCCAACAACATATTGCTGACATCATCGCCATTTGTTGATGCTACTCCGTTTGCAGGAATTTCCAATGGTACCGACAAACTGTTTTCGGCAATTGACACTTCCGACTTTAGTTTAAAATCAGGAAGTCCGTGCATCAATGCCGGCAATAACTCCTACGTTACAGCTGCTACCGATTTAGCCTGCCGTACCCGCATTTTAGATACCACAGTTGATATGGGATGTTACGAATATACAATTAATACAGCGACTCCGGTTGTCAGAATTTCAGGTTTGAAAGTCGCAGGTTCCGAAATTACTCTACCTGAAAATTCTATCGGTAAGACAATCAGAATATTCAATGCCGGTGGAATGGAAATTGATAATTTCGTGGCTAAAAGTTCTGTTATCAGTCTGCATAACAAGGGCGTATATATGATAAAAATTGATGCCGCTGTTTTTAAAGTGTTGCTTTAGTTCGTTAATTTAATTTCCCGCTATTACAAAAAATGCAGTTAGCTGAACGGTATTTCAGAGAAACTGACTGCATTTTTATCCAAAATTTTCACAGATAAAAACTGAATATGCGAAAAATTTTTTTTGTGTTTCTTGTTGTTTTACAATCAGAAATCACATTTGCATTGACCAAAAACGACGTATTAAGTGTTCAGAATGGAATTTACTATCTCGATGGTGCTCCTTTTGCCGAAATCGGATGGAATAAATTTGATATTTGCTGGTTATTCTGGGATGAAGTCAATGCAGGGCGTTCATTATCAGCAACCAACGATATGGTCGTTAAACAGCGTAGTTCAATACAGGAGCTGGCACAGGCAGGCGTAAAAACCATTCGTCTTTTCGGCTGCGTTCATAGTTCCAAGTTTAATTCATGGCTCACAGCCTATAACAATCCTTTAAAACACGAAAATTGCTGGTTACCACTCGATAAAACACTCGATATTTGCGAAGAATTTAATATCCGGGCAATCGTGTCGTTATTGTGCGAAAATTTCGTTGACCGTACAACATCCGAAAATCTGCGTGAACTCGTGGCCGACTCTACTTCGGCTTCACGAAAAATGCTTTATAAGTATATCGACGAAACCGTAGAACGCTATAAGAACCGCAAAGGAGTGCTGGCCTGGGAGATCAGTAACGAGATGACCAATAAATGTGATATTCAGCCCGGAACCAGGGTGAATGCCGATGGCGAACGTCTTCCTACTATTGCTCAGCTGGCGTTGTTTTATAAACAGGTGGGTCGCAGAATAAAATCAACTGACACCCTGAGAATGGTTACTTCCGGAGGTTCTTATTTTCGTGAAATGGCTTATGGACTAAGTATTATTCCTCAGTCGGACACTCCGGTATCATGGCCTGCCAACAGGGATACCTACACTCAGTACAAAAATATACACAAACTGGTGTATGATAATTCGGAGTTCGAAAACGTTGATATTCATTTTTATATGCGTAAAGCTCCTAATTATCAGATACGTGCCAATGATGGTTCGGATTTTATGATGAATGAGGTCAGATTTAACACTCTTGTTACTTCAATAGGTAAACCGCTTATGCTGGGTGAATATGGTGCATTACCAAAGGTACGAACCGACACCGACTACTGGCTTACCGGTCATGATTGGTTCGATACATTTACCGGCGAAAGTGATTCGGCACAAATGTATGTGCAGGATGCCTGCGACAGAGCAGTCAACTCCGGTTGCAGATTAATTTACTGGTGGTGTTACGATTCGCATCGTCCTCAGGATCAGGTCGATCCGCAGCGCATGGATTTGGATGTCGCCCGTACACCAATTTTGTTCCGGAAAGTGATTGATGCCAGCCAGCGGTTGAAACAAAAATACAACATAACAACAGTCGATGCAATAAAACCGGTTTCAACTCAACAAATGTGGTTCTCCGACGGAAAACTGAACTTTTCGGATGAATTGAAAGGCAGAATATGTAAAGTATATAATTTACAGGGAGTTCTCGTCGAACAACTGATAGCCGGAAATATTAATCCTGCACGAATTAACCATAACGGTATTCTGATTGTGAGAATGGAGGATAAAATACTCAAAGTTATCAATAATTAATTAAATTCCCGATTTTTAAATGATGAATTACAGATTAAGGGTAATAATTGCATTCTTATCTGTATGCCTTGTACTTTCGGCTAAAGTTACAAAAACCGATGTACTGAGTATACAGGACAATAAGTTTATGCTCGGTGGAAAACCATTTGCAGAAATTAGTTTTAATAAATTCGAGTTGTTTTGGTCGTTGTGGGACGAAGCCCTGAAAGGAAATGAACTCACCGATTTTAATCCGGTAGTGATGAAACAGCAAAAATCTTTGCATGAACTATCGAAAGCCGGATTCAGAACTTTAAGGATTTTTGGTATGCTGCATCAAAGCAGATATAAACAGTTCTATAATATTTACAACGACAATGAAAAATGTGAAAAAATTTATTATCAGGCACTCGACAAAACCATTGAATTGCTTGAACGAAACAATCTGAAGGCTGTTTTTTCGCTGGGTTGCAGTTTTTTTGTCGATGAATGGAAAGGTGAAAATCTGAGGGAACTTGTTGCTGATCCCGCTTCTTCATCACGCAAATCGCTTTACGACTATCTTGACGATATTGTTACCAGATACAGGGACAGTAAGGCAATTCTGATGTGGGAAGTCACCAACGAACTGACATTGTTTTGGGATATTCAGCCGGGTACTCTGATGTCGCATGGCAAACGTATGCCTTCGATGGAGCAGGGAGTGGCATTTTATAAAGATGTAGCCGGACGCATTAAAAAGAATGATCCGTTACGTTTGGTGAATAATGGTGGTTCCATTTTACGCGAATCGGCTTACAATCTCAATGTCAATAAAAAATGGGCTAAGGATACGTACCCGCAGCAGGTCGAAATGTACCATCGAATGTATGATAATGCAGGTTTGGATGTGATGGATATACATTATTACACTACCAGTCTGCCCGGAAATGTATTGAAAGATGAAAAAACAGGAGGTGATTTCTATCTCGATCTGAAAGGATATGCAGCCATTGCCGCTGATTTGGGAAAACCTCTGTATGTGAGTGAATTCGGTGCCCTGCCCAAGCCTGTAAGCAATAAAGAATTCTGGGGTGATGGCCGCAGTTGGTTCCTTACTTTCGGTAACGATGAACCGGACGCCGTTAAGTTTGTTCAGCGGGCCGCCGATATTGCGGTGGAGTCAGAGGTACAGTTTATCCATTGGTGGTGCTATCAATCCGACAGGGCAATGGATCAGAATAATCCTTTGCGTATGGATTTGGACGCCGAAAGAACACCTCTGTTATTTAAAATTGTGGTGGATGCCAATAAAAGATTGAAAGAGAAATACGGAATTAAGTAAATCGTACCCCTGTTTTCCGAAATTTGGCATTATTTGATTTTTTAATATTAAAGCGTAAAAATAAAAATAATTTATGCGTAGCGGATTATTGACTTTTTCTTTGATTAGTACAGCTGCTTTTGCTCAGAACAATCAGTC
This sequence comes from uncultured Paludibacter sp., assembly GCA_937897985.1. Classification (GTDB taxonomy): domain Bacteria; phylum Bacteroidota; class Bacteroidia; order Bacteroidales; family Paludibacteraceae; genus Paludibacter. Next base: position 20,541 of record CALCBD010000012.1, on the reverse strand, counting down.
TGAACGACCGAATATTGTAATAATACTTGCCGACGATATGGGTTACTCCGACCTCGGTTGCTTTGGAGGTGAGATACATACTCCGAATATTGACGGTCTTGCAACCGAAGGCTTGCGGTTTACGAATTTTTACAATTGCGGCCGTTCGTGGCCAAGTCGTTCAAGTTTACTTACCGGTTATAATTATCAGTCGGTACGTCAGTCTTCGGCGGATAACCGGCCTGAGGGTTGGTCGCGCGCTATTCCTCAGTACCTGGCAACAGCAGGTTACCGTTCGTACCATTCCGGAAAGTGGCATGTGATGGAACTTCCCAATGCTACGGCCGATGCAGGTTTCAACGATTCATACCATTTTGCCAATATGTTTGGTAACTGGGACGGTAAGGAATTTATCAACGGAAAGCCCCTGGTTCGTACCGAAGCCGATAAGTTTACTTTTTCAACCACCGAAATTACCAATCAGGGATTGCGTCAATTGAAAGAACATCAGGTCGGTCATTCCGGACAACCGTTCTTTTTGTACCTGGCCTATACGGTTCCGCATTTTCCTTTACAGGCTTCGCCTGAAGATATTGCTAAATACAGTAAGATGTACATCGGTGGCTGGGATGTTTTGCGTGAGCAGCGGCTGGAACGCATGAAAAAACTGGGTATTTATAACGGAAAACTGTCAGCTCTTGAGCCCCGTGCCCGCTGGGAATATCAGGATGATAGTTTTTTGTTGGCGAAATACGGAGATGGAGAAGTTTTTCAATCGGGTCCGTGGAATGCTTTAACTAAAAAACAACAGGAATTTCAGGCAATGAAAATGGCTGTTCATGCTGCTATGGTCGATAAACTTGATCAGGAAGTAGGACGGGTCATTGCTGAGTTGAAACGTACAAATCAGTACGACAATACCATAATTTTTGTTATGTCCGACAATGGTGCTTCGGCTGAAATGATGGTGCGGGGACGCGGTCACAATCAGCTGGCTGTTCCGGGCTCGGCCGATACACATCTCTGCCTTGGACCCGGTTTCGCTTCGGCAAGTAATACCCCTTTTCGCAGAAGCAAAATATGGGTACACGAAGGTGGTGTTTCTACACCATTAATTGTGCATTACCCCAATGGAATTAAAGCTAAAAATGAAATTCGCAGAGCACCTGCACATTTTACAGATATTTTGCCGACACTTATTCAGTTGGGAGGAGTCAACATTCAAAAGGTGGTGGATGACAATTACCCGAAATTGCATGGTACTTCACTCGTTTCAGAGTTTATTTCGGATAAAAAGGCCGTTTCACATCCGTTGTATTTCAATCACCAGGGAAATAAAGCCTTAATACTCGGCGACTGGAAAATAGTTACTTCCGAAATCGATAACGGGGTGTGGTCGCTTTATAATTTAAAGAATGACAGAGCCGAACAAATTGATATGTCGAAAAAGCATAAAGCATTAATGAGTGAAATGCTTAAAATGTTCGATGCTTTGACCATCGAATATAAAGTTCAAAATCCAAACCCGACTCCTCAGCAACAGGTTGATAAATTTGTAAAACCAAATTATTGACAAAATGAAACAATTATTTTTATCGGTTGCCGGTCTGGTTGGCTTACAGTCCCCGGCAATTGCAAAAGAGAACCGGCATCCTGATATTATTTATATATTCACCGACCAGCAACATGCAAAAATGATGAGTTGTGCCGGAAATCCCTGGGTCAAAACCCCCGCAATGGACTTTATTGCCAATAACGGAGTTCGGTTTACCCGTGCTTATTGTGCCAATCCGGTGAGTGTTCCTTCGCGAACAAGCATGATGACCGGCCGGTTTTGTGGTGCATTTAACGACAAAAACGGAAATCAGGCACGCGAGAACGATCTGGCACTGACCATACCTTCAATAACAGAAGAGGTGAGGAAAACCACATTGCCTGTTTTGCTTCAAAATGCGGGATACGATGTTTTTTACGGTGGAAAAGTGCATTTGGCTAAACCTCTTCAACCGCAGAACCTGGGAGCAAAAATTATCAGTACCGATGAACGTGAAGGTCTGGCAAACGATGCCGCTGAATTTATTAAACAAAAGCATGATAAACCCTATTATCTGACTTTATCGTTTATTAATCCGCATGATATCTGTTTCATGGCATTAAGAGATTATACATCTTCGCCTTTAGAACGAAATTATATCAGCAGGGCAACAAAAGAAATTTCATCATTGGAAAAGTCGCTTCAAATGCCTGAAGGTGTTACCGAAAATGAATTTTTCGACCGGTATTGTCCACCTTTACCACCGAATTTTGAACCACAAAACGCTGAACCGGAAGCCGTCAGGAAATTACTTGAAATCCGCGATTTCAGAATGCAGGCACGCGAAAAATATGATGAAAAACGCTGGAGACTGCACCGTTGGGCTTATGCCAGACTTACCGAACAGGTTGATGCTCAGATTCAGACAGTACTGAATGCCCTGATTGAAACCAACCGGCTCGAAAATACGGTTATTATTTTTTCGAGCGACCACGGAGATATGGATGCAGCTCACCGCATGGAGCACAAAACTGCCTTATACGAAGAGTCGGCCGGTGTTCCTTTCATGCTGATGTGGAAAGGTCAGATCGAAGGCGGACGTGTGGACAGCACACATCTGGTATCGAACGGACTGGACCTGTTACCAACAGTTTGCGATTTTGCAGGCTTTAAAGCTGTAGCGGACCCGCGTGGAAAGAGCGTTCGTCCTTTGCTCGGAAAAAAGAAAGTAAAATGGCGAAAAAGTCTTGGTGTGGAAACCGAAATCGGACGAATGGTAGTTACCGACGATCGGCTAAAATATATTAAATACGACGCTGCCGGTATCGAAGAACAACTGATTGACCTGAAATCGGACCCGCATGAAATGACCCACGTCACCAACGATAAAAAATTTAAAAATAAATTATTAAAAGCACGAGAAGCTTATAATAAGTTGTGGTTCAGTGGATTCTGAACCTGATTTCTTCTAATTTAAATTAATCATGAGCAATAAATTTTACTTTGTAGCTGCCTTTGTTTCACTTTTAGTAAACAGCCTGTCAGCAAAGATAATTATGCCTGCTGTTTTCTCCGACAATATGGTGTTGCAGCAACAATCGGAAGTACTCGTTTGGGGCAGGACGGATGCCGGTAAAACCGTAACTGTTAACAACAACTGGGATTCGAAAAGTATATCCGTGATATCAGCTAATGATGGAACATGGAAAGTTAAAATCAAAACACCTGCTGCAGGTGGACCTTTTGAGTTGGTAATTTCCGATGGTGATGAGCTTCGCCTTAAAAATATTCTGATTGGTGAAGTTTGGCTTTGTTCGGGGCAATCGAATATGGATATACCTTTGAAGGGTGTGGGAAAAAATGTCGTTATTAAGGATGGAACTGATTATATTGCAAATAGTTCCAATCCATTGTTGCGGCTTTTTAAAGTAGAACACAACAGTAGCAAAACTCCGCTGACAGATGTGGAAGGGAGTTGGCTCGAAGCAAATCCCGAATCGGTTGCAGGTTTCAGTGCCGTGGGATATCTTTTCGGAAAAGAATTGCAGGAAACTTTGGGAATTCCGGTGGGAATTATCAAAAGTGCTGTTGGCGGTACCACAATTACTGCCTGGATGAGTGAAAAACTCCTGCGCGAATCTTTTGGAATTCAGGCAGGTAGCAAAGCAGGAAAAGCCAATGCAACTGAATTATTCAATGCCATGATTTCTCCTTTAGCCGGTTTTGGATTGAAAGGTTTTCTGTGGTATCAGGGCGAGGGAAATCATGGCGCTCCCGAATTGTATGCCCGCCAGCTTCCGGCTTTGGTGAACGAATGGCGCACCATCTGGGGATTGGGTGAACTGCCGTTTTACTATGCTCAGATTGCTCCTTACAATTACAGGGATGGTAAATCACCTTATATGCGACAGGCAATGGCCGGTTGTATGAAGACGATTCCCAATTCGGGCATGGTGACTCTAACCGACGCCGGCGAAGAGGAAAATATTCATCCTGCCGATAAAAAGGTGGTCGCCGACCGCTTCCTGAACTGGGTACTTGCCAAAACCTATAATAAAAGCGGAATTGGTTATTGCGGACCAATTTACAATTCATTGGAAATGAAAGGAAATAAAATAACTGTCAAATTTGATTATGCCGAATCCGGTCTGACTTTTTACGGAAAAAAACCGGTTAACTTCGAAATAGCAGCGAATGATACAGTTTATGTTCCTGCAAAAGCAAAAATTACAAAAAAAGGCGATGTGATAGTATGGAACCATTCGGTTAAAAAACCGCTTGCAGTGCGATATGCCTTTAAAGATTATGTCAAAGGTGATCTTTTTAATAATTACGGACTTCCTGCTTCCAGCTTTCAAACATTACAAAAACGGAATAAATAAATATTATGCGCATTCAAAAATTTTACCTGCTGACTATTGTCGTTCTTAGTTCTTTTCAATGTGCTTATTCGCAGTCAGTTGTACAGTCGCTCGATGGTAATGCATGGCAAATAACCGGTTACAATGCTGATAAGAGCAAAAGCATCAGCCTCCAGGGCACCGTACCCGGAATGGTTCACCCCGACTTACAACGCCAGGGATTTATTCCCGATCCTTTCTGGCGGGATAATTTCAAACAATGTCAGTGGCCGGAGTTCTGGTCGTGGACTTACAAACGAAATTTTGACGTTTCGCCCGAATTGCTTTCGAAACAATGGATTCAGCTACAGTTTGACGGAATTGATACTTATTCCGAAATTTATCTGAACGGCCGTCGGCTTGCTTCAACCAACGACATGTTTCTGCCTTATCAGTTCGATGTGAACGGCTGGTTGAAGGAAAAAGGAAATACTCTTGAAGTCAGACTTCAGCCAATTGAAAAAATGGTCGGTGAAAAAGCAAAACTCAAACAGTTTAAAGCAGCATTCGGTGATCCTTACAGAGCATACGTCCGTAGGATGCAATGTACTTTCGGCTGGGACTGGGTGCCACGTTTTGTAACTTATGGCGTCTGGCGTCCGGTTAGAATAACAGGTTACGACAATGCCAGGGTGGACGATATTTTTATTTATACAAAAAAACTGAAAAAAAATGCAGCAGAAATGCTTGCTGAAGTCACGGTTACCAATAAAACCAATGAGGCTCAGTTCCTGAAAATCAGTTGTATCAATCCCCAAAATAAGGTGGTTTGGAGTAGTACCAACAGAATCAGCTCTGAACCCTTAAAATTTGGCTTCGATGTTTCTAATCCTCAGTTATGGTGGTCGAACGGATTGGGCGAACAGCCAATTTACAGTATACGAGCCGAACTCTGCGATGCAAAGGGAAAAGTACTTCACCAAAAAACGGTCGAAACAGGGATACGGACAGTAGAAATTGAACAGTTAAAGGATAAGGAAGGAAACGGAAGTTCGTTTACCGTTATTCTGAACGGAAAGAAAGTGTACATAAAAGGAGGAAACTGGGTTCCTGCCGATCCGTTTCCGGCACGTATCACCAAAAATCAGTATGCAAAATTGCTCCAGCAGGCACACGATGCCGGTATCAATATGCTGCGTGTATGGGGAGGAGGAATTTTCGAACCCCGCGAATTCTGGGATTTGTGTAACAGGATGGGAATTCTTGCTTCACAGGATTTTATGCTGGCTTGCGGAGGATATCCCGATGATGACAAAGAATTTGTTCAGCTTTTTGCAAAAGAAGTGGAAGCAAATGTAAAATTAATCAGGAATGATCCGTCCATCATTTTTTGGTGCGGTGATAATGAACTTGGCCTGAACAGCAATAAAGATCAGGACTGGTCGTGTAAACTGATGAATCAAACCGTTATTGCACCTCTGATGGCGAAAATTGACCCATCGCGATCGTTTCGTATTACAAGCCCTTATGGTAATGATCCCGAAAAAAACAATTCGTTAATTTCGGGCGATAGCCATGTTAACTCATTCTTATCAGCCGAATTCAAAGACAAAGATTTCAATTTTGCGAATTATCGCAGCATCATTGATAAATACAGTGCCGGACGTTTCATGAGTGAACAGACAACTGCCGGAAGTCCACCCGAAAGTGTCCTGAAGAAGTTCATGAATGATGAGGACTTAGCGGGTACAGAAATGTATGAATTACATGATATTGATAATCCGGGTGCAGCCGGACATCGTACTCTTTTTTCGCATCTTGAATACCTGTCGGAACAACTGTACGGGAGCGCAAACAGAGATAACAGCCGGCGAATCAGGCAAATGGAGTATGTTCAGTATGAATTTGTACGTTTGGCTTTAGAAGGTAGCCGTCGCCGGAAGTTTTATTCATCGGGAATTCAGTTCTGGATGTACAACGACTGTTGGCCTGCCTTAGGCTGGAGTCTGATTGACTACTGGGGCGGCCGGAAAGCCGGTTGGTATGGTTTTGCAGCCGGTGCCCGTCCTGTGATTGCTGCTTCGGAACAAACCGGTAATACGCTTAACTGGTGGTTGTGCAGCGACCTGCAAAATGATGTTGATGTCAGAGTCCGTGTATTTATTCAGCCTGTCGATGGCAAAGCAGTGGAGGTTAAAGCTCTGAATCTGAATCTTAAAGCTAACCAGAGTACAAAAATAGGTGAACTTGATCTGGCCGGACTGAAATCTGATGTTGGAAACAATGCTGTGTTGGTTTGTGAAGTGAGCAGTATTGCGGGTATCGACCGGAGTTACTGGTTTCCGGCACGACCACAGGACGTGAACTATGAACCGGTCAGCTTAAAAGTCAGTCAAACAAAGGATTATAATTCAGGAAGTGTCAGCATTACGGCCGATCAATGGGCGCATGTGGTAACACTCGAAGCTGATGTGGATTTTGAAGATAATTATTTTGAACTTTTACCCGGCGAAAGCCGCACCATAAAATGGAAGGCAAGAACAGCGCCATTTGCAGGAGATATTAAAGTAAGTTGCTGGAATCAATTAAAATAAATAAATATGCAAAGAAAAGCTTTTAAAATGTTTTTGAAGCCCGGATACGAGCAGGAATACCAAAAACGACATAACGAAATCTGGCCTGAACTCAAGCGGTTAATTCAGGAATCAGGTGTACATGATTACTCAATTTTCTGGGATAGCGACACCAATATCTTATTTGCAACCCAGAAAGTAGATGGCGAGACAGGCTCCCAGGATTTGGGTGCGGATCTTATCGTTCAGAAATGGTGGGCTTATATGGCTGATATTATGGAAACAAACCCCGATAATTCACCTGTAACGGTCGAAATGCCTGAATTGTTTTATCTCTCATAGGCTTTTGTCTCCATACTTTTTTGATATGGAAACATACTGTTAAAAGAATAAAATCTATTAATTTAGCACAAAATTTCAAACAAAATCTAATAACTTTAAATAGCTGATCTATGTTAACCAAATTGCATAAAGTAAATGATATGCTGCGAAAAGTATTTTCTCTTTTTTTATTAACCGGTTTACTGCTCACTAATCAGATAAGTGCACAGGACAGGATAACCCTGAAATCGAAAGTAGTTGACGAGGCAGGCGAACCTCTGACTGGTGTAAGTGTGTTGGTGAAAGGTACAAATCTGGGTACTGTGACTGATATTAACGGTGAATTTTCATTGAAAATGCCCGTGCAGAAGCCGGTTGTGATATCATATATCGGATATAACACAATGGAAGTCAGTTTTTCGTCTGCCAACGGGAAAATAATTAAAATGACCGAAAACTCAAAACTTATCGACGAAGTAGTGGTAGTGGGATACGGAACACAGCGCAAAATTGATGTTTCGGGAGCTGTAAGTTCTGTAAGTTCGGATGCCACAAGGGAACGTGTGGTGCAGAATATCGGTGATGCTCTGAAAGGCAAGGTTTCGGGTGTTGTGGTGTCGGCAATGGACGGCCAACCGGGGTCAACCAACTCAATTTCAATTCGCGGGAATACTTCACTTAGCGGCGACAGTGAACCGCTTTATATCATCGATGGCGTAATTTCAGAAGCCTCGGATGTTGTTCCTTCACAGATTGCAACCATCGATATTCTGAAAGATGCTTCATCAACGGCAATTTATGGTTCGCGCGGAGCTAACGGGGTTATCCTCATTACAACCACGCAGGGTAGCAAAAACTCAAAAGCTAAAGTGGATTTTTACGCTATGGTCGGTTCCCAGCAACTTACGAAGTTTTTGCCAATGATGAATTCCGAACAGTTTGCAAGTTTTAAGTACCTTACTTATATCAACAGTGCCGGCGCAAATTACGATCCGAGTTTGACCGGTCAGCCCTGGGGTGATGCAGATACCGGTGCCATGTTGCTTACCGACGACGAAGGAAAGCTCTGGACAATTGCCCGGAATGCCTATTTCAATACTTATTATTATAAAGAAGATGAAATACCCGGGAATACCGACTGGCAAAAAGCTGTTTATCGTTCGGCTCCTGTTCAGGATTACCGGCTGACAGTAAGCGGTGGTGGTGATAAATCGACCTATTCACTTATGCTGGGACGAAAAAAACAGGATGGAATTGAAATTGCATCGGGTTATGAAAATTACAGTCTGCGTCTGAATATGAAGCAGGCAATTAATAACAAGATGAATTTCGGATTTACAACCTCTCTTCAGAATTCAATTACCGACCCCTCAAAAGTTACAAATTTACTGAATATTTCACCTTTTCTGGGGATTAATGAACTTGCACGCAAATTGCCCAATGAGGACCAGGAACCAACGGTGATTCAGAATCCGCTTTTTTATACTCAACTCATAACCAATACAAGTAAAGAACTTGTTTATACAAATACAGGAAATTTTAACTGGCAGATTTTAAAGGAACTCACTTTAAATCTCTCAGGATCTTATACTACCCGTCAGTTTACGAACGAAAAATTTTATCCTTCGAATGTTACACAGGGCAATGGTAAAAACAGCAATGGTATAGCTACCCTTACCAATCGCGGAGTAAGCGAATTACGCAGTGAAAACACATTACAATACAACAAAAAAATTAAAAAGAACAGTTTCGGAATAATGCTCGGAAATTCAGTGTCGACAAGAGTTACAAAAACATCGGTTGCCGAAAATTCCAATTTTACGCTTGAGGATCTGGGTGTCTGGGGTATGTCCGAAGGGCTGGCTCCTTCAACACCTTTATATTCTTATATCGGTGTCAATAATTTATCCTGGTTCGGAAGAGCAAATTACACTTATGCCGAAAAGTACATACTGAAAGCTTCTCTGCGTGCCGATGCATCGTCGGTATTTGCAAAAAATAATAAATGGGGTTATTTCCCTTCGGTGGGAGCTGCCTGGCGTATCAACGAAGAAAAGTTTCTGAAACCGGTATCTGAGATTTCAAATTTAAAACTCAGGATGAGTTACGGTGTAAGTGGAAAACAAGCTATTTCTCCCTATCAATCCCTGTCGACTGCCTCATTGCTGCGCATCACCACCGATGGTCTTTCAAACAGCAGTACGTTAATCTTTAACCGGCTGGGCAATGATAATCTGAAATGGGAAACCACACGCGAAGTAGATTTGGGTTTCGATTTGGGTTTACTCAACGAACGTTACAGTTTGACCTTTGATGTGTATGATAAAAAAACTTCCGACTTGCTTTACGAGGATCCTTTGCCTTATTATTCAGGATTTCCGAGTCAAATGACCAATGTGGGTGAGGTTCAGAACCGTGGTGTCGAAATTAATATTGCTGCAAATCTGCTGAAAAGCCGAAACAAACTGAACTGGGATATCAGTTTTAATATCAGTAAAAACGTAAGTAAAATTCTGAGTCTTGGTCAACAAAGTTATAAATACATTGGAACAGGATGGAGTAAAGCCGAAGCAGTACAGGGAATTCTGAAAGTTGGCGATCCGCTCGGAAACTGGTATGGTTACAAAACCAATGGTTTGTGGCAATCCTATGCCGAAATTGAAGCTGCCCGGGCAAACGGTACGCTGGCTACAGGAATTGCCTGTCATCCCGGTTATATAAAATATCAGGATATCAGCGGACCGGCAGGTGTTCCGGATGGAAAAATTACTTCGGACGACCGACAGGTTCTCGGAAACGGATTTCCCGATTTTACGGGCGGACTTACCAATACGTTCACATATAAAGGCATTGGGTTAAATATTACGCTGCAGTACTCTGTAGGTCAGGATGTGTTCAATGCTACAGCATGGGGTATCGAAGCTGTTTCGCCTACCGGTTCCGGCTATTCGTACAGTAAAAATATTCTGCAGTCATTCCGGCCCACTCTATATTATTATGATGCAGTGACAGGTCAGAAAGGTGATAAGTTTATCGATGGTATCAGTTCGAATCGTTATCCGACTTTTATGGCTCAACGTATTAACAATACCGAAGAAGTTCCGCTCGACTGGTACATCGAGGATGCCTCGTTTCTTCGTGTTGCCGATGTTACATTATCGTACAACCTGAATAAAAAGTTGCTTTCGAAAATGAAAATCTCGAATCTGAAGTTTTTCCTGACCGGTACAAACTTATTTGTCTTTACCAATTACTCGGGTTACGATCCTGAAGTTAATTCCTCGAAAGGTCAGGCATCTTATTTATTGCCGGGTCTTGATAATCAGGCTTATCCAAAATCACGTATTGTTTCGGCAGGTGTTAATCTTACTTTTTAAATCATCATGTTTTTTAATTTGTATGTTATGAAAAAATTTAAATATTCTTACTTCTTAATCGTAATTTTCTTATTCGCATTGGTTGGATGCGAAGACTTCCTGACTGAGCAACCTGTCGATTTTCGCTCATCTACCAGTTCGTATCAGGATGCAGAGGGAGTTTATTCGGGTGTATTAGGCCTTTATCAGCTTTATTCCGATATGTATATCAACAAAACGACTCCATTTATCGGTGAACTTGGCACTGACGAATCAATAGCTTCGGCCAATCAGGCAGGACTTTCGGCTATTTACAGGTATTCGCTGACTTCGAACGATCTCTATGTTTTACCCGATTGGTATGCTTTACATTATAAACTGATAAGTGCCTGTAATGTATTGATCGACAGGGTTCAGAAAAATTTCCCTGCTCCCGGATCACCAATTCTGCGAATGGTTGGCGAAGCCAAAGCCCTCAGAGCGTGGGCATATTTTCGTCTGGTGCAGACTTTCGGACCGGTACCGCTTGTGACGAAGGAAATGATGACTGAAATTGACTGGAATATCGGACGTACTCCGGTGAACGAAATTTATAGTCAGATCATAAAAGATTTGTCGGAAGCCACAGTTGAAGGAGTTCTGCCTGACTCGAAGGACAGCAAAGATCCTGTCAGACTGACCCGTTATGTTGCTAAAGCAATGCTCGGAAAAGTGTATCTCACCATGGCTTCGACAAAAGAAACAGGTATAGTGGATGATTTGTTGTCGAAAATCTCGCGCAGCGACTGGGGATACAACAAAATTGCTGAAACACCGGTTGAACTTTACAAAAAAGCAGAACAGGTATTAACCGAAATCAAAAATAACTCGGGAATTTCGCTTGAACCCGATTACCGCAAATTGTTTGTGGCTGAGTATAAAAACCAGATTCCTGAAAATATGTGGGAACTTCAGGCAAATGACGGAAAAGCTACTGCTAATCCTAACAGAGGATTCTATTTTGTTTATAATTATGGCATTGCCGTCGGCAACTCAATGGTTACTGCCTATAATGTGATATGGCGAAAAGACATTATGTTTGCTCCTGCCATGATGTTGAGGGGATCACAAACTATCAACAATCAGGTGGTCTATGTCGGTGGTTACGAAGAGTCCGACAAAAGAAAACCCTGGGTGCTTTCGGGTGGACGTATAGTAACCGATGGACAAAATGTTGCATATCCGCAATACTGGCGTGTTATTTATAATGTCGGAACAAAAGTATTTACACCCGGTGATAAAACAGGTAAATCACTTGCCACTCAGGAAAGTACATGGCTCTCCGATTCATGGTTTTATACCTGTGTTACCAAATTCCGCTTTTATCTGGATAAACCGCTCGACGAACCTACTTCATATACTGATGTGAACAGTTTGCCTCTGAATTTTACAGTTATCAGGTATGCCGACGTTTTGTTGATGCTGGCTGAAGCTTCGATGAAAGCGAACAACGGAACAGCCACCGATCTGACTGCCGAATGTATGAATCTGGTCAGAAGCAGATCACGAAACGAAAGCAATGCGGCAGCATTTACCGAATTGCCTTTGTATGATAAATCGTCGCTGACCTTTGAAGATATATTGAATGAAAGAAAACTGGAGCTGTGTTTTGAAAATATCCGTTGGTTCGATTTGGCCCGCACTGGAAAACTCCTCGAAAAATATAATCTGGCAATACCAGCATCTGCTAATAATCAGACCACACATCCGGTTATTACCGACACGAAATTTTATCTCTATCCGCTTCCTCAGTCGCAGATAGCCGTTTCATTGAATAAAGAGAATATGTTCCAGAATTATGGATATTGATTGAAACATTCTTATTCCCTGCTTAATGAAAATAACTTTTATTCTTATAATTTCAAAAAAAAATGGAAAAAATCATGATAAAGAGAATTCAACAAATAATACCGTTACTTGCATTAATATTTGCATTGACAGGTTGCGGGTTAAATGCGCTTGACCCTATGACCAACGAAATCCCCGAGCCTAATGCATACACACTTCCCCGGGCTGTTTTTATGGGAACAACGATCAAAATTTCCGGAACTTTTATAGTTAGTTCTGACTCAACGGCTTTGTTTCTTCGTCCGGTTTCAGACACTTCAGGAGCATCGGATGTCAAAGTTGAAGTTCCGTTGAACGGTATTACCGGTTGGACAGTAATGTTCAAAATACCTGATAACGGACTAATCGCCGAAGGTAAATATAACCTTATTGTTAAACGTGCTGATAAAACATACAGTATTAAACGTACACTCACATCAATGTCGGTATTCGCCAACGAATCATTTAACCGTACTGAAATTCCGGGCGACGAAATTATTGTAAGTAAATGTATTCCGGATACCGCGGCAACCAGGTGTTTTGCAGCAGGCGATGAAATAGTACTGAAAGGTATAGGATTTTCAATGTCTGATTCTCTGTATTTTAATCCATCAAAACCTGATTTAAGAGCTGCACCTGTAAAAGTGACCGAAACCGAAGCACATTTCGTTGTTCCTGCCGGTATTACAGCCGGATCGCCGGCTTTACGTTTCTCGAATATGCCTGTTTACTCTGTTCCTACAGGTTACCGGCCATCCTATATTACTATATCCGGATTAAAATTCGATAAAGCTATTTCGGATGTTTCGAATGTGGTTCTGCCTGCTTCGGCGGTTGTTGCGGGCTCAGCAGTAACTATTTCCGGTTCGGGATTCAAAACCGGTGACAGAATAGTATTAAGTGTAAATGGATTGAACGAAACAGTTTCAATCGATGAAACGGCACTGCCGAACCTGAAATTTATACTGCCTTCGGCTTATGCCGGAAAAACGTTACAGGTTTTTTTGTCGAGAACAGGAATTCCTTTATTCAGCCTCGGCTTTATTACAACCGATGTTACAAAAAAGAACTCTATGATTTCAAATGTTGTACTCCCTAAATATATTCCTTCCGGATTACAGGGCAAAGCTCTCAGTTTTCTGATTAAAGGAACCGGCTTTATTACAGGCGATAAAATTCTGCTCGGAACCACCGTTCTTACATCAACTTCGGTTACATCGACTTCGGTACTGGTAACAACTGCTGCTGCTAATACCGCTGAAGGAATTTATACAGTCAAATTAAGAAGAGGTCAGTTGCCCGACGAAACAATGGGTGAAGTGCAGGTGATCAGTGCGCCACGCCAGTTTGAATATGCCGAAGGTGGAATAGTTTATTGGCTTGATATGGAAAATCCGGTAAAAGGACTGGTTTGTCATGTTAAAGACGCGATTGCATCAAATAATGTGACTGATACCGAACTTTCGAAAACTATTTTCGGAATTCATACTACAACTTCAGGGGTGATATTGCCTGCAACATCACTCAATAAAGCCATTGGTACCGGGGCAGCCAATACACAAAGTATCCTGTCGGTTCAAAAGGAATTTGCCCGCGCTGCTATTTTTTGCGATACATTGGTGACCAAAACTGGAACAAAGGAGTACAATGACTGGTTTTTGCCTTCAATAGATGAGCTGGTTGAATTGTTCAGAGTGCGTACTTCGGTTAACGCTGCTGCAACTGTGACGGGCAGGGGAGGCGAAAATTTTAATGTACAAAGTTCATCCACTCAGAGCAACCCGGGTAAGATACCTGTTGCCGGTTATATGAGTTCAAGCGCTTTTACTTTTTCGCGCATCTGGGGACAAAGTTTTCAGAACGATGCACAAAAACCTGCCGCTTTTCCGAAAACAAATTATTTCAGGGTACGTGCAGTACGTTCGTATAATTTAACGCCGGCAAATTAATTATTTTAAAATGAGGTACATAAGAATCCGGATAATAGTTTTTTTTGTTTTTTTTCTGTTCAATTCCCTTTCGGCTAAAGTTCTGATTATTGATTTGAAATGTGAGTATCGCAGCCGGCCTGAGGATATAGATTCGAAAAAGGTACGTTTTTCGTGGAAGTACGAAGGAAATACTCCTTTTTCACAGACATTTTTTCAGATAGAAGTTGCGTCGGATCAGGAGTTGTTGAATGCAGGTAAAGCCGATTTATTCCGGTCCGATGTTGTTAATTCAGCATCAGGTTACACTCAGGCAGATCTGACAGGATTGAAAAATAAAATGAAGTATTTCTGGCGTGTTACAGCCTGGAATTCAGATCAATCGATAAAGCTGGTGTCAGAGATTTCTGATTTCCGAACTGCTGTTATCTCAGCAGGGAGCTGGACTGCAAAATGGATTTCCGATGGATTTGACAAGGCGTATAAACCATCGCCTTTGTTAAGAAAAACTTTTAATACAGGGAAAAAACCGGTCAAAGCGTTGCTGTATGTTTCAGCGGGAGGTTATTACAAGATGTATGTCAATGGCAAAAGAGCAGGAAATGCAGTTCTGGATCCGGGATATACACATTTTGATAAGCGGATTTTATATTCGGTTCATGATGTTACCCGTCTGATTAACAGTGGTGAAAACTGTCTTTCTGCGGTGTTGGGTAATGGATGGTATAATATCCAGTCGCTGGCTGTATGGAATTTTGATCTCGCATCGTGGCGGTCCAGACCGCGATTGCTCTGTGAACTCGAAATTGAATATGCCGATGGATCACATTCGACAATTGTGAGTGACGATACGTGGCGGACTTCAACCGGTCCGTATTTGTTCAATAACCTTTACAGCGGTGAGCTGTACGATGCCCGTCTGGAAAAAGAAGGCTGGCAACTGGCGGATTTTAACGATACGGACTGGCAGAATGCCAAAATCACCACTTCACCTGCCCCGATAATTGAATCACAGTCGATGCCTTCCATTACCGAAAACGAAATTCTGACACCCAAAACCATCAGATCTTTCGGTGAAAATCTGTATGTTGTCGATTTCGGAAAGAACTCAGCGGGATATTGCAGGCTCAAACTCAAAGCCGAACGTGGTACAAAAATCACTCTTAAATACGGGGAAAAAACTGATAGTGCCGGTCGGCTCGATCAAAGTCCTGTGAGTAAGTATTTTCACAAAGAAGGTCCGCTTGTAAAACGAAATGCTGATAAACCGGACATTGACCCGAACGAAGTATTTCAGATGGATACCTATATTTTCAGAGGCGATAAAAAGGCTGAAATTTACAGTCCTGATTTTACTTATCATGGTTTTCAGTATGTCGAGATCGAAAGTTCTGCACCCATTCATTTAACAAAAGAGAATATTACCGGAATCTTTGTGCATACAAATCTTGCTCCCACAGGAAAATTTGAATGCTCAAATCCCCTGATAAACCAGCTCTATAAAGCTACGATGAGGTCCTATCTGAGTAATTTGCACAGCATTCCCACCGATTGTCCGCAACGCGAAAAAAACGGATGGACGGCAGATGCTTATATTTCAATCGATTTGGCATTGCTTAATTATGACGGTATTTTATTCTACGAAAAATGGCTGCGCGATTTTATTGATAACCAAAATGCAGAAGGCCGCCTTTCGGGGATTATTCCGAGTGCAGGCTGGGGATACATTGACTGGGTAGGACCTACGTGGGATGTTGCCATGTTTGCTCTTCCTTATGCACTTTACAGGTACTACGGACAAACCAAAGCGATCGAACAATTGTATCCGGCTATGGAAAAATACCTCAGATACCTCAAATCGCGTGAAGTGGATGGTATGATTACTTTCGGAATCGGCGACTGGGTTCCTGTCGATACCAAAACACCTACCGATTTTACAAGTATGTGCTCATATTTTTATATGAACAAACTAATGTCGGATTTTGCTGCTATTTTAAAAAAGGATAATTTTGAATATAAAAATAAAGCAGCTGTTTTGAAAGACATTATCAATGCAAAATTCTTTAACAGTCAGACGGCTGTTTATGCCAACGGATCGGCCACATCGCTTGCATATCCACTTTTTTTGGGACTTGTACCCGAAAATTACGAAAACAGGACAGTTTTGAATCTAAATAATTTGATTGAAAAAAATAATTATCAAATTGATTTCGGAATGCTGGGTAGCAAATATGTCCCGCGAATGCTGGCAAAATACGGTTATGGTGAAACGGTGATGAAAATGTTACTCAACGAAAAGCAACCTTCGTGGTTGGGCTGGATAAAGGATGGACTTACTACTTTGCCTGAATGGTTTCAGAAAAACGAATACCGGAATGCTTCGCTCAATCATGTTTTCCTGGGCGATATTTCGGCATGGATAACAAATTATCTGGCAGGAATCCGTCAAGCCGATAATTCTTATGGGTTTCAGAATGTCATTATCAGCCCTTTATATACTAAAAGTTTAAATTATGCGAAGGCTGAATACCTTTCGGTCAACGGAAAAATCAGTTCTGAATGGGTTCGCAAAGGTAATCATCTGACTTTAAAACTGTCAATTCCACAGAATTGTAAGGCTACCGTTAGTACCTGCAAAACCTTTGAACTGGGACCGGGAAACTATAAATTTGAGTGGTTAGAAAATTAAATTTTACTGATAGAATGAATACAACAAAAATAATTTCAGCTGTTACTGGAATGCTTGCTGTGTCGGCTTTGTCGACCATGGAAGCCAAAAAACAGGATCGTCCGAATGTCATTTTTATCATGTCCGACGATGCTGCCAATACAGCGTTGAGCTGCTACAACGGCCGTTATTCGGGTGTTTTTCAAACTGTAAATATCGATCGCATTGCCCGTGAAGGAGTTCGGTTTAACCATTGTTACGCTTTGAATTCAATCAGTGTGCCCAGTCGTGCTACCATCCTGACCGGACAATACAGTCATAAAAACGGTGTTTACACCCTCGATGATGCACTCGACACAAAAGCGGAAACAATGCCCGTGCTTTTTCAACGTGCAGGTTATAGCACTGCTTTGGTCGGTAAATGGCACCTTGTAACCGAGCCTCAGGGATTCGATTATTATTTTGCCATGAAAGGGCAGGGAAGATATTTTGATCCGTTTTTCAATATTAAGGGACAGTTGGATGGACCAACCTTCGAAAAATCGAAAGGAACGGAATTTAAAGGACGTCATATTACTTCACTTATTGGTGATAAGTCGATTGAATGGCTCGAAAGCCGTGATAAATCGAAACCTTTTATGCTGTTGTGCCATTTTAAGGCACCACATCGTCCCTGCGAACCCGATCCAAAATTCAAACACTTGTTCGAAGGAGTGACTTTACCCGAACCGGCTAACCTGTATGAAAATTATGCCGGCAAAGGACTTTACAATAATTTTCTGCGACTTAGGTATGAGGATATGATGAAAGAAGATTTGAAAACCGAACTTCCAACCCATCTGAGCCGTGACGAATTCCGTAAATGGGCCTATCAGATTTATATGAAAGATTATTTGCGTTGCATGGCCGGTGTCGACGAAAATGTGGGCAGATTGCTCGGTTACCTTGATAAAAACGGACTGACAGATAATACCATTGTAATCTATACGTCCGATCAGGGCTTTTTCCTGGGCGAACACGGCTGGTTCGATAAACGCATGATGTACGAAGAAAGTATCAATATGCCCTTTGTCATTCGTTATCCAAAATCGATTAAACCCGGACAGGTGAATAACGATATCATTACCAATGCCGATTTTGCACCTTCATTGCTCGAAATGACCGGTATAAAGGTGCCGGCTGCTATGCAGGGTCATAGCTTTTTCAGTAATGCAAAGGGAAAAACACCCGCCGGCTGGCAAAAAGCTTTCTATTACAGGTACTGGATGAATAACGAAATTTACCATAAAACAGTGGCTCATTTCGGAATTCGAACGAAAGACTTTAAACTTATTTTCTATTACGGAAATCCTCTCGGTAAAACTGGTTCTTCAAAATATGCCACTGCTTACACACCCGAATGGGAATTATTCGACCTCAGAAAGGACTCGCTCGAAATGAAAAATGAGTATAATAACCCGCAGTATGCAAGAGTTATTCATGAATTGAAAAAGCAATTGCTGAAGCTTAAAAGCCGAAGTGGCGATATTGAAGATGAAAAAATGCCTGAAATGCAGGAAATAATGAAAAAATATTATTGGTAAGGAAATGAAATTAAATAGAATATCGCTGATTAGTGTGCTCGTGTTACTGTCACACATTGCCCTGAGTGAAAATAAATTTGACGTAAAAGCTGATATGGGTACAATGACTGCTTTTTATCGCAATCAACCTGTCCTTGTGGAGTGGATTTACAAAACGCCCGAAAATATCCAGATGCAGATACCTTCTTTTATGAAAGATAAAAAAATATCTTTTACTTACAAGGCACGTCCGTATCCATCCGAAATATTGTTTTGTGATAACATTACATTAGTCAGGTTTTTAGGAGGTTGGAGTGCCGCTAAAATGAACGAAAGTATCGAAGGGGCGGCAAAAGTCGATCTCGCTTATCGCGGAACAGATGGCAAAATTAAATATCGCTGGGAATTACTCCCGGCCCGCCTTGATCCTGTGCTTAAAATGGGTTATACAAAACCGGTCATCGTACTCGATAATATTCCATGGTGCTTTCCCCGGACGGCTTCTGAACCCGATAACGAAAAAGCTGCTGTCAATAAACAACCAAAGGGTTACGGGCAGAATAAACAGCCTTCCGATATGAACGAATGGACAACATTCATAACTGATTTATGCCGGGAAATGGTACGTTTATATGGCTTCGAAACTGTCAATCAATGGGGCTTTCGTCTGGGAACTGAGATGAATGGCCGGGCGCGCTGGGACGGAACAGTTGATGAGTACAATGCGTTTTATATTGCAACTGCCAAAGCCGTTCAGAAGGTTTTGCCGGGTGCCCGTTTTGGTGCATATAACCGCGCTGGTGCCGAATACGAAGGTCTGGCAAAACTTGCAGGTCTGGCAAAAAATGAAAATGTACCTTTCGACTGGATTGCCACTTCTTTTTACAGCGTACTTAAACCAAAGGATAACAGAAGTAACTTTGATGCGCTCGATCCGGATGTTGCCGTTCAGAGTCAGAATGTACCAACCTGGAAAGCTGTTGCTGAGGCTTCGGCCAAGGGAAATAATTTGTCCCGCGAAATTCACGAATACGGATGGTTTCTGGTAAATGAATTCGGATATAACGACAATGCACCGGGGGCAAGGGGAGTTGCTGGAAATTTTTATAATATGTTTACTCTGCGCAAAGCCGGTCTGGATAAGCTTTATCACTGGAATCTGAAAGATCCAGTCTGGGAAAATAAAACGCCACTCCTTTCATCGCTGGCATGGCTTTTTTCAATCCTCGATTATACTGTTGGTTTAAAAAACGCGGAGCTTAACTACGAACTTAAAAATCCGGTTCAAAAATCCCAGAAATTTAAAAGTGTGGGTTTCTTTAACGATTCCGGCAAAAGCTATATCATGACGGCATGTTACAATATGGATCGTAATGAACTGACATCAAATGAAATATCAGTGTATATTCCGAAAAAATGGCTGAAAAAGCCAAAATATAAAATCACAGCGACATGGTATAATAATGAAACCGACCCATATATGCAGGTCCGAAACGATTTGGCGGAAAACGGTTTGCTTGCTCAGGAGCTGATTGACAAACCTCAGCTTATCCAGCCTGTCAACATGATGTGTCCGGGCAAAAAAGGTAATAAATTAGTCGCTGATAATTATGCAACCTACGAAAATATGATGCGCGATAATTTGATACTGAAGAAATATCCCGGCAAAATTAAATATACTGATGAGGGGGTTGTATTAACCTTCAAAATTGAATCACCAATGGTTATGCTGATTTCAATGGAGTAACTTTCGGTCTTTTTTCAAAGAGTAGTCAGCCGCTTCGCGTCAGACTTTTGGGGTGTTTTTCAAAGAGAAGTCAGCCGCTTCGCGTCAGACTTGCGGGTTGTTTTCAAAGAAAAGTCAGCCGCTTCGCGTCAGACTTTTGGGGTGTTTTTCAAAGAGAAGTCAGCCGC
>CALCBD010000011.1 GCA_937897985.1 uncultured Paludibacter sp. | reverse complement strand
CGCTCTCTGCGCCTCCGCGGTAAAACATAAACCGCAAATCGTAGTGAAACGAAGATCCCGATTTATCGGGAGGCTCAAAGAAGAAAAGAAAACTCAGCGCCCTCTGCGTCTCCGCGGTAAAACATAAACCGCAAAGGCGCGAAGTTCGCAAAGAAAAAACTGATTTGAAAAACTTAATGACCATATTAATGCTTTTTACTGCCACAATGCTTTATCCGCAACAGGCAGCCATTCCTGCCGGAGGTGATGCTTCGGGTGCGGGTGGTTCAGTAAGTTATACCCTGAGTCAGGTATTTTATTGCAGTACGGAAGCGTCTGGATATAATGAATGGCAGGGAGCACAACAAAGCTATGTCAATATGTGGGAAGGATATGCCGATACCAACTGGGGCTCTGCTTCCAACTGGTTGTTGGGCAATATACCCGGAAGTGGTGAAGATATTCAGTTTGATTTGACCCCCTTCCATCATTGCGTGATGGATCAGAACCGCACCATCGGCTCGCTAACCAATGCGCAATCCACTTACCGGATGGTGACCAACGGTCATAACCTGACCCTCAATGGTTCATTCAATCAAAGCAACGGCGCTCAGGTGGATGCATCGGCTGCGGGTTCCACGGTGACCTTTGCCGGTTCGTCGGTTCAAACAATTCCGGTCGGTACATTTTACAACAATCAGGTAGTGAATATGGCGGTAAGTAATACCAATAATGTAACACTGAACGGGATACTGAAACTGTCGGGAACTCTTTCGGCTACGACAGGAATGCTGGATGCCACTTCTCAATCGCCTTCGGTTACGCTCAACGGAAGCAGTACTCAAACGCTGGAAAGCTACACATGGCTGAATAACAGTATAAACAACCTGACTATAGTCAATGCTGCAGGTGTATTCGATAATACTTCATTCACTGTAACCAATAACTTTACCGTAAACTCAGGTTCAGCATTTACGGTAACACCCGCTAATAGTCTGACGGTGAATGGCACGATGACCAACAATGCAGGAACGACCGGTTTTATAATTGCCTCCAATGAAGATGGCACCGGTTCATTGATGCACAACACCAACAACGTGCCTGCCACCGCAAACCGCTATATCAATGGAGCAGACACGGCATGGCATTTCCTTTCATCGCCTGTAACTGAGCAAGCTATCCATAACACCGACTGGACACCGGAGGGTAGCTATGGCGATAGTACCGGTTACGATTTATATATTTGGGACGAACCGGCTACGTGCTGGATTTATAACCTGAACACCACCGTAGCCCCTACCTGGAATACCACACATCCATCGAACAGTTTTATTCCCGGACGCGGATATTTGTATGCCGTGCAGGCGACCAGTCCCACCAAACAATTTGTTGGCAACCTGAATAACGGAACCGTAAATTGTGCTTTAACCTCTACGTCAACAGGTGATTACAAAGGATTTAACCTGATAGGGAATCCCTACCCGAGCAGTATCGACTGGAAAACAGACGGTGGTTTCAGTCGCTCACTACTGGAACAAACGGGTGGTGGATATAATGTTTGGATATGGAGTACCTTAGCAGACAACTATGGGGTATACAACTCAGCTTTTGCAGGCGATGCCGGCACCAATAATGTGACCCGTTATATTCCACCTATGGAGGGATTTTTTGTGCAGGCAGCATCGGCCGGTACATTCAGTTTTTATAATTCATGCAGGGTACATAACGAAGCAAGCAACTGGTTGAAAGTGAAACCGGCAGAGGCGAATGAAAATTTGATGAAAATCTCTGTCAATTCAGCATCTGTTAACGGACAGGATGAAGTGATGCTGTTTTTTGGTTGCCCTGACAATGTGAACGGAGCTATGAAGATTTTTAACACAACCCGCGAATCGGATACCAATAAACCTAAGGCACCTGGGTTGTTTTTGCCAATGGGTAAAGAGTATTTCTCTATCAGGTATTTTACGGATACGAAAGAGTCCCGGGTTATCCCTTTGAGCGTTAAAGTATCGAAAAACGCCGATTACACGCTTCACTTCTCTATTCCCGATACAATGGAAAATGTATTACTTGAAGATGAACTGACGGGGAGAATCAGCCCGGTGTATAACGGTGGAAGTTATACTTTTAAAGCCACAAAAGCGGATCCTGTATCCAGATTCAATATCAGGTTCGGAACAGATGTAAAATCTGAAAATCTACCGGTAATGGTCTACAGAACAGGCAATGATCTGATCATTGATGCAATGGCAATGAAAGGTGATTATCAGATAAAAATGGTGGATTTGACAGGAAGAAATTATTTCACAAAATATGAAAACGGCGGAGTGAAAATCATTGTCCCTGTACAAATCAGACAATTATATATCGTAACCATTACTAATGATATTCAGCGATCTGTATATAAAATCGTATTTTGAAGTTAAACTCAGCGCCCTCTGCGTCTCCGCGGTAAATACATAAAACCGCAAAGACGCGAAGAACAAAAAGAAGAAGAAGAAGAAGAAAACTCAGCGCCCTCTGCGCCTCAGCGGTGAAAACATAAAACCACGGAGGCACGGAGAACACAAAGAAAAGAAAGAATGGACTTACAATCAATACAAAATAAGATATATACCCTCAGGGGTCAGAAAATAATGCTTGATAGCGATCTGGCAGAACTATACGGAGTAGAGACAAAACGCATAAATGAACAGATTAAACGCAATATAACCCGGTTCCCGGACGATTTTATGTTTCAGCTTTCGAAGCAGGAATTCATCAACTTGAAGTCGCAATTTGCGACTTCAAGTTGGGGTGGAAAACGAAAAATACCGTATGCATTCACTGAACACGGCGTGGCAATGCTTGCAAGTGTATTGAAAAGTGAAACTGCCATACAGGTCAATATACAGATAATACGTGCTTTCGTAGCTGCAAGACAAATGCTGATGTATCCGTCAATGGAAAGGACTGTTGATCTTCAACGTGAACTAAAAGAACTAAGAATATTTATGGATGAGGTGTTAACCGACCAGAACGATATCAATGAAGATACACGTATGCAGTTGGAGCTGATTAACCAAACACTGGCAGA
Organism: uncultured Paludibacter sp.; assembly: GCA_937897985.1. Taxonomy (GTDB): domain Bacteria; phylum Bacteroidota; class Bacteroidia; order Bacteroidales; family Paludibacteraceae; genus Paludibacter. The sequence continues at coordinate 24,158 of CALCBD010000011.1, read as the reverse complement.
GATGCAGGTGAAAAACAAAGCAAACAACAATCAACGAAGGAAGATAGGATTTTAAACTCAGTGCCCTCTGCGCCTCCGCGGTGAATACATAAAACCGCTAAGGCGCTAAGAACGCGAAGAATTAATAAAATAGAAAAAACTCAGCGCCCTCTGCGTCTCCGCGGTGAAAGATATAACCGCAAATCGTAGTGAAACGAAGATCCCGATTTATCGGGAGGTGCGAAGAACACAAAGAAGAAGAAAAAGAAAACTCAGCGCCCTCTGCACCTCCGCGGTGAAAACACAAAACCCCGGAGACACGGAGAACAAAAAGAAAACAAAGAGACGTACAATGGAAAAATTAATTCAAAAAACAATCAAATTACCCGAACACATACCAAAAAATTCGTGGTCAAACGTATTTTGTAACAGTTATTTTTATTCAATTTATTTTAATTTCAAATTCTAAAAACAATTATTTTATGAAAACAAAAATTTTTTTAGTGGTAATTTTTGCAGTATTCGCAGTAATACCATCACAACTTTTTGCACAGACATTAACAACTGCTGATGCAAGATTATTTGAACCAATCTCTTTAAACAAAACAGCAGAACTTCATTTCGGAGCAATGACATCTCCGACTTCAGATGCAACATGTGTATTGAGCACAGCAGGGGCACGTACCGCAGACGCTGCAATTACACTTATCAATTCAACTTCATTTCCGGTATCGGCAGCAACATTTTCAGTAACAGGCGCTTTGAATGCCACTTATGCCATAACGATTTCGGATGCTACAATCACTGTTAGTGACGGAGCCGGACATTCGATGGACATTGATAACCTGAAAGTAAAATCGGCCAATGTTGTGGGAGATCAGGTTGCAGGTTACAACGGTAAGCTCGGGACCGGTGGAGGTACCGATATTTTCAGTATTGGAGGCACATTACATGTTAATGCTAATCAGACTGCAGCGGCTTATTCAGCAACCTTCGATGTTTCGGTGGCATACAATTAATTCAACCGAAAGGCAAAATACAAATGATTGTCATTGATCAAAGTCCTTTTTAATTGCTTTTAATTTGAATTTTCAATATAAATTCAAATTAAAAGCAACCGACAAATTGCTAATAATTAATACAAACAACAATTTAAAAAAACAAAAAATTAACCAATCAGACAAAAATCAATCATCTCAGGTTGAATATCCCGAATGAACTGTATTCATTTTTTACAGGGAGAAAATGAATACTGATATTCAATCCACTGTCCATTATATTGATGGAAATCACTGAAAAAATTTTTAGTAGCCATTTTAAAACAAAAAAATATGAAAACGAATATTTTGACAATCGTAGTTCTGATTTGCACATTAATACCATCGGCAATCAGGGCTCAAAGCAATTCAATGACGGGAACAGCCAAGGCAGAAATCAGAAAACCTTTAGTAATCGTAGATGATCCGCTTGTTGTTCCGGGGTCTAATGCACTGAATTTTGGTATTGTAGCTCCGGGTACGGCAGCGGGTACTGTTACGTTATCGACCACCAATGTACCTTCAACTACCGGTGGTGTATTAATTTCGTCAGTAGTACCTACTTCTGTAGCATCGTTCGAACTTTCGGGAAGTGCGGGTAAAACTTATGCTATTACACTCGGAGCAGCCTCTGTTACCATCAACGGGACTTCGGGCAATGCACTTACCAATGCAGCCACAATGACGGTAGATGGATTCACAGTTCGTCCGGTTTCGGCAGGAGCTGACCAACTGACCGGTACTTTAGATGGAACCGGTAAGGATAAATTTGCAGTCGGAGGTACTCTTCATGTGGCTACCACCCAGGATGAAGGACAGTATGAAGGCACTTTTACAGTCATGGCAAATTATAATTAACTGTTTAGTAATTCCGGCTTGTATCATAAAAACAAGAAGTGTAAATTATTAATCAATCGGGCAGATAATGTGATTTTTTCGGAAAAAGAAAAAATCCGTAAATTAACATTATCTGCCAATTATTATAAATGTTTTTTAAAACAACACCGTGATGTGAATGTGTAATTATATTTCTTCACAAATAAAACAATTAATAATGAAACGTATAGCATTGCTTTCTGTAGTATTACTAATAATGTTTGGTTCGGAAAAACTGAGTGCTCAGAACAAAATAACAGGAAAAATCAAAATTGAAATTGCTTTACCGGTTACAGTAGCCGAAAGCGAACCACTGAATTTTGGTAAAATAATTAATAACGTTGATGGTGGTACAGTTATCATCAGTCCCACAGGAATACGCGAATGCACCGGAAACGTACGTGGATTTGGAAACGACTTTCACAGCGCAGGCAAATTTATTATCACAGGTCCACCAAATCTGTTGTTGGATTTGTCATTGCCCCGTGGGGATCAATTTATTTTATCTGAAACTGGTGGCATGAAAATGATTGTTCGCGATTTCGTGTCGTCACCTCCGGAAGCTACCCAAATATATATTCCGAATCAGGAAGGCAAACTCGAACTCGGGATTGGTGCAACGCTTTATGTGAGTAACTGGTTAGCCAACCCACCAGGCATTTATACAGGAATTTATGAAATTGCAATTACATACAACTGATTAAATTCCCTTCGACTGATGAATATTGCTCAAAAGTATATAATCCCCGGAATATTCATATTAAGTTAAAATGAATATAACGATACGATTTTTTATAAAAAAACAAATGATGACTGATTGAATTAAATTAACATTTGAGAAAATGGCCATCAAAAAAAACAATATTTTTTCGAAACAGAGTACTTTAAAACAAAAAACAACAGAGATGAGTAAAAATTTTAAAAAAGCATTGGTTGCTGTATTTATTATTGCAGTTTCCTGTACCGGTTTGTCAGGTCAGGGAAACTTGTTGGTTACTCCGGTTAGGGTAATTTTTGATGGTCAGAAACAAAAAGAAGATTTGAATATCACAAATGTTGGCAATGATTCAGCAGTTTTCATTATTAGTTTTATACATCACAGGATGAATCCGGATGGAAGTTTGGTCATGTTACAAAAAGGAGACAGTTTGACTTCGGCCGAAAAATATCTGCGTGTATTCCCCCGCAGAATAAAACTGGGACCTAACGAATCGCAGACCATTAGGCTCCAGTACCGCAAAGTGCAGGGAATGGCAGAGAGAGAATACAGGTCACACCTTTATTTCAGAGCCGATAAAAAAGCTGCTCCTTTAGGACTGGAAGACAAAAAAAGAGACAGTACTAAAATGGCTGTTCAAATTACTGCTATATTCGGAATCAGTATCCCTGTAATTATCCGGAACGGTAATCTGACAGCACAAAACAGCATCACCGATGTGGCGTTGACAGCATTGACCGACAGTACTTCACTTCTGAAATTTCAGATCAACCGAAGCGGTAATCGTTCGAGTTACGGAAACCTGAAAGTTGTGTACACTGATAAAAACGGAAAGAAAACAGTACTGACAAACGCCAACGGAGTGGGTGTTTACCCTGAAATTCCGGCCAGGAGCATGTCATTGTTAATACGATGGCCTGCAGGAATAACACAAAAAGGCGGAAAACTGAATATTATGTATAATAGTCCGGATGAAGAAGGTGGTGAGACACTGGCATCGACAGAGTACATATTGCCCGGATGATACACTGTTGAATCAGTGCACATAATTTGAATGCCAATTAACATTTCCTTTGCAAACACTAAAATGAAAATGAAATTTTATCATCGTATACCATTGATATTCATGGTATTAATACTCATGATTATCAATTGTCAATTGTACAGTCAGCCCTCTTTACCGAAACGTTTATTTACAGCGAATCCCGTTCAAAACCTGAGTTTCGGTGATTTATCGATACTTCCGGGTTCGTCGGGAGGAACTGTTACTGTTGATTACAGCGGCAACCGCAGCTCAACAGGATCAGTTGTGCTGTTGAATCTGGGTGGAGTTAGTCAACAGGCCATCTATGAGTTTAAATTGTGTCCGGGTCGTCTGGTTACAATCACCTATCCACCTTCTGTAAAACTGACCGGAAGTAACGGCGGCTCAATGACGCTCCGGTTAGGACCAACAAATCTGGGTAGTAGCGGTTCCAGTTTTCACACCAACGCAGGCTGTGATAATATACAACGTATTTCGCAGGGCGGTGAACTTGAAGTCGGATCCATCGGAGCAAACCCCAAGGGAGTATATACAGGTACAATCAGCATAACTTTCAATCAACAATAGTGTGTAAAAACCAAATATTTTGGAAACATTAAGTTTTAAAATAAGTTTTAAATGCCGGATATCAATTTTGATGATTTTGTTATCAGTTTTGATTACTCCATTGAGCATCTGTGCACAAACGGTTGATTCAAACGGATGTGAGTCGTTCACAGTATCAGTAGTGTTTGATAAATGTGGCATTAAAAACTTTAACGCCCTCTATTCTGAGGATAGAAGTGTTTATTTACCTGTGACAGAAATATTTGATTATCTCAAAATTAATGAAAAGCAGGATTTAAATGCTGAAAAAATTGAAGGCTTCTTTATCAATGAAACACAAAAATATGTTATCGACCATAAAGCTTTACAAATTTATTTCAACGGCATTCAATACGCATTAAAAAACCGGGATCTTATCAATGACAATGGTCTGATTTTTATCAGAAAAGAATTACTTGAGCAGATTTTCGGGTTTCGTATCAATTTTGATTTTCGCAGTCTTTCTGCAAAAATTGATGCGGATTTTGAATTCCCTTTGACCAGAATTCAGGCAATAGAAAAAGCCAGAGAAAATATTGCCGGAATACACAGTACTTCTAAGGTTGACACAATTTTAAACCGACAGTATCACTGGTTTAGGGCTGGTATGACCGACTGGTCGCTGACGACAAACACCATGTTGAAATACAACAGTGAAATACGGGGAGGACTTGGATTCGGAGCCGAATTGTTCGGAGGTGAAACCAATCTGTTACTGAATTTTTCAAATCGCGAAAAATTCAGTCGGAATATGCAGCGTTACAACTGGCGTTGGGTGGATAATAATTTTAAATTCGCACGACAGATACAGGCCGGGCGGGTAAATTCAAAAAGTGTGGCTTCGCTGCTTTATCCCATGGATGGTATAGTTATCACCAATTCGTCGACTACAGTTCGTAAAACTTTGGGGAATTATGTCATTGCCGATCACACAAACCCCGACTGGATAGTGGAGCTTTACATCAATAAAGTGTTGACAGAGTATGTAAAAGCCGATGCTTCGGGGTTCTATCATTTCACTGTGCCCATTGTTTACGGCTCAAATCAGCTTACTTTACGTTTTTACGGGCCAAACGGTGAAGAGTGGTCATTGGAAAAAGAGTTGTTTATGCCCTACAATATATTACCGAAAGGTGAATTTGAATACCGGGTAACGGGTGGCACCGAACTCGACTCATTGCATTCAAAATTTGCAAGAGCCGAATTTAATTATGGTGTTAACAGATGGCTGACCGTTGGTGGTGGTTACGAGTATTTATCCTCTATACCCGGCAACAGGGATATTCCGTTCGGGAATCTTACTTTTCAACCATTGACAAGATTAATAATAACCGGCGAATACGCTTACGGTGTACGTACCAAAGCAACACTGAACTACAATATCAAAGGCTCGGTTTTCAATCTCGATTACACTTATTATCACCCGGGACAAAAAGCCATTGTCTATAATTATCGCGAAGAACGGTTGGCCAACATTATAGTTCCTGTTCATATCGGAAAATTTTCACTGACCTCGAGGGCAGGAATACGACAGAATATTTTCGAAAACTTCGATTTTAACACCGGTGAACTTTCTTTTTCAGGTTATTTCAACAATTTGAATGTTAATATTGAAAACATTTTCAATTGGTCGAATTTTGGCTCTTCAAATTTTTTAACTAATTTCACCCTCGGTATCCGTTGTCTTAAAAACTTGACCATTCGGCCTTCGGTACAATACAACTTTAGTTTAAATAAAATCATGTCCTATCGGCTCGAAACAGAAAAACGAGTGTTAAAAAACGGATTTATCGCACTCAATTATGAGAATAATCCAATGCAAAATTACAGCAGCCTTAATCTTTCGTTCAGGTATGATTTTTCGTTTATGTCATCATATTTATCTGCATTTATTAACAAAACAAGCCCTCAAATCGCAAGTTCGTTTCGGGGTAGTGTGGCTTTTGGTAGCGGAAGCAAAGTGTTGAGTGACTCACACGAAATGGTTGGCCGGAGCGGATTGACTTTCATCGCATTTGTGGATGAAAATCATAATGGTACGAAAGATCCCGGGGAACCTGCATTTCCTAATCTGAACGTTCGCTGCAACGGTGGAAAGCTTATCTTTTCAAAACAGGACTCATTAACCCATATTGTTGGTCTTGAACCATTTGTAGAACAGCTGATAACTATCGACGATTCCAATTTTGACTTTATAAGTTGGAGAGTAGCAAAAAAGAACATTAAACTGACAACCGACCCCAATCAATTCAAAAAAATATTCGTTCCTATTCAGCCAATGTGTGAAATAACAGGTATGATTATCGATCAGGAATCGGGAGCCGGAAAAAGCAGAATGTTAATCAATATCGTCGATACTGAAAACAAGGTAGTTGCTCATACCATCTCCGAATCAGACGGCTATTTTTCGTATTTGGGACTAAAACCGGGTAATTACAAGGTCAGTATTGACCCCGAACAGCTCAACATACTGAATTTAAAATGCGGTTCGGTAGCAGTCAACTTAGAACAAAGCTATCAGGGCGACTCAAAAGATATCGGAAATCTGGTGCCCGTAAAAAAATGAAATAAAAAAGAAATACTTATTCAGGAATTATATCAAACAACAAGTAGTAAATTTTAATCAAATGAAAATCAGAACATCTATCAGCATTTTATTTATTCTGTTTATTATTTTCCAACCTGCTCATGCGCAACTATTATGGAAAATTTCAGGTAACGGGATAACCAAACCAAGCTATCTGCTGGGTACTCATCATTTAATTGAAAAGGAAAAAATTCCTTCGTTCGTTAATATTGCGGCTTGTGTGCCTCAAACCGACATTGTAGTAGGCGAAATGGATATGAGCCGGATGATGAGTATGCAAATGAAGTTGATGAAAGCTGCATTTATGAAAGATACCACTATGAATCAACTGCTTGGCGATGATGATTACAAATTAGTCGACACAGTTTTCAGGCAATTGCTGGGTGTGGGACTCAACAAATTCGGCAGACTGAAACCGGCAATGTTGTCGGCTCTGTATGAAGTCAAACTGTACATGAAGGAAATGAATCTGAAAAAAGAACCTGAAACGCTGGATATTGCCATACAGAACATTGGAAAAAAGAACAAAAAGCAAATCCTGGGACTCGAAACCATCGATCAGCAAATTGATATTCTTTTCAATTCGAAATCGTTGAAGCGGCAAGCCGACCTGCTTGTTGAAACCGTACGCAATGAAAATAAAATGCCTGAATTATTGAAACAACTTAACGGGGCATACCTTTCGGGCGATCTGGAAACTATTTCCCGATTGGCCGAAGAGGACGAATCAATGTCTGATGAAGATATGAATATCCTGATTAATAACAGGAACAAAAACTGGATGGAACAGCTATTGAAAATAATTCCCGAAAAATCGTGTTTTATCGCCGTAGGATGTTATCATTTAGTTGACAAACAGGGGCTTATACAACTTTTCAGAAATGCCGGCTATACTGTGGAGCCTGTGGAATTTAACTAATCAGGTCTGAAAGAAGGTATTTCTGCAAATCATTATAAACAGGATAACTATTTTTTCAGGCTTCATAATAAATGCTGCATTCCGTACAGATAATTAATCGTCCGAAGTGCAGCATTACTACAAATCAATTATTTAAAACAAAAAATTCAGCTTCTGAATCATCCGGTATTTTTAAGTTTATAAATTTCCGGTAAAATTGATACCATGATATAAAAACCTGAAAGCTGAAATTACCAAAGGTAAACCCATTGCAACATAAAACACGGATAAATACTGAAAAGGCACTACTCCCGTTTTTCGTAACATTACACCCAGACTTATCATCATACCCATCATTAAATAACTGCGCGAATTGAAGAATGAATATACCGGTAATCTGTCGTTCGGCTGGTGGACAATGCGCCTGATATGTTTTCCACTGATGCGTCTGAACATAAACCAATAAAAAACCATACCGGATATTAAGGCTGTTATAAGTTTTATTATCAGATAATTATTATATTGAACCACTCCTGCTATCCCTCTCGTAATCAACATTCCTCCGGCAAAAAACCAGACCGATGCAGCTACAAATAACAAGGTGCGTCTGCTGACAAAAGGGATAATCGAACGGGATAATTTATCGTCATTCTCCATTTTCAAAATACTGTAATGCTGATTGCTATATAATTTTTTAACACACAAAACTGCCCGAAAACGTTCTGATTTTTTTGTAATTAGTTTTTTCTTTACTTTTGTAATCAAATTCGGAAAATAAATTGCATTGATTCGCAACCGGAATTTCATTACACGGGCAATTAACACAAAAAACAAGATGAGCCTCATAATTGTTCAATCATAATTAAACTACCTGAAACCCGCAAGTAAAATCAGTAATTAATAAATCTGAAACACAAAAAAAACATGAAACAAATTCTAATTATCAACGGTCCCAATTTAAATCTTTTAGGGAAACGTGAGCCCGGGGTTTACGGCAATCAAAGCTTTGACGAATATTTCGAAGAGTTAAAAACCAAATATGAAAATGTCGGATTATTATATTTTCAATCGAATACCGAAGGTTACATCATTGATAAAATTCATGAAACAGGTTTTAACTTTGATGGAATAATTATAAATGCGGGAGCATTCACCCACACATCAATTGCCATCGCCGATGCCATCCGCTCAGTCACAACACCGGTCATCGAGGTGCACATATCAAATGTATTCAGGCGTGAAAGTTACAGGCATCATTCTTACCTGAGCGAAGCCTGCAAAGGATGTATCGTAGGCTTCGGACTCGATTCGTACCGTCTTGCCATCGAAGCATTTTTAAAAGAATAGAACTTCATTAAAAAGCATTAAAATTTAAATGTGATAAAACCTTCGGACAGGAAAAATGTTAGCAAGGTATAAAATAAAAAAATATGTCTAAGTCAACAAAAATTGTAGCTACTATCAGCGATAAACGCTGCGATGTGGATTTTATCCGCGAATTATACATCGAGGGAATGAATGTGGTCAGAATGAATTCGGCCCACCTTCAGAAAGAAGGTTTTCTGCAGATTATCAAAAATGTTCGTGAAGTAAGTCATCATATTGCAATTTTGATGGACACCAAAGGTCCCGAAGTCAGAACGACTATTGCCGAAAATGACGGAATAGAAATCAAAGCCGGCGATTTGCTCAAAGTAGTCGGTAATCCTGATCAAGTATCAACCGGTGAGTGTATTTCAGTAAATTACCCGATGTTCGTTCGCGATTTACACATTGGCGACGATATTCTGTTCGACGATGGTGAAATTGACCTGAAAGTAGAATCGAAAACAGATAAGTATCTGCTATGCAAAGCTTTAAACGATGGAACACTCGGAAGCAGAAAAAGTGTAAATGTTCCCGGCGTACGTATTAATTTACCTTCGCTTACCGAAAGGGACAAACAAAATATTCTTTTTGCTATCGAGAATGACATAGATTTTATAGCACATTCGTTTGTAAGAAACAAACAGGACATTCTGGATATTCAAAAAATACTGGATGAGCACAAAAGCCCTATAAAAATCATTTCGAAAATTGAAAATCAGGAAGGTGTTGACAACATCGACGAAATTCTTGAATATACCTATGGCGTAATGATTGCCCGCGGCGATCTCGGTATTGAAGTAGCACAGGAAAAAATCCCCGGTATACAGCGCCGGCTGATACGTAAATGTGTAAAAGCTAAAAAACCGGTGATTGTGGCAACACAAATGCTTCATACAATGATAAAAAACCCCAGACCCACCCGCGCCGAAGTTACCGATGTTGCCAACGCTATTTACTATCGCACTGATGCTTTGATGCTTAGTGGCGAAACTGCATATGGAAAATATCCCGTCGAAGCTGTACGAACCATGGCTACCATAGCCAAAGAAGCCGAAAAAACCAAAATGGCCGAAAACGATATTCCAATCGAAATCAGCACCAACGACGTGACTTCATTCCTGGCAAATGCAGCAGTCGAAACCAGCACAAAACTTGGCACCAAAGCAATAATCACCGATACCTACAGTGGCCGTACTGCCCGTTTTCTGGCCGCCTACAGAGGTCAGAATCCTGTACTGGCTGTTTGCTATCACGAACGTTCCACACGCGAGCTTGCCTTATCTTATGGCGTTTTTCCGTTTTATAAACAATCGAAAGGAAATACACAGCAGTATTTTATCGGGGCACTCCAGGATCTGATTCAAAAAGGCTGGTTAGAACGCGGAGACACTGTTTGTTACTTAAGCGGCAGCTTCGGAGAAGGCTTCGGAACAACTTTCCTCGAAGTAAATCAGGTCGACAAAATATTAGAATCACGTCGGCAATATCTTTTACCAAATTTTTAACATAAATCGAAACAAAAGACCTGAATTTCACGTCTTATGTTTTATTAACCCAATTTGACAATTTTAAATTTAAACGATTGTCATATCGGGAAGTCCAACTGTACGCTTAAAAATTAAAAATCAATAAATGAAAACTTTTTTTATATCTCTCAGAAAATTTATATTATCTGTTGCTTTGCTGCTGATTGTATTACCAGCATTTTCAGAAACAGCCATTAAGGGTACTATCCTGGATTCGGGAAATCAAACCCCTATGGAATTTGTAAATGTTACACTCTACAAACCCGGTTCCGAAACTCCTGTAGCAGGAGTAACGTCCGATAAAGACGGCGTTTTCTTTTTGCCTGCAGTAGAGAAAGGCAAATACATCCTTAAATTGAGTTTTGTAGGATATAACACCATAAGCCAGCCGGTTGAAATCTCAAGTAAAGCAACCAATATCGGAATAATCAAACTTACACAAAACTCCGAAAGCTTAAAAGAAGTGGAAGTCGTGGGTCAAAGCTCACAAATGCACTTCGAAATTGACAAAAAAGTTTTCAGTGTCGATCAGAATATCGCTGCGTCAGGTGGTTCGGCATCCGATGTATTGAAAAATATACCTTCGGTTACTGTTGACAATCAGGGAAATGTGTCGATGAGAAAAGATGGCAACGTCGAAGTGTGGATCAACGGAAAAGCTTCGGGACTCACAGCCGACAACCGCGCTCAGGTTTTGCAGCAACTACCGGCCGAAAGCATTCAGTCCATTGAAATAATGACAAACCCATCGGCCAAATACAACCCCGAAGGTTCGGCCGGAATTATCAATATAGTATTAAAACAAAACCGTAAAGCCGGTTACTACGGTAGCGTTACTGCCGGTATGGTATATCCGGATGGAGGGAAAATAGGTAGTAACCTTGGTGCAAGCATAAATTACAGCAGCAGTAAAATTGATGCTTATATGAACCTCGGTTACCGTGCAATGAATTTTAAAGGTGGTGGTAAAACCGACCGTTTGAATTTTATAGGAAACGACACAACACTTCTGAGTCAGAACAACACAATGGAAACTTCATTTTCCGGCTTGTTTATGCGTGCCGGCGTCGATTATCATCTCGATCTGAAAAACACTCTCAGCTTGTCGGGTTTCGGAATGGCAGGAACAGGAGATCAAAGCACATTTACCCATTATACATTAGCCGGTTACAATGCAATACGCAATACTTTGCTGAGAGATTATACCCGCAATAACATCAGCAATGGCTACCGTCCGAGTCTGAACATGAATCTCGATTATAAACATGATTTTGATAAAAAAGGTTCCAATTTAATGGCAAGTCTCGCCTACTCTTACCACAACAGAGGAGGTGAAAGCAATTACATTCAAAATGACATACTTACGAATGCCAAATCGAATATCAGCCAAAAAACTGACGGAGTGAATAAAACACTCGATTTTAAAGCGGACTATACAAAAAAGTTTTCGGAAAACAATAAACTGGAAGCCGGTTGGCAAAGTACGCTGAGTGACCGTCTGAGTACTTCATCCGGAGTCGATAGTCTCACAGCTAACGGACCTGCAAATATTCCTTCTTATTACAACAAATTCGATTATAACGAACAGATTCATGCTGCCTATTTAACTTATGGAAGTAAATTTGACAAACTGACTTTTCAGGTTGGTGCACGGGCCGAATTGCTGCTGAAAGAATCGACCAATACAACAAAAAAGGGGAATTCGAACGCTGACACTGTTCAAACTATCCCCTCAAAATCGTTTTTTCATGTTTTCCCGAGTTTCTATCTTTCATACAGTTTGCCTAATGATGCCGAGCTTCAGTTCAATTATACAAACAGGGTCAACCGGTCAAGAGGTCAGCAAATCAATCCTTACAGGGATTATTCGGATTCGACAAATATCAGCTACGGTAACCCCGATTTATTACCCCAATATTCTTCAGCTCTTGAGCTGAACTATATCAAAAGCTGGGGTGCTCAATCTCTTTCGGGTTCATTGTATTATCGCGCCACCGACAATGTGGTTCAAAGTGTACGATTCTTACACAACGGAGTGATGGAAAGCACCTATATGAACATTGCAAAATCGCAAAACAGCGGATTGGAACTGATTGCTAAAAACAGACTGTTTAAAATACTGAGTCTCACAAGTTCATTAAACTTTTATTACAGCAAGCTGGATGCATCTGTATATACCAACCCGTTTAACGAGTCGGTTAGCACTACAATTCCGGGTCAGTCCAATTTCTCATGGAGTGGTAATATAATGGCAAATTTCCTTTTAAGCAAAACTCTTTCCGGACAAATAACCGGAGAATACGATTCGCCACAGCTCATCGCTCAGGGAACACGTAATGCTTCGTATTCAATTGACATGGGAATACGTCAGACATTTCTTAACCGCAAGTTGAGCTTAAGCCTGAATGTCAGAGATTTACTCAATTCCGACCGTCAACGTTCAACCACATCGGGAGCCGGATTTTCACAAACTTCCGAAAGCTATTTTCACGGACGCATGGCTATGCTTACTCTGAGTTACAATTTTGGAAATATGAAGCCGAAACCATCTGAAATGAAAAAACAGGCAGCAGCTGCTCCCGATATGATGGAAAACGGAGATTAAAAGAAAAGTTTGAGGGTTATATATCAGAAAGTTAGAAAAGATATCAGGAAGTTAAATTAGTTTGAGGGTTTGGTGGTTAAGAAGTCAGGAAGTTACAGATGAAGTTATGAGAAGTTAGCTTTGTTTGAACCCGGATAGTTTTTAACCATCAAACCTCTTAATTATTAATTGTTAATTATCCCGTTCTCTTCTTCTGAATTCCGCACAAATCAAAGCGGTTGCAACAGCCACATTTAACGATTCGGAAGTAGGACTTTCGGGCGGAAAGCTCGGAATGAGCAATCGTTTTGATACTGATTTTTCAATTTTACCGGAAATCCCGTTTCCTTCGTTTCCCATCACAATTATTCCATTCGCCGAAAGCTGTTCGGAGTAAATGCTGTCACCGTCCATAAATGTTCCGTAAACGGGAATTTCATGATGAACAGAACCAAGAAACACATCAAGATCGACGGTGTGGATTTTCACCCTTGCCAAAGCTCCCATGGTCGATTGAACCGTTTTGGGACCAAATGGATCGGCACAATTTTTCGAGCAAAAAATATTGTGAATCCCGAACCAGTCGGCGATACGGATAATTGTTCCGAGGTTTCCGGGGTCCTGAATATCATCCAGGGCCAGGCACAGTTGCTGGCTGAAAATATCATCAGGAAATGAATCTGTTTTTTTCTTAAACACAGCCAATACTCCCTGAGGAGTTTTTTGAAGTGAAATTCTGGCCATTTCTTCGGTCGAAACAACAGTAACAGTCCTCCCTGTCAGATGGGTAAATTCTTTCGATCTCTGTGCCGTACAAGCCAGATAAACAGGTTCAAAATATCCGGTCAACTCAGTCACAAGTTTAAAACCTTCGGCAACAAATAAACCTGTCATGTCGCGGAATTTCTTCTGCGATAATTGTTGGATTTGTTTTATCTGACTCTTTGAGATCATAATGGCCTGATTTATGTTAATCATTTGGAGTTACAAAACTAACAAAGAACTGCGATAGTACAAATATTTTTCAGAAGTTTGGCCAATTTATCTGACTGAATTGGAATATTCTCTGAAAACAACTTCATTAAATAATCGATTTAAAGTATATTTGCAAAAAAAATCAGCGGCAAGTGTTATGAAGCAAACCGGTTTTTACATTTTTCTTTTCATCATCGTGGCTCTTTCGGCCTGTAACATCACCAAGCATGTTCCCGATGAAGAATATTTACTCGATCAGGTAAATATACATACCGACGTCAAGGAAATTTCAAAAACCACACTCGAGGAATACCTCCGACAAACACCCAATCCAAAAGTACTTAATCTTTTTCGTTTACAGCTTGGAATTTACAATGTTGCAGGCAAAGACACATCAAGTAAATGGAATAAGAGCTGGATGAGAATGGGTGCAGCTCCTGTCATTTACAGCGAATACCTGACTCAGGTTTCGGCTCAGCAATTACTGAAAGTCTATATCAATAAGGGATTTGTAAACGCTAAAGTTGATACCGTAATAAGAAAAAAGGACAAAAAGGTTACTGTTGACTATTACATTAAATCAAATCAGCCCTACATTATCAGAAAGTACAATGTCCGTTTAAAAAACAATGTAATAGCTGAAATTGCAAACGACACTTCACGTTCGCTGATTCGTCCGGGTATGCTATTCGACATAGATATGCTTGATGCCGAAAGACAAAGAGTTGCAGCAAATCTTCGTGAAAAAGGATATTATAATTTCAACAAGGATTTTCTTACATTCTCCGTCGACTCTTCGCTCAATATGCACAAAGTTGATGTTAATCTGGATTTACGGAGGTATATCAGATTTAAAAACGACTCTGTTAACAATTTTATATTTAAACAATACAGGATAAACAGGGTGGTTTTTTACACTAATTCTCCGTTGACTGCTGAAATTCAGTCGGATACAAAATCAGACACCACAAATTTCAGAAATTTTCAGCTTGTTTCAGGTAAAGAGAAGCTCATCAACCTCGACGCCCTGATTCACAACACTTATATAAATCCAAAAAGTTTATACAGCGATAAAGATGTAGACAAAACCTATTCGGCACTTAATTCACTCGGACCGGTAAAATACGTCAACATCAGTTTTAATGAAAATCCCGACAGTACTTTGGATTGCAGCATTACAATTATTCCTGCCAAAACCATTTCTCTGTCCACCGAAATTGAGGGGACTTACACTGAAGGATACTGGGGGACCGCAGCAAAACTTGGATTGATTAATAAAAACGCATTTAAAGGCGCAGAAACGCTCACTGCTCAGGCAAGATTTGCTTACGAGTGGCAACAGGGAATATGGGCCAGAGAATTAGGCGGTCAGCTCGGATTGAAATTTCCGCGCTTTCTCTTTCCGGTTGGTGGTTATGAGTTCAAACGGAACATGCACGCAAATACACAGTTCACTACCGACTTAAGTTATCAGGACCGTCCATCCGAATTTAAAGCTACAAATGTAAGTGGTGGAGTGAATTACCTGTGGAACAGATCTAAATACTTTCATAATTTTGAACTTGCCAACCTCAGTTTTATGGCTTTCGATGTCGATCCTGTATTCAGAACCAAATACCTGACCACAGGAGAATACAACAAATACAACTACGATAACCGGTTTGTACTCCGAATGGGATATTCCGGCTCATTCAGCAACTTCAATAAAAACAGACCTTTACGCGATTATTCAACCTATCGTTACAGCTTTGAATCGGCAGGAAATTTATTGTACGCTCTGAATCATCTGTTTGGTTCGGAGGCTACATCAGATGGCACTTACGAACTCTTTAAAGTGAAGTATTCACAGTATGTCAGAGCCGAATACAACACTTCGCATTATCAGATTTTCGATAAAAATAACCGCATTGTTTACCATTTGGGGGTTGGTATTGGTGTACCGTACGGTAATGCTGATTTCATCCCGTACGAAAGGAGATTTTACAGCGGTGGCGCCAACAGTGTAAGAGGCTGGAGTGAAAGTACACTCGGTCCGGGTGTTTACATTCGGGATGGTAACCGTATCAGGGACTACAACCAGGTAGGCGATATAAAACTCGATTTAAACATGGAATACCGTGTAAAAATGTTTTGGTTGCTCGAAGGTGCACTATTTCTGGATGGAGGTAATATCTGGACCATCAAAAACTATAAAGAACAGGTAGGTGGTGAATTCAAACCTGATACTTTTCTGAAACAGATAGCCATAGCTTACGGTATAGGATTCCGTGGTGATTTTTCATTTTTTATTGCCAGAGTCGACTTTGGTTTGAAACTTTACGACCCCACAAAAACAAGGCTCGAACAATGGCGTGTATTGCCTTCATTGAAAAATGATCTTGCACTTCACATTGCCATTGGTTATCCTTTCTGATTTTTCAATCAATTGACAAATTCAATTCGCTCATATCAGTCGGCTTTTTATTTCTTCTTTTGCGCACAGGCCGCGCTGCTTTTTCCTTCTTTTTTGTCCCCAATAAATCGTAACTCATTCGATGATAAACTGTTGTTCCGAATTCCGCAATCGCCCTTCGATGTTTGATGGTCGGATATGCTTTGTTATTCGACCAGTCATACAGGGGATATTCAGCATGGAGCTGTTGCATTATTTCATCACGATGTGTTTTTGCAAGAACCGAAGCTGCTGCAATCGAAAGGTATTTTCCATCACCCTTTACAATCGTTTGATAAGGAATGTTTTTGTAGGGTTTAAACCGGTTGCCATCAATTATGATGAATTGAGGACAAATACTCAGCTTGTCAATTGCCCTGTGCATAGCTAAAATCGAAGCATTCAGAATATTGATTTCATCTATTTCATTATTGTCTACCACAGCCACAGCCCAGGCCAAAGCTGAGTTTTCGATGATCGGACGAAGTATATCTCTCTCCTTTTCAGTCAGTTGTTTCGAATCGTTAAGTGACGGACAATCGAAATCCGGCGGCAAAATAACAGCAGCCGCCACCACCGGACCCGCCAGACAACCTCTCCCCGCTTCATCGCAACCACATTCATTTACTACTCCCGAAAAACTTAATTTCAACCGGTTCACTTCGCTGTATTTTTATTTTCTGATTGATTTAATTCGTTCTTTTGAGCCGCTGCCACATCCCAAAGTTTGGGTGCCAGATTTAAAATCGGTTCATAAACTATTGATTCCGATTTTGTTGCCTGACTTATTATTTTAAATTTGCTATCGGCGATGTTGAATAAATTGATGACAACACTGATGATCAGCGCATATTTTAATCCCCCGAAAATTCCGCCCATTAGTTTATTCAAACCATCCAGCGAAATGGAATCAAATACTTTGTCGATTGTTTTAGCAATGATAAGCAAAGCTACAGCCACTGCAATAAATATCAGCACATAAGCCACCGGATGTGCGGTTTTGACAGAAAATCCGGAGCTCTTTATCAATATCCCCGCTAACCAGGGCGATAATAATTTGGCTGCATATATTCCTAAAAAAATGGCTGCAAGAGAAGTCAGTTCTTTTATTAATCCTTTGAAAAGGCCAAAGATAAAACCGACAGCAATCGGAATTAGAATGAACAGATCTAATGAATTCATTTGATGTGGTTTTTAATGCAAAGATAATAAAAAATATAAACGCACATTGGTTCCCGGTCTTCACTTGTTTCAGATTCCGGAATAGCATACCCTGATTCGATAAAATTATTATCGCATTAACAATCAACAGAATGGTATCCGAAATGCGTTTTATATCAACTGATAATAATTAAGTTTACCGGCTAAATCTCTGCCCGATAAACGATAGCAGTTTTTGGCACAGCTTTTGATTCGGCGTTTTCACTTTAGAGTAACTCTGACTTGGATTTAAAAAATATTTCTGTACTTTTAAAAATTTTAGAATATGAAAACAAAATTAGCAAGCCTGTTAGTGGTATTGTTTGTATCAGCTACCACTCAGCTATCGGCACAAAGATTTACAGTTCAACCGGTAAATGACGATATCAGTTACTACCTCGATCTGAAAGCAGTAGCATCGGTCT
Organism: uncultured Paludibacter sp.; assembly: GCA_937897985.1. GTDB lineage: Bacteria > Bacteroidota > Bacteroidia > Bacteroidales > Paludibacteraceae > Paludibacter. The sequence continues at coordinate 5,924 of CALCBD010000011.1, read as the reverse complement.
TCGGAGATTCCCGCAATCTGGAAGATTTTGAAAGAAGACTCAATGATGATGATAATCAGATTTCCAATCTCGATTTAAACGGAGATGGTGAAATAGATTATCTCAGGGTTATTGAAACTTACGAAAATAATTTACATCTGATTGTTATTCAGGCTATTCTCGACAAGGATGTGTATCAGGATGTTGCCACCATCGTAGTCGATAAGGATAATTACAACAATGTAAATGTTCAGGTAATCGGTGATCCTTATCTTTACGGATACAATTACGTCATTGAACCTCAGTACATTCGATTGCCAAGAATTCTTTCATGGTTTTGGACACCGCGTTACACTACATGGATTTCACCCTACAGATGGGGCTATTATCCAAGATATTACAGGTATCGCCACCCATTAGGATTAAATTTATATTTGTCTCATATTCAACGCCATATCAACTACAATCATCGGTATTATTACAACGATCATTTCAGAAATGACCATGCATACAAACTGAAAAATTCAATTTCGAGAAACGACTTCGGAGTAAGATATCCGGACAGGGACTTCAGAAACAGAAACAACAATGCAACCAACAGATATGATTTTGAAAAAAGACATGATCGTTCATACCGCAGCCGCGATAACGGAAATGACAGAAATTTCGACAGGAATGACGACAGCCATCGAATGAACAGCAACCGCGACATGGATATCAGATCAGGTAATGACAACAAAAGGTCAGGCGACAGAAATGAACGAAACCGTTTTTCAAATCCTTCGCCAAACGAAAATATAAATTCACCTTCACGGAATATTAATTCGCACGATTTTGATAAGAACGATAACAATAAATCTGACAACGGACGAATCTTTAACAGAAACGAAGATCGCAGGGAAATACGGAATAGCCGTACGGAAAATACGGAAAACAAACCAGCTAATGTAATTCGCGAACAAAGATCAAATCAGGACAAAGTATCAGAACCCCGGAAACCTGTAAGAGAAACCCCGAGAGTTGAATCGAGATCGAACGAAAAACCCCGTAATGCTGAAAGTCCGAAAGAATCACGCAGAGAAAAACGTTCGTCAGACGATTCAAGAAGATAGATAAGGCAAAATTAAGGTCAAAAAAAACAGGACAATTGACTTTCTTTACAACTGAATCAAAAAAAGAACAAATAAAAAAAAAGGACTTCAATGAACCGTACCCCAAAAGTTAAACAAAAAACTTTTGGGGTATTTTTATGGAAAAAATTAAATTTACTTATTTTTTATTGCCTTTCAATATTTTATATTTTCTCTGTAAATGAACCGGTTAAAATGATTGCCCGGCTTAATTTAAAACTCCATCAGCTCAATTGGCAAATAAGAATGAAATTCAGGACTGAAATTAAATAATTTATTGTACCGAAACTTTTCACTACTTTTGAAATCAAAAATATAACAGAATTCCGGGTTTGAAAAAAGGCTGAATGAATTTTTTCAGGAAGAATTTCATACCCGAAAAAGCTAAAATTTATATTTAAAAATGAAAAATAAAAGTATACAAACTGAAATTGATGCATGTTATTTATATCGTAAACTTGCAGAAAATGAGACAGATGAAGCAGTAGCCGGTATTTTCGCTAAAATGAGCGAAATAGAGTACGGACATGCCAAAGCATTTGCACTGAAAGAAAATCTGAGTACTGAAAATCTGATTCGTCCTTCGTGGAGAGCTAAAACACTGAATAGCATAGGTAAAATTTTTGGTTACGACTATGTTTTGGGATCATTGATGGATACTGAAAAGAGTCTGTCGAACGCCATAGTGAAGGCCAAGGAGAAAAACAATATGGAGATTACCGGAGCTGAAACCAATCATGTACAGATTTTGTGGTCGATTATTGAAAACGACAAAAACATAAGTGGAGCACAACATGCCAAATTTGAGAAAAAACACAGAACTGTCGGAGGTAATGCGATTCGTGCTGCAGTTTTGGGTGGAAATGATGGTTTATTATCGGTTTTCAGTCTGGTAATGGGCGTTGCCGGAGCTACAGGAGGTAATCACGCTGTGTTGTTAGCCGGGGTTGCCGGTTTATTGGCCGGTGCACTTTCGATGGCTCTGGGCGAATGGATTTCGGTGAAAAGTTCGCAGGAATTATATGAAAACCAAATGGCTGTGGAAATGGAAGAGTTAGAAACCAATCCCGAAGGTGAACAACAGGAACTCGCACTGATTTATATGGCCAAAGGCATTCCCGAAGAACAGGCACAGTCCATGGCTGCCGATATAATGAAAGACAAAACGCATGCTCATAAAGTTCTGGTAAAGGAGGAACTGGGAATAAACCCTGAGGAGTTGGAAGGATCGGCAATCGAAGCAGCATTGTATTCGTTTTTCTTATTTACAATCGGAGGATTAATACCGCTGCTGCCCTTTATTTTCCTTACAGGGACTCATGCTATCATTTTGAGTGTATTGACCAGCACGCTCGGCTTGTTTGGTATCGGTGCCGCCATTACTCTTTTTACGGGTAAAAACGTTTGGTATTCAGGGTTCAGGATGGTCATTTTCGGATTAATTGCTGCGGCTATCACCTTCGGAATTGGTAATCTTGTAGGGGTGGCTATAGCCTGAAAATATTGAAACATGTTTGATGAAAATGATAAAAGTCAATTTGTTAAAACGCTAATTAACAAATTGACTTTTATATTTCAGTAATTTTCGTATCTCTTTTTACTTCCCTGTTGCTGTCTGAAAACCGCTACTTTTTTCTGTAGTAACCCTGTGCTTCTGGTAAGAGCTCTTTCAATTTTGCAATTCTATTGGCGTCGGTGGGATGTGTACTCAACAATTCGATGGGTGCAGCCGAATTACCAGCTGCCATCCTCTGCCAGAATTCAACTGCCTGAGCGGGGTCATAACCAGCCAATGCCATAAAGATTAGTCCCAGTCTGTCAGCCTCATACTCATGTTTTCGTGAGTATGGCAGGATAACACCCAGATTTGCACCTAAACCATAAAGTACATTGATGGTCTGGCGGGTAGCTGCGGGTTTGTTTGACAATAACATATCGGCTAACGAAGCCCCGTATTGTGCAAGCATCTGCTGACTGAGCCTTTCGTTGCTATGTTTCGCAACTGCATGAGCAATTTCGTGTCCCATTACAACGGCAATACCTGTTTCGTCTTTAGCTTTTGGAAGAATACCTTCATAAAAAACGACTTTGCCACCGGGCATGCAAAAAGCATTAACCACAGAATCACTCACCAGATTAAATTCCCATTTAAATCCTGAAGTATCGGCAGCCGTTCCGTTGTTTTTTAGAAAATCAGTGACTGCAGCCGAAATATTTCTGCCCACTTTTCGGATAAGCTGAGTATTAGCCATATCTTTCGAAGCAGGAACAGAATCGATAAATTGCTTGTAAGCAGTAGCACTCATCGATAAAACTTCGGCATCCGAAACAAGTAAAAGCTGCTTTCTACCTGTAATAAGAACACTTGAACATGAAGCAAGAAAAAAAGAAATGACAATAAAGAGAAAAATTCTTTTCATATCGCGTAATAATTTTTAATTTTTTGTAATTTATAAAATCCAATATTTTATCTTTGCAAAGATAAAAATTCATTCATTAAGATTAAAATTCAAATCAAATAAGTTTTACACCGTTAAAATAAATTTACAAATGCTCAGAATAATACAAAACTATTGGAAATCTGTTTTAATGGTAACAATCATTTTATATCTTTCGTTCGCACCACCTTCCGATTTCAAAGCTGTTCCTAAAATAAACATTGCATATTTTGATAAGTTCGTACATGTTATTTTATATATCGTACTTGCCATGGTACTGATCATTGATTTTCTGAAAACAACAAAAGCAGTGGTTCCTAAAACGAGATTTATGATCCAGTGCCTGATTTTTCCTATAGTATTGGGTGGCTTTATCGAATTAGCTCAGGACCAGTGGTTTTACCCACGGACAGCCGAATGGATTGACTGGTTATCGGATATACTCGGAACGTCTGCAGGTGCGTTTATTATGTATAAACTGAAGAAAATAAATTTAACCTCATGAATTATGAAAATTTAAAATACAAAATTGGCATTACTCTTATCAGGGGAATTGGTAATAATCTGGCTAAAAATCTGATTGCTTACGTTGGAAATGAAGAAGCTGTGTTCAGGGAAAAACAAAAAAATCTCGCTAAAATTCCCGGAATAGGCGAAATACTTTCATTTGAAATTTCGAATCAGGACGTGTTGCGGCGTGCCGAAGAAGAAGTGGATTTTATTGTAAAAAATAAAATCAATGCATATTACTTTACCGACCGCGAATATCCTTACCGGCTTAAAGAATGCAATGATGCGCCCATAATGATTTACACCAGAGGGAATTGCAATCTAAACGACGGGAAATTCATCGGAATAGTAGGTACCAGAAATGCAACAGAATACGGCAGGGAAATTTGTAAACAACTGATACACGACTTGTCGGTATCGTTACCAAATTCCATTATCGTCAGCGGAATGGCCTACGGAATTGATATTAGTGCACATAAAGCTGCTATCGATTTTGGTTTACCAACCATCGGTGTTGTAGGTCACGGACTCGACAGGATATACCCCGCTGCACACCGTTCGGTAGCGGTTAAAATGGTAGAAAACGGTATGTTGCTTACCGAATACCTGAGTCGCACCAATCCGGATCGTCAGAATTTTGTACAACGAAACCGGATCATAGCCGGATTGTGTGATGCTACCGTAGTCGTAGAATCAGCAGTAAAGGGCGGTGCGCTGATTACAGCCGAGATAGCGAACGACTATAACCGCGATGTATTTGCATTTCCGGGAAAAGCGGGAGACGAATGGTCGGCCGGATGTAATGCACTGATTAAAAAAAACAAAGCCTCGCTTATTGAATCAGTCGATGATATTTTGCAATTCATGAACTGGGAAAAAAACCTAACCCTACAACCTTCGAATGTCCAAACAACTTTATTTATTGACTTATCGGATGATGAACAAAATATTGTCACTTTATTGCGTCAGTTTACCGAAGGATTACAACTCAATGAGCTTTCGATCAGACTTGAAAAACCAATCAGCAAAGTATCGTCAGCCTTACTTGAAATGGAATTTAAAGGATTGGTCAAATGTTTACCGGGAAATTTATATCGTATTGTTAAATAGCAAAAAAACTTATAGAACGAATTGTGTATAGCAGGGACGAATTAAAGCAACTCAAAAAAGAATTCTGGGAAGGATTTGGAATTTACTGTGCCGAAATACCTTCGATGAAGCGGCGTAAAAGTAAATTTATGCTTTACAATACGAAAATGAAGGGAGTAGAGCTGAAATTTGATGCTACGCGCGAAGGCGCTTTCGTTATTCTGGAAATTAATCATCCCGACATTGTCAGACGGTTTGAAATATTCGAAAAATTCGAACAATGCAAATTAATTATTGAAAAAAACTTTCCGGCAGGTTTAATCTGGGACTTTGCATTCATAAGAGATTGCGGTACAGAAGTTTGCCGGATTTACAGTCAGAAAAACGGTATTGACATTCATAAACGTATTCAATGGATGGAATTTTATAAATTCATGGTCGACGATATGCTGAAGCTCGAAAAAGCATTTAAAACTGTGAAGGATGTGATTGAATAACTCCAAAAAATGATTGATTAAGTTGAATGGAAGTCATTTCCAGTCAATTCAGACTCAGGAATAAAAAGAAAAATTGTAGCTTCAGCGCTGAAAGTTGCCACCTGAATTACAAAACAATTTTTGACTCATAATACCACAATATTTTGATTTTTTTTCAAAATCAGAAAAAAAAACACTCCAACCTCAATATTTTAAAATAATTGTATATTTTTGTAGAAATTTATATTAACCCGTAGTGCATTTAGACTACAAGTGATTTAATATTGTTTATATTTCTATTT
>CALCBD010000010.1 GCA_937897985.1 uncultured Paludibacter sp. | reverse complement strand
CTGAGCAAAGCCTCACCCTTTAGGGGGTGGCTTTGATAATTAATAATTAATAATTAATAATTAATAATTAATACAAATGGAAACGTTGAACCTGAGCAAAGCCTCACCCTTTGGGGGGTGGCTTTGATAATTAATAATTAATAATTAATAATTAATAATTCAGAATTTATAATTAATACAAACGGAAACGTTGAACCTGAGCAAAGCCTCACCCTTTAGGGGGTGGCATGACCTGTTGAAACCCCTTTGGGGGTTGGAGGGAGGTGGTGAAAAAAAAACTGTCTATTGAATTTGTCTGATTTCAAGTATTTCGGTAGTTTTATCAGTTATTCTGAACCGGTTGTCAGTTCTGTAACCAGGTATCCAAACAATATCATCACCCGAAGTCAGAAGCAGGATTTGTTCTTTTAGTATTAAACTCAGTTTGTTATCAATAAAGAAATCACTTACTTTTTTCCGTCCTTTCATTCCGAAAGGGATAAACGAATCTCCTTCACGCCAGTGACGCAGAATTAACGGAAACTTTAAATTTGAAGTATCGAGATGAATGCAATCAGCCGATTTCGAAACCATAAAGTCTTTATTGTTAACAAAAGTCTTCAATTTCAGATGTATTTTGGCATTCAATTCTGTTTCACCCTTTTCAATATAATAAATTTCATCCATTTTATCTCTTATCAGAGTAATAATCAGATACTCGCGGTCAATGATAAGGCGATGGGTAGCTGAATAAAACGATTTACCTGCTTCATTTTCAATTTTCTGTGCTATATTACTGATCTGATCTGGATGAAATCCATAAGGCCTGATAAGTTCAAAAAGAACTGTCGGGATATCTGCCTGCATTGCCAATTGCTTAATATTGATATAATATCCATCGGCTCGGTGCTCTGATATCTGAGACGAAATTTCTCCGATAGCTTTTTCGAACACAGATTGTATCCCCTGAAAACGTTCGATGGTTTCGTACAGAACTTTGCGTACCGAAGGATTGATTTCCTCAAGCATTGGTATGATCTGATTTCTGAATTTATTTCTGTTATAGTCACATAAAGCATTTGTAGAATCTTCAACATATTCAAGATTGAATTTCATCAGGTAATCAATAATCTCTTCCCGTGAACAACACAGCAAAGGTCGGATTACGTTGCCATTCCTAAAAGGTATTCCTGTGATACCGCGAATACCGGTTCCACGCACCAGATTCATCAGCAAAGTTTCGATACTATCGTCGGCGTGATGAGCAACTGCAATAGCTTCGGCATTAAACTTTGTTTGAAGCTCTGAAAACCATGCATACCTGAGGTCACGTGCAGCCATTTCAATCGAAATTTTGTTTATTTCTGCATATTCAGTTGTGTCAAATACTATGCTTTGAAAAGGAATCATCAATTCTTCGGCTAATAACCTCACAAATTCTTCATCTCTGTCCGATTCTTCTTTCCTTAATTTGAAATTGCAATGTGCTGCAATGCAATTAAATCCTGAGTTATGAAGAATATGGAGCAATGCTACTGAATCAGCACCACCACTTACCCCGACAATTACTGTTGATTTGTCGGACAATAACTGTTTTTTTTCAATAAAATTCTGAACTTTCGATTGCATTTCAATTGTGTTTTAATTCAATCATTGATTGATTAACCTAAAGTTATCTCATTATATTTCAATTGTTTAAATTCAATATCTTCGTGGGTTGCCCATAGAAGAATAGCGGTTTTTTTTAAAATATATGATTCAACAATATCGATTACCTTCATTTTTAATTCGTAGTCTAATCCGGAAAGGGGTTCATCCAACACAAGTACATCAAAATTTGAGACCAATGCTCTGATTATTCCAACCCGTTGTTGTTCCCCACCACTTAATTCATAAGGATATCTGTCGAATAAGTGTGAAATACCTAATTTTGAACTTAAACCGGATATCTCTTTCTCTGCAAAGGTATGTGCTTGTCTGTCAATTCTTAAACCAAAACGAATATTTTCAATCACCGTTAACCAGGGCAATAATCTTGTATCCTGAAATGAAAAGCCAAAATTGTAGTGTTTATTATATACTACTTTTCCATTATCAGGTTTTTCGAGTCCGCTAATCAGTTTTAAAAGCGTGGTTTTGCCACTACCCGAAGGTGATTTCAAAAAATAAGCAACACCAGGCAATAAGCTGACCGAGAGGTTATTGATTACATTTACCTGATTGTAACTCATGGAAACATCTTCAACATTAATTTGATAAGGGCCGGTAGCTGATTTTTGTGTAATATGTTTAATATGGTTGTATTTAATCCGTAAATGACTGAGATATCTGATAATAATTTCAAATAAATAGCTAATTCCAATAGCGACAACTGTCCAGGCAATTAATTCTGAAACATTGATGTAAGTTTGAGCCTGTTTCATACTCGATCCAATGCCCAGCGAAGGTTGAGCCAGTGCTTCTCCAATGATGACAGCACGCCATCCAAATCCCATTGCAGCACTTAATCCGTTGAAAATCAATTTTAAAGACGAAGGCAAGTAGATATACCTGAAGATTTCGGTTTTTGATTTTCCGAATACTTTAGCCATCTCAATGTGCTTTTTATCTGTGCTTTCAAGGCCATTTAACGTATTTTGATACAATATCGGCAACATTGTAAAAAGGGCTATGAAAACAGGTAGTTCGTCGGGTGCAAACCATAACAGGGCTATTAATACTAAAGAAATGACCGGAATTGAACGAATAACAATAAAAACCGGATGAAAAAAGTTTTTCCAGAATGTCGAAAAAGCAGCTATAGTCGCTAGTAAAAATGCTATCACAAATGAGATAAAGCATCCTATGAGTCCGCGAACAATTGTCGCTAATAAAACTTCATAGAAATTTACCGATGTAAAAAGCTTTTGAATATTCAGTATCAAAGCCGGCAGGGTGGGGAAGATGGCAGGGTATCCGATAAGCACTGACAACATCTGCCATAGGACTGATAATGTAATAACCGACAAAAATACCGGCAGAATTCTACTTCTCATTAGTAATCAACAATAAATAATAAAAATATTATGTAAAGATAGTGAGAAAGTCCGATTTATTTATTTAAAAAAATCAGGGTTGATAAATTATATCACGATCGGGCATTTTACCACCAATCAGCGATGGATTGTAATTATAAATCACAGACAAATATCTCATTAATTCCGGTTCAACGGCAAAAGCTCCAATATATCTTATACTGCACAACTGAATTACCCTTCGTGCATCAACCTGATTGCTCAGTAAATGATGTTTAATACAGAGTTTTACAGCTTCATCAGGATGTTCATTAACAAACTTACAGCTATTGGAATAAGCATCGCTTATTAAGTGAATCTGAGCCTGATAATCGCTTATGAATTTGTCACTTACAAGAAATGATGTCTGTGCGAATATATTAGTATTTGTATTGTTAAATAAATATTCGCAATTTAATTTTGTCACAATTCTGAATGTACTGTCCAAATGAAGAATATTGCTTACAAGTGGCTCTGAAAGTACAGCAGTTCTGACTTTTTTCTGCATTAAAGCATTTGCTAACTCGTGATTTCCCCCGAATGAATAATCAATTTTTACATTTTTTAGTTGATAATATTTTATAAAACTCTGAAGCAGAATATCGGGTGTTGCGCTTTGTCCGAAAACAGAAATTTGTTTACCCGCCAGGTTTTCGGGAGAACTTATTTCATGATCGGATGTCACTAAATACAGTGTTCCCCAAACAGGAATAGCAACAATTTTATAAGGTATTCCCTTATTGAAGAGATTGGCACTCATTACAGTAGGCAAAATTGCAAAATCAAGCTTTTTTTGCATCATCAAAGCTTGTATTTGCTGAGGATCCGATTTAATTATTACCTCCGTTTTTTTTCCATTGATGATTAGTGGCTTGTCGATTAACCTAATGAAGCTAATGGCTGAAGGGCCGTCCAGAACTCCTATCCTGATGGTATCTGAAGCCGGTTCTTTACATGATATGACTAATAATAGAATAAACAGGAGACAGAAGGTCTGTTTAAAAAATCTGTTATGTAAAATTTTCATTATCAGTTTATTATAATTCATTATTCTTGTTTAGTTCTTAGTATGATTAATGTAATTTCAGGTCGGACACCAATTTGCATAGGTAATCCGATATACCCGAGTCCTTTGTTAACATAAAGATATTGATCAACATGATGATACAATCCAACCCAGTATTTAAATACAAAGGCAGCAGGCGAAAAAAGCCGATTACCGATTTTGACACCAAGTTGTGCAGCATGTGTGTGACCGGAAAGAGTCAACACAATATCTTCACGGCCGATTACTTCTTCGGCCCAATGATCAGGATCGTGCGATAACAAAATCTTCGGTTCACCTGGTTTACTACCCGAAAGTGCTTTTTTTAAATCACAATACCTTGACTGATTTGTTTTACCCCAGTTTTCGACACCAGCCAGCAATAAACTATCATTGCCTTTTTTCAGATAGATATGTTCATTTAACAATAATCTGAAACCAAAATCAGTAATCGTTTGATTGATTTTTAATCTGTTTTGCTTTTTGTCATCTTCAGTTTTCCAATCGGTATAATCTCCATAATCGTGATTTCCCGTAACAGCATATTTAGGGCATTTCCTGTCAAATCCTGAAAAAACGGGTTTCCAGCCAATCATTTCTTCCGCATAATTATTGACCATATCGCCCGTAAATACTATGATATCAGGTTGTTGCTTATTGACTAATCTGACAATTTTTTTCATTTTACCATATTCACGTCCCCAGCTACCTAAATGAATATCAGATAACTGAATAATACGGTAACCATCGAAAGCTTTTGGCAGATCTTTAATTTGCAATTCAGTTTTAATAACATCAAAATTGTTGGGAGTAACAAATGCCCCCACTAACATGATAACTATTACAAAAACCGTAATAGCAATTCTGATTTTATCGAAATAAAGAGTATCTCTTTTGAACTTTTTTTTAAACAGATAGTTCAGAAAGTAGAACGTAATATGTATTATTTTAGGAATATAGATAAGCAAAAACAGGTAATAAAACCACATTATCCACACAACAATCCGAAAATTTTGTGAGCTTTCCATGCCGAATTTTATATAAACAAAAATGGAAGAGAAAAACAAAACTCCCATCAGGTGCAATACAATAAATACAGGTTTTGATTTATTGTTTCTGAGTTTAAAATAAAAGAAGATGTCCGGTATGATTAGCATCAAAATCAAAATGATAAAAACCAGATTGTACATTTTCATTTTAATATATTTTATAATGTAAAAAGAAATGAATTGATGCACAAAGATAGTTTTTTTGTGCGAATTGAAACCAGATTTCTTTGTTTAAACGAAATTTTATTTGTACATTTGCGACTTATTTCGCGTCAAAAATTTGATAAAGAAAAATGGATAATATTCTCTTCGTGACAATTATTATTATACTCTTAGCCGACTTCGGTTTTGAGCGTTTCTTAGCCCTCCTGAATATCAAAAATTCAAAACTCGGTTTGCCACAAATTCTTTCCGATATTTACGATTCGGAAAAATACACTAAACAACAGGAATATTTCAGAGTCAATTCGAAGTTCGGAATGATTTCATCTGCCTATAGTTTCCTGATAACGTTCGGAATGTACGCCTCCGGTGGATTTGGTTGGCTTGATTCAGCATTACAGATACTAATATCTCATGAAATTATTCGATCTCTTGTTTTCTTTGGCATTATTTTTTTAGCCAACGATCTTCTTTTAATACCATTTTCGCTATACGATACTTTTATAATTGAAGAAGAATTCGGATTCAACAAAGTTACAGCAAAAATTTTTATTTTGGATAAAATCAAGGAATATTTGCTGATAATTTTAATTGGCGGAGGTCTGCTGTATGTTATCATTTCCGTTTATCATGCTTCGTCTACATATTTCTGGCTGATTGCGTGGAGTGTAGTCACTGTTTTCGGTTTATTTATGAGTCTTTTCTATTCAGAATTGATTGTGCCTTTGTTCAATAAACAAACACCTCTTCCTGAAGGTGAACTACGCACCGAAATCGAAAAATTTGCTCAAAAAACCGGTTTTAAACTGAAAAACATTTATGTCATCGATGGATCAAAACGTTCTACGAAGGCTAATGCTTATTTTACCGGTTTTGGTCCCAAAAAACGCATTGTACTCTATGATACATTAATGGATAAACTCAGTACTGAAGAAATTGTAGCAGTTTTATCACACGAAATTGGACATTATAAACATAAACATACCCTGAAAAATATGCTGGTATCACTACCGGCTTCATTAATCATGTTCTTTTTACTGGGATTAATCCTGAAAAGCGATGTTTTAGCACAGGCGCTCGGTGGTACAAAAGCTTCTTTTCATCTCAATGTTCTTGCCTTCGCAATCATCTATTCACCGGTTTCTCTGATTATTGATCTGGCCGGGAATCAGCTTTCACGAAAATTTGAATATCAGGCAGATGATTTTGCAGCAACTCATGGCTATGGTGATCAGTTGATTTCAGGTTTAAAAAAACTTTCGGCCACATCATTAAGTAATTTAATGCCACATCCGCTATATGTATTTTTTCATTATTCGCATCCCACTCTTTATCAACGGATAACGAATATCTTACATAAACAATTATAAATGAGAAATTTGTAAATTTACAAAATATGTTATTAGGAATCATGGGTGCAATGCCCGAAGAAATGAACAATATAATAGCTGCCATCACTCATAAGGAAATTATTGAACGTGGCAGTCGCATTTATTATAAAGGCATTTTAGAAGGGCAGGAGGTTGTTGCGGTTTTTTCACGCTGGGGAAAAGTTGCTGCTTCGACCACTGCTACTCACCTGATACTTGAATTCAATGTTGACCGTATCATATTTACCGGAGTTGCCGGTGGTATTTCGCCCGATATAAATGTCGGTGATGTGGTGATTGCACAAAGACTTTTTCAACATGACATGGATGCACGACCACTGATGCGCAGATTCGAAATTCCGCTAACAGGTAAAACATCCTTTGAAGTTCCGATTCAGAACATTGAGTTAATGTCACAGGCTGTTCATAACTTCCTGAAAAACAATAAATATTTCCGTCATAAACTATCGGAATATGATATTAATTATCCGAAAATGGTCGTTGGCGATATTGCAAGTGGCGATTTGTTTATCTCAAGTAAAGAAATGAAAAATGCCCTGTTAAGAAATCTGCCATCAGTCGTTTGTGCCGAAATGGAGGGCGCTGCTGTTGCACAGGTTTGTAATGATTACGAAATTCCTTTAACTGTTGTACGTGTGATTTCAGATAATGCCAACGAAGAAGCACATGTTTCAGCAATCGGATTCGTAAATCAACATGCGGGTGATTACTCACTTTCTATCATCAAAGAGTACATTGAATTGATAAGTTAAATTACTGAATATCAATTTTCTGAATTTAATCTAAATTCAACTACCGATCTGAACAGAATGCAAAATTTAAAAAACAGTTTTATTTCAATAAAAAATTTATAAATAATTAATTAACTATTTCATTTAAGATTTTATGGAGAATAACATTTTCTTTCTTGTGCCTGCTGCGTCCATTGTCGCATTGGGATTCGCTTTTTACTTTTTCAAACAGATGTTGAAAGAGAGCGAAGGAACCGATACAATGAAAAAAATTGCTCTTTACGTTCGTAAAGGGGCAATGGCCTATCTGAAACAACAATATAAAGTTGTATCAATAGTGTTTGTTATTATTACAGCTATTTTTGCAATTATGGCTTATGGCCTTCACATTCAAAACCCCTGGGTGCCATTCGCATTTCTTACCGGTGGTTTTTTCTCAGGTCTGGCAGGTTTCTTTGGAATGAAAACGGCTACCTATGCTTCTGCTCGTGCTGCTAATGCCGCTCAACGTTCGCTGAACGATGGATTAAAGCTGGCATTTCGTTCGGGTGCTGTAATGGGTTTGGTTGTTGTCGGACTCGGTTTGCTCGACATTTCAATCTGGTTCTACGCACTTCAATATATAATCGGAGCACTCGATTCTACTACTGATGCAATCATAAGTGCCAATCCTTCAATGAAGTTAATAATCATTACCACTACCACACTTACATTCGGTATGGGTGCATCAACCCAGGCATTGTTTGCACGTGTGGGTGGAGGTATTTTCACAAAAGCTGCCGATGTTGGTGCTGACCTCGTGGGTAAAGTTGAAGCCGGAATTCCTGAGGACGATCCCCGCAATCCTGCAACCATTGCTGATAATGTTGGTGATAATGTTGGTGATGTTGCCGGTATGGGTGCTGATTTATATGAATCGTATTGTGGCGCTATCCTTTCGACTGCTGCCCTCGGTGCAACTGCTTTTGCCGGATTGGGAGTTGAAACTCAGTTCAATGGTGTAATTGCTCCTATGATAATTGCAGCAGTTGGTATTGTTCTTTCAATTGTCGGAATTTTCCTTGTAAAAGCAAAAGAAGGTGCATCTCAAAAACTTTTATTAGCTGCTTTAAGCCGTGGTGTAAATGTAAGTTCGGTTTTAATTGCTATCCTTTCTCTTATCATTCTTTACTATCTGAATATTCCAAATTATCTGGGTATCTGGGCTTCTATGATCGCCGGACTTGTTGGTGGTATCGGCATTGGTAAAGTAACGGAATATTACACTTCTTCAGCGTTTAAGCCTACAAAAAATATTGCAGAATCAACAAAGACCGGTCCTGCAACTGTCATTATATCAGGAATAGGTACCGGAATGCTTTCAACTGCTTTCCCTGTTTTAATTGTAGGAACTTCAATTATTCTTGCTTTCCTTTTTGCTTCGAATTTCAATTTTGAGAATATCAGCATGGGACTTTATGGTATTGCCATTGCTGCAGTTGGTATGTTATCTACACTCGGAATCACCTTAGCTACTGATGCTTATGGTCCGATTGCCGACAACGCCGGTGGTAATGCTGAAATGAGCGGATTAGGTGCAGAAGTACGCAAACGTACCGATGCCCTGGATACTTTAGGTAATACTACTGCTGCCACAGGAAAAGGATTTGCAATTGGTTCAGCTGCACTTACTGCTCTGGCTTTAATGGCTTCTTACATGGAAGAAATTAAAATTGCTGTAGCCCGCGTTCCTGAAAAAGCAGAAATGTTTTTAAATACTGTTGGTGTAGATATTCACCAGGCTACCATTCCGCAAATGATGCAATATTTTAAAGTCGATTTGATGAATCCACGCGTTTTAGTCGGTGCATTTATCGGTTCTATGGCTGCATTTCTGTTCAGTGGTCTTACCATGAATGCGGTTGGTCGTGCAGCACAAAGTATGGTTGAAGAAGTTCGTCGCCAGTTCCGCGAAATTAAAGGTATTCTCGATGGCAAAGCTGAACCGGATTATGCACGTTGTGTTGCTATCTCAACCAAAGGTGCGCAGAAAGAAATGTTATTGCCTTCTATGCTGGCAATTTTAATCCCGGTACTAACAGGTATCATTTTCGGCGTGTCCGGCGTAATGGGCTTGTTGCTTGGTGGAGTTTCCACAGGATTTATTCTTGCCGTTTTCATGGCAAATTCAGGTGGTGCATGGGACAATGCAAAGAAATTTATTGAAGAAGGAAACTTCGGAGGCAAAGGTTCAGATGCTCACAAAGCCGCTGTTACCGGCGATACAGTAGGTGATCCATTTAAAGATACTTCAGGTCCGTCATTGAATATCCTTATCAAATTGATGAGCATGGTTTCTATCGTTATGGCAGGTTTAACTGTTGCATGGAGCTTATTCTAAGCAGCTGACATATAAATAGTTATAATTAAAGTCCCGGATCAACTGTCAAAGCTGGTTCGGGACTTTTAAC
The DNA here is from genome assembly GCA_937897985.1 of uncultured Paludibacter sp. Classification (GTDB taxonomy): domain Bacteria; phylum Bacteroidota; class Bacteroidia; order Bacteroidales; family Paludibacteraceae; genus Paludibacter. The sequence goes on along the minus strand of CALCBD010000010.1, from coordinate 135,268 downwards.
ATATTGAAAATAAGAAGGGAGGGGAGCAGTTGATTTCACAGAACCCGATAATTTACTTCAGATTTTCAGAACAAGACAAAAAAACTGAACGCTGATTTATGCAAATTCAGCTGATTGACAATGAATTATAATATTTAAAACATGATTGATTCGGATTTATATCGCACCAACAGGATAAGATTTTGTCACTATCATGAAATCGCATCGGTTTACCGACATTGAAATCCGTTTTAAATCCGTCTGATCAGTGGAAATCTGCGTTTTAAATAAGCTTTTTCATAGTGTTATAAAAGTGCATTATTTAATCATAAAATTCAGACAAGAATGTTTAAATAAATTTTCAAAGATAAATTACTATAATTTATATTATGTAAAATAGAATAAATGCAAATAATCCCATTTCAATATTATCCCTCCCCATAATTATGAAATATAAAATTAAAACGTAGTCAGAAAAAAAGTTTTTAAAATTTGATTCGGAAAAAATCGTCGCCTCTGTTTTGGCAGAAAAAATTTAAAGATAAGTTGTCAGAAAAAAATAATTCATTTCTGAACACATTTGTGGTAAAAAATGAATTAATTTATAAAGATGAGAAAGTTTATTTCTCAATATCAAAGAGTTGTACAATCTTCATCCTGAAGTCGAATTTATGTAAAATAGAATAAAAGCAAATAATCCCATTTCAATATTATCCCTCCCCATAATTATGAAATATAAAATTTAAAAGGTAGTCAGTAAAAATGCTTTTAAAAATTTGATTCGGAAAAAATCGTCAGAAAAAAATAATTCATTTCTGAACACATTTGTGGTCAAAAATGAATTACTTTATAAAGATGAGAAAGTTTATTTCTCAATATCAAAGAGTTGTACAATCTTCATCCTGAAGTCGAATAATACTTTTATATTCTCAATATTATCAATTTTACCGTCAAATGACTGTAAATATGAGATATACGTATCTCTTATCTGATTATAATTAGGATGATTTGAAAGTTTCTTTAAAGCTTCATTCGATAGAATATTCGGTTCTCTGCCTAAACTTAATGAGGTTAAAGCTTCAACGATTTGTTCAGCTTTATCTTTAATTTCTTTCTCGTTCATAATAATATATTTTATTGATATATAACAATTTACATACAATTATTTCTCTTTAATATCAATTATCAGATTCAATTCGTCAAGTTGCGACTGATCAATTTTGGAAGGTGCATCAATCATAACATCTCTTCCTGAATTATTTTTTGGAAATGCAATACAATCCCTGATACTATCCAGACCAGCAAATAATGACACCAAACGATCCAACCCGAATGCCAAACCACCATGCGGAGGTGCACCAAACTGAAAAGCGTTCATCAGGAATCCAAACTGTGCTTGTGCTTTTTCGGGTGTAAATCCGAGTAATTCAAACATCCGGTTTTGCAGGCCGCTTTCGTGAATACGAATTGAACCTCCACCCAGTTCCACTCCATTAATAACCATATCGTAAGCAGTTGCTCTGACTTGCCCCGGATCAGTATCAAGTAATGGAATATCATCCGGATTTGGAGATGTAAACGGGTGATGTGTAGCATAATAGCGTTGTGTTTCATCATCCCATTCAAACAACGGAAAATCAATTACCCACAGGGGTGCATAAACATTCTTATCACGAAGACCTAACCTTGCTCCTACTTCAAGCCGCAATTCGCACAAAGCTTTTTGTGTTTTAATTTTATTTCCTGCCAGTATCAGAATTAAATCACCCGGTTCAGCTCCGAATAAATCAGTAATCTGTTTTAAATCGGCACTGCTATAGAATTTATCAACCGATGATTTTATACTTCCGTCGGCTTCCAAACGGATATATACCAATCCTTTAGCACCTATTTGAGGACGTTTTACAAAGTCGGTTAGTTCATCAATTTGTTTGCGGGTATAATTAGCGCAACCTTTAGCGCAAATACCTCCGACATAAGGAACTGAATCGAAAACCACAAAATCATGTCCCGATACCATTTCTTTCAATTCAACAATTTTCATTTCGAAACGGATATCCGGTTTATCCGAACCATAATATTTCATAGCATCATGCCAGGTCATACGAGGGAATGCCTCAGTAATATCAATATCTTTAACGAATTTGAATAAATGTTTCATCATTCCTTCGAAAGTGTTCAACACATCTTCCTGATTTACAAATGACATTTCACAGTCAATCTGAGTAAATTCAGGTTGACGATCGGCACGTAAATCTTCGTCTCTGAAGCATTTGGCAATCTGGAAATAGCGGTCAAATCCCGAAACCATTAAAAGTTGTTTGAACAATTGCGGTGATTGTGGTAAAGCATAAAACTCACCTGCGTTCATTCTCGATGGTACTACAAAATCGCGTGCTCCTTCGGGAGTTGAACCGATTAAAACGGGAGTTTCAACCTCAATAAACCCTAACTGATCAAGGTAACGCCTCGTTTCAAAAGCAATCTGATGTCTCAAAATCAAATTACTTCTCACATTATTTCTTCTTAAATCAAGGTACCGGAACTTCATTCTGATGTCATCTCCTCCATCGGTATTGTCCTCAATTGTAAATGGCGGTGTTAGTGCTTTATTCAGAATTTTTAATGAAGACACATGGATTTCAATTTCACCTGTGGATAAGTTGCTGTTTTTGTTACTTCTTTCAGCTACAACACCTTTCACCTGAATCACAAATTCACGCCCCAAACTATTGGCATCGTCAAACAAAACTGAATCAGTTTCATTATTGAAAACCAATTGTGTTATTCCATAGCGATCGCGTATATCAATGAAGGTCATTCCACCCATTTTACGGGTTCGTTGTATCCATCCCGACAATTCAATCAATTTCCCGGCATCCGAAAGGCGAAGTTCGCCACAAGTGTGTGTTCTGTACATATTTTGAATAAGTTTTATTTAATTACAATTGTGTCTGACTTTGTGATTAGTCATTCATAAATAAAGTGAAGGACAAAAATACAAAAAAATCTTCATTGAAAATGGCAGATAAATAAAAAGATGCAAAGAACCGGGTCTTTGCATCTTTTATCAAAATGTCGTTTTAGTACTTAGTTAAGATAAAATCATTTCCGGATTAATTTTCTTAACAAGACCTTTTAAAACATCGCCGGGACCAAGTTCAGTAAATTCAGTTGCACCGTCGGTAATCATGTTTTTAATTGTTTGAGTCCATCTGACAGGTGCAGTTAATTGTGCTATCAGATTTTGTTTAATTGCTTCAGGGTCGGTTTGAGGATACGCACTAACATTCTGATAAACAGGACAAACCGGAGTTCTAAATGTCGATTCGTTAATTGCTTTTTGAAGTTCTTCGCTTGCCGGTTGCATCAACGGCGAATGAAATGCACCACCTACAGGCAGTCTCAATGCACGTTTTGCTCCTTTTTCCTTCATTAGTTCACATGCTTTATCGATACCGGCGACAGAACCGGAAATTACCAATTGTCCCGGACAATTATAATTGGCAGGTACAACTACACTATCTTTAATTGAATCACAAACTTCCTCTACATCTTCATCACTAAGACCGAGAACAGCAGCCATAGTCGAAGGTTCTGATTCACAGGCTTTCTGCATTGCCATAGCACGTGCATAAACAAGCTTCAATCCTTCTTCAAATGATAATGAACCGGCTGCTACAAGTGCCGAAAATTCACCTAATGAATGTCCGGCTACCATTTCCGGTTTAAAATTTTCAGCCAAAACAAAAGCCGAAATTACCGAATGTAAAAATACTGCAGGCTGGGTTACTTTGGTCTGTTTTAAATCTTCGGGAGTCCCTTCAAACATTAAATCAGTGATTCGAAATCCAAGTATCTCGTTGGCTTTTTCAAAATATTCACGTGCAAGAGCTGATTGATCGTACAAATCTTTACCCATTCCAACAAATTGCGCTCCCTGTCCGGGAAATACATAAGCTTTCATTTTTTTATGGTTTTATTTTTTTATAATTATCAGATTATCATCATATTTTATCAAATAAATGACAATATTTATTCTTGATTTTTTTCTTAAAACGGCGGCAAAGATAATCATTTAAACACACAAAAGAAAAATTAATGTTAAATTTTTACTTTATTTCAGTATAACTCATCATTATAAATGAATTTTATTAACAAATATACAGAATTCATGATTATTTCTCAATTCAGGCTATAAAACTGATTTATGACTGGTTTTTTTGCATAAATAAAACGAGCCGAATTTTTCAGTTTGAAATAATGAGTTAACTTTGTATCAAAAAATAAGCACTATGCAAAAAATACTGAAATACTTTCCGGGGTTGACAACTACTCAAAAAAGTCAGTTTGAATCCCTTTATGCTTTATATCAGGACTGGAATTCAAAAATTAATGTAATATCGAGGAAAGATATTGACAATTTATATGAACACCACGTACTACATTCGCTGGCAATTGCAGAGGTATTGAATTTCAGGGCCGGCTCAGGGATTTTGGATGTCGGTACAGGCGGTGGTTTTCCGGGTATCCCTTTAGCCATTCTTTTTCCGGAAGTCAGTTTTACATTAATCGATTCCATCGGAAAAAAGATTAAAGTAGCAACTGAAATTTCAAACTCTATAGGCCTTAAAAACATTCAGTTAAAGCACCAAAGAGTTCAGGATGAAAAAGCAAAATATGATTTCGTTGTCAGTCGGGCTGTTATGCCGCTCGAAGAATTAATAAATCTGGTAAAAAAGAATATTTCTAAAAATTCGTCCAATAGTTTACCCAACGGTCTCATTTGCCTGAAGGGTGGTGAATTGCATCACGAAATTCTGCCATTCAAAAAGATAGCAATTGCTTATGAGGTTAGTGATTTTTTTGATGAAGAATTTTTTAAAACCAAAAAGGTAGTTTACGTACCTCTCTGAAATAAAATAATCTATTGAAAACATGACAGTTAAAACATTTACTTTCGGTCCTTTTCAGGAAAATACCTATTTGGTTTATGATGAAACAAAGGAAGCAATCATCATTGATGCCGGTTGTCTGTTTGATTCAGAAAAAAGTATATTAGTCAAGTTCATTGAAGCTAATCAACTCATTTTAAAACGTATAATTAATACTCATTTGCATCTTGATCATCAATTCGGCAATAAATTTCTGACAGAAAAATACAAATTATTGCCTGAAGCATGTGTTGAAGATGAGTTTTTACTTGACAATATATCGAATCAGGCTAAAAAATTTGGATTGAATATCAACGAATCGGCCCAGGAACTTGGAAATTATATAGTTAATAATCAAATTATCAGCTTTGGAAATTCCGTATTTAAGGCTTTACATGTTCCGGGACATTCGCCGGGTAGTATGGCATTTTATGCTGAAAAGGAAGCTGTATTATTTGCCGGAGATGTACTTTTCAGAGGTTCAATAGGAAGAACCGACCTGCCAAAAGGTGATTATGCAACTCTTATACGCTCAATATCAAATAATTTATTTACTCTACCCGACGAAACATTAGTTTATAGCGGACATGGTCCGACGACAACTATCGGATTTGAACGTATCAATAATCCGTATTTATGAAACTCCGGAATAGAGATTATTATCTTTAATATATTGAAATACAGAAGGATGTATCCATTTGGAGACATCCTTTGTGTTTCGTAATGCATCTCTGATCTGCGTTGATGATATATTATAAATCGGAGTGTCAGCCAGCTTCATCTGCCGGAACCTTTCTTTTACCAAATCAAAATTAAATCCTTGTCTCGGATATACAATTATCTCATAATCAGAAAGTATTTCCTTAAAATTTTTCCATTGTTCAAAGACCAGTGCATTATCACTACCAATCATCAAAACAAAATGTTTTTCAGGAAATTCTGAGCTAAGTATGTGTAGAGTATCAATGGTATAAGATGGAACCGGCATTTTAAATTCAATATCGGTTGCTTTGAAAAATGGTTCATCCTTTATGGCCAATTGCAACATTTCAAACCTTTGATGTTCATCAATCAGTTCTCTTTGATTTTTAAGCGGATTCCTTGGTGACACAACAAACCAGACTTCGTCAACCAATTTATTATCAACAACATATTTGCCAAGTCCGGTATGTCCGTTATGAACAGGATTGAAGGAACCAAAGAAAAGTGCAATTCTCATTATTTAAAAAATATAACTCTCCGGTATGTTATTTTTGCAGAAATTCGCGTACAACGCTGACAGCCTCCTGTTTAGCTGATTCAAGATTATCGTTGATTATAACTTTATCGAATTCATCGGCAAAAGTCAACTCATAATCAGCCTTTTTTACTCTTTTTTCAATCATTTCAGGCGAATCAGTACCTCTTTTTTCCAAACGTTTTTGAAGTTCCTCAATTCCCGGCGGAGCTATAAAAACGGCAAGTACCTGATTACCGAACTGTTTTTTAATATTTAAACCTCCGATAACATCAACATCGAAAATAATATTGTTTCCTTTTTTTGAAATTCTGTCAACTTCAGATTTTAAAGTACCATAAAAAAGTTCAGGATATACTTCCTCAAACTCAATAAAATCTTTATTATCAATATGTTTTCGAAAATCATCCGGACTAAGAAAATAGTAATCTACAGCATCTTTCTCGGCACCTCTTGGTTTTCTGCTTGTTGCAGAAACTGAGAATTCCAAATCTAAGCACTGCTGAAGCAGATGGTGGACTATAGTGCTTTTGCCGGCACCTGACGGTGCTGAGAATATAATTAATTTACCTGACATGTATTAATTTTGGTGAGCTTGATTGGATTATAATACGTTTAACACCTGTTCTTTAATTTGCTCAAGTTCGTCTTTCATCAGTACAACAATTTTTTGCATGTCACTGTGGTTGGATTTAGAGCCAAGCGTATTTACCTCACGACCAATTTCCTGAGCAATAAAACCAAGCTTTTTGCCGGGTGATTTTTCATGTTGCAGGGTTTCGATAAAGTAATTCAGGTGTGTTCGTAGCCTAACCTTCTCTTCGTTGACATCAAGTTTTTCAATGTAAAAAATTAGTTCCTGCTCAAGTCTGTTTTTATCATAATCAATTTTATCTGATAAATTCTGAAGATTTTCTTCCAGTCTTGTTTTAATTTTTTCAACCCTTTCCTGTTCAAATGGTTCAATATCATATAATAACTGATCGATACGACCAATTTTTTCGATAAATACATTCTCTAATGATTTACCTTCTTTGATACGGAATGATTTCAGTTGATCTATAGCTTCACTTATCGCTTTACGAATCTCAAGCCATTCGTTTTCATCCAACTCAATTGTTTCGGTTTTCATGGCATCCGGTAAACGTAATAATACTTCAAACCAATTTTCAGGTTTACTAATGCCCATATTTTCAGACATTTGAAGAATCTGTTGATAATATGATTCTATTACTGTTTGATTAAAAGTTGTACCCGATTCTTTACCGGAATTATCGATATACATCACAAAATCAATTTTGCCACGTTCGAGTTGTTGAGATATTTCATTACGAATCTCAATATCTTTGTCTCTGTAATTTCCTGATATTCTGGTAGAAATATCGAGTTGTTTACTATTGAGTGATTTAATTTCAACAACAATTTTCTTATTGTTGTATTCGCAGGTGGCTTTTCCGAAGCCGGTCATCGATTGAATCATTTAGTACTTTTAATAAAGTTATATTTTATCCGCAAAAATAGTATTTTTAATCTTAATATGACTAATCAACCAATAAAACAATTAAAATGAATAAAAATGATTTTTTTAAGTTACAATTTAATCAAAAAAAACATCTTTATCTTTTGATTTTTAAAAATTGTTATTATCTTTGCAAATCATAATTCAGTTTTAACAAATGTCTTTTAAAAATTTTTCTTCCTATTGGCGCTGGCAAATCAATCATTACAAACAATGAGGGTGATTTTGCCGTATTATAATAAGTAAAGTAAATAATCTGACATACAGCCTGTTGTTTGAATACACAACAGGCTTTTTTATTTTATACCGCTCAAATTTTCACAAATAAAATCATATAAGTTATGGATCGTACAAAAAAATTTATTTTGCCTGAAAGCGAATTACCAACCCAATGGTATAACATTCAGGCTGACATGGTTAACAAACCAATGCCAATTTTAAATCCGGGAACAAAAATGCCGATGAAAGCAGAAGATTTGTATCCTGTATTTGCACAGGAACTTTGTCAACAGGAGTTTAATCAAACTGATCCCTGGATTGATATTCCCGAAGAAGTTCGTGAAAAATTGAAAATTTACCGTCCGACACCATTGGTTCGGGCTTACGGTTTGGAAAAAGCCCTGGATACGCCTGCACATATTTATTTTAAAAATGAAAGTGTAAGTCCGGTAGGTTCCCATAAGCTGAATTCGGCATTAGCTCAGGCTTATTATTGTAAAAAGGAAGGTATTACAAATATAACTACCGAAACAGGTGCAGGTCAGTGGGGAACAGCTTTATCGCTTGCCGCTAAAACATTCGGACTCGAACTGGCAGTTTATATGGTGAAAATCAGTTATGAACAAAAACCATATCGCCGGTCGTTAATGCAAACATGGGGTGCACAGGTCATAGCGTCGCCGAGTATGTCAACAAAAGCCGGTCGTAAAACGATTACTGAAAATCCGAATTATCAGGGCAGTCTTGGAACAGCTATTTCAGAGGCTATCGAACTGGCAATGAGCACTCCCAATTGCAAATACACTTTGGGCAGTGTTCTGAATCATGTTTCCCTGCACCAGACTATTATCGGACAGGAAGCAGAAAAGCAAATGGAAATGGCGGGTGAATATCCCGATATTGTAATAGGCTGTTTCGGAGGAGGTTCCAACTTTTCCGGAATTGCATTCCCATTCATGCGACACAGCATTAAAGAAGGAAAAAATACACGGTATATTGCTGCCGAACCAGCTTCGTGTCCCAAACTTACAAGAGGCAAATTTGAATATGATTTTGGTGATGAAGCAGGTTATACTCCTCTTTTACCTATGTTTACCCTCGGACATAATTTCTCACCCGCCCATATCCATGCAGGAGGTTTGCGTTATCACGGGGCCGGAACCATCGTTAGTCAACTGATGAAAGATGGATTAATGGAAGCTGTTGATATTGACCAGCTGGATTCATTCAAAGCCGGGGTACTCTTCGCTCAGACTGAAGGTATCGTTCCAGCTCCCGAATCGGCACATGCCATTTCGGCTGCTATCAGTGAAGCTCTGAAATGCAGGGAAGAAGGCATTCAAAAAACAATATTGTTTAATCTTTCGGGACATGGATTGGTGGATATGACCGCTTACGACCAGTATTTTGCAGGAGATTTGGTCAACTACTCATTATCGCAGGAAGAAATTGACAGGAATGTAAATCAACTCGAAAAACTTGCCTGATTTCCTTACAAGACAAAAAAAAACGGGAAACTTCCCGTTTTTTTTTATCTGATTTTTATGATTTTACATTGGCGATTGACCCATACTGCTGTTTTGTTTATCTTTTTGATCGTCGTTAGATATGGTTGCCTTTGTCTTCTTAACCTGTGCATTGATGTTTCCGATACGGTAGGAAATATTCAGTCTTAACTCAGTATTTTTAGTTAAATGTACATCTGTTCTTTGGTCAAAAGTCGTAGCGCCTGTCGTACTGTTTATTCCTTTGGTAGTTACAACTATATGTGATTGAGGCAAATATACTCCACTTACCGATACATTTAACCGTTTTTTAAGAAAATCTTTTGAAAGAGCTGCATAACTGAAATAAAATGCTGATTGACTTCCCTGCAGATTAACCTGAGGAAGATTGCCTCCTCCACCTGTACTGATTCGGAAATCTTTAGGAAGCATAAATGTTCCACCCAGATAAAACCTGCCTGTAAACCCGTTATTTGCCAGATTGTATGTATCACTTTTCATATCCACATAATTCAGATTACAATTTGTATAAACATTAAGCCATTTTAAACCTCTGTAACTACCAAATACGTTAACTCCAAGCTGTTTTTTATGCCCGATATTGCCATAAGTAATTTCCTGAACCGTACTGCCGTTTTTAATGAAAGAATATTCCTCTATTCCGTTATTTACAAAGGTATATGCCAACTCAGTACTAACATTATATTTAGCCGTAAAACTACTGTATCCAAGTGTTATACTATGACTGTTTTCAGGATCGAGCTTCGGATTACCATAGCTGATATAATTAGGATCACGACGATCGACATAAGGATTAAGATAACCTATTCCGGGACGCTGAATACGCTTATTGTAACCTAATTTCAGACTCTTCATATCGGTTAAACGGTATGTAATAATCGCCGAAGGTACCAATGAACTATAATCAGTTGAGAAATTTTTGTTTTCATTGTCAAATTCTGCCTTCAACCATGTATACTCATAACGCAAACCACCTTTCAGACTCCACTTCCCGATATTACCGGTGTAACTTGCGTAAGTACCGAGAATATCCAGATCGTTGTTAAACATTGAAAGACTATCGGTTGAAATATAAGGTTGATAAGGAAATGGTTTTGAAAAATCAAAATATTTATAATTTTCGTCAGTTTTACTGTCATTGAGACGGATGATATATTTTGCTCCCATTTCAAGTGTCTGTCCTTTTGCTAACGGAAGTGTATAATCAGTCTGAAATGTATGTTCATCCGATGAAGCAACGTTATTACTACTGCTCCATTGTGATAATCCCGGTTGAGGATGGGTTGAATATAAAGTATTAATTGTATTCTCAGCTTCGTAATCGCTACTGTTCGGAGTGTTACTTAATTTATATGAGAGAGTAAACAATTCACCTTTCTTTTTGAATGTTTTCTGATAATCCAAACCAAAATCGGTCGAACCCCAGCTTTGATGTTGAGTGCTTTTTTGTGAGTATTCAAAAACTTTGTTCATGTTAGCATCAAAATCTTCAGTCAAAGCTTCGGTTGTGCTGTTTGGACGGCCATACCGACGATTGAACGAAAGTGTAATCAGATTGGCTGTGTCCAGATCATAACTCAACTGTCCGCTTCCGAATTGCATTGGAGTAGGATTTTCAACTGTAGCAGTCTGGCGACCATAAGGATACGGCGCACCTGTTACGTACGAATGCCTTTCGGTGGAAGTAGTAACCGGAAATTGTTTGTTATACATGTAGTTAAAATTTCCCGAGAAACTGAATTTCCCGCTTTGAAGCATTAAGTTCAAACCGGTGCCATAAGATCCCCGTGATGAAGTTTGTGCGTTAATTGTGGCAGAATAACCATTGGTATTCGTTTTCTGCATTGTTACGATGTTAATAATACCGCCAATTCCTTCTGCATCATATTTTGCTCCCGGTTGTGTGATTACTTCTATGTTCTTTACCATATTCGATGGCATACTTTTCAGTATTAATCCCGGATTATTGTTGAACATGTTTGTGGGTTTTCCGTTAAGAAAAAACTTAAAATTAGTCGATCCTTTCAATTGTATATTGTCCTGTCCATCAACGGTTACCATAGGTACTTTGCGTAACATGTCGAGCACGGTCGATGATTTGGACTCGGGATCCTGTTCGGCATCGTACGTTATTTTATCAGCTTCCGCCTTAATTAATGGCCTGGTTGCGATTACATCTAATTCTTTCAGTGATTGCTGACTGTTTGAGAGTCCGATTTTACCTAACTGAACTTCATTCTTCTTAGCATCAACAGTAAAATATACCGATGCCGGCTTTTTTCCTACACATGATACATACAACAAGTAACTTCCGGGAGCTTTTAATTCTGCTTTAAAATATCCATCGATATCACTTGCGAATCTGGTTATTACCTGCTGCGGATTTTTTGCTGATACTACAGTACATGTAGCATAAGGCATTGTTTCTGCACTGACAGAATCAACAGCCTGACCTTTAACTTCATATTTTACGGGAGTATTCTCTGCGCTGATAAACAGCGGTAGCAGAACGAAAAGAACAAAAAAACATTTTTTCATTTTGGTTGATATTTAATAAAATTATTTGAGTGCAAAAATAGTTCAATAGTTTTTTATTTCAAACTAATTTCGATAAATATTTATTATTTATCGATAAATATATCCATTTTGGGGGTTGAAATATGTATTTTTTTAAAAAAGTTAAAGTCTGAATTAAAAATGTAAACTGCTAATCCTGAAAAAACAAAAAAGCCACTGAAAATTTAAATCAGTGGCTTCAGAAACAAATTGAACTGTCTTTTCCTATTTCGGACTTTCAGCACCTTCCTTCGAATGAATTATATCTTCTTTTTTATAATTGATCTGTGTAATTAATCGAAGAGAAGTATCTTTTGTGAAATAACTCCATCCCCAGTTGAAGAAAATAACAAGTTTATTGCGCACGCTTAAAATGAGCATTAAATGTAAAAACATCCAGACATACCAGGCTGCCGGTCCTTTAAATTTCAGAAACGGAAATTCAACAACAGCCTTATGTTTACCTATTGTAGCCATCATTCCCAAATCGTTATATTCATACTCATTGAGTTTGTCCTGTTGATTATTCAGTAATTTAAGTATATTTCTACCTAAATTCCGGCCCTGATTGATTGCTACATTGGCCACTTGCGGATGAGCGTGCGGATAGCGGGGTGTTTCCATGTAAGCAACATCGCCTAATGCGTATATATTATCAAAATCTTTTAATTTGTTGAACCTGTCAACTATGTAACGGTTTCGAACAATATTTTCGGGTTTGATGCCATCAATAATATTGCCTGTTACACCGGCAGCCCAAATCACATTTTTAGTCGGGATTTTTTCTCCGTTGCTAAGCGTAGCTGTTTCCCCATCATATGAACTCAATAATGTTTCTGTTCTCACAATAACACCTAAATCCTCAAGATACCGGAGCGAAGCGATTTTTGAAGTTTCACTCATATTGTTAAGTGTATGTTTACTGCCTTCGAGCAGAATAATATTAAATTTTGAAAAATCAATATTGTGATAATCCTTGGGTAAAACGTTGTTTTTAAGCTCAGCAAATGCACCTGACAACTCTACGCCTGTAGGGCCTCCACCAACGATAATTATATTCATCCATGCCTGTTTATCTTCGGGTCGGGCAAAAATTTCTTTTTCGAAACTGAATAGTATTTTATTTCTGATATCAATTGCTTCCTGAGTGGTTTTCATCGAGAAAGCATTTTTCTGTAACTCATTGTTTCCAAAAAAGTTAGTCTTGCAACCTGTAGCTATTACCAAATGATCATACCAGATTGTTCTGTCATACGAAGTCATAAGTTTGTTTTCCTCCGGCATGATTTTAACAATATCAGCCATGCGAAAATCTATGTTCTTTGTGTTTTGAAAAATCTTTCTGAACGGAAAGGAAATGCTCGATGGTTCCAACCTGCCACTTGCTACCTGATAAAATAATGGTTGAAACTGATGATGATTCTGCCTGTCTACCAATACAACATTAACATCCGAATTTCGCAATGTTTTAGCTAATTGTAAGCCTCCGAATCCTCCTCCGATAATGACAACTCTGTCTCCCTTTTTTATACCTTTCATATATAACTTATGTTAAAAAATCTACGTAAGATTAAGTAAAAAACAATCTTTATTTATAATTTTCTACACAGATAACAAAAGTCGGCTTAGAATGTTGAACAATAAAAGAAAAATTTCTTTAATTAATTTTGATTTGACTATGTTTTAAAAAAATCAGTTAAAATTATGCCTGTATTCCCATTATTTGTGCAGTTTAACGATAGACAAGCCTTATTTTTTAAAAAAGTTGTACCTTTGCTTTTGAAACAGCAGGCCGGTTTGTCGCTCCGTTAATGATGGAGAGGAAAGTCCGGGCAACGCAGAGCACCATATTTCCTAACGGGAAGCTGTCGGCAACGGCAGAGCAGCGTAACAGAAAATAACCACCCCACCACAGGTGAGGAACGGGTGAAAAGGTGAGGTAAAAGCTCACCGGTATTGCTGGTAACAGCAGTAGCCGTACGTCTTATGGGTTGCAAGATCATGTATACCGGCGCATGTAGGATGGCTCGTCCGATGCCGGGGGGTAGATTGCTAGAGACACAGGGTGACTTGTGTCCCAGATAAATGACAAACGTTTTGCTCCGGCAAAAAACAAAACCCGGCTTACAGGCTTGCTGTTTTTTTAAAACTTACCAAAATTCAATACAAAATGTCAAAAAAATCTGGATTTTTCAGCAGAATCATCGGTTTCCTGAGTCATGGTATCTGGAAAATGACCGAAAATGAATTGTCGAGGACAAGAAGATTGGTATATCGCTTCGTTAAGATTGTAATTCTTGCAACACGTGGTTTTATCAACGACCGTTTAAATGTTAAAGCTTCAGCATTAACTTATTCCATACTTTTTGCAGTTGTACCGATGGTTGCTCTTTTAATTGCAGTCGGTAAGGGTTTTGGAGTAGAAACACTGATTGAGAATGCATTAAACGATTCCTTTGTAGCTCAATCCGATTTAATTCCCACATTAATGGGTTTTGTAAAACATTATCTTGACACAACTCAGAGTGGAATATTTATAGGTGTGGGTATTGCTATTTTACTGTATTCTGTTATGAATTTTTTCATACAGGTAGAGCTGGCGTTTAATGCAATATGGCAGGTTAAAAAAGCCCGATCGATTATCAATCAGTTCACGATTTATTTTTCTGCCATGTTTTTTATTCCGATTTTAATTGTGATTTCAAGTGGTTTTTCGATCTATGTAAATACAATTCTTTCCGGTGCTGCTCTGCATCAGCTGTTTAGTCCGTTGTTGCGTTTCGGTGTTTATTTTGCCCCTTATTTTATTAACTGGGTCATATTCAGCGTAATGTATCTGGTAATACCAAATACAAAAGTAAAATTCAAAAATGCTTTGATTGCCGGAATCATTGCAGGTTCAGCATTTCAGCTTTTTCAGATTTTGTACATTAACGGCCAGGTTTATTTATCACGCTACAACGTAGTATATGGTAGTTTTGCAGCTATTCCTCTGTTATTGTTGTGGTTACAGGTTTCATGTCTGATTGTTTTGCTGGGAGCTGAAATTTCATACGCTTCACAAAACATACAAAATTATGATTACGAAATTGAATCGAGGAATATAAGTCATCGTTACAAAAACTTTCTGACCCTTTTCATTACTTACGTGATTGTAAAGCAATTTGAAGCCAGAAAAACACCGTATTCATCGCTGCAAATTGCTTCCGAATTCCGATTGCCGATAAGGTTAGTAAATCAGATACTGACTCAGCTTGTCGAAGCAGGTGTACTTATTGAAGTATTTTATTCGTCCGAAAAAACAAAAACATTTTTACCTGCCATCGACATTAATCAGTTAACAATCCGGTTTTTATTTGACAAAACCGAATCATTTGGCTCTGAAGATTTCTTAACCAACAAAAATGCGATACTTGACAATTTTTGGCACAAAAATATCGAATTCAAAAAAAATTCGGACTTATTGACAGACAACACTTTAATTAAAGATTTATAAATTTATTCACCATATCCGTATTACTATATTGATTATCAGTTATTTAAATAACAATACTTTAATTTGGGTTTATTATCATTTAACATTCTGAAAATTTAAGGAGCAGTTTTTGAGAACCAGCCCGGGCAGAATTAATTAACTTTATTCGCCTATTTCCAAATAAAAATCAGTATCTTTGTCCTTCTTTTTCAAATAGAAAATGAGCTAAAGATCTATAAAACAAAAATTTAACATATCATGGGATTTAATGACGTTTTAAAAAAACTTTTCGGAAACAAAGCACAACGCGACCTCAAAGAAATAGAACCGTATGTTGATAAAATTAAGCTGGCTTACGAAACCGTAAAGAATCTATCACACGACGAATTAAGGGCAAAAACAGAAGAATTGAAAGCTAAAATCCAACTCTTTGTTGAACCCGAGCTTAAAAAAATCAATGAGCTCAAAGCTTCGATCGAAGAAACCGAAATTGACTTAAGGGAAAAAATCTATTCCGACATTGACAAACTCGAAAAAGAAGTAACTGAAAAATACGAAAAAGTACTTGAAGAAATTTTGCCTGATGCATTTGCAATCATGAAAGATACTGCCCGCCGGTTAAACGAAAATCCGGAAATTGTGGTATCTGCTAATGATTTTGACAGAGACCTGGCTGCTAAATATGATTTCGTATACATTCAGAACGATAAAGCTCACTATAAAAACCAATGGACTGCTGGTGGAAATCTTTTAAAATGGGAGATGGTACATTATGATGTGCAGTTATTTGGTGGGGTTGTTCTTCACAAGGGAAAAATCTCGGAAATGGCTACCGGAGAAGGTAAAACACTGGTTGCAACTCTCCCCGTTTTTCTTAATGCATTGACACACAATGGTGTTCATGTCGTTACAGTGAACGACTATCTGTCAAAACGTGACTCTGAGTGGATGGGACCACTCTATATGTTTCATGGTCTTTCGGTCGATTGTATTGATAAACACCGACCTAATTCGGAAGAAAGACGTCAGGCATATATGGCCGATATCACTTTTGGTACCAATAATGAGTTTGGCTTTGATTATTTACGCGACAATATGGCGACAAGTCCTGCCGATTTGGTTCAGCGCAAACATAATTATGCCATCGTGGATGAGGTTGACTCCGTATTAATTGATGATGCACGTACACCACTTATTATTTCCGGACCTGTACCCAAAGGTGATGACCAGCTATTCGAGGATTTACGCCCTAAAGTTGAACGTCTTGTAAACACTCAGAAAACTTTGGCTACCAGATATCTTGCTGATGCAAGAAAATTGATGGCATCAGCCGATAAAAAAGAACAGGAAGAAGGTGCTTTGGCACTTTTCCGTTCATACAAAGGTATGCCTAACAATAAACCTTTAATAAAATTTCTAAGCGAACAGGGTATTAAGGCTCAATTGCTCAAAACCGAAGAGTTTTATATGCAGGAAAATAACCGTAACATGCATATAGCTACCGATCCGCTTTATTTTGTTATCGACGAAAAAAATAAATCCATCGAACTTACTGACAAGGGAATTGATTTAATAACCGACGACAGCGAGGATTCACAATTCTTCGTTTTACCCGACGTTGGCAGCCTGATTGCTGATCTCGAAAAAAACAAAACGTTAAGTCTTGAAGAACGTCAAAACCAAAAAGACGAAATTAATCAGAACTATGCAATTAAATCTGAAAGGGTTCACACAATCAATCAATTACTTAAAGCCTATACTTTGTTTGAAAAAGATGTAGAGTATGTGGTCATCGAAAATAAAGTAAAGATTGTTGATGAGCAAACCGGACGTATCATGGAAGGTCGTCGTTATTCAGATGGTCTGCATCAGGCTATTGAGGCAAAGGAAAGAGTTACGGTCGAAGCAGCCACACAAACTTTTGCAACAATCACACTGCAGAATTATTTCCGAATGTACCACAAACTTTCCGGTATGACGGGTACTGCAGAAACTGAAGCAGGTGAATTATGGGATATTTATAAACTCGATGTGGTGGTTATCCCCACTAACAGACCTATTTCACGAAATGATTTACAGGACAGGGTTTATAAAACCAAACGCGAAAAATATATTGCCGTCATCGACGAAATTGATAAATTGGTTGAAGCCGGCAGACCGGTACTTGTAGGTACAACCTCGGTCGAAATTTCCGAATTATTGAGCCGAATGCTGAATGGCCGTAAGATTAAACACAACGTATTAAATGCAAAATTACATCAACGTGAAGCTGATATTGTTGCCGAAGCGGGTCAAAAAGGAACAGTAACTATCGCAACTAATATGGCTGGTCGTGGTACCGACATTAAACTGACACAGGAAGTAAAGGATGCAGGAGGTTTGGCAATCATTGGTACTGAGAGGCATGAAAGCCGCCGTGTCGACCGTCAGTTACGCGGACGTGCCGGCCGTCAGGGCGATCCGGGTTCTTCGGTATTTTACGTTTGTCTCGAGGATGATTTAATGAGATTATTCGGTTCCGAACGAATTTCCGGAATCATGGATAAATTAGGTTTCGAAGAAGGCGAAATGATCGAACATTCAATGATTTCAAAATCAATTGAACGTGCTCAGAAGAAAGTAGAGGAAAATAACTTCGGTATTCGAAAAAGATTACTCGAATACGATGACGTTATGAATTCTCAACGTGAAGTCATCTACAGTAAACGCCGTCATGCCCTGATGGGCGAACGTATCGGTGTTGACATTACCAACATGATCTATGATGTTGCCGAAAGTATTGTTGAAAATGCTAAAAACAGCAGTGATTATGAATTATTAAACGAAGAACTTTTAAAAATCTTCGCAATGGAAGCACCATTTAGCGAATCTGAATTCGGTTCTTCGAGAATGAACGAACTGACTCATCATGTTGCTGAAGCTGCAATGTCGACCTTCAAACGTAAAATGGACAAATTAGCTGCTGTAGCATTTCCGGTTATAAAACAGGTGTTTGAAAAACAAGGTCAGCAATACGAAAATATTCTTGTTCCTGTTACCGATGGAAAAAGGGTTTTCAATGTTACCACTCATCTCGAAACTGCCTATAATACTCAGGGAAAAGAAGTTGTAAAATCGTTTGAAAAACAGACACTTCTCTATGTTATTGATGATGAATGGAAAGAACATTTACGCCAGCTGGACGAATTGCGCAATTCGGTTCAAAATGCAAGTTATGAACAAAAAGATCCATTACTTATTTATAAATTAGAATCTTATGGTTTGTTCAAGGAAATGATAGATTCGATGAATCGAAAAGTATTATCAATCTTAATGCGGGGTCAGATCCCGATGCGCGAACCGGAACAGGTGCGCGAAGCCCGTCCGGTACAACGAATGGATTTAAGTCGCTATAAAACTCAAAAAGACGAAATTTCAAATAGTCCAGCTCAGGATCCGACTAAACAGGATACACGTGAAGTTCAGCGAACAGAGCCTATCCGTGTCGAGAAAAAGGTTGGTCGCAACGATCCCTGCCCTTGCGGAAGTGGGAAAAAATTCAAAAATTGTCACGGGGCCAATTCTTAAATGAATTGTTTAATAAACGTTGCATCTTTTTGTAAAACATTCATTATATTGAACTTATCACTTTAATTTTTTCTATTCAATGCTGTTAAACTTTATTACCTGGGATGTAAACCCTGAAATTTTTAGTTTGGGTAGTATTCATGTGCGATGGTATGGCCTTCTCTGGGCAATTGGTATCTGGCTCGCACTTGTAGTGGTACAAAAATTATTTAAAAATGAAAAATTACCCGACACCTGGGTCGATAAGTTATTCATGTACACAGTAATTGGTACCATTGTGGGAGCTCGTCTGGGTCATTGTTTTTTCTATGAATGGAAACCATTAGACGAACCGGTTTCAATCCTGGGTATTACTTTTAGTTATGGAAATCATTACTTATCTCATCCATGGGAATTACTTTATATCTGGCGGGGTGGACTGGCAAGTCATGGTGGTGCAATAGGAATATTGATTTCTACATACCTTTATAATAAATTCGTTTCAAAAAAAGGATTTATATGGGTTTTGGACCGTTTGGTTATCGGAGCAGCGCTTACAGGTGCCGCAATCAGATTGGGAAACTTAATGAATTCAGAAATTTACGGTAATGCCACCTCACTTCCTTGGGGATTTATTTTTGTACGCGATGGTCAAACACAGGCCATGCACCCAACTCAGATTTATGAGATGATTTATTGCCTTCTGACTTTTGCAGTTACCTGGTGGCTTTATTGGAAAAAACGCGCCTATCTGAAAACAGGCCTTATTTACGGAGTTTTCCTTATTGGAATTTTTGGAAGCAGATTTATTCTGGAATTTATAAAGCTCGATCAGGAAGCTTTCGAATCGGGAATGTTGCTTAATATGGGACAAATTTTAAGTATTCCGTTCATTATATGGGGTATCTGGCTTATATCACGCAGTTCGAAAATCCAAATAAAAACTAATTGAGGCTCAATTAATTAAAATTATCACCAAAAATACCAATGTATGTGAAGGAACTTTTTACTTTCAAATACGTTGGTATTATTGTTTTGAATTCAACATTCATAGTTTTTTCAGATCTATTGATTGCTTTTCTATTTAAAATGCTAAAAAACAACCAAATAAACAAAATATTGATTATCGTGGTATTTACAATTGCTTATGGCAGTGTAAGTTCACAAAATATTGACATCGACATTTTGAAGAATATTAATCAAAACAGGATTATTAATTCAGATCCAGCCTTCAGATTCGTAACCAACAGTGCAATACCGGTTAGCGTGGCAGCACCTTTAATTATTACTGCAACAGGTTATTTAACAAAGGATAGCCTTACACTGCAGAATGGATTATTAGTTGCCGGATCGTTCCTGGTTTCAACGGCGATAAGTACTGTTATGAAATATTCTTTCAATCGTCCCCGGCCTTTTGAAACTTATCCCGACGAAATAACAAAGTTAAGTTCGGGTGGCAGCCCTTCATTCCCCTCAGGGCATACCTCTGCTGCTTTTTCAACTGCGACTTCCATAAGTCTGGCATATCCAAAATGGTATATTATTACTCCTGCATTTATCTGGGCCGGAGCTGTGGGGTTCTCACGTATGGACCTTGGAGTTCATTATCCGAGTGATGTTTTTATGGGAGCTCTGGTTGGTGCAGGTAGCGCTTTTCTGACTGATTATGTGAATAAAAAACTAATAAATAATTGCCGAAAAAACAGGTTGCATAAGAAAAAAGAAATTTACAAAACAGCGTTTGTAAGTAATTAATAATAATTATATTTTCCCATTATATCCTGAAAAATACTCTTTTATCTGACTTCCAGAAATAAGTCAGTAAGACAAAAAGCCAATGAGACTAAATATATTGCTTTTCATACTATTACTCTCAGCAAATTTATTGGGTCAGACAGATTCAACTAATGTTCATTTTAAATGGTATAAAAATAATTTAGCATTCACTGTAGCATATATCAATGGTTCAGTTGCGCCTACCAATGTTTTTGTCAGGGGAAATAATCTGAATTCAGTGAAAATAGACAGATTTCAGGCACTAAATTTTAAATTGAGTACTCAAACTTCAGGAAAATCAGAAAATGAAAGGGTTTTCAACTATCCGTTATGGGGATTAGGATGTAAAATATTGGATTTCAATAATTTGAATGAAATAGGAATTCCTGTCGCAGTTTATGGATTTGTCGATTGGCCTGTTTTTAGAGGTTCAAAATATTTTATAAATGCTGAAATGGGATTTGGTTTGTCATTTAACTGGCACTCATTCAATCCTTTAACCAATAAATTTAACATTGCTCTTGGACTTGGACAGGCATTTATGAGCGATGCAGGTTTGACTTTTAATTACGAACTGAGTGAACATATTGACTTATTGGCAGGTGTCAATTTTACTCACTATTCAAACGGAGCGATAAAAATGCCAAATTATGGAATTAACTCCTATGCTCCCAAAATTGGATTAAAGTATAATTTTTTCAAAAAACCGGAATTTGTTAATAAGAAAATTGATAAATATTATCCTGAGAATGAAATAATTATTTCAACGTTTGCTGGCATAAAAAATATTATATTCGACTCGATAAACACTAATATAGCGGAGAAATATGAAGGTGTTTTTTTTCCTTTTTACGGAATTTCTGCATTGTTCAACAGACAAATTACCCGAATGTCGAAAATCGGAGCCGGTTTTACCCTCAATGTCAATGATGCCATAAATGCACAGATTAAGGTTGATAATAATGAGCTGATTGATGTTGACGCTCCTTTTCTGAATCAGATTCAGTTGAGTGTTTATCCTTCTTATACGTTTTGTGTTGATAAAATTTCGATAGTTTTACAACCTGCATTTTATATTTACCGAAAAACTTCCAAAAATCAATCACCTGTTTTTCATCAACGTATAAGTATTAATTATCAGATAACCAATAATATTTTTGCCGGCATTACCTTGCGCGACTATTCAATGCACGCCGATTTTGTGGAATGGACAATTGGATACAGATTAAAAAAAACAGATAATCATAATCAAAAAATAAACTAATTCAATTATTGATTGTTTATAATTTACTGATAATGTTTGAATTAATATATGAAGTATAAATAAATTTTCAATTTATCCGAAAATAAATTAAGAATACTAAGATGACTAACAGAAAGAAAACTCCTGCCGACTATACCAAAGTAAAACCTTACGACGATACTGAAGCAAAAACTCCTCAGTTATCACGTATGTTCAACACAATCTCTGGTCAATATGACAAATTCAATGATATTATGTCGTGGGGAATGGCACGTATCTGGAGAAAAAAAGCACTGCATTCGCTGAAAAAATACGATCCTAAACAAATTATTGATATTGCTACCGGAACCGGCGACGTAGGCATCAAAGCTTTCGAATATCTTTCACCGGAACATGTAACTGCTGTCGATATTTCAGATAAAATGATGGAAATCGGTCGGCAGAAAGTTGAAAAAGCAGGTTTATCAAAAGGTATTCATTTTGAAATTCAGGATTGTGCCACACTTACTTATCCTGATAATCAATTTGATGCAGCTACTATTTCATTCGGAATCAGGAATTTTGAAAAGTTGGATGAAAGCCTGCAACAAATTCACCGTGTTTTGAAAACAAACGGACATTTATTGATTCTTGAAATGAATGAGCCTCAAAAGGGTTTAATACTTAAAGGTTATAAACTTTATACACAGATTTTTGTTAAACTAACTTCCAGATTTCTATCAACCGACAGTAAAGCTTACGACTATTTAAGTGCTTCAATGCATGCATTTCCAAACGGGAAAAAATTGATTGATATCCTACTGAAAAACAATTTTAATCTTATTAAATACCGTAGTTTTACTTTTGGGGTGTGCAGCATGTATTTACTTGAAAAAGAATAATTTAAATCAATTCAAGCACCTGATTTATTTTGTCTTCAATGGGTAAATTATAATCCACCCAGTTGATTTTAAAACCACGTCGTTCCATTCCGTTGAACCAGGTCATTTGTCGCTTTGCAAATTGATGAATGGCTATTTCGAGTTGAGTAAACATTTGATGATAACTCAATTCACCTGTTATATATTGCGTTACAAATTTATACTCCAAACCATAATAAATCAAATCATCAGACGAAATGCCCTGATTCAGTAAGGATTGTACTTCATCTATCAATCCTTCGTCAAGACGCTCCTTTAACCTTAAAGTAATTTTTTGACGTCTAATTTCCCTTTCGGGATTCAAACCAATAATCAAACTTTCGGGAGCTGCAAATTCCTGTACATCTGACTGATGTTCGGCATTGTAAACTGCAATCTCAACGGCACGTATAGCTCTTTTGGCGGTATCAAAATCGGAATTATTGTGGAGGGTAGTATAGTTGCTTAATTCAGCTTTTAATTCATCAATCGATTTATTTTCAAGTGATTTGCGAAGTTCTGTATTTTCAGGGACACTTAAAAGTTTGTAAGCTCTTAGTACCGATTCGATGTACAAACCAGTTCCACCACACAAAACGGGTGTGATACTTTTCTCCTTTAATATTGTAAAAATATTATGAAAATCGTGTTGAAATTCATACAGATTATATTTTTCGCCGGCTTTGCGAATATCAATTAAATGATATGGAATAGCCTGACTATCAACCAAGTATTCATTCAAATCCTTGCCGGTGCCTATATTCATTCCACGATAAACCTGGCGGGAATCAGCACTTATTATCTCGCTACCGATACATTTTGCCAAAGCTACAGCCAGTTTGGTTTTACCCGAAGCTGTAGGTCCGACAATAGTGATTAAATCATAATTCGACATATTAAATGAAAATTTAACCGGTATATCAGAATACTCTTATTAGACTTCTAATTGTCCGATAATATCATACACCGACGACAAATGATGTGCCTTCAGATAAGCTTCAATTCCTTCCAGAACTGATATTGAGACCGTCGGATCAATAAAATTAGCTGTACCGATTTGAACGGCTGAAGCACCTGCCAGCATAAACTCAATGGCATCGGTAGCATTCATAATTCCACCCATTCCAACGACCGGAATTTTGACTGCCCGGGCTACCTGCCACACCATTCTGAGTGCAACAGGCTTGACTGCAGGGCCTGATAAACCACCTGTAATGGTCGATAAAACCGGTTTTCTGCGTTCGGCATCAATAGCCATACCTAATAATGTGTTTATCAGCGAAATAGAATCAGCTCCTTCGGCTTCGACAGCTAAAGCAATCTCTGAAATATCAGTTACATTTGGCGAAAGCTTCACCATAAGTTCATTTTTATACACCCTTCGCACTTCCTTAACTACCTGAGCAGCAGACAAACAGCTCGTTCCGAAAGCCATTCCACCTTCTTTTACATTAGGACAGGATATATTTAATTCTATTCCGGGGATTTTTTCGAGATAATTTAACTTTTCAGCTGTAATAATGTAGTCTTCGATGGTCGATCCTGAAACATTCACAAATATATTTGTATCGAAGTCCTTTACAGTTGGATATATATGTTCAATGAAGTAGTCAACACCCTTATTTTGCAGTCCCACAGCATTTAACATGCCGGAAGGGGTTTCTGCCATCCTCGGATACGGGTTGCCCTGACGCTCGCGAAGTGTAGTACCTTTTACAATTATACCACCAATTCGCGATAAATCGATGAAGTCAGAATACTCGGTACCATAGCCAAAAGTGCCCGATGCTGTCATCACCGGATTTTTCAATTGTAATCTCCCTAAATTTACATTTAAATTCACCATTTCAATTTTGTAATATTAAAAACCGGACCATCAGTACAAACACATAAATGACCATCGGTGGTGTCGGTTACACAACACAGACAGGCACCAAAACCACAGGCCATTGTATTTTCGAGTGAGACCTCACAAAATACGCCATTCTCAGCTGCATACGAAGCCACAGCCTTCATCATGGGCGTTGGTCCGCAGGAATAAATATCATTGAAATTTGAGCCTCTGAGCACCGAATGCATGGTTACAAATCCTTTTTCACCATGACTACCATCTTCGGTAGTAGTGTAAACATTGCCATACTTAGTGAATTCACAAAGTTGCAATAAATTGTTTTCCGAACGTCCTCCTAACAGAAAGTTACATTTATAGCCTCTTTCGTGCAGATAGGAGCCCCAGTACAAGAGCGGGGCAATTCCCACACCTCCGCCTATCAACATTATATTTGAATCTTTTGAATCAGGCAAAGTGAAGCTGTTTCCGAGTGGTATTATTACATTCAAAGTATCACCAACCGTAAGTGTTGAAAGTTTTCTTGTTCCGTTCCCTACTTTTTGTATCAAAAGCCAAAGCTCATTTAATTGATAATCAACAAAATTGATCGAAATCGGGCGTCTGAGAAATGTATCGGGTGTATTATCCACTCTGACTTCAACAAACTGACCGGGTAAAATCTCCGGTAGTGGCATATCAGAGCTTAAAACCAAAAGGAAATATTGATCGTTAAGAATCTCATTCTTCTTTACAATCAGGTCAAGCATGAATTTCTTCATCCGTTTTTTGGGTTTGTTATTCAGTATTCTTCATACTGAGTTGATAATGAAGCATTTTGGTTTGAAGGCTTATTTACAGTTTTACAGTGTTCTGTTAAAACCTTATAAATAATTGTAAATAAACAATATAGCCATTCATTTCATTGAAAAAGTAAAATCTGAAACGTGACTATAATAAACAGCACAAAAGTACTCATTTATCCTGAAATTACAAAAAATCGGGACTTGCTATCCGTCTCCGGGAGGTACAAATCCATATTTACGTATCAGTACAAAATGAATAGTACAGAAAATTGCAAAGAATAGTTTAATTGATTCATTAAAGGCTCATTTGAAATATAACTCATCAGTTCGGTTGAAACTCTTCAAATGTATTATCCGAATAATAAATTATCACCTTTTTTACAGCTCTCTGAGGAAT
Source organism: uncultured Paludibacter sp. (assembly GCA_937897985.1). Classification (GTDB taxonomy): domain Bacteria; phylum Bacteroidota; class Bacteroidia; order Bacteroidales; family Paludibacteraceae; genus Paludibacter. The sequence goes on along the minus strand of CALCBD010000010.1, from coordinate 109,328 downwards.
ATCCTTTAGTGTAAATTCAGATGACAGGGTTGCAGGTTCAACCGTTGTACCTTGATTTGGATTTATATCACTTTTTTTCCGGATGGTGTCCGGAACAGCATCAGTTTGTTGAGGCAAAATTGGCGTGTAATCATCTGATTTTATGGTATTTTCTTCTATTGTATCGAATAATGTAGGCGTCTGAGAATGCTTTTCCTGTCGATACATTGTCCCAACGTCCAAAATAAGCCACTCTGGATTAATACTTCGAAAACGATTCATGATTTTTTTTAGCACTTCCAGACTCGGTTTATTCCTTCCATTTAATATATGGGATAAAGTTGAACCTTGTATTCCAATTTCAATAGCAAACTGAGCTGAATTTAATTTTTCAACCTGCATGATCTTTTCAATTTTACTTTTATCATCCATAATACATGTATAAATGTGAATATTAATTGATGGAAACAGATTACAAATATATGTGAATTGTTTCACATTTGCAAATTACAAACATTTGTAATTATGGTATCTTTGTGAATTTACATTTGGAAAATATGCATTAACCCTTACTTTCTCAGATATATTGTTTATATTGCTAATATATAGCTGTTTATTATGATGTATATGAAAATTAATTCAGATAAAGTGATTATTTACAAACAATACACTAAATACATTGATTTACAGTATTATAATGTGTTTATCTTGTTATTTTCATTCTGTATAAGTGAATTTTTCACAGAAATATATTTTTATTTAGATATAAAATACAGATAATTTCATTATTTATATGATATAGAATATATTACTCTTATAAAATCAATGAATTATTGATTAAATTTATTTAATGTGTACAATTATAAATTATTTTATTTTTGTAAAGAATAAACATTTATATCGGTGAATCAGGGATTTTTTTGAAGTAAATATATTTGTAAATTTTTGTTGATTTTACAAATGTATAGATTGATATTTGTGAAATCTACAGGTTCGGATGTGAAGTAAAATTGGAGCTGAAAAAAATCCGGGAGCTTTGAAGGACTTTGTTTTTATAATGATTAATCAACTTATACTTTTTTTTCATGTGGTACGACTATACCCCATCACAAAAAACTGGAAATAGCAGAAACGGGAAAAAATAAGTTTTCCGGAAAATTTACAGTTAATTAATATCAGTTTAGAGCGGGAATGAAAGATATTTTCAGAAAAATAACGGATTGTGAATTTAGCTGATATTAAAATTAAGGGGTAATCATCTTATTTGCAGCGATTAAGAACAAATTAGGGAAGCTGAGAATTGAATATTTACATCTATTCCGGCTCTGGGGATGAAATTTTTTAGTGTAGAGTTAAAAAAAAAGAGTCAGGATAGAATTCTAACCTGACTCAATAAAAATTATGTTTAAAAAAACTATTCGTTTGCAGTTGGTACGTTTGCCAGTTCTTCATCCACCAGAATTCGGCCACAATATTCGCAAACGATAATTTTTTTGCGTAATCGTATATCCAATCTTCGCTGAGCGGGAATTTTATTGAAACATCCCCCACACGCATCACGCTGTACATAAACGACAGCCAATCCATTACGAGCATTTTTGCGGATTCGTTTAAAAGCAGTGACCAAACGTGGTTCAATCATTGATTCAATTTGTTTGGCTTCTTCGCGTAATTTTTCTTCTTCCTGCTTGGTTTCCGAAATAATTTCGTTGAGTTCACCTTTTTTCTGATTCAAATCAAGTTTACGTTCCGATAATTGTTCGATGGTCATTTTTTGTTCGTTCAGTTTTGCCTCTTTCAAAGCTGTAAATTCACGAATTCGTTTTTCACAAAGTTCAATTTCGAGCGTTTGAAATTCAATTTCTTTCGAGAGATTATCGTATTCGCGGTTATTCCGAACATTTTCCTGCTGCTCTTTATATCGGTTGATTTTAAGCTGAGCTTCTTCAATTTCAAATTTCTTACTCGAAATTGTAGCCTGAATTTCAGCTATCTCGGCTTCAAAATGTTCAAGACGAGTATTTAAACCGATAATTTCATCTTCAAGATCCTGTACCTCTAAAGGCAATTCACCGCGGAGAATTTTTATTTCATCAATTTTTGAAACTACTTTTTGAAGATCATATAAAGCAAATAATTTCTCTTCAACGGTAATTTCTTTTTCTGTTTTTGATTCTGTAGCCATACTGATTACAAATAATTTATGGGATTTGTTTTAATATCTGAAATTTGGACTGCAAATGTAGGCATTTTTTTTGTAATTATCTCATAAAAAATGTCTTTTGTGAATTGTTCACTCTCAAAATGTCCGATATCGGCGATAGTAATTATTCCATTTGTTTCAAAAAATTCGTGATATTTAAAATCTCCTGATACAAAAATGTCGGCATTTACGGCGATAGCTTCCTGCAAAAGTGAACTTCCGGCACCTCCACACAAAGCTACTTTTGAAATTTTTTTGTCGGATAAATTCGTATATCTGATCACACCTGTTTTGAAAACTGACTTCAATCTTTGTAAAAAAAGTTTTCCATCTTCGGGTTCCGGGAGTTCTCCAATGACCCCCAACCCTACTCTATTCAGCTTATTATTAAGCGGATAAATATCATAAGCCGGTTCCTCATAAGGATGTGCAGCTATCAAAGCATCGACAACCCGTCCAATGTTAAATGAAGGTACAATAACTTCAATTTTTGTTTCTTTTTCTGTATGAAATTCTCCCTTAGCGCCAACAAAAGGCTGAGCAACCTGATTTGCCCTGAAAGTACCGTTTCCCTGTATGTTAAAACTGCATTCATCGTAATTGCCAATATGTCCGGCACCAGCATCAAACAAAGTCTTACGTACCCTGTATGAATGTAAATCAGGCACATAAGTTACCAATTTGACAAGCATATCTGATTTTGGAACCAATATCTGTTTATTGATTAATCCGATTTTATCTGCCATTTTTCCGCTCACACCTTCCAGAACGTTATCGATATTAGTATGTGCGGCATAAATTGCTATATTGTTTTTAATTGCATTTGCAATGCACCTTTCGGTTTCATTTTTTTCTGTAATACTCTTTAACCCATTGAAAATAAGAGGATGATGAGAAATAATAAGGTTTTTATTTCCTGCAATTGCTTCCTCAATAACTGCTTCTGTTACATCGATTGTCAGTAAAACTCCGGTTACTTCCATATTGTTATCGCCAATCAGAAGTCCGCAATTATCGTAATTTTCCTGTAATGAAAGTGGTGCCACTTCCTCAATTAAACCAGTTATTGATTTTACATTCATAATTGATATGGATTAAAAAAATGAGTATCGATTTTAATTTGAAATAATAGTCTTAAAATTATAAACTGCATTTAATAAGCATGTTAGAAATACAGTCAGGCTTTAAATTCTATTCTAATTTTAAAGCCGTGGTCACCATTATTTCATGTTAACGACTACACTCCACCCGAAATATCCACAAATTTTTTTACTCTTTGGTTTCTGTTCCGGTTTCCGGAGTTTCAATTTCCTTAAATTCGGTAATACCACAGGAAATCAAAATATTGTACCAGTTTATTAATTTGCGGATGTCGCTCGGATAGACTCTGTCCCTGTCATATTCCGGTAAAATTTCGGCCATGTACCTGCGCAAAATATCATTTTCCGATTTGCTGTCAATCGAACATTTTTGGGCATTTTCCTTTGTCTTTACTTTGTCAAACACCTGAACTAAAGGAACTTCTTCGGTTTCAGTAAAGATGGCAATATCTGCCAATGAAACCACTTTGTCTTTCGAATAGGCAGGAATGCGTTTTCCATCGAGCAATGATTCGACAATTAACATATTTTTTCCCTGTGATATTAATTTGAATAATCCGGGTTTACCGGTAACTGAAAGAATTTCTTTTAACATATTTATTTGTTTGGTTGTTAATATTTTTTGTTTAATAAATTTATCCAGGCGATTTTTTTAAAACGGATGAATTAAATTCTTTATAAATTACTAATTAACAATGATTTAATCAATTTACCTCAGAATTTTTTATAAAATCATTGATTATTGACAAGGCAAAAACATCTGATTACTACAGGTAATTGATGAATACCACCGTTCAAAAATTTGGCTTGCAAAAATAACGCTTTTTTTTATTTAACCAAGTTGACCCTGTACATTGGCGGATCATTTTTGAAGAATATAGCCGAAATGCAACTCGACTGAAACAGACGATTAAAGTAATTTCTTCAAATCCTGCAATTTAATTTTCCCTTCGTACAGGGCTTTTCCCGTAATTACTGCAGGAATTCGGGCTTCAGCAAGAAGTTCAATATCTCTGACCGAGCTGACGCCTCCGCTTGCAATTAAGTACATTTCAGGTTCGGCACTCAGCATTTTCCGATACAAATCCAAAGCAGTACCTCCAAGCATACCATCCTTACTGATATCAGTACAAATTACTTTGCTGATTCCTTTTTTCATATATCCGCTGACAAATGGAATTAAATCAATTTCAGTGGTTTCTAACCAACCACCAACGGAAATTTTTTCATTTTTCACATCAGCACCAAGTATAATTTTATCACCTCCGTATTTTTCGATCCATCTGTTGTATTCTTCCGGATCACGAACGGCAATGCTCCCACCCGTCACCATTGAAGCACCGGATTCAAAAGCAATTTTCAAATCTTCGGCCGATTTCAATCCACCCCCAAAATCGATAATCAGATCTGTTTTGGTTGCAATTTGTTCCAGAACTTTTTGATTTACAATATGATGCGCTCTGGCACCATCCAAATCAACCAAATGCAGGCGTCGGATGCCATGATCGCTGAAGGCTTTTGCCACTTCGAGCGGCTGCTCGTTGTAAATGGTTTTCTGTTGATAATCGCCTTGCGAAAGCCTTACGCATTTACCATCAATTAAATCGATAGCAGGAATAATTTCAATCACTCTTCTGTTTTTAAATTATAAAATTCGAAAATTTAAATTGTATTCATTTGATATTCAATATCAAAACTAAAACCACCAAAGTAACAATGCAACAACAATCAAAGAAGGAAGCATATTCATAACCCTTAATTTCTTAATTTCAAGGATATTAATTCCAAGTCCCATCAGCAGAATTCCACCAACACTTGTTAGTCCCAAAATTATTTCAGCAGTAAAGAATGTTCCGGCAAACATGGCAATCAGTGTGAGTGAAGCCTGAAACAGGAACAAAGGTAAAGCAGAAACGATAACACCTGCACCAAAAGCCGATGCAAGAAGTATAGACGAAAAGAAATCCATCAATGATTTGGTAAAAAGCAAATCGGAAGAGCCACCTGTACCTTCCTGAATAGTACCGATAATTGTCATTGAACCAACACAGAACATCAGAAATGCAGCAATCAGACCTTCCGAAAACTTTTCATTCCCTATGCGAAATCTGTTTTTTAAATATTCGCTTAATTGTTCGACTCCTTTTTCTAAATTCAACCATTCTCCGATCAATGAACCAATAGCCAGACTACTGACAATTATCAGAATGTGATCCATTTTTACCGCCATCGATATTCCAATAGCCAGTGTAAATAAGCCTACAGCCTGAAAATATATGGTTGTAACTCTTTCGGGCATGTTCTTTTTTAAAAACAATCCAAATATTCCCCCGGCCACTACAGCCACAGTATTTACAATAGTACCTATCATTTTTTACGGTAATTCAGGTGTTGAAATTTCATTTTCGCAAAAGTAATAAAATTTGACCAATGAAAGAAAATAAGTTTCCAAAAGTGGAAGTTGGAAATTACACGAAAGTGGTTAATCAATTGATTTAATGAAAATTGAAGATGTGTGGGAACAATCCTGAAATTAAGAAAAAAAGTGGTAGTGCGTAGCAGAATCGAACTGCCATTTTCGGATTGAGAAACCGAGCTCCTAACCGTTAGAGGAACGCACCATGTAAAATTCACCTTACAATGACGAAGCAAAAATACATAATTTTTATAAATATAAGTTTTATATGCAATAAAAATTTCATCCGATTCATATTTTATTTGTATTCAGTATTTTATCAAACATAATCAGGACAAAAAATTGATTTCTCATTTCGAATTAAAATTAGGAAAACAAAATAGTTCAAATCAATTTTTAAACAATGACTTCAAAACACAAGCTTAATTTTTACTCCTATAAATTTGATTTATATTATTCAATAAATAAGGTATAAAAAAATTGATTTGAGTTATCAAAAAGCCTGTTAAAGCATCAAATTATAAGGTGAAGTAAATTTGAAGTTTTTTAATCAATTTTACCTTTGGTTTTTTAAAATAGTTTGCTAATTTAGCCGTTGAAACTGAATTCAGCATTGCTTTACAATTGAATTAAGTAAAAAAACAGACTGAATACTGATTTTTAGCTGATTGGGTTATTTGTTTCAGAACCATCAGATGAATGTAAAGTTCACCCGATCATTGCGTTTCATTTAGTATGACAGAATTCTGAATCTCTAATTGTTTCAACCGCTTTTTTATTTTGTTGAAAATTTATTCAGCTAAAAGCCGGTTTCATTTGAATAATTTATGGCCTCATTTCTATACCGTGTAGCAAATACTTATTTCGAACAATTCGACTCAGAAATCAGCCGGTTTACTTTCGTTTTTCCCAATCGGCGGGCCGGGTTGTTTTTCAGGCAATATTTAGCCGATATAGCAGTGAAACCGGTTTTTTCGCCCGAAATTATCACTATTGACGAATGCTTCGCTTCAGCAAGCACCTATCAGTCTGCCGATCGTTTAAGCAATCTTTTCAGAATTTATACCATCTACAGGTCGCTCAACAAAAAAGCCGAAAGTTTTGATTCCTTTGTTTTTTGGGGAGAAATGTTGCTTGCAGATTTCGATGAGGTTGATAAATACCGGATTGATGCACGCCAGCTTTTCACAAATATCACCGAACTAAAAGAAATTGACAGCCTTTTTAATATATTTACCGCCGAACAACTGGAGGCAATACAGCAGTTCTGGAAAAATTTTATACCGGTTACAGAGGGAAAAACATCGGTTGAATTTCTGAGTACCTGGAAAATTTTGTATGAAATTTACAATCAGTTTCATACTGAATTAAAGAGTGTTGGATTGGCTACGGATGGAATGATTTGTCGGGAAGTGGTCGACAGATTGATTGAACATGACGAAATTGATGTTTGGAAAAATAAAAAATTTGTGTTCGTCGAGTTTAATGCCCTGAATCCCTGTGAAAAAAAATTGATGTATGAGCTTAAAAAGCGTAATATGGCCGATTTTTACTGGGATTATGAAGCCGGCGAATTGCGCGATAACGACAATCCGGCATCAATGTTTTATGAAGAAAATACACGTAATTTCCCATCAAAGTTTGAAATCAAAACTGAAACTATTCCCCTTTCCGAAAAAATAACAGAATTGATTGCAGTACCCTCTTCAGTCGGACAAACCAAACAGGTTTATTCCATTCTCAACCGGCTTTTCCCTGCTGATGAACAAAATAATAGATGGTTGAATACTGCAGTGGTCCTGCCCGACGAGAATTTGTTAATTCCATTGTTACACGCAATCCCTGAACAAATTCAGAAAATAAATGTCACGATGGGTTATCCTCTGAAAATAACTCCGGTTTTTAACTTTATCGAAAGCATTTTTCAGCTTCAACAGCGTTTAAGATCGAACGAAAAAGCTGTAAGTTTCTATTTTCAAACAGTATATAACATTCTGAATCACCAGTTTATTATTTTACTTTGTGAAAATGAGGTAAAAGAAATCAGCAAAAATATGGTTCGATACAATATGATATATGTTGCTGAAAATGATTTAAAAAAGAATGAACTGCTTTCATTGATATTTTCACCCCAAAATGACATTCACTCCTTCATCACATACCTGCTCCGGATTCTGTTATTCCTCCATAAAGAGTTGAAAATTAAATCGGCAGAGGCAAATAATGTTTCACTTGACGCTGATTTTTTGTATCAGTATTATATCACAATCAACAGAATAAGTGGCATTATTGACGAATACTCGCCTTCAATCGAACTTAATACTGACACACTAATCAGACTGATTAAACAACTGACATCCGGAATAACCATTCCGTTCGAAGGAGAACCGCTCGAAGGACTGCAAATAATGGGAATGCTTGAGGCACGCGGCATTGATTTCGAAAATCTGATTATCACATCATTCAACGAAGGTGTATTTCCCAATAAAAATAACACTAACAGTTTTATACCTTATCATTTGAGAAAAGGGTTCGGACTGGCTACATTCGAACACCACGATGCCATAAGTTCGTACAATTTTTACAGGCTTATACATCGTGCCAAACGAATTTTTTATCTTTACGACTCACGAACCGACGGAATGCAAACCGGAGAAATCAGCAGGTACATTTATCAGCTAAAATATCATTATGGCCTCGATATCAGGGTTAAAAATGTAAATTTTGATATTTCATTTGGTGGCTCTAATGAAATAAAAGTAAATAAATCGCCCGAAATCTTAGAGAAACTCCGGCAATTTCTGGTTGACAGCGATGATGCTCCTTCACTTTCGGCAAGTTCGATAAAAAGTTATATCGACTGTCCGCTGCAATTTTATCTTACAAGAATCGAAAAACTCGAACAGGCTGACGAATTGAAGGAAACAATTGAAGAAAGCATGTTCGGTAACCTTTTTCATGCCACAATGGAATATTTATATTTGCCCTATAAAGCTAAAATGCTGAATCCGGACGATATTGACAATATTTTAAATCAGCCACTTTATATTGAAAAACAGATTAAAAAGGCATTTTGTAAAAAATATTTCAGAATTAGTGAAGAAGACAAAATAACTCTTGAAGGGAATAACCTTCTGATTGCAAATGTTATAGCCAAATATGTACGTCAGGTTCTCCGGAACGATAAAATGTACGCCCCTTTCAGATTTATAGATGCTGAAAAGGTGTGTAAACTGAAATTCCCAATATCCAATGGCGAAGTTAACCTGAAAGGAATAATTGACAGAATTGACGAAAAAGAAGGAAAAATAAGAATACTTGATTATAAAACAGGAGCCGGAAATCTTGAGTTTAAAAGTTGGGAAGAAGTTTTTGAACATAATAACGATAAGCGGCCAAAATACGTACTTCAGACTTTTTTGTACGGATTATTTTACAAAAATGAAGCTGCAGGAAAAACCATGTCACCGGGAATATATTATATGCGCAATGTATTTAAGGATGGCTTTGTCACTGAAATGACTTTCAAACCTGAAAAAAACGTGAAAATTGTGATCGATGATTTTTCGGCTTTCGAAGAAGAATTCACTTCAAAACTAAAGCAATGTATTGAGGAAATTTTTGATCCGGAAGTACCATTTTTCCAGACAACGAGTCAGGACCCATGCAAATACTGTTCATACACAAGTATTTGCAACCGGTAAAACATATTAATGACGTATTAAATATACTGAATTTTAAGATTTTAACTTAAACATAAAATTACTGCCTGAAAAAAACCAAAATTCGCGAAGAATCAAATTTTTGATAAGAGCAGTTACTTGTACATGAAAATTTTGTGTTCATTTTATCCCGAATAAGGGTAATTAATCCCGAAATCGTTCATTATTTACCATTTTTTATGTGTGATTGGTCGGGATTTGTTTACTTTGCACAAAAAATGAATCGGACTTTGGCGGCGATAGAAAACAAGACCAGACAGAAAGATAAAACAAGGTTCGCAACATTTTTTTTGAACAATGAAAAAACATGAAATTAATATATAAAACAATTTTAGGTTTTCTGAAATCAAATGACAAATTTTTTCGACCTGTATATGAATGAAAAAGGATTAACATTAAAAGCCGGAAATACTGATTTTGTGTTGAAAAAACCTGAAAAATGCAGGATTTTATTTCTCGTTTTTTTGATTTTATCCGGTATTTCAACAATATCAGCTCAGAATGAAATGTTTTTGAAAAGGGAATTTATCAGTCAATCAGACACTTTACGTTACAGGATACTATTTCCGGAAAATTATGATTTAAAAAAGACATATCCGTTAGTAATATTTCTGCATGGTTCGGGCGAGAGAGGTGCCGACAACGAAAAACAGCTGAAACACGGTGCCGTGCTCTTTACAGATAAGGAAAACAGAGCAAAGTATCCATCCATCGTACTGTTCCCGCAATGTCGGGAAAAGGAATACTGGGCACCAATTGTGACACGCGAAAATGGATTTGGCTATCCGTTAAAAAGTGAAGCAACCGAACCAATGCAGTTGCTGATACGTTTAATAGCAGAAATCAGAAAAAATGAAGCAGTAGATCAAAAGCGGATTTATATAATGGGGCTATCGATGGGTGGTATGGGAACTTTTGACCTGATTTGCCGTAAACCCGGGATATTTGCAGCAGCTATTCCGATTTGTGGTGGAGTGAATATCGACAGATTGAACAAAGTAAAAGACATGCCAGTCAGAATTTATCACGGAGCAGACGATCCGGTAGTTTCGCCCGCGCATTCGGTGGATGCATATAATAAATTAAAAGCAATTGGTTCAAAACAGGCAGAATTGATTATATACCCCGGAGTTGGTCATAACAGCTGGACAAATGCCTTTGCGGCCGATGACTTCATGAGCTGGATATACAAACAACATAAATAGTTAATATCATAAAAAACAAGTTATAAATCAAATTTTTCAACCGGTTGTTATTTTAAAATCCTGAATCATAGCATAAAATATTTGATCACAGGATTTTATCAACCAAATTAAATTAAATATAAACAATGGCAAAATTTAAAGGAGCAGTAGTTGTAAATACTGAACGATGTAAAGGGTGCGACTTATGTGTTGTAGCTTGTCCATCAACGGTTTTATCATTATCGAACGAGGCAAACGCTAAAGGTTATAACTTTTCGCACATGTCCGATCCCGAATCGTGTGTGGGTTGTGCAGCATGTGCTTATGTATGTCCTGATGCATGTATCACGGTTTACAAAGTAAAATTACAATAAAGAAATCAGAATTGAAACACACAGCTAAATTTAAAAAAAGCAAACAATGAGCACAGAGAAAAAACATAATACAGAAGAAGTAAGATTAATGAAGGGTAATGAAGCAATTGCCCATGCAGCCATACGTTGCGGATGCGATGGGTATTTTGGATATCCCATCACTCCCCAGTCGGAGATTATGGAGACCCTTATGGACCTTGAACCATGGAATACAACCGGAATGGTGGTATTACAGGCCGAAAGTGAAACAGCATCCATCAACATGGTGTATGGTGCAGCAGGATGTGGAAAGAAGGCTATGACATCATCATCAAGTCCCGGTGTAAGCCTTATGCAGGAAGGTATTTCATATATGGTGGGTGCCGAATTGCCATGTGTTATCGTTAATGTAATGCGTGGTGGTCCCGGGTTGGGAACTATCCAGCCAAGCCAGGCCGACTATTTTCAAACTGTTAAGGGAGGTGGACATGGAGATTACAAGTTGATTACACTTGCGCCGGCATCGGTTCAGGAAATGGCCGATTTTATGGTGAAATCGTTCGATTTGGCCTTTAAATACCGTACACCCGTAATGATTCTGGCAGATGGAATTATTGGTCAGATGATGGAAAAAGTTGTATTACCCCCTTTCACTCCGCGCTGGACAGAAGAAGAAATCCGCGAACAAACACCATGGGCAACTTTGGGTAAAACACCTGATAGAAAACCTAATGTAATTAACTCACTCAGGCTCGAAGCTGCCGATATGGAAAAATTAAACCTCGTTCTCCAGTCACGTTACCGCGAAATTGAACAAAAAGAGGTTCTTTTTGAAGAGTTTGAATGTGCAGATGCTGATTACATTATCGTTGCTTTTGGTATAACTGCCCGTATATGTCAAAAAACAGTAGAACTTGCCCGTCAAAAAGGTATTAAAGCCGGCTTGATTCGACCAATCACACTTTATCCTTTCCCTACCGCGCAGATAAAAGAATATGCTGATAAAGTCAAAGGAATGATTTCGGTGGAAATGAGCGCAGGGCAAATGATTGAAGATGTGAGACTTGCAGTAAACGGCAAAGTTCCGGTTGAATTTTACGGTCGTATGGGAGGTATTGTTCCATCGCCCGAAGAAGTGCTGGAAGCATTGGAAAACAAACTCATCGGGTAAAAAAATGAAATACCCGTATTTAGAATTTATAAAACAGTAAAAAAATTAAAATCATGAATATAGCAGACATCATTAATCCAGCCAATCTGGTAATGGAAAAAACCAAAGTGATGAATGACACTCCCATGCATTATTGCCCGGGATGTAGTCATGGCGTGGTACACAAACTTATTGGAGAAATTATCGAAGAAATGGACATTCAGGACAAAACCATTGGAATTGCCCCGGTTGGGTGTGCCGTTTTCGCTTATCAATATCTCGACATTGACTGGCAACAGGCAGCTCACGGGAGGGCTCCTGCATTGGCAACAGCAGTTAAACGCCTCCTCCCCGACCGTTATGTATTTACATATCAGGGTGATGGCGATTTAGCTGCCATAGGCACAGCCGAAACTATCCACGCTGCCAACCGGGGTGAAAATATCACAATTATTTTTATTAATAACGGAATTTACGGCATGACCGGCGGACAAATGGCTCCTACAACCCTGCAGGGAATGAAATCGTCCACTTCACCAACCGGTCGAGACATACCACGAAATGGTTTTCCGCTGAATATTACCAACCTGCTGGCTCAGTTGGAAGGTACATGTTATGTAACCCGTCAGAGCGTACACACAGTGGCTTCGGTGCGTAAATGTAAAAAAGCAATTCAGAAAGGATTTGAAAACTCAATGCTGAATAAGGGGACATCAGTCATCGAAATCGTTTCAACCTGTAGTTCAGGTTGGAAAATGACACCGGCCGATTCCAACGACTGGATGGTTGAAAATATGTTCCCTGCGTATCCGATGGGCGATTTAAAAAATATTTAATAACTGAGAAAAATGAAAGAAGAAATAATAATTGCAGGATTTGGTGGACAGGGAGTTCTGTCGATGGGAAAAATTTTAGCTTATTCCGGATTAATGCAGGGACAGGAAGTCAGTTGGCTTCCCTCCTACGGACCCGAACAACGTGGAGGAACTGCTAATGCAACTGTCATTCTGAGTGATGAACGCATAAGTTCACCGGTATTGAATAGTTTTGATACTGCTATCGTTCTGAATCAACCATCACTCGAACGTTTTGAATGCAAGGTAAAACCCGGCGGAACGCTGATTTTCGATGGAAACGGCTTTCATAAATTCCCAACACGCACTGACATCAACGTTTACCGTATCGATGCCACCGAATATGCGTATGCCAATAACGCATCAAAGACGATGAATATGATTATCCTGGGTGGATTACTCAAAGTTCGCCCTATCGTTAAAGTCGAAAATGTGCTTAAAGGACTAAAAAAATCATTGCCCGAACGACACCACCATTTGCTGGATATGAACGAAAAAGCAATTCATATTGGTATGGATTTGATCAGAAAAATTAATTAATGTACAAATCATTAATTCAAAATTCCGTAACCAAAGCAAAAAAGCAATGTAAAAACTCTGTAAACTCTGTGCCTCTGTGGTAAAATATTAAATCCACCGGGGCACGGAGATTACATTGAAAAAGCAGATACTCTGCGATCTCTCTGGCTTTGTATTTAGAAAGCTCCATCCGAAGAAATTAATTAAATTATACCAAAAATTAATTTCCGACAATTAATTTCCCCCGTTTTTCCTCTGAATTATCATTATATCTCACCAAATACTTACAGATTTAATAAATACAGTTTGAAATCATCGTCCGAAAACCTGATTTTTTTTGTAATTTTGCGCCCTGAAATTCATCAGAAAATTTAATAAATAAACCGGATTTTTGTCTTTTGGAGTTTCAATGTGTTTTTTAAACAATAATTTTACTTATGAATAAAATAATCAGTAAAGAGTATTTCTCTGCCAATGTTGTAAAGTTTGAAGTAGAAGCTCCGTTGATAGCAAAATCGCGAAAAGCAGGGCATTTTGTGATGGTAAAAGTAGGTGAAAAAGGAGAACGGATTCCATTAACAATAGCAGATGCCGATATTCGCAGGGGTACAATAACACTTGTGGTTCAGAAAGCCGGTGTATCGTCTACCAGGCTTTGTGCTCTGAATGAAGGTGATTTCATTACCGATCTGGTGGGTCCATTGGGAAAAGCAACTCATATTGAGAATTTCGGAACCGTGGTATGTGCTTGTGGAGGTGTGGGTACTGCCCCCATGTTACCCATTGTGAATGCTTTGAAAGCAGCAGGCAACCGGGTAATTACTATCATTGCGGCGCGCACCAGAGAATTGATTATTCTGGAGGAGCAAATGAAAGAATATTCTGATGAATTAATAGTGATGACTGACGATGGAAGTTACGGAACAAAAGGATTAGTAACCAATGGTGTGGAATCAGTTATCAAACGGGAAAAAGTAAATATGTGCGTAACTATTGGACCGGCGGTAATGATGAAATTTGTAAGCATACTCACCAAAAAATACGATATTCCAACGGTAGCTTCGCTCAACACCATAATGGTCGACGGTACAGGTATGTGTGGTGCCTGCAGGGTAAGTGTCGGAGGAAAAACAAAATTCGTTTGTGTCGACGGACCTGAATTCGATGCACACGAAGTCGATTTTGATGAAATGCTAATGCGTCTTGGCGGTTACAGAGACATCGAGCGCGAAGAACTCGAAAAACTTGAATGTGCCAGTGGAGCCGGAAAACGATAAACTTACGGTTCAATATACTGATAATTAAATAATTGAATAATAGTACGGAAAAAATTTAAAAAAATTCCGGTTAAGATAAAAACTCTATGGATTACAATCAGGAAAGAGCACAAAGCTGGCGTGCTGATTTAAGATCGGCGATGAAAGCAAAAGAGCGAACCGACTTGTCACGCGTTCACATGCCCGAATTAGACCCCGAATACAGAAGTCATACGCGGCTGGAAGAAGTAAACCGGGGGTTGACTCCCGAAATGGCTATGGCTGAAGCACGCCGTTGTATCGATTGTGCCAATCCCACCTGTATGGATGGCTGTCCGGTAAGTATTTACATTCCCAAATTTGTAAAACAAATCGAGATTGGTGATTTTTTGGGAGCCGCAAAAACACTTAAGGAAACATCGGCTTTACCGGCAGTTTGTGGCAGAGTTTGTCCGCAGGAAAAGCAATGTGAAGCAAATTGCATACATGTAAAAATGAAAAAAGAAGCTGTGGCTATTGGTCATCTCGAACGTTTTGCAGCTGATTATGAGCGGGAAAGCGGAAACATATCTGTACCCGAAGTTGCAGCTCCCAACCATATCAAAATTGCAGTGGTAGGTTCGGGTCCGGCCGGACTCTCATTTGCAGGTGATATGGCAAAAATGGGTTATGAAGTTACTGTTTTTGAAGCTTTGCACCAGATAGGTGGTGTTTTAAAATACGGAATACCGGAATTTCGTTTGCCCAATGCCATAGTCGATGTCGAAATCGAAAACCTAAAATTGATGGGCGTTAATTTCATAACTAACTGTATCATAGGTAAAACCATCAGCATTGATGATCTTAAATCAGATGGCTTCGAAGGAGTTTTTGTTGCAAGTGGTGCAGGGCTTCCGCGTTTTATGGATATCAGGGGCGAAAATCTGGTTGGTGTTATGTCGTCCAACGAATACCTGACACGCGTAAATCTGATGGATGCTGCAAATCCTGATTCGGATACACCTGTTCTTATCGGTAAACATGTAGCCGTCATCGGAGGTGGAAATACTGCCATGGATTCGGTACGAACTGCAAAAAGACTTGGTGCAACACGAGCAATGATTATATATCGGCGTTCGGAAGAAGAAATGCCTGCACGACTCGAAGAAGTAAAACATGCCAAAGAAGAAGGAATTGAATTTATGACCTTACGCAATCCTGTAAAATACATTGGTAACGAACAGGGACGGGTGACTCATGTTGTTTTACAGGTGATGGAACTGGGGACTCCCGATGCATCAGGTCGACGATCGCCGGTAGAAGTCCCCGGTGCAACTGAAACTATTGAAGTTGACGAAGTAGTTGTAAGTGTCGGTGTATCGCCTAATCCGCTTATCCCTCAGTCAGTTACAGGTCTTGAAGTAACCAAATGGGGTACAATACTGGTGAATAACGAAAGTATGCAAACCCATATCCCAATGATTTTTGCCGGAGGAGATATCGTTCGGGGTGGTGCCACGGTTATTCTTGCCATGGGTGATGGTCGTAAAGCAGCTGCGTCGATGGATAGTTGGATTCAAAACAGAAAAAACAGTTGATTTGTACAGACATAACAGTAAAAAAATTAAAGTCACAGCGTTCGGTCAAACACTGTGACTTTATTTTATTAAACATTATATCGTTTTACAGCAACTTATTATTTTAGATTCTTCTTTTTAAAATAATTTGGCATCAGCGTTTCATTGCTCTGTCCATGTGCCTTTTGTCTTCTTTTTCCTTCAGACTTTCGCGTTTATCGTAATTTTTCTTTCCCCTTGCTAAACCGATTTCAAGTTTGGCCAAACCTTTTTCGTTGATAAACATTTTAGTTGGCACAATGGTAAAACCAGTTTCTTTTGTACCACGGACTAATTTTCTTAATTCCCTCTTAGTCAACAGCAATTTTCTGTCGCGACGCACATCATGATTATTGTAAGTACCAAAAAAATAGGTGGAAATATGCATGTTCTTTACCCATAATTCATTGTTAATGAATGTACAAAAAGTATCGGACAAACCGGCTTTTCCTTCGCGGATCGATTTTATTTCAGTCCCGTAAAGCTGAATGCCTGCTACATATCGTTCAATGATTTCATAATCGAAAGTAGCACGCTTATTTCGGATAAGTATATTTGAATTTTTAAACATATTTTACTGAATCACCCGTTATTATACAGGCAACATGAAGAAAATAATTTTTTTGATGATTGCGGGTGTAAAGATAATAGATAAACTGATAATAAGCATGATTTTCGATCGTTCATCTTCATCGGCATTGAATAATATACGACTTCCTTCCCACACGATATAAATAGTGTAAACATCGAGAATATGAAGAAAAAACAAACTCGGGATAATCGAAGTAACCACCCTGATAACGTACAAAACTGCAAAAGAATATCCGATAATTTTTTCAATTTGAATACCGTCATAATGCTCAATCATTTTTTTTCTGAAAAATGAGCTTGTCAGTGCCAGTGGAATGTAGTAGGCTCCAATCAACGAAACAGCTGCAATAACGGCATTGATTAAACCGGTGCGAAGATAATTGGAATCAGCATAAACAGCATCAAAAACCAGAACAATCAACGAAACCATACACACCCACGGAAGAACAAATTTTCTGAACACACCGTTCGGACGGTCATTTTCAGCTGCAATTTCCTCCCATGTAGAAGTAGTCGACATCATTAATCCCCACGTTCTACCGAAAATATTTAATATATTTCTTTTCATTTTTATTCGGGCGACAAAAGTACATATATTTTTCATTTCATGCTATATAGAGTTTCAAAATAGTCGAAATAATTTTTCTGAATTCACACAAATTACAATATTTATATTTATTAAATAAAAAAGCAAACTAACGTTTTAAAATTATAACTATATTTGTTCTCATTTTTTCAAAAAAAATTATGAATTCAGAAATCAGGCTTACAATTATCGGATTAGTATACAACCAAACTGTTATCGGGACTTACGGGCTTGTAATGAGCGAATTGGATGGAAACAGAAGGTTCTCCGTCATGATAGGCGAACCTGAAGCTCAATCCATTGCTTTGAAACTCAACAATAAAAAATCGCCCAGGCCTCTCACACACGATTTGATTTATAATTTATTGAACCTGTTTGATTCAAAACTTGAAAAAGTACTGATTTACAACATGGTAAATGATGTGTTTTATTCTGAATTACACATACAGAAAGGAAATCAATCCTATATTCTCGATGCTCGTACTTCAGATGCTGTTGCCCTGGCTGTTCGTACCGATACACCTATATTTATCAACTCGGATATTCTTGATATTGTCGGCACCGTAATTGAATCGTCTGAAAATGAAAATCCTGAAGAAGATGAGGATGAAGAGGTTATAAATGCTGAAGATATGACGAACGAAGAGCTCGACTTATTATCGGTAAGTGATCTCGAAGAATTACTTGATATGGCTGTAAAAGAAGAAAAATATGAACTGGCTGTCAGAATAAGGGATGCAATTAAAAAGAAATCAAAATCATCAACTTAAAAGAATCACTGATACAGAACTTCTTGAACTTAAGCATGATAATAAAAGTCACATTAACAAAACTATAAAATAACTTTAAATTAAATAATATGGATATAAAATTTCGATTGATAATCATGAACTTTCTCCAGTTTTTTGTCTGGGGAGCATGGATGATGACGCTTGGACATTACGGATTCGTGGAAAAACAATGGAACGGAGCTGAATTCGGTTTGGTTTTTTCAACAATGGGTTTTGCATCGTTGATAATGCCCACCCTGTTCGGTATTATTGCTGATAAATGGAAAGCAAATTATGTTTACGCCATCCTTCATTTACTATTTGCCTTGACAATGTGTATTTTACCATTTATTGACGGACCTGTTACATTTTTCTGGGTTTTGTTTGTTGCAATGAGTTTTTACATGCCCACTATCGGACTCAACAATTCAATTGGTTTCACCATACTGAAAACTGAAGGCAAAGATCCAACCATTTATTTTCCACCCATCAGAGTTTGGGGAACAGTTGGCTTCATTGTAGCCATGTGGATTACAAATTTATTTACAAAAGACTGGGGATTTGGACAGAGCATTAAAGTTTCATTCATTATTTCCGCTATAATGGCTGCATTTCTGGCATTTTTTTCATTTTTCTTCCTGCCGGTTGTTAAGAAAGAAGTGAATGCTGAAAAAGAAGAGAAAAAGACTTTGGTACAAAAATTAGGATTGGAAGCTTTCGTATTGTTCAAACAGAAGAAAATGGCATTATTCTTCCTTTTCAGTTTATTGCTTGGTGGATCGCTTCAACTAACCAATGCTTATGGTGACAGTTTTTTGCAGGATGCTACTGTATTCCCATTGGGCGAACTTATTAATAATTTCTCGACTATCATACTTTCCGTTTCACAAATTTCCGAAACAATGTTTATTCTTGCCATTCCTTTCTTTATGAAAAGATTCGGTATCAAGAAAGTAATGCTTTTCAGCATGTTAGCATGGGTTTTACGTTTCGGATTGTTTGGACTCGCCCATAATTCGGTTACAGGATTTATTCTGATTATTTCATCCTGCATCATTTACGGTATGGCATTCGACTTTTTTAATATCTCAGGTGCTCTGTTTGTCGAAAAAAATACCGATTCAAAGATTCAATCGTCCGCTCAGGGAGTATTTATGTTGATGACCAATGGTATAGGCGCTGTAATGGGGAATATAATTGCCGGGTTTGTTATCGCTAAATGGTTTGAAGATCCGGTTACACATGTAAAGGACTGGTCAAATATCTGGTTAATTTTTGCCGCTTACTCACTTGTTGTTGCAGTATTATTTGCAATTTTCTTTAAATACAAACACAATCCGGACGAACTAAAATCCATTCACCATTAAAAATTGAGTATTCATTATCGGAAATTCGGTAAAATTCAAAAAAGAAGAGTCAGGTAATTTTTTGCCAAATGATAAAATTCAGTTCAAAAAATTTCCTGACTCTTTTTTATGTTTAAACCTCACTGTTATCAGAAAGGAGTTTCGTCGCTCCTGCCACCGGGAAACTGACTTGTAGCGGTATCAGAAATCTGACCAGCTCCGTAAAAACCGGCACCGTTCACATCGTTTATTTTCGACGAAATTGTTTGAAAATCAGAGCTGAACGGATTATCTTCGTCCGACATGTCATCTTTATTCATGAATTTAGCATATGTATTTTTAAATTTCAACTGAACATCGGCTGTAGCACCGTTTCGGTGTTTGGCAACTATAATTTCGGCGATACCAAGCAATGAATTTCCATTGGCATCCTCTACAATTTTGTAATATTCCGGGCGATGAATAAAACAAACCATATCTGCATCCTGCTCAATTGCACCCGACTCACGTAAATCGGACAACTGTGGCCTTTTGCCCTCAATTCCGGTTCGTCCCTCTACCCCACGGTTCAACTGCGAAAGTGCAATAATCGGGATATCAAGTTCCTTGGCAAGCCCTTTCAGTGAGCGCGAAATAATACTGACTTCCTGTTCGCGGCTTCCAAAACTCATACCGCTGGCATTCATCAACTGAAGGTAATCGATGATAATACACTGAATTTTATGTTCTTTCACTAACCTTCGCGCTTTACTTCTTAATTCAAAAATTGAAAGACTTGGTGTATCGTCAATATAAATCGGAGCATCGAGAAGCATGTTGATATCCCGGTCAAACTTTTCCCACTCATATTTGTCAAGTTGTCCGTTTTTAATTTTTTCACCTTCAAGCTGGCAAACATTCATAATCAAACGATTAACCAACTGCACATTCGACATCTCGAGCGAAAAAACTGCCACCGGTGTGTTGTAATCAACAGCCATATTTTTGGCCATCGAGAGTATGAATGCAGTTTTTCCCATGGCCGGACGGGCAGCAATAATGATTAAATCGGAACGTTGCCAACCCGAAGTAATTTTATCTAATGAATGAAATCCGCTGGGCACACCGCTTGCACCCTGTTTGGTTGCAGCAAGTAACATTCGGTTACGGGCCTCAGCAATAACAGGATTAATTTGAGTAACGTCTTTTTTCAGGTTTCTTTGCGAAACTTCGAACAACATTCCCTCTGCTTCCTGCATCAAATCATCGACATCGGTTTTATCATCATAGGCTTTTGTTTCAATATCAGTGGATATGCGGATAAGTTCACGTGCCAGGTACTTCTGAACGATAATGCGCGAATGATATTCAAGATGCGCCGCCGACGAAACTTTTGCTGTAAGCAAGGTAATATAATAGGGTCCGCCCACTTCATCGATAGTTCCGTTTTTACGCAACTGTTCAGTAACAGTGTGCATATCAATTGGTTCCTGATGGATTGCCAAAGTCATTATGGCTTCAAATATTTGTTGATTTGCAATTTTATAAAAACATTCAGGTTTTAAAATTTCAGAAATCAGCGAATATGCATCCTTTTCGATGAGGATTGCACCTAATACAGCTTCTTCAAGTTCAGGTGCCTGCGGGGGTAATTTGCCATACTCATTGGCCTGAATCACTACCGGTGAAGTTGTTTTTTTTGAATAATTCCGTTTTTCAGCCATTCAATTTTAAATAATAGAAAATTTTTGTAAATATTTTCGGTTTTCAACAGGTTTCAAAAGTACAAAAATTTAACCGGAATCTGAAAATAAACATTTCAACAGCATGTTGAAAACTTTGGTTGTTGTTTTCATTTTTTTGATTCATATTTCGGAAATTATTGAATTTTACTTACTTTTGAACTTTTTAATTCACAATGAAAAAATATTGAATTATGCTTACATATCCCAATGCAAAAATTAACATCGGACTCAATATCATCGAAAAACGACCTGATGGTTACCACAATATCGAAACAGTATTTTATCCCATCGGTCTGAGCGATATTCTTCAGGTAGAAGTTTCGGAAACATGTACCGATTATAGTTTCTCATCGTCGGGATTAATAATTGAAGGTGATCCTGAAAATAATCTGATTATTAAAGCTTTCAGGTTAATTCAATCCGAATTTGAGATTCCACCGGTCGACATTACGCTGATCAAACAAATACCGTTTGGTGCCGGATTGGGCGGTGGCTCATCCGATGCAGCATTCATGATGAAAATGCTCAATGAAATGTTCGGTCTGAAAATTACTAACAGAAAACTGGAAAAAATGGTTTCTGAACTTGGTGCCGATTGCGCAGTCTTTATTCGGAACCGTGCCGTATTTGCCACCGGAACAGGAAACATTTTCAGTCCGGTAAAACTAAAACTGAAAGGTTATTTTCTGATACTTATCAAACCTGAAATTCATGTTTCGACCATCGAAGCTTATTCACTTGTTACACCCGAAAAACCTGCCATTTCAATCCGGGAAAGCATTAATCGTCCGATAAGTGAATGGAAAAATCTGATTCACAATGATTTTGAAAAATCTGTATTTGCAAAATATCCTGAAATTGAGACCATTAAAAACAAGCTCTACAACTCGGGAGCTGTTTACGCTTCAATGTCAGGTTCCGGCTCGTCAGTATATGGAATTTTCGAAAAAGAACCTGTTAATATTGAAGATTTTGAAAATTGCTTTGTTACAGGTGGTTACCTGAAATAATGATTTTTTCCTTAATAGAATTTGAAAATATCAATTGAAGGTTTTATAAAAAAATTTTAAATTGCAACTTTGAATCAAAAGATATTCATTTTAAAAGAAATTATTCTGAAAATTACATAAAATAATGTCGGTTAGAAATTAAAATTTGTTTTAAAACCATTTATTTTATTACGGCAAAGCTGTGGATTTTTTTATTTTTTTCTCCTGAACAGGAAGAAAAAAAACAGTTCTGTAACTTGTAAAAAACTCAGAGAAAAACGGGCTGAAACAGTTAAATAATCAACTAAAACCGTCATTTGTTAATATCCCTAAAAGGTTTGCTCAATCGAATAAAATGTAGTAATTTAGTGCGATTTTTTGAAAGCATTAAAAATAAAGTTAGATGATTGATCAAGACAGAATTATCAAGGTAAATATTGACGAAGAAATGAAATCTTCGTATATCGACTACTCGATGTCGGTGATTGTGTCGCGTGCATTGCCCGATGTACGTGATGGTTTCAAACCCGTACACCGTCGTGTTTTATTCGGGATGAATGAATTAGGAAATAATTCCGATAAACCATATAAAAAATCAGCAAGAATCGTGGGTGAAGTCATGGGTAAATACCATCCACACGGCGATTCATCCATTTACGGAACACTGGTACGCATGGCACAACACTGGTCAATGCGCTATCCATTGGTTGACGGACAGGGTAATTTCGGATCGGTCGACGGCGACAGTCCGGCTGCAATGCGTTACACCGAGGCGCGATTAAGGAGAATATCCGAAGATATGTTGATGGATATTAACAAAGACACAATTGACTTCCAGTTAAATTTCGACGATACACTTAAGGAACCAACCGTATTACCCACACGCATTCCCAATCTGCTTGTAAATGGTTCATCGGGTATAGCAGTGGGTATGGCGACCAATATGGCACCACACAATTTAACGGAAGTTGTGGATGGAATTGTAGCGTATATCGACAATAATAATATTGAAATCTCCGAACTTTCAAAATATATAAAAGCACCCGATTTCCCTACAGGAGGTATTATTCAGGGAATAGCAGGAGTAAAAGAAGCATTCGAGACCGGAAGAGGCCGTATTGTAGTACGTTCGAAGGTTGAAATTGAAACTGATGCTCAGGGTCGTGATAAAATTGTCATCAACGAAATACCTTATCAGGTAAATAAAGTTGAGTTAATCAAAGCCATAGTAGCATTGGTTGAAGAAAAAAGAATCGAAGGAGTTGCACATATCAACGACGAATCCGATCGTGAAGGAATGCGTATAGTTATTGACGTCAGGAGAGATGCCAATTCCAATGTATTATTGAACAAGTTGTTCAAAATGACAGCATTACAATCATCGTTCAGTGTCAACAATATTGCTTTGGTACACGGACGTCCCCGCTTGTTGAATCTGAAAGAGCTTATTCATTACTTTGTGGAACATCGTCACGAAGTAATCATCCGCCGGACAAAATTTGAACTGGGTGAAGCCGAGAAACGTGCGCATTTGCTCGAGGGCTTTATGATCATACTCGATAATTTAGACGAAGCAATCCGCATTATCCGCGAATCGAAAACCCCGGATGAAGCACGGAATAACCTTATGGAACGTTTTGGTTTATCTGATGTACAGTCACGTGCCATTGTCGAAATGCGTTTACGTCAGCTCACCGGAATGGAGCAGGACAAGCTTCGTGCTGAATATCAGGATGTTCTGGCATTGATTGCTCATTTGAAAGAAATTCTTGAAAGTAAGGACATGCAAATGGACATTATTAAAACAGAATTGCTCGAAGTAAAGGCAAAATACGGTGATACCCGCAGAACAGAGATAGTGTATTCTTCTGAAGAATTCAATCCCGAAGATTTTTATTCGGACGATGAAATGATCATTACAATTTCACATCTCGGTTATATCAAACGGACAGCCTTGTCTGAATTCCGTGCACAAAACCGCGGTGGCGTAGGTTCAAAGGGTGGTAATTCACGCGATGAGGATTTCATTGAATACATCTATCCGGCATCAATGCACAATACCATGCTGTTCTTTACCCAGAAAGGTAAATGCTATTGGCTTAAAGTATATGAAATTCCCGAAGGTACAAAGATTTCGAAAGGAAGGGCCATTCAAAACATGTTAAATATTGACCCTGATGATAAAGTAAATGCATTTATCCGTGTCAAAGGTTTGAACGACACTGAATATATCAATTCACATTACCTGATATTCTGTACAAAAAATGGTGTAATCAAAAAAACATCACTCGAAGCTTACTCTCGTCCGCGTCAGAATGGTGTAAATGCAATTACAATTCGTGAAGATGATCAGGTGATTCAGGTTCGGTTGACCGATGGCAACTCTGAAATTTTGATGGCGAATAAAAACGGCCGTGCTATCCGTTTCCATGAGTCAAAAGTGCGTGAAATGGGTCGTACAGCCACCGGAGTACGGGGTATGTTACTCGACGAAGATGGACAGGATGAGGTTATCGGCATGATTTGTGTAAATAAAGACGCCGACGAGACTGTTATGGTGGTATCGGTACAGGGTTATGGTAAACGTACTCTGCTCGATGAACGCGATGCCGATGGAAATACAGTTCTCGACGAAAACGGTGAACCTGTTGCAGTATACCGTGTTACCAACAGAGGTGGTAAAGGAGTAAAAACAATGAACATTACTGAAAAAACCGGCAAATTAGTAGCGATCAAAAACGTTACAGATGAAAATGACCTGATGATTATTAATAAATCGGGAATTACAATTCGTCTGAAAGTCGCCGATATCAGGGTAATGGGACGCGCAACTCAGGGAGTACGCCTTATCAATCTGGAAAAACGCAACGACGAGATTGCTTCGGTTTGCAAAGTTTTGTCAGAAACTGAGGAAGAAGAAAATACTGAAAATGAAGCAGTAACAGATATTTCAGAAAATTTGTCAGCTTCTGAAATTATACAGGAAACAACAACCGAAGAAAACGAAACAAGCGAAGGAAACGAAACAAACGAGGGAAACGAAACAAACATTGAATAAAAATTAACAAAAATCAGCACTTTCCATTCTTTACGAAATGAATTTATAAACCCGAATAAAAAAACAACAAAATTATTATTTGTCATGAAAAAAATTATTTTATCCATGTTATTGGTTATTTCGGTAACCTTTGCATTTGCTCAGAAAGCAAATGTATCCAAAGCTAAAAATAAAGCTTTGATGGAAAATCCGGATTTTACCGGTGCACGTGAACTGATAAAACCGGCACTTACCGACCCTACCACCAAAGATCTCTCGAGTACCTGGTATACAGCAGGTTTAATTGGTTATAAAGAAAATGAAGCGCTTGCTACAAAGGCATTATTAGGTCAAACAGTTGATGCCGACACTAAGGGAAAAGCAATTATGGAGTCGTATGATTATTTCATTAAAGCTTATGCTATGGATGGACTTCCTGACGAAAAAGGTAAAATCAAACCTAAATATCAAAAGGAAATTAAATCAAAAATTAAGGAATATTATACAAACCAGACTAATTTAGTGGCTTACGGAGCTCATCTGTTCGAAAAGAAAGATTATCCCGGAACCATTAAAGTATTCGAAACTTTCCTCGGAATCCCTGCTCTTCCAATGATGAACAACGAAATTAAACCGGATTCCACTTACAACATGATTAAGTATTACACAGCAATAGCAGCTACCAATGCCGAAATGCATGACAAAGCCATTGCTCATTACGAAGGATTGAGAAACAGTGGTTATCAGGAAATTAATGTACATGAATTACTCTACGAAGAATATGTAAAGGTAAAAGATACAGTAAATTTTGTGAAAGTTTTGAAAGCCGGTTTCGAAAAATTCCCACAGGAACCATGGTTTCTTCAGAATCTGATTAATTATTATATTTTTACAAATCAATCAAAAGAAGCGCTTGTTTATCTGAACAATGCCATCGAACGCGAACCGAAAATGGCACAATACTATTATGTAAAAGGTAATCTTTCGGAAAGCATGGGCAATTTGGATGAAGCAAGAGCAGCTTTCGACAAATCGATTGAACTGGATCCGAAACTTGCCGATGCTTATGCCGGAATTGGTCGTTTGTACTATAACAAAGCTGTAAAAATGTCTGATGCAGCCAATGATATCAAGGATATCAAACTGTACAATAATGCAAAGAAAAATGCTGATGCTGTGTTCATTGAATCAATTCCATTCTTTAAAAAAGCTGCCGAAGTAAAACCAGATGAAATGGAATACAAACGTACGCTCAGAACATTGTATTATCGTTTAAAAATGGATAAAGAATTTGAAGCAATTGACAAAGAGATGAATCAATAATTTCTGCAAATTAATATAACCAAAGAACCGGCTTTGCAAAAAGGCCGGTTCTTTTTTTATATCTGTATTGAAAAATCAAAGTATTTTCAACTCTTGTATCAAAGTTTATAAAACAACAAAAAAGCACATAAAGCCGCCTTAAACGGAACTTTATGTGCCTGAACATATAATTCTGTATCTGTTATCCTAATCTGAGCTCATCCTCAAAATAAGCAATTGTTTTCTTTAGACCTTCTTCGAGCTGAATTTTCGGCTTCCAACCGTTTAGCAATTCACCGGCAAGAGTAATATCCGGTTGTCGTTGTTTCGGATCATCGTTTGGTAATGGTTCAAATATCAGTTTTGATTTAGTTCCTGTAAGATCGATTATCTTTGAGGCAAGTTCCAGCATTGTAAATTCATTCGGATTACCAATATTAACCGGACCAATTATCTGATCGGGTGTAGCCATCATGCGGGTCATGCCTTCAAGCAAATCATCAACATACTGAAAACTACGTGTTTGCATTCCGTTTCCAAAAATTGTTATATTTTCACCCTTCAATGCCTGTACAATAAAGTTCGAAACAACACGTCCATCATTGGAATTCATGCGTGGTCCGTAAGTGTTAAAAATACGGATAATTTTAATTTTCACTGCATTTTGGCGGTGATAATCCATGAACAGAGTTTCAGCGCATCGTTTTCCCTCATCGTAGCACGAACGTATTCCGATAGTATTTACGTTTCCCCAGTATTCTTCTGTTTGGGGATGTACAAACGGATCACCATAAACTTCGCTTGTGGAAGCCTGCAAAATTTTTGCTTTCACCCGTTT
Organism: uncultured Paludibacter sp.; assembly: GCA_937897985.1. Lineage (GTDB taxonomy): Bacteria > Bacteroidota > Bacteroidia > Bacteroidales > Paludibacteraceae > Paludibacter. The sequence goes on along the minus strand of CALCBD010000010.1, from coordinate 81,814 downwards.
TGCCAAACCCAGCATATTTATGGCACCCATTACCGAAGTTTTGACGGTTTTTATCGGATTGTACTGATAATGAACCGGTGAAGCCGGACAAGCAAGATTATATATTTCGTCTACCTCAGCCATATAAGGAGCAGTGACATCGTGTCGTACAAACTCAAAATAATGATGACCCAGAATATGTTCTATGTTCCTGCGTCGTCCGGTAAAAAAGTTATCCAGACATATCACTTCATGACCATCTTTCAATAATCTGTCGCATAAATGTGATCCGATAAATCCTGCTCCACCTGTAATTAGTATTCTGCTCATAATATTATTTACTTTTTAATATTCTAAATTCATTTATTATTTATTCATTTACTATTTTCTATTTACTATATTGAATTATTCAACAATTATTCATTTTAGCAAATTAAATCATTGTCATATTCGCACATTAGCATATTAACCGGCTCTCTTTGCTCTTTCCCAGTTAACACTTTGTGATTTTCTAAGGTAACGGCCAAAACCCATGAAAACCGCATAATTCATAATGAAAAAATAATACGGAATAAAGAAAATTTTAACTTTCATTTTTTTGTTTTCCAGCATCCGGCCTGTTAATGCAAAGATATAAAATAAACCCTGTAAAATAAGAATTATCATGAAGGTTGCCGAGTCAAAAGCTAACATAATATTGAGAACGAGAACGGCAATCAGGCACAGAGGTGTAATCGTCCAGCGTAAAACCCTGTGAGATATGTACTGAAACGATAACATTCCGTATTTGAAGATATTCATCAGCGGATATAATCTGATGACCGACTGAATACCTCCTGCAGCAATGCGTATTTTTCGTTTGAGCTCTTCCCTGACATTTGACGAAGCTGATTCAATAGCATAAGCTTCAGGATCATAATCAATTTTATAACCCTGCATAGCTACACGTAAAGAAATAATGAAATCATCGAGTAGAGTATCGGGTTCCACTTCATTAAAAAGTTCGGTGCGAATGGCAAAAAGCTCGCCGGCGGCACCAACAGCCGAACAGAGTTCAGCATCCCACCGTTTCAGAGCCGACTCATATTTCCAGTATATCCCCTCTCCGGCGGCCGAAGCGGCTTCTTCAGCAGCATTAAAAATACGTTTTTCACCTGACACACACCCTACTTTCGGATCTGCAAACATTTGTGCAATTCTGAGAACAGAGTCGACTCCAAGCATTGTATTCGCGTCCGAAAATACAACAATTGGTGTCTTAACAAATTTCACAGCCCTGTTCATTGCAGCAATTTTTCCATTACGTTCGGGTAAATGAAGCACCTGAACCTGAGTATAGGCTTTAAGTAATTCGGGAGTTTTATCGTTCGAACCATCTGTGACCCAAATCTGATGAAGTTTTGTTGCCGGATAATTGAGCTGAAGTGTATTTTCCACTTTTGCTTTCACATAGTCCTCTTCGTTATAAGCGGCAACCAGCAGAGTAACTTCAGGTAGTTGATCATCACTCAGAAAAACATCGTTTTTTTTGTTAAAAAAGCGTTTTATTCGAACCAATATATACAAAACTATTCCATATCCGATGTAGGTATAGAAAATAACAAATAACAAAACCCAGAATATAATTTGAACAACTTTCATATAATAATTTATTTTTCAGTTATTTAGCACAAAGGAGTTGAATGGTTCCCGTTTTCAAAGCTTTCAATACTACGATATATTTCAATCACGTTATTTTCCCAGGTATGATTCATCGCAAATTTAATTCGTTCATTTTCTTTGGTTTCCGAATTATGAAGCATTTCATATTCAATTGCATTTATCCAGCTTTCATAATCATCAGCCAGCGAAACATGATTCTGAAAATACTCCATGGCTAAAGTTTTGGTGGCTACAACAGGTTTGCCCATTGCCAGATATTCATCAATTTTCCTTGGATAATTACCTATAGTAAGCTCGTTCATTAATTGTGGATTGATAGCAACAGTGAAGGCACTAAGATAAGCAGGAAGTTCGCTTTCCTTTTTTGATCCCAGAAAGCAGATATTTTTTATATCATGCAGGTCGCTTTTTAAAAAACCATCGTCTTCAGGTCCTACCAACACAATATTCCAATCCGGTTTATTTAATGCAATATATCTGATTATACCGATATCTAATCTCAAAGTAACCAATGTACCAATATAACCGATAACCGGACCGGGTATCCGGGCAATATCCTCCGGAATTTCTTTAATATTTTTTTCGGAGAATAATGAAAGGTCACAACCCTGACCAACAAAATAACTATTTGTATTGTAACGGGCAGCAATACCCTTTAAATATTCAGAATTTGCCAATACCAAATCTGACTTTGACATTAATATGGGCTCAATTCTGCGTCCCTGGGTTTGCCAGAATTTTATACTCAGCAAATTGTCGCGGGTATAATAAATGAAAAGTTTTGGTTGCAGTAGTTCCTTTAAATAAAAACTACGGAACATATCGCTGTCGCAAAAAATTAAGTAATCTTTAAACCCGAGTACCTTTATAGCCTTTTTTATTTCAGAAGCAAATATTTTATTGTTTCGTTTATTCAGCAAATCAAACAAAAAATTAATACTCAGACTACTGACCGATTCGATTAATTTCTGAGGATAAAATGTCCATAAGCGTTCTGAGATTTTCTTTATATGTACTTCGTTTTCAGACTTGTACAATTTCATTAGATTTTTGTCCTTTAAAGCTACTAACCGGCTAACCGGCGAATTGACATAAAGTACACGGTTTTTTTTGGCAAATTCGAGGGCAATATTCTTACAGTTACTGCCTATCTGAATGTCCCATGACTGAATACCCACTATGATTATGTCCTTGTTTTCTATCATATATTGATGATTTTTTGAAAAATGCTTTAGATTCTGATAAGGAGAAAAGACAACTATTTTTTGAGTTTGTTCCGGATTTTTAAAGCAAATCTTCTGATAAATGGAAAATAATTTCCACTTTTCAAATTGTAACTTATTGACTGCGAGTTAAATATCATTTCAAAATTCTCGGTACACAAAACCGGTTTTTTAGTCAGCTTATTAATTTCGATTGCCTGTTGTAAAGAACTTTCGACGAACAAAACATATTGATTCTGTTTATAAGTGTTTGCTTTATGAGCTGCATGATTATTCGCTTTCTGGCGAGCTTTCATATCCGGTAAATCGAGCATTACCAGCTTGTTGTATTTTACATTGTTATTTTCTAACCAGGTTTCAGTCTCTTTTCTGTATTTTTCGAGACGCGAAGTAACCAGCGTACCAATTTTACAGTTCGGTATAAAAAGTGGTTTTGCGTTTAAAATAAAATCGGTATAAACAGGTCCATCATCGTTTTCTTCGTTGGTCGGATCGACACAAAGTACTCCATCTATATCGAAGCAGGCTTTTTCCAAAACAGTGTGATGCAGTATATTCCACTGAAAATAACGTGGAAGCGGGACTATTTCAAAGTAATAGTCGACTAGCTTTTCCTTTCCGGGAATGACATAAATTGCACAATATTTTATCTCGAAATCACTGCTCACTTGTTGTATGAGTTCCTTTGATTTTTGTAAAGCTGAGCCGGATGCTATGCTATCATCAACAACTAATATTTTCTTAAACGACTTAATATCAATAAACTGACCTCTTTCACCTGCTTTATAAATATGCCCGTTTACAAATGAATTGATATCTGTATATGGTTTACTCAGATACAATGCAAGTAAATTCGCCGGTAACATTCCGCTTCTCGGTATTCCAACAATCAAATCGAAGTCACGGGGCAATATACTTAATCGTTTCAGTATTATTTTATTTAAATCTGATATATTTCTGTAATTCATAATATATTAATTTATTGATAATTATTAAATTAAACATCCTCATTCAAATCGTATCGAGTGCAAACTTCGCCTGAAACGGCGAATTCATACACATATAGATTTAAAAAAATCAGTTTCCGGTCATTTCTTTGTAAAGTAATAAATAATTTTCAGCCATATTTTTCCACGAAAACAGAAGTGATCTTTTTAAACCCTTATCAATTAACGAGTTTCTATAGTTTTCATCATTAAGTATCTGATTGATAGCTTCAACTATTTCATCCGGTTGTTCGGGATTCACAACTGCAGCTGCATCACCCGCTATTTCGGGCATCGACGAAGTGTTCGATGTGATTACCGGAACTCCGCAGGCCATTCCTTCCAGAATAGGTATCCCGAAACTCTCACGTAAAGAAGGATAAAGAAAAACTTTACATTGGTTAATGATAGCCGGCATTTCCAAATTAGGAACATATCCTGTCATTACAATATCTTTTCTTATTTCGGGATGACCGATATCATTTAACACTTTCATTAATGCATTTTCTTCATAATCAAGCATTAAAAGCTTAAATTTGGTTTCAGACGCCGCATTGAAAATGGCAAAAGCTTTCAACACATTCGGAGTATTTTTTTTAGGATCAGTGTTACCCAGAAAAAAGAGAAAATGATCGGGCAGGTTATATTTTACTTTAGCATCCTTCAACAAAGAAATGTCATCAATTTTTCTGAAATGCTCTCCTACCCCGTTATAAATTGTTTTTAGATTACCGGCAAGTCCCATCCGTTTTTGAATCCGGATTTTTTCAAATTCAGACACAGTAACCACCATTTTGCTTTTGCGTACAACTGCAGGCACAATCCAGCGTCGATACATATTACCGAATTTCTGATAAAGAGTCCCCGATTTTTTGAAAATACTAATACTTTCAAGATAAATGATATCGTGAAGGGTTATGAGCAGCGGTACTTTGCAAAAAACAGGACCTGTATTGCTTGTACAATGGAGTAGTTCGCAGCCTTCGCGATAAGCGGCACTTGCTAAAGCAATTTGTTCCCAAAACGGGTAAAACCGTGCTTTTAATTCCACTATTTTAAAGTTGGTAGCTTCAGGAATACAGGTATGATCTGCATCTGGTTTCACAAAAACCACATATTCATTTTGTGTATCAATTTTCTGCAGATTTTTTATTAATTCCAAAGCCACCATGTCCATGCCATGTTTCTTTTTCCGGTAAAGCCTTTGACCTTCAATGCCAATTTTCATTTTTGCTGATTTTTTTTATTCAGTACCTGAGAAATATAATGATTAAAGCAATTCTGTGATTGACTTTATATCCCGTTTTCCGTTAAAGAACATCTCCCACCAAACGGCTAAAGTTAACAGATTAATGATTTGATTGGCTTTCACCTGTTGAAACCAGAACCAGTATGATTCAGATTTGACAGAAGTATCGTATTGATTTAATAACTGATCAATTGCTTTGGGTTTGAACATTTGTTTTACCAGTTCAGATTTTCGCAGAAATGTAAACAGCATTTTTCTCTGAGTATCATCGTTCAGGAAAATCGGTAGCGGAGCAAATCCACCCTGCTTCTTGCGATCAGTTATTTCAGCAGGCAATTTTGGTTTCAGGTATTTTTTATGTAAATATTTCGAAACACCTTTACCTTTACTTAAATCATCGGTCGTACCATGAAACTTAAAGTCAACCGGAAGCGTGTTTAAAAACTGATACAAATCCGAGCTCATGTAAGGGAATGAAATATTATTGTTAAATAACTCGCCCATTCTTGAAGATTTGTAGAGAATCACTTCATTGATAACCTGCTTAATATCAATATTAAAATTACGGTTAAAGAAGAAATCGTCGAAGTTTTTGAAATTTTTCGGGTGATTTTTCAGATAAGCGAATTCAGCTGTTTTTATTCCTGCATTATTTAATTTATTTACCTGATACTGAGTGAATCCGAAAACATCACATTCCTGAATATGAAGAATTTTCCGGTTATGAAATTCGGTACGAAAAAGAATATTGTCATTATCGAACATTGAAAGGTTACCGGCAGTATCAAAGAGTTTCTGAAAAATCCGGCCACCATTTTGTTTCAGTTTCCAGTGTAATGCAAGCTCTTTGCCCGAAGTGCCGAAGTGTTGGTCATTTCCGTCTCCTCCGAGAATTAAATCAGGCTTTTCGTTGCTTTTTCTCACAAGTTCCATTGCTGTATAATTCACCATTAATCCACCTTCCTGAAAAGGATCACCTGTAACAGCAATAATTTTTGGTAAATTCAAAATCTCCGAACCGTCAATTTCATAATCATAATGCGAACTGTTGTATCTTTCGGAAAGTAATTTCGCAAGTGGTAATTCAGTCCAGCGATTATTTTTAAAACCGATTGAAAATGAACTCACATGACCATCATATACATCGCGTAAAGCAGAAATATTACCTCCCGAATCATAACCACCGCTCAACAATAGTCCGATTCTTTTTTGATTTCCGATCCGGCTTTTAATGGCTTTTTTATGAAGTGACTCATATTCTTCAATAGCCTGATCGACAGTAAGTTTACAAGTCGATACATTTTTCATATAATCGGCAGCCGGATATAAATCAGTCACAGTTAAATTTCCGTTTTTTAAAGTCAGCATATTTCCTGCGCCGAGTTTATTTACGCCAAGTAATGAACTTTGAGGTGAAGGAATATATCCAATGCTCAGAAATGTCATTAAAGCTTCAGTGTTGGGTTTACATTCGAAGTCGTTTAATTTGCTGAAATCGAACAAATCGGTGCTAAAATAGTCGTTGGTATAGAATATCTGTCGTCCTACCCCGTGTCTGTCCCGAATGATAGATATAATTGCGTTATCGATTATAATCAGGACATAATCACCGTCGGTATTTTTTAAAATTCCGGGGCCGTTTTTTCTGAAATTCTTAAGTACAGTTAACGGGTCCGAATCATAAAATCTTCCGTTCAGGAACATTTTTGTTCCTTCCCATTCATATGAACTACATTCGGATAACGAACTGAAATCTCCTTTTATTAAATCTGCAAAAGGTGATTTTAATGCTATGGTATTATTCATTTATTGTTGTTTTTTACAGAGATAGAAGTATGTTTTGTGTGTAAAAACTGTTTGTTTGCACCTTTAATTCGTAAAAGTGAGCCTAACATTAGTAACATTCCCTTTGGAAGTTCTGTTAATGCCTTCATTGTTTGAAAATTATAAAATTTACCGGGTATTGAAAAGAAAAAAGTTAATAAACACAATACCATTGTGATCAGCCATGCTAAACTGAGGTACTGACTGATAGGTAATATTGAATTTAAAATTAAAAAAAACAAACCTGAAATCAGAGTTAAGCCTAAAAGAAGAATCCGGGGTGGCTGAATAAACTGAATGGCTTTATCGAAATAATCGACATTGCCTTTGAAAAACAAGTGATAAACCGACCTGCCAATATCCTGTTTAAAATAATGAAACTGAGCCGATAGCCAACGCCTTCTCTGGTTCGTAAAAACATCTGCCTTTTGTACTTTTTCGTCAAAAACATAAGCATCATCAAGGTATTCGATAGTATGACCTTCCCGTAGCATTTTGAGCTCGATTTCTTTATCAAAACCTCCTATAGCTTTCACAGTCGACATCAGATTCTTAAAATACTGATAGTCGAATGCCATACCCGATCCGATAATAGCTGAAGAAAGTCCAATGGCTCTGTGTCCTTTTCTGAAAATGTGGTTATTAATTTCTTCTGATATTGCATCAAGTATTGCCAACCCATTGTTCAGATTTTTGGCAGTCCGGTGACCCTGTACGGCTTTAATATCCGATATAAAGGCAGAGTTTATTTTTTCAAGAAAATCAAAAGCCATAACATTGTCGGCATCAAGAACTACTGCAATATCATATATATCAGGCAACTGCGCCATAGCTTTGTTCAGAGCTTTTGATTTTGTACTTTTTTCAAATGAAACTTCAATCACTTTTACCGGCAAACTTTTGAGCATATCAACAGTTTCGGGCAAAAAAGAGTCGGCAATGACTATAATGTCAAATGCAACCTTCGGGTAATTTTGATTTAAAGCTTCCTTAACGACATCTACAATCACCTCATCTTCTTTATAGCCGGGAATCAGTACTGCTATTTTCTTGACAGATTTGTTTTTTGAATCCTTATTCTGTTTATAAAACAGTCCGGAAACCGAGAAAATAAAGATATATGCAACAGCAAACACAACAGGAATTAAAAATACCAGTTGCAATATCTGATAAATAGTTGAAATTGATAATGTCATTGAATGATTGAAGTGGAAAAATCAAAACATGAATATGGATGAACTGGGCAAAGTTAAATAAGTTACAGAAACATGATATTTCTGTAACTTATTAATTTTAATTACTTTATTGAGTAATCGGTTTTTTACCAATACTAAAATATGAATAGCCCATTTCCACAAGCTGTTCGACATCAAGAATATTTCTACCGTCAAAAATTACTTTGTTATTCATTAAACGGGCCATAACGCGGAAATTCGGCAGTCTGAATTCACTCCATTCGGTAACAATTGCCAAAGCATCAGCACCAATTAAAGCTTCATTCATATCCTTGCAGTATTTAATTTTATTGCCCAGAATTCGTTGAGCCTCATGCATGGCAATGGGGTCGTATGCACTCACTGATGCACCTTCGGCAATTAATTTGTCTATTAATACCAAAGAAGGAGCTTCGCGCATATCGTCGGTTTCGGGTTTAAAAGACAGGCCCCAGAGAGCAATGTTTTTACCTTTCAGCTGACCACCGAAGTAGTTGTAAATTTTATTGTAAAGTACCGATTTCTGGTACTTATTTACCGATTCCACTGCCTGAAGTACCTTTAAATCGTATCCGTAATCTTTTGCTGTTTTAATCAGTGCCTGTACATCCTTCGGGAAACATGAACCACCGTAACCAACACCCGGATAAAGAAATTTATTTCCAATGCGTGAATCTGAACCTATTCCTTTGCGAACCTGGTTAATATCAGCACCGACAATTTCGCACAGGTTAGCAATATCATTGATAAAGCTGATTTTGGTAGCCAGCATCGAATTGGCGGCATATTTGGTCATTTCCGAAGAGGTTATATCCATACATATCAATGGATGTCCGTTGAGCAGAAAAGGTTTATATAGGCGGCTGAGGACCTTTTCAGCCCTTTCGCTTTCTGTGCCGACCACAATTCTGTCAGGTTTCAGAAAATCATCCACTGCATTGCCTTCTTTCAGAAATTCGGGATTCGATGCAACGTCAAATTCTACTTTAACAGCCCTTTTATCCAGCTCTTCCTGAATGGCAGCCTTAACTTTTTTAGCTGTGCCTACCGGTACTGTGCTTTTGGTTATTACTACTGTGTAATTGTTTAAATGCTGTCCTATTTCGCGTGCCACACCTATTACGTATTTCAAATCAGCACTTCCATCTTCATCGGGAGGCGTACCTACAGCTATAAAAACAGCATCACTGTCATTTACAACTTCCGATAATTTTGTTCTGAAAAACAGACGTTCTTTCTGAACATTGCGTTTCACAATGTCTTCAAGTCCCGGTTCATAAATCGGCATAATTCCGTTATTCAGATTCTCGATTTTAGACTGATTTACATCAATACAATTCACTACAGCGCCCGTCTCGGCCAGACATGCTCCGGTTACCAAACCTACATAACCTGTTCCTACAATTGAAATGTTCATATTAATTTATTAAAAGGATAATTATAATTAAAAATTTTATATTCTGTTTTATTATATATGCTGTTATAAAGTATTGCAACACAAACTGAAATTATGAAAGATAATATTATCAATACAGGATGCCATAAATCTTTCAGATAATAAGTTATTATCATAATTACCAGAGTATGAACAAGGTACAATGAATAAGAAATTTTCCCGATAAATAATACAAACCTGTTGATAATATCATGTTTTAAATTATAAATCCATACAGCTATAAATGTATAGCCGATCAGTGCGGGAATATCATTAACCATCTTCCCTATAATTCCGGCTTTTAAGGCCAGAATTGCATATAAAAAGCAACCTGCAATACCGGTAAATAAAACAGCTGCAGGCTTTAATCCGGCTTGTAAGCTGTAATTCTGCTTTTTATATTTGTCAGCTAAAAACATTCCCAACGAAAATTCCCAAAGATATTTCAGAAAAAAACTGTTCCAAACTCTGTAAATATCTTTGCCGCTAAAAATAATATAAATTACCCAAAAAAAGCTCAACAGAAAACTCAAATATAGAAAATATTTTATTCCGGTTTTTTTAATTATCCCCAGAAAAAGGTAAAACATGAAATAAAACTGCATAATCAATGAAATGAACCATAAAGGATAACCATACGAACCTATAATGGATTCATCAAACATTTTATAAAGAAATATATGTCCTCCGAATGCATACCACGAACCTTCGTAAACTGGTATCAAACAAGCAATTAATGCAGAAATTATAACTATAATCAGATATGGTATATAAACTTTTGATATTCTTTTCTTCAAAAATTGAGTAAAGGTAACAGGTTTATGTAAATATGAAAAATATAATCCAAAACCGGACAGGAAAATGAACAGATGTACACCTGTACCGCCAAAGAATATTAGTTTACCAGCCAGATGCTGCCAGTGAAATGTTTGTAAATAGTGAAATATGACGATTGTGAGAATCGAAAAACCTTTGAGAAATTCAATTAATTCTATTCTTTTAATCATCTTTTTACTGAAATTTTACGTGTTTATGTTTCATTTGTCTCACTTGTTATTTTTACTCAGTTTTTGTGTTTTTATTAGGCTGGTTCAGAATTAAACCTCGAAAATAAATTATCACAACATTCTGATTTTATAAATTATTGATTTACAGACATATTATAAGTTAAAACTAAAATAAGGTAAAAAGTATCTGTGAAATTTTCAATCCTCATTTAACTCCTTTCCGGATTTTTCCCATTCGGGCATTAAAGAAATTAAAGTTATACTCGTAAATACAATAATCGTATTGGGCATTTGTCCCAGACTTGAAGCACTGTACGAAGATACCATTAAACCAAATAAACCGCTTGTAAACGCAATAGCCGGATAAAGGTAATTTCTGTTTCTGATTTTAAAAAACACCAGATAGGTGGATTTTGAAGCTCCATAAAAAAGAAATATCAGATAAAACGTCAGACCGACAATACCCTGCTCGGCCCAAAGCTGAATGTACCAGCCATCAGTAGCTGTTTGGGCCAGAAAAGTATCCGGACTAAAGCGCATCCCCCAATTGCCGGAAGAACCGATTCCTCCGCCAAATGGTCTTGATTTTAAATATTCGGCAAATAGTTTTCTATTTTCAAGCCTTACATTAAGTGATGCATTATCATCGTCAAAAGCACTACGTAAACGCCTTATATCATAATTTCCCTGCCCGATGGTAGTATATTTGAAAAAAAAGAAAATACCAAAAACAATGATACCCATAAAAACCATTATTTTTACTTTTTTGGTAAGAATTGTGTAAATGGCAAGACTTGTTAACGGAACAGCAATCGCACTTCGTGTTCCGGATATAAACATGGCATAAAGTGATAAAATTCCAACTGCAAAGAAAAAGAACTTTCTGCTTTTTTTAATTTCGTGAATTGCCAGTATAATAAATACCGAACCAAAGTAGCCCATTGAACTTCCGTAAGTCCCGGCATCGGAAAAGAAAGAAAAAACCCTCAATTGTCCGAATAAGATATGTGTTCTGAAATTACCCGGTTGATTCAGCCATTCCCTCTCCCACTGGTCAACTCCGTAATATTTCTGCATTAAGCCCTTCATAACAGCGAGCAGTGTAAACCAGGCACATAATGTAATAAAGAATTTCAGGTCCTTTGGCCTGTTAAATAAGATATAGACCATCGGTATGGTCATCACAATGTATAAACCCTGTGCCCTCATTGCATAAAACCATGCTTCACGACTAACAGCCTCAGGATTAAAAAGTTGGAAAAAGGTCATTAAAAACCAGACAATTGCAAAGTAAGTATAATCCTTTCCTGCCTTTTGCCACTCAACTTTTTCATTAAACTGACTGAATATTAGTGAAACCCACGCCAAAAGAAGTAAAGCATCGACCGAAAGTCCCATTGGCAAAGGAATATATCTCGATAGCCCGACTGCAAAATAATTAGCAAACAAAACACTGATAAATGCAATTCTGGGTCTTGTTATCAGAATATAAAATATTAAAACCGGTATTGGTAAAATAAGGAATATTAACGAAGGTAAGATATTGTCTCTGGATATAAAATAAAAGGCTACTGTAAGCATAATTATGCATACAACTGTCACGATTGATTTGTTTATTTTTATATCTGTCTTTTTACTCATCTTACTGATTGATAAACATATATTATTTCAAACCTAAAAAATGATTTTTGACAATAAAAACAGATCTGAATTTTAATTCTTTAAAGGTTTGGTTCAGGGTAAGACCGGTATACCTGTTTAATTGTACAAAACCCAGAATAATACCGGCGATTGTAAATAATACTGAACCTAATGCAACCATTACCAACGACTTAAAAACAAAAATGGCCAGAATATCGAAAATAATATTGCAGGTAAGCATTACTAATACTTTTATAAAATTGACGTCAGGTCGGTTGAATGACATCAACGAAATACCTGAAAAACGGTCAAATGGCAGAAAAAAGATATAAAGTGTCAATACATATAAAATGTTTTTTTGCAGTTCAATACTTTGAATGTAATTCTTACCACCAAAAAGCAGTAATAAAGGTTCCGACAAAAACGGAATGAGAATTACTACCGGAAGAAGTATAATTACTGCCAGAGACAGGTAATTACTGAAAACATCAATAAATTTATCTTTACTTTCCTGAAATGCAAGTGAAAATTTCGGAAATGCCGTTGATGTTAAGCTTCGGAGTGGTATCTCTATCATTTCGACAAATTTCATTGGAATTGAATAGATTGCAACACCTGCAGCACCAAAGAACGGAGATAAACTAAGAATAAATGTATCACTGCTTCTCAGCAAATTACTGCCTATTAAACTTGCTGTGGAATATTTGCCAAAATTCAATAACTCTTTTATGCTTTTGAAATCAAAATACTTTAAATACCGGTTTCCATCCCAGTTTTTCATAATTACGTACAAGGATGTTACGAGGTCGGACAAACAATATGAAAAGACGATACCCTCAAGTGTTTCGTCAAAAAAATATATATAAGAACTTATAAACAAAAGATTTAAAAAGCCTACTGAAGATCTGATTATCAGCACTTTTTTAAAATTAACAATCCCCTGATTATAATTTGTAGCCTGTGAATGTGCGAGATTTGAAAACGCCATGAAGGGATAAAAAAGCAAAACAGGGATATAATAACTATTTTCAAAGAACGAATGCAAAATGAAATACGAAGGGATAAAAATACAACTTAAAATAATGCTTATCAACAGACTTAAATAGTAAGATGCAGCTATATTTCTGTATTGTTCAATACCGGTTGTAGTTGATATAGCCCTTATGGCACCGGTTCCTGTTAAACCCACCCTGAATATATCCAAAAGATTAAATGTTGTCAGTACAATTATCCATTTCCCGTACAATTCTTTATCAACGGTTCTGAGCATAAATACGAAAAGTATCATACCAAATCCGGCGTAAAGAACATTTCCGGTGACAGAATGCAGGTTATTCGAAGTTTTGAATATATTTGAGAGTTTTTTTATCATTTAAAAATTTTTCTGAAAAATGTTATCATCCTACTGATCGTCAACCTCTATTAAAGTAAAAGAAATCAAGATAAACTGCTCTGAAACAGCTATCTGACTTAAAAGCTAAATTAAGTAAACCTTTTAATTATCTTTTTTGCAGAAACTCTGAGCACTGATCTCTTTTTGGGAATTTCACCGAACAAAGATTCCAAATGGTCGGGAATTGCATTTGTTAATACTGCGAATATTCCGGCATTGATTGCATTGATAATCTTTTTAACATTAAACGTGTCAGCATTCATCCAAGTTGAATCAGCATCGAAAACAAAAATATTAAAATTCCCCTGTTTGAGTAAAACCTGATTCTGAAATCCGTCGGAAACGGGAGGCAATACCACAATGACATAATCGTAATTACCGGAATTTTTTACAATCTTCTCATAAGTATCGGCTTTAAAGTACAGCGAAGTGTCTGTATCTGAACTATCATCGGTTTTGAAATTGATAACCTGACCTTTGTAACCGTGTTTTTGAAGTTCTCCATCTAAAAGTTCCGTTACCATTTGTTTTTCGGGATTTTCCCAATTTGAAAACACCTGAATTTTTACAAAATCATTTTCTGCAAGTAAAACCCTGATTTTTTCGTACAGATAGGAAGTCGATTTTTTTGAAATCTCATTCAGACTAAGGTTTTCATTTTTTATTTTCGGATTACAATATGCACTAATCACTTCAATACCTGAATATTTCTCAAGGTTCTCAGGGGTCCGTACCCTTCTGTCAAGTAATTCGACCAGCAACAAACCAATAATATAAAGAACCAGTGTCAGCAGAGCACCGATGATGATATAAACTTTTCTTTTTGATGGATTGGCATTTATAGGAAATTTTGGTTCTGCTATAACTGTCATTTTGGATAACAATTCTCCGTTTTGTTGTTTTAACTTAGCCAGACTTAAATTGTGCAGAATCTCAATATATTCCCTTTCGTTAACATCAATTTCTCTTTCGATGTGAGCAACAGTAGCCCCCAACGGAGCATAAAGTTTGTATTGTTTCAGGAAGTCCTTATGCCTTTCGAGCATTGAATTATAAATTGCCGAACTACCGACATAATCTTTCAGAGCATCCAGCCATTCACCCAGCATTTTCTGCGATTCCACTCCCTGACTCTTTGATTCAAAAATATATACCGAATCAATTGTGTTCGAGAGGTTTTGTTCTAATGTTCTTTGCCTGATTTTCAGTTTACTCAGTTGAACATTATCAGTTGGTTTATTATTTAATTCTTTGTTAAATATAATATTGGCATTTTCAATGATCTGATTCCTTAAATCGAGAATTCGTGTAGTCCTTTTATTGTTTTTAAAACGATTAGAAACCTCCTGATCCAACCTTTCGAAAACAGCCTTTGAAGATTCAATACCCATCTTTCTTTCCTGTAATCTGAGTTCAATTTCCTGCTGTTGGGTAGTGGTTTGTTTGGTCTGCTCATAGTAATTAATAATGCTGTTGTCGATATTGAATTTCATTAATTCATCTTCGGCCTTATTAATTTTATCTTCCGACTCTTTGAGCTTCTTCTCAAAATACTCTACTGCAGAGCCGGTCTGAGTTACTTTCAGCAGTCTGTATCGTTCAATGAAAACTTCGCTTAGAAATTTAACGGTATTATATGAAATTCCGGGATCGGAACTCTGGTACGAAATTCTTATTAAATCACTGTTGTTCAACCTGTCATGTTTAATATTTCTCAATGATTTAAAACTGTAATAGGGATTATCGAAATTAAGTAAACTATAAATAAAGTTGTTTCTGTCCTGTTTAACATAGTTTTTCAGATTATTATAGCTTTGGTTAAAATTGCCCTTTACTATCAATTTTTTGACTTCAGCAGGAGTAATATTATTTATTTCATTAAAAGCATTTTCAGAGATAATGTCTTTCTGTGGTTTCGAAAGTAAAAGATGTTGTGTTAACAATTTGATTGAAACTTCCTCGAGAATATCATTCGAGTTCATCATCTCAAGGATGTTATTGTATTCATTTTGAGTAGCATAATTATCAACTCTGACATTATCAACCACAACACCCGAATTGGATGTTATGCCGGTGAAAAGAGTTACATCCGTACTGTACGAGAGTGGTAAATGTTGAGTTATAAAAAAAACGATTACTGCAGCTAAAATTGGTAGTATAATTAAATAAATCAATTTTGACGCTAAAAGCTTTATGAATTGAAGAATATTCATCTGAATTGTTAAAAATTTAAACCCGTTATTATTTGTAGTTTATAAAACTCTGATAATAATTCATTTTTTGTTTTGTAATAACTTTCTCTTGACTTTCGGCGTTCAGTGACAATATTCGAAAAATCGACAATAGAAACCGCACCACATTCGAGGTCTTTTTCGGCTTTCAGAAATGAGATTTCTTTTGATTGAATGTCCTCTACCAAAAAACTGAATACTTCCTTCAGATTTACAACTTTGTAATACTGATCAATGATTAATAATTTAAAATCATTAACTAATTGTTGTTTTTTTAATTTAGAGTTGTCTAAATCCCTGTTAATTATCTTTATCGATTTTTTCCTGTTCAGAAAATCAGATAAAGGAATTTTCATCGACAGGCCGGTATAATAGTTAAATTGTTGGTTGGCCGATTGTAAACCGACTTCATTAGTTGTTCCGGCTTCGCCCGAAATGATTAACTGATTAAATAAACCAAACTTTGTCAGCCCTTCGATAAAGATATTGTCCGTCCAGGCACTTTTGATAATTTTTAATTTTTGAATATTTTGCTCAATTTCATTGTCATCAATCCTGATCAGAGGCGAATTTTTTAATCCTGCATCGATGAAAGTCTGCAATGAAGGCAATTGAATGTTATACAGACTTGTATCAACTGATAATGTATCATTTACTGATATATTTTTGGTTGCCTGTGCCGCAATATCAGTCAGGTTAAAACTGATAAACGATAGAATAAAGATGAACGTTAAACCTGATTTAGACATAATTTTATACATTTTCATGTTGGATCATTGCAGGAATTGTCTTTAGTAAAATTTTGATGTCATACCAGAATGAGAAATTCTCAGCATATTCAATGTCCAGTTGTTTTCGATCATCGGCCGACATTACATTTGCTCCTCCCCTTTTGGTCACCTGCCACAAACCTGTAATGCCTGCCGGTGCCAGAAAGCGTTTCGACCACTGATCGGTAGTTAACAATTCAGCTTCGTACAATGGCAACGGACGATTGCCGACAATGGACATATCACCCTTTAAAACATTGATAAACTGTGGTAATTCATCGATACTTGTGTTACGCAGAATCCGGCCTACTTTTGTGATTCTGGGGTCATTGGCTACTTTAAAGAAAGCATTTTCACGCTTCTCAGCTTTTAATTTCTTAACTTTATTTTCCGAAATAAAACCATCATCATTAATCAACACAGTATCACCTTCATTAATTTGTTCAAAGACAATTTTTTCAGGCTCTTCAGCATTAACTTTTTGATATTGATTTTTTTTCATCAACTCGTCGACGCGTTTATCGGCATCTGTATACATGCTCCTGAATTTCAGAAAACCAAACACTTTATATCCGGTCCCGATTCGGGGTGATGCATAATAAAATTTACCTTTTGATTCGACACTGATGGCAATAATTATTATCAAAAATACCGGAGAGAGGATTAATAGTACAACAGAAGCGAAGATTATATCAAATATTCTCTTCCAACAGGGGAGTTTAAAGGATGCCAGATTTTCCTTTTTTACTTTTAATAATGCATCGTAATTCGATTTAATAAATTCAAATCGTTTAACAATATCACCGGCATTAAAATCGCGCTTAAAAACATCATGAATCCCCGTATTCAGATATTGATTTGCCTCAATTTTTTCTCTGATAACGAAAAAAACAACCTGCCTGTTTCTGAGATTATTTACCAGCTCCTTAATATCAATGAGTTGATTATCATCATCGTTTTCTTCAAAAATAACTAAATCAATTGTATCCGGAAATTTTGTCGAATCAAAGGGCTTTTCATACACAGTAAGTTCGAATTGCGGAATCTGGACTGATAAGCTGCTGATTATTTCTTTGTCCTGACCGAGATAAGCGACATTATATTTCATAAAAATCTGATTAATTGATCATTTCGGGTAACAGAATTCAAGGTAAATAATAAAATATAAACTACTTAAGTAATTTTTCAATACGGGCTAATAATTCGTGAGGATTATACGGTTTTTCAAGATAATCGTCGGCACCCATCTTAATAAGCTTGATTTTTTCGTCGCTTTTATCGATACTCGAGAGAATAATTACCGGAATTTCCTTCCATGCACCTGTTGATTTCAACTGATCGACAAAATCCTTTCCACTAAGTACCGGCATTAATAAATCACTGACGATTAAATCAGGTAAATAACCACTTTGAAGCAGTGACAAAGCATCGATACCATTTTCGGCGCTTTCGACGTCATAGGCTCCCGAAAGAATTGTTTTGGTTAATCTTCGGAATTCAGTTTTGTCATCAACAATTAAAATTTTCTTTTTCATTAATTTACATATTTATCAATTGACCATCAAATTCAGAAACAATCAAAGTCAAACGAACTTTTTGAGGTAACGTTTGACTTTAATCAGAATTCATTTTTCAAAAGTAATTTTTTTTTGCAAATTAATTGCAAAACCCTTAGGTTATTTTTTAAAAATTTTATTATAATTGCGGTATCCGGGCTTATCGAGATACCAATCCATATAATTGTAACCTTTGCTCAGCGCCCATTCTTTCATCATCAAATACACATTTGAAATACTTTCCTTTTCTACCGGATATTCGAAATCAACCGGGATATTCATTGCCCAGGGAAGATATTTTTCTGACACATAGTACTTTCCGGCAGCAATGCTTGACTCATCATCAAAAGTTCCGAACAAAGTTTTATCAGCTAAATCGGTTGGTAAACTTCCCGGTAGATGAATTTCGTTTCCGCGCACTCCGTTTTTAACAATGAACGGGTTGTAAGGAGCTGTTCCGAAATCGTTCCAGTTGACAGGATTTTTAAAAGTGGTGGTTACCGTTATTGTTTTCGGAGCAGCATAAGCTCCTCCATTAACACTGTTAACAATAGAGCCAATAAAACCGATTACTTTAAAAGGATCATCAAATACCGGAACTGTAGCATTTTTTTGATTTGCTTCTGTATTGTTTGCATTCAGGGAGAAAATATTTTTTGATAAATTCTGACCTGTTACAGATTTCACATTTTCTGAAGGTGTATTAAAGGTAATGACGAATGGATTTCTCATCGAAGCACCAATGGCTTTCACTGTAATCTGTGAAACAACATCCACTATCTGGTTTGCAGCATTGGTAACCTGATTAAAGTTGTAATTCAGTACTAAATCGTTGAAATCATAATCACCTTTCGATGGCCACAAATCTTCGAAAGTAAGGGTTCCGACTTCATTCTTACCGGGATAATAGTTATTAAAAGCCCTTTCGCTATCGTATGGATATTCATCACGCGAATCAGATACACCATCTCCATCCGAATCATTATTTTTCGGTGTATCGAGTGGTTTTAGATTGTTGGTTTTTACAGCGGTATAAGGAGTGACGGTTGAATAAAACACACCGTCATTGAAATCTTCGTCCGATCCGTTTTCACGGTTCAAATCCTCAAATCCAATCAGAAGCAGCTGTCTTTTGGTGTCATTCAGTATAACATTATGCTTTTTGTTCTGGTCATTTTTTTCAGGATTAAATCTTTTATCAGAATAGTAAGTTGCATACCCCGAACCGATTTTATTACCTGTAAAGCCGTTGGCAATAAAAAACCAGGCAATGGTCGTACCTTTAGGGAAAACCGTGGTATATGTATTTGTTGCCTTATCGAGATATAATAACTGAACTTTGTTACCAGAAATCAAACTTCCACCTGATCCACTGTATGATACATTAGGAAAAACTATTGTAGCATCGGTTATTGAAGCCTTTGATGCAGGCGGATTATCGTTGGGATGGGTGTAATAGCCCAAAGTATTCAAATAACCTGCGCCTTCGTGAACAAAAGTTACCCAAACTTCAGCATCCTCAATCAGAACGATATTACCTTCATCAACAGAGTTAATGTACTCGGGGTGCGATACAGGCAATTTAATTTTTTCGGGTAACGACGCATTGATATCCGACAATAATTCATTGGAAATTAAATCTTTGGTTCCCCATAAATATGCAGGATAACCGGAATTATCCCATGAACCCAATACATAATAACCATTAACTTTTTGTGGTGAAGGTAATGCTACAACCGAAGAAATACCTGCAGGGGCTGAAGAAACTTTTGAAGAATTATTAGCTCCGCCAATAGTTAAATTCATTTCAGTCGAATTGATTTTATATTGTTGAAAAACTGGTAAACCTATATGTTCAACAATAACAATTAAACTATCGACATACGAAGCCGGAGCTATTTTGCATTTCAGTACACCATTTTTGTCGGTTATTCCTTTCTGAATCAGGTATTTTTCACTATCCGAAATCAGATTTCCCGCTTCATTTAACGGATTTTGTGTGTACAATTCAATATAAACACCTTCGATGGGCTGGTTCGAATTATTAAGTGTGTTTATATTTACACTTATTTCCTTTGTAGTTTTGTAATCAAAATTTGAATAATTCAAATTTTCATCTAATTCCTTGTATTTATTTTCGAGACAGGAACTTAAAGTGCCCGCAAATAATGTGAGAAAAACTAATACTAAATTGTGTACGGCGGAATTTTTCCTTTTCATATAATTTTTAGAATAAATTTAAATTTTGCATCTTACTTATTCCAAGTTAAATGCCAAACATCTATTTATCTGATATTATGAGATTTATATATTTACTGCTAAAATAAACTCTTTAAATTCAAAGAAACACTCTTCGAAAACGAAGATTTTAGTTATATTTTTATCCCGTATTTCTGTATTCTTCTGTAAAGTGCATTCCACTCAAGATTCAGTAAACGGGCAGCTTCGGATTTATTATTATTTGAAATTTCCAGAGCTTTCATTATTGTTTGTTTTTCTATTTCCTCAAGATTAAGTGTATTGAAACCGGTTTCGTTTCGTGAATTTTTAACAAGTGAGCCTGTCAGCGTGAAATCTTCTGTTTTAATTATGTTATCCGATGACAGAATAACAGCACGTTCAGTTATATTTCGTAATTCACGAATATTTCCCGGAAATTGATAGTTTTTAAGTAATTCATATACTTCAGGTTGAATATATTTAATTGATTTACCAAGTTTTAAACTATACATATCAGTAAAATAATTTAATAATTCAGGAATATCTTCCGTCCTGTCCCGCAGTGGTGGAATAAATATAATAAAGGTCCCGATTCGGTGAAACAAATCGAGTCGAAACTCCTTACCTAACGATATGATTTCTAATGCTTTATTTGTAGCAGAAATAATTCTTATATCAAAGTTTGAAGTGTTTTGTGTTCCTACTTTTGTAAAAGTTCTGTCTTCAAGTACCCTCAACAATTTTACCTGCAGGTTAGGCGACATTTCGCCAATTTCGTCCAGAAAAAGTGTTCCTTTGTCAGCAGTTTCGAACCAACCTGCCTTGTCATTTATTGCTCCTGTAAAACTACCCTTTTTATGTCCGAAAAATTCACTTTCGAATAAGTCTTCAGGAATAGCCGACATATTAACTGCACCGAAGAATTCGTCTTTTCTTTTACTCAGATTATGAATGCCTCTTGCCACCAACTCTTTACCTGTACCACTTTCGCCCAGTATAAGCACAGAAGTATCAGGTGTTTGGGCAACCATTCGCATTTGATTTTTAATGTCCTTAACAATTTTGGAATTTCCAATCATTTCAATTCCAAACTCAAAATCAATTGTTTTTTTGAGTTGAATATTTTTATTTTTTTCGTTGTTAAAACTTTGTCTGAGTATAGCAAATTTCTGAGTTTTTTCAATTGCCATCCATAAATCGGCAGGCGTAAAGGGCTTTTTAAGATAATCAACAGCTCCACGCCGGAGTGATTCTATCACTGTGTCCATATTGCCTGAATCACTTATAACAATTACCTCTGTATCAGGATATTCACTTTTAATTTTTTTCAACACATCCAAACCATCCATTTCGGGCAAACGATAATCGCATATAACAAACTCGATTTTCTGAGTTTTCAGAATCTGAAAACCTTTTGATGGATTTTCGGCCGAAAAAACGTTAAATCTTTCCTTCAGGATCGACAATGAAAGACGACGGTAAATTAAGTCATCATCGATAATCAGTATATTTAACAAGCTATTTTCCATTACATTAGTTTAATAGTGATTTTTCTGATTGAATTTGATATTCAGGACTTAATTTTTTTGCCGGAAGTTCGATAATAAAGGTTGATCCTTTACCAATTACACTTTCGACCCTGAGTTTTGCATTATTTTTTTCGATAAATTCCCTTACTATCAGTAAACCCAGCCCTGTCCCCTGTTCGTTATTGGTGCCTGAGCTTGTAAAGTGTTCATTTTTGTTAAATATTTTATCTATGGTATCATTTTCCATCCCGATTCCGGAATCAATAATTTCGACAAAAAGCTTATCAGAGCCGTTTTTTGTCCTTATCCAGATATTACCATTGTTCGGTGTAAATTTTATTGCGTTGGTAATCAGATTCCTGAATACGGTGTGCATTGAAACTTCATCACAAATCGCTATTGATTCATCTCCCGGATCAAAATGGATATTAATCTCCTTCATTAGCGCATTGGCTTCGAGCAATTGAATACAACTCGTTATTACAACAAAGATATTGGTTTCCTTGGGCTCGATATTAACATTATCACTTTTCAACCTTGTCCATTGCAGCAAACTTGTCAGCAAAGTACTTGTTTCGAGTGTTCTTTCGCGCAAATGGTGTATAATCTCTTTAAAATCATCACTTGTCGGGTCGAAAAATCCCTGATCAATAGCATCAATTGTTTGCAGGATTCCCGAGAGCGGGGAACGAATATCATGTGCAATAATTGAGTACAGCTTATCCCTCTGCCGGTTCATTTCTAAAATTTCCCTTTTCGATTCGGCCAGTTCCAAATGAGTCATCACTCTGATTGACAATTCTTCGCTCCTGAATGGTTTTGTAATGTAGTCGACACCACCTAATTCGAAGCCTTTCAATAAATCGGCAGTCTGATTATTGGCGGTAAGAAAAATAACCGGAATTTCTTTCCATTTCCCGTTCATTTTTATCAACCTGCACACTTCATATCCATCCATACCGGGCATAGAAATATCCAGTAAAATTAGTGCAGGTAAACACTTTTCAATCAGTTTCAAGCCTTCAGGGCCGGTTTCGGCCGTACAACAACTAAATCCAAAACCTTCAAGTACTTTTGAAGTAATTATAAGATTCATCGGATTATCATCAATGATCAAAATAAGCTTATTTGTTCTGTTGTCCATAATTGTTCGGGAGATTAATTATAAGATAATCAGCTGTTTTATATCTTACAATTTCAATAATTTATGTATAGTATCTTTAAGTTTCTGAGTGTCGATTGGTTTTGTTAAGAAAACATCCATTCCCGAACTTAAACATTTTTCACGTTCGGTTTCTAAGGCACCTGCCGTCAAACCGATAATAATTGTATGTTTTCCGGTCGCGGATTCAACTTCGCGTATGGCTTTGGTAGCTTCATTTCCGTCCATTTCAGGCATCTGTACATCCATGAAAACAAGGTCAAAGTCGTTGTTTAAAACTTTCTCCAAAGCAATTTTTCCATTTACTGCTTCAGAAATTTCCACGTCGGTAATGATATTCGATATCATTGCTTTTGCCAGCATCATGTTAAACACATCGTCGTCGGCGATCAGGATTTTAAAATTTCCATTCATTTGATTTGGTTTTTCAGTTATTACTTTTTCATTCTTTTTATATGTGCGGTTAACATCAATATTTAAAAGATAGTTATACACTTCATCATAACGCAAAGGTTTCTCAATTAAATACTTAATACCGGTTTGTTCACATTCTTCGAAAAATATAAAATCGTCGGTCGATGCGTGTAACAACAAAAAGTTCCGGGAATCGACCGAAATGTTAAGTTTTCTGCAAATGAGTCGTATCGATTCTAAACCATTGGAATTATGTATCTGATTATCAACCACTATTAAATCGTAATGAGAAGAAACCTGCAGAATAAATACAGCTTCGGAAGCACTCTCGCAGGTAATAGTTTCGATTCCCCAGTTACTAAGAAGCCGCTGGATATAAATACGGCTGTTCAGATTATCATCGATAACCAATGCACGCTTAATATTTTCAATTTTTTCAGAAAACACTTTACTGTTTGTTTCATAAAGTGCATTAATTGTGAAATAAAATGTAGAACCTTCGCCAACTTTACTTTCAAATTTAATTTTGTCACCCATTTTACGGGCTAATTTATCCGAAATAATGAGCCCGAGTCCTGTACCACCAAACCGGCGTGTTGTGGACGTATCAGCCTGCGAAAATGCCCTGAAAAGTTTAAGCTTTTCATTGTCATTGATTCCAATTCCGGTATCTCTTACATAAAATGAATAATTTCCGTTTTCATCATCATTGCATTCAAAAATTACCTTTAATTCAATTTCGCCTGAAATTGTAAATTTAATAGCATTGCTCAGTAAATTGATAAGAATCTGCGACACGCGTACCGGATCAATAAAAGCGAAGCGTGGTAAATTTACAGGGATATTCAATAATAGTTCTAATCCTTTTTTTTCAGCATTGTGCTTAACTATATCGATAGCGTGTTCGAGCAACTCGATAATGTCTGTTTTTACAATTTCAAGATCTAATTTATTTGCTTCAATTTTCGAAAAATCAAGTATATCATTTATTACACTCAAAAGTGTTTTTGCACTTGTATTTATCGCTGTCGAATATTGATTCTGAACTTTGGTTTGTTCGGTCTGCATCAATAATTCGGAAAATCCGATGACACCATTGAGCGGTGTCCTCAACTCGTGACTCATGTTGGCTAAAAACTCCGATTTAGCTTCATTCGCTTTCCGGGCTTTCTGCATTTCCATTTTTAAATCCAGCTCCAGTTTACTTCTTTGTAAAAGGCTGGCATAAATCTGTCCGAAAACTTTTAACAAAGATATCTCTTTTTCTGTATATTTATGTTTCTTTAAAACAGAATCGAAGCTGATAAATCCAACACATTGGTTTTCAATAAAAAACGGTACTGAAATCAGACTTTTTAAACCCCGTTCCTTAAGTATTTCATTACTGTCGCCGAAGTAATTTTCAATATCCGGAATATAAAAAACCTCAGCATTGAGATGATTTTTTGTCCATTCTTTCATCTCGTCTAATCCGACCTGCATTAACTTTTCACCTACCGGATATAAATTATCCGCAAACCATTCGTGCTGGCATGTACAACAGTTTCTTTCCCAGTTGTATTTGAATATCAAGGCCCTGTCGGCATCAACAAATTCACTGATATCCTTTAATGACTTAATGACATTTACTTCCATGTCATTAATACTTAAATTTATATTCCGAAGTGAGATATCGACCAGAATATCCTGTAGTCTGGACAATTTCTGCATCTCTTCATTCACCAGTTTTTCATGTGTAATATCCTCTTTAACAGCTATAAACCCTGAGATTTCATCACCGTTCCGAACTACCGAAATGATTGCCGACTCCCAGAACAGACTTCCATCCTTCCTCTTATTACACAATTCTCCCCTCCACTCCTGCCCTTTTAAAAGACAGCCCCATAGGTTTCTGTAGGTTTCGTCCGATGTTAATTCCGACTTTAAGATTCGCGGATTTTTACCTATAACCTCTCCGGGACTGTAACCTGTAATTTTAGTAAAATGCGGATTCACATATTCTATATTTCCCTGTATATCAGCAACTACAATACTTACATGGCTTTGTTCAATTGTTTTAAACAATTGATGACTGCGGGTATCCTGCATTTTTTATTTGATATTTCAATGTTCTACTTCTCATTTTTTGTCACTTAGTCAGCGGAATAATTAACGGGCAAATAAAAACTTTTTTACCAATTTTTTAATTCCGGCAGGACTTATGCTTTTTCTGTTATAATTTTTTCCTGAATTTAGTCTTTCAGGATAAATTCTCTGATTAAATATAATAAAATACTGTCTTTCAATGCTTTTAAACAACTATGATCAACATTTGTACTACTTCATTTTATTAGTTAACATAAAATCTGCCTGATAAAAACTGATCGGGATTCTGAATTTTCAATAAATATATACCATTAGGTAAAATTCCTTTCAGATTGAATTTAACAATACCTGAAACTTCAATATCTTTTTGAAAGACAATAGTCCCGCTCAAATTATAAATGGTGATTGTTTTGAAATCAATCGATGAATTGTTTTCAATGATGTAATCACTGTTTCCATCGTTGTGTAACAAATTGATATCCTTTTGTATTTTCATTGATTTCACAACATCACCGTAGTATTCGAAAGCACCAATACTCGGGGTACTGAGACGTAACTGATTGAAATAATCAGTAAATATCCCATATTCACTTACATCTGCTCCCCTCTTCTGCAATTGCAGCTCACCAATATGAATTTTCAGACTGTCAATACTTTTCTGAATATCGTTGCAGTCAATTTCAGTTTCGCCCATAAACTGGTTGGTGAAAAAGTTCGAGTTGTACCTGATATCACTTCCCTGTCTGGGATAAATAAAGCTATAATTACCGGGTTCATATAAATATTTCGAACCGGGTTGTATGATTAAATTATTGGCTAATAAATTTTTACGACTGATTAAACTATAAAACCGAATTCCGTCTGACTTAGATTTTATTATCGTATTATTCAAAATAAAGAAACTTGTATTCGGAAGAGTACATCGGTCGTCTACAAAAATTCCATATTCACGAACGTCAGGGTCGTTTGTGAAATAATTTTTCCCTGCATTGACTATCAGGTTATTATATATTACACTTCCACCAAATCCCATCATCATAATTCCGGTACCCGAACCATCCAGGATAGTATTGTTGAAGCATCTGAGTTTTGTACCTGCACCTATCTGTATTCCGGAATGTTGCATCGATTGGTTAAGTGTACCGTAATTGTAAATTGTATTATTATAAACTTCGGTTCCTTCAGTTGCACAGCAAATTTGTAATCCATCATAACCGGTATTTTTCAATATATTATCATAAACCTTAAGACCGGTAATTTCGTGAGGATACAATATATAAGACTGATTTTCAGACGTAATCTGATAACCATTATAAAATGAATGACCAATGTACATTCCTTCGCCACCAGTATCGTGGATATAATTATTCCTGATTATGGTATTTCGCTGAACAAAGTGACCTCTGTTGGCACTTAAATCGATGGTGGGTTGTGAAAATGCAAAAATGCCTGCAAATCCGGTATTTGCTATTTCAATATGGTCAGCTTCGTAATTAGTACTCAGATTATCAAAACTTAGTCCGCTTGCACCGCTGCCGGTTCCGAGCACTTTTATACCGTAAACACCGGCTTCATTTTTATAACTACCTGTCACTCTGAAAAATGAACAGTGCGAAAAAGAAAATCCATAGTGAAAATCATTATTTTCAATTATGACATCGCCTCCGTAATTTCTGACTATAATATAATTCAGCGAGTCACCCTTCAGATTTGATATTTTCAGCGATTTGCGTATTCCGGCTTCAATCAGCAAAGTATCGCCGGGCTGAACATCCATCGAAGAAACATCAATATATCGAAGGCTCAGTTCAATAAAATGCGATTTATGTCCGCTCCCTGCGCAAAGTGCAGGAATCAGTAAAAAGTATAAAACAATGATCCTCGTTTCAGGCTTTAAATTAAATACTTCCCGAAATTTCGTTCCAATCATTTTTCAGGAGTTTAAAATAATATTTAACCAAATCCATGTCATCAATTTCACTTTCGATCATTTTTGCGTATTCGCTCATTCTAATGAATTCCATGTTCATTGCACTTCCCTTCAATTTGTGAATTTCCGCAAGTATTAACCGGCTGTTGTCCGATTCAATAGCATTTTCGATGTTTTCAATGTATTTAGGGTATTCGGTTTTAGCTGTTTCTAAAAGTAATTTTAATGTTTGATCGTCAGAAATTTTCTGTATCAATTTCATCTTATCAAAACTTACTTCTTTCGACTGAAAACCATATCCGCTGTTTATTTCAGTATTGACCTTATTCCGGGGTTTTTTAGTCAGGTATTTATTCAAAATCCGTTTAAGCTCCTCGTGTTCAATAGGTTTTGATATAAAATCATTCATTCCCGAATTGTAACATAATTTTCGTTCCTCTTTCGATACTCCGGCAGTTAAAGCTATTACCGGCAATTCAGAACAATTTACGAGATTTCGAATTTTTCTGGTCGCTTCAAGTCCATCCATTTCGGGCATTTGCACATCCATAAGGATAATATCAGGAATGGTATCTTTTAATTTTTCAATTGCTTCAAAACCGTTATTTGCCTCAATTATAGACACATTTGGGAAAATAGTCCGGACCATATTTGAAGTTAAAATCATATTCATAAGTGTATCTTCGACAATCAAAATGATAAATCTGTCGGATTTGGAATTCAACGTAGCGATAATCTCATTGAATTTCCTTGCCGGAACAACCTCCCCGGAATTT
Organism: uncultured Paludibacter sp.; assembly: GCA_937897985.1. Classification (GTDB taxonomy): domain Bacteria; phylum Bacteroidota; class Bacteroidia; order Bacteroidales; family Paludibacteraceae; genus Paludibacter. The sequence goes on along the minus strand of CALCBD010000010.1, from coordinate 53,528 downwards.
TCATCACATAATACGTTGTTTATATAAAAAAGCAATTCATTTTGTTTTACCGGTTTTGTCAGCAGATACCTGATTTTAAGCTCTTTCGACCGGGCATTCAAATTAACTTCATCCGACGAACTGTGCAATAAAATTATCGGGATACAAGCATGTTCATTTTTCATAATTCCACGTATGCGGGCTATCGTTTCAAGTCCGTCCAAATGAGGCATATTATAATCAATGATTAACAGGTCAAACTTATTTTTTAAGCTCAACAGCTCAATCGCATTAATACCGTTTTCAACATCAACAGTTTCTATTCCCCAATAATTAAGTGTATGTTTCAGAATAAACCTGTTGTTTTCATTATCATCAACAATGAGCACACGTTTAATGTTTGAAGATTTGGGGAAATCTATCTTTTCGCCCGTCTCAAACTGACATTCAATACTAAAACTAAAAACACTACCCTTCTCGTATTCACTTTCAAAATCAATTGAACCACCCATTTTCCTGACTAATGAGTTGGAAATAATCAGACCGAGACCGGTTCCGCCATAGCGTCGGGTAGTTGAAGTATCAGCCTGTGAAAATGCTTTAAAAAGTTTATTGCGGTCCGAATTTTTTATACCTATTCCTGTATCACGAACTTTTACCTTAAAAATTCCTTTCTGATTTTCTATCTGTTCGAATTCGAGGCTTAATTCAATTTCACCATGATGAGTAAATTTCACAGCGTTACTCATTAAATTTACAAGAATTTGTTTAACACGGATCGGGTCGATATAAGCATAACGGGGAGTTCCCTGTTTGATAAAAAGTAATAACTCCAGACCTTTCTTCGAAGCCATTACTTTAATTATATCCGTCACATTTTCAAACAGTTGAATTATATCGGTTTTAATGATTTCAAGTTCCATTTTACCCGATTCTATTTTTGAAAAATCAAGTATGTCGCTTATTACTTCCAACAATAAATTGGCCGAAGTGATGGCATTCTCAAGATAATCTTTCTGTGAATTATTTAATTCGGTATTGCGGAGTAGTTCGGTAAATCCGATAACGCCATTCAGAGGAGTTCTGATTTCGTGACTCATGTTCGACAAAAAATTCGATTTTGCCTTATTGGCTGCTTCTGCCAGTTCTTTCGAACGAATCAGTTCAATTTCTGTTTCGACTTTAATCAGCGCATCGCCCACAATATTTGATAAAATCTCTATCAGATTAATTTGATTTTTAGTCCAGTTGCGTATTGAATTTACAACATCAAAACCATAATATCCGATGAGCGTATTATTGTTCAGAATAGGAAAGCAAAGCAATGTTTTAATCCCCTGACGCAGCAACTCTGTCTTTTCAATCGATGCCTCTTCGGGTAGTTCACTTACATTTCCGATATGGATGATTGATTTCTTGGTGACCTGTCTTTTCCACCAGGGGAAATTATTCATATTTACATGATTGATCGAGTCTTTTTCGGAATGAATGTTAGTTGCACACCATTCATGGGTATTGGTTTCTATTTCCGAATCGTCGTAATATCGTAAAATATAGCTTCTGTCGACATTGAAGAATTCACCTGTTTTTTCTAACATAAACTGAATTTTTGACTCAATGTTCTTATAATCAGCACTTACAAATTCAGATGAAATCAAATTAATTAATTGTTGTTCTCTGATTTGCTGCTGGATAAATTCATTGGCTTTTTTCCTGTTGGTCAGGTTTACTATCATCTGCGAAAACACTTCAAGCAATACCATTTCTTTTTCCGAATAGATATGCAGGAACCTTACAGAATCAAAACCTACAAAGCCTGTACATTCATCTTCATTTATCAAAGGTATAGTTACCAGGCTCTTAATATCTTGATGTTCAAGATTTTGTTTGATTGGATCTTCATCATTGAGCAACGACACATTTTCGATAAACAACGGACGTTTGTTTTTATGTGATTCTATCCAGGAAGTCATTTGATTCAAAGGCACCTCCTTTAAATTATTTATTTCTGACGATATTCCTTCGGCACACCATTCGTAGGTGTTGACACAGATATTTTTTTCCCATTCGTATTCGAAAATATATGACCTGTCAGAATTTACAAACATTCCGATTTCACGTAAAGAATCATTAATGGTTGTATCAAAACTTTCGATTGGAGCATTAATATAAGTATTTGAAATTGAGATTAATAACTCCTTCAGTTGTTCAGCTTGTTTTTGTTCGTTGATATTATTGACAAACAGTAATCCGGCAGGTTTATCATTCCACTCAATCAAAACCGAACTGAATTCCACCCAGCACAAATTGTCAAATTTACCCTTCAGTCTGAACTCTAATTTTTTTTCAATTTTTTCGCCTGAGGCTAAAGAATTATAATTATTTTCTATAAAGGGTATATCTTCGGCGAAAATCAATTCGCTATAATGCATGTTTAAAAGCTCATTTTCATCATATCCGGTCATTTTCAGCAACATAGGATTAAAAAAGACAAATCTCTTTTCCTGAATCACTACTATACCTTCCTGAGCATTATCAAATAAAATCCGGTATTGTTCTTCACTTTTCTTTAACGCATCCTGAAATTGTTTTTCCTGAGTAATCTCAATGATGAAAAACATCGTACCGATTAACTTCTTATACTGATTGGTTATTTCTGTTTTTTCAATTCTGAATGTTTTGGTAAGTAATTCTATTTCAATAAACATCGAATTATTTTCGTGATTCAGTACAAATTCTTTTGAATTTATAATTTTTTGAATTTTTTCATCGTCAAGCAAACCCTTCTGCATCATTTCAATAGCCTTAGGGTTGGAACTTATAACGATACCATTCGTATCAACAACCAGAATTGCATCCGGTATACTCTTGTAAATTGAACTTAACACAATTGGCTTAATATTAAGTAAGCCTTTATTAAAAGTACCTACTGTCAGCAGTAAACCCATCATTAAAAAACCAACGGGAGTTAAGTCAATATTTCCTTCAGGCTTAAAACCAAATATGTAAAAAAGTGAAAATATACAGGGAATAACCGCACTGAACAAAATAAAAAGAACCCTCATTCTGTTTTCATGTGATACACTCAGAAATGTGTTAAAGATGAGGTATATAGCAAATAAAATTATACTGTAGGAATATATAAGATGTAAAAAGTAAAATGGCCCCTTGCTGAATTCGTGATATGAAAAATCACCTTTTCTGATTAACTCACTTGTGGCATAGAAAAGATGGTGCAGGTCATTGGTTACAACCATTATAAAGGTAATAACCGGGATAATCATTAAGATAAGCAGATTTCTTTTGTTTATCCAGTGATCTCTTTCAGAATATCTGGAAACAAAGACCAAAAGCAGTACAGGTATAGCGGAAATCCCGATATATTGAATCGAAAGCAGGTCATGCAAAAGGTTATAATTATCACACAACAGTTCAAAACCATAAAATAATGACCAAATGCTTACTAAAACCAACAATAAACTTAATGATTTATTGGCCGGATTTTTTTTATTCAGAAAAGCTATAAAGGATAAAAACACCGAAAAAATAGCCGAACTAATAAAAAAATAGCTTAATGTAATGTGGCTTATGTGCATAAAAGATCAATTTAAGTGATGTTTAACTTAAAATTAAATGCCTTCTATTTTGTAAATCCAATACAATTTTTGACAAAATTTCCTCAACAAATATAACCATTTTTTTTAAATTTTCAGGACAATTAACAAGAATATTAAAATCTTCAAGTGCTCTTATTTCATCATGTATTATTTTTACGTTCATATTATCCAGACTCGGCTTTATTTTATGTGCCAAATGTTTAATTGAATCGATATCGTTGTTTGTAAGTGCTGTTGACATCTGCGAAATTGTGTCAGAAGCCAAATTCTCGAAAATATCAAGCATTTTATCCACAAATTTAGCATCACCATTTGCAATTACCTGTAACTGTGAAATGTTATATAATGGGATTTTGTCTGATTCATCCACCTGATTACTTTTCATCCTGTCAGTTATATTTAATTCTAAATCATTGTTTTTCATTAAGTTATCATGTTTATTAAATCTGCAATTCGTTTCTATCTTTGAAAATAATTCTTCTTCTTTATATGGTTTGATCAGAAAATCATTCATGCCTATTTTCAGATATAAATCTATATCGTGTTTGAATGCATTGGCAGTAAGGGCAATAACCGGTGTTTTTATATTCATTATATTCCGGATAATTTTTGTTGCCTCTATTCCGTCCATTTCAGGCATTTGAATATCCATTAGTATTATATCATATTGTGTGGTTTTCAGCTTTTCAATCGCGTTTTTACCATTATCAGCTTCATCAATTACACATTTCGCCTGCATTAAACTCTGATGTGCGATAAATCGGTTCATTTCATTGTCTTCGACGATTAAAACCCTCGTTCCCGAAATATCATAATTATGTGTGGATTTATCTATCTGAATCAATTTATCTTCAATACCATAAGGGAAAATAATTTCGAATTGAATGGTCGTTCCAATGCCTTTTTTACTTGTAATCCGGATTTCTCCGCCCATCATTTCAACAATTTCTCTCGATATACTCATTCCCAAACCGGTTCCTTCATGATTTCGGTTCGACTGATCATTTTCCTGAGTGAATTTTTTAAATATATTTTGTAAAAATTCTTCACTCATACCAATACCGGTATCTGAAATTTCAAATCTCAAACGTTGATAATCAGACTCATTTTCAACTATCGATACCGACAGATTTACAAAACCCTGATCAGTAAATTTTATTGAATTGCCCAGCAAATTTATCAAAACCTGACTCAACCGAAGAGAATCACCCCTCAAAGCCCTGGCAATTTTATCGGAACTGTTAACTTCAAAATTTATCTTTTTACCACTTGCTCTTGAACTTAAAATACTTCTGACATTACTTAACACAGCCGACATACTGAAATCTTTTATATCCAACTGAAATTCACCGGCTTCAATTTTCGACATATCCAGTACATTATTGATGATGGAAAGCAGATGATAAGCCGAAGATTCAGCAAATTTCAGATAATTTTGCTGATTTTTCGACAACTGTTCTTTTCCGATTTCCCGGATCATCCCGATAATAACATTGAGCGGAGTACGTATTTCATGACTCATATTAGTCAGGAACAACTCTTTGGCTTTAGCCGATTTTTCAGCATTGATTCGGGCTGTTTCCAGGGTTTTTAAAAGTTCTTTGTGTTGGGTTATATCTGTATCGCTCCCTCTGTATCCCAAAAACCTGCCCCGCTCATCGTACATCGGCGAACAATTTGTCGAAAGCCAGATTTCCCTGTTGTTTTTGGTTATTCCTATTTTCTCATAATTAATTACCGACTGTCTTGATTCAATGATTTGCTGAGCTTCTTTTGTCACTTTAACAAAATTTTGAGGAGCCAGCAAGTCATAATAATACATTTTATTCACTATCTCGGATACCTTAAATCCCATAACATTTTCTACTATCGGGCTCATATAGGTGAATAAACCATCTTCATTTATTTCCCAGGCATAAGTCTTCGACTGAATTGACAGCTCATTCAGCCTTTCATAACTGAGCTTCATTTCCGACTCATATTTTTTTCTGACTGTAATATCACGCGATGTAGTAACAATATATCTGTTATCATTAATTTCAATAAATTTGGTTCTTACTTCAACCGGGAACGATTCATTCCTTATCGGATCATTGGTTGTTCTTTCTATGGTTATTTCTTTTTTATCCTTCAAAAAAGCTATGAAATTTCTCCATTCTTCAGGATTTTTATATGTATTGTCGATATCAAAGATCGTGAATTGTGAAATTCCAGATTGTTCAATTCCAAGTCTTCCGGCGGCTTCCCTGTTGATAAAAAACATTCGACCGTCCTCTTTCATAATATAAATTGCATCCGACAGGTAGTCGAAAAGATGATAAAATACCTCCAATTGCTCATTATATTTTTTTTGTTCCTTATTTTCACTCATGCCAGCCATGTCGTATATTTTATCTTTTTCAAATTCTTTTTGATTCCCGGTCAACGTTTCCTTCAGGGTATTCCCGCCCGAAAAATTACTGTCTGATTTACCCTGTTCCAGATTTTCGGTGGTGGTTCCGGGCTGAATCAGTTCCTGTGCATTAACCGGCATTTTCGTGCTTTCCATATCATTGAAATAAACCGAAACCGGTATACAATCAATTTTACTTCGTAAAAGATTTCTTTCATCTGCATTTGAATTCTCTCTGCTAAAATTTTCTGTCATCATACTCTTTTACACTTTAGTTTATTTTGTAACTGAAAATAAATTTGAAAAAATCGTTAAAAAAATTTTGGAATTAATGCTACACTTCATAGTATTTAATTCAACATGGTTTGAAAAATTTATTTCAACTAATATTACAAATACAAATTCAGGTATTGTAGTATAAATTTTAATTTCAAATTTCAATTGATTATCAACTACTTATATTTAAATATACTATTTTTTTTTACAATATAAATATTTAATAGACTATTTTTAAAAAATCGGAGAAACAGTAATATCGAACTAAATATCTGATTATAAATTATTTGTGAAATTATTTTTCAAATATAATTTCATAAAAAATGTTAACATAAAATAAAATGGATATAAATTCGGGTATTTTGAAATTTTACGGCACGGATATACATTTTTTTTTCTTCGAAATTGAAGAATAAAACCGAAGATTTAATTTGCGGGAATTCTTACAAATGAAAAAAATAAAGAAATTTACTTTTTTCACGAGATGTAAACTCAGATTTTTTTACAAAAAAAAATAATACTACAGCTGTAGTATTATTTTTTATATTCAGTTACTTTTTGGATAATTGATATATCTTGTATTTTTATCAGTGCAATATCTTATATATCAACTCTTTCATTAAATCAACTTCATCAATATTATTGCTCTCAATTCCTTTTCCTCTTGCATCTGTTTCACGAATCCACGAAATAATATTCATGGTTTTCCAGGGTCCGAAACTTTTTGAAGCCTTTTCGTAATCTTTAACAAAATATTGATTGATTTTTAATTCGGAAGCAACTACTGCCTGACTTTTATCAGATAAATAATGATACATCATCAGATTACTGAAAAAACTGAACAATTGCGCAAGAACAACCAACATTGGATTATTTTTCTTATTATCAGCAAAATAGCGAATAATTCGGTTGGCTTTTAACACATCCTTATTGATGAGAGCTGCCTGCAGTTCAAAAATATTAAAATCCTTGCTTATACCTATATTTTTCTCAACATGTTCCGGTGTAATACGGTTGGTATTCGCAGGTTTAGTGAGCAATAATTTGTCTAATTCGTTGGCCATCTTACTCAGATCAGTCCCCAGAAATTCGGTTAACATAACAATAGCTTTTTCATCGACTGTTACATTTTTCGATTTTGCATATTGACTGATCCAGGGGCCCATTTCATAATCACGCAGTTTTTGTGATTCGAAAACTACTCCGTTTTTTGAGATATCGAGTACCCATTTTTTTCGTTTATCCGGCGTACCGTATTTATAACCAAATACCAGTATGGTCGACCCTGATGGGTTATTTACATAGTATTGCAATGGCTCCCAATCCTTTATCAATTGTGCCTCTTTCACTATCACAATTTGATAGGGCGACATCATCGGATAACGTTTTGCGGCGTTGATTATCGTTGTCATTTCTGTGTCTTTCCCGTAAAACACAGTCAAATCGAATTCCTGCTGACTCTCATCGAGAACGTTATTCTGAATAAAATCGGAAATTTGATCTATATAATAAGCCTCCTCTCCCATCAATAAATAGACCGGAGCATAAGATTGTCGTCGTAAATCGCTTATTATCTGATCAAATGAGATTCCCTGTTTTGCCATATCAACTTATAAACTTTGAAACATATAGTATTTTTTCGGGATGCCGTTAATCAACTATTCAAACCTTAAATGTTTAATCGTCTTACTATTGTGCATCAACGATGACAAAGATTTCACACCAATTTTAATATGCTCCTCAACGAAATTGGCTGTCACTTTTTTATCACTTTCAGCTGTTTTAATACCGTCAGCTCTGAGAGGCATATCCGAAACCAGCAATAATGCACCTATAGAAATGCCATTGTGAAAAGCGACCGAAAATAGAGTTGCTGTTTCCATATCGATTGCAATGGCGCGCGTAGAGCGGAGATAATCCTTGAATTTATCATCGTGCTCCCATACTCTGCGGTTTGTGGTATAAACAGTTCCCGTCCAGTAATCTTTGCCAAAGTCGCGAATGTTGGACGAAACAGCACGCTGCAGACTAAATGCAGGTAAAGCCGGTATTTCGGGTGGAAAATAATCGTTTGAAGTACCCTCTCCACGAATTGCCGCGCTCGGAAGAATATAATCGCCTATGTCGTTTTTATCTCTCAATCCTCCGCATTTTCCAAGAAAAAGCACTGCTTTGGGCTGAATGGCGGTAAGCACATCCATAATAAGCGCAGCATTCGGGCTTCCCATTCCGAAGTTAATGATGGTAATACCCTCGGCCGAAGCGTTAGGCATAGAGCCATCCCTGCCTAATACAGGTACATTGTACCATTCAGCAAATAATTCGACATAATTATTAAAGTTGGTGAGTAATATATATTCACCAAATTCTTCGAGAGGTCTTTTTGTGTATCTGGGTAACCAATTTTCAACTATTTCGTTTTTTGTTTTCATATTGCATAAATTTATATAACAAGAATTTGTAATTTCGCGTTTCGAAAAATTGTGAAACAAAAATACAAAAAAATGTGGCATTTAAGACTTCCTGAGTATAATTTCAGAATAATAAATCAGAATAACAAACCTTTTATTTTTGATCAGCAGCGGAAAAAATATGTTTCACTTACACCCGAGGAATGGGTACGTCAGAATTTTATTCAGTACCTGATTCAGGAAAAAAAATATCCCGCTTCCCTCATATCAATTGAAAAACAATTGATTATTAACGGATTAAAAAAAAGATACGATGCCGTTGTTTTCAATCGTAATGCAAACCCAATCGTGATTATTGAGTTTAAAGCTCCGAACATTGAGATTAAACAACAAACCTTCGATCAGGCAGCAGTGTATAATTCCAAACTGAAAGTCGGATATTTTATCATCAGCAATGGTATATCACATTTTTGCTGTCGCATCGATTTCGAAAACCAAAAATATCATTTTCTGGAAGAAATTCCCGAATTTGAACACCTCATTTCCTCACTTTAATTATCATCTTCGTAAAAAAGCATTGATTTTACAATTCTTTTATGGTAATTTTCCACTTTAATCAAAAAAAATCCGGTTTTGTAACATTTTTGTAACATCAATTACACCCGACACAACTATCATATTTTCAACGAGATACAATCAATAACCAAAAACGTTAAAGTTAAAAGTGTACTTTAAAATCAATTTTTAACTCAAAAAGTTTGGATTATATGTTTTAAAACATGTATTTTTGCATCGTCATAATGAAATAATTTATTATGGCAATTGAATCTAACAAAGAATACGCATGAAATTAAAATCACATGGGAATTCTTTGTTTTTTTTATTCAGGTATATAAAAGATTGTATTATTAGTTAATTTTCCAATGATCCGAAAGGGTTTTAACACTGCAGAAGAAGTGATAAAACTTTGAAAGAAAAAATGGAAACCGGGCAGGAAACGAAAGAGTAGTTAACAATTGTTCTTGTCGGAATGATGAAAATGTTGGTTGCATATCAAAGCATTAGAATTGCAATCAAAAGGCAAAAAAAGTATGAATCTCTATTGCATACAGCTTATAAAATTCGTACTTCTCTATCAGTAAAGCAGGTTGATATACTGTGCTTTATTTCAAACAATAATAAGGTATTAAATTAAAAATTAAGAAAGTTATGAAAAAGATTTTTGTGTTGGCTATATTAGCGCTGGCAACTGCAAGCAGCAGTTTTGCACTGGAACTGAACGAATACAAAGTATTTTACAAATTAAACAACGAAAAAACATTTGCCTCACTATCACGCTATCTGAACACAAACAGTGAACAGGAAGATCAGTTAAAGTATGTATTTTCATTGACAGAAAAGAAAATGAAGAATGCAATAGGTACTGAAAATGAAGAAGCTGCCGAAAAGGCAATGTGGTTCAACCTGGGGAATGCAAAAATGATATTAACCGAGGAGCAATATAAAAAATATTTAGTTGCTATCAATCTTTCGGTAAATGTTCAGAATTACGAATTTTATGCTGAGAAATAAACAGCTGTTTAAAACAAACGACGGGAGTATAATTCTATTTTATACTCCCGTTTTTTGTTTGCTGTCGATTCATATCCGCTTTTTCAGATTTGATCTGTCATCAGAAAAACTTCCTTTTGAAAGCCTGAATTAATGAAAATACTCTGACCGTTTATTATGATATTTGTGGATTCGGAGAATTCCGGCTGATTCAGAAAATAAAATTCCCGGCTTCCTCTATCGAATTGAGTTTACCCACATCTATCATTTTATAATTATCGGGGATATACCCGTAAAATGATTTCAAACCAAGATGTTGCAGATAAAAATCGATTACCGAAAATTTGTTTGGATGAGCTTCCATTAATTTAAAAATCTGTGGATTAAGTATCTGAATTCCTGAAAAAGCTAATTTTTCTGAACTTGATGATATAAATAAATCCGGTGGTCTTTTTTCACCGGTTTTTTCATTGATCCAGCCCTCAAGGAGTAAATCCCGATTAAAGAGCAAATAACGAAATGTAGTTCTCCGGCTAACAACCAGAGTAGCTAAATGATTATTTTCTATATGTTTGTGATATAATGCCGATAAATCGAGATTTGATAATATATCCACATTGTGAACTAAAAAAGGTTTTCCATCATCAAAAAACCATTGCGCTTTTCGTATTCCACCACCTGTATCAAGCAATTCTGCGCTTTCGTCCGAAACTTCGATACGTATACCAAAGTTTTTCCTTGATTTCAGAAAAGCGGTTATTTGCTCAGGAAAATGATGTACATTAATCATTATTTCGTCGAAACCCGAAGAAATAAGTTTTAGAATTACATGTTCAAGAAGCGGTTTACCGCCGATTTCGACCAGTGCTTTTGGCATTGTGTCGGTAAGCGGCTTCAGCCTTGTGCCGAGTCCGGCAGCAAAAATCATTGCTTTCATTTTGATTCGGGATTATTCGGCTTTCAAGGGAAAAATCTGTTCGATATTTTGCTCTCTGTGAATCAGTTGCACTTCCACTCCAAATTCATTACTGATATGCTCGGCCATTTTTTGTGCCGAATATACCGACCTGTGCTGACCACCGGTGCAACCGAAGCTTATCATTAAATTGGTGAAACCTCTTTCTTTGTAACGTTTGACAGAGGCATCGACCAGATTATATGCATTTTCGAGGAAGGAAATAATTTCGCCATCTTCTTCAAGAAACTGAATAACAGGCTCGTCGAGACCGGTATAATGAGCATAACGTTCATATTTACCCGGATTATTTACAGCACGGCAATCGAATACAAAGCCACCGCCATTTCCTGAATCATCCTGAGGGATTCCTTTTTTATAAGAAAAACTGTACAATTTCACAACTAATGGTTTTCTTACCGAAACTTCACGGAATTGTTTCAATTCTGTCATTTTCTTTAATATTTCCAACAGATAAGGATATTCCGAAAACTGGTTACGAAGTATCGAACGTAAATTTTCAAGAGCAAACGGGATACTTTGAAGGAAATGTGGTTTTTTCTCAAAATATCCGCGAAAACCGTATGCTCCAAGCACCTGCAATGTTCTGAATAATACAAAGTGTTTAAGCCTTACGCGGAAATCATTTTCATCGACAGGCATTAATTCCTTCAAAGCATCCAGATACGTTTGCAGTAACTCTTCGCGCAGACTTTCATTGTACTGAGCCTTGGCCTGCCACAAAAATGAAGCTACATCATAATATAAAGGCCCTTTCCGGCCACCCTGAAAATCAATAAAATAAGGCTCATCGTTTTTAATCATCACGTTACGGCTCTGAAAATCGCGATACATAAAAGTGTTGGTGGGTGACTGTAATAAAATCCCAGCAAATTTATTGAATTCATCTTCAAGACGGTTTTCCTGAAAATCGAGACCGGTGGCTTTCAGAAAGCTGTATTTAAAATAATTCAAATCCCAAAAGATGGACCGCTCGTTAAATTCAGGTTGCGGATAACAAACCGAGAAATCAAAACCCTGCGCTCCCAACACCTGAATAGCAGGCAATTTACGCATGGTTTTACGCAACATTTCTTTTTCCGGTTCATCAAAAACACCGGTCTTTCTTCCGCCTGCAATATAATCGAACAGCAAAGTGTCGCCCAGATCTTCCTGGATATAAAACCTGCTGTCATCGGTTTGGGCATAAAACTGAGGTACGGGTAAATGCTGCTTATAAAAATGTTCAGCCATACTGATGAAAGCTTTATTTTCCTCAATTGATGTGCCTTCCACTCCAATAATAGAATTGTTTTTACTTTCGAACCGAAAATAGCGGCGATTGGAACCGGAAGCAGATAACTCTTGTTTTGAAAGTATTTTTTCCCCGGTAAATTGCCTGAACAGGTTTTCTAATTCATTCATGTTTTCTGATTTTTTCGTGCTGAGTTGAAATACAAAAGTACTAAAAAAACAGCCGAAAAAAAATAATTTTCTTTCGGCTGTAATTGATTTTTATACCTTAAAAAATTCTATTTTTATATGATTTATTCCACTATAATTTTGGTGGTTGTATTAACTGATTCATTTTCAACTGAAATCAGATAAATTCCTGTCGGCAGACTGACCTGATGCTTTGTAATTTTGAAGGCTTCAAATTCATTTTTAAACAATAAGTTCCCTGAAAGATTACAAATGCGGTACTGACCGCTTAAGCCGTTCATATTATCAATAAATAACGTATTATCCGCAAAATAAACTTTAATTTTTTCAGTGGAATTGCTGTTCAGCTGATCGGTCATTTCATTTTGAGTCAATATTTTAAATCTTTTGGTTGGTTCAGCAGTCGGATTGGCATCAAAAACATATTCAGTTCCGCTTGTAGTTATATCAGTCACTGTATTATTCACCAAATCAAACAAATACAGTTTTTCAGAAGTTTTATCAAGATTTTGATGTACAAATTTTAATGTATATTTTTCATCATCTCCGTTACGAAATCCGAGTATTGTCTGATCATAATTATCCACAACATCAATCTGATAATCACCATCCTTTTCGATGGCAAAAATTTGTGGAAATGCACCTGAGCTCATGTTTTTTCGGGCATCCCATCCATTGTCAAAATTACGACTGCAGGCATCGTTGTGAAACAACCAGAGCTGATCGGTATATTTTGAAGCTTTAACTTCAATAAGAGAAAATATTTTCTGATTTTCAGTCTGACCTGAATTATTCACCCTTTGTGGTGTAAGGTTATTCATTTTTAATGAATTATAATCAAGAGTAAAAGTGGTTTCAGCTGTATTTTTTACCATAAATCCCTGCATTGAAGGGATTTGGAGTGGTATAGAATATCCTTCAATGCTGGTTCCGGCCGTGTTGGGAGTCGAAGCGGAATATTGACCCGGATTATTTCCGTTCGTAGCAGTGCCATTAGCCACCCAATCGGCATGTGAACCGGTATTATAGAGATAAACAGCATTTTCCATATTTGCTCCGAAAGTCATTTTACGGATATCGATTGCTGCAGTATAAGGATTACTCAAAATATGATTTCCACTATAAATTGCACCTGAAGTGTAACTAATAGTTTTTGACTGATTTGAATTTAGCAGTTCACCCTTAAAATAAATAGTTTTTGCTGTAACCTGCGTAATTTCATAACCATCCACAGGTGAAAGTGACGAATTATTATTGAGCGCAATCCAACTTCCGGAATTATCCATTGCACTTTCGAAGTGCTTGCGAACATACGATCCGTTAAATGTAGGTGATGCTGAGACCAGATTACGAAGCGGAATTCCAAAAAACTGCCATTTATAATCGGAGTAAGGATTTGTATTTACAGCGGCAGCCTTACTATACATTTCGACAGTGGCTTGCACCGGTGCATCAACCGGATTATTAAAAATAAGGCTTCCATTCGTCAGATTGATATCCGATTTAATGACCAATCCATCTGTTCCTGCATTATTTGTTAATAATGTACTGACCTGAACTGATTTTTGGGCGGGAATGGTAAATTTACTTCCATTTACGATACTCAAATTATTACAGGACAATTGATCAAAATTTGTAGTTATTCCACCTGTATTCGAAACTATCAGTTCGTAGATATCTGTATTATTATTTCCGCTTATTTGCTTGGCTGTGCTGCCCGACATAGTCAGTGTTTCATTTCCCTTTATGTACGAACCGTTGTTAATAAAATCACCATTGACTATCTGAATTGAAGACGCACCGGATACTGTGATATTTGCACCGGCCGTAATTTCAACGCCCTGAGCAAATAGCGATACCGGAAATAAAACCGGTAACAGTAAAACAATGTATTTCGTTAAATTCATTTTAATACAGGATTTTAATAAATTAAGTTCATGTTTCAACGCAACTATTTAACGTATTGAGTTCTGCTTCCCTCAGTATCAATCTCATAATGAAAATCAAATCCCAATAAAAACACGGGATTCGCAAATGTATCTCTTGAATCAGCAGCAATACGGTATAACCTGCACATGATAACTGAGCTGATATTTACGTCATTTGGTGCAGTTCCTGCGCCGATTTCAGGGAAAGCACTGATTAAATGCTGCCTTACACTTGATGGAGTACCAATTGGAGTAATGATTGAATTTGTGTTAATTATAGTTGTAGTCGAACTAAAAACCTCACCAATCTTGATGATATTATATTCCAGGCCCCAAACCACATTCGAACCATTCGGAATTCCTGTTAAAGTAGTCCAGTGAACATGCGGATATAACGGAGTTCCCAACTTATATTTATGAGGTATCTGAACTGTAAAATACAGTTCCTGTTCGGTCAGGGGATCAAAACCCCACAAAAACACTCCCTGAGAACCGCCGTTTGCAGTAAATTTTGTCCAAACCGGCGCATTTGATTGGCCTTTGGTGGTAGCATCAGGATATACCATTAAATCGTCATATACTGTCGCAGTACCATCCAACCTCTGTGTTCCATCGGATTCAATCACAAAATTGTTATTGATTTTAACTTCCTGTGCACTGGCAGAAATAAAATAAAAAACCAATAAAACTGATAACGTAAATGTTGACCTGAATTTCATGTTTCTGAATTTTTATAGAACTAAAATTGAATTTCACGATTCAAAAATAATATTTCCTTTATTAGCGCTTGTAATAGTTTATTGGTCGTATTTTGTTGAAGTAAATGTTATAAATATGACAGCTTCCTGTTTTAATAATTTTGAAATATTATCAAAAAAAATAACCTTTGTTTCGGTTTACTTAAAAATCACATTACCAATCAGTTATAAAATACAAATTGGACATCATTTTCCCAGGAGCAAATAGTTTTCATTACTGTTGTAATAATTTTTACAGCTATATATCTAAAAACCAAATAAATAATCCTTCTTAATTGTTAACAAGACAGTTAATAATTTAATTTATTTAAGTATCAATCTTCTTTTATTAATTTATATTAACTTTTTTCAGGGCATTATTATCTGACTTTCAAAACTCAAAAAAATAAAAAAATGCTCATCAAATCAATGATGAGCATCTTTTTTTGAGTGATTTCAATTGATAAATCAATACCCTCTGATTGCTTCGATGCCTGGTAACACGCGACCTTCAATGGCTTCGAGCAATGCACCACCGCCGGTCGATACATACGAAACACCGTCGGCTAATCCGAATTTATTCACACAAGCAACCGAGTCGCCTCCACCTACAAGTGAAAACGCACCATTTTTCGTTGCTTCCACGATAGCTTCGCCTACTGATAAAGAGCCATGAGTAAAGTTATCAAATTCAAAAACACCTGTCGGTCCATTCCAAAGAATAGTCCTGGATGATTTGATAACTTCACCGAAAAGTTTTTCTGTATCAGGGCCGATATCCAATCCTTCCCAACCGTCAGGAATCTGACCTACAGGTACAAATTGTGTATTGGCATCATTACTGAAAGCATCTGCAATTTTAGCATCGGTAGCCAATACCATATTTACATTATTGGCTTTGGCTTTGGCTAATAATTCGAGGGCGAGATCAAGTTTATCATCTTCGCAAATCGAGTTTCCGATTTTTCCACCTAAAGCTTTGGTGAAAGTATAAGTCATTCCACCGGCGATGATCAGATTATCGACTTTTGTCAGGAGATTTTCAATAATTTCTATTTTGGAAGAAACTTTCGATCCACCCATAATAGCTGTAAACGGACGTGCCGTATCAGTCATAATTTTTTCAACTGCCAACACTTCCTTTTCCATCAGGAAACCGAACATTTTGTTATTTTCATCAAAATATCTGGCGATAAGAGCTGTCGAAGCATGGGCTCTGTGAGCAGTACCAAAAGCATCGTTCACATAACAATCGGCATAAGAAGCCAGAGTTGCTGTGAATTTTTTCTGGCTTTCCTTTACCACTTTTTTGGCAGCGTCTTTTTCAGCATCATTTGCAAATTCTCCACGTGGTTTACCTTCTTCTTCGGCATAGAAACGGAGATTTTCGAGTAACAGTGCTTCACCCGGTTTCAGCGCCGCTGCCATTTGAGCAGCCTCTTCACCCATACAATCGGGTGCAAATTTAACATCAACACCCAAAAGCTGAGATACGTGAGCCAGAATTGCTTTAAGTGAGTACTTTGCATCTGGGTTCTTCTTGGGACGACCCATGTGGGATGCAATGATAAGGCTACCACCATCGGCCAGTATCTTTTTCAGAGTTGGCAAGGCGGCACGGATTCTGTTGTCATCGGTAATTTCAAAATTTTCGTTCAACGGTACATTGAAATCGACACGAACAAAGGCTTTTTTGCCGGCAAAATTAAAATTGTTAATGGTTTGCATATTATTAAATATTTGATAATTATTTTTTTTGTGAATAGTTTTTCATAAAACAAACTTAAAACACTGTAAATAAATAAAATACAATTATTCTAATTCGTTTTAAATTTATAACTGATTTCCGAAAGCTTTTTATTAGCTTCCACAATTTTTGTTTTAAGTTCCTTCTTGTATTCCATCAGTTTTGATTGAAGTGCGACGTCATTGAGTGATAACATTTGCACTGCAAGAATTGCTGCATTTTGAGCAGCATTAATTCCGACGGTTGCCACAGGAATTCCCGGAGGCATCTGAACAATCGAAAGCAGAGCATCCATCCCGTCGAGACCGGAATTGATCGGAACTCCAATCACCGGCAGGGTAGTCATTGATGCAATCACACCCGGCAGATGTGCCGCCATTCCGGCAGCAGCGATAATCACTTCAATTCCGTTTTTTCCCGCATTTGATGCAAACAATTCAACTTCTTCAGGAGTACGATGAGCCGACAATGCATTGATTTCGAACGGTATTTCAAAATCGTTCAGCAATGCAGCTGCTTTTTCCATAACAGGCAAATCCGATGTGCTGCCCATTATTATACTTACTTTTGCTTTCATTTATTTTTGATTAATTGAATAATACAGAAAGAACTGAAACTACTTATTTTATCTGTAATTTCAGAAACTGATTTGAAAATTATCCCAACAATGCCTGGTATTCGTCGGCAGAAAGTAAGGATTCGGCTTCTGATGGATCAGTGATATTTATTTTAACAATCCATCCTTCACCATAAGGATCATCATTAATTAACTCGGGTTTGCTTTCAAGTGCATCGTTAAATTCAACCACTTCACCACCAACAGGTAAAAACAATTCGGAAACGGTTTTTACTGCTTCTACTGTTCCGAAAACTTCGCCTGCTGCAAGGGTTTCGCCAATAGTTTCAACTTCAACAAAAACAATTTCGCCCAATTCACTCTGTGCAAAATCAGTGATACCGATAAAAGCAGAATCACCTTCTACACGTAACCATTCATGTTCTTTTGTGTACTTTAAATTTGCAGGAATACTCATAATAGTTTGATTTTAAAATTTTTATAATAGCATTTAATATTTTAATTCAGGTAAAAATCACACTGAATCGGATAATGATCGGAATAATTAACTTTCGAAATTCTGAAATTATCAGACCTGAAATCAGCATCGTACAACATGAAGTCAATACGAAATTTATAAATCGACAAATTCAGTGTCCATCCGAAACCGTTACCGTTTTCGGTATAAGCATCTTTCAGTCCCGACTTAATTTTTGTATAAGCGTACGATACAGGATGATCGTTGAAATCGCCGCAAACAATCACTTTATAGGGCGATTCTTCAATCAGCTGTGCGATTGTGTCGGCCTGCATAGCCCGTTTTTTATATGCATTTCCAAGTTTTCGGGATAAATGTAAAGTGGTACCCGATAAAATATCGGTGTTAAAACTTTCCTTTAACTGTACCGGTAATTCCCTGTCTCTCTCAGTCAGTTTGTTCGATTCCAGATGATTATTAAATAATCTGAAAGTGTCGCCGTTTACTTTTATATCAGAGTAAACAGATACATTGTATCTCGATTTGATGGCAATATTCTCTTTTTTCAAAATCGGGAACCTTGAAAAAGTAGCTACTCCCGATTTTGCCCAGTTTTGTTCCTGTTTGTACCAAATGTGATGGTACGGGTATTTTCTGAATATTCTCAAAACATCAGCCTGAGTAAGGTATTCACTTTTAGGACTAACTGCAAACTCCTGTAAACAAACAATATCAGCGTCGGTATCAAGGATAAATTTGATAACAGGGTTTGGTTTTCCGGCTGTGTGTTTTTCGAGACCACCACTCATCATCGTATTGTAACTAAGTATTTTAACTGGTTTTTGTGTCGTTACAATCCTGGTTTTTCCAAAATTCACCGGAAAAGTATCAGCAATCTGTGTAGCTGAAAAAAACAAAACAATCAGCGAAATCAGGAAAAACCATTTTCGGGCTATCATCCAGAAGAACACAAAACAAATGTTCAGAATAACAACTAATGGGAAAAACAACGAAATATAGGAAGGTAAAATAAAAATTTCAGGACTGATTTTGGTACCGGCCAAACAAAGCATCATAACAATAACCACTAACACATTAGCAGTCAACATTATAACCTTTACAATAGTTTTACCAAACATTTGAATTTAAGTATGAATCTCAGAAAGTTTTCGTCATCTACTTTTTCCCCTGTTCGAACAGTTTTTTCTTTTCATCGGCCGAAAGGCTTTCGTAGCCTGAAGTTTTTATTTTATCGAGAATTTTATCAATTTCTTCCATTTTGCGGGCTTTGTAGACATTGAATTCTGCATCGCTCATTTTTTGATTTCCCGGTTTTTTGGTTGAACTGACTTTTAACTTTCGGGGTCTAAATAAGTCATAAACAGCATCTATTATCTTATTCAGGCCTTTCGTAATATCAGTTCCCTGCCGCAAAGATACAATAAAAATATAAGCTGTCAAAGCACCTCCGAGGTGAGCTATTTCACCACCTGCATTATTGGACGTAATGCCAAAAATACTTGTCAAAACAGCAAATGCGGCTATGTATTTAAGCTTCACTTCTCCGATAAATATCACTCTCATAGCCATATTCGGCGATTGCATTGCCGATGCTACTATAATTGCCATGATCGACCCGGATGCTCCCATCAATAAACTCTGATTCAACACAGGTTGAAAAAAAGGAAAAATGTTATAAGCAGCAACATAAAATATGGCTCCTGCAAAGCCGCCTGTCAGATACAGACTTACCAGTTGTTTCTGACTGAAGAACATCAGAAATAACTGACCAAACCAATACAAAGCCAGCATATTGAATAAAATATGAAACAATTGTTCATGCAGAAACATATAACTGACAATTGTCCAGGGGCGATGCAGAATACCCGCAAAATCGGCGGGTAAAGCTAAACAGGATATGAGATCGAAGCTGTTATTGAATAAACGAAAAATGATGAACATTAATTGCAAAACAATATAAACGGCAACATTGATATAAATTAAACGAATCAGGGAATTTCCTTTACTAAAAATATCCTTTAATTGATTTATAGCACTCATTTATAATTATTTATATTTAAAAATTCATTTTATTTATCATCTCTTTTTCTTCCAGATAAAAATCAATATTGCTCCGAACAACATACCTCCGAGATGAGCGAAATGAGCCACATTATCGCCCGAAAAATTAGCAACCCCGAGGAACAATTCAAGTACACCATACAAAAGGACAAAGAGGCGTGCTTTAACAGGTACAGGGAAGAAAATCAGCATTAATCGTGCTTCGGGGAATAGCCATCCGAAGGCAAGCAAAATTCCGAAAATTGCACCCGAAGCACCCACTGTTACGGGCAGGTCGACCAACATTCGTTTCATATCAATCACCGCAGTAGCATCGAATGCAGCCAGATTGCCAAATTGAAAGTATTTCCTGAGAACTGATTCGTAGGCAATCAGTCCCTGTCCCGAATTGGCCGATATGGCATGATTCATAGCATTTACAACTGATTGATATTCAACAGTCCAAAACAATTGCTGGATAATTCCTGCCCCGATTCCAGTGATCAGGTAATATATCAGAAATCGCTTTGAACCCCATACATTTTCGAGTGCAGCACCAAACATATACAAAGCAAACATGTTGAAAAACACATGATTAAAGTTGCCATGCATGAACATATAGGTAACCAGCTGCGCCGGATTGAATTTTTCTGAAGCCCAGTAATGCATTCCCAGTATGTCAGTCAGGTCGATTCGTAAATTCATACGGACAAACATTCCGGGCAAAACCAGTGTGGCCAGCCAAAGTATAATGTTTATGGCTAATAAGTTTTTCACCACCGGCGGTATTAAATCTAAAAATGAAGATCTGTTATTCATCGAATTTTTTTTAGTTGTATTGTTGAACGAAATTTAAACTTAAGTTAAAGGAATATTCTGTGTCAATGTTGATATTTTGAATAAATGATAAAACCTGATATTTTGTTTAACTTTAACCACATCAAAAGAAAATATTTTGAGCACTGAAATCAATCATCTTCAGTAAGTCATTTATTAATTTTGTTTTATAGAGTCGCATTTTTTAATCCGATAATTAAACAAGGGATTTCTTATAAATAAAAGTGAGCATACTGCCCGTGAAACAGGATAATACACTGTTTTAATTATACAAAAGTAATAAAATTGACTCCAAAATTATGTTTTCTAACATATTTTTAGAAAATATGTAAAATTATCTATTTTTTTTTCACTTAAATGCTTGCATTTTATTTGTAAACCACTACATTTGCAGTATCAAAATGTATGTTTATTGTTTCTTATTAAAAATCTAAAAAAAATCTTATGAACAAAGCTGAATTAATCAATGCTATCGCAGCTGAAGCAGGTCTTAGCAAAGTCGACGCTAAAAAAGCGCTTGATGCCGTTGTAAAAAGTGTTTCCGATGCCCTTATCGCCGGAGATAAAGTAAGTTTAGTTGGTTTTGGCACTTTCGCTGTTGCTGAACGTGCTGCTCGTCCGGGCATCAATCCTGCAACAAAACAAGCCATTACAATTGAAGCTAAAAAAGTAGCTAAATTTAAAGCCGGTGCTGAATTGACAAACGCTCTGAATTAAGAGCTGCTTTGATGCATTAAAAAAAAGGGAATATATGCTTTATATTCCTTTTTTTATGTCCACAGGTAAATTTTTTATTATAATCTTTATTTACAAAAATATAGCACGCGCAATTTCGTCAGCTTTTTCCTGCCCCTCAAAGTCCTTCACTATCTTCAATGCAAATTTTAGTGCAACACCTGCTGCTTTTGCAGTGTAGAACGAACCCGATTTCACAATATCGGCTGTAGAAAGCGAAGCTCCATACAGAAATTTTTCATATCCGGGATAGCATATTGCTTCTTTATCCCGGAGCATACCGAGTTGTCCGGGAATAGATGGTGCCGCACAAATTGCTGCAACAGGCTGATTTCTATCCGAATGTTTCTTTAACAATTTCGTCAAACCGGCATGTTTACCTAAATTCGCTGTACCTGGCATTCCGCCGGGAAGAAAAAGAATAAAATCGCCCTTAAATTCCGTATTTTCAAACAGGCTGTCCGCCTGAATTATAATTCCGTGAGCTCCGCCAACAAGGTTGCTACCTGTGACCGAAACGGTTGTCACCTCCATTCCGGCACGTCTGAAAACATCAATCGGGGTTACAGCTTCGATTTCTTCAAATCCTTCCGCCAGAAATAAGTATATTTTCATTCCTGTATAATTATTATTTCAGTTTAAAATTATAGGTGATTGTTCCCACAGCAGTGCCGTTTCCGCCACTGAATTTAGTGTTCTTTGCCGCAGTAATTGCGGCATTTCTGGTTTCCTGATCACTGATAGTGGTAGGCGAGCTTACCGATGCGCTTACTACATTACCATTTTCATCTACTCTGATACTTACTGTCACTTTCCCTTCGACATCATTTTCATATCTTGGTGATACTAATCTGCCATTCAACGACCTGCCGCTCAACGACCACGAATTACCACCCGAAGAACCCGAACCGGCCGGATTTCCCTGCATTGTATTTCCTGTATTATTTCCGCTTCCTTTGGATGTACTGTTGCCAAAAAGTCCACCCATTGCATTGGCTTTATCGATTGCTTCCTGTTCCTTCCTTCTCTTTTCATTAGCAATCCGCTCATTTTCAAGTTTTTGTTTCTGAATGGCTTCCTGCTCTTTCTTTTCCTTTTTCTTTTGTTCTGCTATCGATAATGCATTAGGGTCGGTCGATGTCATTAAATCCTGTTTCACCACTTTAGGTGTTGCCGCAGCTTTTGGAATAATTTCCTCGGGTTGTGATGCCGGTGTCGGAGTATACCCTCCTCCATTGTCGGCATTACCGAAACTCACCATTATACCCTCATCATCTTTCACTTCAGGACTTGCAACCGGAATTACGACAAGCCAAAGTATCAGAAACAGAATGATACACGAAATAATCGAGCCAATGATACCATATAAATCCGCTTTCTTCACTTTTCTTATTTATCAGGTGTAGTGGTTGCAATTACTAATTTCAATTTGTGTTGATTAGCTATATCGAGTACTCTGACTACTTCTTTGTAAGCTATATTCTGATCAGCATGTAAAGCAATGTATGTCGAAGAATCCTGTGCAACAAGTCCGGTAATATACGATTCGAGCAAATCCGGTGCAATTGCCACAGGTTTCTCATTTCCTTTTGCCACGAAAAAATTTCCCTGTTCATCAATTGAAACTTTCGCTATGATGGGTTTCGATGTTGTTGTTGCCTTACTTTGCGGAAGGTTAATTTTTATATCACTCGGCGACGACATGGTTGATGAAATCACAAAGAATATCAGCAACAGGAAAATAATGTCAGTCATCGACGACATTGAAAATGAGGCTTCTATTTTACTTCTTCTTTTAAGAGCCATAATTTGATTTTTTACTTTTGTTCAAAATTTCAATATTTCGAAATTATTCCTTAAAGCATTAATTATTCTTACTGTTTTCAACAAAACTTAAGCCGGTTCGTTCAGCAAATCGAGAAATTCCATGGTACGCGATTCAAGTATTCGTACCACCGAATCGATACGCGAAACGAGGTAATTGTAGGCAAAATAAGCCAGAATTCCGACTATCAATCCCCCTACAGTGGTAACCATTGCCTGATACATACCTACTGACAAATCAGCCAGCTGAATGGTTCCGCCAGATTTTTGAGCCATGTTAAAAAACACAGTCACCATACCGGTTACAGTTCCGAGAAAACCGAGCATAGGAGCGCCTCCCGAAACCGATGCCAGTATAACGAGTCCCTTTTCGAGCTTGGCAATTTCGAGATTACCAACATTTTCGATGGCTACAAGTACATCGCTCATCGGACGCCCTAAACGACTGATCCCTTTTTCTACCATACGCGAAGTGGGACTATTGGTATCATGACAGAGTTTTTTGGCTGCTTCGATTTTTCCATCGTAAATATAGTCTTTTATGCGATTCATAAATGAATTATCTTCCTTTGAAGCTTGTTTCAGAGTAACCAATCTTTCGATAAACAGGTAGACGGCCAGTGCAAACATGATAACTAATATGTACATAATCGGACCTCCGTACTGAAACATTTGCCATAAATTCATTTCTGCAGCCGGAGCAGCTGTAACAGCCGGTGTGGATGGTTGGTTGGCAATAGGCATGGTAGCCTGCAAAATAAGCATTAAATTCATATTCAATTGATTTTATTTTTTATTCGGGAAATTAAATTTTATGTTTTTGAAGTTGTTGCTTTATCTTAACTGATTTTTATATTGTTTTATTGTGTTTTCGAGTCCGAAATATAAAGCATCCGAAATCAGTGCATGTCCGATTGAAACTTCATCGACCCATGGTATCAGCGTATGAAAGTATTTCAGATTTTCCAGACTCAGGTCATGACCGGCATTGAGTCCGAGCCCCAGTTTTCGGGCTATTTTTGCTGCTTCAATAAAACCGGCAATCGCATCTTCTTTATTGACAGGGAATTTAGTTGCATAAGGTTCGGTATACAGCTCTACTCTGTCGGTTCCGGTTTTGGCAGCAAATTCAATATTTACAGGATTGGTATCAACAAAAATTGAAACTCTTATACCTGCGCTCTGAAAATCAGCAACAATATTTTTTAAGAACTCAAAGTTTGACTTTGTATCCCAGCCTGCATTGGAAGTAATGGCATCGTGAGCATCGGGTACAAGAGTTACCTGATTTGGTTTTACTGCTTTAACAAGCTGAATAAACTCCGGTGTGGGATTACCTTCTATGTTGAATTCTGTTTTCAGTAATGGTCGTAAATCCCAGACATCCTGATATCGAATGTGCCTTTCGTCGGGACGGGGGTGAACGGTAATCCCATCCGCTCCGAATTTTTCACAATCGAGTGCTACCTGACAAACATTTGGGATATTTCCTCCGCGGGCATTCCGGATAGTGGCTATTTTATTAATATTTACACTTAATTTCGTCATTTTTAATTCATTCTCTGATTAGTATATCGATCAATTATCTGCTCTGGCGATTGGGTCGGAAGGAACAAGGATGAAGATAAATTTGTTACTTTCGTTTACATTTTGTTCCTTTGTGACTGAAATTCGTATAACAAACTATTCAGCTACAAAAATAGTTCAAATTAGTGAACCTTTTGAAATATTGAACTCAAATTCTTATTTTTTAAAGATAAGAATCAACTTAATTACTTTATTAACATATTATTCGCTCTGATTTACAAGATTTATTTAAGTTAAAATCAATGAAAATTGCCATTTTTGCCAATATTTATCGCCCTGCAGTGCTAAGCCACATTAAGGTGTTGATCGATTTCTTTTCGGATAAAAATGTTGTGCTGATGTTCGAAGATGCTTTGTACAACTTTGTCAATGATCATGAATGTCATATTGACGAGGCCGTTGAAATTATCAGAAACGATGATTTTGCAGCCGATATTGCTTTAAGTATTGGCGGCGACGGTACTTTTCTAAGCACAGCGGCGCATGTCGGGAATAAACAAATCCCTATTCTTGGAATCAACACCGGACGATTAGGTTTTCTGGCCGATGTTCCGGGAGATAATATGGTACCTGCCCTCGAAGCAATAATGATTAACAATTTTGATGTTGAAGAACGTTCGTTACTCCATATTGAAGCTTCTGACGAAACTGAATTCGAATATCCTTTTGCACTTAACGAGGTTTCGGTATTGAAACAGGACAGTTCGTCGATGATCAGTATACACACTTATCTGAATGGAGAAGCCATTCATACCTATCAGGCCGATGGATTGCTCATTTCCACACCGACCGGATCCACTGCCTATTCTATGAGTGTCGGAGGCCCCCTTTTAGTTCCACAGGCACAAAATATCCTGCTTTCACCGGTGGCTTCACACAGCCTGAATGTCCGGCCTTTGGTTGTACCTGACAACTGGACTATCGATCTGGATGTAATAAGCCGGAGTCATTGCTATCAGGTTTCGCTCGATGGACGAACCGTCATTTTAAATGAAAGCACTAAACTCAGAATTAGTAAAGCAGATTTCAATATCAGGGTAATCAAACAATTAAATCATAATTTCTTCCATTCGCTGAAAACCAAACTGATGTGGGGAATGGATCGTAGAAATTAATTCTGAAATTTTTATTTACTGAAAATTAAAAAGTTATGCGAATTGTATTTATGGGCACACCGGATTTTGCGGTGGAAAGTCTTAAAATATTAGTTGAAAATAATTATGAGGTTGCAGGAGTAATCACAATGCCCGATAAACCGGCCGGACGCGGACATAAAGTTCAGTTTTCGCCTGTGAAACAATATGCTTTAGAAAAAAATTTAAAATTACTTCAACCCGAAAAACTGAAGGATGAAACTTTTCTGAAAGAATTACGCGAACTTAATGCAGATGTTCAGGTAGTTGTGGCATTTCGAATGTTACCCGAAGTAGTATGGAATATGCCCCGCCTGGGGACTTTTAACCTGCATGCCTCACTCCTTCCCCAATACAGAGGTGCAGCTCCTATCAACTGGGCAATCATCAATGGTGAAAAAGAAACAGGTGCCACGACTTTCTTTCTCACTCACGAAATTGATACGGGAAAAATAATTCTACAGGAAAAAATTCCAATTTCCGATACTGATAACGCCGGAACTATCCATGATAAATTAATGGTTACAGGAAGCTTAATGGTACGAAAAACCATAGATTTACTGATGGATAATCAAATTGAAGGTATTGATCAGGAACAGTTTACGACTGACAGTGAAAGTCTGAAACCTGCCCCGAAAATTTTTAAAGAAACCTGCAAAGTGGATTGGAACCAAACCTCAAAAGAGATTCATAATCTCGTCAGGGGACTTTCGCCCTACCCGACAGCATGGACCGAAATCAAACTTCCCGGCCAGTCGGAAACTATTCTGCTTAAAATCTTTGAAACTGAATGTGAAATTTCAGAACACAGTCACAAAACGGGTGAAATAATTACTGATGGAAAGAAAACATTAAAAATTGCAGTTGTTGATGGTTATATACATCTGAAAAATGTACAGGCACCGGGGAAAAAACGAATGGAAACCGGAGAATTACTCAGAGGGTTAAGATGACACTCATATTGGAGGTTTTTGCACAAAAACCATCGTAATATGCAATTTTTTGACCTTTGAACGAAAAAAATATTATCTTTGCGGTCGAAAACAGTCAGGCAAACTGCTATTTTGGTAAAAATTGAATTGCAGTTTGTCTCAGATGGAGATATAAATAGTCATAGAATTAAAAAAACATTCAGCATGTTAAATGCCAATCAACATGAAACCGGATGTTATATTTGAATCGTCGGAATGTCATTCATTGGCAAACAGACATACCGACACAACATTACGCAATAAAATCATGAAATTATTAGAAGGAAAAGTAGCCATTGTAACCGGTGCGGCTCGTGGTATCGGCAAAGCAATTGCGCTGAAATTAGCAAGTGAAGGAGCAAATATTGCATTCACTGATTTGGTGATTGATGAAAACGGAATCAATACACAAAATGAAATTGAAGCATTAGGTGTAAAAGCTAAAGGATATGCATCAAATGCTGCTTTGTATGACGACACACATACCGTTGTTGATCAGATTGTGAAGGACTTTGGTCGTGTTGACATATTGGTAAACAATGCAGGAATTACCAAAGATGGTTTAATGATGCGAATGACAGAATTACAATGGGATGCTGTCATCAATGTAAATCTGAAATCGGCTTTCAATTTTATTCACGCTGTAACGCCCGTTATGATGAAACAAAAATCGGGTAGTATTATCAACATGAGCTCTGTGGTTGGGGTTTCGGGAAATGCAGGTCAGGCTAACTATTCGGCATCAAAAGCCGGTATGATTGGTTTGGCAAAATCAGTTGCCAAAGAATTCGGCTCACGTGGCATTCGTGCTAATGCAATTGCACCGGGCTTTATCGAAACCGAAATGACTCATGCACTCACCGACGAACAACGTGCAAAATGGTCAGAATTAATTCCGTTGCGCCGTGGTGGAAGTCCTGAAGAAGTTGCAAAAGTAACATTGTTCCTGGCTTCCGATTTATCGAGCTATGTAAGCGGACAAGTCATTAACGTTTGTGGTGGAATGAATACCTGATAATTCAGACATTAAAAAAAACAGAAAACGCTCATATCCAACGATATGAGCGTTTTTTATGCATTCAAAAATATGCTATTGCCTTTCTTACAAAAAGTTGAGCTGAAAAAACCGGAACAAAAAAGCCGTTTCACTGACTGAAACGGCTTTCGATCTGAGCCTCTTGTCGGATTCGAACCAACGACCCCGAGATTACAAATCACGTGCTCTGGCCAACTGAGCTAAAGAGGCAATTGGATAAGCCCCCTACATCGCACCGCTACAACCAATTACCCTTGCTGCGGTCAAGCCCTGGGGGAGTTCAAAGGGAGCTGGTCGTGTAGGACTTATCCGGCGACAAAAGTAGTGCTTTTTCCTGAATTGACAAGGGTTTTGACAATATATTTTTCACAATATTGATTATTACACTCATTTTCAGAAAACTATTAGTGAAAATTTATTCTGTAACTGATTTCTCAGTAAATTCGATATTATCAATGCAAACATAAGATGGTGTATTGAGCCAGCCGCCTGATTTATCGGTCGAATCAAAGGTAAAGGTAATTTTATCAACTGAACCCAAACCACTTAAATCCACCTTTTCCCAGTTTTTCAACATAAAAGTATTTCCATTTCTGAAATCTGAAAGATAATATTCAACTGTACCGGTCGTGTTTCCATCCTTGTATCCGGTAATGATTACTTTAAACCAATCGCCGGTCGAAAATTTCTTTCCGAACTGGCTGCCGTATTTCATATCTTTATAAGCATAAGTTGAGTTGGTGAGCATTATGCTTTTTATAGTTACAAGTTCACCGGCTACAGGAAGAACTGCAAACGAGCCCGGAGCATAAACCACACCGTATTTCGATGAAGATGCAGCGCCTTTTGCCGCGATTGCACTGTATTGGTTTTCATAACCTGCAGTGACTGAGTCCTGTTTTGAGGAACATACTATCCCTCCGTTCCAGAACTGACCATCAATCAGACTAAATTCGCAAATTCCGGATTTGAAACTTGTGGAATCAGAAATGCCCAGACCGTTTACCTTCACATTTTCAAAATCCACAATAACTGTTTTTACATCCGGTTCAGACGTACAGGCGACAAAAATCAGGGCAAGACACATTGGTGCCAAAAATAACTTACTTTTTTTCATTATTTATTCATTTACAATTGATTAATATATAAAATTTAATTTATTCGTATGCTAATAATTGAAATGAGATGTACAAATGAACTGAAACTTTAGGACTATGAATAACAGCATTCACATTGAAGTAGTCATATTCATTTTGCTATATCTCCCGAAAGCAAAAAGCTGAAAAAGAAATTGGCAGGTCTTCTGACTTACTCCCGTTTTTGAACGCCTTCCCGTTGGTAATTAATGGTTGACTCTTGATTTCAAAATAAATTATATATCTTAAAATCAGTCATCTACCATCTTTAAACAGTGGCAAAAGTGTTGTTCAAAACGTTTGGATTGGAGTTTACAGCAGCGGGTACTGTCCCGGATTTACACCGGATTCCCTTTTATCACCAATACAAGGATTGTATCGGCAAAACCAAATTCGGGTACAAAGGTATAAGAAAATTTCAGAAAATTCCTTTCTGATCTGATTATTTTAGGATTGTTATTATTGATTCAGATACAAAGTACTGAATTATTGAAAAATAAAATCTGATTTTTTATTTCCGATTGAAACAATGAAAGTACATTTATGCTGATTATTGATCAGGTAAAACAAATTATTTTTTTAACATATCGAAAAATTCAAGAGCTTCACCTACTACAAAGTTGCTTCCACCTATGAAGATGAAATCATCTTTTTCTGCTTTACTAACTGCTTTTTTAACAGCTTCTTTTACAGCAGGATACACATCTCCATTTAAACCATGACTTTGAGCAGTTTTCCGGAGTTCTTCACACGGCAATGCACGAACGACGGCTGCCTGAGTAAAATAATACCTGGCATTTCGGGGTAAAATTTCCAATACATGGTTGATGTCTTTATCGTTCACCATTCCGATAACAATATGCAACTGATTGTATTTCTGTTGTAAAAGTTGCTCAGCCACGTAACTGATACCACCGGTGTTATGGCCGGTATCGGCAACAATCGTTGGTGATTCCTGCAGTTTTTCCCAACGTCCTCTGAGCCCTGTCAGTTCAATTACATTTTCAATTCCATTTTTCAGAGCTTTGTTATCGATACTGAAATCAGATGAGTAATATTTCCGAAAAACTTCGATTGATTTTAGTACAGTCGAAACATTTTTCAGCTGATAATTTCCGGTCATACCTACTCTGAAATAATCATCCCTTTGAGTCTTACAGATCATTTTATTTTCGTCGTACGAGACAAACTGTAATTCCGCATCCGCCGTATATAATGAACTACCGGTTTCTGAGGCTTTTTGTCTGAAAACTTCCAGAGTTTCGGGAACCCACTCTCCCACTACTACAGGTGTATCAGGCTTGATGATTCCGGCTTTTTCGAACGCAATTTTTTCCAGGGTATCACCCAGAAATCCAACATGATCGAAACTAATATTTGTAATCACCGATAGCAGGGGCTGAATAATGTTCGTACTGTCCAGTCTTCCGCCGAGTCCGACTTCGATAATGGCGATATCTACCTTTTTATACGAAAAGTAACTGAAAGCCAAAGCCATAGTAGCTTCAAAAAATGAAGGCTGAACTGTTTCGAAAAGTTCAGTATTGTTTTCAACAAAATTTACAACATACTCTTCGTCAATCATTTCACCGTCGACTCTGATGCGTTCTCCAAAATGAACCAAATGAGGGGAAGTATAAAGCGCTGTCGTATATCCTGCCGATTGAAAAACTGCTGACAGGAAGTGCGACACAGATCCTTTCCCGTTGGTACCGGCAATATGAATGGATTTGAAATTTTGATGCGGATTACCCAAATTTTCGAGCAACAGGATGGTATTGTCAAGGCCGGGTTTATAAGCCGCAGCACCCACATGATGAAACACCGGCAAACGATCGTAAAGGTACTGAATTGCAGAAGTATAAGTCATAGATATACAGAATTATAATTATCTCGAAAATAATTTCTTTTGCAAATCAGGTCTTTTCATGCGCTGAAAGTCACGAATAATCTGCTGTTTGTATTCCGGTTTGTACCAAAAGAAAAACTTTCGCTGAGCCAGTTTTTCTTCTTTCGTTTTAGCGGTATATACCGGTTCTAAAGTATATGGATGATAACCTGAATAATAAATTTCGGTAGCAACTGTCATTGGTGTTGGAGTAAAGTCCTGTACCTGTTCAAGTTTAAAATCGAGACGCTTGGTCTGAATAGCCAGATCAGCCATGTCTTCGTTCTTACAACCGGGATGACTCGAAATAAAATACGGAATAAGCTGTTGATTAAGACCCGCTTCACGATTAATTCTTTCGAACTGAGTTTTGAATTTCGCAAAATATTCAAAAGTAGGTTTACGCATTAGTTTCAAAACAGCATCGGAAGTATGTTCCGGAGCTATTTTTAATCTGCCCGAAACATGATTTGATATCAGCTCACGAATATACTCGGCATGACTTTTATTGGCTTCTTCACTTTTTGTGTCGCTCAACAACAAATCATAACGAACACCACTACCGATAAATGACTTTTTTATGCCGGGTATCTTATCGACCGAACGGTAAATATCAATCAACCTGCTGTGATTGGTGTCAAGATTAAAACACACTTTGGGATGAATACAGGAAGGTTTACGACATTTCCTGCAAATTTCCGTATCAATTCCCTTCAGGCCGTACATATTAGCCGATGGGCCACCCAAATCACTGATATACCCTTTAAAACCGGGCATTTCTGTTACCTTTTTCACCTCGTTCAATATGGATGCTTTCGAGCGTGAAATGATATGTTTGCCCTGATGCGCCGAAATGGTACAGAAGGCACAGCCACCAAAACAACCCCTGTGCAGATTTACAGAGAATTTAATCATTTCATAAGCCGGAATTCTTTTGTCCTTATATTTAGGATGTGGCACTCTGGTGTAAGGCAAATCAAAACTGGCATCCAGTTCCTGCTCGCTCAGCGGTTCGTAAGGCGGATTAACGACTATCCATTTGTTACCGGCCTTTTGCAACAGCCTGTTGGCATTAAACCTGTTCGATTCTTCCTCAATATGTTTGAAGTTTGAAGCATATAACTTTTTATCCGTCAGGCAGATTTCATGCGAAACAAGTGTTATATCTTCCCATTTTGAATCAGGTAAATTTTTGGATAAAAACGAACTTTGCGGAACATCAGTTATTTCTGCGAACGTTTTCCCTTCTTTTAGCTGACGAATCAGTTCGCGCAGAGGTTTTTCACCATTTCCGTAGATAAGCATATCGGCTTTGGAGTCGACAAGAATTGAGGGCATCAATTGATCCGACCAGTAATCGTAATGCGTAAACCTCCGCAACGACGCTTCAATTCCACCTATCAGCAAAGGAACATCGGGGTAAAGTTTTTTGAGAATATTCGAATAGGTAATGGTTGCATAATCGGGTCGCATGTTGGGTTTTCCATCCGGCGAATAAGCATCATCACCACGAAGTCGTTTATTAGCAGTATAATGATTGACCATTGAATCCATGTTTCCGGCTGAAATAGCAAAAAACAGACGCGGACGGCCCATTTTTTTAAAGTCGCGTAAGTCATCACGCCAGTTGGGCTGAGGTACAATTGCCACCTTTAAACCTTCGGCTTCGAGAATTCGTCCGATCACTGCTGCGCCAAATGCAGGATGGTCGATATATGCATCTCCTGTAAAAAAGACAACATCCAACTCATCCCATCCCCGAAGTTCAACTTCTTTTTTGGTTGTCGGTAAAAAATCAGTTAATTGAAAAGTCATTTTTTAATAGTATAAAATATGAAAATTAAAAGTCTGTAAAAGAGAGTTTTAAAAACAATTACTTCAATGATGACAATCGTATTTCTGATCTTTGTTTTTCGATTTTGAATTGATAATCTCGTTTTTCAAATCGCAACCACTACAACCTTCACAACCCGATTTTTCCTTACTTCGTAAGCTTTTCACCACAGAATAAACTGTATATCCCAAAGCTGAGACAATAATTAAATAAACAAATATTTCCTGTATCATAAATTTTTGATCCTTATCAATTTTTCAACAAATTTGTTTGTGATATCGTATCACAATCCTTTTTAAAACAAACTACCAATCTGGTATGTTAATAATGCCACAAACCATGCTATTACAGTGGTATAAACCATTGTGAAAATGGCCCAGCCCCAGTTGGCCTCCTTTTTAATGGCAGCAATTACTGCCACACAAGGAAAATAAATCAGTATAAATAACATAAAACCAAAACTTACCAAAGGAGTAAAAACAGTTTGACCTTTGAGCACTCCACTGTAATGTTTTTGCTCTTTAATTTTTGTTTGAAGAGTTTCATCTGTATTCGCCGACTGAACATCATCAGCCTGATACAAAATTCCCATTGTACTCACAATGATTTCTTTAGCTGCCAATCCGGTTAGTATGCTCACTCCCATCTTCCAGTCGTAACCCAGCGGACTGATGATAGGTTCAATAGCATGCCCCATTTGTCCGATATATGATTTTTCCTGATGTTCAGCCTTCATGTCCATTTCGAGTACGGAAATTTGCCGTTCTTTTTCATTTTCACTCAACGATTTATCAGCACTTACCGACTGTATCATGGAAGGATAATCTACAGAATATTTAATATGTGCAGGATAATAGCCTAATGCCCAAATCAATATGGATGCGAACAAAATTACAGTTCCCATTTTTTTAAGATACTGTTGTCCTTTGTGCCACATGTGAATGGAAGTATTGCGCAATGTGGGCTTTCGATATGGTGGTAATTCCATTACAAAGGGAACATCTTTTTTGGCAAATGCCACTTTTTTCATTACTAAAGCAGTAAGTATGGCTAATAAAATACCTGTAAAATAAATTGCGAAAAGAACCAGACCCTGGTTTTTCGGAAAAATTGCTGATATTAAAAGCACATAAACCGGCAATCGGGCGCTGCACGACATGAACGGAATAATAATCATTGTCAGAATCCTGTCCTTTTTATTGTCAAGTGTTCTGGTTGCCATAATAGCGGGAACATTGCACCCGAAGCCCATTACCAGCGGAATGAATGATTTACCGTGGAGACCGATTTTGTGCATCAGTTTATCCATTATAAAAGATGCACGGGCCATATAACCTGTGTCCTCCATTAACGAGATGAAGAAGAACAAAATTAAAATATTAGGAAGAAAAACGATAACACCACCGCAACCGCCAATGATACCATCGACTACCAGATCGCGAAGTGGTCCTTCGGGCATCGCACCATGCACCCAGCTACTGAGTGCACCAACACCGGCATCAATCCAGTCCATCGGGTAGCTTCCCAACGTAAATGTCGCCTGAAACATCAACCACATAAAAAAGAAGAAAATAGGAAATCCCCAGAAACGATGCGTCAGGAGATCGTCAAGCTCGCGTTTTTCTTTTCTTTTATCAATTTTTGTCTCTTTAAGTGTTTCTTTAAGTGCTCCGTCAATGAATCCGTATTTTGCATCGGTAATTATTGTTTCAGCTTTTTCGGAATATTCTTTTTCAAGATCGGCAACCACCTGAGCAACAACAGTTATTATTTGCTCATAATTGGAAAATTGTTGTAAAAAAGTCCGTGTCGATTTATCACCTTCGAGTAATTTTATAGCTATAAATCTCGAAGATAATTTCACTCTGATTTCAGGATTTTTCCAAATCTCCGTCTGAACAGTGTTAATGGCTTTTTCAATCAGACTACCATAATTGATATGAATATGTCTGACTGACAAATCCTTGTCTTCGTAGACTTCTATAAGTTTTGTAAAAAGTTCATCTATTCCTTTGCCTTTCGAAGCGATGGTAGGGATAATAGGAATACCAAGCATTGCACCCAAACTCATGTAATCGAATTGAATGTGTTTATTTTCAAGTTCATCATACATATTGAGGGCAATTACAACCTTGATGTTCATATCAATCAGCTGAGTGGTAAGGAACAGATTGCGTTCAAGATTTGAAGCATCCACTACATTGATGACAATATCAGGCTTTCTGTCGATAATATGCGCTCTTACATAAAGTTCTTCGGGTGAATATTCGGTGATGGAATAGGTGCCCGGTAAATCTACAATATTGAACACATAATCGTTTTTTTTCAATCTGGCTTCTTTGGCATCCACAGTAACTCCGCTATAATTTCCCACTCTTTCGTGTGATCCCGAAGCATAGTTAAATAAAGTCGTTTTTCCGCAATTTGGATTGCCCACCAAAGCAACGTTTATAATTTTGCCCTTTTTTATGGCCGAAATCTTGAGTGTTTCCTCGTCGATGGTACCCTGAAATTCTACTTCCGACAAATTCAAAGCCTCTTCCACCGAAACCACTTCAACTAATTCGGCTTCGCTGCGACGCAATGATACGTTATATCCCATTATTTCATATTCAACCGGGTCCTGCAGCGGTGCATTCTTAATAACACGCACCTTTTTCCCTTTCACAAAGCCCATTTCGGTAATTCTTTTGCGAAACGCTCCATGACCAAGCACTTTGGTAATGATTGCTTCTTTACCTGTTGGTATATCGGATAAAAATGTATTTTCTTTCAGCATAATTAAAATTATTCATTCTCAACTGTACAAACATTTATCAGCTTAAAATGTTGAGAAATTAATTAAAAACCAACTCCAAACCGGAGCATTGCAACAAAAGCATTTTTAAGTTTTTCATCTGTTCCCGATGGATTGAGAATATATTGAATATCAGGACGAATATAGAAATGAGAGTTAAAATTCTTCTGATATGTCAGTTCAATGGCTGTTTCGCCGTTGTCCTGCCTGCTGTCAATTCCGGCATAAGCCAGTGCAATCCCACAAAAATCATCGGGTGAGGCGATTGAAAATCCTGAGTATTTTAAGCCCAGACTGTAAAAATGATTATGTATATTTATCGATTTCGGACTTAAACCTATTTGCGAAAAAATATGGAGCCGATCAGTCAGTTGTTGATGACCCGAAAAATACAAACCTCCGTTTTTCTGTTCTTTGTCAATCGAATCATTGTGTTGATGATAATAAATTCCGAATTTAAAATTTCCCGACTTATTTATTATCAGACTTTTAGTAAAACTATATTCGGTTATTACCAAAAAACCCTGATCGCGGCTCAACTTCCAGTTCAGATTGTAGGGATTGTTTTCAAAATCATCAGGAGTACCATCAAACAAAGCCACTTTCCACTCCGATGACGATGAAAGCTGCCATTTGATATTCAGACCCAAAGCTGTAAGAGGAAAAATCGGTGAAGGAATATTATCTGCAATGCTCGATTGCACACCGAACGAACTGTTGCTAAAGAGCGCGGCACAATCATCTGACGCAAAATTTACATTTAAGTCCTGTAATCCAATCGTTGTACTAATTTTTCCAAAATCATGCTTGTACCAGCATTCGTAGAGCCACGTCAGATTACCCGCTTCGATATTGGAAACCCCCTGAAAATCACCGACAAAATTTTGTGTTGGTCGCCCTCCGTGAGTATTTGCCATTTTGATATAGAAACTGCCACCTTTCCATAAATCAGCAGTTTCCGTATCGAATGCCAAATCCATAGTTACCATTCCGAGATAGGTGGTTCCGGTTTTTATTCCTCCTGTTAAATTACTTACCATATCGCCGGTATAATTTACTCCGAAAAGCAACGACTCTGATTTTTTTTCCTGTGAAATTATTGATTGAAATGGTAAAATTACCGGAATTATGAAAAATAAATGTAAGCCTGAAAATTTCATTAAATACGTGTTAAAAAAACAAA
This sequence comes from uncultured Paludibacter sp., assembly GCA_937897985.1. Taxonomy (GTDB): domain Bacteria; phylum Bacteroidota; class Bacteroidia; order Bacteroidales; family Paludibacteraceae; genus Paludibacter. Next base: position 16,436 of record CALCBD010000010.1, on the reverse strand, counting down.
TTAACATTAACCGATCAATTTAAATCTTAACAAATTAGTTTTATCAGTTTGTTGCTCATTACAACGACTTTTAAATAATAATTGTTTTCAGTAAATAAAGAAAGAAATCGGGGGAATAAAAAAAAGTACTACAAATCATTGAATTGCAGTACTTTTTAATTCTTATTTCTTTCGGTATTTTAAATTGTATTTATTGATAATAATAAATCTCAGTCTTTTTAAATTACTGAATATCATTAAATTAATCACATAAACGCTACTCAAACATATTTCTGAAACGCGAGAAGAAATCCTTTGAGGCAGCCGAATTAGGTTTCACATTGGGTGATTTTTCTAATTTCTGTATGATTTGCTTTTCTTCCTTGTTCAGATTTTCGGGAATATAAACTCCAACGTTAATCAACAAATCACCTGTTCCGTACCGATTCACGCTGGGTAGTCCTTTGCCTCTTAATCGTAACACCTTCCCCGGTTGAGTGCCCGGATTAATTGTTACCTTTACTTTCCCGTCCACTGTCGGCACTTCGACCGAGCCACCCATTATGGCCATTGGAACTGTAAGTAATAAGTTATAAATCAAATCATTCTCATCTCTTATAAGTTCCGGATGCGGTTCTTCCTCCACTAAAACCAGCAAATCGCCGTTCACTCCTCCCCTGCGCGCTGCATTACCTTTACCATTCATTGAAAGTTGCATTCCTTCCATTACTCCTGCCGGAATATTAATCGAAATCACTTCATCTTCACGGACTATGCCTTCACCATTGCAATTCGAACATTTATCCTTAATAATCTTACCATCACCTCCGCAGGTCGGACAATCAGATGCAGTTTGCATTTGTCCGAGAATGGTTTGTTGAACGCGGGTTACTCTTCCTGTGCCATGACAGGTTGTACAACTTACCGGCTGTGAGCCGTGAGCTGCTCCTGTACCATTGCAATGCGAACAGCTGACATATTTTTTAACCTTTATCTTCTTCTCAACGCCGGTGGCTATTTCAGACAGGTTTAGTTTTACTTTTACACGTAAATCAGAACCTCTTCTGACTCTTTGTCCGCCACCGCGCTGGCTTCCGCCAAAACCTCCGAAACCACCAAAATGTCCTCCGAAAATATCTCCGAAATGTGAGAATATATCTTCCATATTCATGCCCGCACCACTAAATCCGCCACCGGCAGCTCCACCAACGCCTGCGTGCCCAAACTGATCGTAACGCTGACGTTTCTGATCGTCGCTCAAAACTTCATAAGCTTCAGCAGCTTCTTTGAATTTTTCCTCTGAAACTTTATCGCCGGGATTTTTATCAGGATGGTACTGAATAGCTTTCTTGCGATATGCTTTTTTAATTTCATCAGCCGAAGCATTTTTGGGTACCTCTAAAATTTCATAATAATCTCTTTTGGACATAAGCTTAAATTTGTTGATGCGTTCAAAGTCAATGTTAGCCGTTAATGAGCGGAAACATTGACTTAAACCATTATTATTTTGAATTTATTTATTCTCCTACCACTACTTTTGGAAATCTGATTACTTTATCATTAAGTGTATAACCTTTTGACACACAATCTACTATTTTACCTTTTAAATCTTCACTCGGAGCCGGAAAGGTGGTAATAGCTTCATGGATATCAGTATTGAAAATTTCGTTTTCAGTAGGGATTGCTTTCACTCCATTTTGTAAAAGGAAAGCAATAAACTTATTGTAAATCAAATCAATACCTGCTTTAATAGCTTCCACATCCTCCGAAGTTTCCATCGCTTTTTGGGCTCGCTCAAAATCGTCGACCAATGGAAGCATATTCACCAGAATGTTTTCTCCGGCTGTTTTAATCAAATCAGTTCGCTCCTTGAGAGTTCGTTTACGATAGTTGTCGAACTCAGCCATCAATCTGAGATTTTTATCAGACAATTCATTGCATTTTTGAGTAAGAGCTTCTAAATCAACGGCAATTTGTTCTGCTGCCTGTTCGGTTGTTTCTTCTGTATTTTGAACTTCCGGCTGAATCTCCTGTTTTAAATCATTTACTCCGTCCGTCTCTTCGGTATGTTTTTGTTTCTTCATAATTCGGAAATATGTTGTATCTGTTATTTTTTGTTCGCCGCCAGTTTATCAATTATTTTGCCAAATACAATTTTAACAATTTTGTGACATAAAAAGTGGCAAATTGGCAGTTTTAATTTTTTTTGAGTTTATTGATGTCAGTTAAATCAATCGCATAGTGCATACAAATCAGCACGGGGATTAATTAAAAGTATCGGACAATCCGAACGTTTGATTAAGTGTAACTCTTTCGGACCAAATAGAATATCATCAAGTCCGTACTCGCGCGATGCACTCACAATGATTAAACCTGCATTTCTGTGGCCTGCAGTAGCAACTGCTTCTCTATCAATTTTAAAACTATCTGATTTTCCTTTCTCAACACTAAAGTTGAAATTAAATTTATTAAAAATTTCAACTATTTTTTCGGCATTTTTATCAGCTTTGCTTCCATAATCCTTTGCAACAAGCAACCGGACTGTACTATCGCAAAAACGTCCAAAGGCAGCACCAAACTGAGCTTTTTCAACTTCCTCCTCCAGATAATTGACCGGAACAAGTACCTCATTCATTTTCAAAACTTTAAATTCGTCTTTGTACAGAATATACGGAATACGTAAGTCCCGGCAAGCTGAGAGAAAAAACCTTATTTTACGTTTACTAATTTCTGAAAGTTGTAAAAACAGAAATGAAACTTCTTTATTTTCAGCAATTTCCGACAAATTATTAATGGTTCCGTTTTCGACCATCACCTTAGCTTCTGTGATGTTCAAATACTTCAATTGTTCACTGATGATATTACTTTGTTCTTCTGTTTGATTTTCACTTTTAACAAAACTAAGAACAGAAAAGTTTTTCCCGAGCTGTAAGGCAAGCTCCGAAGCACTTTTCAGCAATTGATGTGAAGAACTTAAATTATCGATATAAGTTAATACCATTGAATAATTGAAAATGATTTGATGAAGTAATATTTACTCCTGAAAATATACCCTTTTCACCCTGCGTGAAACACTTGTGAGAACCTCATAAGAGATGGTATTCAGTTTTTCGGCTACCTCTGAAATATGAATATGATCCCCGAAAATTTCGACAGTATCACCTTCTTTCGCCTCAATTGTACTTATATCTATCATTATCAGATCCATACACACATTTCCAATCACTTTTGCACGACTTCCGTTGACATATACCTCACCTACACCATTACCGAGTTTACGGTCGAACCCATCTGCATATCCTATGGGTAATACGGCTATTCTCATATCGCGGTTTACAATTCCTTTGCGGCTGTAACCCACTGTATCACCTGCCCTGACATTTTTAATCTGCAAAATAATGGTTTTTAACGAACAAACCTGTTTGAGATTTACCCCGTTTAAAGCACTGATACCATAATGTCCGATACCCAGACGAACCATATCGAACTGATATTCGGGAAATCGTTCAATGCCTGAAGAATTAAGAACATGACGAAAAATTTTATGCTGAAACACGCTGCTCAACTGATCAGCACATTTCGAAAAAGTTTCAATTTGCTGACGGGTAAATGTATCAAATCTCGCTTCGTCGGCACCGGCCAAATGAGTAAATACCGAACGGATTTTCACCTGTTGTTGTTGCTGAAGTTTCTGAATTAACTTATCAATATCACCGGCTTCAAAGCCCAGCCGATGCATGCCGCTATCTATTTTAATATGAACTGGATAATCATAAATTCCTAATTTTTCGGCTGCTTCGACAAACAATTCGAGTATACGGAAATTATAAATCTCAGGTTCGAGATTATTATCGAAAATAAGTCCGAAACTTCCTTTTTCAGGATTCATTACCACTATAGGAATTCGAATTCCTTCACGTCTTAACTCGGCTCCTTCGTCGGCAACAGCAACTGCCAGGCTATCGCATCTGTGATGTTGCAATGTTCGCGCTACTTCAACAGCACCGCTGCCGTAGGCAAATGCTTTCACCATGCTCATTATTTTTGTATCGGGACGTAGTTTTGACCTGAAATAATTGAAATTCTCAATCAGGGCATTCAGGTTTACTTCAAGAATAGTTTCGTGAGCAATTTTCTCCAGTTTTGACGAAATATGCTCAAACCGGAATTTACGCGAGCCTTTGAGAAGTATTATTTCGTTTCGGAAATCATGTATTTTGCCCGACTTGATAAAACTTTCGGTATCGTCGTAGAAAACACTTTCAATAGATATAAATTTGTCGCTCTGACGTGAAATTTCAGGGCCCACACCAATCAACTTTTGCACATTTTTATTTTTAATCAACTCAGCCACAGTAGAGTAAAGTTCATCCTGTGACTGACCGCTCTGAAGTATATCCGACAATACCAGGGTCCTTGTCAGATTATTTCCCGAAGCCTGTTGATTCATAAAATCGAGGGCAATGGCCAATGAATTCAAATCCGAATTGTAACTATCATTAATGATCACACAGTTTCGAACGCCATCTTTCACTTCGAGTCGCATTGCTACTGACTCCAAAAGCAAAATCCGACGCGTAATTTCCTTAAAATCAATGCCAAAATGCAACATTACAGCCACACAATGAATGGAATTTTCGATGGAAGCATCGTCGGAAAACGGAATGTCAATATTGAATACAGTATGATTGTACATAAATTCAACATTGGTTTTTTGCGATTTTTTAATTGACAGTATTCTCAAAACTGCTTTCGAATTGGTTCCCCACGAAAGTAATTTTCCTTTGAATTCTGATTGGGCAATTGATATATCAATCAATTTATTATCAGAATTATAGACTAATACTTTTGAATCCTTAAATAATTTAAGTTTTTCTTCGCATTTCTGTTTCAGGCTGTGAAAATTTTCCTGATGTGCGTCGCCGAGATTTGTAAACACGCCAATCTCGGGACGAATGATGGGTTCAAGTTTTTCCATTTCGCCCAAAAGTGATATTCCGGCTTCGAAAATACCGAGCTGAGTTGTACGGTTCATCATCCAGACCGACAATGACACTCCAATCTGCGAGTTATAGCTACGCGGTGAGCGTACAATCACATAATCAGTGTGAAGTAACTGATACAGCCATTCTTTAATCACCGTTTTCCCGTTACTGCCGGTAATTCCTATGACCGGTATATTGAATGCAGCACGATGGTGGGCAACCAATTTTTGAAGTGCTTCGAGCGTGTTATCAACAACCAGAAAAACAGCATTGGTCAGACTTTCAAACTCAGGTAGCATTTCACTGACAACAAAATAAAACTGTTGCCGGCGATAAAGCTCGCTCACATAACGATGTCCATCATTCCTTTTTGTTTTTATGGCGAAGAATAAACTTTCGGCCGGAAATGATAAAGTTCGGCTATCAGTAAGCAACCAATTTATTTCAACATCCGGAAATCTGGCTTCGACTCCAATGTTTTTAGCTATTTCATTGATATTCATACGAAAATAATTTTATAAGGTCGTATGGAGCTTCTCCCTTTTTCGAAAGGGATTCGTTTCATATTATTAATATTTTAATCTCACCACCAAACCACCGGTAGTTGTAAGGATACATTCGTTTTTTGAAACCGGTTGAATTGTATTTACAATTGAATTTCCTGTTTTATGTTGCCAGTTTACCTTACCGGTTTTTGTATTCAGGCCCGTTATTAGTCCGTTTTTGGTACCGAAAATAATTGTTCCTTCATTGTCGATCAACATGCTCGGATTGTGATCATAACCAAAAGCTGCGTTGGTTTTCCATATCAGGGTTGGTTGATCTGAGGTTGCATCAAGGGCAATCACGCTATCATTCATACAGCGGCTCAATACCATTTTTCCGTTTTTTGACAGGCCTATCGTTTCCCTTACCTCATACTGTTTGGTCCGCCACAGTTGTTTTCCGGTTTCCACATCCAAAGCGGTCCAGTACCGGTCGGGAGCAGTAATAAAGACTTTTGATCCTGACACTACCGGCCAGACAGCAGCAGGAGAGAAATGCATTCTGTTGGAACCGTTGTTCCATTTCCATACTAATTGTCCGTTTTTCGCATTCAATGCATAAAAATAAGAATCCCAGGCGCCAAACATTATTTTTCCTTTCGCATAAACCGGTTTGGTTTCGACATACGATTTAATCTGGTCAAAAGCCCAAATTAACCGGCCCGATTTTAAATCAAGAGCGCGGAAGTTGCCATCGCTGCCTCCGGTAAAAATGGTATCGTTAATGATGAGTGGACAACCCATTACTGCTCTCGGAGTACCAAATTTCCATATCAGATTTCCGGTATTGGTATCAAGGCAGTAAATATTTCCGTCAGTTGAACCAAAAACAATATTATTTTTGTTTACAGCCGGTGAGGAAATGATACGGCTACCTGTTTTGAATTTCCATATATTTTTACCATTTGACACATTCAGACAGTTTAAAAAACCTGAATCGTCGCCGTAAAAAAGCCGGTTTTCCGAAATGGCGGGTGTGGTATAGATTCCGGTATGTGTATCTGATTTCCATACTTCCTTCACATTTTTATATACAGAATTGATCGATTCGTCAGGACGGAGATGAAAATCGGGAGCATCGTAATGTCTTGTTTCAAGTTTGATATTTAAGCGGTTAAATTCGGGTTTCCCGATTTGTTTTTCGAATACCCTCAACGAATCCGAAACAGTGTAAATGGTATAACCACCGACACTTTCTTTACCTCTCAGTGTACTTCGGTTAATTATTCCGGGAATCTGATCATAGTTCAATATCCCGTACCTGTGATAATGACCGTTCAAAACGACCTGAACATTGTATTTTCTCAGTACATCGGTCATATCGAACCAGTTGTCAACATCACCGTTCTGTAAAGGATAATGAGTGGCTATAATGACCGGAGTTTGTTTACCGGTAAGTGTGAGCTGATTGCTGACCCAATCGATGTCCTGCGGAGCAATGTGTCCGTCACCCATTTTAATGATGGGTCCGGTAGCAAAGCCGATAAAACGGATGCCTTTGTGTTCGAAGCTGAATTTATCATCCCCGAATACCTTTATAAAATCGGTGGCACCTGATTCACTCCACTTTAGCTCATGATTACCGACAGTAATATAATATGGAATTTTCAATCCATCAAGTATTTTTTTTGCATTCTGAAGTGAAGCCAAATCGCCCGATTCAGTAATATCACCATCCACAATTACAAAATCAATTTCCTGTAAAGCATTCAAATCATCGACTGCATTTTGCAGATCTTCGGCCGGTTGCGTTTGGTTCATTTGAACATGTAAATCGGTGAACAACGCAAACCTGAAACTATTCTCTTCCGAACTTACTGAAAAACAAATAAATAATAAAATATAAAGTGCTGTTCTTTTCATTTCTGTTAACTACGAATTTGTCGACAAAGATACATAAACAGTCCTGAAAAATGGCTTAATCCGAACGACTAAATTCCGAAGATCCTTCCTAAACAATTCTACTTCATCTTTTATTACTGATTTACAATCAGAAAGAAGCCGGAGATTTGATAAACGGGTTGGTTCTGGAGAGGAAAGTCAGATATAGTAGTTAATATACAACGTTAAATTGGATATAAATTATCGGTGTCTTTTGAAAATAATAATTTAAAACCGGGCTCCACCAGCTTCTCCGGAAAGGATTGTAAATTATCTGACCTGGGAAAAAATGTGAATCAGGAGTTGAAATATTACAATGTATTTCACAGCTACACTGCTTAATACAACAATTCAGGGCGTAACCCTGATATCTTATTAAATAAACAGTAACTCAAACATTTTCAACTCCTGATTCGCATTAGTTATTATTTCGATTCGGAATTTGAAAAAGACTCCATAGTACATGAATGCAAGTAGAATAAAAGTGTATTAATCTTTATTGTCAGCAGGAAATCAGCGTTTTATCTCAGGTTATCCCCTCTTATGAGTTTAAGTACATAAAAACATTGGTGACAATAAGTGGTTTCAAAATGATTTCCAAAATTGTTCTTAAAAAAACAAATTTTGTTATTTATTTCTAAATTTTTTCATAAATTTGCAGGATGTAAATAAATTTTTGTCATATATCCATAAAACCAACAGGTTATGATGAACTGTTATTCACAAGATGCTATTTTCCCAACTCTTTTTTCCTTAAAAAAAACAGAGAACTCAGGCTTTATTAACGCCTTCGATGCATTGAAAAAAGAAAACTATACTCCGGATGACGACCACACACCACTATAGATGAAAGTAACACGCTCTGTAGTGGATCTTTGCTATAAAGTGGAGCGCATCAATACCATGATCATCGTAAACGAAGTAACAGCCAAAAGCAATTTTGTAAACGAACTGAATGTACACACAGAAACCTTCAACTAAGAGCTGGCATTGAGCAAAAAAAGATGCAAAATACGATAAACAAATTGACAAGTAAACGAATTGACGAGTTGTTCAACAACTCAACAGTTCAACAACTTATTCAAAATTTATATTTATGAAAAAATTCTTTATTACATTGTTAGGGCTATTCATAACCTTTGAATTATTTGCCCAGAGCGGTACCACCGGCAACCTTACATGGATAATCTCCGGCGGTACGCTGACCATTAGCGGGACAGGAACAATGCCGGATTATGCTTCAAATTCGGCTCCCTGGTACGGTTACAAATCGTCCATTACGGCCGCAGTCGTTTCGGAAGGAGTTACTTCCATTGGAAGAGCTGCTTTTTATTTTTGCAACAGTTTGTCATCCGTTTCCATAGGCAGAGATGTAACAAACATTGGAGTTGGAGCTTTTCGGGGTTGCAGCAGTTTGGCTTCCATTACTTTCCCTGCCAGCGTAACATCCATTGGATTTGATGCTTTTGAATATTGCAGTAGTTTGACATCAGTTACTATCCCCGCCGGCGTAACAAATATTGAAGAAGGGGCTTTTTCCGGATGCGGCGCATTGACGGCTATTAACGTAAATGCCGCTAATGGAGCATACAGTTCGGTTGACGGCATTCTGTACAACAAAAACCAAACAACACTCATTCAATGTCCGGGAGCTAAATCCGGTGCCTTTACTATCCCCGGTAGTGTAACAAACATAGGTGTTGGAGCTTTTTTCGGTTGCAGCGGCTTGACTTCGGTTACTATCCCGAACAGTGTAACTAACATCGGTGCTTATGCCTTTTCCGGTTGCAGTGGTTTGACTTCCGTTACTATCCCCGGCACAGTAACAAGTATTGGAGAAGTACCTTTTGGTGGTTGCAGTGCGCTGACTACTATCAACGTAGATACTTCCTATGGCGATACAAACGGAGATGGTGTGATTGACGGTTCAGATGCTTACAATGGGGCTTACATTTCGGTTGATGGCATATTGTACAACAAAGCCCAAACGACACTTATCCAATGTCCGGGAGCTAAAACGGGTGCCATTTCTATCCCTCTCAGTGTAACTGGCATTGTAACTAATGCTTTTGCCTCTTGTGGCGGTTTGACCTCTGTTACTATCGGCAACGGTGTAACAAGCATTGGCGATAGGGCTTTTCTCGCATGCACCGGTCTGACTAAAATAACGGTAAAAAATCCTACACCTCCTACCCTCGGGTTCAGTACTTTTCTCAACGTGGATACAGTCACCTGTGTACTTGAAGTTCCCACAGGCGCCAAAGCTGCCTATAAGACTACCAATCAGTGGAAAGATTTCCGAACCATCAACGAAGTGGATTTCTCTTCTGCCGATTATGTGCTTATCAACGGTGTACGCTGGGCAACTCGTAATGTGGATGCCCCGGGTACTTTTGCCGCTTCGCCCGAAAGTGCCGGTATGTTCTACCAGTGGAACAGCAGAATAGCTTGGTCCGCTTCCGGTGAAAAAGTTCCCGGCTGGCCACCCAACTGGGACAGTTGGGAAGGCTGGAGCTGGAATCATTCTAATCCAGGTGCTACAACATGGGAAGTTGCCAACGACCCCAGTCCAACAGGCTATCGTGTGCCAACGTATGCCGAAATACTAAGCTTGATTGACACAGAAAAAGTAAGTCGTACTTGGACAACTCAAAATGGGGTAAACGGAAGACGCTTTACCGATAAAGCCACAGGCAACAACATTTTTCTGCCTACGGCTGGATATCGCGATGGCTACGACGGCACACTTTACTATCCAAAGGATTACGGTAAATTTTGGAGCAGTACGCCGATTCCCTTCGAAATTGCCGATAGCTACACCGCCGCATATGGCTTTTACATCAATAGTGACCACATCAACTGGGACGGCGAACTCAAGCTGAATGGAAAATCAGTTCGTCCGGTTGTTGCTTCTGCCACTGCTGTGCCAAGTGTTCCGGCTGAGGTAAAGGTGCAGGTTTTCCCAAATCCGGTAAATGACGAATTGTACATTAACCATTTACCATCGGACAATTCACCTTTTATCATTTTTGACCTCAGAGGCAAACAAATGATCAACGGTCAACATCAAAATGGTCAATCCATCCATGTTGCCGCATTACCGGCAGGCGTTTACATGATAAAAGTGGGCGATTGGCACGGGAAGTTTGTAAAGAAACAGTAAAAACTCTGATTGAGATTTACCCTGTCTTTTGGAATAAGTGATGAGGAGAATTAAACTACCACTATACCGGAAACCAAAGTTAACAATCAACGGTTCGTCTCAGACGTTCTTAATACTTTGTTCATCGCATAATAATATTCGGAGGAACGGTGAGTAAGAAAGAAGTTAAAATAAAAAGTCAGTCAGAAGTGATTTGAAAATAAATTTATGAAAATGACTGACAATAAAAAAAAGACCATTTCTGTGATCGAAATGGTCTTTTTTAGTACAAAAACTTTAAAGCTTATGCTTCCGGAGTTTCTTCTTTAGCGGCTTCTTTTTCAACCACAGGAGCTTCTTCAGCAGCAACTTCGGCTACAGGTTCAGCAGCTTTAGTTTTTTTAGCAGCTTTGGCAGCCGATTTAGCTGCAGCTTCTACCATCTGGTCTTTAAGGTCAGCTAACGACTGGATATCACCTAAAGTAGTTTTTTCGATAGTGCTTGTCTGTGCAGATGCAAATTCATCTTTCTTTACTTTTTTAGGAGCAGCCTTTTTGGTAGCACCGGCATCAACACCTGATACAGTATTTTCAGCTTTTTCGGCACGTTTAGCATCTTCATGAATTCTGCTGTGTGAAACAATGATTCGTTTTGCGTCTTTGTTGAATTCAATTACTTTGAACTGTAATTTATCATCAACCTGAGCCTGTGAACCGTCTTCCTTGATCAGGTGTTTCGGAGTTGCAAAACCTTCAACGCCATAAGGCAATGAAATTACTGCACCTTTGTCCATCATTTCAACAATCACACCTTCGTGAATACTGTCGATAGTGAACATTGTTTCCAATACATCCCATGGATTTTCTTCCAGTTGTTTGTGACCAAGGCTTAAACGACGATTTGCTTTGTCAATTTCCAATACCTGAACATCGATTTCGGCACCAATATGAGTAAATTCAGACGGGTGTTTAACTTTCTTGGTCCATGAAAGGTCAGAAATATGAATCAAACCATCCACACCTTCTTCAATTTCTACGAATACACCAAAGTTGGTGAAATTGCGAACTTTTGCAACATGTTTTGTTCCAACTGCATAACGGGCTTCGATATCTTCCCATGGATCAGATTTCAATTGTTTGATACCCAGTGACATTTTGCGTTCGTCGCGATCAAGAGTAAGGATAATGGTTTCAACTTCATCACCTACTTTAAGGAAATCCTGAGCGGAACGTAAATGTTGTGACCAGCTCATTTCAGAAACGTGGATTAATCCTTCAACACCCGGAGCAATTTCAACAAATGCACCGTAATCGGCCATCACCACAACTTTACCGGTAACTTTGTCACCCACTTTAAGGTCAGCACTTAAGGCATCCCATGGGTGAGCATTCAATTGTTTCAAACCGAGAGCGATACGTTTCTTTTCGTCATCGAAATCGAGAATAACAACATTAAGTTTCTGATCCAGTGCAACGATTTCTTCAGGATGCGAAACGCGACCCCATGAAAGATCGGTAATGTGAATCAAACCATCTACGCCGCCAAGGTCGATAAACACACCGTACGAAGTGATGTTTTTAACTGTTCCCTCAAGAACCTGACCTTTCTGAAGTTTGCTGATAATTTCTTTTTTCTGATTTTCGAGTTCAGCTTCGATAAGTGCTTTGTGTGAAACAACAACGTTTTTGAATTCGTGATTGATTTTGATTACCTTGAATTCCATTGTTTTATTTACAAACACATCGTAATCGCGGATAGGTTTAACATCGATTTGCGAACCCGGTAAGAATGCTTCAATACCAAATACGTCAACGATCATACCGCCTTTAGTACGGCATTTAACAAAACCTTTAACAATTTCCTGTGATTCGAGAGCTGCATTAACGCGATCCCATGAACGGGTAGCACGGGCTTGTTTGTGTGAAAGGAGCAATTGTCCTTTTTTATCTTCCTGACTTTCAATATAAACTTCAACTTTGTCGCCGATTTTCAAATCAGGATTGTAACGGAATTCGCTCATAGGAACAATTCCATCCGATTTGTAACCAACATTTACCACCACTTCACGTTTGTTTATCGAAATAACGGTACCTTCAACAACTTCTTTGTCTTTAATTGCATTCAGAGTGTTGTCGTAAATTTTTTCTAAATCTGCTTTACTTTGAGCAGTAAGCGTATCACCATTTTCATAAGCATCCCAATCGAAATCGGCAGCAGGAACTGCCACTACAGGAGCTTCATTTTTTTTGGAAGCGGGAGCTTCTTCAATCACTTCTTCAGCTACAGGAGCTGCTTCGGCTGCAGGAGTTTCTACTTCGGCTACAGGCGCTTCATCGGCTTTAATTTCTTCAACAGCAACAGTTTCTTCAACTGCAGGTGCTTCTGCAACCGGTTTTGTTGCTTCTACTACTGTTTCTTCTACGGTTGGAATTACTTCCTCCGGAATGTTTTGATTTTCTTCCATTACAGAAAATTGTTTTTTTAATTACTAATAAATTAGTAGGTTAGACATTATGTTGACTTTAAAATTCAGGGCGCAAAGATACAAAAAGTTAGTGATATACAAAACACTAAGCATTTTTTTTGTACAATCTGTTTCGGCAGAAATACATTTTTTCCCTGAAAAGCAGGATTCTGATTTTTTTAGCGGGTGAAATCAGTTTTCGTTGTGCTTAAAATTTCGGTAAAAAAATACAAATGATACTATTGCCACCAATGTGGCGAGTCCGTCCGAAAATGGCATTACAGCCCAGGCTCCGTTTAAATTCCAAAAAACCGGTAAAATGTAAAGTCCCGGAACGAAAAATAAAAACTGACGGGTAAGACTCAGAAAAATGGATATTTTTGCTTTGCCAATGGATTGAAAGAAGTTGGAAATTACGATCAGAATTCCCACCACCGGAAACATCAGAACCGAAATACGTAATGCAAGTGACGAAATTTCACGTAATTCAATGTCGCTGGTAAACAAGGTGACTACCTGATGCGAAAAAAAAGTGCCAACAATGAAACCAAAAGTAGTAAAGCAGGTGGCCAGAATTGCACCTAATCTTAAGGTCGAAAACATTCTTTTGAAATTGCCTGCACCAAAATTATATCCGATAATCGGTTGTGTGCCCTGATTCAACCCGATGATAAACATAACTACCAGCATATTTACACTGTTGACAATTCCATAGGCTCCTATTGCCAAATCACCTCCGTAACGCAGCAATGTGTTGTTAATCAGAATCACCACTATGCTGGTCCCGATTTGCATACTGAAAGGTGACATACCAATACTCAGAATTGACTCAACTATTTCTTTCTGTAATCTGAAATTTCTGACATGAAGTTTTAGTTGTGTTTTTTTAATTGTAAAATAGGATAAAACACTCAAAGTCCCTATGAAATAAGAAATTACGGTTGCAATGGCAGCACCCTGAATTCCCCAGCCAAAACCAAAAATAAAAATCGGGTCGAGAACAAGATTGATAATTGCTCCAAGTAAAATGTTATACATCGCCGACTGAGGATGACCTGATGCCCGTAAGATATTATTCAGCCCGAAATACAATGCGGTAAAAATTCCGCCCGGAATAATGATAATCATATAATCGTGGGCAAATTTTATGGTATTGTCGGTACCACCAAATAATCGCAATAAATCATCCATGAACAGGAGCGAAAGTATTATAGCAGTACCTGAAATTAAAAATGTCATCGTTACGGCATTCCCGAGAATTTTTTCAGCTTTTTCCTTGTCGTTCTGACCCAGAGTAATAGAAATTCGTGAAGCCGAACCGCCACCCACCAACATTCCGAAAGCCAGAAGAATATTCATAAAAGGGAAAGTAAGTGCCAGACCCGAAATTGCCAGCGGACCTACCCCCTGCCCTATAAAAATCCTGTCGACAATGTTGTAAAGCGACATCACAACTGTGCCAATTATAGCCGGCAAAGAGTAATTCCAGAGCAATTTACCAATTTTTTCGGTTGCTAACGGATTAGTTATCGTGTTGTTTTGTGGCATTTACAGTTGATAAAAAGTGTCAAATCACCTGAAGATTTGAAAAGTATTTATTATATATTTTTGAAAACAAATGCCCTCAAAAACGAAATTTGAGGGCCTCACAAAATTACTGATTTTTGTTGAAAAAATTCAATTATTTCTTTTTTGTTTTGGTATAAAGGAACCTTTTAATTTTTTGAGAAGCTGTTTTTTCAAATGGTTCATCCATAATATCCACTCTGTTTATTTGTGAATTACGGTTAAGTTTTGAGTTCAGTTCCTTCGTAAAATGTTTTTTCCAATCAATGTATTGTTCCTTCTTTTCATCGATAATGAGTTTGAGATGCTCAAGATTTTTTTCGATGGTTTCCAGATCGAGAATGATTTTAGCTACCAGAAATCCATCTTCTTCGACGATCAGCGATTCGGAAACAATCTGATTATTATTGATAATTGTTTCAATATCTTCGGGATAGATATTCTCGCCGCTGGCACCAATGATGGTATTTTTCATTCGGCCTTTGATGAAAAGTCTGCCTTTTGAATCGAAAGTACCCAAATCGCCGGTTTTAAACCAGCCATCTCCGGTCAATACTTCAGCAGTTGCCTCCGGATTTTTATAATAACCTTTCATTACATTCGGTCCTTTGGCCCATATTTCACCAATTCCCTTATTGTCAGGTTCATTGATTTTCACTTCCACTCCCTGCACTTTATATCCGGTCGATTGAAGTTTGGTATGATGTACACCCGCACCTGCCAGCAAAGGAGCCGTCTCGGTGAGTCCGTAACCTATAGCATAAGGGAAACGCGCTTCTTTCAAAAACCGTTCAACTTTATAATCCAGTTTTGCACCACCGATACCAAAGAATTTAAGTCTGCCGCCAAAGGTCTCATACAGTTTTTTGCCGGCTATACGGTGAATAATTTTCCTGAAAACCGGGGTTCTGTAGATGGAGTTGATGAAAACCGTTTTCGAAAATTTTGATTGTATCTGACTTTTATAAAGCTTTTCCATAATCAGCGGCACCGACAACATCATTGTTGGTCTGATTTTTTTGAGTGCCGGCATCAACGAAGCTGCAGTTGGTGGTTTCTCCAGGTAAAATATGGACGACCCATACATAATCGGATAAAGCATTCCGATAGAATTTTCGTAAGTATGTGATAATGGAAGAATTGAAAGGAAAACGTCATCATGGTTGATAGGTGAAAATGTATAGGATTGCATAGCTATGAATGCAATGCTTTTATGCGATAACACCACGCCTTTCGAACGCCCTGTCGTACCCGAAGTATAAATAATAGCGGCAGTATCATCTTCCTCAACCTTTATATTTATCTTTTCATGATTGCCCGAACTTAAAACCTGATCAGTATCATTCGAAATAATTGAAAAGTTGTCGACCAGGATTTTAACTTTTAAATCGGGCAATTCGAGATTTTCAATTCGCGATGTCAACCTGTCACTTACAAACAGAACCCTGGATTCGGAATGCAGCAACACATTTTCAACTTCCTGACGGGTAAAATCGGGTAATATGGGTACGATAATCAAACCTTTCGAAACGACGGAGAAATATGCAATCACCCAATTGGGCATATTTTGAGAGAATAAAGCCACTTTGTCTCCTTTTTTCAGACCAAAAGAAAATAAAATTTCTGATATTTTTTCAATATTTTCACCTAATTCCTTATAACTTATCGGCGACCCGTCCACAAACGAAACTGATGGACATTTTGCAAATTCTTTAACGGAATAATCTATTAACGACTTAATAGTAAGTGGCTTGTGCTCAATCTTCTGATGCATATTTTTATTTCTGTTACGAAAAATGTTGAAAAACGAGCGACAAATATGGTTTGACCCCCTATTCTTTGGACTGTTTTAACTAATAAGTTTGAGACAAAGT
>CALCBD010000009.1 GCA_937897985.1 uncultured Paludibacter sp. | reverse complement strand
TTTTTCAAAGAGAAGTCAGCCGCTTCGCGTCAGACTTGCGGGTTGTTTTCAAAGAGCAGTCTGACGCGAAGCGGCTGACTGTTGTATCTCGGAAGATAGTCTGACGCGAAGCGGCTGACTGTTGTATCTCGTTAATCAAACCAGTAATTCATGTAGTTTTCTTCTGTCAATAATCCTGTACTCATTTCTGTTTACTTCAATGATGCCGTCTTCGGTCATTTCGGTTATGCTTCGTGCCAGTGAAGGACGGGCAACACTAAAAAATTCAGCCAGTTCAGTTTTGTTTCGGTTCAAAGTGAAGGTGCTGCCGTGTTCGTCTGCCTGTTCCAAAAGAAAATGTGCTATTCTTCCTTTCAGACTTTTAATGGTTAGTAATTGTAACCGATTGGTCAGAAATTGTGTGCGGTTAGCGTTATGTTGAAGAAACTGCTGCATAAACTGAGGGTTTATCGAAATCATTCGAATGACCTCATCTTTAGGGATTCTGATTAATTCAATGTCTTCAGTAGCTGTAACTGTAACCGGAAACCGGTTGTTAGCCGAGAAAATAAAGGCCGGTGCCAAAGGACGCGGAGCCCTGATCAGTTCTATTCCTAACGTATTTCCGTTGTCGGTCATCATTTCGGTTTTTACTGAACCGGAAGTGATTAGATACAAAGCATCACACAAATCACCCTGCATGAAAACAATGTCGTTTTTCTTGTAAAAGCGAACGCTGAATTTTAGATCGTCGGGAAAACCATCACCACCTTCGGGTTTTCTGAAATCCTGCCATTGTGGATCAATATCTTTCATTTTCGAGTTTTTTAGTGTTATATGCCGAAATCCGGAAATATAAAGCCTGACAAGGTGAAAACTTACACTTCTTTTACCTGCCGGATTTCATCCTGAAGAATTTTTTTACAGTTTTTTTTCAAATTTTCCGTGTGTGTAACCAGGGTTACACTCAAACGGTTTCTGATATTCTATTTTTGCATCGTCTGATCAATCAGCAAAAATAAGCATAAAAAGATTTATAAGCGAATTTTTATTCATTCAAAAACCTGAAAGAAACAATCAGATTCTCTAAAACTGTAATTCTTTCATGGAAGTTTAAAATATTCTGAGCCCAAAGAATTTCTTTTTAAGCTTATTAGTTGGTTTAGATGACAAAGAGCTGTGAGTAAAACAAGAATTAATCGTTTATGTTTTCCTTGTTTCGAAGTTTTGATTTTGTACGAAGTCCGATTGAAAGTTCCTGAATGCGATTTTACTGTTCTACGGGAACGAACAACTAAAAATTCGGTGTATGAATAATTTTAAAGTCGGACGAAAGCAGCGATGAATTTTTTGAAAATATTAAATAATCAATTAAACAAAATAATATGAGTGCAATTCAAATGCTTGTAAACGAGCACGAAAAAATTCTGAAAATGATTGAAGTTTCGAAGGTAATTTTAAGTAATAATGGTCCGGCTGAAATCGATATTAACGATCTTGAGTCGGTCATTGATTTTATTCAGAATTTTGCTGATAAATATCATCACATGAAAGAGGAAGATGAGCTTTTCCTCGAAATGAGTAAGCGTGGGATGCCCGTTAATGGAGGCCCGATAGGAGTAATGCTTCACGAACACGACCTTGGAAGATCGTATGTTAAACATACAATCGATGCGATTACTCAATACAAATCGGGCAATTTGCAGGCAATGGATATTATTCGTGAAAATTTACTCAATTACGGTGAGTTACTAACCAGCCACATTTACAAGGAGAACAATATTTTGTATCCAATGGCCGAAAATGTTTTACCGGCCGATATTCTTGACGCAATGAGTAAATCTTTTGATCAAAAAAACAACTCAAACTCCGACAACGAGTATTTTGACAAATACATTCGCATGGCAAAGGAAATGTCTGATAAATATCTCTGAATAAACATAATATAAACTTTAAAAATGCTACAATGAAACAAACATTTATTGACAAATTCATGAGTCGCAAGGGCCTGGCTTCATCTTTCTGGATAATTGCCCTTGTTATGGTTTCGATGCTTATCTATTACACTGCCAATCTTCAGAAAGAAGTACCTCCCATTCCACAACAAGTAAAATCTGTCAGTGGCGAAGTGCTTTACACTTACGATGATGTGGTTGCCGGAAAAAGTTTTTTTCAGGAATTCGATCTCACCGACTGGGGCTCTATGTTGGGAATGGGAGCTTATAGCGGTCCCGATTTTACGACCGATATGCTTCATTACAGAGCTGTGTTTTTGTATGATTATTACGGAATGAAGTTATATGGAAAGAAAAATGCTCAACTTACTGATGTTGAGCGCGGCGCGGTAAAAGAGTTAGTAAAGCAGGATGTGAAAAAACAAACCAAACTTATTGAAGGGATAACGGTTTACACAGATGCTTCAGCGGCTGCTTACAAAGAGAATGTGAAATACATAACCAGACTTCTTGTGGAGGGTGACCCTGATCGTGGTTGGAAAGGAGGTGTTATCCGACCTGAAGAAGCCGTGAAAATCGCAGCATTTTTCGATTGGGGACAATTAGTTGCTTCGTCTTTACGTCCGGGGACTAACCGAACGTGGTCGAATAACTGGCCTGCCGAACCGCTTGTTGATCAGGATACTACTTTTAATTCACATAAAATCTCACTTTGGGAATTCCTGATATTATGGACTCTTACCATTGTGGTTATTTACTTGTCATACGAATATCTGTTCAAAAAGGAGAAAGATGAACATTTCGAACCTGCAATGAAAATTACATCGATGTTCCGTTCGCAGAAAAAATTATTGAAATACATACCTGTAGTTGCAGGGCTATTTGTTGTCCAGTTATTTCTTGGTGGCTATCTGGCACATATTTATACCGAACCTGCTAAGGATTTTATTTTATCACAGGATATATTGCCTTTTAACGTGATGCGTTCAATGCATACTCAAATAGCTATTTTGTGGGTAGCTGTGGGTTGGTTAGTAGGTGGCTTGCTCATTGCTCCATGGGTTGCCAATAAGGATCATAAATATCCATGGTTGGTGGATGTGCTTTGGTCAGCATTGCTTTTGGTGGCTGTGGGAAGTATTATTGGTTTGTATATGGGTGCAACAGGTCAGATGCGAAACCTTTGGTTCTGGTTTGGAAATGAAGGACGTGAACTTGTAAACCTTGCACGTGTATGGGACATTGGTCTGGTGATTGGATTGGTTTTTTGGTTCATTTTGATAATATCACTGATACGCAAATCGGCAACTAATAATCCAATCGTAAGTACTATAATATGGTCGGCCTTTGCCATTGCAACGCTTTACATTGCCGGTATGATGCCGATTCACAAAATAATACCAAATTATACTGTGGATGATTATTATCGTTGGTGGGTGATTCATCTTTGGGTTGAATTAACATTTGAATTGTTTGCAGCCGGTGTGATTGCCTTCTTTACCGTTTCGCTCGGGCTTATCAGTCATAAAATGGCTGTTAAAGTGATGTTTTTCGAACTGTTTCTCATTTCACTCAGCGGAACGCTTGGTGTGGGTCATCATTATTTCTGGCAGGGACTGGACGAATACTGGATTGCAATCGGAGGTATTTTTTCAGCACTTGAACCTCTTCCTCTGGCTTTGATGATAATTGAAGCTATGAAAAACAAACGGGAAAAACTTTATTCCGGAGAAAATTTCGATTTCGGAGTCCCTTTTATGTGGATTTCAGGTTCAGCAATACTCAACTGGATTGGTGCAGGTTTCTTTGGGATGCTTATAAATACACCTACTATCAGTTATTATTCACATGGCACATATCTGATTATGCCTCACGGACATATCGCCCTGCTCGGTGCATTCGGATACATTTCCATTGCCTTTATTTATATGACTTCCCGAGCCAATGCATTGGCTAATAACTTAGTATGGAACGACAAATTAAGCAAAACAGGTTTCTGGATTCTTACAATCGGAGCTTTATTATACGCTGTTCCGACATATATTGTGGGAATTCACCAAACTCAGGTGGCTATGGAGTCGGGTTATTTTCTGGCACGTATGCGCGAAACTGTGGAAGGTCTCAAGGGTTGGATGTGGGCCCGTACTTTGCCGGATGGAATGATGATTACAGGAGGTTTGATTATTTTCTACGACCTGGTTCAGAAAACTTTTTTTTCAAAAAAAATAAATTAAACTTATAGCTTTTATTCCGGGGAATTCTTCAGGACATTCCCCGGAATATTTTACTACTTCAGCTTTCAATATGAAAAACTTTATCCGGAAATCGCATAAATGGTTAGGGCTGATTCTCGCTTTTATCATTGTGTTGTTTTCTGTCTCGGGAATCATACTTAATCATAGGGATGTTTTTTCTTCGGTAGATATAACAAGGAAATATCTGCCCCGGGACTACAGGTACGTCAATTGGAATAATGCAGCCATAAAATCAACTACTCAGATTGGTGATGATAGTATTCTTGTTTATGGAAATATTGGTGTCTGGCTTACCGATAGCTGTTTCGGCAGATTTAAGGATTTTAACAATGGATTTCCGGAAGGAGTTGATAACCGAAAGATTTTCAGGATACTAAAAACTGAAAAGTCGGTTTTTGCGGGAACTTTATATGGGCTTTTTAAATATGATTATTCTGAAAAGTGCTGGATGAAGCTGCCATTGCCGGTAAAGGATGAAAATGTGACTGACCTTATCAGGAAAGGTGACAGTATTTTAGCCCTTACTCGCTCTCATTTACTGGTTTCCACTGATCAGAAAGTTTTTACTGAAGTACTTTTGCCCGAACCCCGGAATTACGATCATAAAGTAAGTATGTTCAAAACTCTCTGGATGATTCACAGTGGAGAGATTTATGGAAAAGCAGGGAAGTTAATGGTGGATGTAGTTGCCTTGATCTTTATTTTTCTTAGTGTCGGTGGATGTGTGCTTTTTTTCTCCAAGCGAATTATCAGAAAACATAAAACCGGCATTAAAAAGTATGACCGACAAAAAAGAGTTTACCGTTTTAATTTTAAATGGCATCATAAAATCGGATGGATAACAGCAGTTTTTCTGCTTTTTACCACTCTTACCGGTATGTTTTTACGCCCGCCGCTGCTCATAGCCATTGCCGATAGCAGAATAAAAAAACTTCCTCATACCGGTTTAGATACTCCAAATCCATGGTTCGATGTACTGAGGAGGATTGTTTATATCCCACAGAAGAAAATTTTTATTATTTCAACGTCCGAAGGCTTTTATTCTTTCGATAATCAATTCAGGGATAAAGCTGTTTTGTTCGAAACGCAACCACCTGCCAGTGTTATGGGAGTAAATGTGTTGGAATATGAAGGAAATAACACCCTGTTGGTTGGCTCTTTTAATGGATTGTTCAGATGGAATTTCGTGACTGGAGAGCTGTACGACTGCATTAAAAAACAATCCTGTAAAGTGCCGCAAAAGAAAGGACGACCAGTGGGCGAATATAAAATTACTGGTTTTACAAACTCCTTTCACCATCAGTTTATTACATTTGATTACAGCAGGGGAGCATTCAATCTGAGTGGGACACGAAAATTTACAGATATGCCCGAAAATATTGTCGCTAAGTCGCCACTTTCACTTTGGAATCTTGCACTTGAGTTTCATACAGCCCGTATTTACAGAGTTTTAGTTGGTGATTTTTACATACTCATTATTCCTCTGGGTGGAGTTTTCATTTTGTTGATTCTTGTTTCAGGTATTATAAGAGGATTTAAAATCAATAAAAAATCATCAAACGTTCAAAAATCAGAATCTAAACAAAAAAGATGATTGAAAACAAAATTCATGATGTGAAAAACAAACTATCACCACAGGATTAAAAATAAATAACTCTATTATTAATAAGTCATTTACAAATAAAGATAAAATGTAAATGGATAAAAAACAATCAGTTAAATTATGAACATGTTTTGCTATCAATGTCAGGAAGCAGCCAAAGGGCTGGGGTGCGAGGTAAAGGGAGTTTGCGGAAAAACTCCCGAAGTATCTGCGTTACAGGATTTATTAATCTATCAGCTGAAAGGTCTCTCACATTACACTTCAGCATTACGTTTGGCCGGAGTGGAAAACGAAGCTGCTAACCTGTTTATCACCGATAGTCTGTTTATGACTATTACCAATGCTAATTTCGACTACGACCGTTTTGTAAACCGCATTCGCGGAGGTTTCAAACTGCGATCTCAATTAAAAGCCGCTCTGCTCGAAAATAAAGTCGGTTTGCAGGAGACTGAATTACTTACATGGACTGCTCTTACTGCAGCCGAAATGGAGTTTATTGCAGGTCAGAAAGCCGGTGTGCTTGCCACTGTTAATGAAGATATACGCTCTTTGCGTGAGTTGGTGATTTATGGTTTGAAAGGAATGGCTGCTTATGTTGAGCACGCTCATAATCTTGGATTTAACGATAATAAAGTTCATGCTTTTATCCAGAAAGCATTAGTGGCAACTACTGATGATGCCCTGTCGGTGGGTGAGCTGACTGCTTTGGTACTCGAAACCGGGAAATATGGAGTGAACGTAATGTCATTGCTCGATAAAGCAAATACCTCTGCCTACGGAAATCCTGAAATTACAACCGTCAACCTCGGTGTTCGTCAAAATCCCGGAATACTGATCAGCGGACACGATCTGAAAGACATGGAAGAGCTCCTGAAACAAACCGAAGGTACAGGAGTTGACGTATATACTCACAGCGAAATGCTTCCAGCCAATTATTATCCGGCTTTTAAAAAATACAAACACTTTGTTGGTAACTACGGAGGCGCCTGGTGGAGTCAGGTGACCGATTTTGAAACTTTCAACGGTGTTATTCTGTTTACTACCAACTGTATTGTTCCGCCAAAAAGTACTGCCACTTATTCCGATCGTGTTTATACTACCGGATCGTCGGGGTTTCCGGGTTTTAAGCATATTGAAGAAGGCATCAATGGTCAGCCCAAGGATTTTTCGTACATGATTGCTCATGCCAAACAATGTGCTGCACCAACCGAAATTGAAACCGGCGAAATTGTTGGAGGTTTTGCACATAATCAGGTGCTGGCACTGGCCGACAAAATTGTAGATGCGGTAAAGACAGGTGCTATTCGCAAATTTTTTGTGATGGCTGGTTGCGATGGCCGTATGAAAAGCCGCAGTTATTATACCGGATTTGCTGAAAAATTGCCAAAGGATACTGTCATCCTGACTGCCGGATGTGCAAAATACCGTTACAATAAACTGAGCCTGGGCGATATAGGAGGAATTCCACGTGTGCTCGATGCCGGACAATGTAACGATAGTTATTCGCTGGCCGTGATTGCACTCCGGCTCAAAGAAGTTTTCGGGCTGAATGACATCAACGAATTACCTATTGTTTATAACATTGCATGGTACGAACAAAAAGCAGTGATTGTTTTACTGGCATTGCTTTATCTGGGAGTGAAAAACATTCACCTCGGCCCTTCTTTGCCTGCTTTCCTGTCGCCCAATATTGCAAAAGTGCTGGTTGAAAATTTCGGAATTGCAACCATCGGAAGCGTTGATGAGGATTTGAAACTGTTTCTGCCCGAATTAGCAGAGACTTTATAAATAGCCTGTATTGGGTTTATTTTTAATTACCACAGAGGCCCAAAGAACACTGAGTTTTTCTTAGTGTTCACAGTACCTTTGTGGTTAAGTTTATTTTCAGAAATTTATCAGTTCTTATTTTGCATCCAGAATAACAGGCGTATTACTCTTACCGCCGTTCATGATAATCAGTTTGGCATTGGGCGAGGTAGCGATAGCTTTTATCATTTCGTATTGTAATTGTTTGTCACTCAGTCCGGTACTCAGGATTTTCTGATAATCTGCTATTCCCTGAGCTTCGACCCGCTTGCGCTCAGCCTCCTGCTTTTCCTTTTGCAATACGAAAGTCATCTTCTGCGCTTCCTGTTCGGCATTGATTTTTGATTCGATGGTTGTTTTAACCGATGGTGGAAGTGTTATATTTCGTACCAAAAGCTGTTCGAGGTACAAACCTCTGCTTTTGAAATCGGTTTCGATGGTTTTAAAAATCCTTGACTGAAATTCATCCCGTTTAGTGGAGTACAACGAAACAGCCTCATAATAAACTGCATTATCACGGATCTTTGTGCGGCAAATTGGCCGGACAATTGTATTCCGGTAGTCGGTACCTATTTCCTGCAGGATGCGCGGTGCTTCGCCCGGAATCACTTTGTATAATACGGTTAAATCAATGATTACTTCTAATCCGTCGGCCGATAATACACGAATAGCAT
The DNA here is from genome assembly GCA_937897985.1 of uncultured Paludibacter sp. Lineage (GTDB taxonomy): Bacteria > Bacteroidota > Bacteroidia > Bacteroidales > Paludibacteraceae > Paludibacter. The sequence continues at coordinate 135,621 of CALCBD010000009.1, read as the reverse complement.
CATCACCTGTCTTTGAACCTTCATCGAGCACACCTGACATGGTGTAGTTTTGTGTGCGGACATCAAAAGTAACAACTTCAACTAATGGGTTTACCAGATTCAGTCCGCTCAAAAGCACGGTATTACTCACTTTCCCGAAAAGTTTCTGAACACCTACTTCGCCGGGGTTAATTTGTACAACCGAAGCCGCAATGGCTGAGACAAGCATGATGAGTAAACCTGCAATTTTCAGAATTCCACTGTAGGGACCAATCGGGGTATTGGATTTTTTAGCAGAATATCCAACTGCAAATACAATAATTCCAACAATAATTAAGTAAATCATGGGTTGATAAATTTAAGGGTTAATAATCGCCAAATGTAAATAAATAATTCTGTATTTTGTTTGATATTAATAAAATAGTTAATTATTTTCTCTTGTCTGTTAACTTTAATATGTGGTATTGCTGTCATTTTTTTTGTTTTTATAAATAGCTGAATGTGCAACTTCTGACTCAAAAAAGTCAATATTGCAAAATAAACTTACAAAAAAACACTCATGCAGTTTATTTTATATTGCATGAGTGTTCATTATCAACCGGTTTTATTCATTATTTCCTGAAATTTATTTCAGCCATTTATCAAGCCATTCATAAAAAGTACGTTGCCATAGAATTCCGTTTTGTGGCTTCAAAACCCAGTGGTTTTCGTCGGGGAAGATCAGCATCTCGGCCGGTATGCCACGCAGAACAGCAGCATTGAATGCAGCCATTCCCTGCGAAGCAAGAATTCTGTAATCTTTTTCACCGTGTATCACAAGTATAGGAGTGTCCCATTTGTCGACAAACAAATGTGGTGAATTGGCATACGAACGTTGGGCTACTGCATTCATTTTATCCCAGTACGGTCCGCCTAAATCCCAGTTTACAAACCACATCTCTTCGGTTTCGAGGTATTGCTGAGGCAAATTGAACATTCCATCGTGGGCAAGAAATGCTTTAAAACGTTTTTCATGATGTCCGGCTAACCAATAAACCGAGAAACCTCCGTAACTTGCACCAACACAACCGAGTTTGTCTTTATTTACAAACGGTTCTTTTGCCATGGCATCGATGGCTGAGAAATAATCCTTCATGTTCTGACCACCGTAATCACCACTGATTTGTTCGAGCCATTCCATGCCGAAGCCCGGTAATCCGCGACGATTGGGTGCCACCACGATATAACCATTGGCTGCCATCAGTTGTAAATTCCAGCGATACGACCAGAACTGACTTACTGTAGATTGCGGTCCTCCTTCGCAAAATAACAAAGCCGGATATTTTTTTGTAGCGTCAAAATCGGGTGGATATACAATCCATGTTAGCATCTGTTTGTGGTCGGTGGTCTCAATCCAGCGTTCCTCAACTTTCCCCATTTTGAGTTGAGCAAGAATATCTTTGTTCTCGAACGAAAGCTCGGTTTCGAGTCCGGTGGCAGGGTCAATGGAATAAATTTCATCAGGTTTGCTCATTGAATGTTTTACGCCAATCAGCTTATTGCCTGCCGGTTCGACAGACGAATAGTCATGAACTCCTTTAGTGATTTGCGTAATTTTATTGTCATTGATATCGGCTTTGTAAATTTGAGTAAGTGCGTGCCAGCAACTTACAAAGAAGATCGATTTGCTGTCTTTGCTCCATTTAAGAGCACCGGAGTTTTGGTCAAAATTTGACGACAAGTCTGTTTTCTCGCCGGTTTGAAGGTTCATCAGGAACAACCTGTTCTTATCAGCTTCGTAACCGTCACGTTCCATACTTTCCCATGCCAGCCATTTTCCATCGGGCGAAAAAACCGGGTTTTGATCATATCCCATCATACCTTCGGTCATATTTGCTGTTTTCTTTGTAGCCAGATGATAAAAGTAAATATCCGAATTGGTGGAAAGTGCATATTCTTTTCCGGTTTTTTTGCGGCAGGTGTAAGCTACAGTTTTTCCGTCCGGACTCCATGCGAGTTGTTCGATACCTCCGAAAGGTTTCATCGGACTTTCATAAGGTTCATTTTTTAACACATCAATTTCATTTTCGATTTTGTTGTCTTTATAATCTGCAATAAAAGGATGTGGAACAGATTGCACCCATTCGTCCCAGTGTTTATACATCAGGTCGGTAACAATAATACCGCTTGCTTTGGGAAGATCGGGGTATTTGTCTGCTGTTCTCTGACCGTATTTAACATCCGCCACAAAAAGAATTTTTGTTTCATCGGGCGAAAACTGAAAATCATTGACACCTCCTTCGCGTTCAGAAATCTGCCTTCGTTCGCTTCCGTCCGATTTCATTATCCAGAGTTGCATAGTGCCGGTTTCGGAACTTAGAAATGCGATGTGCTCTCCATCCTTCATCCATTGCGCCGATGCCTCACGTGTTGCAGTTTTGGTAATCTGCTTTTTATCCGAACCATCGGAATTCATTACGAACAGCTCCGAATTGGATTTATTTTCGGGAATACTGTAATACGAAACACTGAATAAAACCCTTTTACCGTCGGGCGAAACCTGTGTGCCGGCTACGCGCCCAAACGACCATAAAACTTCGGGTGTCATGAGCCCGTTTTCAATTTTGGGTTGTTGTTTGCCGATTATTGTTGCTTCTTCCTTGTCGTTCGAAACACATGAACCGGCTATAACGGCTATTGCCATAAGCGTTGTTTTAAATTTCATTGTTATTTTCATTTGTTTTTTATTCTTTGACTTTAATATTTATGTTTTTCCAAATCTGATTTAATTCTGATTTACCCATATCAGCTGATCGACTCTGAAACCGGCCTCACGTGCAATCTGCAGGTAATTTTGCTTAATTTCAACGGGTATGGTTTTTTCACGCGAGAGTATCCACATATAATTCAGGTTTTCGCCAACGACTAATGCATATTTGTAATCGCTGTCAAGTGCAATGACGTTGTAAGCAGCATAAAAAGGTCCGAAAAATGATACTTTCAGTGCGGCTTTGGTTTTGTCGCCTGCAAATTTTGCTTTTCCCACGGCTTGTTTGTGTTTACCGGTTTTGTAATTATAACCTTCGTTGAGCACTCTGATGGTGCCGTTTTCATTCAAACTGTAAGTGGCGGTGGTATGGTCCAGATTTCGCTCAAAACGGAAATCGAAACGGGCGATTTCATACCATTTGCCTGTATATCGGTTTACGTCGAACGATTCGACCACCTGAAACCGGCCATCCGGTGATTTTCCACATGCGTTCATACCTGTAATGATTAATAAAATCGTAAGCAACTTAAATTTTGAAACCATCTTAGTTGATATTTATATTTGCAAATGTACATTATTTCGGTAAAACATCAATCATTTTTATCGCACTTATCTGATTCGGTTTGTTTTATTTCAACTGTTTTTTTCAGAATGAATTTTTTGAAATTAATCAAAAACCCCAATTCCGGCAGTTGTGTAAAACAATTTGTTTCTTTTAGTAAACTCAGAGTTGTTAAATTTATTACGCTGACAATAATTTTAACTACGTTAAGAGAATTTGTTTTGTAATTTTAATGTCACAATAAGTTGAAAGTTTTGCATAATATGTAATTGAAAATGGAAATTGTTGTTGAATTCAGGCAAAAGTTGCTCTTTTGTTCGGATTTTGTCGTTTGTTTGAAAAAAATGATTATTTTTGAATGGATTTATTCTCTGATATTGTGATATTTATTACATTTTAGCATCATTAATAAAAAAATAGTTTGAAGAAAATTCGATTCCGTATAAAACCAACGGAGAGAATAATTTTGAATATTAATGTGTTTAAAACTGAAATACCATATCAGAAGGGCAGCTGTTTTGTCGATATTTATATACCTTTGCAGACTTCTATTTATTTTGGTCCGGTTAATAAATGATTGGATTTCAGAATTGAGTTTATTTTTTTTATTGACAGAATGCGTATAGATATTATTTCAGCTGTTCCCGAATTGTTGGATAGTCCGTTGAATTATTCAATAGTTAAACGTGCCAGAGAAAAAGGACTGGTGGATATTGTAGTTCATAATTTGCGGGAATATACGACCAATAAGCACCGTAGGGTTGATGATTATGCATTTGGATTTGGAGCCGGTATGGTGATGCAAATTGAACCTATCGACAGGATAATTTCAAAACTCAAAAGTGAACGAAACTATGATGAGGTGATTTACACTTCACCTGATGGCGAAAAGTTTAGCCAGAAAATGGCCAATCGTTATTCACTTTCTGAAAACCTGATCATCCTTTGTGGTCATTATAAGGGAGTTGATCACAGGGTGCGTGAACATCTGATTACTAAGGAAATCAGCATAGGCGATTTTGTACTCACCGGAGGTGAGTTGCCGGCAGCTTTGATGGCCGATGCAATCGTAAGGCTTCTGCCGGGAGCTATTGGCGACGAACAATCGGCATTGTCGGATTCTTTTCAGGACAATTTACTTGCACCGCCGGTTTATACCCGACCGGCAGAATATAAAGGGTGGAAAGTGCCTGACATTTTGCTTTCGGGACATCAGGCAAAGGTTGATGAATGGAATCATAATCAGTCAGTAGAAAGAACTAAATTGCTCCGACCCGATTTGCTTGAAGAGTAAATCTTCAGGATAATAACCTGCCGGATAGATGTTGACATTTTTGTGTTTGTTTCGCGACGAAACTTTGAATAGTTGTTTTGCCCTTTTTAGGGTTCAACCATTAAATCAAAATAAATAAATGAAATTAACACAACAATTTTTATTATCATGATTTTTATCCAATTGTATTTAGTATTTATCAATTTAGTGAGTGGTATTGTTTTTACTTATGATAAGAAAGCTTCAAAAAGCAAACACCGCCGGATTCCTGAATACCTGTTGCATTTACTTGAATTAGCCGGCGGGGTATTTGCCATCTATATACTTACATATATTTTAAAACATAAAAATAAAAAATTCAATTTTAAAATCTGGACATGGTTGTTGCTGATTTGGTGGTTGGCTGCTTATTACCTGATGCTTACCTGCTTTTGAATTAAATTCCGGTTTAATGCCGGAGATGATTTCCCTCCTGCGAATTTTTCAGTTATTCTTTTGTAATGACCATTCTATTGATTACCTTTGCGGGTATTAAAATCATTTAATTAAAGTGGTTATGTCAAAATCCAAAGACACAAAAAAGGACGTAAAAAAAGAGCCTTTGAAAACTGCAAAAGAAAAGAAAGAAGAAAAAAGAGAAAAGAAATTAAAGAGTAAATACGATTAGTATCCGGTTGATTTTTATCAACTCAGAATTTTTCTTTTTTCAGAAAGTCAGCAACTGCATGTTATTACGTATGTGGTTCTGTTGACTTTTGCTGTGTCGAACCGAAATACAGGCAAACAATTCAGCCCTTGTATCAATGAATGCTATTCAGTAACTTCCTGCATTGATGCTGATACAGACGCATAACCGCTTTACGGGACAAATTACAATTAATCCCGGTTTTTTTATATCCGTTAACCGGATGTTTTAGATTTTTTTAGCAGACTGAATAATAATTACACATAATATAAGTTAGTGAATTTCCTGATAGATAGAGATAAACGCACAGGACGCGAAGCAAAATATACAGATTTAATATCATCAAATATCCGCCGCCCAGCTCTGTCGCCTGACTTGCCGGGAAAGTAAGCAAAGTTTTTCTTTGCAGCTTTGAGACATACGTTCTTAGCGTTCAAGAAATATTTTCAAAAATCATCAAACTTATATAATCCTTTTTAAACATTATGAAAGAAATTAAAGCAGGAATTGTGGGTGGTGCAGGTTATACTGCAGGTGAATTAATCAGAATTCTGGTTTATCATCCCAATGTCGAAATTATATTTGTAAACAGCAGTAGTAATTCCGGAAACCGTATTACTTCGGTTCATGGAGGATTGGTGGGCGAAACTGACCTTGTTTTCACTTCCGACCTTCCTTTGGAAAAGATAGATGTTCTTTTTCTGTGTTCGGCTCACGGAGATAGTCGCAAATTTTTGGACGAAAACAAGGTGCCGGCTAATGTGAAAATAATTGATCTCTCGACCGACTTCAGAAAAATCCGTCCCGATCATGATTTTATATATGGCTTGCCCGAACTTAACCGCAACGCGATTTCAAAGGCTCAGCACATAGCCAATCCGGGTTGTTTTGCTACCTGTATTCAATTGGCTGTATTGCCCCTGGCTGCTGCCGGTTTGCTTACCGACGACATTCATGTTAATGCCATCACAGGTTCGACTGGAGCCGGTGTAAAGCCCGGTGCAACAACTCATTTCAGCTGGCGCAATAATAATATCTCGGTATACAAAGCATTTGAACATCAGCACTTAGAGGAAATCGGACAGTCGATTTATCAGCTTCAGCCTGCTTTCGGAAATGCACTCAACTTTATACCTGTGCGCGGAAATTTCTCACGCGGGATTTTTGCAACTGCATATACCAAATGTGATTTAAGTGCTGACGAAGCTGCTGCATTGTACTCGGATTTCTATAAAAATGCCGCTTTTACATTTGTGGTGGATAAGAATCCGGATATGAAACAGGTGGTGAATACCAATAAGGCCATCGTTTATACTGAGAAACACGGTGAGTACCTTTTGATTGTTTCGATGATTGATAACCTGCTGAAAGGGGCGTCGGGGCAGGCTGTTCAAAATATGAATATTATGTTCGGACTCGATGAAAAAGCCGGACTTGGTCTGAAGGCGATTGGTTTTTGACAGTATTTTTATGTTAAAACATATAAAATTAAGATTGAAAAGGAAAGAAAATCTGATCGCACTTTAAAAATATGTTATAAAGCACATTTTTAGGTAAAATATTACGAAAATTTTTGCATTGTACTCAATATTGCCGTATCTTTGCATCGTGATTTTTTCATAGTATTAGATTTAAGGTTAATAAAAGATTGGTAGATAGTCGTGAGACTAAGCTACCATTCGCATTTTATAGGGTCATGTTAAGTTTGTATGACTCCCGAAATTTAAATCTGAACTCCACTTACCCACCTGTATCAAAGTTTTTTGAACTAACAGTCTGCACTAAATTCCTGCTCAGTTTTTTTGAACGATATAATGTAATCCGAGTAACACAGGAACTCCGAAGTTGATGAACCACAATGTTGCTCCCGCAAAAGCAATTCCTGCCAGTTGAGTTGAGAAAGCACCGATAAAAATGACTGCGTACGAAGTTCGAATGGCAGCCTCGGAAAAAGCAAGCGATGGAGTAAAGGTAACGAAAAGGTAGTTGGCCGGAATGGCAATCAATGCCTGCCATGGTTCAATGTCGATTCCGAAAAACAGCAACATGGCGTAAAACTGAGAGCAAAAAACAAGATAACGGAACAACGAAATAATTAATGTCCGGAATAAGTCGTGGAATCGAAATGCCCTGATTTCGTCGGAAAATGTGATGACACGTTTCCAGAATTTCATTCGGGCAAAAAAAGGTATCAAAAAATACAGAATAACTAATGATATGGCGGTAAATGTAACGAAAATCAAATAATATCCGTAGTTCAGCGGGTTATCCTGATTGATAAAAAGAAAAAAATACAATGCAGATGGGAGCCCTGCGAAAGCCAGCACCAGATTTTGGGTAAGACTGTTCAATACTGCGTAAAAAACTCCTGCACTGCGATTGCTTTTTTCGAGATATAATACCCTTCCTGCAAATTCGCCTGTTCTGTTAGGAGTTATAAAGCCTGTCGAAAAACCTGCCAACACGGCTTTGAAGGCGGTTCGGGCGGAAATAATTTCTGTTTTTGAAACCAGCAGTTTCCATTTACAGGATTCCAGAAATAAATTGACAGGGAGTAATATGAGCACCAAAGCAAGCCATAATAACTTCACCGGCGACATTTCCCGGAAATATCTCCAAAGCTGGTTGTAATGGTCAAATCGAATAAGTACATACCCGAGATAAACACAGGCTGAAATCATTATCAACCACTTCAGTGTAATTACAAATTGCCTGTTGAATAAAATTCCACGACTCTTCAAACTAAAAACTTTGTTCATACTGATCCGGTCGATAATAGAATATGAATTACTTATCAGACTTTTTGTCCGGATCGGGCAATTTGAAAGTGAACTTTTTCTGCGAGATATAACTGAAAATTGTAATTAAGACAGATAGAATTATGTTGGCTATTGACGGGAAGAAATGTAATCCATCAACCAGCAACTTTAAACCGACGTAATTCAATCCCAGATTGACAAAGGCAATGAGGTAATACCTGAAAAGCTGTTCGCGGCCTTTGTTGAGCGAATCGCTGAAAGTAACATATTTTTGAAGTAAAAAACCTGAAGTGAGTGTAATCGGGAATTTGACAGCCAGTGTTGCGATGTGGGAACTTAAAGTAATAAAGCCAAGGAACAACATTCGCTTTTCGAGCACAAAGTTGAAAATAAAGAAATACATGAACCAATCGAACAGTAAATTGGCAACACCTGTGACTGCATAGCGGAAAAACTGCAAAGTCATGTATTTGCGAAACGGAGGATAGAAAAAATCAATGATTATCGTTATCCACCGACCTGTCATTACCAGTAATTTTCTCATGCTAAAACAGCAGAATTGGTTTTTTTATTGTTGTTCGATTTGATTTGAGTAGGATAATTAAAGTATTTTCGTTACTTTTGTGCGCCTTATGAGATTTACCCAATCTTTCCGACAAAGATAATATAAGTAAATTTACATTTTGCATTTTTGTAATATAACATTTTGTTTTTTTTTACAATTAAGAACTCTTATGCCCGACGACTATCATAGTTATGACCCAAGTACGTGCCAAAAAACATTTGGGACAGCACTTCCTTCGCGATCTGGAAGTAGCACGTCGTATAGCTGCGAGCCTGCCGCTCGACAGCCATACCTGCGTTCTTGAAATCGGTCCGGGTACCGGAGTACTTACACAGTTTTTATTGCAAAATCCTCTTATCGACCTTACAGCTGTAGAATTAGACAGCGAATCGGTTGAATATCTCAACCATCATTTTCCGCAATTAAAAGTCATTGAAGCAGATTTTCTGAAAATGGATTTGAAAGCCGTTTTTAAAGACAAATTCTGCATAATCGGAAATTTCCCCTATAACATCTCGAGTCAGATTTTTTTCAAAATGCTCGATAACAAAGAAGCGATTCCCTGTCTGGTAGGCATGATTCAAAAGGAAGTTGCCGAACGAATGGCTGCACCGGCAGGTAGCAAAACCTATGGTATTTTAAGCGTTTTGATGCAGGCTTATTTCAAAATCGAATATCTTTTCACGGTACATGAGCATGTTTTTGACCCTCCTCCGAAGGTCAAATCGGCTGTTATTCGCCTTACCCGCAATGACGTTGCAAAAATTGACTGCAATGAGCAATTGTTCAAAACGGTGGTGAAAACAGCCTTTAATCAACGACGCAAAACGTTACGAAATTCACTTTTACCCTTAGTTGAAAAGGGAAACCCAATGTTTGCCGATCCATTGTTCGACTTACGCCCCGAACGATTAGATGTTGCTGCATTTATCGATTTGACCAACAGTGTTGAAGCTGCTATTCAAAAATAGCATTTTATCGAAAATGTGAATTTGGTTCTTTTGCAAAGCAAATCAACTTTTTATCGTTATTAAATTGTTTTTATACCCTGAAAACAGAAAGGAGAGCAAAAATGTCAGAACTGAGAATTTTCTATCATGATGAAGGAAAACTGAAAATTTCCAAGAGCCTGGATATGGTCAAAAAGGTAACTCTTAAAGATTTAATCTGGATTGACCTGAACGATGTGTCCGACGCCATTGAGACTGAACTGGAACAATTCCTCAAAATTTATATACAGGAAGACGAAGAAATTGAAGAAATCGAAATGAGTTCGCGCTACATGCAAACTGATGACAGTATTGTAGCCAATTCCAATTTCCTGCAGGAAAATTATGTTATGGAACCGGTTTCGTTTATCCTTAAGAACGGAATTCTTGTATCGGTGCGTAACACTGAGTTGAAATCGTTTAACGAAACCATCAAAAAGATTTTTGCCAATTCAAGGAATTTTCCTTCTGGTTATCATGTGTTGGTGGCATTGCTCGAAACACGTGTGGAATACGACGCTGATATGATTGAAGATGCGACTGAACAAATTACGAGCCTCAGTAAAACTTTGAATACCGACGATGACCTGGATCAGGATATATTGATAAGAATCAAGGATTTACAGGAAAAAGTGATGATAATTCGTCAGAACATTATCGACAAACAGCGAGTGGTTTCAAATATGCTTAAGTGTGAGTTTTTCCCTTCCGATTTATTGCCACGACTGACCATGATTATCAAGGATATTAATTCACTGTTTGAATATACGCGTTTTGGTTTTGACAGACTGGATTATCTCCAGGATACTTTCCTCGGTTTGGTTAATTTACAACAGAATAAAATTATCAAAATCTTTACGGTGGTGTCGGTTATCTTTATGCCACCAACGCTTATCGCAAGTATTTATGGTATGAACTTCAAGCACCTGCCCGAACTCGACTGGAAATACGGTTACCCGATTTCAATCCTGTTGATGATTGTTTTCTCGGGCTTTGTTCTTTTCTACTTCAAGCGGAAGAAGTGGCTGTAAATGAGCCGGAACTTTTAATAATTTTCACTGAAACTTCCGTTTTTAAGAAACAGAAGGGTGTATTTTATCGTCTTTTGGTTGAATAAAAGTCCCAGATGCCACGATTTTACATAAACGATGTCTTTTTCATTGCCAATCTGTGTTTGTGAAGTTACCAGCATACCATCGTTATCGCTGTTTACAAAAATATTCAGCCCCTTGTTGTTGCCATAACTCCCGGCAATTAAGCCGGTTTCGCAGTCGGGTACAGGATATCTGGCTGCACCTGTGAGGGTATCAGTGGTCAGGTTACTGACATTCGGTCCGAGAATAAACTTCAGAAAGCCGAACTGACTGAAAAAATCGGCCATGGGCGAACCGTTGTTGGGAGGCGCAATCATTACAAACCGATGTATAAACGGGAAATGTGACAGAGAATCACGATGATTGTAAAACGAACGTACTACCAAGGCTCCCATCGAGTGGGTAACAAATGAGACAGTGTCAGAATTTTCAGCCTGAATCTTTCTGAAAAATTCATTTCCAACCGAATCCACATTTTCAGTGAAGCTATTATAACAAAGGATTTCAGTAATGAATCCTTCGTTTCTGATTGATTTTTCAATTTTTAATAATTCATACCTGCTTCCGGCATAACCGTGAATAAGGTAAACCTTCGTTGCTGACTTCCCTTCGGTATGTAAGAGAAGCAGTAACGGAATAATCAGTGTTATCAGTTGCTTCAAATGAACAGGTTTCTTTAATCTGAATTAGAACCTGCGAATTTACAATACTTTATCCTTACAGCCTCTGTTATTGAACATTTATTTTTGAACCTTTTGATTATTACCGATTTATAAGATTTACGCTATGAATTATATAAACTACAGATATTTAATCAGTTAATTATTTATTTCCAAAAAACTGAAATTTATTTTCGCGGACTAAATTATTGTGTTTATCTTTGCACTCACATTTGGTTTACTTGTCTGCCATTCGCAGCAAGTAATTAAAAGGGAATCAGGTGTAAGTCCTGAACAGTCCCGCTGCTGTAAACTCTAAAAGACCCGAAGTCTCTCTGAAAACAGAGATTGAAAAGTCTGAAACGTATTGAACAACACTCTTGCCACTGGTTTTTTCAGTTTTTTAAATTGAAAAAAAGAAACCGGGAAGGCGTTCAGAATACGGGAGTAAGTCAGAAGACCTGCCAATAAATTAATGTTTTCAAGCTTTCGAGGATAGAGCTAAAAACCAATTCAGCATACCATTTTTTATTCAGGATGCTTTTTTGATTTTACTTTTACTTGCAGGCTATTTAGTTTATTATTAGACAAATAGTGTTGTATGCGTATTGAGTTTTCAAATTTTCCAAAAAAAATCTTTGTATTTGCAATTCTTTCATTGCAGGCTGTTGGTGTATCGGCCGTGGAGAAGGTAGATTCAACAAAAATTTATGAGATAAAAGAAATTACCGTTAAGGGAAAATTCAGCAATACTGAAACGCAGTCGTCGGCACCGGTACAGATTTTATCAGCCGGAAAGATGAATAAATTGAATGTACTTCAGGTTTCGGATGCTGCCAGGTATTTTTCGGGTGTCACAGTGAAAGATTTTGGTGGAATTGGCGGACTGAAAACCATTTCGGTGAGAAGTTTCGGGGCTGCCCACACTGCAGTCAGTTATGATGGGGTAACAATTACCGATTGCCAGACCGGTCAGATTGATATTGGTCGCTATTCGCTGGAAAATGTGGATATGATATCGCTTAACAATGGACAAAGTGATAATATTTTTCAATCGGCACGGCTTTTTGCTTCAGCTGCCGTCCTGAACATTCGTTCTGTCAGACCCGTATTTTCAGGAAATAAAACAATGAATGGCAGTTTAACTTTCAGATCGGGTTCGTTCGGATTGTTGAATCCGTCATTTTCTCTGCAAAACAGATTAAGTGAAAAGTTTTCTGCTGTTTTCAGCGCCGAAATTCTGAGTGCCAATGGCGAATATCCATATCTTCTGCAATATAGTGCTCAGGATGATGGTCTGGTTTCGCACGAAATACGTAAAAATTCAGATGTTCACAATGTCAGGCTCGAAGCGTCGTTGTTTGGTCGGTTGAATACAAATTCATCAGGTTTTATCAAAACATATTTTTATCAGTCGGAAAGAGGTTTGCCCGGTGCTACCGTTTTTTACAATGCCGATAATTTTTCGTCGCAACGATTGAAGGATTATAATTTTTTTACGCAGGCACATTTTGAAAATATCGTATCGCCTCTTTTTTCTGTTCAATTCAATGGTAAATTTTACCATGGTTATCTTCATTATTCAGACACTACTTACCTGAATGAGGAAGGAAAAATTGAAAGTATCTATCGTCAGAACGAATATTATGGCTCAGCATCAGTTCTGTTCCATCCAGTCGATCAGTTTTACGTTTCTTTTTCGACCGATGGTTTTATCAACAATATGACTGCCAATTTCGAAACCAAATCGCTGAATGATGAATTTGCCGGACCAACCCGTTACAGCTTACTTTCGGTTGTGGCTGCCCGATATGTATCGTCCGCTTTCACCGCTACTTCGAGTTTACTTTCGACATTGGTCAGCGAAAAAGTACAGGTTGGGAATCCATCTCCACAGCAAAAGCGACTTTCTCCTTATGCCGGCATTTCGTTCAAACCAATAGAAAATACAGATCTGAGAATTCGCGCATTTTACAAAAGTATATTCCGTTTGCCAAGCTTTAATGACCTGTATTATTCCCGTACCGGAAATGAAAATTTACGTCCTGAATTAACCGATCAGTTCAACATCGGAGCAACTTATTCAGCTTCAATCAGTCACAGGATACCATCTCTGATATTTACCATGGATGTATATCGTAATTATGTGAAAGATAAGATAATAGCTATGCCAACAAAAAATATTTTTGTGTGGAGTATGCTAAATCTCGGAAGAGTTGAAGTGAACGGACTCGATTTAACAGCCGAAAGTTCATTTTTACTTACACCCGGAAACAATATTGTAATCGGAAGTACTTATACTTATCAGCGGGCACTGGATGTTACATCGCCCGGCGGAAATACCTTTCAACATCAAATTCCGTATACTCCCCGCGTTTCGGGGACGTTCAGGGCGGGGGTTGAAACTTCGTTGATAAATGTTTACTATTCACTGCTGTGGTCAGGAAAACGTTACAGCGGATTCCAGAATTACGCCGAAAATCGTTTGCCCGGTTACAGCGACCACAGTCTTTCGGCTTCACGTATATTTCAAATGAATGATAAACAAATACATCTTAAGTTTGAAGTTCTGAATCTGCTGAACGAAAACTATGCTGTTGTCAGATGGTTCCCAATGCCCGGAAGATCGTTCAGAATTACTGCAAACCTGAAATTTTAATTGATACAGTTATGAATAAAATATTTTACATACATATTTCGTTGCTTCTTTTTTGCGGTTTATTCATGCTGTCGTGCGATGATATGGAAGATAAAATTCCGAATGGAAATCTGATTCAAACCGGCGAAACTTCCGGAATACTTGTTTTGTCGGAAGGCTTGTTTAATATGAACAACAGTACTTTGGCAAAATTTAATTTCGATTCAAATGAATTTTTCCCTGATTATTTTTCAACTGTCAATAAACGCGGATTAGGTGATACTGCCGGTGATATGGCACGCTATGGTTCGAAACTATATATCATGGTCAATATTTCGAGCCAGATTGAGATAATCGACATCAATACGGGCAAGTCATTGAAACAAATTCCCATGTTCGACGATAAAGGAATGGCACGTCAACCCCGGCACATTGCATTTTACGGAGGTAAAGCCTATGTATGTTCGTTCGATGGAACTGTAGCCAAAATTGATACGACGACATTAAAAGTTGAAAACTATGTGAATGCCGGTCTTAATCCGGATGGAATTTGTGTCGCCAATCATAAATTGTATGTTTCAAATTCCGGAGGTCTGAATTATCCTGCCTACGATAAAACAGTTTCAGTAATTGATATTTCAACTTTCAGGGAAATTAAAAAAATAAATGTTGGTTTAAATCCCGGCACTATACATTCCGATAGTGAAGGCGACGTGTATGTGGTTACCAGAGGAAATTACGGGTCGGAAGAATATAAATTTCAGCGCATCAGTAGTGTTACCGATTCATTAATTGATAGTTACAATGATATTAAAGCGCTCGGTTTTACGATTCATAATGATACAGCTTACATTTATAATTATGATTTTTCAAATACTAATTCGTGGATTAAGGTATTTGACTGCAAACACGAAAAATTAATTTCAGAACAATTTATAACCGACGGAACCCTGATTAAAACTCCATATTCCATTGAAGTAAATCCAACGAACGGAGATGTTTACATTTCTGATGCATTTCAGTTCACAATACTGGGCGATGTGCTTTGTTTCGACAGGAATGGTAAACTGAAATTCAGATTAAAGGAGATTGGTTTAAACCCGAATAAAATAATTTTCATATAAACTTTTCTGCGATAGTTGTTGCAAAGTATTCCGGAAAATACAATTGTGATTTGCGACGACCATTTACTCCTGTGAGCCACAGGTGCAGAATTTTTACGGCTCAAAAATATTCAAACAAATTAATTAAACAACTGAAAATGAATAGAATAAACACTTTTTGTATATTATTGACAATGTTGGTGGTTACTAATGCCGGTGCTCTGAATTCCGACAAAATTTCACGTGTGCTTGATTACAAACCGGCACCCGGGCAGCACATTAACCGCCTGTTTCCGACACCTGCCATGAGTGATACTTACAGCAATGCACTGGCTTTTGCCAATTCAAAACTGGTGAATAATACATCCATGCTCGGGCTTGGTGCATTCGGAGGTTATGTTATTGTTGGCTTCGATCATTCCATCGTCAATGTTCATGGTGAGTATGATTTTAAAGCTTTGGGTAATGCTTTTACGAACGGAGCCGAACCGGGTATTATCATGGTTTGTCAGGATTTGAACAAAAATGGTATCCCCGATAACAATGAGCCATGGTATGAGTTAGCCGGCTCGGAATATAACAATTCGCAAACTGTGCATAATTATGAACTTACGTATTATCGTCCATTGCCTGATGGTCAAAAATCGAATATAAGATGGACCGATAATCAGGGTAATGAGGGTGTGGTTACCCATATTTCCTTTGCTTCGCAGGCTACAATTTATCCGCTGTGGATTACTGAAAATACAATGACTTTCAAAGGCACACTGCTTCCGAAAAATGCCGTTCAAAGTGGCACGACCTGGACTTTGCCTGCAGTTGGAACCGGATATGTCGACAATTATGCCAATAGTGCTTCAATCGACAAAACAGGATTCAATATCGATTGGGCGGTGGATGAAAGTGGAAACCCGGTGAACCTTACATATATTGATTTTATAAAGGTTTATACAGCCATTCAGCAGGAAGTTCCGGTTTTAGGCGAAACTTCAACCGAATTTGCAGGCATTGTCGATCTGCATCCCGATTTAGTAATCTCCGAAATTAAGAACAATACTGAAAACAGCAGACCTTACCGTTTCCGGAATAAGTTGTTCCGGCTTCCGCCGGATGCGGGTTTGAAGATTGTAAAGCTTAATGGAACAGTAGTTTATGATGGTCTGACCGGTGGAAGTGAAATGGTTCTTCCGTCAAACGAAATTTATATCATAAAGATAACAACAGAAAAGGAAAATTTCATAATACGTTAAAATAGTTTCTAAGCAAATCTGTTGATTCACGTGAAAAAGACAGTGACTCTGTGAAGAATCACTGTCTTTGCTTTAGTAAAATACATTGATAATCAGTCTATTATTTCAGTCACTTCATAACCAATATTGTCAACAGCTTTCATTATGGTCTCATTGCTTACATCCTTACTCAGGAAAATTTTTGCAGTATTTGATTCCAGATCTACTCTGGCTTCCACGCCATCGATATTGTTTAATGTTTTTTCCACACGTGCAGAGCAGTGACCACAGCTCATTCCCGAAATTTTTAATGTTTTGTTTGTCATGATAGTTGTATTTTTTGAATTGGAAAAATTTGTTTCTATTGAACCTGAATTGATAGTTGATTTTATAGTATCATTTTGATATTCAGTATTATTTTTGTTTTGAAATTTTAATTCCGGTTTAAATTTTAACAATCTCAGTGCATTAAGTACCACAGTAACTGAGCTAAAACTCATGGCGGCTGCAGCCAGCATAGGGTTGAGTTTCCAGCCGAATGATAAGTAAAAGGCTCCTGCTGCCAGTGGAATGCCAATGATATTATAGAAAAATGCCCAGAACAGATTTTGTTGAATGTTGATCATGACAGATTTACCAAGCTGTAAGGTTGTGGCGATGTCTGTCAGATCGCTTTTCATCAAAACCACATCGGCCGAATCGATAGCAATGTCAGTGCCTGCACCGATTGCAATTCCCAGATTGGCTCTTGCCAAAGCCGGGGCATCATTGATTCCATCGCCAACCATTGCCACCGTTTTACCTTCCTTCTGAAGGAGAGCAATCTCTTTTTCCTTGTCCTGAGGCAGTAGTTCGGCTATTACTTTCGAAATTCCGGTTTGTTTCTGAATGTATAGTGCGGTTTGGAGGTGATCGCCGGTGAGCATTATCACTTCCATGCCCATTTGCCGAAGTTGCGAAACTGCCTGTATGCTGTTTTCTTTTAACACATCGGCAATGGCTATTACAGCAACCACACTTTTGTTTTTTGCTATCAGTAATGGTGTTTTACCCTGAGCAGCAAAGTCATTTATCAGGCCGGCAAAGTCATTGTCAATAATTTGATTTTCATTAATTAAAAGTAAATTTCCGGCAATAAATTCATCTTCGCCTAATGTAGCTTTAACTCCTCTGCCCACAATGGTTTCGAAGTTTTCAATCCTCAGAGGTTTTAGGTTTCTGATTTCAGCCTCATTTACTATGGCTTCCGCGATTGTATGTTCGGAGAATAATTCAAGCGAATAAACAATCTGAAGCAATTCGTTTTCGGCAAATTGTTCGTTGGTAATTATATCTGTGATCCGTGGTTTTCCCTGAGTAAGTGTCCCGGTTTTGTCCAGTACTACAGTGTCAATTTTGTGTGCAGTTTCGAGCGATTCGGCCGATTTGAACAAAATGCCGTGTTCAGCGCCTTTGCCCGTTCCCACCATAATGGCTACAGGTGTGGCAAGCCCAAGTGCGCACGGACAGGAAATAACCAGCACTGCTATGCCGATTGAAAGCGCAAAATCAAAGGGGTAGCCCGAAATCATCCATACCAGGGTTGATATGACTGCAATCAGGATAACAACCGGAACAAAAATACCGCTTATTTTGTCGGCTAATTTTGAAACGGGTGCCTTAGATGCTGAAGCTTCCTCGACTAATTGAATAATTTGTGACAGAGTGGTTTCGTTGCCCACTTTTGTTGCTCTGAAAGTAAAATATCCTTTTTTGTTGATCGATGCTGAAAGAACCGTTTCACCGGCTTCTTTATATACCGGCATGCTTTCGCCGGTAAGAGCCGATTCATCAATGTCACCATTTCCGGTCAGAATAATTCCGTCAGCAGGCACACTCTGTCCACTCCTCACAACAATAACATCACCTTTCTTTAAATCTTCAACCGGAATTTCGTTCTCTATTCCGTCAGTAAGCACCATTGCAGTTTTTGGTGTCAGATTGATAAGTCGGGTAATTGCTTCCAGAGTTCCTGATTTTGATTTCGCTTCTAAATATTTCCCTAAAGTAATCAGAGTCAGAATCACAGCTCCCGATTCAAAATATAAATCATGAGAAAATTGTTCGACAATATCAGGTTGATGATGCCCCAAACCGTATCCGATGCCATAAATTGCAAAAATTCCGTAGAAAATGGATGAAGATGAACCGATTGCTATAAGCGAATCCATATTTGGAGCACCTTTGAGCAAAGTTTTAAATCCCCTGATAAAGTATTTTCTGTTAATCAGAGCAATGGGAAATGTGAGTAAAAGCTGGGTAAAAGCAAAAATCAAAGCATTCCCGTGTCCGGTAAAAATACCCGGTAAGGGCATACCCAGCATGTGTCCCATCGACAAATATAGCAGTGGAATCAGAAATGATAAGGAAAACCACCAGCGTGATTTTAATTCATCCTGTTCGAGTTGAATATAATCAGTTTGAGTGTGTTTTTTGTCATTGGTTTGATTTTCAGTGTGTTTGTGAGCCTGGTAGCCAGCATCTTCTACTGATTTTTCAATATTTTCACTTCCGATGGCATTTTCATCAAAGCTCACAGTCATGCTGTTGGTCAGCAAATTAACCTGAACCTGTTGAATTCCTTGGAGCTTCTTTACACTTTTTTCAACATGTGCTACACACGAAGAACAAGTCATTCCGCTGATTTCAAATTTTTCTGTTTTCATTTTAGCCATTCGATTGCAAATGTAAAAACATACTACTGCATTATTTGTTTATACATTAAAAAATTTAATACTTTTTTTGACAGTTTTAGTTTGATTATCAATAATATATTTTCTGTTGTAAAAAATATTAAATTTTCAAATCCAAAATCCGCATTCGTTTCGTCTAATAAGAAAAACAAACAGTATATTTATCAACAAAAAAATTCAACATTATGAAACGAATTGTATTATTAACAATCAGCGCATTTTTAGTTTCCTGCTTTCTTGCTGCTTCACAAGTGCCAAAACACGATAGTGTAGTAAATAAAGAAGTTAAAATCATCAAAAAGGAGCTAAGTCAGGCGAGCAAAGACTCAATTTTATATGAAAAACTGTCGGCTGATCAGCTACTTGAACTCAAAAGGCAGGAAAGCGAACTCGAACAACGAAGGATAGATGCTGACAGCCGGGGTGAAATGCCTCTCAACGGATTCGGTATTTTTATGATTGTATTGCTGCCATTTCTTTTTGTGGGAATTGTAATGATTAATATCAGCAAAATCCGTAACAGGGAATCTCAGAGAAAATATGATCTTTATACCAAATCACTTGAAATGGGGCAGACTATTCCCGAACATTTTTTCGATGAACCGAAAAAGACCAATATTATTTCAAATCTGAAAAAAGGTATTCTCTGGTTGTCGGTTGGGCTGTCAATCTTAATCTATGTAATTTTCATTAAGGAAAATGAAGCCCTGATTTTCGGAATTGTTCCGACATTTGTCGGCATCGGTTATTTATTGGTTCACTATTTAGACAAACCAAAACATACAGATGAGCAAAACGGATGAAATCCGCTGGGTAACTCAGGTAACATTATTGGGAGATAAATCGGCTTTCGATAAACTTACCTGTAAATATCAATCGTCCATTCGTCGGTTCTTTATGAATCTGACGATGGGCGATGTTCCTCTGAGTGACGATCTGGCGCAGGAAACCTTTATTAAGGCTTATCTGCATCTCAATTCGTTCAGAGGTATTTCCGGTTTTTCTACCTGGCTTTACCGTATTGCTTACAATGTATTTTATGATTCGGTAAGGTCAAAAAAACAATACGCCGATCTTGATTTGTATGAGATTGATCATCTGCATCATTCGCACAATGAATTTTCGGCTGAGAAAACCGATATTTATAAGGCCTTGCAAATTTTAAAAACGGAAGAAAAAACGGCTGTACTGTTGTTTTATATGGAAGACAAAACTCATGTTGAGATTTCACGTATTATGAATTGTCCGCTCGGAACGGTAAAAACTCATCTGCTGAAAGCGAAAGAAAAATTAAGCAAATTTCTAATTAAAGAAGGTTATGGAAAAGATTGAAAAGGACGAATTGATGCTGCAAACATTTTTTGCAGCTAATAAACCGGAGATTCAGAACAACGGATTTTCGGATAAAGTAATGAAAAAACTACCGGATACAAACGACAGAAAATGGATTGTATGGACTTTTGCCGCTTTGGGAACAAGTATTTCTTTGTTTATAATTCTTTATTCGGGAATGTTTACCGGTATTGTTCGCTTTATTCAGCATCTACCCTTAATGTATATTGCAGGAGCTGTTTTTGTATTTCCGCTCATTCTGGTTATTGCACTGTGTAATCAGCGGAGCAATTGTGTTTTCAGGCTTGCCTGAACCGGTATTGCAAGCGATAGCTTTTTTCGGGGTATGCCCGCAACTTTATCGGGTGAAAGGTCGTAATGAGGCAACATTGCTGTAAAACTTCCCTGTAATCTGGTGCTGTCGGACAATACAAAATTGAAATTTAAAAGGCGTGTGTCGCTTAAATTAGTCACTGTAAATGAGCCGCCTGAGATTAATTTCTGAACGCTGTAATTGCTGTTTTTTTCGATGAAGTAAATATAGGATCCGATTACATATTTTGCATCATCTACTTTGAATTCCTCGCCCGGATACACTGTAAAGGGCGTTTTATCCTTCGATACTTTATAAACGCCATTTGGTAAAATTGTATCTGTCGACGAAACAAAAACATCCTCGAGAAATAAATACTGACCTGTGCCGGCTAAATTCCTGTTATTGTTTACATACAACGAATCAGAAAAAAGAGAAAGAGAAATTACGTTGTTAATGTTTTGAACATCAGAATAATAGGCTCCGTAAAAGTCGGCATACCCCCATGTGTATTTAGGGTTAGTATTGTATTTGTATTTAAAAGTCGGTTCGTAAGTTCCGCATGAAACAAGCGAAACCAATACCAGCAATTTAATCAGTGTAAATTTATTCATTCAAATTCATATTTAAACCTAAAACGCTAAAATCTGATAATTATTTCAATCAGCTATTTTTTTGTTGATATACCTGACAGGGTACAAGGCAGCCAAAAATCCCATGACAATGACCGTAACAAATACTAATAAAATGTCGGTCGGATTGGTCACAACCGGATAGGCATCGACAACATAGCCGGCGCCGAGTTTGATTAAACCATAATGTTCCTGAACAAGGCAAATCATTGTACCAATCAGAATTCCCGAGAGCGCTCCGGTGATAGAGATGAGCCATCCTTCGAATAAAAAAATCTGATAAATCAATTGATTGTCAGCGCCTAAACTTTTCAGGGTTTGTATATCGCTTTTTTTGTCAATAATCAACATTGATAAGGAACCAATAATATTAAAACTCGCAATTAAAAGTATAAAACTCAGAATCAGGTAGGTTATCCATTTTTCAATTTTCATAATTCTGAAAAAACTTTCCTGTTGTTCGTACCTGTTTTTTACTTCATACTTTTTACCGAGTAAGTTCTTTATTTGTTGCCTGGTTTGATCAAAGTCGGTATTAGCAACTAATTTAAGTTCAACAGCTGTAACCCCGGATGATTTATATTCAAAAAGTTCGCGTGCCAGTGACAGCGAAGTTAAGACATAATGGTCGTCATACTGAAGTTGCTGAACCGAAAATATTCCCCCTACAAAAGTAGCTGCCTGATTGAAGCTTTTTTCAGGTCGGAGCAGGTTGATGTTTGATGACCTTTTCGGAGCATAAATATACAAAGGATCAATAAAATTGGCTCCTACACCCAGTATTGTTGCCACCCCCACACCCGGAACAACATTTTCAAAAGCACCGTCGTACAAAAGAAATTTCCCATCGAGCAATATGCTGTCGATATTTGTCAGCTGTCTGAAATTTTCAGATACTCCCATGACTGTTGCCGGCATTTGTTTTTCCTTGTATCGAAGAAGCGCGTTTTCTTCTATTACTTCGGTAAAAACGGCAACCGACTTTAATTTTCGAACCTTATCGAATCCGGCTGTATTGACATCAAAAGATTTGCTCTGATTCATTGTAATTTTTAAATCAGGGTCAAAAGACGAAAACATACTGGTTATCAATGACTCAAATCCGTTAAAAACCGACAATACAACCACCAGTGCCATGGTTCCGATAGCCACTCCGGTAGCCGAAATACCCGAAATGATATTGATGGCATTGTGCGACTTTTTCGAAAATAAATAGCGCCGGGCTATTCTCAGCGTAAAAGTAAACCTGCTGTACCTGCTTCCTGAAACAGAATTTTGAGTCATCATAAGCCGTTGAAAACTAATCCAGTTCTATTTCTTCACCTTCTTTGAGCGGAGATGGCGGATCCTGTTTTAATAAATTATCAATATTCTCAAGATAATCGAGCGAATCGTCGACATGAAAATAAAGTTCAGGAACGATACGAAGCTGATTCCTGACGCGCTTGCCCAGATCGAAACGGATTGATTTGGTGTCGGAATTTACTTTCCCGAGTACTTCATTTACTTTATTTCCGGGGAAGATGCTGAGATAAGTTCGTGCAATGCCCAAATCGGGGCTTACACGTACAGAAGTTACAGTTATCAAAGTTCCGTGCAATTCTTTGGCGTATAACAAAAAGATTTCACCTAATTCCTTTTGCAGCATACGCGCTATTTTTTGTTGTCTTGTTGTTTCCATACTTTTTTAATTTATCAGTTTTTTCATCATTTCTGTTGCATCCAGTTCAATTTTTGAGAATGCAAACCATTTTTTTGCTAAATCCTTGAGCGAAGCTCCAATGTGATATACTCTTTGCCCGTCGATAATTAGAAACCTGTCGTGCGATTTACTGAAAATTTTCACCTGAACAGGATCGAATTGTGCGTTGAATTTATCAATATCCAATTGCAACTCTTTGGATATTTTGGCTGTGTAAATTTCGGCTTTTACTCCTTTGTTTCTTTTCGATAATAAATGTAAAACAGATTCATCGATATAATTGTCAATTACAATGATAGATTTATTTGCAGATTTCACCAAATCGGCAGCGAATTTCCAGGCGTCAAAAATCTGCCCGTCATAAAAGATCCCTTCGTTTGGCGGAAGCGACGTTTTAATCAATAAATCAAATTTCCGGTCATGTTCGAAAATTTTTTGTTCTAATCTGTCTATCCGCTGATGTACTGCATATCCTTTCAAAAGGTAATCTTTCAGTATCCCGTTTGCCCAAATGCGGAATTGAGTACCTCTTTTTGATTTGATCCGGTAACCAACGGAAATGATTACATCGAGACTGTACAAAATAATTGGTTTGTCAGAAAAAGCAATTTGCAAAAAATGCAAATTGCTTTTTTTGTCCAATTCACCTTCTTTAAAAATATTGCTGATATGACGCGAAATAACAGAGACATCCCGTTGAAAAAGTTCAACCATTTGTGCTTGCGATAACCAAACAGTTTCATTTTCAATTCTGACCTCAATTTGCGTTGAATCTTCAGATTGATAAAGTATAATTTCACCTTCGGGTTTCATAGGTTTAAAGAATTTTAAAGTCAATTATAAAAGCAGCTTGTTCCAAAACAGACCGGACTGAATTCTGAATTTTGCTTTTAATGGTGTTAAAAAACCGGTTCTTTGAGTCCTCCTGAGGAGGATTCAGAGGTTTTTACAGTTTCCATTCAAAACCATCCCTGGTATCCTTAATTTCGAATCCAAGAGCAGTAAGTTCATTGCGGATTTTATCGCTTGTAGCCCAGTCCTTGTTTTGTTTGGCCTGCAATCGTATATTCAGTAACAAGTCTATTGCTTTTTTAAATGCATCGTTTCCGCTACTCATTTCCAACTCCGGCTTTAACCCGAGAACATCTTCGATAAAAGTTTTGAAGACTGATTGCAATTCTTTCAGATCAGTTTCGGAAATTGTTTCCTTACCATCATGTACCAGA
The DNA here is from genome assembly GCA_937897985.1 of uncultured Paludibacter sp. Taxonomy (GTDB): domain Bacteria; phylum Bacteroidota; class Bacteroidia; order Bacteroidales; family Paludibacteraceae; genus Paludibacter. The sequence continues at coordinate 111,400 of CALCBD010000009.1, read as the reverse complement.
TTGATGGCCCTGAGAGCTTCAAATAAATGCGAAATCACTACCGGTGAATTAAAATCGTCATTCATTGCTTCTTCACAACGAGTGCGTAAACCTGCTGTGTCAACCGAAGAAGTGGCTGATGCTTTCAGTTTTTGTAAACGGGCATAACCTTCCATCAACCTCCCAAAACCTTTTTCGGAAGCCTGAAGTGCTTCGTTCGAGAAATCGAGTGTACTCCGGTAGTGCGATTGTGCCATAAAAAAACGCACTGTCATGGGCGAATAACCTTTGTCGAGAAGCGGATGGCTTCCGGTAAACAGTTCTTTAGGCAGAAATCCGTTACCTGCACTTTTCGACATGCGCACACCATTTACGGTTAACATGTTTGTGTGTAACCAATAGTTGGCCGGTGCCGTGTGATTACATGCCTGCGATTGTGCAATCTCGTTGGTGTGATGAGTTGCCTGCAGGTCCATTCCACCACCGTGAATATCAAATGTATCACCAAGATATTTTGAACTCATGGCTGAACATTCAAGATGCCAGCCGGGAAAACCCCAACCCCATGGTGAAGGCCACTGCATCAGGGTTTCAGGTTTAGCCTTAATCCAGAGGGCAAAATCCAGTCGACCTTTTTTCTCATCCTGTCCACCCAATTCGCGTGTGCCTTCCAGTAAATCTTCTAATTTCCGGTTGGTGAGAATGCCGTATTCATATTCTTTACTGTATTTTTCCACATCAAAGTATATGGTTCCCGACTTTTCGTACGCATAACCGCTTTCGAGAATTTTCTTCACAATTTCGATTTGCTCCGAAATATGTCCTGTGGCTGTGGGTTCAATACTTGGTGGAAGAGTATTAAAGATATTCAGTATATCGTGAAATCCAATGGTGTATTTCTGAACAATTTCCATCGGTTCCAACTGCTCTAATTTAGCCTTTTTGGCAAATTTGTCATCGCCTTCGTCGCGGTCGCCTTCCAAATGTCCGGCATCGGTAATGTTGCGGACATAACGTACTTTGTAGCCCAGATACAAAAAATAACGGTAAATCAAATCGAACGAAATAAACGTCCGGCAATTACCCAAATGTACATCACTGTAAACAGTAGGTCCGCAGACATACATACCAACTCTGTTTTCGTGAATGGGCACGAATAATTCTTTTTTACGACTGAGCGTGTTGTAGATATATAATTTTTGTTCCATAATCCCCAACCCCTGAAGAGGAGAAATATTTATATTGTTTTATTTGTCAAAGTTTTTTATAATCTGACTGTATTGAAATATTGACTTTTAAATAATGCAATCTAAACCGACAATTTAGAATATTATGATGATCTAAAGCAGGGAAAGTGTAAAGTTCCCGTTTATTTCTTGATGAATAAATAATTCTATCTGAAATTCAAAATAATGTTCCCTGTTCTGCCGATTTCACTTTTCCCAGATGTTTGTATGCAAGTTCAGTTACTTCACGACCACGTGGTGTTCGTTTCATAAATCCTTCTTTAATCAGGAACGGTTCGTACACTTCCTCAAGTGTTCCAGCATCTTCGCCCAGAGCTGTGGCTATTGTAGTTAAACCTACCGGACCGCCCTTGAATTTATCAATAATGGTGTTCAGAATTTTGTTGTCTATTTCATCCAGGCCATATTTGTCGATATTCAGTGCTTCGAGCGCGTAAAGCGCAATTTCAAGGTCGATTATTCCGGTGCCTTTTACCTGAGCAAAATCACGTACACGACGTAAAAGCGCATTAGCTATTCGGGGCGTTCCACGGCTTCGACCACCTATTTCCACCGCTGCTTTTTGTTCAATCGGTATGTTCAGCAGGCTGGCCGAACGTTTAATAATTCCGGTAATTACCTCAATATCATAATATTCAAAATGGCAATTGATCCCGAAACGTGCGCGAAGCGGTGCAGTGAGTAAACCACTGCGTGTAGTTGCGCCTATCAGCGTAAACGGATTCAATTCTAATTGAATGGAGCGTGCACTCGGACCTTTATCAATCATAATATCAATCCGGTAATCTTCCATGGCCGAATAAAGATACTCTTCAACTATCGGACTCAAACGGTGAATTTCATCGATAAAAAGCACATCATTCGTTTCGAGGCTGGTAAGTAACCCTGCCAGATCGCCGGGTTTATCTAATACCGGACCGGAAGTGATTTTGAAACCTACATTCAACTCGTTGGCAATAATGTTCGAAAGCGTGGTTTTGCCCAGGCCCGGAGGTCCGTGCAGCAATACATGGTCGAGCGATTCGGTACGCATACGTGCTGCCTGAACGAAAATCTTCAGGTTCTCCACAATTTTGTTTTGCCCCTGAAAATCTTCGAAACTAAGCGGACGCAAAGCATTTTCAAATTCTTTTTCGCCTTTCTGGTTGTTTCGGATGTCGAAATTTTGTTCCATTTTTATTTCAGAACTTTTCCATGGCTTTTTAACTATGGAAAAGTTTATTTTATTTTTGTCAGGCTTCTGAAAACTTCCTCCATACTTCTCTCCACGGATTTCATCATCAGTATTTTATTCCCTGTTTTTACTGCAAAGTCAAATAGTTTGTCTCTGATATCGGTCGAAGAGAGTACGACAAATACATTATTTCCTTTCGGTATGATTGAATTAATATTTTCTATCCCGGAGATTTCAGTCTCCTTCAAAAACTCTACTTCAATCTGTAGCTGATTTTCATCATAATGATTGATTTTTGAAAGGTCAGGATAATCAGCTACTATTTCACCCTGATTAATTATCAGTACACGGCTGCATATCGCTTTGATTTCCTGCATGATATGGGTGCTTAGTAAAACTGTTCTCTCTTTGCCGATTTCACGAATCAGGTTTCTGATTTCATCCAGTTGGTTAGGGTCAAGTCCGGTGGTTGGCTCGTCCAGAATCAATACTTCAGGATCAGGAATTAAAGCCTGTGCCAGCCCTACACGTTGCCGGTACCCTTTCGAAAGCTGACCGATTTTTTTGTGAAATTCAGGTGTAAGACCCACTTTGTCAATTACTTCGTTCACCAGTTTTTCTCGACCTTTTTTGATGCCGTGCGTTTCTGCCACAAAATTGAGGTATTCCTTTACATACATGTCGGGATACAGCGGATTTTGTTCGGGCAGATAGCCGATAAAGGCATTGGTGGCAAGCGTGTTATCTTTTACTTCCAACCCGCAAATCTGCACCGATCCTTTGTCGTATGACAATGCTCCGGCAATAATTTTCATGGTGGTGGTTTTTCCCGCTCCGTTCGGACCGAGAAAGCCTGCCACTTCGCCACTGCCTATGGAAAAACTGATGTTGTTAAGCACCTTTTGTTTGCCATAATTTTTTGAAAGATTTGAAATACTGATTGACACTGCTTAACTTTTTGCGTTTGTAAACTGCAAAAGTACAAAATTCGCTTGGTAATGAAAAATAAAAAAAGGAAAGATGTTGAAGTGCAACTTCTTTCCTTTTTTAATAATGTATAAATTTTCCGGTTTCCATTGATTCCCAAAAAGGTGTTGAGCCTTTGTTGAAACCGGATCTGAGCGAATTATTTAATAATCAGTTCATAAGGCAGGCGGGCCTGGATACCATTTACCTTTTCAACATTTTTCAACGCTTTGAAAATTTTATAGTTTTCGCCCAATTGTACTTTCATTATTTTTGATTCCATTTCATCACCGAAACTTTTCATAAGTTTTGTTGCAAAGTCTTCTTTTGCAGGATATTCCTTTACATTATAAGCCGTAAGTTTGGCTTTGCCGGCAGCGATTTTGATGGCTTCATCGATACCACCGATTTTATCCACCAAACCGATTTTAAGGGCATCTTCACCAGTCCATACCCTTCCTTCGGCAATTGCTTTAATCTGGTCGGGAGTCTTTTTACGGCCATCAGCACACCTTTTTACAAATAATTCATATCCGCGATTCACGTAATTTTGCATCAGTTCCCTTTCTTCCGGACGAAATGGTCGGTTGACCGAAATGGCATCACTCATTTTATTCGTTTTTACACCATCGTAGGTCAATCCAAGTTTTGAATTAAGTCCGGATATATTGGGGATAATACCGAAAATACCAATCGAACCGGTGATTGTATTGGGTTGAGCTACTATCTCGTCGGCAACACAGGAAATATAATAACCACCCGAAGCTGCATAATCGCCCATTGAAACTATCAATGGTTTTTTGGCTTTCAGATTTGTTAGTGCACGCCAGATTTGTTCGGAGCCATAGGCGCTACCACCGGGAGAACTAACTCTGAAAACAACTGATTTCACAGCATCATCTTTGGCAACTTTATCAATTGTTTCAACTAATTTTTCTGATTCAATTCCATCTCCGTTACTTTCGTCTATTCCTCCAACTGCATAAATAACGGCCACTTTACTTTTCTCAAATTTCTTGTTATCAGCCAGTTTGTTCATTGCTGTATGCTTTACCAGTTTGAAATCAACAGCGTATTTATTAATGATACTGTCCACCTGATCGACATATACAAGTGAATCAACGAGTGCATATTGTTTCAGCATCTGAGTGGGTTGAAACATCATCATTTGGTCGGCGTAGTTGTTAAGTGAATCAACAGAAATTTTACGTGATGCTGATATCTGTGATAACATTGTTTTCCAGATTGAATTCATATAAACTGTAACCTGTTCGCGGTTGGCATCACTCATTTTGGTAGTAATGAATGGTTCTACAGCCGATTTAAATGTGCCGACCTTCACTACCTGCATTTCGATTCCCAATTTATCCAGCGTGTTTTTGAAAAACATCAGTTCTGCATTCAAACCTTTTAATTCGAGCATACCTTCAGGATTGATCAGAATTTTATCTGCAACTGTTGCCAGGTAATAATTACTTTGCATATAATTATCGGCATATGCAACGATAAACTTTCCCGATTTTTTGAAATCAACGAGGGCATCTCTGATTTCTTTGATTGAAGCCAAACCACCGATAAGTGTTCCTCCTTTCAAATAAATTCCTTTGATGTTTTCGTCATTTTTTGCCTTTTCGATGTTGGACAATACATCATCCAGTCCGGTCACCTTTTGTTCAGGCTGCCCGAATGCTTCAGCAAATGCAGCAGAAAATGGATCTTCTTCGGAACGATCGATCAATGTGCCCTGTAAATCAATCTGATATACTGAGTTCGGACTCAATTTAGTTACCTTTTCGGAAGAACCCGCTACTGCACTTAATATTCCGATAAATATCAAACCACCTAAAAGAGAAGCTACGAAAACTCCAACTATAGTGGCAAGTGTGTATTTTAAAAACTGCTTCATAAATTTATAAATTTGATTGTTAATAATTTAGATACTCACATTTAAAATGCAAAGTAAAGAAATTGTTTTTGAATAACAAAATAAAATTATCGAAAAACGATAAATAAATTAAAATATTTTTTCGTTTTTAAAACCTGCCTTTACATTTTAAATACTCATGAATGAAATCCGGAGATTTGTTTGCTACTTAAAATTTTGAAGCAGAATAAACGGGCTTTTATTTAAAACCCGGTTTCGGTTTATTTTTTCCTTTGCCGGACTTTTAAATAAATTCTTTTACTTTCTGAATCATGGTCATTTTATCGGCACCACCAGCTTTTTTCCAAACCACTTTCCCTTTTTTGAAAATCATAAAAGTTGGCACTGCCTGTATTTGATGCTGTGCAGCCAAAGCCTGATTCTTGTCCACGTCAATTTTCAAAACTCTGATTTGACCCTGCATTTCTTTCCCGATTGATTCCACAATAGGACTCATGGCTTTACACGGACCGCACCACGTAGCATAAAAATCGATTAGTACGGGCTTTTCACCGTTTATTATTTGTTGGAATGTTTCCATAAATATGCTTTAATGTATTGATAATTAAAATTATAAAATAAAAAAATAGGAGTACGTTAGTCGTACTCCGACATTTATAAACTATTTTTATTTGATTTCAATCACTCTCGATGGTTTTGGTTTGGCTTCTTCTTTTTTCGGGATAGAAACTGTGAGTATACCATTGTCGTAATTTGCTTCAATGCGTTCGCCGTCGGCAATTTGTGGTAATGTAAATGAACGGGTGAACGACTGATAGCTAAATTCACGTTTCGTAAATACTTCTCCTTCTTTAGTTTCATTTTCTACTTTCTTTTCCGAAGAAATCGTCAGCGAGTTGTGATTTAATTCCAGTTTAAAATCGCTTTTATCGAAGCCCGGAGCAGCAACTTCAACAGTAAACTTATCCTGATCTTCTTTGATATTTACCGATGGTAAAGTAGTGTTGGTGTTCGAAAAATTGCGGTTGTTCCAGTCGAACAGTTCGCCATCAAAAAAGCGATCGAACAAAGATGGCAATTGATTTGAATTTTTTACAAGTAACATAGTTTTGTCCTCCTATTTTTTATTAAACTTTATTTTTTGGTTTGTACTGAGCGGCAGGCAAACATGATACCAGTTGGAAAACATTGACAATTTGTCCGTAAGTGGTTGATAATGTGTGACATTATTTCAGTTTTTTGATTTTAACTTATTTGTATTTTTACGGAAAAGTACAGTAAATCATTCAGATAATTTTTTTTGCTTTTAAAATAGAAACTGCAATTTTGTCATTCAGCAGCATAGTGTAGAACAAAAATTCCGGATAAAGAAAACATTTATTGCTTAATTTACTACAGATTTCCAAATATTTATTACATTTGCAACCCCAATTAATTAAAAATGAGTTTAAATATGATTAAAAAACTTTTACCCTTGGCGCTTAGCATCATTATTTTTCTGATATCTTTTCAGAATTTATATGCAGTTAAAGCAATTAAAACTCCCATAACAATCACACAACCTGATGGATCGAAAGTAACCGTTTTTTTACGTGGTGATGAGTTTCGTCATTTCAGAACCACAGAGGATGGTTATGTTCTGAAAGAAAACACAAATGGTTATCTGACCTATGCAACTATCGAAAATGGTGGCACATTGAAAGAAAGCAATGTGATTGCAAGAAATCCGGCTAACAGAACAGCGTCGGAAATTGAATTTTTGAGTAAGATCAATAAAGTGAACGAAGTACAGCAACTTATGAGTAAACCCATGAAAAGCAGAAATATTGCTGTTTCAGCCACTCCGAGAAAAGCTTACCCACTGAATGGTTCGCCAAAATCGCTTGTGATTCTGGTCAATTTTTCAGATAAATCTTATGTTGTTCCCACTCCCCAAACTGCTTTTACCAATCTTCTGAATCAGGATGGTTATACTACTAATGGTGGTACAGGTTCGGCGCGCGATTATTTTATGTCCGCTTCTTTTGGCAAATTTTCACCAAATTTTGATGTTGTTGGTCCGTTCACATTACCTCAGACATTGGATTACTATGGAAAAAATGATACGGATGGTTATGATACAAATCCTTTACAGATGATCATTGATGCCTGTTCGGCTGCCAACTCAACAGTTGATTTTACGCAGTATGATACAGACAATGATGGTGTTATCGATAATGTGTTTGTTTATTATGCCGGTTATAATGAAGCCGAAAACGCTGCTGCAAATACTATCTGGCCTCATCGCTGGGGTGTTTATCCACAGGCTTTATTTCCAAGCGACTATAACTATACAGGAACTGTTGCATCAGTTACTTTTGACGGTAAAAGGTTGATGGATTATGCCTGTACGTCCGAATTAAAGGGAACTTCAGGGTCAAACATGTGTGGTATCGGTACTTTTAGTCATGAATTCGGTCATGTGCTGGGATTACCTGATCTTTATGATACATCAGGTACACAGGATAATACGCTGAATTATTGGGATATAATGGATGCGGGAGCTTATAATAACAGTGGCCGTACTCCGCCAACTTATTCAGCTTACGAAAGATTTTACCTTGGTTGGTTGGTTCCCGAACAGGTAAGTACACCTGTAGACCTGACCTTACTTCCCTTGTATCAGGGAAAAACTCAACCGGCAAATACAAATCAACAAACCTACCTGCTGTCGGCAACCACCCATAATCTGGCAGGCGCAAATCCGAGTCCTAAAGAGTTTTTCATGCTCGAATACCGCAAGAAAACCGGTTGGGATGCATATCTGCCTGCTGAAGGACTTTGTATCTGGCACATTGATTATGATCAGACTGCATGGGACAATAATGGTCCAAACAATTATACAGGAACAACACAAACAGCGACCAGTCACATGCGGGTATATTTGCAGCCTCTCAGTGGTTCGGAAACAACTCCGGGAACTGCATTTACTTCGGGATCATTCACTCCGACTACATGGTCGGGTACAGATATTAACCGTGCGATTACGTCGATTGCACTTAATGCAGATAACGTAACCTTCAAATTAATGGGAGGAACACAGGGACCAACCATTAATACAACCGGTAGTATTGTTGAATTTTCGACTGTGTTCGGCACGGCTTCTTCGTCACAGACTTTGACTGTAAGCGGAACTACGCTCACCAACGATATATTGTTGAGCCTTGATAACCAGACTAATTTTGAGATGAAGCTTTCGTCGCAAAGCACATGGAGCAAGAGCCTTACCATACCACAGGTTGCCGGAGCAGTAGCTGCTACAACAGTAAATATCCGTTACAATCCTGTTGCAGCCGGTTCGCACAATGCGGTTTTAACTTTGGCGAGCACCGGTGCAACAAGTAAAACAATAAATCTGAGCGGAAGTGCTTCTGTTCCTTTCGATCCGAATGCAACAGCAGTATTCCCCGGCAAAATAGACAATGCGCTGCAATTCCCTGCTACTGCTGTTAACAGAACCCGTACAAAAGTGTTGAATATCAAGACTACAGATGTATTGAGCGCACTTACTGTAAGTCTGACAGGAGTGAATGCTTCGATGTTTACAGTTTCGGCAAATCAAATTACCAATACAGCTTCGAATGCTGCCACCGGTACAAATATTAATGTCACTTATACTCCAACTGCTACCGGAACTCACACTGCAGTACTCACAATCTCCGGAGGCGGGCTTAATCCGGCAAAAGTGATTAATCTGACAGGTGAAGGAAAGTAAACTCAATAAGTATTAATAAAAATAACGCCTTTGAAAATGAATCAAAGGCGTTATTTTTTTTGTATATGATTGAAAATAGTATAATACAATTATTTACTGTCCTGTGTAAGGTATTTATAAACCAGTTCTTTTTCTTCGGCACTGAGGCCTGCTTTCGGTGCCATTCGGTTGACCCATTTGGTCCATTGAGCGGCATTGTATTTCTTAGGTTCAAAAAGTTTGTGGCATTTTCCGCATTTGCCTTCATAAATTGATTTGCCGGTTGCGACCGGAGTTTCTTTTGCTACAGTATTTCCGTCCGATAGTTTGTTGAGACCTAAAGCATAATAACCTGAAAATGCACTGATTGAGAGTGCTAATACCAACGCTTTGTTGGTGTTGAAGAATTTCAATATTCCTGTTAAATGATTTCTATTCATACGGATTAATTTTTTTAAGAGTATGTACTTAATTTTCTTTTTTAAACATTCTGTAAAACCATATTGTTCGGAAAAGCAAAACATTTTATTCAATAATATGAATTATATTTGTAGATTTATTCAGATTGTACAGTCCGCTCTTGTGTTAAATTGAATCAACCGACTGAACCAATAAAGCGATGAATCGTTCCATTGATATAAAAAAGTGAAATTCTTAACATCTCACTTTTCAGTTTAGCTGAACCAATAACTGTCATGCTTTTATTTTTTCAATTATTAAAAAATCAAATTTTTTCAAATAAAATGCAACCAAATAAAAAAGGAATAACCCGTTTTAACAATATTAATCTTCGCGAAATTGTGCCGTTTATACATTGGTCATTCTTTTTTATGGCCTGGAAATTAAACGGAAAATATGATGATATTCAGACTGTTTGTGATTGTAGTTCGTGTAAAATGGGTTGGTTGCAAAAGTTTCCGGCAGACGAACGTGCCAAAGCAGAAGAAGCGCTTAAGCTTTATAAAGATGCCCGTGAAATGTTGCAGCGTTTTCTGGAAGAAAAGGTTTTAACTATCAATGCAATGGTCGGGATTTTTCCTGCCCGTTCAGCGGATGATGACATTGTTATTGAGTCCGATAGCCGGCAAATCAGAATTCCTGTTTTGCGTCAACAAACTCCCTCCGGCGATGGATTCTGCTACTCTTTAGCTGATTTTCTGAAACCGGAAGGTGATTATCTGGGAGTTTTTGCAAATACTGTTTTGGGGGTTGAAGAATTCGCGGCAGGTTTTGAAAATGAAGACGATATGTATCATTCAATTTTGGTTAAAACCCTGTCGGACAGATTGGCCGAAGCAACTGCCGAATGGCTGCATTATAAAGTCAGAAAAGAAATTTGGGGTTATGCACCTGATGAACCGTTGAATATCGGCGAAATGTTCAAAACTCATTATCAGGGAATTCGCCCTGCTGTGGGATATCCTTCATTACCCGATCAATCGGTTATTTTTTTACTTGATAAACTCATTGAATTTAATAAGTCGGGCATTCAGCTTACCGAAAACGGAGCCATGTTCCCAAACGCATCTGTAAGCGGATTGATGTTCGACCATCCAAAATCAAGGTATTTCAATATAGGGAAAATTGATGAAAATCAGTTTCTGGATTATGCCCGAAGATGTGGAAAAGAACCCGAAGTGCTTCGTAAATGGCTTGCTGCCAATCTGTAAGTATTTTAGATATACTAATTGAAAAATATTTTGAAAGTCAAAAGAATAAAGGAGATAAAAAATGGGAAAAATGCCTGCTCTTTTTCTGGGTCATGGTAATCCGATGAATGCCATTGAAGAGAATGAATTTGTAGATGGATTCCGAAAAATATCAAACGAAATTCCCAGACCAACATCAATTTTGTGCATATCGGCACACTGGGAAACAAGAGGAATTCGTGTTACAGCGATGGAGCACCCGCGAACAATTCATGATTTCGGGGGATTTCCAAAAGCACTATATGATGTGCAGTATCCTGCACCGGGCAGTCCTGTTCTGGCCACTACAGTGCAGGGAATTGAAAGTGAATTGATTCAGTCTGATTTTCAATGGGGACTGGACCACGGTGCCTGGAGTGTAATCAAACATTTGTATCCCGAAGCTGATGTTCCGGTGGTACAGTTGAGTTTAAACACCCTGATGACATCCCGCGGACATTATGATTTTGCCAAAAAACTGAATGATCTCAGGAATCGAGGAGTATTAATTATCGGAAGCGGAAATCTTGTCCATAATTTAGGTTTGGTAGCCTGGGACAGAATAGATGAAATTGGTTTTGCTTATGATTGGGCAATGGAAGCCAACGAAAAAATGAACGATTTAATTATCAGGGACGACCATAATTCACTCGTTGAATATTTATCAAACGGGAGTGCATTCAGGCTTGCCATACCAACTCCGGAACACTATTTACCCCTGCTTTATGTGCTCGCATTAAAGAGTAAGGAAGAACATACTGAGATATTTAACGATCGGTTGATTGCAGGGTCGTTATCGATGAAATCATTATTGATCAGGTAAAATGCAGGATGTAAAAACAAATTTATTTTTCGAAAACTTTTAATTTGAAAAACAAAAATGGCACATGAACATCAACATAACATTTCAAATATCAACAGAGCTTTTGTAATTGGCATCGTCATCAATGCTTTCTATGTAATCATTGAATTCGGAGCCGGTTTATATTATGATTCGCTTTCGTTAATGTCAGATGCAGGTCACAATCTGAGTGACGTAGCGGCTTTGGCTATGGCATTGTTGGCATTCAGATTAATGAAGGTAAAAGCAAGTGAGAAATTTACCTATGGTTATCGAAAATCAACCATTCTGGTTTCACTTGTCAATTCGGTTGTGCTTTTTATTGTTATCGGAGGTATATTATGGGAGAGTTTCCATCGTATTCAGACTAGGGTGATGTTAGATGGGTCTGCCATTTCTGTTATTGCAGCTGTTGGTATAGTAGTGAATGCTGTATCGGCTTTCCTGTTTTTCAGGGACAAGGACAACGACTTGAATATCAGGGGTGCATATTTGCATTTGATGGCGGATGCTGCAGTATCGGCAGGGGTTGTAGTATCTGGTCTGTTAATTTCTGCTTTTCATTTTTATTGGCTCGATATGGCCATGAGTATGGTGATAGTGGGTGTTATTTTTTATTCAACATGGAAGTTATTCAAAGACAGTCTTTCGCTCACTCTCGATGGCGTGCCGCCTAATGTGGATATGAATGTTGTAAGATCAGAAATAGGGAAGATAAGTGGAGTGGTGGGAGTTCACCACCTGCACGTCTGGGCTATGAGCACAACACAGAATGCATTGACGGCGCATGTTCTGGTGAAATATGATACCGGAATGCAGCAACTTAACCAGATAAAAAAAGATATAAAACTCGAACTCAATCATCTGAATATACAGCATGCCACACTTGAGTTTGAGACAGAGGAAGAGAATTGTATTGATTTGAAAAAGAGATAATTCGGCCGGTAAAGCAGAGGTCGGTTAATAAGCAATCCGAACACAAACAGGATGTCCCGTTTGTGTTCGGAAAGATTAATTTATTTTACCTGCATCAAATTAAATAAGCATAGGCGAATTTCTTTACAGGTTTATCATTTTATTTCTTTGTATTTCAGACTTCTTTACCAGAAATAGAAATAGAAAGCTGCGCAAAAAGCAACCACACCCAGCGAAGCAATAACATCCCACTTGTTCCAACTGTTTCGGATAAGTGATTTGTAATCAGATGTAAATGTGATGGCGTCGATTTGCTGAGCAGATGGTTTAGGTGTGAAAAACGAAACGACAACCATCAAAATCATGATGAAAACCAACAACCATATTTCAAAAATAAGCCAGTTCGTTTGCCAAAACCATGTTGTCGATTCCCATTGCCATCCGGTCATTACATCTTTACCACTGTTTGTTAAAATATTTGTCAGTAAGCGTACCATTCCTACACCAAACCCTGCAATTAAACCGGCTTCGCCTGCTTTGGGAGTGATTTTTTTAGAAAAAATTCCCAATACAAAAACGGCTACCATTGCCGGAGCAAGCAACGACTGAATTCCCTGCAGATAGGAGTAGAGGCTGCCAAGACTCATCATCACCGGAATCCAGGCAATACCCAGTAGCACGACAACTATTGTGGCAATCCGACCAACCAAAACATATCTTGCCTCGCTTTTACCTTTGAAATTAGGCTTGTAAAAATCTTCGGTAAACAGGGTTGCACATGAATTGAAGAAGGCTGCCAGCGAAGCTACCAAAGCCGAAATAAAGCCAATAGTGACAATCCCCTTTACACCTGCAGGCAAAACAAATTTCACCATTGAACCAAAGGCTGTATCAGGATTTTCCAATGTAAAACCGCTGTCGGGGCGGGCGGCAAGTGCTGCTGCTACCATGCCGGGAATCAGAAACATAAAAACCGGCAGAAGTTTAAAATAACCGGCAGCGATTGTCCCTCTCCTGGCACGTTTCATTACCACATCGTTGGCCTCACCTTTTCGTTGTCCGAGTACACGCTGAACGATATGCTGATCGGTTGCCCAATACCAGAAGCCGATAATAGTGGCTCCAATAAATACCCAGAATCCGGGATAATCATCGTACAATGGATCGCCGGTTTCGAAATGGAACATGTGATTTGTGCCGTAAGCCACACCATCGGCTCCAACGCTCAGTGTTTTCGAATAGTCAATCATGGCATTCCAGCCATCGGCAATATTACCGCTTCCGAGTGCCGACAATCCTAAGAAAAGCACCAGAAAAGATCCAATGATCAGTATCGGTGTTTGTATGGCCGATAAAGTCATAACACCTTTCATTCCACCCAGAACAGTAAAAATTCCTGTTAATACAATCAGTCCGATGGCGCCGTACCAAAATGGTAAACCGAGTAGACTTTCCATAAAAATTCCACCGGTAAAAGCTGTAACGCTCACTTTGGTCAGTACGTATGCAATGAGAGTAATGATAGATAACCACGATCCGGTACGGGGAGTATACCTTGTTTTAAGGAAATCGGGCATAGTGATAATCTTCCCCAGTTTGGTGTTCATCAATTGATAAAAAGGAACAAACAACCAACCAAGGATTAAAATCATCCAACCCTGCATTTCCCAGTGAGCCATTCCCACACCGGCTTTTGCACCTGTACCGGCAAGTCCTACAAGGTGTTCTGATCCGATATTGGCTGCAAATATTGCAGCGCCAATGATATACCAGGGTTCTCCCTTGCCAAAAAGATAATCCTCACTGTCAGCACCTTTTTGCGAACGTTTGTCCTTTCTGATGGAATGCCATACTGCCCAGGTTACTGCCAGTATTCCGACTGCAATAATAATCCAGTCGAGCCAAATAAATTCATGTGAATTCCAGTTCATAATATTTTTCAATTTAACTATTTATGATTTACATAACAAATCCGGTAAGAAGGCACCCGGTATATGCAGATTTAACAGATTATTTCAGTTACTTATCAGATAATTTTATTTGATTGTTGATTTCTGAGATTAATAATCTGATTCTTCCGTGTGTTTAATCTTAACAGAATAAATTCACTAAAACAATTCTTTTTCGGTAAATTGCCCCAGTTTCAGATAGTTGTTGTATAATCCGGTATAAATTTTATTGTTTTCAGCATTCGGGTAATATTCTTTGGCAAAGCCCATTCCCATTGCTTTTTGTGCTTCTTCCACTCTGTTATAAACGCCGGCAGCCACAGCAGCAAACATGGCTGTGCCAAAAGCGCAGGCCTGCTCGGCTTTGGCAACTTTAATCGGCATATTCAGTACGTCCGACAAAGTTTGCATTACAAAGGGAGATTTCAGGGAAATGCCACCTATACCAATAATTTCTCTGATTTCCACACCGTTTTCGATAAACCGATCAACGATAGCTTTCGAACCATAAGCAGTTGCTTCGACCAAAGCTCTGAAAATCAGTGGAGCTGAACTGCCCAGATTTAATCCGGTGATGGTTCCTTTCACCATTTGATTTGCATCGGGTGTACGACGTCCATTCATCCAATCGGTGGCTAAAACTGTTGATTCGCTAACAGGTACTTTGGCAGCTTCTTCCGAGAGTGCGGGAATAATATTGTCAAGCGTTTCAGTGATTAGTTTTTGTTTGGTTTCCGTGTCAATCAGCGTCGATTTGGAGAGGATATTTTCTACAGGCCATGCGACTACCCGCTTAAACCATGCGTAAATATCTCCGAAAGCCGACTGTCCGGCTTCCAGACCAATCATGCCGGGAATAACCGAACCATCCACTTGTCCGCAAATGCCCGGAATAAGTTTGTCACCCATTTCTTCATAACCCGATACCATGATGTCGCAGGTCGAAGTTCCGATAATACGAACAAGCGCACCCGGTTTTACTTCAGCACCCACAGCTCCGGTATGAGCATCGAAAGCGCCGACTGCAACAGCAACCCTGGTTGACAAACCAAGCCGGTTAGCCCATTCTTCAGTGAGTGTACCAACCCTGGTGTCGCTGGCACAGGTTTCAGTATAGAGCCTGCTACGCAATCCGGTCAATACAGGATCGAGTGTCACCAGGAATTCTTCGGAAGGAAGTCCGCCCCATTGTTCGAGCCACATGGCTTTGTGTCCCGAAGCACAACGGCTGCGGTACATGTTTTCCGGTTTTGTGGTTCCGGTCAGCAATGCCGGCATCCAGTCACAATGTTCTACAGCCGAGTAAGCTGCTGCGCGTACTTTTTCGTCGGCGCGTAACACATGAAGAGCTTTGGCCCAAAACCATTCAGACGAATAAATTCCACCTTCGTATGATGTGTAATCCGTATCCCATTTTGCAGCAAGTTCGTTAATTTCGTTAGCTTCCTTTATTGCAGTATGATCTTTCCATAACACGAACATAGCATTCGGGTTTTCGGCAAATTCGGGCAGCATTGCCAGTGGAGTTCCGTTTTTATCAGTGAATACAGGTGTGCTTCCGGTAGTGTCAAATGCCATTCCCACAACATTTTCCGCAGTCCCCGCCGGACATTTACTCAGGGCGTCTTTCACTGTATATTCCAGTACATCAATGTAATCCTGAGGATGCTGGCGATACTGATTGGCAGTAGGGACACAATATTTACCTTCCATCCAACGGGGATAGTATTTTACTGATGAAGCAAGTTCTTCGCCGGTTTCGGCATTTACAACAACGGCACGTGCCGAGTCGCTGCCATAGTCTAATCCAATTACGTATTTCATTTCTTTTAGCTTGTATGCGGAAAGCGGCAAGCAGCAAGCATTTACTGCTTACTGATTACCGCTTACTGCTGGTTATTATCTCAACGCTTTATTCAGCATATAGTAAACTTCGTTGTTTCTTAAATCCTGACGGAACTGACGGATATTTGTTTTTTTGTCGATAATCAGTAATTCGATGTCGGCAATTTCGGCAAAATCTTCCATCATATCGGTAGTTAATGAGAAAGAAAAACAAGAGTGATGAGTTCCACCGGCAAGAATCCATGCCCCTGCTCCGATTTCGAAGTTTGGCATTGGTTTCCATAATGCACAGGCGACAGGAAGTTTGGGAAGAGCCTGTGGTTTTACAACTTCAACTTCGTTTACAATCATACGGAAACGGTTACCCATATCCACAATTGTTGTGGCAATACCTGAACCTTCATGCGCCTGGAATACCAAACGGGCACAGGTTTCAGAATCGCCGATACCTAAGTAATGAACTTCTATGCGTGGTTTTGTGCCTGAAATATCCGGACTGATTTCCAACATGTGAGCCTGAAGAATTGTGGAGTTTTCTCCATCGAAGTTCAATGTGTAATCTTCAAGGAACGATTGTCCACCGGGCAGGTCGTGACCCATTACCCACAAGGTGCGAACCAAAGCAGCCGATTTCCAGTCGCCTTCAGCACCAAAACCGTAACCTTCGGCCATCAGGCGTTGAGAAGCAAATCCCATCAACTGTTTCATGCCTTCCAGCTCGTTGAAACTGGTGGTAAATGCTTTTGCGCCTTTGTCCTGCAGAAAGCGGCGAAGACCGATTTCCTGAGCAGCAGCATCGCGCACAAACTGATGTTTTGCAGCACCTTTTTTGCTGTCGGCAGCAAAATCGTAAAGTTTTTCGTATTCAGCCACCAATGCGTCAATTTCAGCTTCGGTTACTGCATTTACATAAGGAACTAATTTTGCAATAGGAGCATTGTCCACATGGTATCCCAGCCGTATTTCAGCTTCTACTTTGTCGCCATCGGTTACGGCCACATTGTTCATGTTATCGCCAAAACGGATGATCAGCATATCCTGTGAATCAGCCCAACCGGCACAAACGCGCATCCAACCGGCAATTTTTGAATGAGTTGATGCATCTTTCCAGTAACCAACCACAACTTTGCGTGGTTTACGCAAACGACTGGTGATATGACCAAATTCACGGTCGCCATGAGCAGATTGATTCAGATTCATGAAATCCATATCGATTTCCGACCATGGAATTTCCTTGTTGTATTGAGTGTGTAAATGAAGCAATGGTTTTTTGTAGTCCAGCAAACCATGAATCCACATTTTAGCGGGCGAAAAAGTATGCATCCAGGTAATCATACCTATACATTTGGTATCGCCATTGGCAGCACGCATAATTTCAGCAATTTCCGAAGAAGAGTTTGCTGTACCTTTGTAAACGACTTTGACAGGCAGGTTACCTGATTCGTTTAAACCTTTCACCATTTCGTTGGAGTGTGCATCTACCTTGGTAACTGCATCTCCGCCATAAAGAAGTTGTGCTCCCGTGATGAACCAAACTTCGTAATTGTCAAATTTGAATTCCATGTTTTTTATTTATTTTATGTTTTTACTGTTTTCTGTAAACTATATACTAAGATTATTTTTGACCATAATAAGCATTTGGCCCGTGTTTACGCATGAAATGTTTGGTTATCAGGTGTTTGTTCATTTCCAGTCCGGGATTAACCAGGTAAGCAATATGCGCCATTTTTGCACATTGTTCCATTACCACAGCGTTATGTACAGCGTCGTGTGCATCTTTTCCCCACGAAAATGGTCCGTGATTACATACCAGTACACCCGGAACATGAACAGGATTGATTCCTTCGAATCGTTCAACAATGACATTTCCGGTCTCCAGTTCATAGGCACCTTCCACTTCAGCCTGTGTCATCATTCGGGTACAGGGTATTTCCCCGGAAAAATAGTCGGCATGTGTGGTTCCGATATTCGGAATGTCGCAACCTGCCTGCGCCCATGCTGTAGCGTAAGTTGAGTGAGTGTGAACCACTCCGCCGATTTCAGGAAATGCTTTGTAAAGTACCAAATGCGTTGCTGTATCCGACGATGGTTTCAGCGTTCCTTCCACTACATTTCCATCTAAGTCGGTTACTACCATTTGTCCTGCACTCATGTCGTCATACGATACACCGGAAGGTTTGATTACTACCAGTCCGCTTTCGCGGTCGATGGCACTTACATTTCCCCAGGTAAAAATCACCAGACCGTGTTTTACCAATTCAATATTGGCCTGAAATACTTTCTCTTTTAATGCTTCTAACATTTTATTTTGTTGATAAACAGTGAGGGAAAATTGATTAACTATATTAAGTGTATGGTGTACACTTAATTTCAACTACAAAAGTATTATTAATTAATTTATCGGCAATGAAAAAAAATATGTTCTACAACATTTTTAGTGTAAATAATACACTTAATGTTTTGCTGATTGAATAAATTGCAATACTTTTGAACCGGAAAACAGAGGGTTTTCTCAGGTAAATATAGAAAATCGCAAAGTAAAAATACTTTTATTTAATTGATATTAAAATAAATAGGTATGAAAAAAATATTATTTATTCAGGCGGTAATACTACTTATGTTAACAGGTTGTCAAAAACAGGAAGAAAAAACAAAATCAGGACTTTTAAAATCGGATTTCAGTAAAGTAATTAACGGAGATTCAGTTGGATTGTACGTGTTGAAAAACAAGTCGGGAATGGAGGTGTGTATCACCAATTTCGGAGGCCGTATCGTTTCGATACTGGTGCCGGATAAACAGGGTCAAATGCAGGATGTGGTACTCGGTTTCGACAGTCTGGCTGATTATATCAATGTTCCGAGCGATTTTGGTGCGTCGATAGGACGGTATGCAAACAGAATTAATCAGGGAAGAATTACAATTGACGGAAAAACCATACAGTTACCTCAAAATAATTTTGGTCACTGCCTTCATGGAGGTCCGCAGGGATGGCAATATCAGGTTTACAAAGATGTAAGACAAAAGGATGAAAGTACCATCGAAATGACCCGTTTTTCACCGGACGGAGATATGAATTTCCCCGGTAATGTGAAAGCGAAAGTTACTTTCAAACTCACGGATGACAATGCCATCGATATCAGGTTTGAAGCAACTACCGACCGGAAAACAGTGATTAATATGTGTAATCATTCGTATTTTAATTTATCCGGTAACCCGAAAAATGATGTACTGAACGACCTTTTGTATGTCAATGCCGACACTTATACACCGGTTGACAGTACTTTTATGACCACAGGTGCAATTGATTCGGTTAAGAATACTCCTATGGATTTCACAACAGCAAAAGCCATCGGACAGGACATTAAGAAATTTGATTTTATACAATTGAAAAACGGTAACGGATATGATCACAACTGGGTGTTAAGTACCGGTGGTGATGTTAATAAATTGGCTGCAAAAGTTATTTCGCCACTAAGTGGAATCAGTCTCGAAGTGTTTACCGACGAACCCGGCATTCAGGTATATACCGGTAATTTCCTGAATGGCACAGTGAAAGGAAAGAAAGGAAATGTTTATCAACAGCATGCAGGAATTTGTCTTGAGACACAGCATTATCCGGATAGTCCGAACAAACCTCAATGGCCAACAGTTGTTTTAGAACCGGGAAAGGTATACAGAAGTACCTGTATCTATAAATTTGGTGTTGAGAAATAATTAAAATTTCAATTTAAAATACCGCTTTTACTGAAAGTTTGTTCGGTGAGCGGGTTGAACAAAGTATATGTAATGTCGGGTTATTCAGCTTTTTATAGCGAGCAGGACAGATTTTATGTAGCTGTCGATTGTATTATCTTAGGATTTCAGGAGGATGAAATCAGGCTTTTGGTGCACAATCGGGAAATGGAACCTACCATTGGCGGAATGTCGCTGGTGGGTGGATTTGTAAAAAGCACCGAATCGGTAAATGAGGCTGCAGCAAGGGTGTTGCGAAGCCTGACCGGTCTCGAGGATATCTTTATGGAACAGGTGGGGGTTTATGGCGAAATTGAACGTGACCCCGGCGAAAGGGTTATTTCCTGTGCTTATTATGCGTTGATTGATATCAGTTCGCACGATGATTCTTTATTACAAAAACGAAATGCATATTGGGTAAATATTTCCCGTTCGAATGAATTGATTTTTGACCATCCGCAAATGGTAAGTGATGCATTGAATATTCTGCGCAGGAAGGCGGCATTTCAACCTATCGGTTTTAATTTATTGCCCGATAAATTTACGTTGACACACCTGCAGGTTTTGTATGAAGCTATTTATAATCAGCAGCTTGACAAAAGAAATTTCAGAAAACGTATGCTTGGCTTCGGTTTTCTCGAAAAACTCGATGAAGTGGATAAGTCCGGTTCAAAAAAGGGAGCTTTTTATTATCAGTTCCGAAAAGATAAAATTCATTTACTGAATGCCGAATATGGATTTTAATTATATTCAACTAATTAAGCTACCAACTATCCTTCATCATTGTGATATTTGTTTCATTATTTGTAGCCCGGCGTAAATATCAGTTTTTCTTTATTCAGCTTCATCAGGTAAAAATTATTTTTTGTCGTAGGCAAGATATCCAACCGGATTTAATGGTTTTTTATTTTGTTCGTTTTGGCTTGCCATTTCAGTTAATGCGTTATAAATATCGCTGAACTGCATATTGGTTTCAAGCATAAAAGCTTCCAGTTTCCGGTTGAGTTCTGCGTAACCAATAGCATATTGCCTTAAAGCAATAAATGCCCGAACTATTTGAATGTTTATCTCGATTGCTTTTTCACTTCGAAGTATACCTGCCAGCATTGTTACGCCATGTTCGGTAAAAGCATAAGGCAGTTTTCGTGTGCCACCCCAACTTGAAATCACAATTTGTGACATCAAGTTATCGAACTCCCTGTTTGTAAGTTGAAACATAAAATCTGAGGGAAACCTTTTAATATTTCGTTTCACGGACTGATTAAGTACTCTTGTTTCAACTTCATAAAGTCAGGCTAAATCAAAATCGAGCATAACCCGATGACCCCGTATTTCGTATATTTTACTTTGAATGATTTGAAGTTCCATAGTGCTGTTGTTATGTGTTTTTATTAGGCAATCAGATTAAAATTACGGAAATAAATTTGTTATATCCGGTTTTGTAACTCATTGAAGTAAAATATCTCCAATGTATTGCAAAGATAGATTTTATTTATAAAACGCATATTTCAGAATACAACATTTTTCTATTTGATGTTACTGTTTTACTTATTCAATCTTCAACTTTAATTTTTCACGGTAACTTATGACTTTATGAAATGTGTTTAAGTATTTAATTACATTGAAAATGCGGAAAATAAAAAAGGACCGTAACCCGGATATATATGAGAAAAGAACCGGTTAAGCCCGAAGTGAACACCGGAATAAAGTAAATCGACTTCTGTTTTGCATAAAATTTTTTATCAGTTCCGAAAAGATAAAATTCATTTGCTGAATGCCGAATATGGATTTTAAACAATTATTCCCGGTTGTTATTTTTTTACAAAGTTTGAAAAAGAATCAGTTCTGTAGTGAACAATTATAGTTTAAAATTAAATTCACCATGCTATTTAATTTTAAACTATACAGGTTTATCGATTGAAGTTCGGCAGAAATATATATTTTTGTAATCTTTATTGATTCAATTATTAATGTTTTGATGTATTCAGTTCGAAAAATCAGGGTAATTTTTCTATTACTTCTTTCAATTTGCGTATTACACGCACAGATTCCTGCAGGATATTACAATAATGCCACAGGGAAAAAAGGGGCAGCACTTAAAACTGCTTTATATCAGATTATCAGGCCACACACTGTACTGGAGTATTACAGCTCAAGCACTTCATTTCTCAAAACCGACTGGAATCCGGAAGGTTATATTTGGGATATGTATTCAAACTATAAAAGAACTTACTGGACGGGAATGAACAGGGAGCACAGTTTGCCGAAAAGCTGGTGGAGTTCGAGCCCTGAAACCACAGTTGCCTATTCGGATTTACATAATCTTTACCCTTCGGATGCTACCGCCAATATGGCCAAGTCGAATTTTCCTCTTGGTGTGGTTACCGGAACTCCTTCTTTTACAAACGGAGTGGTAAAAGTCGGAACAAATTCCTATCCGGGCTATACAGGTGAAGTTTTTGAACCGGCTAACGAATACAAGGGCGATTTTGCCCGCGATTATATGTATATTGTAACCTGTTATGAAGAATATGCCAATAACTGGAGGAGCACAGGCACGACGAGTATGCTTCTGAATGGCAGTACTTATCCGGTTTTCAGACCCTATGCTATCAATTTGCTGCTCGAGTGGAGCAGAAATGACCCTGTGAGTGAAAAGGAAATAGTCAGAAATAATGAAGTTTATAAACTACAGGGAAACAGAAATCCTTATATTGATTTTCCTGCTTTGTCCGAATACGTGTGGGGGAAATATGTCAATGAAAAATGGGAGGGTGATGAATCGGTACCCGATATTGAAAATAACTTTTATCTGAATTATAACAGGGAAAACAATACGCTTTTCGTTAAAGTGAGTAAACCTCAGTCGGCTGCTTACTATATTTACTCTGTTACCGGCGTGTTGATGTTGCATTCTGATACAATTGCCGGCGACCAGATGATTGATGTTTCGGCACTCGGAAAAGGCATTTATATTATAAAATTATATACCGGAACAAAACGAATATCCGCTAAATTCGTTATAGGATAAGAATTTGAATATTTTTCTTTGAATTTCAGTACATTTTGCTGAAAAACAACTAATTTTACATTCGCTTAGTCTGATAAAAGTATTGATTGTTAATGTGCTACACTCTTAAATTTATTTTTATGAAAATTCTTGGTTCTCTTAAAATAAAGTTACAGTTAAGCCATATCATGCTGCTGTTTCTTTTGTTTGGTGTCGGAGTACAAATCTTCGCTCTTACTCCGGAGTCGTATGAAACGTTTGATGAATTTAAAGGAGTTGTTATTGATAAAGTGACGGGAAATCCTTTGCCATTTACAAATGTAGTTTTGATAGGTACAAATATATCGACAGTCTCGAATACCGAAGGAGAATTTTCAATAAAGGTATCTTCTTCGATGAAAAATGCAAAAATTTCGGTACGGTATATTGGTTACAAAAACCGTGTTGTTCCACTTTCCGAACTCAGCGATAATAAAATTCGAATTGACATGGAACCGGTTTCGGTGGAATTACCCGAAATCAGCGTGATTTCGAAGGATGCAAAATCGCTTGTTGAAGCAATGATTGAGAAAAAAACTCAGAATTATCCGACTGATGAAAATCAGATGACAGCTTTTTACAGAGAAACCATTAAGAAAAACAGAACGTATGCCTCTCTTTCAGAGGCAGTTGTTGATATTTACAAACAATCCTATGACTCCTATAAGTCGGATGTTGTTAAAATGTATAAAGCAAGGAAAAAAACGGATTATTCAAAAGTGGATACACTTATCTTTAAATTAATGGGTGGCCCTTTCAACACATTGTATCTTGATATAATGAAAAACCCCACACTCATTTTTACTGATGATATGATGAAGAACTATGATTTCAGGTTCGAAAAATCCACGCGTTTGGATAACAGGTTGATGTATGTGGTTGATTTCGAGCAAAGTGTAAAGAATAGAGAGCCTCTTTACTTCGGAAAACTTTTTATTGACGCTCAAACCATGGCCTTAAAAAGTGCAGTTTTTAAATTAAATATTGAAGACAGAGAGGCATCGGGCCGGTTGTTTATAATTCATAAGCCGCTTAATGCCAATGTGTATCCGGTTGAAACTAATTATAGAGTGGACTATACCGAAAAAGACGGGAAATGGTATTATAATTACGGACGAATTGAACTCGGACTTCGGATCAACTGGAAGAGAAAGCTGTTTAATACCACTTATTATTCCACAATAGAAATGGCTGTGACTGACTGGGAGAAAGCCGGAACAGAAAAGCCGGCACGTGGCAAAGACAGGCTGAAACCATCCATTATTGTCAGTGATGCTGCAACCGGATTTGCCGATCCCGGATTCTGGGGCGAATTTAATGTCATAGAACCCGAAAAATCAATCGAAATTGCCATCAAAAAAATTAAAAAACAGCTTCAGAAGTAAAAATTCATGATTAAAATTTATCGTGCTTCTGCCGGTTCGGGCAAAACGTACCAACTGGCTAAGGAGTATATTCAGCTGTTGTTCGACTCAAAGAATGAACGGATGTACCGGCGTATTTTAGCGGTTACCTTTACCAACAAGGCTACCGCTGAGATGAAGACCCGTATTCTGAATGAGTTGTATTTATTGTCGCAGGGTCATGAATCAGATTACAGAGCTGATTTGATGCTCACACAAAATGCTGATGCAGAAGAGATTAATTCACGTGCCCGTAAAATATTATCCGCTCTGCTTCACGATTATTCATCCTTTTCGATAAGTACAATTGATCGGTTTTTTCAGCAGATTATCCGCTCCTTTGCACGCGAAATAGGAGTGCATGGCGGATATAACCTTGAACTCGATACTGATAGTACTCTTCAGCAATCTGTCGACAATCTTTTTCTCGATTTGTCAAAAGAAGAAAACAGTCAATTGCTCAACTGGCTGACCCAGTTTGCCGAAGACAGAATTGAAAAATCGGAAAACTGGAATCCGCGCAAAAATATCGAGGATTTGGGCAAAGAGATTTTCAGGGAGAGTTATCAGGATAAAGCCGAAGATACCAACCGTAAACTTCATAATCATGATTTTTTGAAAAATTACGGAAATAAGCTCCGTAAAGTCCGGACGGATTTCGAAAATGAAGTGAAATCAGGTGCTCTGGATGCATTGAAAATTCTGGATTCCAATAATTTAACTCCCGAAAGTTTTAAAGGTGGTACCAAATCAGCAATGAAAACCTTAGTCAAATTTACAAAGGCGAATTTTGAATTAAAGGATACTTTCGTGAATATGGCGGGTGATGTAGACAATTGTTATGCAAAATCGACCCCGCGCGATACAGTTGAAGCGATCCGAAAGGCTTATTCCGAAGGACTTCAGGCAAAACTGATTTCGTTGATTCAGTACATTACGAACAATATTATTTTTTACAATTCGTCAAACCTGATTCTGAAGAACCTGAATACACTTGGTATTTTGTCCGATCTGGCAATGCAAATCAAAAAACTCACCGATGAACAAAATTCAATGCTGATTTCTGACTCCAATAAGTTGTTGAATACAATAATTGATAATAGTGAGACTCCTTTTATTTACGAAAAAACCGGAATAAATACCGATCATTTTATGATTGATGAGTTTCAGGATACCTCAGCTTTGCAATGGAGGAATTTTTTTCCTCTGATTTCGAACAGTATGGCTTCGGGTAAACTAAATCTTGTGGTAGGTGACGTAAAGCAAAGCATATATCGCTGGCGTAATTCTGACTGGAGATTATTGGATGAACAAATTTTCAACGATTTTAAACCGGGACAGATTGATGTTAAACAGTTGGAAACCAATTGGCGAAGTGATAAAAATATCGTCGGATTTAATAATTCGTTTTTTGTAAAAGCATCGGAATTATTGCAGGAAAAATTAAACACCGGGTTATTGCCTGTGCTTAATGTTTACAGTGAGCTGGAGCCTCTTACACACAGGATTACACATGCTTATGCGCATACTGAACAACAATTGCCTGCGGATGCCGGTAACGGATATGTCAATATTAATTTTTTAAATCAGAAAGAAAATGAGGATGGCTGGCAAACTGAAAGTTTAAACAGATTGCCGGCTTTGCTTGAAGAGCTACAGGATAGAAATTATCGGCCTGATGAGGTGTGTATTCTTGTGAGACGCAATACAGATGCTAAAAAAGTTATTCAGTCACTTTTATTTTATAAAGCGTCGGAAAAAGCTAAACCAAACTATAGTTATGATATAATGGGGAATGAAGGTTTGTTGTTAAATGAAGCTTCGTCAGTGCGTTTTGTGCTGGGAATGCTGCGTTTGATGGTTAACCCGGCAGATAATATTCAAAAAACAATTGTAAATTTCGGGTACGCAAGGGCATGCCTGGGCTTGTCGGAAAATGAAGCATTAAATAAATGCTTTTCAGTTCCGGACAATGATAATGTGTTCTCAGCGCTTTTTAACGAAGAGCAAAACCGGACTGTTAAATCAATTCAAAACAATTCTTTGTACGAAATGGTGGAGCAGATCATTTCTTTGTTCGGTGTGGGAAACTGGTACAATGAAGCAATTTATATTCAGGCTTTTCAGGATGTTGTACTCAACTTCACTACTACTAAAACAGGAGATTTGTACGGATTCCTGAGGTGGTGGGATAAATCAGGTTGTAAAAAATCGGTTTCAACTCCTGATAATTCTGAAGCATTCAGGATTATGACAGTTCATAAATCGAAAGGTCTCGAATTTAAAGTAGTTATAATTCCGTTGTGCGACTGGGAACTGGACGAAAATTCACAAAATCTGAGAAATATACTTTGGTGTGTTCCCGGAGTTGAACCTTTCAATGAAATCCCGCTTTTGCCTGTCGATTACTCACCGGGCATGGCCAAATCCATTTTTGCAAAAGATTATTTTGAAGAACTTATGCAACAATATACCGATCATCTCAATGTCGCTTATGTTGCTTTTACGAGAGCCGAACATGAATTGTATTGCTTTGCTCCGCAACCAACGGAAATTCCTGAAAGTGTCGAAAAAATCAAAAAGTTATCAGATTTGCTCTATTTTATTTCCACAAATCCGAACGATAAATTTTTCTCTGGCAATTTCGACGACGATGCTCAACAGCTTGTTGTTGGAGGGAAATATGAAAATCATCACAAAGAAATAGGTGCGAAAAACATAACTGAAAAAAATACAGGATATTTTTCGGTTAGTTCAACCAATCGCCTGAAAATAAAGCACAACCAGCTTGATTTTACACTTGCCAATCAGCATCTTTACGACAGCAGATTGGGTTACGGGATTGTTATGCACGATCTGTTGTGCAGGATCAGAGTAAAATCGGATCAGGATAATGCCGTCAGACAAATGGTTCGTGCCGGACGGATCTCTGAAGAAGAAGCACGAACAGTGAACGAACGGATGGAGGATTTCTGGAAACTCCCGTTCGTTAATGATTGGTTTACCGACGATAAAGAAATTTTAAACGAATCCGGCATTCTGACTGAATCAGGAAATATTTACCGTCCCGACAGGGTGGTCATTAGCGGTAAAAATGCTGTTGTGGTTGATTATAAGTTTGGTGATGCCGAAACTGCCGGTCATCGTCAGCAGGTAAAAAAGTATATGAATTTAATTTCGCAAATGGGATATAGTGTCAGTGGCTTTCTGTGTTATGTAAATTTGGCCAAAGTGACTGAAGTAAATAATTAAGTCGGATCGCCGGTGAAATTTATGATTCAATTTAAGTTAAAATAATTGTTTCTGTATTGTAAATACGCCTATTATAAAACATTCTGTTAGGTTTTGTGTCTGAATTGACGAAAATAAAAACAAAATGTCAAAAACATCCGTATTTAATCAGTTTTTATACTATCTTTGTCCGGAAATTTTTATTTAAAAGTCGTGGAGAAAGAAAGTGCAGTATTATTACTTTTTACAGGAGGAACGATTAGTATGTCGGAGGATCCTGCAACCGGTGCTTTAAGGCCAATTGATTTTACCCGCCTGAAGGAAGCAATGCCCGAACTTAAACAAACCGGAATTAATATAAAAAGTATCCCTTTTTTGCCCCTTATCGATTCGTCGGATGTGCAGCCCGATACATGGGAAAAGATAGCGCTTACCATCGAAGAACATTACGATGAATTTGATGGTTTTGTGGTTTTGCACGGCACTGATACTATGGCACATACAGCTTCGGCGCTGAGTTTTATGCTCGAAAATTTATCAAAACCGGTAATTCTGACAGGTGCTCAGCTACCCATTGGTATGATGCGTTCCGACGCAAAGGAGAACCTGATTACAGCAATTGAAATAGCTGCTGCTAAAGAAAACGGAAGGGCTATCGTACCTGAAGTTTGTATATTTTTCGAAGATACCTTGTTTCGTGGCAACCGAACCACCAAGAAAAATGCCGAACACTTCAATGCATTTAATTCGTATAACTATCCACCCCTGGCAAAAGCCGGAGTTCATATCAAATATTTCAGATCGTACATTCATTATCCCGACGTGGATACGCGTCTGAGAGTCAGGACTAAAGTTGACCGTAACATTGTGGTGTTAAAGTTGTTTCCGGGTATAACTCAAACCATAGTACATTCCATTTTAAATATCCCCGGTTTGAAGGCTGTTGTGCTCGAGAGTTTTGGTGCCGGTAATGCACCGCGACGTAACTGGTTTTTCGAGGAACTGAAAGTTGCAATCGAAAAAGGCATCATCATTGTCAATAAAAGCCAGTGCAGTACCGGTACAGTTGAAATGGGAAGATACGAAACAAGTCTGAATCTTTTAAATGCAGGATTAATAAGCGGATACGACTGTACTACCGAGGCTATTGTAGCCAAATTAATGTACCTGCTTGGTGAATACAATTCATTGGACGAAGTGAAACATTTGCTCAGTATCAGTATTTGCGGCGAAATGACCATCAGTTAAACTGAAATAACGGCACCATGCATGCCGTGAATAAATTCAAAGCAGCATGGCATCCGGTATACTTATTTATAAATATCGTTCAGAATATTGGCCAGCTGTATTCCTCCCCTGTAGAGCATCTCATCCAGTTCGTTTGAAAAAATGTACAGGTAATGATAATTATTGGTGTCCGATTTGTCGTAAGCATAGATTTCATTACGGATTTTGTAAGCTGCCTCAATCGATTGATACACTGTGAATTGCTTAAATTCCTTTTTCCGGGGTTCAAATTTATCCTGTAGGTATTGGCTGAATTCGGTGTACGACATATTTTTACTTTCTGTTATTTGTCCATCCCAAACGGCGTGTATATTTGTCTTTTTGCCAAACCAGTTAATTTCCACTTTGTTGCCTCCAAGGTCCTGTAGTCGTCCCAAATGCATGGGCTGGTGTAAATCGCCGGTAAAATGAACAAGAAATTTAAGTGCCTCAGCATCCGAATGGTCTTTTTTCAGCCTTTCGGTCATGAGTTGGATGGCGTAAAATAAGTGGTCACCTTCATTTTTTGGGTGTTGATACAGTGAAATTAAGTCATTTTGTGTCAGGCTGTCTTTTAAATTCTGATAATGCCATTGGTAACTATAATCATATTTTTTATCACTTCTTACCTCATCGGCCCACGAAGCCTGATAAATTATTCCTTTTGTACCAAGTGCCAGATCACATTGTTTACGGGCTTTTGCAGTCAGGTTTTTATACGCAATATCAGCAATAATCCGGTGACCAACAGCGTCGTATGCCGACGAAAAAAGAGCAATTGATATAAAAAATGTAGTGAAAAATTTTCTTTTGAAAAACATAAGTAAATAATTGATTTTTAAATTATTAATAACCTGCCAAAAGCAGGCCTATATCGTTGGAAGCAATGTTGTAATAGTTGCCGATAAGCCTGTTGACCATAATTCCGCCATAAACATAAGCCCCGTTTCTGAAACCCGAACTTTCGGCAATTGCCATTTTTACGCTGCCCGAATGTCCGATTTTCAACATGATAGGAGCGAAGATGTTGCTCAGTGCCATAGAGGTTGTTCGTGCTACCCGTGCAGAAATATTAGGCACACAGTAGTGAATGACGCCGTATTTTTCGTAAACAGGATTTTTAAGTGTCCGGCATCTTGAGGTTTCAAAACATCCTCCCTGATCAACGCTCAGGTCGATAATAACTGCCCCGGATTTCATGGTTTTTACTAATTCTTCCGAAATCATAAAGCGCTCCGAACCGTTGATGTAGCGAAGGTTCCCAATGACTGCGTCGGCCGAAGCAAGTGCTTTGAATAAAACGGCAGGATGAATTACCGATGTAAATACCTGTTGACCAAGGTAGTGCTGAATTTTTCTGAGTTTTGTAATGTCGTGGTCAAAAATCTTGACCTGTGCCCCCAGCGCAAGGGCAGTTCGGGCGGCTACGGTGCCGGTTATTCCGGCGCCCAGTATCAGTACTTCGGTGGGCGAAATGCCGGCGACACCACCCAGCAATAAGCCTTTACCTCCTCTCTCGTTGCTCATAAGCTCGGCTGCAACTGCAATTGCTGTACTACCTTCGATTTCCGAAACCGAGCTGACTACCGGAAATGCTTTTTGTTCATCTTTGATCAGCTCATAAGCGATGGCATTCATTTTTTTACTCATCATCAAAGCTATGCTCTCGGGCGAAAGATTGCTGAGTTGAAGCATTGAAAAAACCGACGATCTGTCGTTCATCAATTCGAGCTCGCCGGTGGTGGGAGGCGCAATTTTCAGTACTATATCAGCTCCGTATGCTTCTGCCGCCGAGTCGACAAGAAATGCACCGGCTTCGCTGTATTGAAGGTCGGAATAGGACATGGGCTCACCGGCTCCTCTCTCTACATAAACTATATGCCCTTCCTCAGTTACAATGGATACACCTTCGGGTGTCAGTGCCAATCGGGTTTCCACCAGAGCATTTTCTTTCGGTATGCCGATTGATAAACGGGGCTGGCGTGCCAGTTCTCTCAGTAAACTTTCCTCGGGAAAAAGTGAACGCTGAGTTTCGGGATTCAGTTTCATGGATTCAATGATTTATTTGTTCAGACAGACTACAAAGCTATATACTATTATTGATATTAACAACTATTTTTTTTGAAATTCATCAATTAGTTCTGTTTGTTCCGCGTTCTGTTTTTCTTTCTGTTATTTTTTAATCCGGAATTGTACGGCATGTTATTCCTTTTGTATTATTGCAGATTAGTTAATCAAAAAGTGAATGGAGTATCTGAATTGATGATATACCCTGAAAATCAGCAACATGTAGTTTGTAATAATCCGATATCGATTCTATAAGTTTCAGTCTTTCGGTTCTTGTCAATTTCAGTGAATTCAGATTCAGGTAGTCCGTTTTGATGATCTGAATCAGTTTGAGCGTTAAGTCAGTGTTTAAATAATGTTTATGTGGCGGCAGTTCATTGATAAAGACTCCATTCATCAGATCAAAATAATGATTGCTTTTCTCTTCTGTATTAGGTTCAAAGCCAAGATATTTTGCTAACTGCATTAAAAAAACAAGATGAAAATTGGCGATTCCTTCTTCGCAGCAATCCAGTACCTGAATGGAATTTTCAAGAAAATTATACAAATTTTCGTCTGGATCGGTTTGTTTGAGCGAACGATATAAAACTTCAGAAACAAAAAGAGCAAGAGCGTTTTTAACCGGATGAGATGAAATGCCCATCAATGGAAAAGTAATGCGAATGTCTTTGATGCTCTGGATGTTTTTTGAATGAGAATGAAACACATCAATTTCGACCAATGAAAGAGGCTGTAGAAAGGCGGATCTGAATCTTGATTTCTTCTTGTTGGCACCATAAACCATGTATGAAATCTTTCCGAAAAGCTGCGTGTATATCATTACGATAGTGGCGTTATCGTTGTATTTGACGGAATGAAGTATAATACCTCGTGTTTTCTGGAGCATGATTTGGTAATATTTGATAAGCAAAAATACAATATTAATTATTAAACAGGAGCTTTGTTATTGCAGATTCTTCAAATTGATGATGTAAAATTACTCTGAAATAGATATTTAGCAAATAATAAAAAAAATTTGTTCCAAAGGTTTTGTCAATTCAAAAAAGAGCCGTATATTTGCACCCGCAATTGAGGAAAATAAAACACCTGATTGCAAGCCGGGATTCACATCACGGTCCATTCGTCTATCGGTTAGGACGCCAGGTTTTCATCCTGGAAAGAGGGGTTCGACTCCCCTATGGACTACAAAAAATTATTATAAGACATATAAAAAGTACATTTGAGATGGCAAATCACAAATCTTCAATTAAAAGAATTCGTCAAACTGAAAAACGTAAGTTACACAACCGTTATTATGCTAAAACTGCACGTAACGCTGTTCGTAAAATGCGTGCAACCACCGATAAAGCTGTTGCTGCAGAAATGTTGCCTAAAATCAGTTCAATGCTCGACAAACTGGCTAAACGCAATATCATTCATAAAAACAAAGCAAGCAACCTGAAATCGAAGCTGACAGTTTTCGTTAATAAACTGGCTTAATATCCGGCTGTAAAAAATACAGAAGCCCTTTTCCGTTTGGAGAAGGGCTTTTTTGACATGTATAATTCCGAAAATTTGTCGGTCGAATTTTGTTTTATTGGGGACGTTGTGGCCTTTGAGGTGCATTTTCTTTCAGCCATGCACGCATCTTGTCGGCAAGTTCCTTTCCAAAGGCATCATCAAGTTTTTGATTGTACTCCTGTTGACCTGCTTTACGGATTTCTTTCCTTTCTTCATCGGTAGTTGCAGCTTTCATTTTTTCGGCTACATTTTTCATTCTTTCAGTCGAAAGTGTAATTACTGTTGCCTTTTGTTCGGCAGTCAAACCGAGGTCAGTTGCCATTTTGTCGAATTGAGCCGTCATTCTTTCACCAAATTTTTTGTTTTCGCCATTTTGAGCCGAAATAGCGATTGACATGAACAACAAGCTAATGAGAGCCAATGTAAATTTAGTTTTTTTCATTTCTTCTGTTTTTTAAATTTTTATTTTTTAAAATTATTCCGGTTTGACTTTTCATCTTCAGAATGGTTTAATCAGTAAAAATTTAAAAATTCAGTCAAAAATTCAATATCCCCCCGGCAGTCAATGAATCCGTTAAAAATATTATAAATGAAAAGAAATTCAGATTGATTTAATGTGCTTCAAGCCAGTTAGCACCGATTCCACAATCGGCAATAAGCGGAACGCTGAGTTGAACTGCGTTTTCCATTTCTTCTACCACTACTTTCCGTGCAATTTCAATTTCGTCGGATGGGACCGAGAAATTCAATTCATCATGAACCTGCATGGTCATTCTTGTTCGCAGGTTTTCATGACTGATTCTGTCCTGAATTTTCACCATAGCAATTTTGATGATGTCGGCTGCAGAGCCCTGAATAGGAGCGTTGATGGCATTTCGTTCGGCGTATCCGCGTACTACGCTGTTTTGAGAATTAATATCCGCCAGGTATCGTTTTCTCCCGAAAATTGTTTCGACGTACCCTGATTCTTTGGCCCGCTGAATGGCGTTGTCCATGTAGCGTTTTACGTCAGGGTAAGTGTTGAAATATCCATCAATCAGTTCTTTCGCTTCGGCGCGCGGAATGTTCAGTCGTTCGGCTAATCCGAAAGTGGAGATTCCGTAAATGATTCCGAAATTAGCTGTTTTGGCTTTTCTCCTCATGTCGGAATTAACTTCGGAAAGTGCAACTTTAAATATTTTTGCTGCAGTGGCAGTGTGAATATCGTGTCCGCTGTTGAACGCTTCGAGCATGTTTACATCCCCGCTTAAATGTGCCATAATACGTAATTCTATTTGTGAATAGTCGGCACTCAGAAAAACACAACCGGCGTCGGGGATAAATGCCTTTCGGATTTCTTTTCCCTGAGCATCGCGGATTGGAATGTTTTGTAAATTCGGATTGGTGGAGCTTAACCGCCCGGTTGATGTAACTGTTTGATTGAATGATGTATGTACTTTCCCGGTTTTGTGATTGATAAGCATTGGTAAGGCATCGATATATGTGCTTAACAACTTTTTGAGCCCTCTGTAATCCAGAATTTTCCCAATGATCGGATGTTTTGATCTGATTTTTTCGAGTACATCTTCTGAAGTAGAATACTGACCCGTTTTGGTTTTTTTTGCTTTTTCGTCTAATTTTAAACGGTCGAAAAGAATTTCGCCGACCTGAGCAGGCGACGAAACATTAAATTCATAGCCTGCCATTTCATGAATTTCTTTTTCCATGCTCAGCATTTCCCGGGTCAGTATTTCGGAGCTTTGTTTGAGTGCTTCACTGTCAATCCTTACGCCGTTTTGCTCCATGGCTGCCAAAACTTTCATTAAAGGCATCTCAATTTCGTAAAATAATTTTTCGAGACCGTTAACGGAAATTTCTTTTTCGAGAATTTGTTTCAGCTGGAAAGTGATGTCAGCATCTTCGGCGGCATAATCGCAGAGTAAATCGAGGTCGACAAACCGGATGTCAATCTGGTTTTTTCCTTTGGCACCGACCAGATCTTCGTAGTGAATGGTACGGTAACGGAGGTAGATTTCGGCTAAATAGTCCATTCCGTGGCGCAGTTCGGGCTGTAACAGGTAATGTGCAATCATAGTGTCGAACATTTTTCCTTTCAGTTCAATTCCGTACATCGCAAGCATTAACAAATCGAATTTCATATTCTGACCAATTTTTTCGATGTGCTGACTTCCGAAGAAGGCTTTGAATTCGTTCAGAATGGCAGTGACTTCATCGCGGTCGGATGGTAAACTTACATAATATGCCTCGCCTTTACTGAAACAAAACGACATACCTACCAAATCGGCAGTGAAAACATCGACTCCGGTAGTTTCGGTATCAAAACAAACCGATTTCTGCATGAATAATTTTGACACCAGATCGGCGCGTTTCACTTTCGTATCGACAAGTATATATTTGTGTAGTACATTTTTGAGTGTAAGCAATGCATTGCTTTCGGGAATTTCAATCTCCTGAACAGGTGTGGTCGCGGAATTGATTTTTTGTTGATTTTCCGGTTTTTCTGCTTCATCAAATGCATCGAAAAGCGAAGTCTGCCCTGTGGGAGATTTTGGCCGTGCAAACTGAATGCTGGTAGTTGGTTCGTCGGGAGGTAAGGAGCTGAATGTTTTACCGAATTTGTTTTGGGTCATTGTCCTGAACTCGAGTTCTTCGAACAATTGCTTCAGTGCGGGTTCATTTACAGGTTCAAGCTCTAATGATTTTTCGTCGAAAACGATGGGAACATCCGTTTTGATAGTTGCCAGAAAACGTGAGAAGATAATCATTTCTTTGTTTTCCTCCACTTTTGTTTTCAGGGCACCTTTCAGTTGATCGGTATTGAGCAGTAACTGATCAATACTGCCGAATTCTTTCAGGAGTTTTACTGCCGTTTTTTCGCCTACACCCGGACATCCCGGAATATTATCGGACGCATCTCCCATCAATCCAAGTAAATCAATCACCTGTTCGTGACTGTCCAGATCGTATTTGGCCCTGATTTCGTCGGGTCCCATTACTTCAAAACCTCCGGTGTGACGGGGGCGGTACATGCTGATATGATCAGAAACCAATTGCCCGTAGTCTTTATCCGGTGTAAGCATAAAAACTTCAAACCCTTCTTTTTCGGCAAGTTTTGCCATGGTGCCAATGACATCGTCGGCTTCATAACCGGCCACTTCGAGTACGGGAATGTTGTATGCTTCGACAATTTTTTTGATGATAGGCACTGCCAATCTTATGTCCTCGGGAGTAGATTCACGCTGGGCCTTATAAAGTTCGTAAGCTTCATGTCTGAATGTCTTGCCTTTAGGGTCGAATGCAACAGCAATGTGTGTGGGTTTTTCACGTTTCAGAACATCTTCGATAGTATTTACAAAACCGTAAATTGCCGAAGTGTTCAGCCCTTTCGAATTGATACGTGGTGCCCTGATAAAGGCATAATAAGCGCGATAAATAATGGCGTAAGCGTCGATCAGGAAGAGTTTTTTCATTTTGTTTTGAATTAAATTTCAGTACAATTTAGCTGACAGTTTATTCTTCGGTATTTAAAATTGAAGGTTTTTAAATGTACACTAAAGTTTTCCTTTTAAATATTTACCGGTGTACGAGCATTCACAATTTACCAGTTCTTCGGGTGTCCCTTCGAAAACGACATTGCCACCGTTGTCGCCGCCTTCGGGACCAATATCGATGATGTGGTCGGCACATTTGATAACTTCAATATTATGTTCGATAATAATTACCGTATGTCCTTTTGCAATTAAAGCATCAAATGCTGTCAGTAAAGTCTTTATGTCGTGAAAATGCAAACCGGTGGTAGGTTCATCGAAAACAAAAATTGTGGGTTCGGGTTTTTCATTGGCCAAAAACGACGCCAACTTAACCCTTTGACTTTCACCGCCCGATAATGTGCTGCTCGATTGTCCGAGTTTTACATATCCGACTCCCACATCCTGAAGTGGTTTTAGTCTTTTTACAATTTTCTTTTCGGTATTTCCGCTTTGAGCACCAAAAAACTCAATGGCCTGATTGACGGTCATTTCAAGTACATCAAAAATATTTACATTTTTGTATTGCACTTCGAGGATATCCTGTTTAAATCGTTTTCCATGACAATGTTCGCACTCCAGAACCAGGTCGGCCATAAATTGCATTTCGACTGTTACAGTTCCTTCACCCTGGCATTCCTCACAACGACCACCGTCGGTATTGAACGAGAAATGAGAAGCAGCGTAACCCATTTGTTTCGAAAGTTGCTGATCAGCAAATAGTTTTCTGATTTCATCATAGGCTTTAATATAGGTGACAGGATTGGAACGCGATGAGCGTCCTATCGGGTTCTGATCGACAAATTCAATGTCTTTTGCCAGTTGCATCGAACCGCGAAGTGCTCCGAACTGTCCGGTACGATCGGCTACGCCTCCGTAATGCTTTTTCAAAGCAGCATAAAATACATTTCTGACCAGCGAAGATTTACCAGAGCCACTTACTCCTGTCACGACAGTCATTACATTCAACGGGAATTTTACATTAATTCCTTTCAGATTGTTTTCACGTGCTCCCAGAATTTCGATATAATTATTCCATTTACGACGATGAAGCGGAATTTCGATGAATTCTTTATTCAGTAAATATTTAAGTGTAAATGAATGCCCGGTTTCTTCTTCTGTTGTTTTGGAAATGTCAGCCGTTTTTCCGTGAAATACCACTTCACCTCCTTTACGTCCGGCATAAGGTCCGATATCAATGATGTAATCGGCAGCACGCATAATTTCCTCGTCATGTTCCACAACCACAACTGTATTTCCAAGGTCGCGCAATTGTTTGAGTACTTTTATCAGTAAATGAGTGTCGCGTGAATGAAGCCCGATGCTCGGTTCGTCGAGGATATAGAGTGAACCCACAAGACTGCTCCCTAATGAAGTTGCGAGGTTAATCCGCTGACTTTCACCTCCCGAAAGTGTATTCGAGAGTCTGTTTAGTGTAAGATAGCCCAACCCCACATCGAGTAAAAACTGAATGCGGTTGTTTATCTCCAACAGGAGTCGTTTCGAAATATTAGCATCTGTTTCGTCCAGTTGGATATTGTCGAAGAATGATTTGAGGTTCGAAACAGGCATCAGTACAAGTTCGGAAATTGGTTTTCCTGAAACACGGATATAGGAAGCTTCTTTTTTCAGACGGCTTCCCCTGCAATCGGGACATACCGTTTTGCCACGATAACGGGCGAGCATCACTCTGTATTGAATTTTATACTGATTTTCTTCAAGCATTTTGAAAAACGTGTTCAGCCCTTCAAAATATTTATTTCCGGTCCAGAGCAATTGTCTTTGCCCGTCGGTCAGTTCATAATAAGGTTTGTGTATCGGAAAGTCAAACTTGTCGGCCGAACGTATGAGTTGATGTTTGTATTCGCCCATTACTTCACCTTTCCAGCAAGCTACAGCATCTTCGAAAATCGAAAGCGTTTTGTTGGGAATTACCAAATCCTCATCTATACCGATTACCTTACCAAAGCCCTCACAGGTAGGACAGGCACCCAACGGGCTGTTGAAACTGAAAGTATGGACCGAAGGAGTTTCAAACTGCATCCCGTCGGCTTCAAAACTTTTCGAAAAATAGAGCATTTGAGTTCCTTCATTGGTATATACATTTAAAAGACATACACCCTTTCCTTCGTAAAAAGCAGTTTCCACAGAGTCGGTCAGCCTGCTTATTCCGGTTGAAGTCCTGTCGACCGATAATCGGTCGATGATAAGGTAAATGTCAGGATGATGCTTTAAAATTTCTTCATTCTCCTGAATGTCCTGAATCCGAACAGTTTCATCATTTATCAATAGCCTGTTAAATCCCTGCATTACAAGGTTTTGTAGTTCTTCGTTCAATGTCCGTCCGGCTGAAGGAAGAACCTTGGTAAGAACCATTAATTTTGTGCTATCTTCAAATTTAAGAGCAGCTTCGACTACGTCCTCTGCTTCGTGTTTTTTCACAATTTCGCCCGAAACCGGAGAATAGGTTTTCCCGATTCGTGCATAAAGCAATTTGATATATTCGTAAATTTCAGTTGATGTTCCAACGGTCGAACGTGGATTTCGTGTGTTGACTTTTTGTTCGATAGCGATTGCCGGAGGGATTCCCTTGATAAAATCCACTTCAGGTTTGCTCATTCGTCCGAGAAATTGTCGGGCATAAGATGAAAGACTTTCGACATAACGTCTTTGTCCTTCGGCATAAAGTGTATCAAAAGCCAGCGAAGATTTACCGGATCCCGATAGTCCGGTGATGACAACTAATTGATTACGGGGTATTTCCAGATCAATATTTTTCAGATTGTGTACCCTTGCTCCCTTAATAATTATATTTCCCTGTTTCGACATGTATTGAAAAAATTGATGTTGGATTTGTGAAAATGAAACAATAAATAAACTGTTTAGTTCCTGATTTAACTTTAAATATGCGAAAAAATAAATTTTACTTTTTCATTCATCATCGTTTTGTCAGCCTGAAGTTGACCTGCAAAGATACGACTAAACTCAAAATAATCGAAAACAACCTGACACTATTTCAGTTTTCATTCAATGGTTTCGTAATTTTAAATGAATGATGTTTCCTGTTTTCCGCTATCAAATGAGGAAAGAATTTGGTTGGGCCGGATGAAAATGCCTGTACTGCCTGTGTTTTAGTGTTATTTAAAAAAAGAGTATATTTGCACACTTAAGCAGGTTGACTGCTGAACAGATTTGATTTTAAAGTTATTTAATTGATAAACAGTTATGAATTTATTTCAGGAAACAGGTAAATATGTGTTGTTAATGAAAAGGGTACTCGTTTTTCCCGACCGGTGGCGGATGTTTTTTCGTCAGTTTCCGAAGGAATTAGAGAAACTCGGTTTACAATCTTTACCGATTGTGATTATAATATCCGTGTTCATAGGTGCAATTATGACCATTCAGACCAAGCTGAATACCGAAAATCCATTACTGCCGGCATACAGTACCGGTCTTGTAACACGCGACACACTGCTGCTTGAATTTTCATCCACCATTTTGTGCCTGATTCTGGCAGGTAAAATCGGTTCAAACATTGCTTCCGAAATCGGAACTATGCGTATTACCGAACAAATAGATGCGCTTGAAATCATGGGTGTAAACTCTGCCAATTATCTTATATTGCCCAAGATTGTAGCTTTTGTTGTGATGATGCCGTTTCTGGTAATTTTCAGTATGGCTGTTGGTTTGATTGGTGGATATTTTGTGGGTGTATTTACCGATATCATTACGACTGCAAATTATTTACTGGGGATACAATATGCGTTTATTCCCTATTATGTATTCTATTCATTGGTCAAATCATTGGTGTTTGCATTTATAATTTCATCGGTAGCGGCATATTATGGATATTATGCTAATGGTGGAGCTCTCGATGTGGGAAAGGCGAGTACAAATGCAGTGGTCAACAGCAGTATTTTAATATTGTTTTTCAATCTGTTGATTACCAATTTGATGCTGAATTAACAGATAACTTTGAGGAAAGACTACAAAAGCGACAAACAAAATGATTGAAGTTAAAAATATAGATAAATCCTTTGATGGTATTCAGGTACTCAAAAACATTTCTGCTGTTTTTGAAAACGGAAAAACAAACATGATTATCGGAGCAAGCGGCTCGGGAAAAACCGTACTGATGAAAAGTATAATCGGGCTGCATCGTATCGACAAAGGTCGGATTGAATACGATCACCGCAATTTGCCGGATATGCGGATGTCCGAAATCAGGATTTTGAGGCGTGAAGTGGGGATGCTGTTTCAGGGATCGGCTCTGTTCGATTCAATGTCGGTGTTGGAAAATGTAATGTATCCACTCGAAATGTTTGCCGGTACGGGTCACGAAGAAATGGAAGAGCGTGCCCGTTATTGCCTCAAACATGTAAATCTGGAAGAGAAATCGTTCAAATTGTCGCCATCCGAAATCAGCGGAGGGATGCAGAAACGTGTGGCAATTGCCCGCGCCATTGCCCTGCAGCCGAAATATTTATTCTGCGATGAACCAAATTCAGGACTCGACCCCAAAACGTCGTTAATAATTGACCGTCTGATACACGAAATTACAGTAGAATTTGATATTACAACAATTATCAACTCACACGATATGAATTCGGTGATGGAAATCGGTGAAAAAATAATTTTTATCAACAAGGGTGAAAAAGCATGGGAAGGTTCGAAAGAGGATATTTTTCACGTCGAAAATAAAGATTTGAATGACTTTGTTTTTGCTTCGGAGCTTTACAAAAAGGTAAAGAAAGCAAATTCGTGAGACAAAACAACCTGACCGGTTTTATTGTTTAACTCAAAATCATAATAAAACGAGGGTTAAAATCCGCTCAAATTTAAAAAACAAAATGATGAAAATTATCTCATACAACGTGAACGGCATTCGTGCTGCTCTGACTAAAAATTTTACTGAATGGCTGTCAGCCGAGAATCCTGATATTATCTGTTTCCAGGAAACAAAAGCGCAACCTGAACAGATTGATACTATGCTTTTTGCTGAAATGGGTTATACTGCATACCTTCATTCTGCACAAAAGAAGGGTTACAGCGGTGTGGCCATACTTACAAAAACACCTCCCGATAATGTTGTGGTGGGAATGAATCTCCCGCGTTTCGATGACGAAGGCAGGGTGATTCGTGCTGATTTCGGCGATTTATCAGTAATAAGTGTTTATATTCCATCGGGATCTTCGGGCGACGAACGGCAGGCTTTCAAAATGGATTTTCTTGAGGCATTCCTGCCTTTTATTGAAGAGCTGAGAAAAACACGTCCGAATCTTGTGGTTTGTGGTGATTATAACATTTGTCATAAACCTATCGATATTAATCATCCCGAACGTCAGATCGGTGTTTCGGGGTTTTTGCCCGAAGAACGCGAATGGCTCGACAGATTTGAAGCTTCGGGGATGGTCGATTCTTTCAGGGTATTCGATCAAAGTGCTGAAAAATACAGTTGGTGGAGTTACAGAGGTGGTGCACGTTTCAGAAATGCAGGCTGGCGCATCGACTATCATTGGGTGAGTGAACCGCTGAGAAAACGACTGAAGTCGGCTTCAATTCTCAACGACGCTGTTCATTCCGATCATTGTCCTGTCGTTGTGGAACTTGATTGAAATTATTCGCTCACAAAACAGTTCATTTGCCGAAAATTTTCAGGCAGAATTACTTATTCCGGTGAACCGTATAAATCGGAATTAAACGAACGGATTACCGATTTTGTGCAAATATGTCGTTTTTAATTTTAAAAAACAATAAATCTTAGTTTACAAGCCTGTTAACCCATAAAATGTTTTTAACTTTGCCAATTCAAAAAATTAAGATAAAGCTCATGAATCTTCAACCATTAAAGTTCATTTTATTAATTGCCCTTGTATCTGCTTTTTCAGCCTGCAGCTGGCTGGATACAACGACAACTGATCCTTCGTCGAATGCAGGTTTTGTATCTTTAAAATTTGCTTCAAATGATTCAATTCCGGGTTTGGGAAAGGCAGTTTTTACTTTGGAATGGGACGATTTGCTTCACGATTCGGTGATTGTGAATCTCGATTCATTACCCTATAAAACAAAAATCAACAAGGTAATTCCAACATTTAGCTTTTACAGTTCGGCCGGTGCTTATGTCTATCTCACCGATACACTGGGCCTGAATACCATAAGTGACAGTATTTTGCTTAAAGGGACCGACACACTTAACTTTAACAGAGTGGTGAAAATTAAGAATATAGCTGCCAACGAGGTAAATTTCAGGGTTTATCCTATCAAGGTTAATGTGCATAAGGTGGAACCCAAATTGTATCAGTGGAACAAAATAGCGGATGATATTTATTCGAATCAGGGAAATATTCAAAAAGCTCTTTATTTCAAAAATACCTTCTTCCTTTATGTTTGTTCGGAGACTGATAATTATTTATATACTTCAACAGATGGTATTACATGGACAAATAAAACCACATCACTGAAAAATCCTGCACTCAACTGCAACATCAGAGGAATTACAGAATTTAATTCCAGACTCTATATGACGGGTCCTGACGCTAAAATTTATTCTTCTGTTGATGGTTATGAATGGACTGCTCAAAACGGAGATATCTCCGAAAGTAATTATAAGTTCAAACAATTACTTTTTGTACTCAACGGTAAACTATGGTCGATTCTGAAATCGAATACGGATGATTCCTATCGTTTTGCAAATTCGTCCGACGCAAAAACATGGTTGGTTTATAGTCAGATTCCTGCAAATTTCCCTGTCAGCGATTTCTCGGCACTGACATTTACATCGCGAACCAACAAACCAAAAGCCCTTGTTGCAGGAGGTTTTGATGCATCCGGACATTTGCTGAAAAATGTGTGGAGCACTGAGAATGGCAGCTACTGGGTGGATTTCAGTACTGAGAATTCCACTATGGGTGCAATTGCCGGAGCCTCGATTATTGCTTACGATAGTAAATTGTTGCTTTTTGGTGGTGTTCGTGAAAATCAGAGTATTATTGACAGCACTTCCTATTTGGTCTCAATCGACGAAGGACTGAGCTGGAGCCGACCTGATACATTGTATAACCGCTTACGTCAAATGACTATTTCTTCAACGGGAGATACTACTTATGTTAATTATACTCCAAGAGCCTATGTGTCAGCTGTTAATGTTGTTAAAGATCATTCATCGCAGGGCTACAGCGACTATCTGATTTATTTAATCGGTGGTGTTAATCCTGATAAAACAGTTGTTTACAAAGACGTATGGCTCGGAAAACTGAATAGCCTGAGTTTCAAACGTTGATTTGCCGGATAGTAATTTTAGAAATATAAAAAATATCCGGTAATGAATCCTCTCCGTATTTACAAATCTCAGAAATCGATGCGCTTCCGTCGCTGGAATCGTGCAGGATATGCTGTTTTTGCGAGTCTGGCGGGTGTTGTTTCAATAGGAGTTTTAACTTCGTCCATAAGCGAAAAATCGCTCGGAAAATCAGAAAATATAGTTAAAAATCAAAATGACGGTCTGAAATCAATCAATAAATTTGATGATAACGAACCTTCGGCGGCGATAATTCCACTCAGCGATGTGAACATGCTGAGTGAGCAAAACAGCATTATTATAAACCAAACTACGGACTGCGCTGCTGCGTTTGTCTGTGTTTTTATCAACCAATATGAACGGTTGAAGCTGATATTGTCAGCTTCAACCGTTTTTTTATTTTTCAGAATTTATGAATAAATATTTTACTTTTCAACTGTTTCTTCTTTTTGTTTCAGTGCAACTAATTTCAGGGCAAAACAGTGCAGATACCCTTTCTGTCAGTTTAAAATCGTTGGAAGTTAACGCCCGGCAAACAAAGTTATACGGCGGTATCGGGCGTACTCTTACCATCGTTGACCGGAAATCGATTGAACAAATGCCGGTGCATAATATCGACGAGTTGCTGAAATCAATTGCGGGAATCGATATTCGTCAACGCGGAGTGGGAGGTACCCAATCGGACATCAGTATACGTGGTGGTTCGTTCGATCAGGTAATGGTATTGCTCAACGGTGTGAATATTACTGATCCGCAAACCGGACATTATAACCTGGATGTGCCTGTTGAATTGTCGGACATAGTGAGGGTGGAGTTGCTTGAAGGGTCGGCAGCGAGAATTTACGGGCCAAATGCATTTAGCGGAGCCATTAATATTATTACTGATAATGGACCCGAAAAACAACTTGTTGCAAATTTAATGGCCGGAAGTTTCGATACCAGAGTTGAAAATATTGCTGCAAGAGCCGGAAACAGTAAAATACAAACTTTTGCTTCATTTTCCAATAAGTCAAGTGCAGGTTACAGAGATAATACTGATTATCACCTGATGAATTTATTTTCGCAAACTGCGATTCAGACAATGAATTCCG
Organism: uncultured Paludibacter sp.; assembly: GCA_937897985.1. GTDB lineage: Bacteria > Bacteroidota > Bacteroidia > Bacteroidales > Paludibacteraceae > Paludibacter. The sequence continues at coordinate 67,014 of CALCBD010000009.1, read as the reverse complement.
GAAAATTTAATCTGCAGATGGCCGGTCAGCTCAAGGATTACGGGGCTAACGGATTCTACTCCTTAAAATATCCTTCTCAATTTGATCATACCCAAACTTATTTTGCAGCACTCGATTGGGCGTACAACCGCAAAAACACAAGCCTGACAGCGCAAACTTATTTTCGCCGCCACTACGATCGTTTTGAATTGTATCGCGATTCAATAAAAGTGAAACCTGCATGGTATACCGATCATAATTATCATCTGACGGATGTTACCGGTGCCAAAGCCACAGCTGTGATACTGAAAAAATCTGCGAAATATACAGCTGGAATTGATTTGCGCAACGAACATATTTTCAGTACTGTACTCGGAACTGATCTTTCAGAACCGGTACCAAATGTTTTTGAACGTTCGCATCCTTTTACCAAAGAGTCAGGTCGACTGCTTTCAACAGCTTATATTGATATTTCAAAAACATTCAGTTCGGTTTACCTCTCGTTGGGTGCATCCATCACTCATACCGAACAGTACGGATTATTGTCATTCGGAGGTTTTGATGCGGCCTATATTTTTGATGAAAATTTAAGGTTTTACTTTTCGGCGAATTCGGCGGTAAGGCTTCCATCGTTTACGGATTTGTATTATAAGAGTCCCACACAATCTGCCAATCCCGATTTGCTCCCCGAAAGATCAAAAACTATTGAAGCAGGCATAAAGTACAATCCGGAGAATATAAAGTTCAATTTATCAACCTTCTACCGAAAAGGGGAAAATGTAATTGATTGGGTTAAAAAGCCGGAAGATACTCTGTGGGAAAGCAAAAACCTGACAAATGTAATTGCCTTTGGCGTCAATCTTTACTCTGAATTAGCCATTCATCATAATTTTATAAAATCGGTTTCTCTTTCGTATTCATTTTTGAATATAGATAAACAGGCCGGAAATTTTGATTCGAAATATGTCCTCGACTATATGAAGAATAAAGTAGTTGTTGGAATTAATCATAAAATAATCAGCAGGTTATCGGCTTCATGGTTGCTTTCGTATAACGATCGTGCAGGTGACTATACCGACTTTGTGAGCGGACAAAAAACTAATTATTTACCTTATATTATGGCCGGCGGGCGGTTTAGCTGGATTTCAAAACATTACGAACTTTATGGCGCTGCCAACAATTTGCTCAACATAAAATATGCTGATTATGGTGGCCTGATCCAACCCGGTTTTAACTTTATGGCAGGTGTGAGATTGAAGCTGTAATGATTATAAGTATTTAGAAATTTTATTCAGGGTACTTAACCTAACTATTTTGATAAATCTTCTCAACTGACGTGAGTACTTGTTCGTCCCGGAAATGATAAATTATTTCTGCAAATTTTGCATGTATAATTCATTTTGTTTTAATCTGAAAAATGGATTTCTAATATTGAAAAAATCCCTGATAAATACTCGTTAGTGCGAAATTAATCAGGGATTTTTATTTTGAATTTCATGTTGTCTTTTATTCAACTAATTTGTTTTCGATGGCGTAATGTGTGAGTTCAACGTTGTTTTTAATATTTAGCTTTTCGAAAATTCTTAAACGATAGGTGAATACTGTGCTGATACTTAGTCCGAGTTCGTTGGCAATGTCTTTAACCTTCATTCCTGATGCTATTTTGACAAGTATTTCATTCTCACGTGTCGAAAGCTGGTTGTGCAAAGGGGTTTCAGCTTCGGGTATAATATCAAAAGCAAGTTGCTCGGCCAGAGTTGTACTGATGTATCTGCCTTTGGTGTGAATTTTTCGAATAGCAATTACAAGTTCTTCAAGGGCAGTGTCTTTGCAAAGGTAACCTGAAGCCCCGGCCTTAAGTGTACGTAGTGCAAATTTATCCTCCGGATGAATGCTGAGAACCAAAATATGAATCTTCGGCTTCAGCGATTTTATATCACCGATTAATTCGATACCACTCCTGCCCGGCATGTTCATATCGAGCAATACTATATCAATTTCGGTATTTTTAATTTTTCTCATTGCTTCAGTACCGTCCTGTGCCTCGCCTGCCACTATTAAATCGGGTGCTTCCTTGAGAATCATTTTTAATCCCTGACGAATAATCTCATGATCGTCGACAATAAATACTTTTATCATAATATCCTGTTATGTAGATGATTTACTGAAAGTTGTTTTTCTGACAATTTTTGGGAATATTTGTTAGTGAAAAACGTTTCAAATTTAAGCAATTATTTTCATACAATAATACTTTAACATTTTTTTATTCAATTTTGTTGAATAAATATGCTGATAAAAGTAAAGAATTTTAATTTTTTTTGTTGAAAAACAAAAGTCCTGTTGTCGAAACTACGACAACAGGACCTTCAACTATAAAACATTTTTTTGTTTCTTTAATCTGTCGAAATTTATAAACTACAAAGGCAGAATGATTTTGATGAACCGGTAAAGAGCTTGTAAATGACCGTTAGTCCTACATTTGCAATAATGTCATTGGCTTTTGATTCAATTGGTAAAACACCATCAACAAAATCGCGAAAAGCGTATTGTCCGCAGACTTCTAATCCGACCGAAAAGCTTTTGCTTAAATTATACTGATATCCCAAGCCAAACGGCATTGAGAGACTCTGATTGTTGGTGCTGAATTTATCGTTTATTAAATCAAGCGGGCCTCTGGTGTCGGGGTTGCTCATTACATATCCCAAACCTGAAAAAGCATAGAGTGTATGCGGGGTTTTGTAGATGGAATACGGACCACCGAGTAAGATGAAGTTAGCCTGCAATGAAATAATCGATAAATCGGACGAATAACTATAACCCCGGGCGCTGCGCTTTGTGCCTTCGTCTTTACCCGAAAATCTTCCTTTCGAAAAGGAGCCTTCGAAACCCAGATTATTTGCAAAGAAGTGCTGAAAACCTATCGAATACATGTAGCTCATATTGTGACTGTACCAGTCAACTACCTGACTAAATGGTTCCTTACCTGCCTGGACACCTATGTCGCCGTATAAATATGCAGGACCTTCGGATATTTTGATTGCAAAATTATCGGTAAAATCGGCCGATAATAAACTGCTTTTTGCATTTGTAAGTTGAACTGAAGTTATGATTGCGATTATAATAACTGATATTGACTTTTTCATGGATATTTAATTTTAGTCCGAAAAGTTGATAGTAGTTTTTATTGCGTATAAAGCCGGTATTCATTTTGTTGAATACCGGTCTTTGGGATTTTATTTGTTTATCGAATTATAATCTGAGTATTATCGGCTATCGAACTGAACATGGTGTTAACTACATAAACTCCTTTTCTTAGATTGGTTTCGATAGTTGTTTTGTTCTTTTTATTGATTTTCAATTGCTTAACTTTCTTGCCGGTTGTTACATCAATAATGTTGATGTCAGCGTTTTCATCATTTGAATTGTCAACAATTACTTTGCTTCCAACACTGTATACGATTACTTTCTTGTGTTTTTTATCTTTTTTACCCTTGTCATTCGGGTTGTTATCGGCAGGTGGATTTACAACAGTACTATCCTGAGGATCTGTAGGAGGTGTTACTATCGTAGAGTCCTGAGTATCTGTCGGAGGAGTTACAACAGTTGTATCCTGAGGTTCCGGAGTCGTCGTATTGGTGGTATCCTGTGGTTCGGTCGGATTTGTAACCACTACGCTGTCGGTTGTTGTCGGGTAAGCTACAGCAATGAGTTTGAACCTTTCTTTGATATCACCGACAGTCGAATTAAAAGTGTATTTTGAACCATCTGCATATATATCCACTTTTTTATTGGCGATATTGTCAACAAGGTACAATTCTTTGTATAACACAGAAATGTTTGTGTGAGTGAACAGCAGCGTGTATTCAATTGACTGTCCGGGAATAAAATTTACCGGAGTTTCATTCAAATCGGGTACTGCCGCAATCTGGAATGTTCCGCCATCTGTTCCGGGTACGTAAATTTGAGGTGCAATTGTCGAGGATGATAAAAACTTGTATCCATCCCATCCATTGTCAAAACCGGTTGTTGTTCCGTTTACGGCGAAGATCCATGCGCGGTCATAATATGCACCGCCTAACACGTCGATCATTGTACCTGTGTAGGCAGCCTTTATAATTGTTGAATTCAATATTAATGCTAATATTGTGATCAATGCAATTCTGAGTTGATTAGTTTTCATATTGTTGCTCTTTTTAAGATTGAATTTGAATAATAAGCTTTTGAATTATTGTCGATTTTGACTTTACAAAAGTATCTCCAAATAGTTGTATTGCAATGGTTTATGCTTGTGTGGTAATTTGTCCTTGCTTTGTAATACTAATTATTACTTTAAGTAATTTTATTCTGAAAAGTAATTTAACCAGAATTCCATATTTGTTGATTGGTTGTATTCTGGTTATTTATGTGGATGATAATCAGCAGGTAAGCGTCAATAGAATTTTTGTGTTTTTTTTACATGTAATAAATTTTATAATATCGTTTGGTACCTGTAAAAAAATATGTGGAACGGAAACTGATGAAAACCGGAATGGAATGATAAAAAATCGGGAATGTTTAATTGAATTAAATGGCCGCACTTCGGGAAAATAACATTAATTAACTAATATTGACGTAAGATTTAACTTTTAAGAGATTTAAAAACTTTTCTCAAATTGTGGTTTGTAGTATAAATTATTGTTAAACTGTTATTTTTATTCAATTATTTTGACATTCAGAATAAAGATTTTGATGTAACAAAAATTTCTTCACCCTTTTTGGCAAATTTCAGGGTTTTTAAAATTGTGTTTTTTTAATCACAAGTAGTGATTTTGAAGTCAATAATTTTAAATTGAATAATTTGTTTAGTTCGGAGTTTCAATTAATTAGCCCCGATAAGGTTAAACCGAATCAGAAAATGCATGTATTGCCCGATACAATTGCGGTAAGCAGAAAAAATTAAATTGTGAAAAATGCAGCGGAGGCTTTATTGAAAAGGAAGAGATGATTAAAGCTTATCTTGAGGATGATAACCTTTTGTAAATGAAATAGGAAGAAGCAAGTAAAAGCAATACCGGAAATTCATTTCCAACGGGGATAGGGTTTCCGTTCGGATCACCACCGGGGTCGGAATTGTTGGAAGTTTCGTTTGTGCTTTTTTGCAGCACTGAGTTATTATTGGTGTTTTCGTAGGCAAATAGTCCATTTTTAGGAGTATTTCCCTGAAAAGTGGAGTTAGTACCATTATTTCTCCCGCCTTTATTCACGAAAAACGGATTGGGAAAATTTCCCCCGCCCTGATTGTAAGCATCTTCAGGTTTTGTCATTTTATCGATACTGTAATCAGGATCATTGTAGGTTGAATTAATTCTGTTTTTTCTTATTCCTGAAGCTTTGAATTTAGGCAGTTCAATATTGTTTTTTATTTCCTCTTCACTTTCCACACCTGGTTGCGCTGCTTTAATTCTGGGAGAATTTGAAATTTTTCCGCCAAAATCAACACCGGTATTATATCTGTAATAACTGATATCATTCGACTGATGTAAACTGCCGCCTATAGGAGTATACAAAAGCAACAGAATGATTCCTGCTACAATAATAAATGACCATATATACAATATCTGATACTTTTTTTCCATTATAGAAACCCGATAATTCTTTGAAAAAAGGAATTTAAATCTTAGTCTGTTTTAATTTTAATTGTTAATATATTGTTTCATCTTGTCTTAACAAATCATCGATAAATGATTGATAGTCAGGTAGTGATGTTGAAACAAATGAGTGAGCTCAGTCGTCAGAAGTTTAGTACGGAAACTTTTAATTTGTTTTCAAATTTTTAAAATGTATTTGTAAAACAACAGAAGTAAAAGTGGAATGGTTACGGAGATTTGTGATTGAACATAAAATACCGCTACAAAGGTATATAAAATCATTCATACAGGCTCATGTTTTCTTGAAAATATTGATTTAAAAGAAATATTTAACGTCTGTATCGTTTTTTGGTCAATAATTTTTAACTATTTTGTAAATTCATTGAAATTTAAATTGTTAAGTTAAATATAAAGTGTCGGTATTGTATAAAAATTATTCTCCGGTTTTATAAGCAACTCAGTTTAAATAAATATTTATTCATTTTGTTGTCATTTTTAAACGCATCTGATAACACTATTATTGCTTCCGGAATATTGCTGAAATGAATCATAAAAAATTCATGAAATAAGATTTTATTAACATTTTTACGTGTAATAAATATTCATTTTGTAATTTCAGAGAAATCAGGTGTCCTTTATTAAAATTTGAAATATATAAGTTTTCAATACGAACTAATTTATATTCTTAACAAATATAATTGCATAATGTTTTGTGTCTGATAAATTCAGGCAGTATTAATGCGGTTTTTTAAACGTAGTTTCAGCCGGATTGTTACAATAAATTACACAAATGTCATTTTTTGATATTTTATCCGAAAAGTTTCGATGTAAATTTTAGATTTTTAACCGGATAAATCATCAATAAAGTGAATTAAAGTAGTACTTTTGTACGATTTTTCCCGAAAACTGCAATTGTTCTAACTCGTAATATCCATGGACAAAAAGAATATTAGCCAATTTACCCCGCACATTGCTGCCTTAGTTTTGTTTTCAATCATTTCATTATTTTATTTCAAGCCTGTGTTAGAAGGTAAACAGCTCATTGGTCACGACACCGAAAGCTGGATGTATATGGCAAAGGAAACCATTGACTTTAACAAAACACACGATGATGTCACGCTTTGGACAAATTCGATGTTCGGAGGTATGCCTGTTTATCAGATATCGATGACCCAACCATATAACTTTATTAAATATGTGGAGGACATTATTCATCTTTATCCCGACACGGTATATAATCTAATGCTCTATTTAATAGGGTTTTATATTCTTTTGCTTGCGTTTGGAGTTAATCCGTGGCTGGCAATTGTCGGTGCAATTGCATTTTCGTTTGCATCGTATAATTTTATAATAATCAGTGCCGGGCATAACTCGAAGGCGATTACAATTGCCTATATGGCTCCGCTTATTGGCGGGGTGTTTATGGCATTCAGACGGAAAAAGGTTTTAGGTAGTCTGGTTACCGCATTATTTTTGAGTCTGGCTGTGCGGGCAAATCATGTTCAGATTTTGTATTACACGATGATTATTCTTGTTTTCTTTGCTGTGGTTGAATTTATTTACAGCGTCAGAAACAAAGAAATCAGGTCATACCTTCAGTCGGCCGGTCTGGTACTTGCAGCTGCAATTATTGCGATTGGAATGAATGCTACTTCATTGCTTACCACTTACGAATACAGCCAGTATACCATGCGTGGTAAATCAAACGGTTTGACGGTTGATGCTCAGAATTCACAACACGGGCTTAATAAAGATTACATAACACAATGGAGTTATGGTGTCGACGAAACCATGACTTTACTTATCCCCGACTTTAAAGGAGGAGCAAGTGCCGGATATCTTTCGGCTGATAGTGAGACAGGCAAAAAGGTGGGTAGTTTCGGAGTTCCGAATGTTGAGAAATTCATGAAAGAAATGCAGCTTCCGCTTTACTGGGGTACACAACCGGGAACTTCCGGTCCGGTATATCTGGGTGCAATAATTATTTTCCTGTTTGTGCTTGGTTTTTTTCTGGTCGAAAAGCGATTATTGTGGTGGCTTGTTCCAATGATAGTGCTGACACTGATGCTTTCGTGGGGACGAAACTTTATGTGGCTTACCGATATTTTCATTGATTATGTACCAATGTATAATAAATTCCGTACTGTGTCGATGACTCTTGTCGCTGCGGGATTTGGCATTACCCTGATCGCCGTTTTGTCGCTTCGGGAGCTGTTAAATACAACCACAGATAAACGAAAGCTGATACGTCCGGTCTTAATCAGTGCGGCTATTACAGGTGGAATCGCATTGTTGTTTGCGCTGTTTCCATCCCTTTCGGGTAATTTTATTGCTGAAGGCGATGCTCAGTTCAGGGGAGATTATTCATTCCTGAAAGAAACCTTACCACTCGACCGTGCTGCTTTGTTACGTGCTGATGCTTTCAGATCTTTAGGATTTATTCTGGCTGCAACATTATTAATTGTTCTGTATGCATACAGCAAAGTGAAGTCTTCTTTGATGATTTCGCTGCTCGGGATTTTGTTTTTACTTGATTTGGTACCGGTGGACAGACGTTATCTGAACGATGATAATTTCAGTCATAAACGTAAACTTGATACTTTAATTGAACCGTCGAAAGCTGACAAAATGGTGCTTCAGGATCAGACTCAATACAGAGTTCTCGATGCATCTGTAAATATCTTCAATGATGCTTCTCCCTCATATTTTCACAAAAATATCGGAGGTTATCATGCTGCAAAACTTCGTCGTTATCAGGAATTAATCAATATGCAACTGGAGTCTGAAATTGGAAGACTTTTCGGAGCTTTCGGCAGGGCCAAAACTTTAGAACAAATCAACCCTGTGCTTGACTCACTTGGCGTTCTTAATATGCTGAATATGAAGTATGTGATTTATAATAAGGAGGCTCCTCCATTGTTAAATCACTCAGCCAACGGAAATGTTTGGTTGGTTAAAAATATAAGGATAGCTGAGGATGCCAATCAGGAAATGAAACTGCTCGGCGAAATAAATACGAGAAACGAAGTGGTGGTAGATAAACAGTTTGCTTCGAAGTTACCGGCAAGGATAATTCCGGACACCACAGCTATTATCTCATTAAAATCATATCAGCCCAATCATTTGATATATTCCTTTGATTCGAAAAGCAATCAGTTGGCTGTATTCTCCGAAATTTATTACGATAAGGGCTGGAACGCATACATCAACGGTAAGAAAGCCGATTATGTAAGAGCAGATTATTTGTTGCGTGCAATGCCATTAAGTGCCGGAAAATACGAAATCGAATTTAAATTTGAACCTGTATCTTACCGCATTGGAAACCGTATTGCTCTCGCTTCGTCGGTTTTGTTCCTGTTGAGTTTCATAGGTTTTGTGTTCATGCAACTAAAATCGAAGAAAAAAAGTTAAATTTATCATTGTCTATTTATGAGTAAGGAAAAAAATAGCGGTAAAAGGCTGAGGATGAAAAGTATACATCTTACCTCGACATTAAGTATGTCGCTGGTGTTGTTTCTGGTAGGTTTGATCAGCTTGTTACTTTTTGTAGCGAGAGACCTGAGCATATATGTAAAGGAAAATATTAATCTTTCGATCGTGCTTGATGATGAAATCAGCAATTCGTATAAACAACGCATTGAAAAATACCTGATGGACTCCCCTTTTACACGGTCGGTGGTTTACGTATCGAAGGAAGATGCTTTGAAAGATCATATTGCATCACTGGGCGATGATCCCAAAGACTTTTTAGGTTACAATCCCCTGAAGGCATCCATCGAAGTAAAACTGAAAGCTTCCTATGCCAACAATGACAGTGTGTCGAAGATTGAAAAGAAACTGAGTACTTTTGAACATATTGACCGTATAGCTTATCAGAAGGATCTGGTTGGACTGGTCAACGATAATGTACGGAAAGCAAGTTTGGTTTTACTCGGATTAGCAGTTGTTTTGTTGATTGTGTCGGTCGCTCTGATCAATAATACTGTAAGGCTTGGAATTTATTCGAACCGCTTTCTTATCAATACCATGAAACTTGTAGGGGCAACTAATTGGTTCATTCGTAAACCCTATATCAAAAACAGTATATTAAACGGCCTGCTGGCAGCCATCATCTCGTTGTTCATGCTTTATGGCATGGTGTATTATATTTTGACGGAATTCGGCCTTTCAGGCTTTTCGCTGAACCCTGTAACAATGTTGATAGTAAGTATGGTGGTAATTTTATCAGGTATTATTCTTACAGCATTATCATCCTATTTGGCAGTAGGTAAATATCTGAAAATGAATACAAATGACATTTATATGCTGTAATATAAAAAACAAATATTAAAAAATAATAAAATGGAAGACAATAAGAGCTTTAAACTGAGTAAATTAAACTTTTATCTCATTGCAGTAGGATTTGCTATCATTATTCTCGGATTTATTCTGATGACCGGAGCGCCTACTGTAAAGGAATTTAACCCGGATATTTACAGCTTTCGAAGAATAACAGTTGGCCCGATGATATCATTATTCGGATTTATGTTTATCATTTTCGCTATCCTGTATCATCCCAAAGCTAAAAAATAGTTATGAGTATTTTTCAGGTAATTATAATTGCTATTGTCGAAGGGTTAACTGAATTTCTGCCGGTTTCGTCGACGGGACACATGATTATTGCTCAAAGCATACTGGGTGTTGAAAGTACTGAATTTGTAAAAGCATTTACGGTAAATATCCAGTTCGGTGCAATTTTATCGGTAATTATTTTGTATTCAAAACGATTCTTCAGGCTTAATGCGGTTATAATTTTTGATAAAACCGAAACAGAACATCTTTCGTTTTTCCGTAAAGTCAGGATATACTTCAACCGGTTGATGTATAAATATGATTTTTACCGGAAATTGCTGATTGCATTTTTGCCGGCAGGAGTAATCGGATTTTTAGCCAGCGATTATATTGATGAAATGCTCGAGAGCGTATTTGTGGTTGCATTAATGCTGGTTATAGGTGGAATATTCATGTTGTTTGCGGATAAATGGTTTGCTAAAACCGACCAGAATCAGGAAATCAGCAAAAGCCGGGCATTGAAAATCGGATTTTTTCAATGCATTGCCATGATTCCGGGTGTTTCGCGTTCGATGGCAACAATAGTAGGTGGTATGACCACTAAATTGTCGCGAAAGAATGCAGCCGAATTTTCATTTTTCCTTGCTGTACCCACAATGGCTGCTGCTTCGGGCTATAAGTTGCTCAAACTAATTACCGAACCATCAGGAGTGGCACTTTTGCGCGAAAACCTGACTGAGTTGTTGTTGGGAAATGTGGTTGCTTTTATTGTGGCGATAGCAGCCATTAAATTTTTTATCAACTTTCTGACAAAATTCGGTTTCAAAGCTTTCGGTTATTACCGGATCGTGGTAGGTGTACTCATACTGATACTTCTGGCAATGGGGGCCGATATGAAAATCTGATGCCTGTTTTTAAAGTAAGTGATACCGCAAAGCGTGAAAATTATTCAGAATCAATACAATATATATTGGTTTTGTAAGTTTGAAAATAGAAAATAAAAATATTATCTGCCGTAAAAATTAAATGAAATTACGGTAATAAACTGAAAATGGATTTTATAGAAGGAGAAGTACTTTACGTTGATAAACCATTGCATTGGACATCTTTCAATCTGGTAAGTAAACTCAGGTGGAAGATGCAAAAGTTGCTGAAAATAAAGAAATTGAAGGTAGGTCACGCAGGAACTCTTGATCCTTTGGCTACCGGTGTGATGATTATTTGCACCGGTAAATCAACAAAGCTGATAGAGAGTTTTCAGTACCAAACCAAAGAATATATAGCTACCCTGCATTTAGGAGCTACAACTCCTTCGTTCGATGCTGAATTGCCGGTTGATGCTACTTTTGAGGTTGAGCATATAACCCGCGAACTGATCGATCAGGTGATTCCGAAATTTACAGGCGAAATCCACCAGGTTCCGCCGGTATATTCGGCTGTAAAAGTTGATGGAAAAAGAGCTTATGATTATGCTCGTGATGGTCAGGAAGTTGAACTAAAATCAAAGTTACTGGTTATAGATGAGATTGAGGTACTTGATTTTGCACTTCCACTGTTAAAAATCAGGGTCGTTTGCAGTAAGGGAACATACATTCGGGCATTGGCACGCGATATTGGTGAAGCACTTGGAAGTGGTGCATATTTAGTGGGTTTGGAACGCACCAGGATAGGTGAGGTAAGGATTGAAGATTGCTGGCAGATAGATGAATTAATAAATCATATTGAACATAACTTGCATCCGCTTCAGGACTCATTGACCGATGGTAATTGAAAATTTCAATTAATAAGATATTAAAATCAGAAATATAAACTTTCAATTCTTCACAATTTCTGATTATTTAAGGATAAAAAAGTAACAGGATTTAGAAACATTGCAAAACAGAAAAACATGAAATTATCAAAGTTTAAATTCAAATTACCGGATGAACAAATTGCCCAATATCCGGCAAAACATCGTGATGAGTCCCGATTAATGGTTCTTCATCGCAAGACAGGTGCAATTGAACATCGAATTTTTAAAGATGTGCTTGATTATTTTAATGAGGATGATTTGTTTGTGTTTAATGATACAAAGGTATTCCCTGCCCGTCTGTACGGGAATAAAGAAAAAACAGGTGCACAGATTGAAGTTTTCCTGTTGAGGGAATTAAATCATGAAATGCGTCTTTGGGATGTGCTCGTCGAACCCGCCCGTAAAATCAGAATAGGTAATAAATTATATTTTGGTGAAGATGATTCAGTGGTGGCCGAAGTAATTGACAATACTACATCGCGGGGACGTACGCTCCGTTTTCTGTTCGATGGAACGCATGATGAATTTAAAAAGAGTTTGTTTAATCTGGGCGAAACTCCGTTGCCTCGCAATATTACCAGAGCAGTGGAACCTGAAGATGCTGAGAGGTTTCAGACAATATTTGCTAAAAATGAAGGTGCTGTTTCAGCCCCTGCAGCGGGTATGCATTTCAGCCGTGAACTGATGAAAAGAATGGAAATCAAAGGGATTGAATCCACTTTCATTACTTCGCACATGAGCCTCGGAAATTTCAGGGAAATTGATGTGGAGGACCTTACCAAGCATAAAATGGATTCCGAACAAATGTCGGTTTCAGCTGAAGCTGCCGAAAATGTGAACAAAGCAAGAGATGAAAACCGTAATATCTGTGCTGTGGGAGTCACCGTAATGCGGGCACTGGAAACGGTGGTGGGAACTGAAGGTAAAATTAAACCTTTTGATGGCTGGACCAATAAATTTATATTTCCACCGTACGACTTCACCGTTGCAAATTCGATGATTACCAATTTTCACCTGCCATATTCCACGCTGCTGATGCTGACTTCGGCTTTTGGCGATTACGATCAGGTAATGCATGCTTATGAAGTTGCTTTAAAGGAAGGTTACAAATTCGGTGTATACGGCGATGCGATGCTGATAGTTTAAAAAATCATCTCAATGAAGTACAGAGATTGAATCAAAGGAAGTTTTTAACGCCGAAATGTTGAAAAATCCTTCGATTCAGTCTCTTCTTATTTTAAATCTGAATTTTACTAAATCAGACTTTAAAAAATAAATTTATATTAGTTTGAATCTGACCCGCCAGCGTCCGTTTTCAAAATCATGGCTGATTATTTCGAACCTGCCAATCTCAGCAGTATTAGTCACATGCTGACCAATGCAGGCACAGGCATCGTAATCGCCAACATGTATAATTCTCAACATTTCAGAGCTGTCGGCCGGTAATTTGGACAAATCGACAATGGCAGCAGCATTTTCCCGCTTCATAATTTCTTCAGTAACCGGAAGTTTTGAATCAATTACATCATTTACACGTTGAATGATTTCATTGATTTGTGCTTCGGTCGGAGCCACAGGCAAAAGATAGTCGCATTTGCTTTTTTTTCGCTCAATATGTGCATTGACCGATCTTCCGCAACCAAACATCCTGACCATGGTTTGATTTAAAATATGCTCGCAGGTATGCATAGGTTCGCTGTACGATTTTTTAGCTTCATTTAAAACATTTTCTTCCATATTACAAAGTGGATTTCTAAACGGCTTCAGCCCTTATGGTTTCATCGGTTGTGGATGGTTATTTTATATATATGTATTTCAGTATAAAAAGTACTGACAAAATACAGATGCCGATATTCAGTTTTTCGAATTTGCCCGAAAGCAGATTTATCAGTACATAACTTAATATACCGAGTGAAATTCCTTCGGCTATGCTGTAGGTAAGCGGCATTGCCACAATACAGATAAATGCGGGGATTGATTCGGAAAAATTCTCAAAATCCAGATCTTTGAAGGGCGTCAGCATAAAGAATCCGACCAGAATAAGTGCAGGTGCTGTTGCTGCTCCCGGAATAGCTAAAAAAACAGGAGCAAAAAAAAGCGAAACAGCAAAGCAAATGGCTGTGATAAAAGCTGTCATTCCGGTTCGTCCGCCTTCCGAAACGCCTGCGGCACTTTCAACATAAGTGGTGACGGTACTTGTGCCGAGTATTGCTCCAAAAGTGGTACCTATCGCATCGGCCATAAATGCTTTTTTGATATTGGGTACATTTCCGTTTTTATCAAGTATCTTTGCTTTATTCGAAACACCAACCAGCGTACCTAAAGTATCGAATATGTCGACAAATAAAAAAGTAAGTACGATGATAATCATATCGAAACTAAAAACATCGTTAAAGTCGAACTTCATAAATACCGGTGCAATGGAAGGAGGCGTGCTTACTATTCCGTTCAGATGAGTGATGCCCAAAGGAATTCCAATGATAGCTGTGATGATAATTCCGAGCAGCAGGCTCCCTTTTACTTTCTTGATAATCAGTACGGTTGTTATGATTAAGCCCGTCAGGGCCAGAAGAGCCGAACCTGAAGTTATGTTGCCCAGATGTACAAGCGTTTCGTCATTGTTGACAATAATCCCTGCATTTTGCAGTCCGATAAATGCAACAAATAAACCAATTCCCGAACTGATGGCTGTTTTTATAGATTGAGGAATTGAATTAACGATTATCTCTCTGATGTTAAATGCCGTAAGCAGGATGAAAATTATTCCTTCGAGAAAAACAGCTGTAATTGCAAACTGCCATGTATGATTCATTCCAAGAACTACGGTAAATGTAAAAAACATATTCATTCCCATTCCGGGTGCAAGTGCATAAGGTAATTTTGCCCAAAAAGCCATTGCTAAAGTACCAACAATGGAAGCTAAAACTGTGGTGCTGAAAATGGCATTGATATCCATGCCTGCTTTCGATAGTATAATAGGATTCACGGCTAAAATATAAGCCATGGTTAAAAAAGTAGTAATTCCCGCTATGATTTCAGTTCGAATGTTCGTTCCGTTTTCTCTCAGTTTAAAAATATTTTCAAACATACTAAAGCGTTTTAATTGTTAATTTTTTAGAAATTCCACTTTACTGCAAGCGTGGGACAAACTTTGAATCCTTCGACACCGCCGAAATTGGTTGCCATTTCTATTTCGCTGCCAGCCGAGAAATGCTCTGTAAAATTATACCAGAATTGCGGTTCGGTGATAAAAACCGGATTGGTTATTCCATTTGTATTGTAGGTGTCTTTTTCCAGCCAAAGATCGGCAAATCCGCAAAGGCTTATCCTGTTGTCTGAAAAATTCAGGTTCCAGACTGCAGTCAATTGTGCAGAATGTTGTTTGCCGACGATGTATTTATACAAGGCTTTCAGATTCAGTGTTTTTGAAAAGCCGGCATTATGTATCCCGTAATCTATACCTAAAAGCCATGCATTGTTGATAGCATACGAATAACCTGAATTTCCTCCCAGACCACCATTATATTCTATCTGAGCACTCAATGGACCCTCCCGGAATTTAAAACATCTGGCAATTTCGAAATAAGATTCAGACGGCGATTTATAACTGCCATATCCGTAATTGATATCAATAAAAAAGAAGGTATTGCCCCATTTATCGGGTTTAAACATTTCGACGGTGCTCGTAAAATAGTTTCTGTTTTTGCCAAAATCGTAGTGAAGTTGTATATTTTGTCCCCGCACTACTGAAGCTGTCAGGATAAAAAGGAAGAGAATAATTTTATTGTATGTTGGTTTGTGTAAGTGCATCATTCTTAGAATATTAGCATGTGTATTTTTAATTACAGTAAGCTGCGGGATTTTTGTTTTGAATTTAATTACAAAAATAGCATAAATAATACAATCTTACATTATTTGATGTAAAAATAGATACTAACAATTTGTTGGTCAAAGCTGAGTTTTTATGTCAATTTCCGGAACACAACCTGAAAACTATACTTGTAGTCAGTGAATAATTCTTACGTTAAGCCGGAGACAGCACTTTGTATCATTGCCGTTGTGATCTGCCGGTTTATGTTTTTGATAAAGAAAATTACATTTTGTAAATTGAGAATCGTATAAATATGCAGTATTTTATCTCTGATAAATCAGGAAAGGTATGATTTGCTTAATAGTGGAACAATTATTTTAAAGCAGTCCGGGTAGATATTTCCGTATCAGTATTTTTTATGTGAATATTATTTGTAAATGGTTGATAAATAAGTAGAAATGCTGTGACGCGAAGAATGATTTCTTCAGGTCACAGCATTTCTGCAATATGAACGAATGTTTACCCGTTGATTCCGAAAAACACCGGCCGGTTTAATGTCAGTTGATTGAAGGTTAGTTACCCGGCAGATTTTATAATGGGTTTGAAATTATTCAGCGTCTTTTGTACGAACTGCTTTTGCGGTCATTTCCACCTGAAGAATTTCGTTTGCTCCCTCTGTATTCAGAACGTTCACGATTTCTCCAGGGTTTTTCCGGTGAATTATTGTCGGAATTGCCGGTACCACGTTCATTGTTTTTGCCGCGGTACGACGAAGAATGTGATTCATTTTTTCGTGAACGGTACTCAGGTTTTTTACTTCCTTCGAACGATTTACTTCCTTTGGCTTCGGTTACATTATAATCGGTTTCGCCGGCAAATGCAGTTACTACTTTTTCCACCTGATCGGAAAATACATCAAAGAAAGTGAATTTATTGGTCACTTCGATGGCTCCTATACTAATCGACTTGTCGCCTGTCACTTCGTTGATAATGCCCAGGAATCGTTTCGGGTCAATGCCTTCACGTTCGCCGATGTTCATTTTCAGCCGGATGCGGTTGCCTGATTTTGAAGGTCGTTCGCCGCGTTCACCACGTTCACCACGTTCGGTTCTTTGTCCGCGCTCACCTCTTTCTGATCTTTCGTGATAATTCAAATCGTCGGCATCCTTATAGTATTCGAGGAAACGATTGAACTCAAGTGAAACAAACCGTTTTAGTATCTCTTCTTTACTTAAATCATTTAACTGATTCATAATCTGAGGAATGTATGGTTCGATTTGTTCTTCGTTTACATCCACATTCTGCATACGGTCAATCATATAAAACAACTGTTTTTTACATACCTCAAGACCGTTTGGAATTTGCTGTTGCTCGAATGTTTTTTTAAGCATCCGTTCAATGTCTTTGATTTTAAATTTTTCCTTCGAATGGATGATGGAAACAGAAACGCCTTTTTTGTTTGCCCTTCCTGTACGTCCGCTGCGGTGGGTGTAGATTTCGACGTCGTCGGGTAAATTATAATTGATTACATGAGTCAGATCGCTGACATCGAGTCCACGCGCAGCCACATCGGTAGCCACCAGCAACTGAATATTGCGGATTCTGAATTTCTGCATGACAGTGTCACGCTGTGCCTGCGATAAATCACCGTGAAGGGCATCAGCATTGTAACCATCGTGCATCAAATGATCGGCTACTTCTTTTGTTTCCTGGCGGGTGCGGCAGAACACGATTCCGTAAATGTCGGGATTCAGGTCGACAATGCGTTTAAGAACAAGGTATCGTTGTTTAGCCTGCGAAATATAGTATATATGTTCAACATTTTCGGCCCCTGAGTTTTTGGTCCCAACGGTGATTTCTTCAAAGTTTTTCATATATTTACGTGCAATCATAGCAATTTCTTTGGGCATGGTTGCCGAGAAAAGCATGGTTCTGCGACTTTCGGGTGTCCGTTCGAGGATGGTTTCAATGTCTTCTTTGAATCCCATGTTGAGCATTTCATCCGCTTCATCGAGAATTAAAAAATCGATATTACCCAGCTGAATTTTACCTCTTTCAATCAGGTCAATCAGCCTTCCCGGAGTTGCTACGATAATCTGTGGAGGAGTGTCGAGTTGTTTAAGCTGTGTGCGGATATCTTCGCCTCCGTAAACCGGAACGATTCGCATTCCTTTTAAATTCTTCGAATATCCCTTCAGATCATTCGAAATCTGTATACAAAGCTCACGTGTCGGAGCTAATACCAACGCCTGTACCTGTTTGAGCGATGGATTAATAAGGTGAAGTACCGGCAGTCCGAAAGCTGCTGTTTTTCCTGTCCCTGTTTGTGCTAATGCCACTAAATCAGTGGTTTGCTCCAACATGAAGGGGATGGTTTTTTCCTGTACGGGCATAGGTTGCACATACCCGAGTTCTTCGATGGCCGACAAAATATCGTCCTTCAAATTTAATTCTTTGAATGTCATTTTGATGTTTTTAGTACACGTTTTAGAGTATTCATCCGGTAAGTAATTCATGCGAAAGTGATTCACTTTTTTGTCGCATGGAATGCTTTTTTGATTCGTTAATGAAAACGTGTACCTTTCTGATGAGCCTGCTGCTTTGATAAAGCAGTGAAATTCGGACATTTACTCACAACGCATAGTTGTTTTAAATTTCGGTGCAAAGGTACGTAAAATTTATCAACTTTCAATAACGGGTACAGGAACGATTTTTTCAGAACATTAAATCAGTATCAAAAGAATTGTTTTTTATGCATGACAATCTGTGTAAGGTTCAGAAAGACAGTAATTTGTAAATTTATGCGTTAAAAAAGAATAAGAATATGCTGAGCAATATTGTTGTATTCAGGTTTACGTTTAGTGATAAATGAAGTATGTGAACGAGGGATTGAGATTATTTTTAATTCCTGTAAATTTGAATAAGTTGTCAGGGTAACGACAATTAATTTTTGAATGAAACAGTATGGTTACGATATTTTGGTAAAGCTGACTTGTTAAAAAAACACCCGAAAAATAACGACATTGCGTTTTCAACCATAAATCATGATGTCCTGTCGGCGTTCAAAAAAATTATTAGCTGATTTTTCGGAGCAGCCTCATTCCTTCGGTGTAATGCCGGAAAATATTAATTCACATTATTCAGAAAATAAAAATTATGAAAAGTCAGCTGAACAGGAAAGGATTCGTGCATCATAAATCTTGTATTATTGAAATTTTTCTTTAATTTTGCAACTTATTTTATTAAAAACTCATACAGTTGAATATCAATCATTTCTAAAAATTATTCATTATGAAACCAATGACCAAAAGTCCGTTGCAAATTGCACGAGCCACTTATCAACCCAAATTACCGGCAGCATTCAGGGGCGATGTTGTATTGAAAGAAGGACATGCTACAAATTCGGTGGCTGATCAGGAAGAAATCAAAGCACTTTTCCCGAATACTTATGGTATGCCATTGCTGACAATGGAAAGCGGCGAAGCCAAACTACATAAGACAGTAGGAGTTGGTGTAATTTTATCAGGCGGTCAGGCACCCGGTGGTCACAATGTAATTTGCGGTTTATTCGACGGATTAAAAGCTCTGAACAAGGAAAACAGACTTTACGGATTCCTCGGTGGTCCGAGTGGTCTGGTTGATCATCAATATATTGAACTTACAAAGGACATTGTAGATGAATACAGAAATACCGGTGGTTTTGATATCATTGGCTCAGGACGTACCAAATTAGAAGAAGAAAGTCAGTATGATAAAGGTGCCGAAATTTGCAAAAAATTGGGAATCAATGCAATTGTGATAATCGGAGGTGACGATTCCAATACCAATGCCTGTGTTTTGGCTGAGTATTATTCGCAAAAAAACACCGGTATACAGGTGATTGGTTGTCCGAAAACCATTGATGGCGACCTCAAAAACGAGATGATTGAAACTTCTTTTGGTTTCGATACTGCCTGTAAAGTTTATTCCGAATTAATTGGAAACATACAGCGTGATGCCAATTCCGCTAAAAAGTACTGGCACTTTATACGTTTGATGGGTCGTTCGGCTTCACATATTACACTCGAATGTGCTTTACAGAGCCAGCCGAATATCTGTATTGTTTCGGAAGAAGTTGAAGCTAAGAATATGACTTTGCGGGATGTGGTGGAAGATATTGTGAATGTAATTGTTCACAGGGCTTCACACGGATTAAATTTTGGAACAATACTTATCCCCGAAGGATTGATAGAATTTATTCCGGCAATGAAAAAACTCATTTCGGAGCTGAATGATTTACTGGCACATAATGATGATTTTAATGCTTTGGAAACCGATGACGAAAAACGTCAGTATGTCAAGGGTTTATTGAGCCCCGAAAGTAGTCAGGTTTATCGCGATCTGCCCAAGGGTATCGCCCGTCAGTTGACTCTGGATCGCGACCCTCACGGAAATGTTCAGGTTTCGTTGATTGAAACTGAAAAACTGCTGATCGAAATGGTGGCAAAACGTCTCGCTCAACTCAAAGCTGAAGGAAAATATAAAGGTAAATTTTCGGCCATCAACCATTTCTTCGGTTATGAAGGCCGATGTGCAATTCCATCAAATTTCGATGCCGATTATACCTATTCGCTCGGATACACTGCTTCTGTTTTAATTTCGGAAGGAAAAACTGGTTATATGTCATCTGTGCGAAATCTGACTGCACCTGCATCCGAATGGATTGCCGGCGGAGTACCTATTACCATGATGATGAACATGGAAAAACGTCACGGAAAAATGAAACCGGTTATTCAGAAAGCATTGGTATTGCTTGATGGAGCCCCATTCAAATATTTTGCTGCACAGCGCGAGAGCTGGGCTGATGAAAAAGCAAGCTATGTTTATCCGGGCCCTATTCAGTATTATGGTCCTACTGAAGTGTGTGATCTTCCGACAAAAACTTTGCAGTTAGAAAAAGAATAGCCTAAAATTCAAATCTGTTAAAATCCTGAAAGCCATTTGTTTTCAGGATTTTTTTTGTAAAATAGTCAAATCTGTACAGCTCGGTGTGTAAAAATCCGGTTGCAGGTAAGCAAATCACAAAAACGGAAATTAATTTCTCAAAATTTAAAACAGCTCAGTTTCAGGCTTTGCATCAATATACAGGTGTTGAAATTAAAATTGAAATTTGAATTAAAAAATTCGGTTTAATTCATTTGGATATGAAAATTGTAAAGTAAAAAAAAGTATTTTTGTAACTTCAAGAATTTTTTTAAAAAGAGATCGAATGATTTTAAACTATATTTGGATAGGATTTATATTTGTTGCATTCATAGTTGCCTGTTTTCAGCTGATTTTTTACGGTAATACACAGATATTTACAGACATTATTCAGGGCGCATTCGGGTCGGCAAAAACCGGATTCGAGATTTCACTCGGACTTACCGGTGTCCTCTCAATGTGGCTCGGAATTATGAAAATTGGCGAAAAAGGTGGTGTGATTCAACTGTTTGCCCGGGCAGTAGCTCCGTTTTTTACTAAGATTCTACCCGATGTTCCAAAAGATCACCCCGCCCTGGCAAGCATTTTTATGAATGTCTCGGCAAATATGCTGGGTTTAGACAATGCTGCCACACCCATGGGACTTAAAGCAATGAAAGAGCTTCAGGAAATTAACCCCGATAAGGAAACGGCATCCAACCCCATGATTATGTTTCTGGTACTTAACACTGCAGGACTCTGTTTAATCCCCATTAGTATCATGGTGTACCGGGCTCAGCTGGGAGCCGTCAACCCGGCCGATGTTTTTTTGCCGATTCTCATAGCTACTTTTATTGCCGCACTTACCGGATTAATCGCAGTTTCAATTTACCAGAAGATTAACTTATTCAATAAAACAATTATTGGTACCATTACCGGTCTTGTACTTTTTATTGCTGCCGTAATTTACGGACTAAGTTTTCTTAATAAAGATCAGATTGCACAATATTCCGCTCTGACAGCAAATTTCATTTTATTCGGAATCATTATCAGTTTTATAGCGATGGCTGTAGTGAAGAAGGTTAATGTTTATGAGTCCTTCATTGAGGGAGCAAAGGAAGGATTTCATGTTGCGGTGGGAATTATCCCGTATTTAATAGCAATTCTTATAGCTATCGGAATATTCAGGGCTTCGGGTGCTATGACCATGTTGACCGATGGAATTACCTGGTTAGTAGGATTGACCGGTTTGAATACCGACTTTGTGGGTGCACTGCCGACAGCGTTGATGAAACCTTTGAGCGGTAGTGGAGCACGTGGAATGATGGTGGATGCCATGACTCTGAACGGGGCTGATTCATTTGTGGGCAGACTCTCATGTATCATTCAGGGTTCAACTGATACTACTTTTTATATACTTGCCGTTTATTTTGGATCGGTTGGAATTAAAAATACAAGGTATGCACTGGCTTGCGGTTTGATAGCCGACTTTGTAGGCATAGTTTCGGCTATTTTGCTTGGTTATTTGTTCTTTCACTGATACTTGTTTTATGTAGTTTTAAATAAATAAGTTCATAGTCTTCTGATTATGTCAATTATTTTATTGTCGGAATTTATTAAATAAACAGATGGAAAAATTATATTATTCAATCTCAGAGGTTGCCGAAATGTTTAATATTAATCAATCGAACCTGCGATTTTGGGAAAAAGAGTTTAAACAGCTGAAACCCCGAAGAAATGAAAAAGGTACCCGCTTTTACAGCAATGAAGATATTGTTACAATTAAAAAAATTATTTTTTTAACTGAGGAACAAAAACTAACTCTGGCAGGTGCAAAACTCAAAATGGAGCAGAAAAAAGATGTTGTGACAAAGCAACAGGAACTGGCTGAACGACTGACCAGAATCAAAGAGGAATTAAAAGGAATTGCAAATTTAATTTAGAATATATTTCATGAAAAAACAGCTTTTATTTACACTTTCAATTGCTATTTTATTGTCAAACACAATCCTGGCAGGTGGAAAACCCAAAAATGTAATATTTATGATCGGCGACGGTATGGGATTGGCTCAAATGTATGCCGGTATGGTAAGTAACGGAAATCATCTGGCACTCGAACGGTGTAAATACATCGGTATTTCAAAAACATATTCGGCAAGTCACTTTACCACCGACTCGGGAGCAGGAGGTACGGCATTAGCCTGTGGCGTGAAAACAAAAAACGGAATGATTGGTATGAATGCTGATTCGGTAGCTGTACCATCCATTCTGGAAATGGCCGAAAAAAATAACCTGTCGACAGGAATGGTGGTTGCATGTGCAGTTACCCATGCTACTCCCGCATCGTTCATTGCACATCAGGTGAACCGTAATATGTATGATGAAATTGCAACCGACTTCCTGAAAACTGATATCGACGTTTTTATAGGTGGTGGTCGTCAGTATTTCGAGCAGCGGGCTGACAACAGGAACCTGACCAACGAGCTCAAAGCTAAGAATTATAAAGTAGCTTATACGCTTGACGATGTAAAAACGGTTAAAACAGGGAAATTAGCCGGTTTGCTTTACGAGGATCAGAATCCACCCATGCCCGAACGCGGAAAGATGCTCCCCGAAGCAACAATGGCCGCTATCGATATTCTTGACAATAATAAAAAGGGTTTTTTCCTGATGATTGAAGGTTCACAAATTGACTGGGCTTCGCACGATAATAATGCTGATCAGGTGAAAAAAGAGATGCTTGATTTTAATGAAACTATTGCCCGTGTGCTTGATTATGCCGAAAAACACGGAAATACGCTGGTAGTTATTACTGCTGACCATGAAACCGGTGGATTGTCATTCCCCAAAGGAAATATCAAAAACGGTACTTTTGATGCAGCTTTCAGTACAAAAAATCATACCGGGATACCTGTTCCGGTTTATTCATTCGGACCCGGAGCCGAATTGTTTTCAGGTTTTATGGAAAATACAGCAATGAAAAATAAAATTGCCGGTCTGTTGAAACTGAGATAGTCGTAAATAAACGTTTTCAGAAATGATTATGTAGCTATACAAGCTGCAGAACGAAGTTTTTTAAACAGGTTCTGCGGCTCCTTTTCTTACTATTTCAGGTTCGTCGGCTGTGCAGTCGATAATGGTGGAATGTTCCGTTCCACCATATCCTCCGTCGATAACCAGGTCAACCTGTGAACCGTATTTTTCTTCAATAAGTTCAGGGTCGGTGATGTACTCGGTGGTTTCCTCATCGGTAAAAATTGAACTCGTCATAAGCGGGTTGCCAAGCTCACGGACAATATCAAGTACGATATTGTTTTTGGGCATTCTTATCCCTACAGTTTTCTTGTTTTTAAATAATTTGGGGAGTTTGCTGCTGCCATTCAGAATAAAAGTGAAGGGACCGGGCAGATTCTTTTTCATTAGTTTAAATGCCTTGTCGTCCATTTTGGCATATTCACTTACTTCACTTAAGTCGTGACAGATGAAGGAAAGATTCGACCTTCTGAGGTCATGATTTTTTATGCCGGCAATAAATTCTACGCCGTTCGAATTAAAAATATTACAACCGAAAGCGTAAACCGTATCCGTCGGAAGAATGATGATCCCCCCTTTTCGCAAAATTTCAACAATTTTTCGAACTTCAGCGGGATTTGGATTGTCTTCGTATAGTTTAACCAGCATATTTTAGCTCGATTGCGTTTTTGTGAATTTTTTCCGGATTCCGGATTAAACTGACTGACAAATTTTAAAAAGAGACTGTCACAGAAGTGAAATGAACAATTAAAAACAACTTTACTCTAAATGTGCAGATTGCGTATATTTCTGTATTTCAAATTAGTATTTGAATCTGAAGTGTACAGAAATTTAATATACCGTGTTGTTTGTGTTCTGAAAACTCTTTTGAGACAGCCTCTTCTTCGTATTATTAACTATAAAAGTTGATTAAAATGTTGATTTAAAAATTCAGTAAATCAACATCTATGCATCAAAAAGCATCAATGATTGCTTTGAAATCCTCAACTTTTAATGAAGCGCCACCGATAAGACCACCATCAATATCAGTCTGAGCAAACAATTCAGCGGCATTTTTAGCATTACAGCTTCCGCCATAAAGAATTGAAGTTTCTTCGGCTATTTCTTTTCCGAATTTATCTGCGATGATTGAGCGGATAAAGGCAAGCATTTCCTGTGCCTGTCCGGTTGAAGCTGTCACACCGGTACCAATTGCCCAGATTGGTTCGTAGGCAATTACGATTTTTTTAAAATCGTCGGCAGAAAGATTGAATACTGTTTCTTCTAACTGATTTTTTACGAATTCGTTTTGTTTGTTAGCATTTCGAACTTCCAGAGCTTCACCGCAGCAATAGATCGGAGTCAGATTATTTGCTAAAGCGAGGGCCACTTTTTCGTTCAGGATGGCACTTGTTTCATTATAATATTCACGACGTTCCGAATGCCCGAGAATAACGTATTCAGCACCGGTCGATTTTACCATGGCAGCACTGACTTCGCCGGTATAGGCTCCTGAAGCTTTGCTTGCACAGTTTTGAGCAGCAACAGCAATTTTTTTAGTGTCGACTGCAGCAGCAACACCTGCCAAATGAATAAACGGAGTTCCGATGATTACATCGCAATTCAGTTGAGTATTTACTAACGCATCGTTTAGCTCGTTAGCCAGCATTAAACCCTCCTGAAGGGTTTTGTTCATTTTCCAGTTTCCTGCAACAATGTTTTTTCTCATTTTTCTTTATTATTAATTATTTCAATTATTAATTCTTTGATTCTCAGATGTCTTTCCAGTGCCATTTGGCTTTAATCACTCCGTTGTTGATCTTTACAAGACCCGGATTAGCTCTGATAATGGTTTTGAGTGTAATCGGATCGGTTTTGCAAAACGGGTATGAAACCTTGTTCTTCGTGCAGAAATTGATTACATCCTCATCGCCCGATGCTGTCAGAGCATAAAATTTTGTAGTGGAATGTTTGTATTTTTGATAAAGAGCTTCAGCCCGCTGAGCACCCTCCACCGAAGCCTTGTTCAAATCATACATAATAAGTAAATAAGTGGTTCCGGGGTAAAAAATCACATCCTCGGTAATGTCATTAAAATTGGCATCAACAATCGAAAAATCGTGAACAGGAGCTTTATATCCTACCGATACCAGCTTGGTTTTCTGGTCAACAAATACCCAGGTCGAATCATTTTTCGGATAGTTTTCGAGTGTGAACTCTTTTTCAACACCGTTTTTTTTGTAAATAAATGTAGTTGAATAAACGTCTTTTGGTGCACCTTCGGGAACCATCATTGCTTCAGGTATGTTGACACCCGTCTTATAAGGCATAAAATCAATCAGAGGCAAATGGTTGTAGCAATAGAGTGACAAACCGACTCCTGTACAGGCAAAAATGATGATGATCAGCCACTCAAATTTTGCTATTAACAAAGGTTTGTGTTTGCGGGTATTGAAAAATAAAAATAAAGCCAACGTAATCAGAACCAAATTCTTATAAAATGTTTGCCAGTTGGTGATAACTAAAGCGTCGCCAAAACAGCCGCAATCGGATACCGGATTGAAAACAGCAATATAAAGTGTAAGTGGTGTCATTACAGCCATGAATAATAATGCCAGAACGGACGTGCGACGAAGCTGAATCATGAAAACCAGATTCAGTCCGATCAGAAATTCGAATGCGGGAAGGGCAATTGCAGCAAATAGAGATAAAAAATCAAGATGTAAAAACAAACCGCCGAAAGCCGTAAAATAATCTTCAATTTTATATACAAAACCAAGTGGGTCAATAAGTTTGACGAATCCGGAAAATACAAATACCAAACCCAATACCAACCGGCTAAAATGTATGAAAAATGGCATTAGCCTTTTAAATCCGGTCATATCCGAATGTTTATTGCTCTTTTTTTTATAAATCCACATAATGAGTATAAATAATAAAATTCAGGCCTCTTCAGATTTCTTAAACACCGGCCTGTGAAAAAAACGGGATAACCCGATTGAAATTTAATTTTTGTCCGTTTCTTCGATTTTAATCAATCCGAAAATGGCATAGTTAATCATGTCGAAATAATTTGCATCTATTCCTTCCGAAGCGAGTGTTACGCCTTTATTATCCTCAATCTGTTTCGTGCGGTATATTTTCTGCAAAATCAAATCGGTATACGACTCCATGCGCATGCTGCGCCAGGCTTCGTCGTAATCGTGATTTTTGTTCATCATAAGTTTCTTGGCTTCGTTGGCATATTTGTCATATAGCATCATGCCTTTTTCGAATGATAAATCGTCGGTGTCCGAAAACCCGAGCTCCATCTGAACGAGTCCGATGATACCGTAATTAACAATACCTATCAGTTCTGAACGAATTCCTTCGTCAACCTTCGAAATCCCTTTCATTTCAATGCTTCGGATACGATTTGCTTTGATATAAATCTGATCTGTAACGGATTGTTGACGAAGAATGCGCCACGAAGCGCCGTAGTCTTTCATTTTTTTTGTAAAAATATCTTTACAAATGGCGATGACCTGATCAAATTGTTGTTCGGTTCGACTCATATTGGTACTTTGATTTTTGGAGTTGCAAAGGTACGTTTTTTTGTTGAAATGAACAATTTATGTGCTTGCCCGATAAAGAAAAATGACCAAAAATCAGTGCAGTTTCTGAAGTTCAGAGCCTGAGTTTTTAAATATGGAAAAACATTTCAAAATATTAAAAAAACCTGAATAAAGTTTCTCTTCTCAAATTATTATCCTATATTTGTTCGTCGGAAAAAAAGTAAAAATGAAAAGCTGTATCTACCTGATAGTTGTTATTATGTTGATTATGAGTGGCAATGTTGTTGCTCAGGAATCAGGATATGCTTCATTTTACAGCAAACGTACCCAGGGGCACCGCACGTCGGATGGTGGTCGTTATCACAACGATAGTTTAACATGTGCTCATAAATCCTATGCTTTCGGCACCTTATTGCATGTTAAAAATCCGGTTAATAACAAAGAAGTGATTGTAAAGGTTACCGACAGAGGACCTCATGTACGTAACCGAATGATTGATCTTTCGTATGGCGCAGCTCAAAGTCTCGGAATTATCAGTGCCGGAATTGCACGGGTGATTATTACCCGGATAAATATTTTGCCTGATATTGAGTATCTTAGTGATCCTTTGCATTTAATTCCCACTCCAAAAGTATTGCTTCCTGTCCCTTTTATAAATTATGTAAATTCAAATCTTCCGTTGAATAAGAAGAAATAGGATCAGCATGATGTTTCTCTGATTCATCCCTTATCGGGTGTTCCCGCTGTATCAATCCCCGCTTTTCCCTACGCAATTTCAAACAGGTATCTTTGGTTTTCAGCCATTTTTAAAATTACTGTTGATATTCGCCTGTTTCAGACCTGAAAAGCTGAAGTAAAATAAATCCCGGTTTACTCATTGAAATGATTTTTTTAAAGATATGCAGGAAAACGGGAGATGGTGACTTTTTGATAAATAAAAGCGATTTTAAGTTGTAAATTATCAAAATTTATACTGGAATTGTGAAAATTTAGTTATCTTTGTTGTCGTTATATTTCGATTTGAAATTTTGCCCTTATTTGCAAACTGAATCAGGAAAGAATGACTTAACAGTCGCTTAATTTAAAGCTATTAATCATATTTTACTCACACATAAATCTATTATTTAAATCATTATGCAACAAATCAAATTTTACAGTGGCGAAAATTTGCCGCTGGAACTGCACAAGGTACGAATTGTCCAGAAATTAAATTTAGTTCCGATCGAACGTCGTCTCGAAGCACTTTACGAAGGTGGATTCAATACATTCAGACTGAGCACAAAGGATGTTTTTCTCGATATGCTGACCGATTCGGGTACGAACGCAATGAGTGATAATCAGTTGGCTGCTATGATGCAGGCTGACGATGCCTATGCAGGTTCACAAAGTTATCTGAAACTTGAAAAAGCAGTAAATGAAGTGATGGGTAAAAAATATTTGTTGCCTGTTCATCAGGGCCGTGCTGCCGAAAATATCATTTCAATCGCTTATGTTCGTAAGGGAAGTCTGGTGCCGATGAACTACCATTTTACCACAGCGATGGCACACATCACCGATAAAGGTGGTCAGATCGCCGAATTGTTGTACCCCGAAGCTTATGTGGTTAATTCTTCACATCCGTTTAAGGGGAATATGAATATTCAAAAACTGGAAGAAGTAATCGTTAATCACGGGCCTAAAAATATTCCGTTTATTCGTATGGAAGCATCCACAAACCTGATTGGAGGCCAGCCTTTCTCTGTACAGAACATGCGTGATGTAAGGGCGATTGCCGACAAATACGGCATCAGGGTTGTTCTGGATTGCAGCTTGTTGGGTGAAAATGCTTACCTTGTTTTACAACGCGAAGAGGAATTCAAAAACTCAGACATGAAAACAGTAATACATACTTTCACATCACTGGCGGATTTGTGTTATTTTTCAGCACGTAAAATCAGCTCGTCGCGTGGTGGAGGTATGTGTACCGATAATCCCGAAATCATAAAAGAACTGGAAGCGCTGGTACCACTTTACGAAGGTTTTACAACTTATGGCGGAATTTCCATTCGCGAGATTGAGGCTATGGCTGTGGGATTGTACGAAACGCTCGACGAAACAATGATCAGTCAAAGTCCTGAATATATAAAGTATCTCGTTGGCGAGCTCGACAAAAAAGGTATTCCGGTGATTAAGCCGGCCGGAGTTTTAGGTGTCCATGTCGATGCCATGCAGGTTTGTTCACATATCCCTCAAACCGAATATCCTGCCGGTGCTCTGGCAGCTGCTCTATTCCTGATATCGGGAATACGTGGCATGGAACGCGGATCGATTTCGAATCAGCGCGATGAATACGGCAATGAAACTTATGCCGACATGGAATTGCTTCGTCTGGCTGTACCACGCCGGGTTTTCACATTGTCGCAAATCAAATATGTGGAAGATCGTCTGACCTGGTTGTACGATAATCGTCATTTGATCGGAGGACTTAAATTCGTTTACGAGCCACCTGTACTTCGTTTCTTTATGGGCGGACTGGAACCTACCACCGACTGGCCTCAGCAACTTGTAGCAAAGTTCAAAGAAGATTTTGGCGAAAGCTTGTAAATATATAAAAAATCAATAATTTTGGAGGACATTTATTCGCTTGCGGATTTGTGTCCTCTGTTTTTTTATTTAAGTTTATACAAAACAGATAAAATACTCTTTTCGTTGAAAGACCTTGAAGAAGTTTAGACTCAAAAAACATAGTTTATGTTTTTCTTTATGTGTTTATCATTAAATAAGTACGCAACCTGTGCATTCATGTCTTCATATTTAATGTCATGTTATTCAGGATTATAGTGTTTCATTCTTTATAATGTCTTTTGAATGAATTTTTTAAAAAAATATATTTTGGCATTCCTGTGGCTGATTGTATGTCAGCAGGTCTGGTCACGAAACTTCACTGTCAGTGGTATCATCAGGGCATCAACCGGAGAATCGCTGATTGGTGCGTCCGTGTTTGATTTGTCTGCCGGAAAAGGTTGTGTTTCCAATTCTTTTGGGTTTTATTCACTGACTATCCCGCAGGGAGAATTAAATCTGTATTTTTCGTACACAGGTTTCAGTACTTTTAATGCAAAGTTTCAGCTGTCAAAAGATACAACAATAAATGTTTTGCTAAATGAAACTGTTGAGCTGAAGGAAATTACAGTGACGGCTGTCCGGAATGAATCAGGGGTAAAAGGTTCGCAAATGAGTGCTGTCAGTGTTCCCATCGAATTTATTAAAACTGTTCCCATGCTTTTTGGCGAATCAGACATTGTTAAAACCATGCAATTGCTTCCGGGAGTTCAGTCGGGTACCGAAGGTTCATCAGGTTTTTACGTAAGAGGTGGTGGTCCGGATGAAAATTTGTTTTTACTCGACGGTGTTCCTGTTTACAACGTAAATCACATTGCCGGCTTCTTCTCGGTTTTTAATACTGATGCTGTAAAAAATGTAACGCTCTATAAAGGAGGTTTTCCGGCGCGGTTTGGCGGCCGGTTGTCATCGGTGGCCGATATACGAATGAATGATGGAAATACCCGGAAAATCAAAGGAAACGTTTCTGTCGGTTTAATAACATCAAAATTTAATGCAGAAGGCCCGCTGTTTGGTCAAAAAACCAGCTTTAATATTTCCGCCCGTCGCAGTTATTTCGATTTGCTTACCAAACCTGTTCTTCATTTTATCCATTTTACCGATGGTTTAAGCATTAAGGCTGCATATTATTTTTACGACATTAATGCGAAAATTTCGCACAAAATTAGTGATAGAGACCAGCTGTTTCTCAGCATTTATAACGGAAACGACAAAATTGATTCGGAGTTAACGGATACCTGGGCTTACAATAACAATAATACTACGGAAAGTAACAAGATTAATATTAACTGGAAATGGGGAAATACAGTAGCAATAGCGCGATGGAACAGGATATTGACGAATAAATTTTTTCTGAACACATCGTTAACACATACCGGTTATAATTTTTATACACTGATGGGCAATGAACTGACCACCAGCATTACGGATCCTTTTCAAACTGAACAAAAGAATTTTCAGTTGGAATACAGTTCAGGCATTTCCGATTACAGTGCGAAACTTGACTTTGACTATACACCGGATACAAATCACGATATAAAATTCGGAATGGCATACACGAATCACGTTTTTAGTCCGGGAGTTGTGGCTGATCAATTCGATGCTGACAGTACAGGTATATCGGTTAATTCACGTTCGGTATTTGATAACAGAAAAATACATGCAAATGAGTATTCGGTATATTTTGAAGATAACTGGAACATTAATGCCTTTCTGAAAATGAATGCCGGTTTGCATCTTGCAGGGTTTGAAGTGGACAATGTTTTCTATCCATCCCTGCAGCCCCGATTGAGCCTGAGAGCTTTACTGGCTGATAATTTGTCGCTCAAGGCAGGTTATGCATCCATGAAGCAATTTATTCATCTGCTGGCTTACAACAACTTCAGTTTGCCCAACGATTTGTGGGTGCCTGCCACAGCAAAAGTGAAACCCATGGATTCGGAACAGTTTTCAACCGGCTTGTTTTATAATCTGAAAAGCAAATATGATTTTTCGGTGGAATTGTATTATAAAACCATGAAAAATCTGATTGAATATACTGATGGAGCCAGCTTTTTTGAATCTTCAACCGGCTGGGAAGATAAAGTGGTAAGTGGCGATGGTACAGCCTGCGGTATTGAATTTATGATTCAGAAACCGGTAGGAAAAACGACAGGATGGGTGGCTTATACCTTGTCGAAAGCGGAACGTAAGTTCGATCGTCCTGGTCAGATGTTGAACGGAGGGAATCCTTTTCCTGCAAAATACGATCGCCGGCACGATATAAGTTTTGTGTTATCTCAGCATTTCAGCGAAAGGTTTGATGTTTCGGGGACAATAAAATACAGTTCGGGAAATTATGTAACGCTCGGATTACAGAGTTTTAAAGGCTTTTCGGAGTTCGACAGCAGATTACCATATTTTCCGGCACGCAATAATTACCAATTGCCTGCTTATTTCAGGGTCGATACAGGTGCAAATTTTCATAAAAAACTTAAACATGGTGTAAGGACATGGAACCTTAGTATTTACAATGTAACGAATGCAATGAATCCTTTTTATTTATTTGTAAAAACACATAAATACAACGATCCGGTATCATCCAAAGTGATTACCGAAAAAAGTTTCAATAAAATTACGATTTTCCCGATCATTCCTTCAGTGAGCTACAGTTATAAATTTTAATCAGATGAGGCAGCGTTTTTTTCAATATAGTTTGTTTCTTTATTTTGCAGTCGCATTGGCCGGCTGTATTAATGAAATAAAATTCGACGAATCAGGGCAGGCTCCTGAGTTGGTACTGAATTGCCTGATTTCTCCTGATTCGCTCGTTAAATCAGGTTTTACTTACAGCCGTTTTTTTCTGCTGCCCGACAGTGATTTTGTCGTTGCCCGGAATTTACAGGTCAATATGTATATTAACAATTCTCTGAAAGAATCACTAAAGCTGAAAGGGACAAATTATGTGAGTGTTTACAGACCTAAGCAGGGTGAAACAGTAAAATTTCTGGTTACAGATGCAGTTAATAAGAAAACAATCAGCGCTTCTACTGTTTTGCCTTTCACTGTGAAATTAGATCGTGTCGACAGTGTAAGCAGTTTTGTCTTAAGTTCTTATTTAACACATGATACACTCACTTATAACTCAATAAAACGTACCGATACCTTATCGTTAAATAAAACTTATATGTTCGACTTTGCGCTGAAATTCAATGATCTGCCTTCTTCCGGAGATTGTTACAGGGTGGCAGCAACGCTCAGGCAAAGTTATGCGGGGAACAAATTTGTTGATAAAAAACTAAAGCTTCTACCCAACGACCCGGCCATCGACAGGGTGTCGGGAGCAGCTGTTTTCGATGCAAATTCAGATAAAAATTTCAATATTTTTGATGACCGTCTTTTTAATGCCGGTTCATATTCGTTGAAACTTCAGGCAGAACTCGTTCAACTGAATTTTACGCCCGAAAAAACAATTTATACACCTGCAAATTTGCCAAAAATTCCTCTTAAAACTGAGATAATATTTGATTTACAGGCAATAAGTAATGATCTTTTCCTTTACCTGAAAACTGTGAAATACAATAATACTGACCTGCAGTATTTTTCAGAGCCTGTACAGATTTACAGTAATGTGCTGAATGGTATTGGTTTGTTGGGTAGTGTTACCCATAGCTACCAAAAAATGACCCTGAAAGTTGATTCGAAAAGTTTTTTTACGCAACAATAAAACATACTGCTATTTAATCATTAAAAGGAAACCTTAAAAACTTTAAACCAGTCGATTTCAAGAGTTTAAAATGCAACAATAAATATTTAATCAAAAAAACACTCTATATGACAGAACTACTAACAAACAATTATGTCCGTATCATTTTCAGCACTTTGGTCATTTATCTTTTCATTGTTGTTGGCATACGGCTATTCGGGAAAAAGGAACTGGCTCAGCTTTCGATAGTTGATATGGTATTTATTCTGCTGATCAGCAATGCCGTACAAAATGCCATGGTTGGACCGGATGCCACACTTACGGGTGGTTTGGTTGCTGCAACCACTTTGTTTATTGTTAATTTTATTTTCAAGTCTTTGCAAAACCGGTTTCCCGTATTCAACAAGATGATTGAAGGCAAAGCGACCATGCTTATTTATAAAGGGAAAATTTCGGATGAAGGTTTGAAAAATGCCGGTATCACTTTCGATGAACTCATGGAAGCAGTACGCGAACATGGCGTGGCAAAAGTCGAAGATGTTGATCTTGCCATACTTGAGGTCGATGGAAATGTAAGCGTACTCTCCGACGAATATCAAAAGCATACGGTGAAAAAGCGTAAAACCCGCAAAAATACTATTAAGACCGAAGCTTAAGTTCAGGCTGTTCAGAGTATTATGCTTTTGTTTTGCCCGCTGCTTTGTCAACAATAACCGCACAAACAGCATCGCCGGTGATATTCAGAACAGTCCGAATCATATCGAAAATTCTGTCGAGTGCATAAAGAAGTGGCAATCCTTCGATGGGGATGCCGGCCGACACCAGCACTGCAACGACCAAAAGAGTAGGACCGGGCACTCCGGCCTGTCCGACTGAGCCCACGGTAGAGGTAAGAGCAATGGCTAAGTAATGTCCGAAACTGAGTTCAATTCCGTACATTTGAGCAAAGAATAATGCGACAAGTGCATAATAAATTGCATTTCCTGTCATGTTGATAGTAGCTCCGAGCGGTACTACAAAGGAAGTGGTTTCCTTACTTACTTTCAGGTCGACTTCACAGGTTTCGAGCGTTACCGGCAGTGTTGCCATTGAGGAGGCGGTGGAAAATGCCACAATCTGTGGGCGAAGCATGGCTTTGAAAAAACTGCCGATAGGTTGACCTGAGAATAATTTCAGAGCTAAAGGGTAGAAAATTAAAAGCATAAAAAGGAAGGATAAAATATTGACCCATAGTAAATTACCTACTTTTATCAACAGACCGAAGCCGAATGTGCCGGTAGCATCGGCCATTAATCCGAAAACTCCGATAGGAGCCACAAGCATTACTTTTGAAATACACCAGATCAATGCTTCGAGAATTGAATTAAATCCGTTGATAACCGGTTGTTTACGGGTGGCAGGCAAAACACTCAGACCGAATCCTAAAAATAATCCGAAAAAGATGAGTTGAAGAATATTTCCTTCCACCATTGAACGAATCGGATTTGCAGGTACAATTTCAATAATCATATTCCAAAAATCCATTTTGTGGGGAGTTTCGGTATATTGCTGCAATGGAAAGAATGAACGTATCGACTCTAAGGATATACCGGCGCCCGGCTTAAGCCATTCGCCAAATCCGAACGCAACAAATACCGATAAAAAGGTAGTGGCAAATACAAAAAACAAAGTAATCATTCCTATCCTGCCTGCCGACCTGGTGGTTCCGAGTGATGCTGCACCCGATACTATCGATACAAATACGAGAGGTATTACCAGCATTTTGATTAACTGAATGAACAGCGTGCCCAGCGGTGCAAACATGTGCGATGAAGCACCCATCAACTTCCCGGCCAGAATACCAATCAACATGGCTACGAAAATCTGAAAACTCAAATCGCGAAATATCCCTGAAAAATTAATTTTTGAAGTCATAGAATGAAGAAAATTGTTAAATTATTTCTTGTTGAATTTATATCATGTTATCTTGTTTTTTTTTGTCAGCATATTGATGGTTTCTTTATAAAAAACATCTGATTTGAATATAAAATATGATGAAACTAATAAACATACAGTTAAAATTGAACCAAATACCACATGGCTGTTTTCATTTGAAATGAATGTAACTAACCAGAATAAAAAAGTGCCGATAAGTACAAAAATAAACGTAACAAGGTTTAAATATGCTACCATATCACCCAGTTTCCGGCCTACACCCGATTGTTGTAGTATTGTCAGGTTCGGAACCTGAAAAAAACCGCCCGAAAATGCAGCTGAAAATACAATGAGGACATATAATTCAAAATTCAGCCTGACAAACGTTAAAATTCCAAGCATGGCCGACATTACAATTATCCCTGCCAGTATCAGGCCTTTATTGGATGAATTGAAACTGATTTTACCAGCTGCCCAGCAGCCCAAAGCAATGCCTACCGCAGCCATTGCCATCACGAATCCGGTCGTGGAGTTAGTGGCATGATATAC
This sequence comes from uncultured Paludibacter sp., assembly GCA_937897985.1. Classification (GTDB taxonomy): domain Bacteria; phylum Bacteroidota; class Bacteroidia; order Bacteroidales; family Paludibacteraceae; genus Paludibacter. Next base: position 30,998 of record CALCBD010000009.1, on the reverse strand, counting down.
ATTTCCGGTGTGAATAACGAGATTCATCTGAAGCATTCCACCGATGAGCCAGAATGACGAAGCCCCGAATACTGCTGTATTGAGCAGCGGATAATTTTTTGCAAAGCGATAGGAGTTTAAAATAAATCCAACGGGATTCAGCTGCTGATTGTCAGTTCCCGATTCCGGAAGCTCAGTAGCTCTGATGTCGCGTGTCACCACGTATCCTGCAATAGCAACTCCGAGAAAAATAAGATAAACTGACCACTGTAATCCGGTGTCAGAAATAACCGAAGCTGTTACAGTGCCGATTAATATGCCCATAAATGCCATTGTTTCAAAAACCCCGCTACCGTATGACACACCTTCTTCTCCGCCAATGTCACGTATCAGACTGTATTTCGAGGGCGAATACAGACAACTTTGAATGCCCATTAACAAAACAGCAAAAATAGCAAGCATGGCATTCTGAAGATAAAATGCCACAGAGGCGATAAGCATGATGGGTATTTCAATCAATTTGAAAAACCGAAACACTTTCTTTTTCGAATAAATGACGGCTAATCTACCGCCGAGTGGTGAGAGAAAAAGATACGGTATGATCAGACAGGCCGATACAATGGAGATAAGTTGCGACTTGGTCATCCACGGAGGTAAAACCCATGCCACAGAAATAAAAATAATCGTGTTTTTAAGAAAATTGTCGTTGTATACTCCCAAAAAATTACTCAAAAAGAGGGCAGTCCATTTATTCTTAAAAAGCTGAAGCATGTGATTCCGGGTTTTTTTGTGAAATACAAAAGTAATTTATTTCAGCATTAAATCCAACAAATCAGTTGTGTGTTAAACTAAATATCGGGTTTATGCGTTTTAACATTGTGCAAAATCGCTGATTTGTTATAAATCATAGCGTTTTTTGATGCAAAATAGAATAATTTATAGTTAATTTATATTAATATACGAACCGACATCTTAATTTTAATGTAACTTTGCAAAATATGAAACGTTCGACGATATACATATTAATCACATCAATGATTGTGACATTTGTGGGTTTAATCTTCCTTCAGGCCCGTTATGTCAGAATCAATGCTGAAATGATTGAGAATCAGTTTAGTGAAAGTGTTCAGCGGAGTCTGTTCCAGACCGCAATTCTTGTAGAAGAAAATGAAGCACTTGAGTACCTTGACCAAACGCTCGAAGGTGTTGATTACAGTGCAGGAAAAAATAATTTAATGACCTTAAGTGATGTGCATCCTAAGTTACAAACCAACATCGATAGTGTAACAGATAAGCTGAAACTCACATCCGACAAGCTCAGTAAACCACAAATCAGGCTTTCGACCGGACATGGAAAGGCCACGATAGAAGAAACTTCGAGATATTTACAGGAACAATTCAAGCGCAATTTTTCGAGATCAAAAACAATACTGGATCAGGCTGTTTTTCGTTGGTTGAAGGAATCGGACAAGAAAGAAATAAGCGAACGTGTTAATTTTGAGGATTTGTATAATATTTTACAGAAAGTACTTGTGAATAACGGTGTGCAACTACCATTCTATTATTCGATAGTAAACAGGGAAGGCCGGATTATTTACAGGTGCAACAAAAGTAATTATCAAAACCAGACGGTTAAATCGGGGAGTGCTTATACCCAAAAGCTTTTTCCATCCGAAGATTCCACCAACGGAGCATATTTGCAGATTACTTTCCCGACTAAACAAAATTATATTCTGAACTCGATGAGTTTATTGCTTCCGTCTATACTGCTCGTTTTGGTGATACTTTGTATTTTTATCGTGGCTATAATTATCATTTTCAGACAGAAGCAACTGAACAATATGAAAAATGATTTTGTTAATAACATGACGCACGAATTAAAAACCCCGATTTCGAGCATCTCGTTGGCATCTCAAATGTTGCAGGATCCAAGTGTGGGGAAAACTCCTCAGACTTTGCAGCATATTTCGAACGTAATTCGCGATGAAACCAAAAGACTGAGTTTAATGGTGGAAAAAGTGCTTCAGATTTCGATTTTTGAAAAGGATAAATCGATGCTGAAACTGAATGAAATGCAGATCAATGAATTAATCAGGGATATTATCAATAACTTCTCGTTGAAAGTTACAAGCAAAGGAGGACAAATAACATCAAAACTGAATGCCATACACGATATTGCCCTGATTGATGAAGTTCATTTTACAAATATTATCTTCAACCTGCTGGATAATGCTCTGAAATATTGTGATAAACCTCTGTTACTAACCATAGAAACCTGGAACGAAAAAGATAATTTGCTGATAAGTATAGAAGACAACGGCATAGGGATTCATAAAGAAGACCAAAAACGGATTTTTGAAAAGTTCTATCGGGTTTCCACCGGAAATCTGCACAATGTTAAGGGGTTTGGCCTCGGTCTTGCTTATGTTAAAAAAATAATTACAGAACACCGGGGAACTATCAAAGTTGAAAGCGAACCAAATATCGGAACAAAATTTATTATTACAATACCAACACTTAAAAATTACGAATTATGACGGACGAAAAAGTAAAAATTTTATTGTGCGAAGATGACGAAAATCTTGGCATGTTACTCAGAGAGTATTTGCAGACAAAAGGTTACGATGTTGATCTTCAGCCTGATGGAGAGGCCGGTTTCAAGGCATTCTCACGTAATAAATACGATTTATGTGTATTAGATGTTATGATGCCTAAGAAAGACGGATTTGCTCTTGCAGCTGATATTCGTTCAATGAATGCTGAAGTGCCTATCATTTTCCTGACAGCTAAATCAATGAAAGAAGATATTTTACAGGGATTCAAACTCGGAGCCGACGATTATCTCTCGAAACCATTCAGCATGGAAGAATTGCTTTATCGTATCGAGTCAATTTTACGTCGTGTGAAAGGGAAAAAAGCCAAGGATGTAGTTGTATACAATATCGGAGGCTTTGTATTTGACGCTCAGAAACAAACGCTTTCCTTCGATGGTGAAACCAAAAAACTTACTACCAAGGAATCGGAACTGTTAAATCTGCTCGCTGCCAATGCCAATAATATCCTCGAACGTAATTTTGCTTTGAAAACCATTTGGGTGGACGACAATTATTTCAATGCCCGCAGTATGGACGTATATATTACCAAATTGCGTAAATTATTGAAAGACGATCAGAATGTTGCCATTATCAATATTCATGGTAAGGGCTACAAACTGATTACACCTCAGGTAAAAGAAGATTAAAAGTTCAGTTTTCTGTATTAGCATTACTAAATGTGATACAGATGCTGAAATAAAAATATCAGGAAAGCTCAGTTCAATTGATTTTCAATTTGAACTGAGTTTTTTTATATGCATTTGTTCAGAGCCTGACAAAATAAACAGTATGTTGATTTACATGTATTTAGCTGGTTGGTGCTGATAATGATATTCCTGCAACTGATTTGATTCGGATTTAAATCCCGCCAACGGGATAAATTTTGTCACCATCCTGTAATCATTTCGGTTTATCGGTATTGAAATCCGTTTTTTTTATTCCGCCTGATCAGTGTAAATCTGCATTCTGTTTTCATGAATGTAATTTGTATATGATTTTTTTGTTGTACAGTAAAATGCATTTGACAATTTTTCAGAATGGATTATATTCATACTCATCATCTTAATGATTTGTGAGTTGACTCTTATCCTCCGGTTGGATAATTCTGAAGTTTTCATTTTCACGGAATAACAGAGTTTTATACACTTAAGCTTCATTTTTCCAATAAAAATACCCCAAAAGTTTTTGTCTGACTTTTGGGGTATAATTCAAAATTTATGAACAGCTTCTTTTTAATTCCGACGCACCTTGATTAGTTATAAATCAGCAGGTTTTTAATTTCCCAGGTGGCGGCTGAACTTGTAGTGCTTAAGTATTTAAAGGCAATCTGTATTTGTTTGCCGGCATAAGCATCAAGGCTGATTTCTCCCGAGTTCACATAAGTCCAGTTATTTCCGGCAGGATAAGTAGTGATTTTCACATTTTTCCAGGTTGTGCCATTGTCAGTACTTACCCAAAGCGTATGATCATTAACCATATTTGCCACCACTCCTTTGTTGATGGTATGATCGAAGCTCATGGCTGCCGAAGAATATTTAGTAAGGTCAATCACCGGAGAAATAAGCCAGTCCTCGTTTTCGAGATTACTTCCCGAATAACCGGTCATTGTAGCACCGTAGCCACTTGACCATGCCCAGACCTGAGTCCCTTTTACACTGTTTTTAGTAAATGCACCAAGACTTGAACCGAAGGTTTCGTTGAAAATTGTGGTTGTTGTCGATTCGCCGGTTGTGCCATTGGCAAGAATAAAATTAGTGGGATTTATCATTCCACCGATTCCGATGTAGGAGGTTAAAGTGCCTTTAACTTTAATTTTCTGACCAAGTAATGTTTTGTTTGTTTTCAGGTTCAATCCGTTGCGGATACCACCACGTGGCAATTGCACTGCAATAACGCGACTGGCATACACATTGGTTGTTGTGTCGGCAATCAGGATATTGGTCAGTTGTGAACAGGTATCGGCTGCTAAAACATAAGGAACACCGGTACCCGGCCATGCATATCCAACCACATAACCTGACACCCATGCCAAAGCTCCGGTTTGGGCATCAAGTCCCTGTTTAACGGTATAAGGCATTGCTGAATTACCACGTGCTTCGCCCGAATACACTACGAAATTTTTAATTTCCCACGAACCTGCTTTTGAGTTTGTTGAAATATATTTAAAAGCAATATGGATTTTTTTATTCACATAAGCAGTTAAGCTTATAGCCTGTGAGTTGCTGAAAGTCCATGCTCCGGGATCTGTAAACGGATTGGTAACTACCTGTGTCCAGGTTCCTGTGGAGGGCAAACCTGAAACATAGTTGGTCGAAATCCATACTGTAGCTTCTGACGCCAGTGTTCCGAAGTAACGGGTGACATGATCGAATGAGAAATTTGCAGCTGTCTGTCCGGTCAAATCAATTTCGGGCGAAATCAACCAATCTTCGTTGACAAAGTATGATGGACTAACATAGCCCGACATCAATGCGTAGCCCTGTGAAGCGCCTGCCCAAACCTGATCGCCTGAAACACTCTGGGCATTGAATAAACCTAAACCGGAAGAAAAAGTTTCGGAATAAATCAGTGCTTTATCCACTACTGCTTCACCTTTTTCAACCAGAAAGTTTTTCATTTCCCAGGTACCTGCTTTAGCATTAGTAGAAACATATTTGAAAGCAATTCTGATTTTCTTACCGGCAAACTGAGTCAGGCTGATTTGACCTGAGTTGGCAAATGTCCAGCTGCCGGGATCCGTAAACGGATTGGTTTTGATTTGTACCCATGTAGCTTCCGATGGTTTTTTACCATCCGCATAGTCTTCTGAAGCCCAGATAGTGGCATCGGTCGAAACACTTGCAAAGTAACGAGCTACATAATCGAACGTTAAATGAGCTGCAGTAACTTTGGTTAAATCAATGTCGGGAGATATCAGCCAGTCTTCATTGGCAAAATCGGAAGTGCCTACATGACCGGTGATTGTTGCATAACCGCTTGAGTAATAATCCCATTTCTGGTCGCCGCTGACACTTACAGCCTGGAATTTACCTAAATTGTCGGCAAATGTTTCGGAATAAATCAACGATTCCTCTGTTACCACGGGAGTAAAGGCAGATTGATCGAGATTGGAACAGGCCGAAAAAGCCATTCCTATCATAAGAAATATGCCGGTATATATTGAATTCTTTTTCATATTTTTATCTTTTATGAATTAATACTTTGTATTTCAGTATTTTATTTAGCTAATTGGGCTTTATAACTCTCAAAACCCTTACCCAAATCAAAAATACCCCTGATTGTTAACTGATGATAAACTTCGGTGGTAACCGACGAAGGGTTAATGCTTGGTTTTTTATCATTGTACCAACCAACAATTGCAGTGATATTGCCGATATTACCACTCGAAGGCAGTTTATAGCTTGCAAATTTCGAATATTCACTTGTAGAAATAAATATTGTTCCGGTCGGATCCTTGATTTCACGTGATTGAGGGTATCCGATACCATTGGTTGAAGGAGCAAAAATCAGTTCTTCATCTTTCAGATTAACCGGTAATCCGTAATCAGCACCTTTTCCGGTAAAATATGCTTTCTTGATACAAACCAGTTTGTTAATCACCGACGGACCTGCACTTCTTATTTGAGCAATGGTCATTGTATCGGCTTTTACCAGGTTCAGATCAGGCATTCCGTAGGCATGAATGGCAGCCTGAGCCACCGGCAGCGGAATTCTTCCCGGTTCTTTTCGGTAAATGGTGTCATTTGCTTTGATCACCGACTTGGTCAGATTATAATATAGTGTGCCTATCTGCGGAGACTGAGCATATTTTCCGAGATACAATCCATTGCAACGAATCCATACGCGTTGCCCCAGCGGATAAATGCCTGAAAGACCGGAAGCATCAATCGAGATTTTGATAGCCATTCCGTTAGGTTCCTGAACAGTCATATATTTATAGATATTACCTTCGACATCCGAAGAAGTCACAACACCTTTGATGATTACATCCGAACTGCTTGTGATTGAATCGGCTGTGAACAATCCTGCATTTGTAGCCGAATACTTTGCATCGGTAAAAGCATCTATGTTAGTCATATAGGTGTCAATAAGCTTCGAAACTGTAGTGTTTGCTGTCAGCGAATCACCCATTAGTTTTTCCACCGGTATGGCCGGATAGTTGGTATCGGCACACGAAGTGAACAGGGTCACCGCTATAATCAATAAACCTGTTATCTTATTATTTTTCATATTATTTCTCATTTTTAAAAGATCAAACATTTCTTTATCGATAATTAAAATTTATATCCAATGTTCAGGAACATATTGAAACCCCAAGCATAATAATATTTGTTAGGGAATCTGTTCAGTCCGTTTGCATCAATTGCACCATCTGTAAGCGGCAACCTTGCCTGTTGATAACCACCGGTAATCATACTTGTGTTATTCAGGATATTGCTTGCACTTAAATTGAAATTCAGCGACCTGCGGTTTTTCAGATAAATCAGTTTTCCAACCGAAGCATCGAGCATAAATCCGCCCTTCAGTTTTTCCTGTACCTGGAATGTAGCTTTGGCAGCATCGGTGGTGTAAAGGTTGATGTTTGAATTCAGGAACCTGTTGGGTGCAAAATCAAGGTAATTATTATCAAAATAATTCAGGGTAACATCGGCAAACCACATTTTGGGGTGGAAATAATTGATAGTGAAATTACCTGCAAGTTGAGGTCCGGCTGCTATTTTAAGATAGTTTCCGTTATAATCTTTCAATGTTACCACATCTTTCACATCAGGATTAGCTCCATTTTCGTAGCTCTTAATACCGGTTGCATCGCTTGTATAACTGTAATCAGCATAAGTTCCGGCCATCGACACAGAGAAATTACCGTTTAATTTAATTGAAAGTCCGGCTTCAACTCCCTGGTAAAGTTTATTCATATCAGATAACATGAAATTCACAAAAGTCTGTTTTTCGTCGTCATAATAACCGTACAAATCAGAAGTAGCACTGATATTAGTTCTGAACGCACTGAGACGTCCGCGGATGGATGGGTAAATAAACGAATAATTCAAATCACCCGAAACAACTTTCTCGTTTTGCATGGGTACTGCCGAGTCTTTAATACGAACCGAAACGTATGAACTGCTTACCTGTGGTGCTCTTGATTCGGCTGTGGCGTTGAAAGACAAGCGGTTACGTCCGTCTATTTTATAGGTAATACCTCCTTTTGCTGAAGGATTGGTTGTGTACCAGGTTTTACCTTTACCGTAGGAAATAACATTCAAAGCTTCTGCACGACCGTTTTTCATATATCCGTAACGATAGAAACTGTTGTATTCAATATTAAGTGCGTAGAATATATCGAATAATGGTAAGCTCCATTCATTCTGAACGAATGCGCTGGCATGATTTACATTGATGTCATAGTTATAACCGAAAATATCACCAACTTTGATCACTGCATTTTTATTGTTCAGGTCGTTTTGGATTATATCAGGATTTGAAGGAAATTCCCGTTCGGCGAACTGATCAATGTCAATCCATTTGTTTCCGCCCAATAAATCTTCCATGGTTTTATAATGCATCCCTTTCGAAGTTTTTGCCTGAATACCTGCGGTAAGTTTCAATGCTTTTGACATCTGATTGCTGTAGGTTGAGTTGAAAGTCGTTTCCATCAAATCGTTGTGACGGCGTTCAACCGAATATTTAGCTGTACCATCCGGATTAATCACATTGTTACGATAATTGGCCTGATAAAGTGCTCCCCAGTTGATTTGAGAAATGTCTCTGTCCGAACTCCATAAGTCTTTGATCTGGCTTGCTAATTTAGGGTCGGTCTGATAGCTTGGCAAATTGCGGTAATAATCGGGGCGGGGATCAGGTGCGTTGTAAAAATTAAGCGCCGAATTGCTGTACATGCTGTAATGGAAAGCAATACCGGTTCTGAGTCGCTGATTATTATCTATTTTAAAATCGTGTGACAAAATAGCTGTCGGGTCAAAGCTCTTAACGATTCGTGAATTGCGGATTTTTCCATCCTGATATCCCCAGTAAGGGTTATAATAGATAGATCCGGCCAAATCATAGGTTTCCTGTGTTACAGCTCCCTGTTGAGCACGTTTGGTAGGAGCTCCGTAGGTCACTAACGACAAACTGTGTTGTTTGTTAAATACCTTTTCGGCCGACAGGAAATAGCCTGCAGAATTATAGAATGTACCATCCACAATACCTTTGTCGGACCAACGTCCCACAAACGAAGCTGCAAAAGCCCATCCATTCGGTTGTAAACCGGTGGCATAGGTATATTGGGCTCTTAGTTTATATGCACGGTTACTGTAAGCAACACTGGCTTTGGAACCTGCTGCAAAAACCGTTGCGCGATTGTTGATATTCACTGTTGAACCAAGACTACCAAAACTGAATGAGTTTGGTGATAAACCAATCACTTCGTCCTGATTACGCATGGCATCATTCAAACCTCCGAGTCCCGAATAATTAAAATCACCTCTTTCGAGCCCGTTAAACATTACGCCATTGATATAGGTTGTTTCGTAATTCTGGTCGTATCCGCGCATTTTGAAACGCATAGGGCTGAAGTGGAAACCGGTTTGCGAATTATAAACATCTCCTTTTGCCGAAATAGCTCCCGAAACGTTCTGTGACTTCGAATCATCATCATCGAGAGCAGATTCGCTTAATTGTAAAACGGTTTCCTGTTTCATTTCAGACTGAACGTCTGCCTGTAAAAAAATTACTCCCAGGTCGTTTTCAACATCTTTATTAATTTTGATTAGTTTAATCTGCTGAAAATATCCCTGACGCGAAATACTTATTTCTTCGTCTCCCGGTTCAACATAACTCAACAGAAACTCTCCGTTGGCATTGGTTTGTGTGGAAATGTTTTGCTGAAGCAAAGTGACTTTTGCTCCCTGAAGTGGGTTTTCACTTCCGGCAATTTTAACAACGCCTTTCACTCTGGTTTGAGCAAGTACGTTTGTGAATGCCAGTACTAAGACAAAAAGTACTAACGAAAGTTTTCTCATACTACTGATTATTAATTATTTAAATAAAATCCCTTTGATATGTTTCTTTTGAAAAAAGGGCGTGCAATTTACAATCTTTTTGTCAATTACAAAACTTTTTCCTCTTAGATTTTTGAATTATCAACTAAAAAATTGGGAATTAACAAAACCACAACTGTTAAACATCAGATAATGTGTTGTTTAAATATATGGGTGCCGTAATGTCAACCTCTTTTTTTTTATTATTTGATGCTGTTTTTGAACCTTTTGCGTTCAGTGATTTTCATAAATCTGATGTGAAAATAAAAAATTATCAGTTAATTATTACTGTTTTCTTTTTTGTATCATATTTTTTTCTCACTTTTGCTGCCCCGTTATAAATTGACGGTAAAATGAATAATCACAAAATCAAAAAACGAATACAAGTATGAGAATATTTAAATTAAGTACAAAATTAATCGCCGCGGTATTTTTATCGGTGGCCATCATCAGTTCATGTGCTTCTAAAAACAAAATAGTTGAAAAAACAACAACAGCAAAGGAAGTTAAGGTTCAACTCAGCTGTGTTGCTTTTTACAATCTCGAGAATTTATTTGATACTATTGACAACGAAAATGTAAATGATGCCGAATATCTGCCAAACGGACCAATGAAATGGGGAACCATGAAGTACAAAGCGAAACTTGCCAATATGTCGTATGCCATCTCGCAAATCGGACTCGATCAGTCGCCGGCCGGAGTGTCTTTTATCGGGGTTTCAGAGATTGAGAATCGTGGAGTACTGGAAGATCTGGTCAAACAGCCTGCCCTGAAAGACCGCTCGATGCAAATTGTACATTACGATGGTCCCGATCGCCGTGGTGTGGATGTGGCATTGCTTTACAATCCGAGGTATTTCACAGTTACCAATAGCAAATCGTACCGTTTACATTCACCTGACACCACTTTCCGTACCCGCGATCAGTTAATGGTTAGTGGCTATCTGCAGGGCGAAAAAGTACATGTAATAGTCAATCACTGGCCATCACGCACCGGAGGTGAAGAGCGCTCGCGTCCGAAAAGAAATGAAGCTGCAGCACTAACACGTTCAATTGTCGATTCGTTGTATAAAATGGATCCAAAGGCGAAAATCATTGTGATGGGTGACCTGAACGACGATCCTTTCAACGAAAGTACTGCTGTGGTATTGGGTGCCAAGAAAAATAAAGACGAAGTTAAACCCGGTGAATTATATAATGTTTTCTGGAGAACACTCGAGAAAGGCATTGGTACGCTATCTTACAAAGACCAGTGGAATCTGTTCGATCAGATTATTATTTCTTACGAGCTGGCCAACGGACCAAAGGATAAATTGCATTTATGGAAATCGGATATATTCAACAGAGGCTTTCTGACACAGCAGGAAGGTCCGTACAAAGGAACTCCTTTGCGTACCCATTCTGGCGGAGTCTGGCTCAACGGATACAGTGATCATTATCCCACAATGATATATCTGGTGAAAGAAATAGAATAACTATAACAGATAACTTGTTTTTTCAATCAGGAAGACAGCCGGTTAAACTCAATTAACCAGCTGTCTTTTTTTCTTAATCTTTTTCTTCTTCTCCGGTTTTCAAAATAAAATACCTGTCAGTGAATCAGTTGTAAGAAATTTATATTAAAGTATATAATAGGGAAACAACTTAAAATAAGAGTGTTTTTATCTTCCCTTCAGCAGCTGTTGAGAAACTCTCAATTATGATAGACCCCGGAAACAGAATATGAAGTTAAGATAGTATTGTAAATTTTTTAAACAAAAGTTTATCTCAACATCAAGGAGAAAATTCAGCTTAGAATTCAAATTAAACTATATTAGAAAAATCTTCTTTTCATATTCCTTTGATTCGAATTTAACTTAACACCTCGCGGGAACCGGAATGTGCCATGTGACCAAAGTATTAATCCATAAGAAAGTGCCGGTTAATTTGATATAATACCTGATAATACGGTTTTCATAACATTTGGATCTACAGAGTTTTGTTCTTTCTAAACATCAATAATATGACTACATAACCCGTAGTGCATTTAGAATTTATGTTTTTTGGGGCTTCCGCCCCAAACCCTGACTTACTTTTTGTCTTAACACAAAAAGTAAGCAAAAAGGTCAAGACTGCGCCCGCTTCGCTCGAAAAACTTACGTTCAGTTGGCTGAAACCGTCCAAACTCGCTCCTACGTCGCTCAAACAGGACAGTTTCTTACGCCAACTTCACTTGTTTTTCGGCTCACCGGACGAGGTCGCTCGTAGTCAAACTGTGTGCAAATCAATATCTTTTTTCTTTTTATTGTAAATTGCTAACAAATACTCTACTGGTAACAAATATTTTCTGTTGTGTCGTGTTCAATTTTTATATAATAGGGGATGAGCAGGACTTGCACCAGATGCACGATCAATATATACAATTAAATTACCATCGAAATCTTGCCAGCCAGCTTCCATTTCATTTTATCTTTTACTGAAAAATAATCAAGATTATTATCAGCCACCATATAAACAATTACCGTTCTAATTGGCAATTTAATTGTTTCAGTTTTTGTACTGCCACTAAATATTAAAATCACTATAATTGACAAAATTTGATGAATGCATTTTCTCATTTATTCATACTTTATCTTTTGATGATGACAAACTAAAACATTCTTCTTTTGACTATGCCAATAATGGAATCCATTTCCCTGACAATCTTTGTATTGCTTACAGTCAGCACATTGTCCGGTTTTTGTCCAGCTTCTGTCTCTGAATAATATATATTTTGTTTGCCAAATATTGAAGAAGTTGTCTTTGTATATATTCCCTTGTGCAAATGTCCTGTCAATGTTTGGACAGGCTGAAATTGAACCGTCGATTAATATTGAACCGATATTAATTCCTGCCCGACAAAAGAATCCTGAATCTCTAACTTTGAATTCGTATTTACCAACGTAACCCTCGCAACTGAATTTAATATCAATTTCATTTCTTTTTCTTGATTCATTGATAAAATCCATTAGTTTTTTAAACCGGCTATCTGTCAAAAACATTTCTGCATCCACTTTTGCCCTACCAATGGGAACAATCGTAAATAGTCGCCATGCTTTAACGCCTTTCTGAATCAAATACTTTCGTACTTCTTCAAGTTCATAAAAATTTCGGTTATTAACACAAGTCACCACATCAAAGTTTAGTCGAGAAGTGCTAACTGCCAAACCAATTGCTTTATCAACCCTTTTAAAACTATTGTCATTATTTCGCAACCAATTATGACTATCGGTTAAACCATCTAAACTTAAGGTTAGTGCGCCAAGTCCGGCATTTAATAGTGATATATGTTTCTGTTCGTCATACAGATAGCCATTTGAAACCAGGCTCCAACGCATTCCACGCTTCCTTATTTCCCGACCACAGAGTTCAATGTCTTTTCGTAAAAGAGGTTCACCCCCTGTTATTACAACTGTGAAATTATCGGAACTATTGTTGATTGTATCCAGTGCTTTTAGGAAATGATCAAGCGGCATATCTTTGTATTGGCTATCCTTTGAACAATCACTTCCACAATGCCTGCAATTCAGATTGCATCTGGTTGTACATTCCCAAAATAAATAATTGAGTTCATGTAGCTTCGTTTCATTTTTCTTGAATTCCCTGAACAAAGCTTGTTTGAGTAGCTTGTTCATTTATTTGGGTTCTAATTCTATGTTCAAATATACTTTAGGCAGCTTAGTATTAAAAATTGAATCCTTGATAGTAATCAATGTGTCCTTATTAATAAAAAGAGAATTCTCAGTAGAATCAATGTCTTCAATGTAAATTTGAGTATTATTCATTCTCGCAGTATAAAATGAAAATTGTCCATTTTCGTCGGTAAGGGTATACTGCATTTTATCCCCGACTGATACCTTAATTCCTTTTATAGGGAATCCTGTTTTTTTTGATTTTACGAGTCCCTCAATTAGTAAATCATTTCCAAAATCTTGTGGCGTGCCATAGCATGCCTGAAATACAAATGCAATAGAACTTAAACATAACCATCCAACAATTTTTCTTTTCCAATCTTTCTTCATAATTTTTCTTCGTTTGTTGTGAAATTTTATTTTATAATTAATGTCTTTTTTTGCTTAACAATGTAACCTCCACTATTTATTGCGTCGTCAATTATTAAAAAAGCATAGACTTCAATAATTTGATAAAAGCAATATACTTTGATTATCAATACCTATTATTGAAAAGAGATATTTAACTTCAGGTTTTCGCCGGTATAATAATACCTGTTATACACTTTTTTCTTTATGTGTTGTATCTGATCGATATCATTCCATGTCTTTGCTGCTCCCCAAAATGCAGCTGCCGGTACAAAATCAAAAAATGTCTCAAGAGCGGCAACTAATAAATCTATTCCTTTTAGAGTAGCCAAACCTACAATAAAGATACCACCTGAAGTTATAAATGTAAGTACTCCAATGCTCGCTAATACAAAAATAATTTTTCCTTTTACTTTCTCTCCATTCCGCATCTGATAAATACCCGGAAACAATCTAAGGTTTCTATAACTCTCATTACTGATTAGTTTTCTGCGTAACTTTTTTACTTCCTTTGAAACTGGTAAATCTATTCCCTCCAGTTCCGATTTTGCAAAAGCCAATGTATGCAAACTATCTGCTTTTAAATACAACGAATCGCCGTTATTGGCTTCAATTATACCTTTTACAATGGTATTGCTTTGCACCACATAAATCTCAACTTCTTTGTTTTGTGCTTTTACTGTCAATAGAAGTACATTCAGTATAAGTAAAATTAATGTTTTGTTCATTTTCTTGATTTTTAAGTGATTTATGAAATTATTTCTCCCATGCCTTGATACAATAGACATCGGAATTTATATTGAAGCCGACTAATCTATTTGCACAATACACCAATTCCAAATTAACATATCCAGATACCTGCATTTTTTCATCATTGCCGCTGCCGAAGCTACACAATCGTATGGTATTACCAATTTTTCCAAGCATTTAATATTTGTTGCGTTCATCAAATGTATTTTGGACTGTTATTTCATGATTGGTTTCCTGGAGAACAATTTATTTAAATAAACGCTTACTGACAACTCCATATTGACTGGTACTATATTTGACTGTTTTAGTGGATAAAATACTAACTGACCTTGAAGTGAAATCCTTATTTTACTTAAATTTACTCCAAAAGTTATACCCGGTTCAATTATAAACACATTCTTAACCAGATCTTCTATCTGAAAATAATGATAAAATACCTGCTTGTCATATTCTGTACTTATATCTAATTGTGTATTCAAATTGTAGTCCAACCTTGAAATCTTAACTGAAAAACCTTTAAAAAAATATTTATCTTGATCTGTTTGAAAATCATTTTTAATCACTAACCAGGGCAATATGTATTGACGATTCAAATTATAATTATAATTCGGGTTGTATTTACCCAATAGCCCAAAACCAATTCCCAAATTTAAACCTGTAAATAAACTTTTCTTAATTTGCTTGTATAAAACCAACTCATTGTCCCAAATGTAATCGTTCAACAAGTATTTTGAGTTATTTTGTATAGAGATATCCATACAATTTAATCTTGTGATTAGCCCAAAATTATTTGTTAGTGAATATCCTGCTTCAAGGGAAAAATTTTCATACATTCCTACATCTCCGTTTATAATCATATCTCCTTTTTCATTAAAAGGTAATACATTATGCTTAGTTGGCATATAAAAATTATTCCTACACGATATTAGGAACAATCCCCCTATAAAAATCATTATTAAGTTTATAAATTTATCCATGTGTTTTGATTTTAATAAAAATCATTTTTGTTAATTTCCAGCGTATTAATAACTGTTGCAAATTTTTTTGAATCGATAAATAGCATACTACCATCTACCATGTGACCAAAGCAATACTTCCATTTTGACTTATTATTGTATAATTCCGGATTCATAAAAACTGTATCGTTGTTATGAATTTTAAATATTTGTATTTGTGAAACATATCTATTAAATTCACTTTCCGACATCCACAAATCTTTTATGAAAGATTTGTCAAAATAAAAAGTGAAACTATTTGTGTATTCTAATTGTGAAGTATCTAACCGGACGGTATTATAGATGCCATTGTGCTTATAAAATTTATCATAATATGTAATTAGAGAATTATCCATTTGAGCAGAATCAATAAACCAAAAATCTTGTTTTAAAAAATCGAACCTGATATAAATTTCCAAATCTGTTTTATTTACAATATATAATTGTTCAGTTATATGTTCCATCGGTAATGTATCAATACACGATGTAAAAGAAGCGCATATAATTATTACCAAAAACATTAAGCTGATATTTTTCTTTTTCATAATTTATCCGTTTTTTATTTCTCCCATGCCTTGATACAATAAGCATCGGTGTAGCTGTGAATATATATCTTTCCATCTTTTCCATTGGGGCGAGCACTCGAAAATGCCTGTTCATTAGGTGGTGTTGCCACTCGCTTTAGTTCTTTCCCTGTTTTTGGGTCTCGCATTTGCAAATCGCTATGGTCACGCTGATAAATAATACCATCGATAATATTGGCAGTATTACTTCCGGCAGCTGGCACATCGTATAATTTTAAACCTGTATTTATATCAAAAGCAAATAATCTGTCTACTGTAAATCCCAATGCTAAATTATCATATCCAAATACCTGCATGGCATTGTCGTTTCCATAGAGTCCGGTAGCAAATTGCCATAAAATCCCTTTATCTTCGAATGCATCCACACAATAAAAGTTTCGCCCTTTACCAATAAAAAGTTTATCATTTTGAAATGTGACCCTTCCGTAAAAATCATCCCACTCATCTGTTCCTAAAACCTGATTGTTTATGTACTTTGTATAGACAATTTTATTTTCAGACAGGCTGTATACACAAAGTGTCATAAAGGTTTTAAATCTATCTTTAATGTCATTATAGCCATTAAAACTTAAAGCAACAAATTCAGTTCCTCTATTGTCGGTGTAAACTTGAGACATTTGACTAAAATCAACTGACTTAACAGGAATAATTTGAGGGATATTCTCTTTTGTAAATTTGAGCGATTCTAAGATATTACCTGTTTCAGCTTCAATTTTGATTAATGAAAATTCGGTCGTGTCTTTTTGAAAATCAACATAAGCATACTTCCCTTTTCCAACAACCATTCTTCCAAATTGTAGCCCCTTGTTAGTAAATTCTTTTACCCATAACACTTTCCCTTTTTCTACATCAATAGCATAAATATAGGTTTCACTTCCATAATCTTTATATTGAAAATCACTACAAACAACAATATTCTCATTCTGATAATAATAATCAGCATTATCAAACTTAAGTCTTTTTTTTGGATAAAAATCCTTATTCGTTAATCGCCACTTCTCTTTTCCGGTTTCTGTATCTAAACCATATAAAACACTTTGTTCGTCGTTATCTCCAGGTACAGGAGTGCTGTGGAATACAACGGTGTTGTTATAAATAGGATAACCAATACCATGATCCCCAATTAAATCATTACCACATATTCGGTTTTTCCATATAACATTATCATCTGCCTTTTCATCTTTGCAGCTTGTACAAGAAGTAAAAAGCAAGATATAAGAGAAATAAATTATCAATTTATTGTTCATTTTATAAGAAATAGAGACAGGTATAATCAAAAAATTATACCTGTCTTGGTTAACATATTATTTTCGGAAAACTCCATTGCCGTAGCTTCCAAGTAAAATGGCTTTCTCAAATTCGGCTTTCGTATTCTTATGATTAAACTCCTCCATATGGTTTACGCCTTTAATGGTGGCATTAGCCCAGATTACATTTGTACCTTTTGATTTGTCCATCTGTTGAGAATAAGCAGATACTGTACCATCATGAGGGGATGGTATGGCTACAATAGCTGTTTCGTACAAAGTTTCGTAATAACAATCATCTGCCGAAGGAGCTATTATATTCTGTTTACCTTTAACCAATTCGGGTTGTTCGGAAGACGGACATACCATTCTTTGATAACAATAAGACCGTTGCTCATAAGCATAAGAGCCAAGTAATACTGAATAATCGTAATCAAAGCCATCGTTCAGATAAACTCCAACAGATGTCCAATACGCTCCTGCTGCAACGTTCATAACTGCCGCATACCAACTATAAGGATTCCACCACCCTAAAGCGAGAGCACCAACGGCACATCCAGCATGCATACCCGCAGCAGTATAGCATGCAATCTGTGCTCCTTGCATAAAATCATATGCGGGTTTATCGTAATTACCATCTGTGTTTAAGTTTGCGTTTGTTTGCAAGTCAACTTTATTCATTGCACATTGAGTTAAACGGGCCATTTGCCACCTGTCTTCTTCGGCTGCAAAACATAATATTGGCACGTTTACTTTACGGGCAGCTATAGTATTCATGTATGTACTTCCAACCTGCATGTCTTTTTCGCATTGTTGAGTGCCATCGGCCATTTGATTCTCGACATATGGAACTAACCATACGTTTGTTACCACTAAAACCGACCCATCAACTAATGTGGCAATACCTGTCCCTACCCACCAAAAAGGACCAACAGTTGCAGCAATGGTACCAGCTAACCCTATTGCAATTCGATTGCTTAAACTACTTACAAATTCATGTTGCTTTCCCAATGCTATTGCATTTTCGACATATGCGCCTTGATGAGGTGTGCCAATAGTTATTATTCCCTTCACTCTGGGCCGGCCATATTGATCTCTCAGATTGCCATACCGATTTTCAATTTCACGGGCCACCAACCCGCCCAGACTATGACCAATTAATATCATGTCATGCTTATTGCCTAACTGATAATTGGCATCTCCCGGATGGTAGTTTTGCCAGCTTGTGCCATTGTACTCATAGCTGTTCGTATTATTCCAAACATTGTTTGCAATATCGGGGATTGAATATGATGATCCGCAAGTATAATTACTTTGAATTCCAATTCCCGGAGTTAATGCTTCATTATAAATTTTCCAACATTTATAATTATCATTTAAACCGTGCAACCAAACGTAATCATTAGCCCTGAGCTGAATAGTAAAAAACAAGGCAAATATGATAGCTAAAATAAAAATTATTCTGTTCATAATTTCTTAGTTGTTAAATTGTATTTAATTTTGTTCTTTGTATAAATTTCCCCGTTATTCATTATGAAAGGGGTACCATCGGGCTTTGCCACTAATCTTTTTTGTTTAATGTATGTGACATTAGAACACGGAAGCAGTTGGTTCTCAAAACCATTAAGAGAATTGGAAAACTGTGGTTTGTTGCCTGATGCAAAACCTATTTCTATCGATTGTGTTAATTGCTCTCCTTCGTATATCTTTTGAGAATACATACGGGTCATATCGGGCGAAAAACGCATAACAGCTTTTTTAGTAATGTTTGATTTTGCTCTTTGAGGAAGTGTTGATTGTGAAACTCCCATATCCATTTCAAGGATAACTTCGCTTTCAGTTTGTCTAATTACTTTCATGCCAGACTTCATGGCTTGTGCCAGTGCTTTATTTACTCTTAAACTTTTCAGTTTTTGAGGTGCATTTGATGCGACAGATGATTGTGTAGCTAAGTATGCCTGTAAAGAATCCAACATTGGTTTATAACTTATTTCACCTATCTTTTCAGATTTCAGTAACTCTCCCTTCGAATTGTATAAATACATTTCATTATCTTTAATTTCAGTTTTATACACTTTCTCGTTTTCGGGTTGCCGGTTCACATTAAGTTTTTCTATGAACTTCATTTCCTCTGTCGTCTTGTCCAAAGTTAAGCTGCTAAAGGTACCATCAGTATAAATCTTTTGGGTTAATTCTACTGCACTTGTAACCGGTATTTCATCGGCACTTTTTATGGTGTCGTTTGTTTCACTGGTTCCTGCTTTTTTTGTTCTCATTCTTTGAGGCAAACTTTGAATATATTCACCCTGACTGAATTCAGTATTCTCACTATCGTAAATAGGTTCAGCATACTTTACATTTGTTTTTTCCTGTAATATTTCTACAGCTACTTCTTTGGGGCTAATAGCATTAGGCTCTGTAGTGTTCTTCTCGTCTTTACAACTTCCGAAACTAATTGTAAGTGTCATAAATGCAAGAATTATAAAGATATAACTTGTTTTCTTCATAAAATAATTTTTTTAATTTGATAATAATTTAAAAATCAGGTTTTTTGAGGCATTAGTAGCCAGTCAAATTTCGTATTTTTATTATTTTATCTTACATTTGTAACCTCCTTTCTGTATTTATATGGATTGGATTTTTCGCGGCAAGACCTGGCGAGCGTTCAATTTCTCCGGGTCTTGCTTTTTTGTGATGTTTTTTCTCACCATTTGATGTTGCACATAAAGTCATTCAAACTTAAATCTATTCAGGTTTTTGATTTTTTTTATACGATTTAAATTTATAGTAGTTAGCAAACGATATTCAATTCCATTTTTAATATAGGTTTACTTTCAACTACATAATGTCTTTAATCCGATTTGGAGTTTGATATTGTTTCTTAAAGTTAATCAGACTGATGAATTTTTTCATTGAAATGTTTCTTTTATATTTTAATTTTCATATTGAAAAATATAAATTATTTTATACTGGTTCTTGTATCGATAACAGCTTTCGAATGTCCGCCACCTAAACCTACGATAGTACGTGCTTTAAGATATTCACCATAGAACGATGGATTCAGGTTTCTGAAAGGTAACATCATCGGATCGAGTGTTTTTTTGATAAAAGTATTTGTCTCGCTAAATTTTGCTTTCAGGTCGCTGGTGGCTTGTACGGCTGTTGATTTTAAATTGCGGATTTCAGGACTTTTAGTACTGTAACCTTCGGCATAAATATCGAGAGCATCAACGTCGGCCTGCGAAATTCCCCATATTTCCAACTGTTTAACGATTGGCGATGCAATTTCGAAAATTGCGCGGGTTTTAATCAATAACTCTGCATCGCGTAACTTTTTTAATTCGGAGCGCGTAATACTGGCAGCCATTTTTAATCTTACGTCCGATAAGGTTGCGGCACTTGCAGCCATAGCAGCAGTTACTTTGAGCAATGTTTCAATAATGATGTTTTTTACTCCGAGTTTTATTGCAGTTTCAGCTTTTGTACTGATGGCCTGTTTCTGGCTGTGCGATTTAATTTCACCAATAAAAGTTTTTAAACTGTTAGCTACTTCTACAATGGCGGGGTTACTACCGTAAACCATTTGGTTTACACTAAGAAACTGATCAACACTTTGCATCATGCTGAATTGATTTAATTCTACTCTGGTCATAATTTTTAAAATTAAGGGTTATACAATTTGATAAATTAATATTATGATTATCTTATTCTTTTTGTTAGGTATATAATTCTATTTCAATAGATGTCATTTCGCTTTAGTGAGCTCTTATTTCCTAATCACAAGTATCCATTTCTTTTATCATCAGTTCAATATCGCAAACATCAGGAGTCAATTCGCTTACAATAGTTGTTATTTCTGTACTATGATTTATCATTTCTTAATCGTGAGATGCCACTTCTTTGTCAACAGATATAATTTCGTTATTCTTTGAATGGATTTCACAATTTTAACGTTGATTTTATTGCTTCAATTTATATTCATCCAATCCAATAGAAAGCATATTTTCAACTCTTACAGTCAATAAAATTAAATGCCTTCGAAAGAATCTGATTATTCTTTCGAAGGCATTTAATTTATATATAGTTAATACTGCGAAATGTATTATCGCTGTATTTATATTATTAAAATTTAAGTATACAGAGGAGTCAGTTTTAACGAAGCAGCACCAATCAGATTGATTTGAATTATCTGCAGAATGAAAATAATTGTATATTATTGTGCAAACAGACATATAGTAAAGTGATTAAAATGAGTATTAAACAAAAGTAAAGAGTAGATTTCAGGATATAAAGGTAGTTATAACAACTACTTTAAACCCGACACAAATATAAATATAATAAATCGAAATATCAATAAATAAATGTATTATTTTTATAATATATCCGGATTAAAATAATGTGTAAAAATAATATCACTTCGTTCATTAGTATTTTATTTTTATCCGTTTTCAATTTATTCTTTCTGTACCAATACAAATATATTCACGTGAGATTGCCGCAAAAAAAATCTCAGTTCAAAAGGTTTCCCTTCTGAACTGAGATTGTTAAAACGAGCTGTAAAATGATTTACAGTTCCAATATTTTACTGTTTAAAGAACCAGTAACCACCATCAATGTCATTGAACAACACTACGTAAGTTCCGGCTTTCACGCCGATATTCTTACCATTGCCCTTGCCAATACCTGTGAACATATAAAGCGGATCGCCGTCGGCAGTATCGCTTGGTGTACCCCAGTTTACATCCCAGCCGCCATTAGCGCGGAATTTGCCCTGATCGTCACCTGTAAAGGTGACAGTTGCATACCAGTTGTGATTGTTCGAAGCTTCGCATGGTGACATTACGATATCACTGCTCCACCCGTTGAATCCACCGATTAAACCAATTTTGCTGTAACTTACAGGTGTTACGGTGGCAGGTACCATGGTCATTGTATTTTCAACTGAATTAAGTGTAATGGTATAGTAACCATCGGCAGCAACCTTGATATCACTCGAACCACCATCATTGTGAACAAAAGCAGAACCTGATTTACCCCACTGTTCGTCCCAGTTACCCAGATCACGAATCAGTTTGAAACCTCTAGATGCCCAGAAATAACCGGTATATGTAAACAAACCGTTACCTGCAGCATTAAAGTTGAGTCCGGGAACCACAGTCATCGGATAAATCGAAACTCCCAGTCCGGAAGCGGAATTATTCCAGCCACCGTTTGCCATACCGATAATGAAATATGGTTTCGGAGTTACTTCAGTATACGATTTCAGCGGATTTTTGTAAGGAGTTGCTTTGAATGTCAGCACTGAAGATGTAACAGCAGTTTGCAATCCGCTTCTGTTGATAATTGCCATCACGCGGGCATAAAGAGTTTGTTCAGCTACGGCATTATTGTAAGCAAGTAACTTAACGTTGAGTTCCTGGTATCCGATTTTTATGTCTTCGTTTACCTTGCCCGAATAAGTCATTGATGTCATATCAACATAAGTTGAAAAATCAGCCTTATTTGAAATTTGCAGTTTATAGGATAAAGCCGCAGTAGTGTCAATCAAAGTTGGCAAAGATGTACAGGTCAGCAATGAAAATGTATTGGGCAATTGCGAAACCTGAATAGTTATCGGGCTAACGCCTGTTTTTAAGGCTACAACAAAATTTGCATCCTGTTTCACTCCCTGCTCATATCCACCCGGTTCGGCAACCATCTGATTAGCATAAGGATCTTCGCAAGCTGTGAAAGCCAATCCAATAACAAGCGAAAATATGAATAATATTGTTTTTTTCATTTTCAATATAATTTAATTTGTTTAGTAAATTTTCTCTGGACGGTACTACCGCCTGAAAACGGTAGTACCTGTCTCAAATATATTATTGGATAAAATAATAACAACCATCAATATCGTTGAAAATAGCAGTATATTTTCCACTTTTGAAAAGTATGTTTTTACCGCCCGGAGTTCCGATTCCAACAGGGAAATTAGGAGCACCCCAGTTTACATCCCAGTTA
This sequence comes from uncultured Paludibacter sp., assembly GCA_937897985.1. Classification (GTDB taxonomy): domain Bacteria; phylum Bacteroidota; class Bacteroidia; order Bacteroidales; family Paludibacteraceae; genus Paludibacter. Next base: position 7,752 of record CALCBD010000009.1, on the reverse strand, counting down.
CCGTTGGCTCTGAATTTACATCCACCATCTGAAGCTGAATTTGCTGAGAAAGTATAAGTTACATACCAAACATGATTGTTCTTTGTTTCAACCGGCGACATAGCCACATCAGCAGCCCAACCGTTGAATTCACCAATCATACCCATACTTGCCAGATTAGCAGGTGTTGCTGTTGAAGCAGTCACTTTCAGTGTATTATTGATAGAGTTCAGTGTAATGGTATAGTATCCATCGGCAGGAACTTTAATGTTGGAGGGTTCTTCGCCGGCAATTGCCTTGTTGATCAGATTATTAATCCCATCTCCGCCTTTATTTCCCCATTGTTCAGTCCAGCTTCCGATATCACGTATCAGTTTAAATGTTCTTGAAGCCTGGAAATAGCCGGTAAATGTATATTCACCTGCACCCTGAGCATTGTATTTATTACCAGCCACCACGCTGAGCGGAATTAAAGATTTTCCCAAACCTGCAGTACTGTTGTTCCATGCACCGTCACCCAAGCCAACAATGTAATAAGGCATTGGTGTAACTTCGTTGAAAGGCATAAGAGGTTCGATGTAAGGCTGTACCTTGATTTTAATCACATTGGAATAAAGAGGTTTAACGGTAAGTGTGTCGCTTAGCGGATTTTTTGTTGCCTCGCTCACCATTGCTTTTAAACGTACATAAACATCTTTGGTAACAACCGGGTCGGGCAATACTCCACCGGAAAGTGCTATCATTGCCTTGTTCATTTCCTTGGTATTAATACTTACTTTTTCACCATTAATTGATGTTGGCAGACTTTGAAAAGTGCCGGCAGCAAAAGTGTTGGTGAAACTTACCTGAGTTGTATAAGTTACAGCTGCAGTAAATCCGTAATCAGGCTGTTTGCAGGTAAGTGCGTCCATTTCTTTAGAAGCATTGGCATCCGAAAGGACATAAGTCCAGTTACTGTATTGTGATTCATTCAATACAAACGAAAGAGTACCATCCTGTGCAGCTGCATTTATTACCGGACTTTTGGCCTCATCTTCACACGCGGTGAATAAAACAAGGCTTAATAAAATCCCGAATACTTTATAAATATTTCTATTTTTCATATCCATTCTTTTTTTGTTTTAATAAGATTTAATTAATAACCTTTGTTTTGTTCCAGGTTTGGATTTGCTGTCAAATCGGTTGTTGGAATCGGGAACAGGTTGTAATTCACACTGAATTTTGTTCCTGCCATCGATCCGCCTTTCCATTCCCAGTTATAGTCGCTTCCTCCATAGAATCCAAAACGTATCAGGTCGGTACGACGACGTCCTTCGAAGAAAAATTCTCTCGACCATTCATCACACAGGGTTTCGAGCGACAATGCATTAAGTCTCGTTGCATGAGCACGGGTACGTAAGTCATTTACCGCATCAAGAGCTGCTTTTCCGTTCAAAACGCCTGCACCTCTGGTTACTGCTTCGGCATAAGAAAGATATGCTTCGGCGGTACGCATCAAAGGATAATCGGTGTCAATAAACTGAACATGACTGGTTGCTCCGCCATCAGCGCGAAGATTGGTGTATTTGGTAACTGATAAACCCTGTTTGAAAATGGCAGGACTTACTACTTTCATTACGTCAGTCGATTTGCTTTCCGAAATGTCCCAGCCGTAAAACATTGCTCTGTCGTCACCTGCAAGGGTTTGAAGTTTGGTAAGATCTGATCCTGCAGGTATTCCGCTTGGGAAGAATTTTTTACCCAGTGAGTAGCGGGCACGGTTACCACCCCAACCTTCACTTGTACCCCATGCAGGCATACCAGTGGTTCTGGTTGAAGCAATTACGAACAATGTATTTCCCCAGCTTTTAGTTTGTACACCATCAGCAGCAATCGGAAGGATGATTTCCTGTGGAGCTGTGTTTACAGTCGATTTGTCGAATGTTCCGGCATTATCAGCCATGAACAGTTGTTTGTAGCTCGGATTCAGTTTATAAGCTGAGTTCATAACCTTCATGGCATATTCAGCAGCTTTGTTCCATTGTGCTGTTCCTGTATAAACCTGTGCATTCAGATACAGTCTGGTTTGTAACATCCAGTTGGCAGCCTGATCGGCACGATAATAAGGACCTGTACGCGGGGCATACATATCTGCTTCAATTTCGGTCAGTTCTTTAAGTATCCATGTGTACAAATCAGCTCTCGAAATTTGTTTCGGGAGTTCAGTGGTCACTTTGGTGGCAAAAGGAACATTTCCAAACATATCGAGCAGATAATAGTAATTCAGGGCACGCATGTAACGGGCTTCAGCACGTTGTTTTACGCTTTTGTCATCTGTTTGTCCTTCAGTTTGGTCGAGGAATAAATTACACAACGAAATTCCGAAATAGAAACGTGCATATAATCCTTTCAACTGATCGTGTGAAGATGTCCAAGTGTTGAAATTCATTTCAGGTATACCGGGGTCGCCCCATGAACAGATGGCTTCATCGGTGGTAAGTTCATTCAGGTTCCATATCAAACGAATGAAAGAGGATGTACCTTCATCGATACCGTCGAGGTCACCGCTTCCGGCAGCACCCTGTTGACCTGTAAGTGCGAACGAAGCGTAAATCTTTGCAAATACACCATCCTGATTAAATGTTTGTGTTACACTCGGATCGATAGGTGTTACATTCAAATCATCTACACACGAAGTCAGGCTCACTGATAGCAATACTGACATTATCGCGATAACTAATTTATTATTTATATATTTCATATGATTACTTTTTTACAGGATTATTAAAAGTTAAGGGTTAACCCGATCACTGTCATGACAGGTCGCGGATAAATATTGTTGTCAATTCCACCAAAGATTTCCGGATCCAATCCTTTATATTTGGTAATAACAAACGGATTTTGTACTGTCGCCGAAATACGTCCGCCCTGAATTCCTTTCACAGGGTTTTTGAATGTATATCCTAAAGTAATGTTATCACAACGCAGGAAAGAAGCATTCTGAACGTAATAATCTGAGAAATACCAGTTGGTACGTCCTACGAAGTTGGTTTCAAATGCAGATTGTGGTTTATTTACAAGGAATCCTGAAGTAGACCATACACCACTCTGACCAACGTTAGCACGGTTTGCAGCCACATCGTTGTAAACGAAGTTACCGATACTTGCACGCAATGTAAATCCGAAATCAAGGTTTTTATAGATCAGTTTTGAACTGAATCCCATTGTAAAATCAGCATTCGGATTGTGGAAGAAATACCTGTCATCATCATTGATTACGCCATCACCGTTGCGGTCTACATAAAGTCCTTCGATGGGTTTGTCTGCATTGTCATAAACCTGTTCGTAAACATAGAATGAACTTGCCGGATAACCTACAGAATGAGCCTGAACATTATTACCTGTTCCCGAAGAAATACCACCGGTAGCTACATAATAACCTTCCTGTGATCCGGTAGTAAGTTTGGTAATTTTGTTGTTGTTATACGTAAAATTGTAGTTTAAATCCCATTGCAAATCTTTCGTTGCAACAGGTTTACCGGTAATTGCTACTTCAATACCTTTGTTTTCGAGCGAACCGATATTGCTGATAACGCGGTTTTTAAAGTTAGTACCTGCAGGGATGTCCACAATATTAATCAAATCGTTGGTTGTACGTTGATAATAATCCACTGTACCTGTAAGTCTGTTGTTCAGTACTCCCCAATCGAAACCTACATTCGAGGTAGTGGTTTCTTCCCATTTAAGGTTTTTATTGAAAGCACCCGGTCTGTAAGTCGATACATAAACACCATCCATTGGATAAAATGCACCTTCCTGGTTAACTGTGTATGTGGGAATATATGGATAGTCACCATTGTTAATATTTTGCTGACCGGTAACACCATAACCCAGACGCAGCTTGAGGTCAGAGAAAGTAGCGTTTCCTTTCATGAAATCTTCTTCCATGATTTTCCATGCAAAAGCAAATGACGGGAAAATACCCCAACGGGTTTCGGGAGCAAACCTCGAAGAACCGTCGTTACGAACTGTGGCAGTCAACAAATACTTGTTGGCATAAGTGTAATTCAATCTGCCAAAGAAAGATACCAGGTAATTCTCTGTTTTCCAAACCTGAGCTGAAGGATTGGTAACTCCGTCTAAAGCTGTGTAATTCCATTCACCGCTTCTGTAATAATGTTGCCATTCGTAACCGGCCATTGCATTGAAATTATGTAAACCGATTTCTTTTGCATAGTCAATATAGAAAGTAAGAATCTGATTGTTTTTCAACTGATCCGAAAAACCGGTACGTCCTTTCTGGTTGTCGCTCGGGCTTGTAAGAGGAATAAACAAATCCTGTTTTCCATACGATCTGTCGATACCCAGGTTCAAATGAGCATGCATATCGGGCAGGAAGTGTAGTTTATAATCGGCTTCAATATTGCCGATTAAATCATAAGCATTTGATTTGTCCTGCTTCAGACTCAATGTAGCAAGAGGATTCTGAACTGCCAGTGAATTGAAGGTAGTTCCTGAAGTTATCCACTGCCAGTATCCGCCGAATGTGGTTTTATATGGATCAACATCCGAAGTAACCGGTTTTGTGGGGTCCATTGAAGCAGCAGCTCCGATAACGCCCTGATCGGCAAAACGGTTGTTTACAATCATTCCCTTGGCGTTAATATTCAGTTTTAAATGATCTTCAAAAAATGAAGGGTTAATATTGAACGAACCTGTATATCTCTCGAAGTTGGATGTTTTGATGATACCATTCTGGTTGGTGTAACCTAACGAAGCCCGATAAGGCATGTTTTTTAAACCACCGGTAACGCTTACACTATGATCATGACTGACTGCAGTGCGGTAAATCTGGCTCTGCCAGTCGGTATTTTCTGTTCCAAGTGCTCTGTAGGCATCACTGTTGGTACCATAAAGTTTGGTTACATAATCGCGGAATTCATCGCCTGTCATTACGTCGAGTGTTTTACCAACTACGCCAACCGATACGTTGCCATCGTAGCTGATACGTGGTTTCGATCCTTTTTCACCTTTTTTAGTGGTAATAATGATTACACCATTCGAAGCGCGTGAACCGTAAATAGCGGTTGCAGAGGCGTCTTTAAGTACTGTAAATGATTCGATATCATTTGGGTTAATTGTGCTTAAAGGATTTGATACACCTTTGATTCCTTCGTTATCAATGGTCAGACCGTCGATAACAATAAGCGGATCGTTGCTTGCGGATAATGACGAGCCTCCACGAATACGGATTGTAGCTCCGGCACCGGGGGTTCCTCCGTTGGAGGTTACATTTACACCGGCAATTTTACCTGTGATCATGTCCTGCGCATTAGTGGTCAGACCTTTGTTGAGTTTGTCCGGCTTAATGGCTGTGATCGAACCTGTTGCATCGTTCTTTTTTACAGTGGCATAACCAATGGCTACAACTTCGCCGAGTGCTACTGCGTCTTCTTTAAGTTTGATAACAAGATTTCTATTGCCTGATACGGCAATTTCAACGGACTGATAGCCTACATATTTGACTATCAACACTGCATTTGATGAAACAGAAAGTGTGAACTGACCATCTAAATTGGTAATGGTACCATTGGTAGTTCCTTTTTCAAGAATGTTGGCTCCGAGGATTGGTTCCCCGTTTACTGCATCTTTGACTACACCAGTCACGTTGATTTTTTGTGCATTCGCAAAAACACCAAAAAATAACAACACAAAAACGGCCAAAAACGCACGTAATTTAAGCTTAAAGTTTGTGTACTTCATGCATTGATTTTTTTAAAGGTTGAAACTTCAATTATTTTGTAATAAAAAATCGCTCTTCCCGGACACCTAAGAACTTGTTATTCCTTATGATAATACCATTTCTGATTGATTTTTAATAGCGCAAAAATAGAGTATTAATATTTAATTGCAATTCCTGAATGTTCTAATGACATAAATATTTTACGCAATCGTTTGCGAATAAAATTATGTTTTTTTGTATAAAAAATTTTTTTTTCGAATAAAGTATTATACTTTTGTCAATTGATTATTTATCGTTCAGATATTCAATGTTTTTTGATTTGTTTCAGCTAATTTTTGTTTTGTGTATCTTGTTGAATGTTTGATGTTTATATAATTCTGATGCTATAAGGTTTCTCATTTTGATTTCAAACTACAAATTCAAATGATAAAAAAATCACCGATTACAATCAAAGACATTGCAAAAGCTTTGAATATCTCTCCTTCGACGGTTTCGCGTGCCCTCAAAAATCATCCTGATATTAGTCAGGACACGAAAGATGCCGTTAATAAATATGCCAAGGATTTTAATTATAAACCCAACACACTCGCTCTCAGTCTGAGGATGAGTAAAAATAATACAATCGGAGTTATTGTACCCGAAATTGTACATTACTTTTTCTCGTCGATATTGTCGGGTATCGAGCAGGTGGCTAATGCCGAAGGTTATAACGTAATTATTTGTCAGTCGGACGAGGATTATGATAAAGAAGTAAGGAATACACAGGCTCTGATAGCTACACGCGTTTCAGGTGTTTTGGCTTCGCTGGCCAAACATACCACTGATTACAGCCATTTTCAGGACATTATCGACAGTGATATTCCGCTGGTGTTTTTCGACAGAATTTGTATAGGTATCAATACCGACCGTGTTGTGGTCGACGACTATGCCGGAGCCTTTGCTGCAGTTGAATATCTGATTCAGACCGGTTGTAAAAGAATTGCCTTTTACAGTTCTCCTTTTCATCTTGAGATTTCGAAAAACCGCAAAAACGGGTACATGGATGCACTCCGAAAATACGGTCTACAGGTGGACGATTCGCTGATCAAGGTTTGTGATACACGTGAGGAAGCCATCATCATTACCCCCGAAATTTTAGACAGGCCTAATCGTCCGGATGGTTTTTTTGCCATTAACGATCATTGTGCTGCAGGTATACTTTATGCTGCCAAATTGGCCAAACTTAAAATTCCACAGGATGTGTCAATCATGGGTTTCTCGGATGGCGAACTAGCAAAAGCCTGTGATCCGATGCTAAGTACCGTAGAACAACATGGTTACGAAATGGGAAAACACGCTGCCAAACTTCTGATTGATAAAATTAACGGAGAAACTCAGGGTCAGTACAGCAATAAAATTGTAAAAACGAATTTGATTATACGAGGGACGACGAGGTAAAAGTAGTTTCGGGTTTCGGGTTTTGGGTTTCGGGTTTTGGGTTCTGGTTTTGATATTTTACTATTATACATTTCCTTAATAATTTTACTCAAAATTTAATTTAAAATGGCTACTATTCTAAGATTTGAAGATTTAGAAGTTTGGAAAAAATCGAGAGAAATTTGTAAATATGTTTATACATTGACAAATAAAGAACATTTTTCGAGAGATTTTTCATTAAAAGATCAAATTAAACGATCGAGTGGCTCTGCGATGGACAATATTGCTGAAGGTTTTGAAAGGGAAGGAAATAAAGAGTTTATAAATTTCCTGACAATTTCAAAAGGTTCAATTGGTGAAGTTCGTTCGCAATCATATAGAGCTTTTGATTTTAATTATATTAGTCCGGAGGAGCTTGAGTATATTATAAAAGAAACAGAAACATTATCTGAAAAATTAGGTAAATTTATTAGTTATTTAAGAAATTCAGAATTCAAAGGAGTAAAATACAAAAAACAACAGGAATAATAATGAAAGGTAATGATAAATAAAAAACTCACGACCCGAAACCCGGAACCCGGAACCCGAAACCCGGAACCCGAAACCCGAAACCCGAAACCCGGAACCAGAAACCC
>CALCBD010000008.1 GCA_937897985.1 uncultured Paludibacter sp. | reverse complement strand
TGTCCTAAATTGATTCTACAAATTAGTCCAGTTAATTAGGGGGCTAAGACAAAATATAATGAAAAACTTAAACAAATGCACAAAAAATGTGTTTTTGAGCATCAGCAAATAAAAACTCATTGATTCAGGAAAATCCCGGCTACAATTGTTTAAAACATTGATTTCAAATCGAATAGTTCTAACCAGGTTCTGAATTATATTCGGAAAATGTTATTGAATACTTAACAGAAAACAGAATAAGTATCACAAAACCAAAAATAAACGTCACAAAACTAAAAATTAATGTCACAAAACTAAGGTGAAAGAACAGAAAAGTAAAATGAAACGTCACAAAACTAAGGTGAAAGAACAGAAAAGTAAAATGAAACATCACAAAACTAAGGTGAAAGAACAGAAAAGTAAATTGAAAGTCCCGGAACTGAAAATAAGTGCCTCAGAAGTTAAAATATTTAATATTGAATCAGGTTGATGTGTGAGCGTTGTTTTAATCAATTTCCCATAATAATGCGAATCAGTGGTTGAAATTGTTTTTTTCCGGTTTAAATAAAAAAAATGTCAGGGCTACGCCCTTCAAATTCTGTTTTGTCCTTTATTCTACCATGATGTCAGGGCTACGCCCCTGAGTTATTGTATTAAACAGCGTAGACGTGACATCTTTGTAACTTTGAATAAGCAGATTAATCTGAGGGGCGTAGCCCTGACATCATACTATCGGGAAAAAGATTCAAATAAGCCTGAAACGGTCAGCTGAATAAAGCAATTCAACTCCTGATTCGCATTAATGACAAAAAACAGGATACAGGTAAAATACCTGAACCCTGTTTTCAATTTAAGTGAGATTTGTCTTGTTTATTTTCAGAAAATTTTAAGATCTACTCCTGATATGAATACATTAGTGGAGAATTACCAGAATAGTTTCCGGATGTAGCAGCTATATAAGCTTTATCACCAATAATAAATGTTGTTTTATAAGAATTGTCAGCCCTGCTTCCTGGATAATAAGTAACAAGAGTCCAGGAATTATTGGTAACATCATATTTATACAGGCTCTGTCCCGAATGTAAAACATAACCTGTATTGTTTAATGCAAACCCAATGGCATCTACACTATAGTATTCTTTGAAAAATGGATTTGTTGCAATATCGGACCATGTGTCAGAACTAACATTATACCTCCATGTATGACCGTACACAACTAAATATGCTGTTCCGTTAACGACAAAAGTTGAAGAGAAATTGAAAGAACCGGCAAAATTGTTCATTTTGGGGACTATCCAAAATTTTGTGTAAACTCAAAACTACAGGATTCAGGTTTTATACTTGAATCCTGTTTTCAAATATAGTTAGAAATTGATTAAAAAATTTATATCTGTATAAAAAGTCTTAAAACACGTCAAATATAGTAAAAATTTATCTTTTTACACTTTCAAAACTTCGAAATTTTTAAATCATTCTTTTTTAATTATCGAGACAGTTAATATTCTGAATTTGAGAACAATTCTTGTTTATTTCTTTCTTACTCAACACACATTTGATTCAAGCTTAAAGTTAGTTGTGTCAGATTATTCAGTTAATCACCACAAATTAAATTCTGTACAATTCTTTCATATTCCCGAAACAGATTCCGGTAACTATCAGATTTTCACCCGAATCATTAACAAACTCTGCGCTACCGGAATTCTAATTGGTGTCTTTCAGCCACACTGTCAAAGATTTGACACACAGGAAAATTACATTTACTTGTACTAATAGTATACCCTTGATAGCCGTTTGATTCCTTGCTTTTTTTCAAAAAAAGTACAGTTTTCAGCTTTCGTTTTTAGTTCTTTTAAAATAATCGGAAATTAAAAGCAGTAATTTATTTGTAATGGTTCTCTCATCATCGATAGGCGATAAAACAATATGAGTATTGCAATAAATTATGCATTTATCTAATTCCTCACCTTTTAGTTTACTTATTCCAACAATAAACGGGCGATTGATTTGCCAGTATATATTTTGAGAGAAAAATGTACTGTTTGACTTGAGTTTTGCTAATCTGCGCTTAAATCTTTCTTCCCTGCTGAAATAAGTGAAGGGGTGCGATACGTCAGACAGAAAAGTAAAAACTTCTGAAATTTTAGTTTTCTTTTTTTCGGCAACTACCTGTACCGAACGAAGCTGATAAACAACCGGTTGCATAAACACATTACACTTCGTCGAATCAGCAAGTAAATCATTAACTCCCAACAAACGGGGACAATAACCTATTGCAGTGAATATAAGAGTATCTTCACGCAAACAGCTGAATTCGAACTTTCCATCAAACTCAGCTACCATTATCCTGTTTTTCGATAATTTTATTGTTGCATTAGGAACAGGGTTTTTAGTCATTCCATCCAACACAAAACCCCTGATTGTTATGAGTTTTTGGGCACAGATATGATCTGCTGTAACAATTTGTCCCAATAGAAATAAAATGCATGTTAAAGTGACAGCCCAACGACGAATACCGGTAAAGAATGTACCGGTAATAATCATGAGGCGTTTATTCGGATTTTTCATTTGAAATTTTTCTTTTTCGATGTTCATTTTCACTCTATTTACAGCATTAAATTTAAATGCATGTCAGCCAGCCAATGCCTATAGGCGGTTATTTGTTGCCGGACATTTATCGGAATATTTGGAAATATTTGTCATAAACATAAGTTCTTCCTCTCTGTCCACCTGTGATTTCTTTTAAAATTTCCAACCTTTCTAAGTCTACAATTAGTTTATAAGCAGTCGGCATGGAAATTCCCGTAATTTCACTAATCTTTTCTGCATTTATTATTGGTCGTTTATATAAGTAGTCAACCACTTTTTTTGCATTTGCGGCTCTACTGCCCAAAGTCTGCAATTGTATTTCTGTCGATTTCTGCAATTGAAGAATTTTGTCGAATGTTGCAATTCCGCTCTCAGCAGTCTGAATGATTCCAACAAGAAAAAACTTAAACCACTGATTTAAATCATTTTTCTCTCTAACAAGAGTCAAATTATCGTAATAAAGTTTTCGATTTTTTCCAAAAAAGTCCGATAAATATAATATCGGTTTCTGCAAAATACCTTTACTCACTAAATACAGAGGAATTAAAAGTCTTCCAACTCTTCCATTTCCGTCAAGAAAAGGGTGAATTGTCTCAAACTGATAATGAACTAATCCGATTTTAAGCAATTCAGGGAAATGTATTTCTTCATTGTGAAGAAATTTCTCAATGTCACTCATTAGATCCGGAACTGTTGTGTGAACCGGTGGTACAAAAACAGCATCATTTATTGTAGCTCCACCAATCCAATTCTGACTTGTCCGAAACTCTCCGGGTTGCTTTTTCTCACCTCTTACTCCCTGAAGAAGGACTTTGTGAGTTTCCCTGATTAATCTTGCCGAAAAAGGGAGTTTGTCCAATGCAGGTACAGCCCATTCCATAGCCTTAATGTAATTCTGGACTTCTTCCCAATCATCTCTTTTGTCAGGTGGAATATCTTCCCTGTCAAGTAGAGCATCGTCAATATTGGTTTGCGTTCCCTCAATTCTACTACTCTGTGTAGCTTCTTTGGCAACATGCATGCTTATAAATAAATCTACATTCGGAATATAGTTCGAATACATGTCTAAACGACCTAATTCCCTGTCGGCTTTACTCAAAAGTTGTAATACCTCCATGTTATCAATCAGCAATTGTTTGTTGATTAATTCAGGTTGAAAGCTTTTGTAAAAGCCCTGATTAATATATGTTCCTGCTTTGAATGTTTTCATGCTGTAGTTTTAATAGAATCAGTTCTTATTTAAATTTTTTGCAAATATATTAAATAAGCGCGACTTCAATTAAAAATTTTGCTGATATTTTTATTTTAATGCCTTATCGCTATCGACCCGGACTATGGACATTTGGCGGAACCGATAAACGGCATGTTCCGGTTGCGGGAGCATTCGCTGTCGTGGAACGACAAAGTGAATCGAAGTTCAGCGAAGCTAATGCAGGAGCGGAAAGCATGTCAGCCGCCAATGCACTTAAACGTGAGTTAGGGGGTCGTAGTTTTCATTTTTAATACGTAATTGTCGCTATTATTTAATTATTTTCCCCGATTTTATCTGTTTGTTTTCCATCGTCAAGCGATATAAATAGATCCCTCTGTTTAAATTCTTTAAACTTATTATATTACTATTGGTTTTTAACTCTGTTTTTTTAATTGTTTCTCCTTTAGCATCTAATAACTCAAATGAGTAGGAACGAGAAAAGTCATTCAAATAAACATAAATTTTATCAGCTTTTGGGTTCGGATAAACTTTTATTTCTGATAATTCTGACAATTCATTAATATCTGTAAGCAACAGTGGAGTTCCCCATGCCAATGAGTTTTTTTTATAATATACTTGTTGTGTATAATCGTAACTTTGCCATTCCCAACATCCACTACCCGAAGCGATCAGTCCTCTTCCTTTTGCATATGAAGTATAATTACATGCATCATCAATTACATTGGATCTATGCCAACAATCATTTTCTTTAAAATACCTTTCCGGGGAACTATTAACACTAAAGCCTGGATAAACTACCAACATTGAACTATCATTCTGAAATACCGGAATTCCCGGTTCATGATCGAACACAGCATTTTTATAAACGATACTGGTAACTTGTTGATTGTCATACGTTGTTATATAATCACTTGAAGCATTCTGCTTATATTTGAGTAATGTTTCAATATTCTCTGTGTATCGTATTGAATCCTCAAAGTTTTCTCTCTTTATTATACGTATTATATATTTTTTTTCATGGGCACTTCCACCTAACATTAACGAATTTGAGAAATTAACATAATGAAATTCATCCCCTTCCTGAAAATCAAATACATCGAACCATTTAATATTTTGTTGTCCCGATTCAGGGTTGGTTATTCCAATAAGATCTAAATTCTTTGTAACATAGTCAGCTGGTCTGAATCTGACGGTAGGAAAATATGTAAAGTTTAACGTTTTTGTTAGACCAGAATGTTTACTGATTGCAATTGTGGTTCCTTCAAGTTCATGTGGCCGGGGTTTCATTGTATTATCGTAAAAATGTAAAGTGATAGTTTTAACAGAATCTATAACTCCCAAAACAGTAATTGTATCCAAATTGGTTATTGTTGCAGTAATTGTAATGTCAGGTTTTAGAAACAAATTCCATGTTTCATTTAATACTGCATTTGTTTTTATTTTAATAGTATCGTTTTCGTCGTTAAAAAAATAGTTCCATTCGTCATTTATAATAATTTTTTTTCCCGCCCAACCGCCTCCAAAAGGATCATAACATTCATCTCCAATTAATTGTAAAGTTCTGGAAGGGAATAAAATGGAATCGTTTTTAAATTTACAAGAATCAATTTTAAGAGTTTCAACTATATTATACTCTCCCTGAAAATATGCTGTTCTGTTAGAGTAAACAGTTTGATAACCATTTTGAGATTTAAGAGAAATCGTTGTGAGTAAAACTATGAGAATTAAAGATAATTTTTTCATACATGTTATTATTTTAGCTGTTAGTCTTTTTTTTTTACTATGCCCCCTAACTACCGATGCTATGGGCAGTTGGCGGTTTACTCCCGTTGGTCGTGACCTTTGGTTGCGGGAGCGTTCGCTGTCGCACAGCGACAAAGTGAACCAACGGTCAGCGTAGCTAATGCGGGAACGGAATGCACGTCAGACAGCAGGTGAATGGAGCGTGTGTTGCTATTCCCTTTGCTAATTCTTCCCGGTTTGTTTGCAAATATCTCATTTTTTTCTCAATTTGAAATATCTTGCAAACATACGGGGGCGGGTGTTAGGGGTTTGTAGCTTTGTGTTTTCCTGTCGAGTTTCGTTTTCGGTTGTTTAAATGCTCTAAATCTGTTCGTTTCACTTTCCAGTCAGTCAAAAAAGTTGTCTGGACACGAAAAGGTTCGTCAGCCACAAAGTCAAGTTGTTTTCCCATTTGTCATCTAACTGTCTGTATTATTCGAAACTGTCCGCCGATTCTTATGGGCAATAGATTCATATTACATTATAAACCATCAACACCTTGTCATCTCTTTTGAAATATATGGTTTCATTGTCTATTATGCATTTATTTGAAGCATTCAAAGCGTCAATTACCAAATTTTGAATTTTGTTGAATTCTTTCGTCTGGCAATCATTTGAATTTTCTATGTACAAAATATCAAAAGAGTTATCCTTTTCTTTTGATAATTTGCCGTAAATTGTACAACCCATATTTAACACAAATCTTTCCCTTGTCAGAAACAAAATCGTTGGCTGATATTCAACGGTAAGATAGGATTCTGTTCTTTCTAAGTTTGGTCTGTCCATAGTAACCGCTGCTCTCTTTTTTGAGTGTATTGGAAAAATAATGGTCCCTTCATTTTTGACATTGATTGAACTAAGTTTCCCCTGAAAAAGAATATCATTATCAGTATAATTAAAATCTGACTTACGAATTATTATTTTCTCGATTCCGAAAATGGAACAAGATTCTAATGTTGTAAGACAAATCAAACAAGTTATTAGTCCGAAAAATACAGTTCTCATTTTATTGTCGTTCATTTATTGTCGAGTTTTAAGTTGTTTTTTTCTCCGTTTTCTGAATTCATGCAATACTGTCTTTTTTTTTCTGCTATAACCGCTAACGAGAGTCTGCGCAAAAACTTCTTTATCTCTCGTTTTGGTTTTATTTTATCTCTCTGCTGCTCCACAAATCCTTTCGTCCCACAAATTACTTCCTGTTATTTATATCTCCCACCACGCGATGAAATTGAGCGGTAGCGAAGGATGAAATTGAGTGGTAACGGGGCGTGTGTTGAACTAAATTCCCTTCGGGAAGAGCATTAAATTATCACTGTTTATT
>CALCBD010000007.1 GCA_937897985.1 uncultured Paludibacter sp. | reverse complement strand
ATAACGATATGATAATAAGCATATCCTTTACGACCATGACGTTGCAATCTGATTTTTGCGGGCATTTTTTTAATGTTTTAAATGTTATACCTATTGCTTTTTCCCGAAAAGCGACTGCAAAGATAATATATTATTTTCAAATAACAATCTTAGTCTGATTTACAGGTATAAATTTAAAGTAAAATAAACTTTAAGTGTACTACGAAGTCGTTGTCCTCCGGCGGAAAACCATCAGTTACCTGCACAATACCCAGGCGGTTTCAAAGCGATCGTCAGTTTTTCGAAGATTTTCCATAAAGGCAACAGCTTCAGATTTATCGGCAAAAGACTTCAGCACAATGCGATAAAGCTTAGCCGGATGAATAACATGAGCGGACGTAAAGTTTTCAGCTCTGAGTGATTCGCAGTATTTATCGGCAGTAATCCGGGTCGGCAGACTGGCCACAACGACATGAAAAGAATTGGAATCGTTCTGTTGCGTATTGCCGGTTACATTCTCCGGAGCATCGATGATTGTATTCGCTGTGGCTTCGTTCACCGTAGCGGTTTCCAATGGTTTATTCATCGAAAATGAAATGAAATCGGCAGTATTGACACGTCTGATGTCGTTAACATGAGGTGAAATCATAAGCATACCGAACAACAGGGCAGCTGCAGCAGCGTATTTAAAAGTTCTGACGGAAGGCAATGCAAATGTGATTTTGCGCGATTTTTCAATTTCCGACTCGAGCCTTGATACATAAATATCAGTTAAACCAAGATTGAAAGGAAGAAAATCGGGAATCAAACCCGGGACAAACCCATACGATCCGTTTTCGTTAAGTTCAAGAGTTCCCAGATTTCCGAGAGCTACATTTTTGGAAAGCCTGAGTTGATTTTTAATTTCGTTTACTTCAAAATCAATAATTTCCATTGCCTTTCGGTAGGTGATACCGTTTGCCCGCGCTACTTCTATGGCCAATAGTCCATCGGCATGATGCATAAGCGGGTTAAAACCTACCGTTGCAAATGGCGCGGTTACTCTGTCATCGTGGATAGAAGCAGACTGATGCTGAACAACAAACCCGCCTAAACCAGGCACAACAACATAGTCGTGATAAGCGAGTAACTTTTCAATATGTTGATTTATTTTTCCCATGATGCAAAATTAATGTAAGTGTTTCGATTCAATTTTACTTTTAGCAAAAAGTTATGAACAAGTTGTGAGACATAAAAAACATTGTATCTTTGCAATTGATTCTGAAGTAATTTAATTCCGGCTGTAAAAATATAAAATTATTGTTTGTCAAACAATTATAGCAATATATATTTTACATCTGACTCTGAATCAGGCATAAAACAGTTATAAAGTAATTTTATTTGAACATTTTAAAAGCCCTGAAACAATACACACATCACCTGAGTTAAGTTTTTCCCGGCTTGTAAAAAAATTTCACCCATGAAAAAAACAATCCTTATTACAGGTGGAGCCGGCTTTATCGGCTCGCACGTAGTCCGGTTATTCGTAACTAAGTACCCCGAATACGACATTGTAAATCTTGATGCCCTTACATACGCAGGAAATCTCGAAAATCTGAATGATTTGGTCGGGGCTCCCAATTACAAATTCGAAAAGGGAGATATAACCGATGAAGCATTTATTTCGGGCTTATTCACAAAATACAGTTTCGACGGAATCATACATCTTGCGGCCGAATCGCATGTCGACCGGTCGATTACAGATCCATTTCTGTTTATCCGCACCAATGTTTTCGGAACCTGTAATTTACTGAATGCCGCAAAGAATGCATGGAAGGGTAAAATGGAGGACAAATTGTTTTATCATATTTCCACCGACGAAGTTTATGGAGCATTACAGCTTGATGGCGGATTTTTTACCGAAAACAACAAGTATGATCCTCACTCACCCTACTCGGCAAGCAAAGCATCATCCGATCATTTTGTCAGAGCGTATCACGATACCTACGGATTACCTGTTGTAATTTCGAACTGTTCAAACAATTACGGAGCCAACCAGTTCCCCGAAAAGTTAATCCCGCTTTCGATCAACAACATAAAGCACAACAAAACAATTCCGGTTTATGGTAAAGGTGAAAACATCAGAGACTGGTTGTGGGTAAATGATCACGCCCGGGCCATTGACGTAATTTTCCATCAGGGTAAAAACGGTGAAACTTACAATATTGGCGGTAACAACGAATGGACAAACATAGATCTGATTCACAAGCTGTGCGAAATTATGGACAGGAAACTGAACCGAAAAGCCGGTAGTTCTGCTTCACTGATTACCTTTGTAACCGACAGAGCCGGACACGATTTAAGATATGCCATTGATTCATCTAAATTACAGCGCGAACTTGGCTGGTCCCCATCGCTGCAATTCGAGGAAGGGCTTGAAAAAACCATTGACTGGTACCTCGAAAATCAGGAATGGCTCGACAATGTAACGAGTGGTCAATACCAGAAATATTATGATAATCAATACCTTAACAGGTAATTACCTGCAGGGGAAACTAAAATTCACAATGAGCCTTTCAGCAATGAGAGGCTCAATTTTTTTCAGTACCTGTTGTTATTTGGGAGCAGTTTTGTAAAGGTAAATGCCAATGGCAAGAAATACCATATTGGGAAGCCAAACAGCAATGAAAGGAGAAAGCAAACCACTGACGGAAAACGTAGTGGAAAAGGTAGAGAATAATATATATAACGAGCTCAAAGCCAACCCGATACCCAAATGTATTCCCATTCCACCACGAACTTTACGCGACGAAAGCGAAACACCGATCAGAGTCATGATAAATGCAGCCAGCGGCATAGAATAACGCCTGTAATATTCATCCTCAAAATTCTGAATGCTACCCACGCCACGGTTTCGTTGCCGGTCGAGGTATTCTTTCAACTCGGTATTGTTCATTTGTACACTTTCGGCCGAAGTAATAAAAAATTCCCTTGGCTGAACTTTAATAATCGTATCTTTGGTGGCTCCCTTTGTAATTGACTCGCGCATCCCGTTAAAATCGCGACGTAAATAATCGGTGATAGTCCAAACGTAAGCTGAATCCCAAACAATGTAATCAGCTGTCAGCCGCGATTTAAGAATTTTGTGGTCAAATTTTTCAAGTGAAAAGTGATATCCACGGTTTTCGGCAATTTCATATCGTTCGATATACATAATCACTCCGGGTTCAACTTCCATCTGCACATTCCGTGCGCGATCCGATTTTACTTTTTTGATGTATTTATCCTCAAAATTCAGCATTTTCCCATTGGCATGAGGAATAATAAATCCACCCAGCACAAATGCAAGCAAACTAATGACCAATGCAGAAATAAAATACGGACGCATTAAACGCCTGAAACTCACACCGCTGGCCAATATTGCAATAATTTCGGTATTGGTTGCCATTTTCGAAGTGAAAAATATAACTGCAATAAAAGTGAACAACGGACTGAACATGTTCATATAGAAAGGAATAAAGTTCAGATAATAATCAAAGACAATCGCTTTCAGAGGTGCATTATTGTCAAAAAAATTATCTAACTTTTCGGTAAGGTCAAATACAATAGCAATACTGAGAATAAGCACTATGGAATAAAAGTACGTTCCCAAAAACTTTTTGATAATATAAGTATCAATTCGTTTTAATTTATATTTACCGATATCGAATTGCATTGACTTCAAACCTTTTTATGTTATGCGTTGATTTACAATAAAAAATTGCGTTATAATCTCCTGTTTAACTGTTCAATGATACCGCTTTTCCAATGTGCGAAATCACCGGCAATAATGTGTTGACGCGCTTCGCCCACGAGCCACAGATAGAAAGCAAGATTATGAACCGAAGCTATCTGCATCGCCAGCAGTTCTTTACTGATAAAGAGATGACGCAAATAAGCCTTTGAATAAAAATGGTCGACATAAGAAGTGCCGTTTTCGTCTAAAGGCGAAAAATCATTCTTCCATTTTTCATTTTTCATATTCATGATGCCCTGCGAAGTGAACAGCATACCATTCCGTCCGTTTCTTGTTGGCATTACACAATCGAACATATCAACACCTCTCCCGATACCTTCGAGGATATTCTGAGGAGTACCCACACCCATCAGATAGCGGGGTTTGTCAGTGGGAAGTATTTCGTTGACAATTTCAATCATTTCATACATTTTCTCCGTTGGTTCGCCTACAGCCAAACCACCAATAGCATAGCCCTCGCGGTTCTGAGATGCAATAAATCCGGCCGATGCACGTCTCAAATCGGGATAGACACAACCCTGAACAATTGGGAAATAAGTCTGTGAATACCCGTATCTGGGTTCAGTAGCATCAAAATGTTTCAAACCTCTTTCGAGCCACCTGTGTGTAAGCTCCATCGACTTTCGGGCATAGTGATAATCGGCATTTCCGGGAGTACATTCATCAAAAGCCATGATGATATCCGCACCAATTGAGCGCTGGATATCCACCGCTTTTTCGGGCGTAAACAAATGCTTGCTACCGTCGATATGCGATCGGAAAGTAGTCCCTTCTTCTTTAATTTTACGCGTATTCGAAAGTGAAAACACCTGAAATCCACCACTGTCGGTCAAAATCGGTCTGTCCCATCCATTGAATTTATGTAATCCACCGGCGCGTTCGAGAGTGTCGGTTCCGGGCCGCAAATACAAATGATAGGTATTTCCGAGTATAATCTGTGCTTTGATATCGTTTTTAAGCTCATTAAAATTTACAGCTTTGACTGATGCCACTGTTCCTACGGGCATAAAAATCGGTGTTTCGATTACACCATGATCTGTAGTAATTTTACCTGCACGTGCATTTGATTGAGGGTCGGTATATTGTAATTCGAATGTCATGTAGGGTTAAAAGTATAATTACCTGTTTTTATGAATTTTTTTAAATCTTACTGATGATCAGCATTTTCCGAAAATGAAATTTTCAAGGATTTTTTGTCCTGCTTCGCCCGATTTTTCGGGATGAAACTGCACTGCATAGAAGTTATTTTTTTGCAATGCGCTGGTATATTGTTCAATATAATTGGTTTTTGCAATCGCATTTTCGCAAAGTTCGACATAATAACCATGAACAAAATACATGTATGCATTTTCGGGGATATCTGAAAAAAGAGGAGATTTGAGTCCGGAGATATTGTTCCATCCTATCTGTGGAATTTTAAATCCGGCACTGACCGGGAAATGCCTGACCTGATGATCAAATATTCCGAGACAAGTAGTGTTGTTTTCCTCTGAAAAAGAGCACATCAACTGCATACCAAGGCAAATACCCAAAACTGGTTGAGTAAGCGAACAAATCAAACGGTCCAGCCCTTTTTCCTCAAGGTATTTCATTGCTGATGAAGCTTCGCCGACTCCCGGAAAAATGACCCTGTCGGCCTGCCTGATTTCATCGTGGTCATCGGTAACGGTTGCATGCACACCGATTCGCTCGAGAGCAAACATTACAGAGCGAATATTTCCGGCGTTATATTTAATAATTACCACTTTCATGTCAGAGCAAATTATGCGAAGAGTTAAACGATCCGGTTGGTGGCGGTATCAGGAAAAACGATGGCCGGTTTAAACATACGTGCTTCATCCATTTCCATCATTGCATAAGCCATAATAATCACCACATCGCCGGGCTGTACAAGTCTTGCTGCAGCGCCGTTGATACAAATCACTCCCGAGCTGCGTTCTCCGGGAATGACATAGGTTTCGAAGCGGGCACCGTTATTATTATTAACAATACTTACCTTTTCGTTCGGAATAATATTGGCGGCATCCATCAAATCCTGATCGATGGTTATGCTGCCTATATAATTTAAATTCGCCTCGGTAACTGATGCACGGTGAATTTTTGATTTTACAACGGTAACTAACATATTATTTATGTGTTTCTTAGAATAAAAAATAATGAGCCGATTTTTTATACCGGCTTAAAAAATCCGAATCATTGACTCACCTGATAACGGATATTATCAATAAGGCGGACATCTCCACAAAAAGCAGCAAAACAGCCAATGGCCGGCAACATCCAGTTTTCGGCAGGCTGAAGAGTAACCGCATTCACAATTTCAAAATACTCTGCCCTGATTCCCTGAATTTTATTTATTTCTGACAGGACATATTCTGTTACTTCGGCAGGTGTCTTTGCCGGCACAAAGTTACGACTTTCGAATAACACTTTCGATATACCTGCAGCAATTTTCTTTTCGTCGGCCGACAGACGTTCATTCCTGCTGCTTAAGGCTAATCCGCTTAGTTCGCGCACAATAGGGCAATCCACAATCTGAACATTCAGATTCATTGTCTTCACCATGTGATGGATGATGGCCAATTGCTGAAAATCCTTTTCTCCGAAATAAGCCCTGTCGGGCTGTACATAACCAAAAAGTTTACTTACAATCTGAACCACACCATTAAAATGTCCCGGCCGGAATTTTCCTTCCATCACCCTGTCCAATCCCTCAAAATCATATTCGAAGCGGGTTTGCATATCTTCAACAGTATAAATATCCTCAGCACGTGGCGAAAACACCAGCTTACAACCGGTTTTTTCGAGTTTTTGAGCATCGAGTTCAAGATTTCGCGGATATTTTTCCAAATCAGAAAGATTGTTAAATTGTGTTGGATTGACAAAAATACTCACTATACAAACATCATTTTCCTGTACCGCACGGTTGACTAATGCAATATGACCATCATGTAATGCTCCCATCGTAGGGACAAAACCAATTGACAGACTATTTGCCTTAATCAATTGTATTTCAGACCTAAACTCGTCTGTATTTGAAATTATTTTCATTTTTTGTTTTTCAAAATTGTGTATATTCCGCGATTTTACCTGAAAATCGATGCAAAAGTACAAAAACTTATTTGTATATGACATTAAACAGTCCCCGATTAAAAATAACCGGGTCGAAACTGCACCTGAACAGCACCACCGGAATTCTTCTTCATTTATCAAAAATCATTTACATTAACAAATTCATTGTGAGGAAGAAGCAAACAGAAAAGCAAATTTCAAATGATATTCTAATCCCCAAAAAAACAGTGACCCTGTTCCCGTTAATATCCGGACTGCATTCTGCCTGAAAAAGCCCGAAGTATCAGCACCTGCTAAGGCTTTACAAAAAGTCCGGTAGTTCAGCAAAACACCAATTAAATAAAGCATTATTCCGGCGATAATCGGCTGTAAAAACAATTCATTCATCATGTAAGCCGAAAACAACTGCAGAGTACAGCTGACAAATCAGTAACTGACACAGAACATAACATATTAAAAAGGAAATATGTTTATACAATCACATGACTCATTGTGTTTTATATCCCGAAAACGGATTTTCCGGACACATCAAAAAAAAATTAAATGATAATTCAGATGTCTGATTAGTTAATCTTTTCAAAAACCGAAAATCAATTTTCACAAATAACAATTAGCCCGAAAATGCTATTTGCCTGATTTAATGCACTTTGATAAATTTTCCTTAAAACAAAAAAGAAAAAATCAAATACCGGGATAATAATAACACTTAACAATTGCAGGTTCGGACTTGTCTATATCCGATTTTTTTTATATATCTTTGCAAACCGAATGAATTTCTATCATTCGGATTTGAATTCGTATGAAAAAAGTTAATAAAGTTTTGTATATTTCGCAAGAAATATTTCCTTATTTGCCTGAATCAGAACTAGCTAATATGGGAAGATATCTCCCACAGGCTGTACAGGATCGTGGCAGAGAAACCAGGACTTTTATGCCAAAATTCGGTGCCGTTAACGAAAGGCGGAATCAGCTGCACGAAGTAATCCGACTATCGGGCATGAACCTGATCATTGACGATACCGACCACCCGCTCATCATCAAAGTAGCTTCGATACAGGCTGCCCGCATGCAGGTTTATTTTATCGACAACGATGATTATTTTCACAGGAAAAATACGATAGCCGACGAGGCCGGCGATGAATACGAAGACAATGATGAACGCACCATTTTTTTTGTGCGCGGGGTAATGGAAACTGTAAAAAAATTACGCTGGACACCTGATGTGATTCATTGTCAGGGCTGGATGACAGCTTTAGCTCCTTTATACATCAAAAAGGCTTATAATCAGGATCCGTTCTTTAAAAATTCGAAGGTGGTTTATTCTGTTTTCGATGATGAATTCAAAAAACCTTTCCGCAGTCTTTTTGCCGAAAGACTTTTACTTGAAGGCATTGAAAAGAAACACGTTATTCATGTAAAAGACAAAATCATAGATTATGTAGCCCTGTCGAAATTAGCCATTGATTTTTCTGACGGTGTAATACAATCGAGCCCCCAGATTAATCAGGACATTTCGGAATATATCAAAAATAAAAAAATCAAAAGCCTGCCTTATGTTACCGATGAAGATTATGCTGATGACTATGTACGGTTCTACGACAGCCTTCTGTAAAATTCTATTGAATCAACAATCAAATTAGTTCCATTTTTAAACATTTCATCTCACATGAAATTTCAATCTTTTTCTGTCATTGGCCTGATCATTCTCACCGCATTTGCGTGTACAGATAACAATATTACTGACATAGGTACCAAAATTCAGCCTGTGGGAGACAAAATAATTGTTGATACCGCCACAGTTAACATGAGTAGCGAAAATTTCATCGTTCCGTTTATGTATTCACGTCCCGACTCGTTGTTGTTGGGTACATTTACGGATGAAAAATACGGAACAACCTATGCTGATATATTAACCCAGGTTCAGCCACCCCTTGATTTTTCATATCCTGAAGGTTCGGTTGCCGATTCTGCCAAATTAATATTGTATTATTATTCTTGGTTTGGCGACAATTATTCACCAATGGAGGTGAATATCTACGAAATGAACAAAGGCAAAACATTTGGTTATTCAAGTCTTTATCCATCCAATATCGATGTCAGTGAATATACCGATCAGAGCGTTAAAATAGGAAGCAGAATCTTCACAGCCAAGGATGCTGTTGTGATTCGCCCCGATACCACTACTTTAGAGTTTCCTTTGACTGACAGCTTTGTAAAAAGATTTTCTCCCGTTTTAAAAACAAGATACACTGATGCAAATGATGGTGATTTTCAGAAATTTTTCAACGGAATGTACATTACCACTAATTTTGGTTCGGCCAGCATGTTATATCTGAGAACTGTGGTAATGCGATACTTTTTTCACTACAGTTACAAGACCAGGACAGTGAATGGTTTGTCCGATTCCACCGTAGTGGTAAATACCTACGTCAATTACCCTGCTAACAAAGAAGTACGCCAGATTAACCATTTTCAGCACCCTGATGCGAATTCAGTCAAACAATCGTTCGATGCCAGGCCCGAAGTTAACCTGATTTCATCACCGGCTAATATCTACACCAAAGTCACTTTGCCTTTCAGTAAATTAAAATCAAAAACAGCGGTGAACGGCAAAAAACTTTTGATTAACAGAGCTGTACTCAAAGTTGATGTCAGCAGTATCGACTCAGCTACACTTGCACAACCTATCGTCAAATCACTGTTGCTGATAAAGGAAACTGAATATGATGATTTCTTCAGGAACAGGAAACTCCCGACCGATTCAACAGCGATTTTGTCGTCCATTTCCTATGAAACCGACAGTGAAACCAACAAGACACATTATTATTACTCTTTTAATCTTGCCGGGTTAATAACCAGAGAACTAAAGAAAACTACCGACTCACCCGAAAATATTAATTTTATAATCGTTCCTGTAAGTTTGCAATACGACGGAAACAACTCGGTAATTCAGGTTAAACATCAAAATTTAATGAGTGCCGTTGAAATTTGTTCGGGAACGAACAGGAAGAGACCAATGAAATTAAATATTGTCTACAGCGGTTTCTGACGACATCTTTCGCACAATAGCAGCTTTATCAAAAGTCCGAAAAAGGAGAAGATTTCAAATTACTTAACAGGTAATCTGAACTGAAAATCCATGCTGATTACGGAGGTACAAAGTTAACGTACCTATACTGCTTTACACCTCACTGACAAATAATTAAACCGCGGAGGCACGGAGAACACAAAGAAAAGAAAAAAGAATTAACTCTGTGACCTTTGCGACTCTGTGGT
>CALCBD010000006.1 GCA_937897985.1 uncultured Paludibacter sp. | reverse complement strand
TTACAATGGGTAACCATTGTTTGGATACCCGCCCTGCACCATCGTACTCAGTGTAGGTTGCCAGGTCATAATGAGTTGTACCGGGTAGCTTTTAACAACACTTAGTAAAGGCAATTACAACTTCCGCCGGAATATTTCACAAATATTTGGCGGAAGTTGGTTTTAAATAATTTGATTAAATATAAACTGTTACATTACCTTATACTTCAGCAGTTTTATTTTCTTATCCTTGAAATAATTATTGTGCTGTATAACCCATTTCTCGGCAGGATACTGTTTTTCAATTACTTTTATTTCATCTAATAAAAAGGGCGTTTCCCACCATATTGTTAAATAATAATCATGTAACGGACTGAAGTCATCACTGTAATATTTACTAAAAAACACAATCAATCCTAACATATACGTACGATTATCATTATTTGATTCTGCCATATATCTCATATACCCAACCGGAGTTATTTCAATATTTCCAAGTAATTCTCCTATAGTTTTACCCTGATAAATATTTCCCCGGTCTTCAAAACTATATTTCAGATAAGCTCCCTTGTCACCATTAAATTCGGAATACTGACGGTAAGGCAACTGACCAAAAAGATTGGCTGCAATGCTAATTGTTGCAACGATTAAAACAATTAATTTTTTCATTTTTATTAGACTTTCTGGTTGAATAAAACCCCGAAATTCAACTCCTATCAGCAAATTTTTCAATTATTCTGTTAGGAGTCGTAATTATTATTTGGCTTTAACAGCTACTTAATCAGTTACATAACTTTATACTTCAGCATTTCAATTTTTTTATCTTTAAAAAAGTTAAAGTGCTGTATTACCCATTTTTCCGGAGGATACTGTTTTTCAATTGTCTGAACCGCATCGAATAGAAAGGGCGTCTGCCACCATATAGTAAAATAATAATCATGTAACGGGCTGAAGTCATTACTATAGTATCGACTGAAAAATATCACTATTCTTGTCATGTATGTTTGATTGTCATAGTTCGATTCAGCCACATAACTCTCATATCCAACAGGAGTTATTTCAATACTACTAAATAGTTCTCCCAGAGTTTTATCCTTAAAGTTAATTCCACGGTCTTCTAAATTATATTTCAGGTAAGCTCCCTTGTCGCCTTTAAATTCGGAATACTGACGGTAAGGCAACTGACCATAAACATTGGCTGCAAAGCTAATTGTTGCAACGATTAAAACAATTAATCTTTTCATTATTTTTGGACTTTCTGGTTGAATAAAACCCGGAAATTCAACTCCTATCAGTAAATTTTTCTATTATTCTGATAGGAGTCGTAATTA
Source organism: uncultured Paludibacter sp. (assembly GCA_937897985.1). Lineage (GTDB taxonomy): Bacteria > Bacteroidota > Bacteroidia > Bacteroidales > Paludibacteraceae > Paludibacter. Next base: position 2,529 of record CALCBD010000006.1, on the reverse strand, counting down.
TTATTTGGCTTTAACAGCTACTTAATCAGTTACATAACTTTATACTTCAGCATTTCAATTTTTTTATCTTTAAAAAAGTTAAAGTGCTGAATTACCCATTTTTCCGGAGGATACTGTTTTTCAATTGTCTGAACTGCATCGAATAAAAAGGGCGTCTCCCACCATATAGTTATATATACATCTTTGATAGGATTGAATACATTACTAAGATTTCGACTAAAAATTACATCCATACCTAATGTATAAGTACGATTATCATTATTCGATTCCGCCAAATAATTCATATATCCAACCGGAGTAAGTTCAATACTACTAAATAGTTCTCCCAGTGTTTTACCCTGATAATTAATACCCCTGTCTTCTAAGTTATATTTCAGATAAGCTCCCTTGTCGCCTTTAAATTCGGAATATGAACGATAGGGCAACTGACCATAAACATTGGCTGCAAGGCTAATTGTTGCAACGATTAAAACAATTATTTTTTTCATTTTTATTGACATTTTGATGGTTGATAATCTGATTTTACTAAATTTGTTTTTTGTTCTTTAAAATCTTCGGTTGGCTTATTTCTCATTGCTATTTTGATGCCTGTATTGTATTTATCCAACACATAACTCAGTGCGTATGAATTGGCGATAGTTTGAGAATACTTCTTTGACACCAAGTTGTTAAAAACGGTATTATAATCTTTATCATATACACTGCCCGTTTTAAAAAGGGAACCACTCCTTTCAAAAAATGAAGCATTTCGGGTATCATTACAAAATTTTGTAAAAGAAGTTTTGTCGCTTACGTATACTGCATACTCCGAACTATCTGCTGCAATTATCGTGTTGCAATAGATGTTTTTAGCCCCATTGTTGTAAGCAATACATAAAAAGTTAGCATCTGAGGGCGAAGGAGATGACAAACTACTTTTCGGATGTGTGTGAGCTACTATATGAGTTAATGATGAATAATCAACTTTAAATGAATTGCCACTTAAATTAGTTGAAACGGCTATTGTAGAACGTTTTCTAAAGGGAGATGTAAAGTATTGATCATTTCCGAAATTAATCGTAGATCCATACTCGTATGCACTTTTTGCTACATTTCTTAACGAGCTGATTGCTGTGTTTACTGATAGCATATTGAAACCGGGTGAGCCGTCGTTGTAAAATGAGTTTAATATTGATGAAATTTTTGTGGCATGTTGTGCAATGGTATCATTGCAGTCAGTTCTTATAAGCACCTTAGGTGCAGGTTCGGTAACATAACCACCTCCCTGAATTTCACCTGTATTAACAATGATAACGGTTGGGTATCTGTTGTACAAATATACATCTGTAACGGTTCCATAGGTTTCAACATCCGGTATAAGCCGAATGACAATATCAGATGTTGGATAAGAAGTATCAGTTAATATAAAGCCCATCGCTATTTCATCATCACTTAAAAGTGATTGATCACTATTGTCAACGGTACCTTGAATTAATTCTGCCAACTCATCGTAGGAAGCTCCTGCTCTGCTTGAACAAGGCCATTCATAACCGTTTTCTTCTGCAGCATCTAACAAATACATGTCTGAAGGACACAAAAATTCCATGACTTTATCACTACCCATCATGTTTGCTTTTACTTTATATTCCACAGTATTATTTTTTTTTCGAATGACTTTTTGTTCAATTTTTAACCTGTCAGTAGTATTGTTGTGTTGAAAATCAGTTAGTAGGGCTAAACAGTTGTCTGAGAATTTCTTTTCCCCCAAAAGTTTTTTCGCATATTCCCGATACAAATTTAAGTGTAATTCTGAAGTTTCTGCATCACTATATTCAAATTTGTTTTTCAGATTGATTTTTAAAATACAATTTATGATTGAATCAGAAATGGTATGATAAACAGTGTCTTTATAGCTTAATGACAAAAGATTTTCAATCTTCTTTTCATTTCCGGCTATTCCGCCTTTCTCAACAATATTAAGTGTTACTGCAATTAAAGCAACTCTTTGTTTTGCTTTCATCAATTCCAGTTTTTCACTATTTGTTGTACTGGTAGTTTTGTTGATTTTCAATATTTCATCTGTTTTACATGAAGTTATACAAAGTATAAATATTGAAATAAAAATATTTATTTTAATTCGCATAAACAATTTTTTAACATTTTATTTGATAATATTTTTCACATTTTCCCATATAAATGGTTTTCGATAGTCAGTGTTTTACTAACGGTTTTATCCGTTACTTTCCTTCATGGATAAAATTTTTGTAGTTTCAACCTGTGTCCATATTCATAAGTATTAAAATTTATTTTAAAAAACCTCGTAATTAGAAGATGAAGTGAATTGATTTAAAGAATGAATGATAGATTACTAATTTGCAATTTTTTATAGTTTGCATAAACATCAGGCGGTATTATTGAGTGAATATGATGCATATTCTATCGACCTGAAAGGTGTAAAAATACCTGTCGGGGCAGTGAAATTATAAAACCGGTTTAAATCCCGTGGCAGATTTTTGGCAGAAGTTGCCGGAAAAGTTTTTTGGTGAATTT
>CALCBD010000005.1 GCA_937897985.1 uncultured Paludibacter sp. | reverse complement strand
ACGTGGCATATTTAGGATATGAGACGTGGCATATTTAGGATATGAGACGTGGCATATTTAGGATATGAGACGTGGCATGCCACGTCTCTACTTAATTTGCATTATTATTCGAAGTACCTTTGGTTGCGTTGGTAAAAATAGTCAGCGTGTTCGAACCATCGGGTTTACGTCCGTACGATTTTTTACCTGTAGTAACAATGGTATTGAAATCGAGCGAAGCCACCAGATTTCCATTCGGATCTTCGAGGTATGCGCCATCGCCGGTTGTACTTAATCCGAAAGTTACAGTTTCGCCATTGTATTCGGTCTGAATTACAGCAAAGCCTTTCGGAGGAATTACGATGCTTCCGAGTACCCGTTTTGCTTTCGGGCTTGCAGTGCTCAATGATGTTTTAATTCCTTCATCGTAGAACAGGTATCCGTTTAAATCAACCTGTATTTCCGAATCGTTATAGATTTCAACCCAGTCGGGATCGGTGGCATCTTTTGTTCCATCGGGAAATACTTCATTGACAAAAAGTTTGATAACAGTCGAAGCTCCAACGGTATATGATGATTTTGCTGTTGGTGCATTCAACGGGTAAACCGATGTAAGGTTGTCGCTGTTAACCACTTCGATATAATATTCCACTTTTACATCTTTAGCAAACGGAGGAATGGTTCCGCTGTACATAAACTGTTCGCCTGCAACAGCAGTCATTTCTGCTGAAGTGAAAGTGGCGGCAGTCGATGCTTTGTAATACAGCTTAACAGAAGTAACACCTTTAAGGTCGGTTACTTTTGCCTTTACAACAACTGATTCAGTCGATTTCGGTGAAGCAGGAGTGGCTGTCTGGTCCGAAATACTTGCCGGTCCTACAAATACACTATCTTTAACACAGGCAGTAGCCAGGAGTAAAATTGCAACCAGAATTGCAACTACAATAATTCTTACTTTCATATTCATATTTTTTTTCATGAGTTTTTCAAAAAATTAAAAATCAATTTCACAACGAACACCTAACATGCCATAATCATTTCCGGCTTTGCCATCAGATTCAACAACTTTCGATGGGTTTTTCGTCAAATTACCTTCCACATCGTGTCCGACATATAATTTCCCCTTTCCACTGGCATAGCGGTCGTGATTCACATAGCTGTAATTGATCTGGAATTTGAAATTTCTTGATGCATAAAAATTCAAACCTGCAGTATAACCTTCGGCAGAACCGCCGAAAATATCCTTGTCGTTCATATTGATATAATCATAGCGAAGAGCTAATTCCACATCTCCCCATTTTTTACCTCTTTCCGGTTGATTAAATTCTCCCTGAGCTTTATCGTAAAGCTGTTTACCACCAAAAAGTAAATAGGTTCCCTGTACATAGAAACCACCCATATTCAATGGATCCAATCCATTGTTGCGGTAGGTTTTATTACTGATAATTTCACTTTGTACTCCCAGTCCACCATAATATCCTGCAAGTTCAATATTTGATAAAACGATATGATCCAGGCCTGGAATTAAGTCAGTGTCCAGGTATTTTTTACGGTTGATGCTACTCAGCGAACGGGTACTGTAACGTGCCATTCCATACTCGCCCGGAGCTACATCTGTTTTTGGTGTACGGTATGAAATTGCGTAAGCTGCATGTATACCATAATCTTTATTGTCGCCAAACGGTTGAAGTACAGCCTTTCCTGTAAGAGAATAACCCTGATCACGACCAAAGTCTTTGTTGTTATCTTCAACGAAAGTCAACATTTCCAAATCTTTAATTTCCTGAAAGAAAACGCCACCTGCCAATAAAAATCTTGATCCACTGTAAGTAGCATCCCAACCAAGGTGTCGCGAAGGTGTAAAAGCAGAAACAACCATCGTTCTTTCCATAAAATTCAGATAGCGCGATGAAGCTGTTTGTGACATTGAAAACTGTTCTTTAAAATTACCAACCCGGGTAGTAAGGCCTTTAAGGAAATTGGTAAAATTGTATTGAATTATAGCATCCTCGAGTTCCAGTGCACCGTTCGACACATTGATATCAATTTCGCCATACCAGTTTTTGGTCAGGTTAGCTTTTACAGCAAAACGGGCCCTTCTGATTGAAAATCCGTCGCCGTTCGGATTCAATTCATCATTAAAAAAGAACTGCCCATCCGTTTGTACACGAATGTCGTACCATAATTTATAATCCTGATCCGGTGTTTCGAATACCAAAACACCATTTCGCATTTCTGCATTCAAAGGATTCCTGTCCACTTTTTTCCCATATTGGTCATAGCGGACATCACTTTCTTTTGTTTGTGCAAAGCCTGTCAGAACTGACAAAACCAAAGCTGTTAGTAATACTGTTTTTTTCATAAAATAATTAATTTTAAAGTTACATTGATTTACAAAAATCAGATAAGTTGATATTTTTATCCAAGTTTAATTTTTTTCTTAATCTGTACCTGCTGATTTCCACACTCTTATGTGAAATATTCATCAGCGGCGCAATTTCTTTTGACGTAAGCCCGATACGCAACAGAATCAGCAACTTTTTGTCGAGCTGAGTCAGTTCAGGATAATCCTGATTCAACCTGTCAATGAAATTTTTATTCGCAATTTCAGCTTTTTGATAAATCGAATCGACCTCACTACTGAAACTCATTTTTTGTTTCAGCTCTATTGTCAATTGCCTGAGCATCTCATTCTTTTGGGAAACATCATGCACGGCTACTGCTTTTTCAAGTTGTTTGTTGATTGATTCCAGAAAACTCCTTTGTTCTCCGATATTCAGCGAATAAGTGACTATTTCATTTTTTTGTTCTTCGATGCGCGAAACAAGATTCGTGTTTTCAAGCTGAACAGTATTTACTTCAATCTCCGATAATGCTTTTTGAAATTCGGAATATTGCATTTGTTCAGCCAGATAATGTTCCTTCTCGGTTGATTTTGCCTTGTTTCTCAACTGATTGACAATTAAAAAAATTGAAATCAGAGTAAGTACTATCAGTAACAGTGAGATGATGGTAGCATTGACATCAAAGGGTATATTTACATTAACAGGAGGTAAAACAGATGCATTGTCAATTGTATTAATGTGTTGTGAACTTACTTTAATGTCGAATATGTTTTTCACAAAAAACAAACTGAAAAATGTAAGAGCTCCTGCCAATACCGGGGTTAAAATCCAACCTAACATAATACCTCCGATAATATTTAATTTTACTTCCTGCATCCCTTTCACCAAACCTATACCAAGTACTGACCCCACAACAATCTGGGTACTCGAAACCGGCACCAGGGGAATAGCAGGTAAACCCAGGCTTTGAACAAATTGCGACAATAATGATGAAGAAAAAACGAAAAGCACCAGCGCCTGAGCAAAAACAACCACCACTGCTCCTTCGGGGGTAATGGCAAGTATATCACCACCTATAGTTTCCATTACCCGCTTACTGTAGGTGAAAATCCCCAGCGAAATGGCCAGACCGCCAACAAAAAATAATATTTCGACCGAATCAATGTGTAAACTTCCCACTGTGATATTGAGATCAACTGAATTTACAAAAACTCCCATCACGTTCGCTATGTTATTTGCCCCAAGACTGTATGCTCCGAAAGCTCCCACTATTATAAGTGAAATTCTAATTAAAGATTCAATTTTCAGCAAATGCAATTTCGACCGGCGGATTATACGGCCAACCAACAAATAAAGAAGGGCTGAAAAAACGGCACCTAAAACAGGGCCAAGTATCCAGGAACCTACAATCTTTCCCAATATCGAATAATCAACCGGACTTGAAGTGAAATAGCACCAACCTATAATTGCGCCCACAATTGCCTGTCCGGTTGATACAGGCAATTTATACTTCGTCATAATAAAAACCACAATTGCCGAGCAAAGAGCTACAGTGAACGCACCGCCCATTGCATCGACCGAACCTAATTCCGATAAAGTTTTTGTGGTTCCGCTTCCCTGAAGTACAGCGCCAAGTATTACAAATATACTTGCGATTACAGCTGCTGTTTTGAATTTCACCATTCGTGATCCCACAGCAGTACCAAATATATTGGCTGCATCGTTCGCTCCGAGCGACCAACCAAGGAATAAACCACTTGTGAGAAATATGATTGTCAGCATAAGCTCAGTTACTATACTATACGTTTAATGGCCATAATCGATAATAAATCGGCTACTTTTTCGGCTGTATCAGAAATATTTTCGATATGTAGTGTGAAATAGCGCAAATGAAATTTTTCACTCAATCGTAAACCCGTCATTTCACGAAAAATTTTCCGGCGAATAATATCTGCCAGTAAATCCGTTTCTTTTTCGTAAAAATAAACACGATGTATCTTTTCGTTTACATTCACCGGTTCGGTGAAATATGATTTTGCAGCAGGTATTACCGATTCGGCAGCTGATACCGAAATCTGGGTAAGCCGAATGAAATCCTGAATTAATTCGGCTGGTATCAGTGGCGTTTCGACCTCAAACTGGAACAAATTCTTCTTCGATTCATCTATCAGATTATCCATTTCTTCGAGAAGACGCATGATGTCACCCCGCAACTGGGGCATCAGGGATTGAATGTATAGTGTTTTTTCAATTTCTCTGCGTAGCTTATCCGATTCTATCTCATTGTTGGCCAACTGTAAAATGTCATTATTGAAATTCTCGGTGTTGTTATAAAGATAGTTCTTGACACCTTCTTTGAACAATAACAAACTCTGATCAACGCAATTCAGAAATTTATCAATCAACTCAATTGATTTGTTTGCCTTTTTAAATAACATACAATTAGTATTAGATTTTGTGACATGCAATATTACAACAAATTATTTATAGTTGTTGTCATTCATTAATTTATTCAAATTTTCAGTGTAAAGTTGGTTTTAAATTTTAAAGTATTGAATTTTTGGGATTTAAAATTAATATGTTAAGTCATAAAATCCGAATATCTGAATTTATGTTCAATTGTGTATAGGATAAGTAGAGAGAAAAAGCGTGAAAATCACCTCTATACTTTAGTTAATATTTCACGCCCTTCTAAAAATTGATGAATAAAAATTGGTCGGATGACAACTGTTTCTTTTAACTTTATGCTATTTCGAAACTTATAATTGAAGCATAAAGAAAAAGCGCAGTCTCAAATGTATGAAACTGCGCTTTTGTGTCTGAATAATGAAGAATTAAATATCCGAAATTTTTATCGGATTGTAGGTGATATTATTATCGTAAACATCAGTTTGTTCGTGTTTTTTTACATACCTGACGACAATATTTGTAATGGGAAGTGCAACGATTTCGTAAGCTGTTTTTAGAGCTGTTTGAGTAAGAATAAGCACCAGCAAAGCTTTCACAGGGATAATCCCCGAAAAGGCTATACTGAAAAAAACCAGCGAATCGGCACCTTCACCTACTATGGTTGAAACTACAGCACGTATTGAGAAACCACGTCCGTGCTGAAGTAATTTCATTTTACTCATAACATAAGCATTCAGAAACGAACCAAACAAAAAAGCAATAAAACTTGCAATTACAATTCTTTCGGTATTTCCGAGTACCGAAGCGAATGCTGTCTGATTGCTGAAATGCGGCGATCCCGGAGCTATGATACTGAGTTTAAATACGAGTACGGCTAAGAAATTCATCAGAAATCCGTTCCATATTATCAAACGTACCTTGCGATAGCCCCAGACTTCGGCTATCAAATCGTTAATAATGTAAGAAATCGGGAAAATGAGCAAACCGGCTGTGGCTTCTACCGGACCAATCAGAATCAATTTTTGCTCTACAATGTTGGAAACGATGAGGCATACTGTGAAAAGCATCCCCAGCACCATAAAGGTGACTGACACTTGTTTTTTCATCTAAACTTGTTTTTTACGTGGTATTCAAGCACACGTTTTTGCATGCATTTCATGCAAAAATCGACTGCAAAGTTACAAAAAAAGACCTTAAGCACAAATTTTTGTGTTCGTCATGATGAATAGCAAACCACACTAACATACAAACCAGCACTACATTTATCAGATAATCTGTACATTAGACATCCGTATATGATTATTTATTTTTCAGGATCAACAATTTAAAGAAAATCAAATCAGAGTGATTTAACTAAAAAATCAACAGTTACTCAACTAATCCATCTCCATATTGTTAGTATGATTCAAACTATTTTGGAAAAAGCATCATTCCTGCTGAAATTCCGATCGGTTAAGTGTTTTTTTACATTGTTTGAGTAATTGAAGTCATAAATTAAGGTTGTATTTAGTATTTTTGTGCCGGAAAAAAACCATTGACTCAGTTTGTATGAAACAAACATGACACCGGAGTCAAAACATCGCAGTTTAAAACCCGAAATAAACAGGGCCGTCCGGTATGATTCATCAGCCCTTTTAAAACATATTTTTTTAAAAATGAAATTATTCCGATTTATATCTATCACATTCATTGCTTTCTCAGTTTACATTTCAGCATACGCCCAGCAACAAATCAGTGATAGCATTCAACTTTCCGAGATAGTTGTAACCGGCTCAAAAACAGAAATATCCCGAAAATTAATACCGCTGTCGGTCAGCCAGATAAGTGACACTGATTTGGAAAGAAGTGGTCAGATCAACGTATTGACTGCTTTGAACTCATTTGTACCCGGTTTTTTTGTTACCGAACGCAATGTACTTGGTTTTGGTGTTGGCACAGGTGGTTCGGGAGGAATAACCATGCGCGGAATCAGCAGTTCACCCAATACTGATGTTTTGGTTTTGATTGATGGACATCCTCAGTATCAGGGCATTTTCGGTCATCCTTTGTCGGATGCCTATGTTGCATCGGACATCGATAAGGTTGAAATCATACGGGGACCAGCTTCAATTCTTTATGGATCGAATGCAATGGGCGGTGTAGTAAATCTGATAACCAAACAACAAAAAACCGAAGGTGTCAATTTTCAGCTCGGAGCATCGTATGGTTCTTACAACACTCAGAAATACAGCGCTACATTTGGGTTCAAAAAAAACAAATGGAATTTATTTGCTTCCGTAAACAACGACAAGACGGATGGAATACGTGAAAATACCGATTTTAAAATCTCAAACGGATATGCCAAAACCGTTTATAAAATCAATCAACATTTTGTGGCTCAGGCCGATTTAAACATTGCAAAATACTATGCCAATGACAATGGTCCGATACAAAAACCGGCACCATTTCACATTGACATTTTAAGAGGTAAGGCAGCAGTTTCGATTGATAATAAATTTGAGAAAAACGACGGATCATTGAAAATCTATCATAATTTTGGTGAACATCAACTATCTGATGGATTTCATTCTACCGACCGCAACAGTGGCATTATGTTATACGAAACTTTCCATTTGTCGAAAAATAATCATATTACAGTCGGTACTGACTTCAAACAATACGGAGGTACTGCCAACCGCGGTATGGCAGCTAACGAGCTAAAAACAGTGAACGAAATGGCACTCTACGCTTATAGTCAGTATTTTGTCAATCACAGATTTAATATGAACGCCGGAATTCGTCTCGAAAACAATTCTTCGTTTGGCAACGAACTGATTCCGATGGTTGGACTTTCGTATATCAAAAGCAGTTCAACTTCATTCAAAGCATCTGTATCAAAGGGATTCAGAAGCCCGACCATTATGGAGTTATATCTGTATGCGCCCAATCCCGACCTGAAACCTGAACGCATGATGAATTATGAAATAAGCTGGTTGCAAACTGCCTTAGGGAATAAACTTCAATTTGAATTAACCGCTTTCATGGTGAATGGTGAAAACCTCATTCAGGTTGTTCCGCCGTTAGTAAGTCAGAGGCAAAACGCAGGCACATTCAAAAATACGGGCGTGGAGCTGAATGGCAGATATTTTTGCACTGACCATCTGTCGTTCATCGGAAACTACAGTTATGTGGATATTAAAAAAGCCGTACTGGCAGCACCCCGACAGCAAGCGAATGTAAGTTTAAATTACAAGCATAAAATGTGGAATTTCCATATCTCAACGCAGTACATCGACAAATTATATACTCAACTGAACCCGGCTGTCGAAACAGTTTCGTACGTTTTGCTGAATGCAGGTGCTACCTGCAAACCATTGCCGGGATTCAGTATTTTTGTAACGGGGAATAATTTACTTCAGCAGAAATATCAAATCAATTACGGTTATCCAATGCCCGGAATTAATTTTAACACAGGAATTAACGTGAATTTCTGAAGCCGGTTTTTTTCGACAAATACTTAATGAGCGAAAGTGAAATGTACCACGCTATAATAGGTGCGAACGCATTAAGCTGAAACATAAACAGAAGTCCGGCGCTGACAATCAGAAATATATATTGTAACTGATTTGCTTTCCAGCCATAACTTTTAAATTTAAGCGAAAACATTGGAATTTCGGCAACAAGCAATCCGCTCATTATAAAAATCAGCAAAAATGTGGACAAATGATTCTGAATCATAATGTCTGAAAACGAATAACCTAATCCTGTCCAGAAAAGAGCATTGGCTGGTGTCGGCATACCTATAAACGAACTGGTCTGGCGGGCGTCAATATTAAATTTTGCTAAACGTAATGCCGAAAAAACGGGAATAATAAACCCTGCAAAGCTCATCCATAAAGGTAAGCCACTGTCTTTCAGAAATGAAAAAGCCACTGCTCCGGGCGCCAAACCGAAGCTTACCATATCGGCCAACGAGTCAAGTTCCTTCCCCATTGGAGAATAAGCTTTTAATAAACGGGCTGCGAATCCATCAAAAAAATCGAAAACAGCTGCCGAAAGGACGAGCAACAACACCATTGAATAATCGGACAGAAAAGCAAAATAAACTGCAGCACTTCCTGCTAAAAGATTGAGACAGGTAATTGAATTCGGAATATGTTTCTTTAATTTAAATCCTGATTTCGGGGCTTTTGCACTGGCTTTAACTTTCATCTTTTTTGTATATTTTGGCAAATTCCTGTTCATGGAATTTGCAGGTTGATTTATTCTTTCATTTTACTGTCCATCCAAATGGTTACAGGACCGTTATTGATCAATGCAACTTTCATATCGGCAGCAAAAGTACCGGTTTGTACTTCCTTACCTAAGTTTCGGGCAACTGACTTACAAAAATATTCATATAACGGAATTGCCGTTTCATGTTTTGCCGCCTTTATATACGATGGGCGATTCCCTTTTTTGGTGAGAGCATGCAGTGTAAACTGACTTACAATCAGCACTTCACCTTCGACATCACAGACCGAACGGTTCATTACACCGTTTTCATCGTCAAAGATACGCAATCCGGTTACTTTTCCTGCAAGCCAGTCGCAATCCTCTATTGAGTCCGCTTCTTCTATTCCAACCAACACCATCAATCCTGTACCAATCGAAGATTTAATTTTTCCGTCAATCTCTACCGAAGCTTCATTTACCCTTTGTATTACAAGTCTCATAACTGAAAACAATTATTTAAGGCAAATTTGCCAGTTCTTCCTTCTGTTTTTTTGTCAGTCCGTCAACCACCTGTTCGTAAGAATGCTGAATCAGTTCTTTCAGTAGTGTTAACGAAATTGAAGGCTCTATTTTAACAGTATTCCAGTATTTTTTATTGAAATGCCATGCAGGTACGATGGCTGAATACTCTTCTCTCAACTGAACAGCTCTTTCCGGATCGCATTTCAGGGCAATTTGCGTCTCAGGATTGTCCAGAGGTAACAAAGCAAACATTTTACCCTGTACCTTGATCACCAAAGTTACCTCATCGAATGGGAAATGTTCGGTGGTTCCTTTAAATGTCAGACAATAATCGCGGAGTTCCTCGTAGTTCATAATAAAATACCGGATATATTAAAAGTATTTACTTTCGTTGTCAAAATACTGTTAAAAAAACATATTAAATTGCCGGACAGCAAAATCAAAGTTTTATGAAAATCTTCCGTTTGTAAAGAATATTTCCAATCAACCAGCAGACGGTTACAAAAATAAGTGCGAAAGCCAGCGAACCGGGATATTCACCCAATAAAGGTTTTAACCACTGTGAATAGACAAATCCTTTCATCGAAATCCATTCACCATTGTACATAAAACCAAGGTTGCCGAGTAATATACTCAATACAGCTCCCACTACGTAAACAAACATGGGATTTACTCCAAAGGATTCAAAAAACACGCTCCAGTTTTTTTTGTGTTTTATATCGATGATCCAAATCAGCAATGCGAGCAACAAAGAGCCCAATCCACAGGTAACAAGCACAAAACTCGAACTCCATATTTTTTTATTGATAGGAAATCCATAGTCGGTTAAGAATCCTGCAAAAAGAATTATAGTCCCGAGAATAAATAATTTCTGAATTTTCTCACCCAGATCTTTTGTTTCCGATATCAGTTTTCCAGCCCAGAAACCAATCAATACATGGGCAATGGATGGTAAAGTGCTTAACAATCCTTCAGGATCAAAAGCTACCGAAGTCCCGTCAGGCAAATGATCGGTATAAATATGCGTCAATCCGAATACAGCTTTGTCAATAATATAAACCAGACTGTTTTCGTCCTGATGATAGCTGCCGGTTGCTGCCATCAATATCCAGTAAAACACAAGAATAACACCGATAAGCCATGGGATATGTTTGGGTTTTACAATCAACACGATGAACGAGCCAAAAAACGAAACCAGCGCCAATCGTTGTAATACTCCCAGTATACGAAGATGTTCAAGGTTAGATACCGCCTGCCACAATCGGTCGAAATAACCAATTTCCTCACCACGCATCGCGTTAAATTGCCTCATCGACAAACTCAACCACGCAATTGCCAGCCCGATGAGAAACAACAAAACCGAACGACGTAATAATTTAAAGAAAGTACGTTTGCTGAATTTGAAATCGAATTTCGAATAGGACAAATACATGGAAATACCCATAATAAACATAAAGAAGGGAAACACCAGATCGGTTGGTGTCAGACCATTCCATGCGGCATGTTCCAACGGAGGATATATGGCACCCCAGCTTCCGGGATTATTTACCAGAATCATTCCTGCAATAGTAATTCCACGCAGTACATCGAGTGAAAGCAAACGTGATGAAGTCGCTTGTTTGTGTTTTGTCATTGATATTTCAGATTTAATTTAACGGCACAAATATACAAAAAACGTATGCAAACATCCATAAATCGCTCATGTATCACCAATTTTTAACAATGCAGGGTTTGAATTGCTTTTTTTAAGTAAAATTCAAAACCATATATTGAATAAATAAGTGAGGTGGTTGTTTCAAAAGCTATTTAAAAAATAAATTATGTTTCATTTTGTAATTCAGGGAATATTCACAGGGACTTATGAGACAGCCTCCCCACTGATTTGTAAATTATTTCACTGTAAATTTTCTTTTTTCCAGTTGTAAATAATAGCGCTGCACAAAGGCTTTTACTTTTATGTCGACAACAGGGTTTCCTGTCGTTTTTTCATCGAAATTATAACTTGCCGAATCCGTAATCCATTGAAATGCACTTCCGTTGTAATTAATGGCAAATCCGTTTTTATCGTTCGAAAAAACATCACGTCCGAAAGCAAAATACGGTTTGTTATAATTCAACAATCCCAATAATGTAGGCATGATATCTATTTGTTGTGTAACTGTGGAACTTCGCCCTTTAACCGAACCATCGGGTGTATACATGAAATATATGATATGAAAATTACCGGCACCCGAGCGGGCCTCTTCGGTGAACGTTTCGCAACTCACATGATCGGCTACGAAAACAAAAATGGTGTTTTTAAACCAGCTTTGATTTTTTGCCACCTCGAAAAAATGGCGAAGTGCGAGATCTGTATATGCCACGCACTGTTGCGCTTTTGTTTTACCTTTTGGCAGCAACTCTTTGTATTGATCGGGAACAATAAACGGATGATGCGACGAAAGTGTGAAAGTTGCCGATATAAATGGTTCTTTTGCATTGCCCAGTTCGTTGGCCATATAATTCAGAAATGGTTCGTCCCAGATTCCCCAATAACCATCGAAATCATTCTTTCCCCTTGTCCTTTCATAATCTTCCCTGGTTCTGAAATTCACAAATCCGGCACTTTTGGCATAAGCAACAAATCCCATGGAGCGACGTTCGGAACCATTGAAAAACCATGAATCCCAGCCTTCGTTTCCGAGTAAGGTACCAAGCCCCATAGTTGGTGATAATGCCTGTTGGGTTAGTGCAAACGGAGTTTTGAACGATGGTATGGAAGTTAAAATCGATGGTAGCGCATCAATCGATTTATGTCCGTTGGAGTAACATTTATCGAAAATATATCCCTGTTGCATCAGCGAATCGATAAACGGTGTGTATTTCACTCCGTCCTTATACAAGCCCGGATTCAGAAAAGCTGAATGTTCAAAACTAAAACTCTCCAGAATAAAAATGACCACATTCTTCCGTTTTAATTCCCGATTGCCATCCACTTTGTGAACAGGTGAGTATAAGGTGTCCAATTCCGCTTCGGTGAAATATTTTGTATAATTGATTTGCTCCTTTTTCAGGGTTTTAATGATACAAAACGGATTATTCAGGACAATATAACTTTTTACGGGCGACTCCACAAACTGAGTTGCATTACTAAGTGTTATCGGTCTGATAGCCCTGCTCGTCCCGCCACGCATTGCCACAATCAGTAACAAAACCGACAATACAAATACAACGATATGAAGCGGATAATACATCCACGATTTCAATTGATGCGGCTGATATTTAATGCGCCGGTAAAGCCAAACAGAAAGTGTAATAAGTCCGATCCCGAATAAAACAAGGTACCAGTTTTCTACGATTCCTTTTCCCAGTATCAAAAATGTATTCCCGTTGTCGAAATAGCTGAATTCGTCGGAGGTAATACGGCGTGAGGCATAATGAAAATAGATGGAGTCAGTGATGTTGAGAACGACCAGAACAACCACAGCAACAACAAAATACCAGAACAATACCGCCTGATATTTACTGTTGGTCCTGCATCTGAAAGGTAAAAGTGAAATAACGGCAAACAATCCGAAAGTAAACGCCAGATTTGACGCATCAAAAATCAACGAGCCTTTGATTAACTCCGCCAATTCGTCTTTCCAGTTCTCAATGGCCAGAAAATCAGTATTGTTGAAATAGAAAACCACACGCATCAACCACACCAAAACAAAGGGTATCAATAACCTTAAAATCAGGACGATAAGGTCATTGTTTAAATATTTCCCTGTTTTTTCAATGAATTGACGCATTGCATTTCCTGATTTACTTCACTTCCACACCATTGGTTACCATAGCTTCCGGACGAATCAACACCAGCTTTCCATCTGCATCTTCGGCCGATAATATCATCCCCTCGCTTATGACACCCCTGAGTTTTCGGGGTTCGAAATTGGCAATAAAGCAAACCTGTGTGCCAATCAATTCTTCGGGATTGGGATAATAAGCTGCAATGCCTGACAGTATGGTACGTTCACCCATTCCATCGTTAAGTTTAAACTGAAGCAGTTTGTCAGCTTTAGGTACTTTTTGGCAATCGAGCACCGTAGCTACACGAATATCCATTTTCATAAAATCGTCGAAAGCTACATTTTCCTTTACAGCATGAGGCTTGTAAGCTGCCACTTCGTTTGCTTTTTTGGTGTCGAGAAGTTTCTGAACCTGAGCAGCTATGGTTTCGTCTTCAATTTTTTCAAAAAGGAGTTCGGGAGTACCAAGACAGTCGCCGGCTTTCAATAAATCGATGCGTCCGAGTTCTTTCCAGTCGAAAGTTTTTAAATTCAGCATTCGTCTGAGTTTCTCCGAAGTAAAAGGCAAAAACGGTTCAAAAGCAATAGCCAGATTGGCTGCAATTTGCAAACTCAGGTTCATAATGGTTGCCACCCTGTTCATGTCTTCTTTGGCTAATTTCCATGGTTCGGTATCGGCTAAGTATTTATTCCCGATACGTGCCAGATTCATTGCTTCTTTTTGTGCATCCCTGAAACGGAAGTTATTGAGCAGTTTTTCGACATCAGCTTTTACGTTGACAAATTCATCGATGGTTTGACGGTCATAGTCATTGAGTTCGCCTAATGCCGGTACTGTGCCTTCGTAATATTTTTGTGTAAGAACCAGTGCCCTGTTGATAAAGTTACCGAAAATAGCCACCAGTTCGTTGTTGTTACGTGCCTGAAAATCTTTCCACGTAAAATCATTGTCTTTGGTTTCGGGGGCATTAGCCGTGAGCACATAACGCAGAACATCCTGTTTTCCGGGGAACTCTTCGAGGTACTCATGCAACCATACTGCCCAGTTGCGCGAAGTGGAGATTTTATCACCTTCCAGATTCAGAAATTCATTGGCCGGCACATTGTCGGGAAGTATATATGAACCTTCGGCTTTAAGCATTGCAGGAAAAACGATGCAATGAAAAACTATATTGTCTTTTCCGATAAAATGCAACAAACGGGTTTCAGGGTCTTTCCACCATTTTTCCCACGAGTCGGGTAACAACTCTTTTGTGTTCGAAATATAACCAATCGGGGCATCGAACCAAACGTAGAGCACTTTACCTTCGGCTCCCGCTACGGGAACAGGAATTCCCCAGTCCAGATCGCGACTTACTGCACGCGGTTGCAAACCCATGTCGAGCCAGCTTTTGCATTGTCCGTATACGTTTGGTTTCCACTCCTTATGTTCTTCCAGAATCCACTGACGCAGCCATGCTTCATGCTGATCCAAAGGCAGATACCAGTGCTTTGTTTCGCGCATCACTGGTGCCGAACCACTAATGGCCGAGCGGGGATTAATCAGGTCTGTAGGATTGAGCGACGTACCACACGATTCACATTGATCACCGTAGGCATTTTCGTTGCCGCAATGCGGACATTTACCGGTTATATAACGGTCGGCCAGAAACTGATTTGCTGTCTCATCATAATACTGTTCGTTGGTTTTTTCCACAAAACCACCTTTATCATAAATGGTTTTAAAAATTCCGGACGCCACCTCACGATGTATTGCCGAACTTGTACGTGAATAAATATCAAACGAAATTCCGAAATCCTCAAACGATTTTTTAATAATTGTGTGATAACGATCCACAATGTCCTGCGGAGTGACACCCTCTTTGCGGGCTTTAATAGTGATTGGCACTCCGTGCTCGTCCGACCCTCCGATAAAAAGAACCTCTTCTCCCTTCAGACGAAGATAACGAACATAAATATCGGCCGGCACATAAACTCCTGCCAAATGACCTATGTGAACCGGTCCGTTGGCATAAGGAAGTGCCGAAGTAACTGTGGTGCGTTTAAACTGTTTCATGTTTTTTCCCTGATGTATGATAAATTCAGCAAAACAAATCACCTGCTTTGCCTGTATGCAATTATTTTTCGGACTGCAAAGATACTGACAAATAACAAATTTACAAAGCAACCGGCAGTTTAAGAATTTAAGAACCCGGGAACGCAGGTACGATTGGAATTTCAACGGTTTGAAATCTTTCATGAATTACTGAAGACCTCTGTTCTGTGAATGTTAGATTTAAGTAATCAATCATACGAATCTTCTGATAAACAGTCGACAGGCTGTGATAGAATTAACCAATACCCGCATACAGATGGGAAATGAGTTGACGGATTGAAAATATTTTCAGATTTTGCATAGAATTATTGTTTTTTTCTTTGTTAATACAAAATTATAACTTTATATTTGCCCTGTCGTTTACAACATTATAAATCTTAAAACCAATCTGTTATGAAAATTATTTCTGTTATCGGGGAAAAAGCAAATGTTTCGGACACCGGAAAGCTGATTTATAAAGACTCTGCAGCTGTTTTAAAAAATCATCCATCACATTCCACTGCCGAATCATTTACCACAATTTACTATCCAGCTTCCTCAAAAAACTCAGTTGAAAACGTTAATTCTTCATGATTTTCCACACCATTTCAATTATGAAGTGATGTGAATAATTCCGGGTATATTGTACTTTACCCGCTATATCCACACAAATCAGGTAACCAAAACGAACAAGCTGTTCGATAAAGGTTCAATAACCGGAAAGCTAAATCTGTAAACCGGCTGTACCTGTTAAAAAATATTTTAAATAATTTACATCAACCAAGAATCTTAAAAAGCTGAATTTATGAGCCTTACAAACAACATCGAACGATTTCGTCTAATTCACGAACTTATAGCAGAGGAAAAAACCAATACTCCCGGGCAATTCGCCAAACGACTGGGAATTAGTCGTGCATTTTTATATCAAATAATTGATACGTTGAAAGAAAAAAAAATCCCTATCGTATATTCACGGAAGAAGAAGAGTTTTATCTACACAAAAACCGTAATTCTGAAACTCGAATTTGTTTATGAAATTCTGGATGATGATGAAGAACTGAAAAAGATCAACGGAGGAGAAATCTGTTCAGTTTTAGCCACTAAAAATATTAACAGAAAGAGTTTGATATTTTTGAATGACTTACTAAAAGAATAGCCGTTGATTTATTTTGAACCGAGACATTTCAGATTTTTACAGCTGCATCAGAATCAAAATTCCGGCAATATCATTTAAATTATTAATAGTATGATAAGTAATAGGTTATTTATTCCCTGATTATTTAAATATTCCGACAGTTAGTTTTGCAGGTTTGTCCCTTGTCCGCTCAGTTTTAATTATAACGAAAAACCATTTTCATATTTATTCTTATATCAGGGTTTTCACAGGTTGAATAAATCAAAAATGTGATAAAAGTTTGAATTTCTTACAATCATCTGCTGTCCTTTTACATTCATTTTCAGCCAAAGAGCCTGATTTTTTTAGAATTTGAAGTTTTTAACAATGATTAACGGCAGAAGAATGCCTTTTGAGCTTCCGTCTACTTATGTATACGGAAGGAGTTTTATATTTGCCACGTATTTGCAAATATAAAAGTCAGTTCACAGACTTGAAGATGTGACAAATAATTACATTTTAATACAAATAAAAAATGAAAAACTTAGAAAATTATGGCGTTCGGGAAATGAATGCGGTAGAAATGAGAGAAACTGATGGTGGAAATTTGTTAGCTGATATTGGCAAAGCAATCAGCGATGCAGTAGAAGCTATCGGTGAAGCAATTGGAGATGCATGGAATTGGGTTGCGTCTCGTTGGACTGGATCTGGATTCAGAATTTAAATAATTGTTAACAAGCAAGAGAAGTTAAAACTTCTCTTGCTGATTTAGAATAATTAATATGAAAAAATACTTTTTTCTTTGTGGGTTACTTTTGAGTATTTTAACTTTGAGTTCTATGAAGCTAAAAGCTCAACAAACAATAAGAGTAATAGATGGCGAGTCAAAAGTACCAGTGGCATACGCAATTTTATCTTCGGCAAATAACAATATTAAGTCCATTGCTGATATTGATGGGTTGTTAAACATTAACATAAATGAAAAAGAGAATTATACATTCAGTCGATTAGGGTACAAAGACATTAATATTTCAGGAGAGCAATTGAATAAGAAAACCATTATTATGTTAGAGTTATTACCTATTGAATTAAGTCCTATAACAGTAACTGCAAATAAAGCATTGCTTGAATTAAATAATGCAATTAGTAACACTTATAAATCATTGCCTCAACCTCCTTTTCATATAAAGAGCTTTCAACAGGATAAGATAATTAAAAATAATTTAACAGTAGTAAATGCCAATGCAATATTTGTAGCAAAAATTAGCAGAATATTTGAAATGGGCAGAGGTTGTAGTACGCGGTTAAAGTTAAAAGGATTGAAAACCATATTTTACGAGGAAAATTTCAATTTGGAATCAGTCGAAAAATTTACATATTATGAGATTCCATTTGTCAATGCATTTTTATTTGGTCACAATAAAAAAGATGACAATAATCTGTCTTTTTATCATATTGATGTAAATGATTCAATTTTAATTATAGGGTATGCCCCTAAATTGAAATTTATCCCTCATGGTTATATTCTAACATCTGGCAGATTTATAATCGATAAAAGGGAATGGAAGTTGATTCGTATTGATTCTGAGGTAAATCCCAGAATGCTGAATTTTCAAAATGAAAAGGTTTTGGATGATCAAAAGAAAGATATGTTGTATCAGAAATTTATTCGTTCAATTTATTTTTCAAAAAACGGATTGCCTGCAAAATTAGAGGAGCGATTGGAGTATACCCTGAAAAATGACACAAAAAAATTAATACGTGAAAATATAACTACTCACATATATAAACTAATTACAGAAAAAGAGTTTGATGCAGTTCCTATGAAAAAAACTGAACGAAAATCGATATTATTTCAAAAGCCCTATTTTACACCCACTTTTGATGCTGAATTCAATGAAGGATTTCAATAAATTGCACATTTGTATTTTTTTAAATTTGTATTTGACCGAGTATAAAAAGTCAGTTCACAGACTTGAAGATGTGACAAATAATTACATTTTAAATACAAATAAAAAATGAAAAACTTAGAAAATTATGGCGTTCAGGAAATGAATGCTGAAGAAATGATGCAAGCCGAAGGAGGTAATTTGTTTACTGACATAGGTAAAGCAATCGGTGATGCAATTGGAGCAGCAATTGGTGATGCCTGGAATTGGTTAGTAGGTCACTCAGATAATGGTAAAATTGTTATCAAATTTTAATAATTTATTGCAAGAGAGCCCAATCTCTCTTGCAATTATTAAGATTAAAAAAAATATGAGAAATCATAAATATGTCATTTCACTTATTTCTATATTGTTGCTGAATTTATCTGCTGAATTATACGCTCAGCATGTTATAAAAATTATGGATATTGACTCAAACGAACCAATATCATTTGCATTAATATTAGTTGAAGGATATAACATTCATTTCGAAGCTAATGCAGATGGCATAGTTAATATTGAACTAAAAAATGATTTAAACTATAAATTCAGACGGTTAGGGTACAAAGAACTGTTAATATCTGGTGAGCAACTTGTGAAAACGTCTGAAGTAAAAATGGAATTACTGCCTGTTGAAATAAACCCGATAATTGTAACAGCAGATGCTGCCTGGCGTGATTTAAACAGAGCAGTTGATAATACATTTAATTCGATGCCTAAGCCCCCGTTCTTTTTAATTTGTTATCAAAATGAGAAAGTTCAAAATACAAGCTCCGTACTTATTAATGCAAAATCAATATACGTATCTAAGGTTTCAGGATTAAATAAAAAAGGTAAAGGTTGCAAATCGGATTCCAAATTAAAAGCATTAAAAATAGAATTATTTAATGATTTTAAGGTTGATTCATTAAAACGTTTTGACTATTATGAAATTCCATTTATCAATGACTATTTAGTTGGTGAAAGTAAAAAATATGATAAGGATTTAACTTTTTATTTTGTCGACACAAATGACTCAATTGCAATAATTGGATATACTCCGAAGTCAAAATATGTTCCGAACAATAAATATGTTTTGTCTTCTGGCCGATACATAATCAATAAAGAAAATTGGAAATTAATCCGTATTGAATCCGAGGTTAGTCCGAAAATGATAAACCATGTAAACTCAATGGTTTCAATTAATCCTAAAAAAGATTTATTCTTAAAAAGTTTTTATCGTTCAATCTACTTTTCCAAACAAGGAATACCAACAAAATTAGAAGAACGATTGGAATATAGCTTAAAAAATGATCCAAAAAGAATGATTTGGACAAACATAACCACCCATATATATGGAAGTATTACAGAAAAAGAGTTTGATGCAGTTCCTATGAAAAAAACTGAACGAAAATCGATATTACTTCAAAAACCTTATTTTACATCCACTTTTGATGACGAATTTGAATAGCAGTTTTAACAAACCTCATATTCGACTTCTTTGTCTCGTATTTTTGTAAAAAACAAAAAGTCAGTTCAAAATCATAATGTTATAAAAATCACATTTTAACAAGAAATGATAAAATAAAAAAACGGATTTAAATGATTTTGCTGTTCAGGAAACGAATGCTGAAGAAATATATCAGATTTTCTTTAAAGAACACATAAAAAGACAGATAGTAGATACCATTAATTTTTCAGTCTTAATCACACTATGCCACAACTCTTCCCCCCCTGAAATTATTGAAAGTACGGCAGAAAGTTATCATAATCTGATTAGTACAAAATAAAAGTTTCATTGAAACTTGAATTTGTTTATCATATACTGAAAAATCATGGCATCTTTAATTCTGATTTTTTATGGCAATAAACATCGTTTTAACACATTTAAAGTATATTTATTTGTTTTTAATACCAATATTCGGAATTTGAGCTTCCGTCTACTTATGTATACGGAAGGAGTTTTATATTTGCCACGTATTTGCAAATATAAAAGTCATGCTCACAGGCTTTAAGTTGAGAGCAAAAACAAATTCACATTTTAATAATAAAAACAAAAATGAAAAACTTAAATTTAAATGATTTTGGCGTTCAGGAAATGAATGCGGAGGAAATGAAAACTACTGAAGGTGGTGGTATTATAATGGCTGTCCTTGGTGCTGTTATAGGTGCAGCGATTGGAAGTATCTGGGGTGAAGAAAAAAATGGAGGTGAAATTGGAGCTATAATTGGGTTATTGGTGCCAATAGGTTTTTAATTTTAATGCTTTGTTAAACTATTAATAGCAGTGAATTACATTGCTATTAATAGTTTGTTTATTCAATAAAAACATTTTATCATGAAGATTTACTCATTTATATTATTTTTATTTTTTTTTAGCAATTTATATTCACAAGATTCGATAAATCCTCTTGTTCAAAAAGCAACCGTTTATATTGTTAGAAACAGAACAAGTGGATTGCATACTTTTGATTTTTATAATAATAACAAGTATATTGGTAAGTCTAGTGGATCATCTCACCTAATGTATCAATGTGAAGCTGGCAAACAAGTCTTTTGGGCAGTTGCTGATAACAAATATTTTTTAGAGGTTAATTTAGAGCCAAATGAAACCTATATCATTGAAGTGCTTAAAGAAAGTGGATTCATTAAAGGAAATGTCAAACTAGAGCTTATTAAAAAAGGCTCTGATTACTTTAATTATTTAGAAAAAATAGTACAAAAAAAGAAATCTGTACAATTCACGGACGATGAAATTCGAATACAAAATATAAAACGTAGAGAATTTATCATCGAGAGTTTAAAAAACCGAAAAGATAGAAAAGAAAATGGAATTAGTACTAACAAATACACTAGTTCTGATAGTATCCATCCTATAGTCCTGGATTATCCTTTATTAGATTATCCTTTCATAAACAAAAGCACATATTTATCAGGGTTAACTGGTATTTTTACTGACCCATCCATGTCTCAATCGCTGAATATTGCCACATCAGTAAATAATCTAAAACGTGAGGGTTTATATCGTTTAAAAATAAAAAATCCAGTAATTAAGCAAAATTACCTAACACTTGTAAGTATGGCAGATTTCATCACATTCTTACCAATACCGCTTACCAGCGGATGGATGCATGAAGAGTTTCACAGAGCGGTACTTGCTAAACATGGTATAGAAAGCTATAATGACATGAACGATTTTCCAATAACAAAAAGTCTAATAAATGTAAGTCATATAACCGATGAAGATTTAATTCGTTTGAAAAGCGAAAGTCCACAAGATATGGTCCGTTTGTCAGAAGCAGGTATTGAAGGACAATATTTGATGTCAAATAATATAAATAAAGAAGCATTTTTTAGTAATACAAAGTCAATCTCATTTATACCATTGTATAGCAATCTAAATAGTATTTTATACGTTCTCTTATGCTCCAAAAAATCTTATTCTGATAAAGTTATTGATGATGAAATAAAATCTGAAGGAAGCAATATTGCAAAACGTGATGCTGTTGGTTTGGATTTTCTTTCGTACACATTCGATTTATTCCGGCCAAACGAACCTTATCAAAATAGAGGTATATATCCATCAGGAGTTGGGATTAATAGATATATAAAATATTCACAACTCACATCGGAAGAGCAATCTTATTTATTTAGACAGGGATTATTACAACTTATTAACTTGTTGAATCCAATTTCAGTGATGCTTACGTCCTACAATTTAGGAACAGAGAAAGACGGAAGTGTTACGCGAGGTAATCTGTATTTCAATCACTGGTTAACTTCCTTTGGGTATGACATATCTACCACAGGTTTATTACAGTATCATGCTAATAACTATTCTTTTACCTTGCACAATTTTGTAAATAAAAACTGCTGGATGCCAGGTGTAGAAGCAGAAACCTATAGTTTCCTGATTGGAAAAGAAGTGCTAAAAAATCCGATTCCGATTGATGCGAGAGTTATGTTGTGGTTACAACCAGAGAACCTTCTTTTCGACGACAAGAATGTTCAACCTGGTGGTTTAGTTGAAACAAAATTTTTTGTTCCTATTTCAAAACTGATTCAACCTTATGTTTCGCTTACTGCAAAAACCAAAGGTTGGGTAGTCGGTAATGTTTATCAAGAAGCTAATATTAGTTTTAGAGCGGGTTTGCAAATTAAGTTGTAGAAATTTAATAATCATAATGACCAATTGTAATTATAAATAATGTACATTAGCATCTAACAAAACCATTTCTAAATGCCTCAACTATTCCCTCCTGAAATTATCGAAAATACTGTAGAATGTTATCATACTCAGATTAGTACAAAGAGTAAAAT
Organism: uncultured Paludibacter sp.; assembly: GCA_937897985.1. Taxonomy (GTDB): domain Bacteria; phylum Bacteroidota; class Bacteroidia; order Bacteroidales; family Paludibacteraceae; genus Paludibacter. Next base: position 144,631 of record CALCBD010000005.1, on the reverse strand, counting down.
CATTTACAGCATTATACTTATAATTGTTCTGTTTGTTTTTGTCTCATTACCATTGGTTTATGTAGAAATCAGTTCTCAGAGTCGTGGAGTGATTCGAAGTCCATACGAGAATACCAACATACAATCGGCAATATATGGTGAAATAGTTTCATATCGAATGCAGGAAAATAAAATGGTAAAGAAAGGCGACACTTTAATTATTCTCAATTCCGAAAAATTAGACGAACAAATTGCATTGGCAAAGAATAAAGTTCACGAAAATGACTTTTTTATATCCGACTTATCTTGCTTGTTAACAGGAAAGTACAATCAGTTACTGACTCCAAAATACAGAGGAGAATTTTTCCGTTACCGGGCTAAAATAAATGAACTTGAAATCAGTGTAAATTATCTTCGAAAAGAATTAATAACTCAAAAAACACTCGCAGATCAAAAGGTAATTTCAAACTTTGATTATTTGGAATCCAAAAATAATTACGACAAAGCTTCTGAACAATTATATGTCTCAAAACAGGACTATCAAACCAATTGGATTACCGAACAAACCACACTAAACCGTCAAAATGCTGAACTAAATTCGAATATCCGGCAACTCGAAAGAGAAAAAAGTCAATTTGTAATCGTTGCTCCGATTACGGGCACTTTGGTTCAGGTTGCAGGCTTTCAGAAAAATAATTTTATTGCACCGGGTCAAAATCTGGCTTATATTTCATCCAACAGCGGCTTATTGGCTGAATGTTACATTTCACCTTCCGACATCGGTTACATACGAAAGAATCAAACAGTAACTTTTCAGTTTGATGCATATAACTACCGTGAATGGGGAATGATCAGGGGTAAAGTAAAAGAAATATTAAGCGATGTGGTTCTTATCAACCAGAAACCGATGTTCAGGGTGCGTTGTACATTAAATGCCGGTTCTTTACAACTGAAAAGCGGTTACACCGGAAATATTCAAAAAGGTTTGACTTTCACTGCAAATTTTCGATTAAACAGGCGCAGTCTTTGGCAATTACTTTTCGATAAAATAGAAAACTGGCTAAATCCAAAATTATCATTAGAAAAACAGTGAGTATAAAAGTAAAACAAAGAGACATTACCGATTGTGGCGCTGCATGCTTGGCTTCAGTGGCTTCATATTATAAATTGGAGATGCCGGTTGCCCGGATTCGCCAGATTGCAGGAACCGATACAAAGGGAACAAATGTTCTTGGCATGGTAAACGCAGCCGGGCAACTGGGTTTCTCAGCTAAAGGTGTAAAAGGCAATCAGGATTCACTGGGTAAAATCCCATATCCTGCCATCGCTCACGTCATTGTTGAATATGATAAAATTCAACTGCATCATTATGTGGTGCTTTATAAAGCAAATGAAAAGAAAATAACCTTCATGGATCCTGTTGATGGTGAGATGCATACCCATACCATAGAAGAGTTTATGAAAACCTGGACAGGTGTTTTGGTCATACTTATGCCCAATGAAGATTTTGTTGCCAAAAATGAGAAAATTTCAAACTTCAAACGGTTTGCATTTTTACTTGCTCCACACAAAAGCGTTCTTGCACAAAGTTTAACCGGAGCAGTACTTTATACTGTATTAGGCTTATCAACCTCTGTTTATATTCAGAAAATAACAGATAATGTTTTACCAACCGGTAATTCTAACCTTTTGAATCTTTTAAGTGTAGGAATGCTTATTATTATATTGTTTCAGGTTTTACTGGGTATAAACCAAACATTGTTTGTGCTCAAAACCGGCCAGAAAATTGATACCCGACTGATATTAGGATATTACAAACACTTACTGAAGCTACCCCAGCGTTTTTTTGATACCATGCGGGTGGGTGAAATCATTTCACGTATAAACGATGCTGTTAAAATCCGTGCATTTATCAACGATGTATCAATTTCACTGACAGTAAATATCTTTATCGTTATTTTTTCATTTGCATTAATGTTTATTTATAGCTGGAAACTTGCCCTGATGATGCTCACTGTAATACCTTTATATTCTGCCGTTTACCTCACCACCAATAAACTGAACAAAAAACAGGAACGTAAATTAATGGAACATTCAGCAGAATTGGAAAGTCAGTTAGTGGAGTCATTGAATTCAGTGCGCACCATCAAACAATTTGGTATTGAGGATTTCAGTAATATGAAAACCGAAGTCAGGTTTATCGGATTATTGAAAACAGTTTTCAAATCCGGTAAAAACTCCATATTTTCAACTTATTCATCGGAAGTGATAAGCCGTGTTTTTACAATCATACTGCTTTGGGTAGGTTCTTACTTTGTAATTGATAATGAGATTACTCCTGGAGAGTTATTGTCGTTTTATTCCATAATCGGATATTTCATGGGGCCGGTATCAGGTTTAATCGGGGCTAACAAATCGATACAAAATGCTTTAATTGCATCCGACCGCCTTTTTGAAATCATGGATCTGGAACGTGAATCAACTGAAAATAAGGTTGAACTTAAAAGAGAAAATACCGGAGATATACGATTTGAAAATATCAATTTTTCATACGGTACCCGCAAAGAAGTATTTTGTGACTTTTCACTCACAATTCCAAAAGGAAAATTAACCGCCATTATTGGCGAAAGTGGTTCAGGAAAAACGACACTGGCTTGTTTATTACAAAAATTATATCCTTTAAACTCAGGTAAGATTACAATCAACAACCTGGATATTAACCATTTTTCGTATGAGAGCCTGAGAAAAATGATTAGTACTGTTCCGCAACAATTAAATTTGTTTTCGGGAAATATTGTTGAAAACATTGCTGTTGGCGACCTTCAACCTGATATGGAGCGAATCATCTATATTGTTCAGCAACTGGGGTTAATTTCTTTTATCGAAAAATTACCGAACGGTTTCTACACACAAATCGGTGAAAACGGAGCTTCATTGTCGGGAGGTGAAAAACAACGACTTGCAATAGCAAGAGCAATGTATAAAAATCCTGAAATATTAATATTTGATGAGGCTACTTCTTCACTCGATTCAGATTCCGAAATATATGTAAAATCAATTATTCAAAATTTAAAACAACAGGGAAAAACTGTACTAATTATTGCACATCGACTAAGTACGGTTATAGATGCCGACAAAATAGCTGTTCTTGAGAATGGAATTTTAACTGAGGAAGGAACTCATGATTCATTGTATACCAACGGAACGCGATATTATGAAATGTGGCAGAAGCAAATACCTGATTTTAAATTGCTTAACCAACAAATGCTTCCCGTACTTCATCTTCCTGAAAATTAAAATTTTAATGCCTACAGGAATATTGCCTGCTGAATTTCAGTCAGATTATCAGAGTTTTAAACACATAATTATAAGCCGGGTTTTCGGGTTTTGGTCTTTCAAGTTATCTTTTTCTATAGTAACGAAATTGTGTTAGTCCGGTGTCAAATGTCTTAAAGCTCAGAAGTTGAAGTTGTTGTTCGGGTCTTCCGTCTTTAAACAGTCTTGTCCCGTTACCAAGCAATACAGGGACAACAGAAATAATAAATTCGTCTATCAGGTCGTACTGCAGAAGTTCATTTATGATCTCGGCACCACCGTCACAATAGATATTCTTTCCACTTTCCGATTTCAGATGCTGAACTAATTCGACCAAATTTCCTGTATAAAAAGTTGTTCGTCCTGATTTGGGTCTTGAAGTTCGCGTAATTACAAACACATCCCGTTCTCCGTTGTCGTAATGAGTTGAGCCAATTTCTTTGAGCACATAATCATAGGTTTTCCTACCGAGAATAATTGTGTCGATGTTGGCCATAAATTCTGTATAACCGTAATCTTCACCATCTTTTTCGACTAATCTCAGAAAACTGAGGTCGTCATTTGGTTTTGCAATATATCCGTCTAAACTTGCCGCTATGAAAAGTGATAATTTTCGCATTGCTGTTTATTTTTAATTTTCTGTTTTTATTCAATTATGTTGATCTGTATTATTAGCCCGACCGCCCAGTACTAAAGCTATGGGCATTCGGAGGTACCAATCCATGACTTGTACTGCTTTCGGGAGCTAAATACCCGTAAGCAAGCAACTGTAAAGTGGATTATGGTCACCCCTACCTAACAGGTTTTGAAAACCTGTCAGGTATAATTTTTATTTCGTTTTAAAAATATGTCTTAAACGCAAACATCAAAATCAGTAATGGTCACTCTCACCTAATAATACACTCACACCTGACAGGTTTTGAAAACCTGTCAGGTGTATTTTTTTACAAATTTAAACTGGTTTATAAATATCTCCTTAAAACGTGGTCACAAATACCTGACAGGTTTTGAAAACCTGTCAGGTATAGTTTTTATTTCGTTTTAAAAATAAGTCTTAAGGGCAAATTCAACATCAAAATCAATAATGTTTTTTCAGGTTACCGGCATAATCATTTTTTTGTACACAAATATATGAAAAACAGCTCAATAAACAGCACTTACAAACTTTATTTTTCCAAAATAGCCATAGCGACCGAAACTACATGGATTTGGCGGTATGAGGACGTATTCGCAGTCGCCAAAGTGACTGATTGAATTGCAAATCAGCGCGGATAATGCGGTGACAAACATGATGACTGTCCGGAGCCGGAAAGCACGTCGGCAGCCCAATACTATAAGGTGAATGGCAGTTATATCTGTTAATTATCAGCAGTTTGGGGAACAATTTGCGGATTTAAAAGTCAAACCGGCCTTTGGAGGGCAAAAAATAACAGTTCATCATCTGTTCGGATGGAAGGTCATTTGAATCTTCGTTACCCCGAACCTGCACTCGGAACATGCTATCATACAGGCACAAACCGGATATGGCACTATGGGTGGAAGGATGTGGCGGGTTTGCTGCCGGTGGCTTAATCACTAAACAGGCATTGTGGTTACATATTCACTTAAATAATAAAATTTTTCATATCTTTGCGATTTAACTTATACTCTAAAAATCACCAAATCTCAAATCTTATGACCATCATTCTTTTTGGCCCTCCGGGCAGTGGAAAAGGGACTCAAAGCACCCTGATTTCGGCAAAGTACAAACTGAAACATATATCGACCGGCGATATTCTGCGCAACGAAATGGAACTAAATTCCGAATCGGGCAAATTGGCCAAAAGCTATGTCAGTGAAGGAAAATTAGTGCCCGACGAGCTGATTATCAACATCCTGATGAATGCCATTGAATCGATGGATTCTTCGCTGAACGGAATATTGTTGGATGGTTTTCCCCGCACAACTGCACAGTCAGAAGCACTTGAAGAAAAACTTGCGCTGACTAACAAACAAACCAATGTACTGATCGATCTGGTGGTAAATGAGGAAGAACTTATCGAACGAATGTTGCTCAGAGGAAAAATGTCGGGACGGGTCGACGATAATCACGAAACAATAATGAAAAGATTGCAGGTATATAATGAGCTCACTCTTCCGGTAAAATCATATTATCAGCTTAAAAAAAAGTATGTTGCGATTGACGGAACAGGAGACATCAATGATATATTCAATAAAATCTGTATCGAAATCGACAAAGTAATTTAACAACCTTTTTGAGTCAATAAAACGCCTGTGAGTAACAAATACCGATACCTGTTGTACTCGTTGATACTGATTGATAGCATTTTTACGCTGAACGCTCAATCTGTATGGCCTTCGAAAAGCTGGACCAACGCAACCAATCTATCGGCTGTTTTCCCTTCGAAAACGGCTGAACTGAGTGGTTTATACTGGAACGATGGTTTAAAAAGGCTTTACGCAGTCGGCGATGGTGGTTACGCATACATTCTTCAGTACAATACAACGACAAACAATTACACGCTGCTGGGAACTGCCGATGGCATTGGCGGACCTGAAGGAATCACGCAGGTTAACAAATCGGCCAACGAATTCTATACGGTGGACGAAAACAGTTACGAAATCAGGAAATATACCCACGACAGTAATTTCACAAGTTTTACAAAATCAAAGACCTGGAATTTGCTGCAATCGCCCTCGCCCATGACCAATACCGACAATACCGGTCCTGAAGGCATTGCTTTTGTCCCTGATTCCTATTTGCAAAAAATCAATTTTGTGAGTTCTGTGACCGGCAGCCCCTACTTATCGGTTAAAGGTATGGGTGGTCTGATATTCATAGCTCATCAAAACGGTGGTTATATATGGGTTTTTGACATCAACCCCGACATAACCAACGATTTTGCGTACGTCGGGAAATACAGAACCAACCGCACCGAAAGCTGCGACCTGGCTTTTGATAACTCAACCGGGCTTCTGTATGTCTTACACAATCTGGACGACAACTACTTAGAAGTTACCGATTTGAAAACAGCCATCGTTAGCGGAGAGTACAAACTGAATAAAATAAACGAATATTTTATACCGAATCCGGCATCGGGGAGCACAAATATTGAAGGATTTGCGATTTCGGCAAAATATCCTGAAGCAGCTTCGATGGGCGCATGGCTTTGCCGCGATGTATCCAAAACTGCCGAAATGGCTGATGCTATCAGATGGTTTTCGCCTTTTGCTGCAGATGGTAACGATATCCGCACCGGATTTCAATCAGAACAATTGAATCAGCAGAATTTCTCAATTCAGCTTTTTAATGATATTCTGCATATCGGCAGTATGAACACTTCAATTCAAAAATTCTCGGTCAGAATCTACTCCTTAGCCGGTCAGGTTTTATTCGAAAAAAACAATCTAAGTATGTCAACGAATCTTAATGTAAAAAACCTCAAAACCGGCAGCTATATTGTACGTGTCAACGCTGACAACCACTTTTCAATGCAACAAAAAATCACAAAAACAACTTAATTCCGCTACAAATTCAGGCGAACAAAGCTAAAAATCATCTTTCTTACACAACAACTATATAATGCTGTACTTCAATGCCTTAAATATTTATTTTAACCAATCTGTATATTTAACATAAAAACAGAACAAATTATTTCAGGAAACACTATATTTGTAAAAAAATTTATTTATTCACTTAAAAATTATAGCATTATGAAGAAGAATTTACACATTTATTTAGTTGCCTTTTCGATAATAATGTCTATCACGGCAGCTTCGGCTCAAATTAAAATCACCGAAGCCATGTCGAGTGCCGGTGGTACAGGCGTAGGAGCAATTGACTGGTTCGAATTGACGAATATCGGAAGTACTGATGTAGATATCACCGGATGGAAAGTGGATGACAGCAGTTATGCATTTGCAACTTCTTTAGCTTTGAACGGCATCACCACCATCCCTGCCGGAAAGAGTGTTATATTTATGGAAACTGCCAATCCGGGAACTGACATTCCGGCGCTTAAAACGTTATGGGGCTCAAGTATGGATAATGTTTCGGTAGGTTCGTATACAGGCTCGGGTATTGGTTTATCATCAAGCGGCGATGGTGTCGTTATTTTCAAAGCCGACGGAACAGAAGTAAACCGCGTAAGTTTTGGAGCTGCCACAACCGGCAAAAGCTTTTACTGGAGTTACAAAGCAGATGGAACAGTGGTTGATAATGCAGTTGTAAGTTCTGTAGGTACCATTACAGGCACAATTTCGAATCAGGTAACAGTTACGGCAGATGCAATAGCAAATATCGGTTCTCCGGGAACTGCTATCGTTTTACCTTTGAGTGCCAATGTTAATAACCCTGATTTTAAACCCTGGACACTGGCAGGTAACACACTGAAATTCGATCTGTTGCCTACCAATGACGTGGAAGTATTCTCGGTAGTGGGAAGCAAAATTGCCACTTATCGTTCGGCACGCGAAATAAAACTGGGTTTGACGAAGGGAGTTTATATCCTTCGCATTGATAACGTAGCTACAAAAATTACAATTCAGTCCAATTAATTGATTTTTAAAAAAAATAAAAGGCTGTCTTAAAGAGGTCGTATCAAAAACAGGAAGAATGCAAATCAGGCAAAAAACTCTTGTGATACAGCCTTTTTAAGACAGCCTTTTTTGCAGGATTTTACCTGAAAAATCGTCAAATTATTACTATCATTCGAATGCAGTTTTGTACAAACTGAACCATTGTGCAGAATTTGTTTGTAACTTTGCCGCATATTTTCGGGTAACCGAACTGAATTTACGGTCAATGAAGACTACCGGATACCGGAAGTTAAATGATTTTGCTTAATACAACAAAAACCGGAATTCCGGTTATTTATGAGTTTACAGAATGGGGATTGAAAAGGGAATATTTCAGCGAACTGAACTGCTTTTGGGAAAAAATTACATGGAAAAGGCAGCAGCAAAAAGGGTCATATTATTTGGTATCGGAGGTGTGGGAAGCTGGTGTGCGGAGACATTGATACGTTCCGGTATCGGTCACCTGACAATTGTTGACTCCGACAGGGTGAGTGTTTCCAATATCAATCGTCAGTTAATGGCCACTACCAAAACCATTGGAAAAGTCAAAACCGAAGTACTACGCGAACGATTGCTTGAAATAAACCCCGCAGCCGACATACTGGCACTGCAAAAAATTTACAGTCAGGAAACATCAGATTCATTTTGTCTCGATACATACGACTTTATTATTGATGCCATCGACAGTCTGTCGAATAAAGTACATCTGCTTCAGGCTGCCACTAAGACCAATGCAACATTATTCTCGTCGATGGGCGCCGCTTTAAAGACAGACCCGTCGCGCATCCGAACCACCGAATTCTGGAAGGTACAGGGCTGTCCGCTTGGTGCGGCATTACGAAGCAGAATCAAAAAAGCAGGCGGCGTCAGCAAAAAATTCATGTGCGTTTACAGCGAAGAGCTTTTGAAAAACAAAGGTGAAGATGATTACTATGAGTTTGATGAAACTTCATTCGCAGAGAATGGAATTGTAGCCGGCGATCCTGAGCTGGCAAATCACGACTGGAATAAACTGAAAGCTAAAATTAACGGAACGATTTCATATATGCCGGCAATGTTTGGAATGACTCTCGCCGGACTGGTTGTGCAGGCCATCGAAAAAGAAACATAAATCCTGATTTTTTGCAACAATTCTTTTAAAAAACAAAAGTTACTGAAAGGTTTTCCGTGACTTAACGATTGTCTGTTAATAAATTATAGTTTTCGAAAATCATAGTTTACCGGAGTTCAGATGAATATTCAATTTTTAAAATCAAATGCTGATGCTGCCATTGCGGCTGCCATAGGTTTCGTTATCGTGTTATTATTTACCCGGCACAACGGGATTGGTATCTCACCCGATTCAATCGCTTATTCGTCGGCAGCAAGAAACTTAATAGCTGGAAACGGATTTACCGATTATTCCGACAAAGCACTGGTTATTTTCCCCCTGTTTTACCCGCTCTTTCTGGCTTTCGTAATGTTTATTACCCGCGTCGATATAGTAATTGTCGCACCCTATCTGAACGGAATATTATTCTCAGCGGTAATTTTTCTGAGCGGTGTAATGATCGAAAGTTTCAAATATAAAACAAAACTTTACAAGCGGCTCATTTTATTGCTTATCACCATAAGTCCTTCTTTGATAGAAATTTATACGATGTTATGGTCGGAAACTCTGTTTATTCTGCTTTGTTTAATATTTCTCTACGCTTTCAGAAGTTACTTCCACACACACAGTCTGTTAGCATTGGGTGTTGCCGGATTGATAACAGCAATTGCTTTTGATACCCGTTACGCCGGCATTACATTGCTTGGTACAGGCGGTTTACTGATTTTATTTGACAAAAACCTGAATTGGCAAAATAAGTTTCTTCATATCTTTTATTATGGCAGTACGGGCATTTCGCTTGTATTAATAAATCTGGTTCGCAATGTATGGGAGGTTGGACTGGCTACCGGTCAGCGCCAGCAGGGTATAACACCTTTCTCGAAAAATGTGGAGTACTCAGGTAAAGTTTTTACTGATTGGTTCTCGATTAACATTGAAAATCAGCTGTTTCTGAAAATAATTTTTGTTATCATACTCATTTTGTTTATTGCATTTTTCATTCGGAATGTTCGACACTGGAAAGCTTATTATACATTTGAAAACATAACAGTAACTTTTTTTGTGGTTTATGTTATGTTTATTGTTGTTTCGTCGACTATCTCGAGGTATGAACCCATCAACAACCGTCTGCTTGCTCCCGCATTTATACCCTTTTTACTGATTTCCACCTGTCAGATTCCCAAATGGCGGAAATCACTGTCAGTAAGACTTCTGCGATGGGTGGTTTTTGCATTTTCAATTGGTATTGTAATGTTGTTTGCATATTCCTTTGTGATGATTAACAAAGAAAACCTTGAATATATGCTCGAAACGGGAATTCCCGGTTACAGCGAGGATACCTGGCAAAAATCGCAACTTGTTACCTATCTCGAAAAACATCCCGAAATTTTTGAGGCCGACTCTGTGGTTTATTCCAATCACAGTCAGGCTGTTTATTTTCTGACCGGCAACCGTTCGGGGACTTTACCCGAAAGAGCCTACAAAAAAGATGTGGAAGAATTTATGTCGGAAACTTCCGGCATTCTGATATGGTTCAACTTAGACGACAATCCCGATTTGCTTAATCTGAAAGAAATCGGCAAATCAATGAAACTGAAGAGGTTGAAAACCTTCCGTGACGGTGCTATTTACAAATTTGAGAAACCATAAAAAACAACATCTGTAACCTGATTTTGTGAACAGAAAAACAACGAAAAGATTTTCAGTTAAGATATGAAAGCTTTTCGAACAAAATATCATTCAGGCAACAGAACGGACTTATTTACAATCTGAATTTAATTGTCGTGCGTTCATCATTTCCGGAAACTTTCAGAATATACATTCCATGTTTCGGCAGACGGATATTAAGTACATTCCGGAAGTTTATCTGATTGTAAACACAAACACCTGTAATTGTATACACCTGAACCTGCTCGTTAGCATTCAACCCTGAGATGGTAATTTCGTCTTTATTGACAGATACCCCCACTGTACTGAATTTATCATTTTTAACAGCATCTGTAATTAAAGTAGTAACTTTCATTATATCAGATGGTGCCGAAACGGCATTGCCCAATGTGGCACGTACCTGATAAAAACAGGTCGTTGCAGCACTTAAGCCACTTACTACATAAGAATTGGTCAGAACCGGTTTATTCATTTCAATAAAAGTAGTATCCTGACTACCGTAGGTTACAGCTATATCGTCGAGAGCCAGGTTTCCGCTTCCTACTTTATTATAGGTAAATCTGAACGCTTTGATTCCCTGTTCCTTTGTAAAATTATAAACAGGGTAAAACTTCGATGTAGATGCATTATAGGGCACTGTTGCCACATTGGTCCAGGTATTATTGCTCAGCGCTTCAATGAGAAACGAAGAACCGACACTTGCTGAAGCATACCTGTACATAAAAGCGAGTTTCGAAACAGGACTCGGATAGGTCCTGGTCTGTACCCATTCTCCATTGGTTTTCGGATTCAGAGCCGGAACAGCAACACCTGAACTTGTAGCCGTGGTATAAATCCCCGAGACAGTTCCTGTCCAACCGTCCGGAAGCGGAGTTCCGTTGCTGCCAACTTTATCAAATCCCTCTGTTTCAGTGGTATTAGCCAGTCCGCTGGCAGTGAAAACATTCAGCAAATATCCGGTGGCATAAGCTGAAGGTCCCCAGTTGGCTGTAAACTGATGACTCATGATGTTGCCTGCTTCCGAAATTTCAGGTGCGTCAAGAGCTGAGGTATGCAGCTGCATGGTATTGATTGAGGGAACAATAACTCCGGAACGCATCGATTCAATGCTGTAGGTATAAGTAGCTTCCGGATTTAAATTTTGTATAGGGTAATTAGTTGTCAGTCCTGTCATTACATTTTGAAGAATATAATTTTTGGATGAAGTGAGTGTCATTGGGTGATTTCCCAGCATGCTGTAACTATCGATAGGCAAAGAAGTCCATTCGGCAGCATTGAAAGTTGATGAAGGATGTGTAACTTCAGGTTTGCGCTGCAGGGTTAGGTCGACCCCCCACATTACATCAGCACCGGCATTAGCCTGTCCCACCATGTCGATGGTTACGCCGCTTCGCACCAGCTGAATGGCATCGTTTCCATTGTACTGAAGTAATGAATCGGTCACTAAATTTGCTTTAGCCAACAAATCGGAAGCAGCCTGTTTATGGACAATGACAAAACTTTTACCATTGCTCAGCGAACCATTTAGCCTGAGAGCTGAACCAAAATAACCGGCTCCGTTCGATTGTTTTTGCAGGTAATATTTCGATAAATCGACCGTCTTTCCGGTTCCGTTGAAAAGTTCAATGGCTTTGTTCCAGCTGCTGCCCTCTACATAAGTCGAGATAATCAGATCGCCGGCCTGCTGGTCGCCCTGATAAACGTTCAGCCGGTAATCGGTAGCCAGAGGGTCGGAAATCCAGTTCAATGTACCTCCGACAGGAGTAATTTCAGTTGGTTCGACCGTTATAAAATCGGACGAAGCCAGAGCTTTTACCGGAATGCGGAGTATTTCAGCCAGTCCTCCACCCTGAATAAGCAAGGTGTCAAGCACAATTCCTGCTGCAGCAGGGGTAAAAGTAATGGATAAATCTGTTCCGCCCAATGCATTCGAAGCAGAAATTACGGGTGTTGACAACGACAACGTACTGCTTTGATGCTCTAACGAAACCTGTACATCTGACGAAATATTGACACCTAAAATATGAAGTGGCATCGTACGCCTGTCATTTTGCAGGATCACACCGAAATCAAGCGACTCACCACGCCGGGGAGTTACCAGAAATGGCTGAGTTTCGGCGGGGAATGGATAGACTTTGGTGGTATCGGCTCCCCAGATATATTCTGCTAAACCCGGGTAATCAATGAACGGATTACGATTGCCCTGAATACCGTAAATCGCTTCAACTCTTGCCAGTTCTTTCGGGCTTACCGGGTCCTGACGATTCCATTTCAGGAGTAAATCGATGGCCCATGGTCGCCAGAACGGATAAGTACTGTTGTTGATTACCATAGGCGATTGCATGAGCGGTGCCAGGTTTTCATACACGGTAGCAATATAAAAATAAGAGCGTGCAAAATCGCCTTTATATTCATCGGCAGGTTCAAAACAGTTGTCGGTATAAGCGGTACCAAATCCGTTTTTCCCAATCTTACTCTTTCCGTTGTTGAGCGATGGAGTACCTGTGACCTCGCCTAAAGGCAAATTATTTTTAACGATATTGGTAATAGCATCAGCCGGATATAAATGAAATAAATCCTTGTAAGCTGCATTTTCGTAAGCTCCCCACCAGCTTTTCGGGAACGAATGTTCTATGTTCATTCCGTTTACCGCAGCATATCCGTTGAAATAGCGGACAGAATCGGAATACATATCAATCACCGAATTATCGGAATTCCTGTCGGTGGAGAAGAATCCCTGCCAGGTAAAACCCGGACCGCCACCGTAATCGAATTCAAACATGGGTGCACAATGCTGATGCAAAGCGGTTTTTAGTTCTGCTTTCTTTTTATTTTGAGCAAAATAATAGTAACCGGCAGGAACAGCAGCAAAAATTGTGTTGAAACTGAAAAGCACAACACACAACAATAGCAGCGATTTGATTTGTTTTGAATTCATTGGGTCTGTTTTTGAAATTATCAGCTTTTCAATTTAGTATATATATAACAACAAGCAAATGAAAATGTGAATCAATAATTCACCTTTAACACTTCGGAAGAGTCTTTATTCTCAATTTTTAAGAAGTACAAACCTTTTTCAGGGAATGTAATTGATTGCCGGTCATTCGGATGATGCATGCTTTGAACATGTTTTCCATTGATATCAAAGGTATTCACCGTACAGTCCGGATTCAGATTATAGATTTGAATTCCATCAGAATGTTTTATCCAGCCGGTATTGCTTTTTCGTTTCGGATTCGTCAATTTAGTGGTTAAGGTTTGCAAGGCAATCTGATTTGATGTTATTGCACCGTTATTTTCGGGAGTTATCGTATAATAATAGTTTGTTCCTTTCTGTAAACCTGTTACATTGTATGAAAGCACATTCCCGACACGTTTAGGATAACCGGCCACGGAAACAGGATCCGGACGCGGGGTATGCAAAACTACTTTTACATAATCGATGATAACGCGTTTGCCTGCCACAACGGAAAATGTAATTTTTGAAACCGGAGTCGAAACCGGTATTTCCACCGTGAAATCCTGATTAGCAACAGCAGTTGTCCAGATAGCCAAAGGATTTCCATCCAAAGTTGCCGTAAGTCCGGCTCCGTTATCATTTGAATATTGTTTAGCCCTGACAGTAAGAGTGGCAGTTCCCGTCGACAAATCGATTATTGGAGTAGTTAACGTACCTCCATCACTGCCCGACCCGAGTCTGACTCCACCGGTGGTACCTTCGTTATAACCGCTCTTTGTCCATTTGGCCGGAAGTGGTAAAAAGAAATTTTCTTCCAGTATGGTACTGTTGTTTACATTGCCAATGTTCTGAAAGGTAAACACATCGAGCAAATATCCGGAGGCATTGGCTGATGCAGTCCATTTTGCAGTGAATCCGTTATCGGTGAGATTCGAAGGTGGCAAAGCTTCAAAATCGTTCAAAGTGTAGGTTTTTAAACTCAACGTTACCGGTGAAATTCCACCACCTGAAACAGTTAAAATTGCCGATTGGTTTCCGGCATTGTTACCGTAATAACGTATTGGAATGTTATATCCGGCTATAGCCTGATCTTTTGAAATTGTCGTTTTCGGAGTCGAAAAAGAAGCCGCATTTACACCACCAATCGTCAAAGTCAAATCTCCTGTCAGATTCATAGCAGATAAATTGATAAGAGTATCCTTTGATTGATGAAAAAAAGATGTTTTCAGATTAATTGTATCGTTATCGTCCGGCCATTTAAGATAAGGAAAAGAAGTGCTCAAATCCAACCGGAAAGGTATGGTTCTGCGGTTACCCCAAATGTATTCGGCTAATTCCGGATAATCGACGAAAGGATTTCTGTTCATCTGGATAGCAAAAACTTTATCGTTACGGGTAATTTCTTTGTTGCTTATTTTATCCTGATTATTCCAATCCAACAGCATTTGTAATGCCCATGATTTAAGGGTGGGATAAGTATTGGCCTCCATCATATTTTCGGGATTGGCAAGGTCCCATTTATTCACATAATGCTGGTATGCAGTGGCAATATAGAAGTAATTCCGGGCAAAATCGCCTTTGTACTTATCTGCAGGTTCGAACACGGTACCCGAATAACCATAATTAACTCCGGGACCCAGCTTCGAAAGTCCGTTATTAAAAGTCGGTGTTCCTGTTACGATTCCCAGCGCGTGATCGCTTTTATAATTGTTGGCCCTTCCGTCGGCGGGGAATAAATGATTCAAATCTCTCGCTGCACAATCAGGATGAGTGATATCGCAACCCCACCAGCTTTTGGGAACTGAATGCTCAATCTGAATGGTACTCCCGAACCCGGGATAATTCTGATTTACATAATCCTTTGGGAAAAACCGCAATGTATCGGAGTATAAATCCAAAACCTGATTCGTGGTTTCATCCCGGTCGGTGGAATAAAAGCCCTCCCATGTATAACCTGCTCCGGAACCATACTTCAGATAATGTGTTGTATCCTGACAAATAATATCGTGAACGGCAGTTTTGAGTACCGCTCCTTTTTTACCAACCAGTTGATTGTAATAACCGGCAGGTACACCTGCAAAAGCTGAAAATGCAAGTGTGAGAAACCATGTGAAATACAAAATTTTAGTTTTCATACGCCATCTCCTGCCGGTTAGTTACAATTCATTCTGTTTTGATTTTTTATAATACCAACTTTAGCCGGTACTGTTAAAGCTGATTTTAAAATTTCATTAATGATATTTGTTTTTTTGAGCTGCTGTCGCTGTACATTATTCGCTGTTTGTTACGGTAAACATTATTCAGTATTATTGAAAAAGTTCATAACAATCAACGATCTGAGCAGCCATAATCAGTTTAATACTTTATTTTACAGGTATTTACGCCTGAGTTATTTTTGATCTGCACCAAATATACTGCTCTTGGCAATTTACTGATTTGCAAAGTCGAAGAAGCCTGCACCTGTAAATACTTCCGTCCGAGCATATCGGTGAGAGTCACTTGTGAATTTTCAGGTATCTCATATATCACTATTCCATCAGCATTGCTTACCCAGTTGATTTTCGATGCATTCGGAAGGTCGAAACCGGTACCGTAATTGGTAGTTTTTACTCTTACAGCATCCGATTTCAGGGCTGTATTTCCCTGAGGAGCAACTGTGTAGTAATAAACCGAATCGCTTAAAAGTCCGGTAACAGTGTGACTCAACACATTTCCCACCAATCGGGGGTATCCGTTTACCGAAACCGGTGTCTGAACACTGCTTTGTGTAACTAATTTAACATAGTCGACATAAACACGCGCTCCCTTTAAAGCCGAGAAAACAAGATTTGAAGCTGCTGTTTTCGCAGGTATATTAACTGTAAAGTTCTGATTCGAAGAAGAAGTGATGAAACTTGTAATGGAATCGTTGTTTACCTTTACTGTCAGTTTTGCACCTGTGTCGTTCGAATATTGTTTGGCTGTGACATTAAGTGTAGTGGGCGACGACATATTAAGTGCCGGTGAAGTAATGATACCATTGCTGCTGCCCGATGCTAATCTGATATTTCCTGCGAGGTCGACTGTACCTATGTATCCTGAACTTGTCCATGTTGAAGGTAAAGCCGATGCAAAGTCTTCTTCTAATAATGTCTGCGAAATGGTTGCCGAACTTCCTGTATAAGAAAATACATCTACAGAATAACCGGTAGCAGCGGCTGATTCCGCCCAGTTAGCAGTAAAACCATTGTTTGTAATATTGCTGGCAGCCAGAGCCATGAACGAATCGGTTGATGTGGCAGTCAGTGTAATAGTGGCGGTAGCAATACCTCCGCCCGAAATAGTAACCACTGCTGTATGAGTACCCACCGATTGAGCTGAATAATTGATAACGAATTTATACCCTGCCATTGCATTTGCCTGCGAAACAGTAGTTACAGGCAATGTGAAAAATGCTGCATTGGCACCACTTAATGCGATGGTTAAATCGCCGGTGAGATTCATCCCTTTGATGTAAATCGAAGCTGTATCGGTTTGTTGATAAGCCACTTTACCGAAATCGAGTGTTGTACCGTTGGTTGGCGAAGTTAAACCTACCGAACTACCTGTCGCCGACCATGCCATGGCTTTTTTATCACCCCATATATAGTCAGCCAATTCGGGATAGTCAATATAGGGATTACGGTTTTTCTGTAGCAGTGCAATGGCGTTGTTACGGTCAATTTCCTTTTTACTTACAGGATCCTGTCTGTTCCACTGCAACATCAGGTTATAGAACCACGCTTTAAAAGCAGGATAAGAATTACCCGCCAGGATTTCGCCGGCAGATCCGTTGTTGACCCAGCCTGCGATTTTTGATTCGTAGCGGGTAGCCACATAAAAGTACATACGGGCAAAATCACCCTTAAATTCGTCAATAGGTTCGAAAACAGTTCCCGAATATCCGGTCGATGGATCGGAGCTTCCCAGCTTACTACCATTGCTCGATGTCCACGATGCCGAACCTACCTTACCGTGAGGGTAAGAACTGCGACGATTGTTGACATAACCATCAGTAGGTATCAAATGGTGTGCATCCGAACGTTGTGGACTTGCAGCACCCAGCCATGAATCGCAGAAAGTATGTTCGCGGTTGTAGCAATCGCCTTCACTGTTATAACTTCCGCAGGTATTTGATCCGTGCGAAAAGTAGTAATCAGCTGTTCCATCAGCTTTCATCGAATACATGTCCCATACTTTGCCATTGGGAAGATTATCACTTGTTTTGTAAACATCGTATAAACCATCATAACCCTTGTCAACGTATCCTGCCGATATAATGGCAGCTAACTGGGTTTTAAGAGCTGCAGCCGACTTTCCTTCGGCAGCATTATAATATCCGGCCGGAATTTGGGCAAGCAGCGTTAAGCTGAGAAGAAACTGAAACGAAAATAAGAAGAATTTTTTCATGTAATAATTTTTTTGTTAATGTGTTAATCTGCCATATTATTAACACTTTAACTGTTTGAAACTGAAATTGACTCAAAAAACTTCATGCTTCATGGCATTAAGCATGTAATGAATTCATTTATATAAAAGTTGTAATTTTTCTTTAGACACAAAATGAGAAGCTCAATCGTCAATTGAGTTTCCCATTTTTATGTAAAAGGATTAAAAACGGATTATTTGTTAACAATAAATTTTTGAATTGTTCTGCTGTTACCGGAACTTAATTCAATTAAATACATTCCGTTTTTCAGGTCGTTCACCGATACGGATGCATTATTATTCAACAAATTTTTCTGAAGGGTTTCCCCGCTGAGGTTATAAATGGTATATGAAAGATTCGGTTCCTGTGTTTCAATGTACAACATATCGCGAACAGGATTGGGTGAAATTGTAAATGAAATTTTCGGCTGATCGATACCTGCTGTAAGCGACCATGGTGTTCCTTTTTTGGTTCCCCAAATATACTCGGCTAACTCCGGATGATCAATAAACGGGTTACGGTTGTGCTGAATACCGTAAACTGCTTCGTTTCTGGCTCTTTCTCTCGGACCGACGGGGTCCTGACTGCTCCATTTCAGAAACATAGCAATGCTCCAGTCATTCAAAGCAGGATATTTATTCCCAGCTAAATGTTCGGACGACCATCCAGCCACTTTATCGTCATAAGCAGTCACCATATAAAAATAGGTACGGGCAAAATCCCCTTTCATCGAATCTGTTGGTTCAAACACTACACCCGAGTATCCCGGAAATGAGGAATTCCCTAATTTGCAAAAACCGTTATTGGATGTATAAGATGCAGAGCCGACTTCGCCAAAGGGATAATTGCTGCGTTTACCATTCACATATCCATCCGATGGATAAAGATGAAAAAGGTCTGTGTACATGGGAGTTGCATCATTGAACCAGCTTTTAGGAAAAGAATGCTCGCGGTTATAGCAATCACCTTCTTTCGAATAATTTCCACATTGATTGGTGCCGAATGTATAATTGGTGGTGCTGGAATATATATCTCTTACTTTACCATCGGTTCTTTTATCAGTAGTTTGAAAATCTGTCCATAAATCGGCATACGAACGTTCGGTATGTGGTCCGACAATGGTACAAAGCTGAGTCTTCAGAGCGGCGTCAATTTTACCTACTGCGGTGTTGTAATAACCTGAAGGTTCAACACCATAAACGAATAAAGGAAAAAATAAAATTGCTAAGTAAAGTTTTTTCATTCAATAGCTTTTAAAAAAGTGGGCTGCAAATGTAGCAATTAAGTTTTGAAAACAATGCCTTTCACTGTATTTTAATATATTTTTTGAATAAAAATACCAAAAATGTCTGTTTTTTTACAGACTATACGTTTTGATAAACAACAATGTTAACTTGTAACAGAGACAGGTAGAACGCAAATAAACGCGAATTTATTTAAATAACAGATAGCTGTATATCAACAAAATACAAACACTTGAAATATTAAATTTGCGTCATTTGCGTTCAAATAATTCTCTTGATACAAATCAAAAGGATACCTGAAACCAAATCACCTAAAAACTAACTATAACGAGAGCTTGTGTCATGAACAGGCAGAACGCAAATGACGCAGATAAACACGAATTTATTTAAATTTCAAATAGTTATATATCAACAAAATACAAACACCTGAAATCTTAAATTTGCGACATTTGCGTCATTTGCGTTCAAATAATTCTCTTGATACAAATCAAAAGGATACCTGAAACCAAATCACCTAAAAACTAACTATTACGTGAGCTTGTGTCATGAACAGGTAGAACGCAAATGACGCAGATAAACGCGAATTTATTAAATATCAGATAGCTGTAAATCAACAAAATACAAACACCTGAAATCTTAAATTTGCGTCATTTGCGTCATTTACGTTCAAATAATTCTCTTGATACAAATCAAAAGGATACCTGAAACTAAATTACCTTAAAAACTAACTATAACGTGAGCTTGTGTCGAAACAGGAAGAACGCAAATGACGCAGATAAACACGAATTTATTTAAATTTCAAATAGTTATATATCAACAAAATACAAACACCTGAAATCTTAAATTTGCGACATTTGCGTCATTTGCGTTCAAAAAATTCTTTTGATACAGCTCAATTGAATACTTTACACAAATCACCCGGACTTCAATGAGTCAGCCGGGATTGCTTATTTTTAAATAATAGCTTTTTATTTCCTTTTATATACGCGGACATAATCCACTTTCATCAACACTTTATCCGCAAAGATCGCATCATCGATTGAACCACCCATAGTGCCACCCATTGCTAAATTGAAGATAACAAAAAAGTCGCTTTTGAACGGCCACTGCTGTACTGTAGAATTAACATGAGGTTCCCAAACTGTTGCGCTTTTCACACCATCAATATAAAAACTGATGTTATCATCACCTTCGTTGTATTTTTGTTCCCACTCGATGGCATAAGTATGAAAATTATTTTCGACAGCAGTGGAAGGGTACTGTCTGTTGTACCAGTTATTTCCTTTGGAGCCGTTTTTTTCGGAGGTATGAGTGGCATGCGAAATCATGGTGGGTTGTGAGCCAATGTGCTCCATGATATCGATTTCACCGCAAAGCGGCCAGTGGGCTAAATTGATATTGGCTCCCATCATCCAGAACGCAGGCCAGGTGCCTTTTCCTGAAGGTAAACTGATGCGCGCTTCTATTTTTCCGTATGCAAATGCAAACTTATTGAGCGAATTGATCCTTGCCGAAGTATATGCGCTGCCATTGTAATCTTCCTTTTTAGCTTCGATCACCATATTCCCGTTTTCGAATCTGATGTTATCAGTTCGGTTGGTATAATACTGCTTTTCCTGATTTCCCCAACCACCGCCGCCGGTTTCGTAGTTCCATTTGGTCTGATCAAGCGTGGTGCCGTCGAACTCATCGGACCAAACCAGCTGATAAGGTAAATCGGTACGTGTCACCGTCACACTGCAGTTCGTTTCAACTTTGGTTGTTTCGGTAATTGCAATGATGTTGGCTGAACCCCGCGAAATGGCCCTGATTTTACCGTCGGTCACAGTTGCCACTTTTTCGTTGGACGATGTCCATACGATTTTCTCGCCCGATCCTTTTGGAACAAAAGTGACAGATAGAGATGCGGAATCACCTTCGGCAATGGACAAAGAAGTTTTGTCCAGCGATATACCCAGAACAGTCGGTGCCGGTTCATTGGATTTGCAGGCGAAATTTAAGAATAATACTGCCGCTGATATTACGAAAAAGGAATTTTTCATTTTCTGTTCAAAATTAAATTTGTATTGTAGCAGGGACATTCAACCCTGCTACACCTTATTTTCGGGATAACTGTCAGTTATTTTTTGTAGATAAATACAGCATCAAGATCGAGTGTGGTACCTGAAACTCCGCCAGCCAGGAACCACAAAATATTTTTAGCACCCATCGATGTACTGTATAACAATCCCATTGTTTTTAAAGTTGACATTGGAATCTCAATTTCCTGCCATTCACCATCACGTGAAAAATTGGCAATAGCAGGAATAATAGTTCCGTTATCATTGAATGAAGTCGGACCTACTGCAAATTTTGCATTCGATTGACCATCCATTCCAAACACATAAACTGCATTTCCTTTACTTCTGATACCGATATGAAGATAATAACCGGTCGGATTAGCCGTGATAGCAGCAAGTTTGTCGGTAAGAGTATTATCGTCGATATTGAAACCGCCACCTGACCAACCAACATTGGCAACAATTAAGCTGGTCCAAGGTTCTACTTCGCCATAGAAGTTGGGTCCCGAAGTTGTTCCTGCATTGAATGTAACTTCCCAGATATAAAGGTTCTTTTTGATTTGATCGGGGCGTAAATCGGCTTTGATTTTAGCTCCGAGTTTAGTGGCGGTAACACCATCGAGGATTAAAGGATAGTATTCAGTTCCTGAAAGCGACTTTTTAACATCTAACACTTCTTTGGTTACAGTAACCACGCAGGTGGCAGTAAATGTACCAACTGAAGCAATTATATTTGCAGTACCTATAGCCACACCTTTTACCTTGCCATTATCGACAGTGGCAACAGCTGTATTTGATGAAGTCCAGGTAATATCGCCTTTTGCACCTTTTGGAAGAACAGTGGCAACGAGTTCGGCTGAGTCTTTGGCTGCTACCGATAAACTTGCCTGATCAAGCGAAACACCTGTAACAGATACTTCGGAATTACATGCACTGAAAAATATCACAGACATGCTTACAAATGCGAAAAATAAATTTTTGATTTTCATGATAATAAAATTTTATTGTTATTAAATTTTTGAGTTTTATATGTGTTTATAATATTTATGGATTCTGAGGCATTTGATTCAGATCGATCTCTTTACTTGGAATCGGGAACAATTCGTTTGTGCCGGCAACAAAAGTAGCCATTTGTGCCTGAACTTCGGCAGTTTCACCTGCTTTATATGCATCCATGGTTTGTTTGGCTATTCCCCAGCGACAAAGATCGAACCACCGGTGACCTTCCATAGCGAGTTCAACGCGGCGTTCGTGACGGATGGCCTTCCGCAGGTCGGTTTGATTGTCGGTATAAGTTCCGTAAGGAAACGCTTTAAGAATCGAAGCATTACCCCGTGCCCTTGCTCTCACCTGTTCCAGTGCGCTTTTAGCCGCAGTTAAATTATTCAGTTCACAGCAGGCTTCGGCGTACATCAACAGCACATCGGCATAACGTATTACTTTGTTGTTAATAGGGCCGCGGGTCGGGTGAGTCAGTTTGTACAAACTACCATCGGAGTTGATCATTGCGTATTTTCTGTTCAGATAGCGGCTTCCGAGATAAATTTCCTGCGCGGGAGTTTCAATCTGAGCATCGGTAGGATTCAGAATGGTGGCATCCCTGCGTGGGTCACCGGTTTCGTACTCGTTGTAGAGGTTTTGTGTTGGCTTGTTGAATCCCCAGCCACCACCCAGCAATGAGGAGCGCGAACGGGTAAGAATTACGGTAAAAGTACCGCGGGTAAATCCGAAACCATCACCATAATCGCTGGTTGGATCTTCCATGTACTGAATTTCAAATACCGATTCTTTACCATTTTCACCTTCTAACGTAAAATTATCGGCATATTTGGGAAGCAACTGGTATTCATTTGAAACCATAATGGAATCACCCCAGCGTTTTGCATCGGCATAATTGTGAGTATACAGATTGGCTTTGAGTAACATAGCCTGAGCTGCACCTTTGGTTGCACGTCCCAAATCGGTTGAAAGATACTGCGACTTTTTCCAGAGACGGGCATTTGCATCTTCCAGATCGCTGATAATTAACTTATAAATCTCGTCGGCACTTGCACGTGACTGCTGCCAGTCAGCTGATGATTCAATGATATTGGTCACTTTCGGAACACCTCCGAAAACCCGAACCAGACGGAAATAATACATGGCACGCAGGAATTTCACTTCGCCAATCAACCTGCTTTGAGTACGTGCATCCATCGTACTATC
The DNA here is from genome assembly GCA_937897985.1 of uncultured Paludibacter sp. Classification (GTDB taxonomy): domain Bacteria; phylum Bacteroidota; class Bacteroidia; order Bacteroidales; family Paludibacteraceae; genus Paludibacter. The sequence goes on along the minus strand of CALCBD010000005.1, from coordinate 121,086 downwards.
GGTTTTCATTAGCGGAATTTGTTTCAGGGGCAAATTGCAACGCTGAATGCCCTGCCACTGAGCCCTGTAGAAATCGAGTAAAAAGCCGTTGTTCGAATTGGTCTTGAAGTTTTCCATGTCGTAAACATCGGCCATATCGCCAATTGATTGTCCGCCTTTCAGTGCATCGTCGGACACAACGTCGCCAATGAACCACTCAGGAAAATAGGTGGAGTTGAATTCCCACATCAGAGGAGCATAAGCTGCATTCACATTTTGAATGGCAGTTTTTCCACTTGTATAAAAATCCTTTAATTCGGTTACACCCGGCGATGGTTCGAGCAACCATGAATTACACGAACTTAATGAGAGCAAAAGCACCGAAGATGCCGCAAAAATATATTTTTTCATAAAGCGTTTCATATTAATATTTTTTTGAAGATGAAAGGATTAAAAATCTAAATTAACACCAAAAAGGAATGTACGGGCCTGTGGATAATTACCATAATCAACGCCACTGCCAACTTCAGGATCGTAGCCTGTGTATTTTGTAAATGTCAGTAAATTGCTTGCTGAAACATAAAAACGGCAACGGTTAACGAAAGATTCTTTCAACAAATTCTTAGGAAGGCTGTAGCCCAACTGAAGATTTTTCAACCGAAGATATGCCCCGCTTTCAACGAAACGGCTCGAAGTTTCCATGTTGAGCGATGTACCGTAAGGATTGGGTATTGTTCCCGATGGATTGGCAGTAGTCCATACATTTCGCATTTGTGTACCTAAAGTAGCAACATCACCTTTACCTTCGGTCCTTTCGCGTACAGCGTTGTAAATCTTATTGCCATAGACCCCCTGGAAAAAGAGCTGAAGATCAAATCCTTTGAAATCGGCACCAACATTCAGTCCGTATGTGAGCCAGGGGAAAGGATTACCAAGGTCGGTCTTGTCACCATCATCAATTTTTCCGTTACCGTCGATATCCAGAAATTTAGCATCTCCGGCATGATAAGGCATATTGGCAGTTGTATATCCTTTCAGGTAACTCATGGCTTCAGCATCTGTTTGAAAAATACCTTCGTATTTATATCCCCACAAAGTATACAAACCATATCCTTCGTCCGAGATAGTGCGGTCGCCATAAACGCGGTCGCCACCATTGAGTGAAGTCAGTTCGTTTTTCACCACCGAGAAGTTGGCATTTACATTATAATTCAGTTTGCCGATATTATGGTGATGTTCCAGAGTAACTTCAATTCCCTTATTGCTTACAGTTCCGACATTGGCAACCGGATCGTAACGGTTACCTACATGTGCGGGAGCTTTCACCGAAAGAAGCATTTCTTTGGTATTACGAACAAATAAATCAACGTTTCCACCTATCATGCCATTGAATAAGCCAAAATCAACACCCGCATTAATTTGTTCGGTAGTTTCCCATTTTCCGCCTTTATTTACATAAGTCAGCACAGTAGCACCTGTGGCTAAATGTTGTGTATCGCCCAAAACATAATCCACAAATGTGGGACCTGCGTTGAACATCTTCAGAATAAAACTATCCGAGCCAATTTTGTCGTTACCGATTTGACCCCAACCGGCACGTAATTTTATAAAATCAAGATTAGGAATTCCTTTCATAAAATCCTCTTCGCTCAGGCGCCATGCCAGTGCTGCTGAGGGGAAATAGCCCCACAGATTTTCGGGAAATTTACTCGAAGCATCACCACGGAAATTAATTGTAGCCATGTATCTGCTTTTGTACGAATAATGTAAACGACCCAGTATTGAGAACATTCGGGTACGATAAGCCGCGTCACTTGCAAAATTACGGTCTTCGGTAGCTTGTGACAGATACCAGTTATTCGGTGTAGGATTCAGAATGCTCGCACCCGAACCGCTTATGGAAGAATAATTGAATTCTTCGGTGGTCTGACCCAACATGGCTGACAAACTGTGTTTCCCGAAATCTTTTGTGTAATTCAGAGTGTTTTCGAAAATAATGGTACTGTAACGCGACATGCTACTCGATATAAAGTTTTTGTCGGATTTGTCGTAAGATGAATATTCGTAGGCATATTTGAATAATTTATCCGAGTTGTTCGATAAATCCATACTTACTGCCGAACGGAGTGTCAGATTTTTAACAGGAGTAATTTCAACTGACAAGTCGCCGACCCAGCGTTCCACTTTGTTCATTGGTTCACTCATTTCGACCATCGAAAACGGATTGGTCACATTCCGGAAGTTTGATGAAGCAGCAATCTGTCCGCTAAGATCTTTTCCTGCATTATTTACTGACCCTGCCGGATAATGCGTCGGATCCCATGGAGCCATTGCAAGTGCTGCTGATAAAACCGATGCGCCCGGACTGGCATTATTATTCATGGCATTACGCCCTTTGGACGTCATAAACGAAAGATTTTCGCCTATTTTCAACCAACTTCTTACTTTATGTGAAGTATTTACACGCAAAGTCAAACGATTGTAGTCAGAGCCGATAATGGTTCCGTCCTGATTAAAATAACTACCGCTGATGGTGTAAAGATTTTTTTCGGAACCGCCATCAATAGAAAGGTGATAATTCTGAATCGGGGCATTAGGCACAAAAACTTCGTCCTGCCAGTTGGTCTCAACGGTGGAATAATCCATTCCGTTTGGATTAGCAGCCGATGCCAGAACCGGATAATAAGGTGAACCTGAAATGCGGTAAGCATTCAGCCATTTATTAAATCCGTTATTTTTAAAGAATACTTTTTCGGAATTGACATTGTTCAGGGCGATAATCGTTTTCACAAATTCATCGCGCTGCATAAGGTCCAACTGATTCCAGCAGTTTTGTACACCGTAATAGGCGTTCAGCGAAATGTTACTTTTCCCGTCTTTTCCTTTTTTGGTGGTGACCATGATCACACCATTCGCACCGCGCGAACCGTAAATGGCAGTAGCAGAAGCATCTTTCAGAATCTCTGTCGACTCAATATCGTTCGGACTCAGAAACGAAATGTCACTTACTATTGCACCATCCACCACATAAATCGGGGCACTGTTGTTCACAGTTCCGATACCTCGTATGCGGATGGTAGCCGAAGCACCCGGTTGTCCGGAGTTGGCGTTGACTGTTACACCGGCTGCGCGACCCTGTAAAGCCTGATCAAGTCCGGCCGCGGGAGTTTTCTGAAGAGCATCCGATTTAACAGAGGCTACTGCACCGGTGAGGTCACTTTTTTTCATGGTTCCGTATCCGATTGCCACCACTTCCTCGAGCACTTTGGAATCGGGATCCATTACTACATTTACAATCTCGTTTTGCCTGATGGTAACAGTTTTATCCTTATAACCAACATACTTAAAAACAAGATTTTTACCCTGAGGTACAACTATACTGTATTTACCATTCAAATCGGTAATCGTTCCCTGTCCCGGAACGCCTTCCAATACAACATTTACACCCATCATGGGTAATTTATCGTCGGACGCGGTAACCACGCCACTCACTTTTAAACCCTGAGCCTGAATAACATGAGCTACAACTATAAACAGAATGATTGAAAAAGTTTTTCTTAAGTAATTCATTTTATTTGTTTTTAGAATTAGATTTAATATCCGGAGTTAAAAATACTTTCGGTTTACATTTGCAAATATAAAGTGTTTATGTTTATTCTCAACGATTTATTACCACACAAAAACTCAACATTAAACCAAATTTACCACGTAATACCACAGCATAAATAACATCTATATTTCTTGTTTTTAATGATTTAGATATTTAATATGTTGTAAAGCATATTTCAATACCTATTTCGTTTTTTCTATTGTGAATAATTTGACCTGAAAGCAGCAGTTGAATCTGATAAAACTTATGATTCTGTTCTTTTCGCCCTTTGCTGTTTTAAAGCTTCACGTATTTCGTTGGCTTTTGCTTCGGTAATATCATATTTCCATATAATAAGTATAGCCAGAATACCGGTTACGATAGGGATAATAATGTCAGCTAACCTTAAATGTGTCAGCACCTCGGGTGATTGAATCACAGCATTCTGATCAAACCCGACCAGATTTAAAACAGCACCACTCGTTAATAAGGCTACTGCTGTTCCGAGTTTCACCATCCACCAGTATACTGCTCCGAAAGTTGCTTCACGTCTTGCTCCGTTTTCAAGCTCATCAAGGTCACATACATCGGCTGTCATTGACATCATGAGAGTAAACAAACCACCTATTCCGAATGACATCAAAGGCAACGGAATGAACATTAAATATGGATTGGCCGGATTAAAGCCCCACCATTTAAGTGCATATCCCACCATCGATATCAACGTGGCTACGATAAATGCATTTTTTTTACCGATTTTTTGCGACATAAATGTAATGATGGGGATAACAAGGAATGCGGTTGCCAGGGAACTTACCGTACCAAACCAGGCAGGCCAGTGACCGGCAGCTGTTGTATCACCTTTGAACAGATAGAAGATTATAATAAAGAATGCAAACTGAGCAATGGTCTGAAAACCGTTGAAGATTAAAAAAGTAGCACCACACAATTTTATAAAGGGCTTGCAGGTCATGGTTTGCTTAATCCCAACCATAAAATCCCTTGTGTTTGCCGCAAGGTTTTTCATGTTCAGTTTTGAATTTTCGTGTAAGGCGGGCAATTCGAGTTCCTTATTAAACAATGCCGGCATTATTCCCAGCAAAAGACATAAACCTCCCACCCAAAACGATAGATTGCGTGCACCTTCGGGAGCTGTAGCATAAATATTCTGATCGTAAATAATCACCCAAAACCAGGGAGCAATGACCCATGCCATCTGTCCCATCCATTGCGAAACAGCCATCAGCCGGGTGCGTTCGTTGTAATCGGAACTCATTTCGTATCCCAAGCCTATCAGCGGTGTTGCAAAAATGGTATAGCCGGTATAAAACAGGAGAGAGAAAAATAAGAAATAGAAAAAATTGTAAGTCTGTGAATTTTCGGGGTAAAGTTGCCACATGGCCATAAAAACAATTCCCGTCATTATACTTCCCAGAAAAATATAGGGTTTGCGTCGTCCCCAGCGTGAGCGTGTGTTATCCGAAATATAACCCATGACAGGATCGGTAATGGCATCGAAAATTCGGGGAAGAGCAGCCAACACACCTGCCAGGAAAGGATCCATCTTTAAAGACAGAACTAAAACCACCATAAAAATTCCCAATGCTGCCGGGAAAAGTTGATTTGCCAAATGTCCGGAGCCAAAAGCAATTTTCTGACCAAAAGGAACTATGTCCTCAGCCGCAGTTTTGTGATTTGCCATATAATCTGATTAAAAGGTAAAAACTGAATTCTGTTTGTATTTTGCAAAGGTATCATTATCCTGTTAAATGAACCGAATTTTTTACCTCACATTAATTCAATTGTCAAGTCAGTTCACCTCATTTTTTTACTTCAACACATACAACTATTACGCTATTAATCAGAACATTGATTTATTATATGTTGTAAAACATTATTTCAACTATTACTTACTTACCCATATCGGAACTTAAAATGGCAGTTAGTTAAAGTTTTCAGACTATCGACACAAAAAAAACTGTCTTAAAAGTAATTTTCCGAACTTTGTAAAATCAAATTACCTTCCATATCGAAAACCCATAACCCACAAACATCTGAAATACAGCGACATTTGTCATTATGAAAATTTCCTTTTTCCGGCAATTGGCGTACGGATTACTTTTAAGACAGTTTCTAATGATTAAATTCAAACCAAAGCATTTTATCTCTTCAGTTTAGCCATTGTATCTGCTTTGGTTTTTTCAAATTTTGTAATCAAATCATCCATCACTTCTTTGACTGTGGATATACGATTCGAGAGATAGGCATTGCTGCCGGCAAATGCATAACCTTTGTCCATTTTACCTTTGTAGGCATTATACAATGTGACCATAATGCAATAGGGAACCACCTTATAATCGCAGGTATGAAGGCAGTTATAGGGACAGGATTTTGGCCTGGTAAGCCCTTGTTTTACCCGTTCCAGAAATTTTCCCTGCAATGCTCTGCCCGGCATTCCTACAGGACTTTGTATAATTTCCACATCGTTTTTACCGGCACTGAGGTACGAATTTTTGAATTTTATATCAGCGTCGCATTCCTCGGTAGTTACAAATCTGCTGGCTACCTGTATACCTTTTGCCCCGAGCTGCATAATTTCGTACATATTTTCGCCGTTGTAAATTCCACCGGCAGCCACCACCGGGATTTCCTGGTTGTATTTTTCTTCGAAAACAGCCACTTCCTTTACCACTTCGGGGATCAGCTTTTCGATGGCAAAATCAGGATCGGCAATCTGATTGGCCTTAAAACCGAGATGTCCGCCTGCTTTCGGCCCCTCTACCACCACCAGATCAGGCAGATAATTGTAAAGAGTTTTCCATTTTTCACAAATAATTTTTGCTGCTCTTGCCGACGAAACAATTGGTACCAGTTTGGTAGTACTCCCCGGAGTGAGGTATTTTGGCAAATCGAGCGGCAGTCCTGCTCCTGCAAAAATCACATCCGCTTTTTCGGCGATGGCGGTTTTTACCATGTCGCTGAAGTTAGTGAGGGCCATCATAATATTCACCCCGATAATTCCGGACGACTTTTCCTTCGCTTTACGGATTTCTTCTTTCAATCCCACAATACATGATTCCATGTAAGTTCTTGCCTTTTCGCGATAAATCAACCCGAGTCCGGCACACGAAATAACGCCGACTCCCCCTTCATTTGCAACTGCCGATGCTAAACCCGACAAGGAAATACCTACACCCATACCTCCCTGAATGATAGGTACACGCGCAGTCAGATTTCCGATTTTTAATCCATTCATAAAAATTTACTTTTAAAATAATTTATATTTCAACTCACCTTGTCATCCCCTGAATATTAAAGCAGGAGAAAGCCAACGAATTAAATCCGCCTGCTTTCTCCTGTGTTTATTTTATTTTGCATTAAAAAAATGGATTAATCACTAACCGTAAATAATTTTTCCATTTTCGTCTTTAAATTCATCAAAGCTTTTATTATATTGTTCCATAGCTTTATAACTCATCGACATACTTGAGAAACCACCGTCGTGATACAGATTTTGCATCGTAACCTTACGTGTTAAATCGCTGAACATCACCACACAATAATCGGCACAATCTTCGGCAGTAGCATTGCCGAGTGGTGACATGCGTTCCGAAAAGTCGAGCAATCCGTTGATTCCTTTTACGCCGCTTCCGGCAGTAGTAATAGTTGGCGACTGTGAAATAGTGTTGATCCTAACATTGTGTTCGCGACCATAAATATAGCCGAAACTACGTGCAATTGATTCGAGCATTGCCTTGGCATCAGCCATGTCGTTGTATCCGAACACGGTACGTTGTGCAGCCATATAAGTCAAAGCTACGATAGAACCTCCATCGCTGATGGCATCCATTTTCTTGGCTACCTGTATCATTTTGTGAAACGAAATGGCAGAAATATCCAAAGTGGTATTTAACATTTCATAATCCAAATCGTCGTAAGTGCGTTTTTTCCTGACGTTAGGCGACATACCAATAGAGTGAAGCACGAAATCAATCTTTCCGCCCAGCGCTTCAATGGATTGTCTGAAAACTTCCTCCAAATCGCTGACGCTTGTTGCATCTGCCGGAATCAGTTTAGCATTCAGTTTTTCGGCCAGTTCGTTGGTGGTACCCATTCGTACTGCCAGGGGTGTATTCGACAAAGTGATAACTGCACCTTCTTCTACTGCCCTCTCAGCTACTTTCCATGCAATGGACATATCGTTTAATGCCCCGAAAATAATTCCTCTTTTACCTTTTAATAAATTATAACCCATGATTTTTGATTAATTGTTTCTACAAATAACCCTTTTTTAAACAAAAAAGTTCGTTGTAAAATCATTTTCGGCACAAAGATACTAAAAATGTGCAATATTTTAAAATTCTGACCCTTTATATGGCATCTCCCATTTATACACTCTGCCCGGTCGTTCCCTTCTGTTCGAAGAGTTGAATCATTTTCACGTAGAGCTGAAAACCGGCTGTCGTACAAAATTTTGTTTCATAAGTTTACATTTTCCCTTATTAAGCTCAATTTCAAATGTTGAAATCCACTCATTTTTCAACGGATAAAACCTGCGTTTTCAGCAAACAAACGTTAAAAACACTGCTGGATTAAAAAATTTTGTCCTGATTCGTCAAATCAGGACAAATTTGTTTTGAATAAATTTAATTGTATAAAATTCTTTCATTTTATTTGTCAAAAAAAAATAAATAGAAAAAAATCTCACCGGCTTTTGGCTGAATGATATGACACTATTGAAATAACACTCTGACATTTGGCGGAACGATATTTCACTATTGAAATAACTCAAGGACTTATGGCGGAACGATATTTCACTATTGAAATAACTCACGGACTTTTGGCGGAATGATGATTCACTATTGAAATAACTCACGGACTTTTGGCGGAACGATGATTCACTATTGAAATAACTGGCCAACTTTTGGCGGAAAGATATTTCACTATTGAAATAACTCAACCCCCTCTGCTGCCCTCTGCTGCCGCACGATGCAAACGTGCGGCAGCATGGGAATTCGTGAGGCAGCGGGGTGGTCAGTTTGCATTCTTTGTCATTTTTTTCAACCATAATAGTAAGTAAAAACAGATAAATGATGAAGAAAATAAGTTTATTTGGTATGATTGTACTTTCAGCAATTTCACTATATTCGCAACAAAATCAAACTGTTGTAAACGGCTTGTTTACAGCAACAATTAATGCAAGATATGCATCTGGTGTTCCTGTGTACGAATTTGTTCTGAAAAACAACTTTGACACAGATATTGATATAATAACCAAATTTGATTTTGATTTAGGAATTGATAGCCCTAAAACCTTTTCATATCTAACTTTTGCATTTAAAGAATCCGCAGGTAAAAAATACAATGTATATGATGCCATTCCAATTTTTAGCGATGATGATATAAAAAATACATTTAGAGTCATTCCAGCAAAATCTGAGTACAAATATTTACTTAAAGGAATTGATTATTACAAAAGAAATCCTAAAGATTTAAGTAGTGCAGAAATTAAAATTCGTTTTGATTATAATAATCAAATTTATGATATGAATTTTCCTGTTACAATAAATTTAATACCAGATTGCGCCGTGTTGCCATGTGGTCCATCTTAAAACAACTGAGATTAATTTAAACACAAGTCGTGTCAGAATGAATATTTTTTATATTAAACTGACATTTTTCTTATATTTTACCTCAGAGTGACACTTATCATTATTAAGGCAAATCAGGTGTAGTATTATGCTATTCCGACAAGTCAACTTTTACAGGATATTACAGTTGCACTGCCTTATTCAAAATTCAGGGGTGTAGCCCTCTGAAATCAAACCTATATTTACAGAAACTAAAATCTATTTCAATGCCCGTTTCGCATTATTTATAAAAAATTGAAACTTAATAAAATAATAATTACATTTGCAATACAGAAATTTATCAAAAATCACTTTCCTTAATTCAAATCCTATGAAATCAACTCAAGTGCCGGTCAACCGATTCATTATTGTTTCGATGTGCATTTTATTAGTATTTATGCCTTCATGTAAGGAAAAACTGAAACCACAAAAAATTGATCCTGGTTTTGCAGCATACGTCATTTCGTTTACATCCGGTATTGTTTCCTCCAATTCGGCAGTTCAGGTACGTTTGGTGGCTGAAGTTCCCGGTGCCGTACCTGGTAATACACTGTCTTTCAATCCATTTTCATTCAGTGCCGAAATTAAAGGTCAGTCAAAATGGGTAGATAAACAAACCATACAGTTTGTGCCCTTTGAAAAATTGCCGGCAGGTGAAATTTACACAGTGAATTTCGAACTCGATAAGTTCGTTAAAGTTCCTGAAAAATTCAGTACCCTTACATTTCGCTTTCAGGTAAAAAACCAGGGTATTCGCTTCGAATTCAACGGGATAAGCCCTATGATTGAAAACGACATGACACGGCAAAGGATTCGCGGAGTGATATATACAGCCGATTATGCTGTCGATTCACTGATCGAAAAAGCATTCAGTATTTCGGGCGACGATGCATCAAATACATTCAAATGGAAACATAATTCCGGTAGTAACGTTCACGAATTCAGCATCGAAAACGTGGAACGCCGTAACCTGCCATACAAACTTAAAATTAAATGGGATGGTCGTATGATCGGAGCCAAATCTGATGGTTCGTGGGAATTCGAAATGCCGGCACTGAATGATTTTAAAGTGATCTACGTTAAAACCAGCTCTGATCCGAAAACATCAGTGGATGTATTTTTTTCTGACCCGCTGAGCACATTACAGGATATCAACGGGTTAGTTAAGCTCAGTCCATCTTCAGAAGAAACTGCAGTAGCCAAAGGAAATATAATTACAATTTTTACAGGCAAAAGCATAACCGGCAAAGCAGAGCTTACCGTATTTTCGGGTGTAAAGAATATATTTGAAAAACCATTGGGGAATAATTATCAGACCGTGGTGGAATTCAAAAGTCTCAAACCCTGTGTGGAACTGATTGGCGATGGTGTAATTGTACCTCACACCGGAGACATTCTGTTTCCCTTCAAAGCAGTAAGTTTGTCGGGAGTTGATGTGAGAATCATTCAGATTTTTGAAAATAATATTGTGCAGTTTTTACAAACTAACCAGTTGAATGGTGACCAGGAAATCAAACGCGTAGGACGTGTGGTTTACAACAATGAAGTAATGCTCCATTCCAAAGATGTTATTGATTACAATACCTGGAATAATTTTTCACTTGATCTTTCGAAGCTTATAAAAACCGAACCGGGAGCCATTTACAGAGTTGAGATTTCATTCCGTATGAAACACTCCCTCTATCCGGGAATCGACAGGAATTCAATCGTCGATAGTAATCCTTACCCCCGTGATCCCAACGAAAGTTTCGACGAACCATCAGAATATTATTGGGATTATTATGAAGATGATTCAAATTACGGTGAGAATTACAATTGGGAAGAAACTAATGATCCGACCAAACCATCGTACTATTTAGCCAACCACAAAGTAGCACGCAATGTACTGGCATCCGACTTTGGAATCATTGCTAAATCGGGCACTAATAACGAATATTTTCTGGCTGTCACCAACCTGCTAACCACCGAACCAATCAGTGATGTTGAAATCGAATTCCGCAACCTGCAAAATCAGGTATTGGCTACAACAAAAACTAATTCAGAAGGCCTGTGTAATCTGAAACCCGAAGATAAACCATTTGTTCTGATTGCCAAAAAGGGTAACCAGCGCGGTTATTTACGACTCGACAATGCTTCATCCCTTTCGCTAAGTATGTTTGATGTAAGCGGAGAAGAATTGAAAAAAGGAGTAAAAGGATTTATTTACGGTGAAAGAGGCGTATGGCGTCCGGGTGATTTAATGTACCTGACTTTTATTCTCGAAGATAAAAACAAAGCTTTACCACCGAATCATCCTGTCATTATGGAATTGTACAACCCGACAGGTCAGTTGTCACAACGAATTGTGCAACAGTCAGGTATAAATGGCTTTTACAATTTCAATGTACGAACACCAGCCGATGCACTTACGGGAAGCTGGGTAGCCAAAGTACGGGTAGGAGGTTCAACCTTTGCCCGAAACCTGAGGATTGAAACCGTAAAACCCAACCGCATGAAAATCAATTTGTATTTTCCTGCAATACTCCACAAAAATGTACAGGAAACCGGCAAACTTCAGGTCAACTGGCTGTACGGAACACCGGCCTCAAACGCCAAAGTAATCATTGAAGCTTCTGCAGGTCAGGCCAAAACCACTTTTAAATCATGTAAAGGTTATGTTTTTGATGATCCGGCAAAGACCTTTGAATCGCAGGATTTCGAAGTATTTAAAGGCAATGTAAACACTGAAGGCAATGCAGAAATAAAACTGAACTTCGACCCTGCTGGCGATGCCCCCGGAATGATAGCTGTACAGCTGAAAACACGAGCTTTCGAAGCAGGCGGCGATTTCAGCATCGACCGTGCATTGTTTAAATATTCTCCCTATAAGGCTTATGCCGGATTGAAAATCCCCGAAGGAAAAGGCTGGAACAATGCACTTTATTCGGATGAAAAGAACTTAATTCCTTTGGCGTTGGTAGATGAAAACGGAAGACCAATGAATGGTAAACTGAAAATTGAAATTTTCAATATTTACTGGCGCTGGTGGTGGAATCAGTCGCCGGAGGAAAATGTGGCTTCTTACGTTTCGGGTGAACATACCAACCTGATGAAAACTGATTATATACAGGTACGAAACGGACGGGCTATTTACGAAATGAACCTTGGTGGAGAATACTGGGGACGAAAATTCATGAGAGTTACCGACCTGAAAGGCGGACACAGTGCCGGTGCTGTATTTTATACCACATACAAAGACTGGTGGAGCAATGCGGGCAGCGAAAATCCCGGTGGAGCCGAAATGCTTGTTTTCCGGACTAATAAAAAGCAATATAAGGTGGGCGAAAAAATTCAGGTGGAGTTGCCCGTGATGCAAAAAAGTCGTGCACTCATAAGTATCGAAACCGGTAGCCGCGTCATCAGGAACTTCTGGTTTACTCCTGAAAAAGGAAATTCAAGGGCGGAATTTGTAGTAACACCCGAAATGGCTCCGAATATTTATATCCATATTTCATATATTCAGCCTCATGCACAAAGCAAAAACGGAATTCCCATCCGTATGTACGGCGTTCAGCCGGTGACAGTGGAAGACCCCGGCACACATCTGAAACCTGTAATTTCAATGAAAAAGGAACTGAAACCACTTGAGAAATTTGCAGTAACGGTGAAAGAAATCAATGCTAAACCAATGACATGTACTGTAGCCATTGTCGACGAAGGCTTGCTTGACCTGACGCGATTTAACACTCCGGATCCATGGACAGGTTTTTATGCCCATGAGGCCCTCGGGGTTCGTACCTGGGATTTATATAAATACGTGGTGGGTGCTTTTGGCGGAAAATTAGCCGGTTTGTTTTCCGTTGGCGGCGACTTATATCTTAATAAAAAAGGGAAGGAAAACAATAACCGTTTCAAACCGGTAGTATTGTATCACACCCCGGTATCGTTGAAGGCAGGAGAATCAAAAACCATGTTTTTTCAAATGCCAAATTACATCGGTTCTGTACGTGTAATGGTGATAGCCGGGAATCATGGCGCTTACGGTTCAACTGAGATGACAGTACCGGTGAAACAACCGCTCATGGTACTTGCTACTTTACCCCGGGTGGTGAGTCCGACCGAACAAATCAAAGTACCGGTTACAGTATTTGCAACCGAAAAATCGATCAGAAATGTGAAGGTCGTTTTTGCCTCAGACAAGAACTTTACAGTGACTGATGGTGCAATCCGAAATCTGACTTTTGAAAAAACCGGTGAAAAGGTAGTTGAATTTACCTTAAAAGTTAAAAACCGCATTGCTGAAGGAAAAATCAAGATTTCAGCCACTTCGGGCAACGAAAAAGCCACAACAGAAACGAACCTGCAAATACGAATGCCTAATCCACCGGTGACAAATGAATTAAAAGCCACCCTGAAACCCGGCGAAACATGGTCGCAGGAATTTACAGCAGTGGGAATTCAGGGAACTAATTCGGGAACAGTGGAAGTTTCACGCATTTTTCCACTTAATTTCCAGAAAAATCTGAATTACCTGATCAGTTACCCACATGGCTGTATAGAGCAAATCACTTCGGTTGCATTTCCACAGTTGTTTCTGGGAAATGTGATGGAATTAAGTGAATTTCGCAGGAAAGAAATCGAAGCTAACGTAAAAGCCTGCCTGAATAAAATCAAATCATACCAGTTATCAGGTGGTGGTTTTGCTTACTGGCCTTCTGTGTCAGACAAAATCAGCGAATGGGGAACCAACTATGCAGGGCATTTTATGCTCGAAGCCGAAGCACAGGGATACGAATTACCTGTCGGACTTTTAGACCCATGGGTAAATTACCAGACATCACAGGCCAACAACTGGCAACATAAATCAAACAATTATAGTTCTGATCTGACGCAGGCTTACAGGATTTATACGCTGGCATTGGCTAAAAAGCCGGTTTTGAGTGCAATGAACCGAATGCGCGAAACTCCGGGAATTCACAACGCAGCAAAATGGCGCCTGGCAGCTGCTTACGCACTGGCAGGTAAAACAGATATCGGGTCTGAGATTATCCGCGGACTTAATACATCTGCAACCGGAAATGCTGACTATTGGGAAACGTATGGAAGTCAGGAACGTGATAAAGCCATGATGCTTGAAACAATGGTTTTACTGAGAAACTACGCTCAGGCATTACCGCTGGTCGAAGAAATTTCAAATATTCTTTCATCCTCCGCATGGTTAAGTACACAATCAACTGCATTTATGTTGATGGCTGTTTCAAAATATGCCGGTCTGCAAACCGGTGCTGTAAATCTTGAATGCGACATTGATCTCAACGGTAAAGCTTTGAAAGTAAATACAACTAAAGTCATGTATCAGTTACCAGTCGATTACAACAGTGGTTTACGTAAAACGATAAAAATCACTAACCGGACAAAGCAGAATCTGTTCGTTCGAGTGCAGCAAACCGGTATTCCGCAGATGCAGGCTATTGTAGGAACTGCTCAAAACCTGACTTTTAACATTCAGTACAAAGACATGAAAGACCAACCTTTAAATCCGGCAAACATCAGGCAGGGAACCGATTTTTATGCAGAAGTTATTGTGAAACATCCGGGAGTCCGAATGGCATACAAGGATTTGGCACTGCTGGAGATATTCCCTTCCGGCTGGGAGATATTGAGCAGCCGGCTCGATGCGGTGAAAAATGCCAGGCTAAAAGGCGATGTCCCGACTTATCAGGATATCCGCGACGATCGTATCAGCATTTATTTCGATCTCGAAAAGGGACAGTCGAAAATGTTCCGGGTTTTGCTTCATGCGGCATATTCCGGAACTTATTACCTGCCTTCGGTACGTTGCGAAGCCATGTATGACAACAGCATAAGTGCCGGTAGCGATGGGAAATGGGTGAATGTGGTAAAGTAATTTCAATATAATGTCCATTGCGAAAAGCATCATTAATAATTTTGAGTGTTGAATCGCTAAATCACCCAAGCTTATAGCTCAGGCTATGAAATTAAAAATATTTGACTACTATTGATTCAGAACTTGAATTAAAAACAGGTCTTTTTTTATACTAATGCAAAGTCAATTTTTAAAAAATAAAATATTTTATAAATTTGAGAAGTTTAACGCAATCAAATCTCTGAAAACCTGGCTCATTCGTCATCGTTTAGTCTATCCCATGCCCCGTTTCTGGATTTTGATGGTAGCAATGATTCTTGGACTTTGGTTTTGGTTTTCGTTACCTAAACCGTTGTTTCAAAACAGCTATTCCACTATTATTGAGGACAGGAAGGGGGAATTTCTGTCTGCAAGGATAGCTCCTGATTTTCAATGGCGTTTTCCATTGTCCGATACTGTTCCCTATAAATTCAGGGAATGCATCCGTTGTTTCGAAGATGAATATTTCTATTATCATCCGGGCATAAATCCTGTTTCGCTTTTCCGAGCACTCCGGCAATACATAAAAAAGAAGAAAGTAGTAAGTGGTGGAAGCACACTCAGTATGCAGGTTATCCGCCTTAGTCTGAACGAACGTAACCGGAATATTTTCAGCAAAATGCATGAAATTATTTTGGCAATCAGGCTCGAAATCGGCTACAGTAAAGCAGAAATCATGAATCTTTACGCTTCGCATGCTCCGTTTGGTGGAAATGTGGTGGGACTGGAAGCTGCTTCGTGGCGTTTTTTCAACCGTCCGGCCTGCAAGCTTTCGTGGGGCGAAACGGCTGCTTTGGCTGTATTGCCCAATGCTCCGGCATTAGTTTTTCCCGGAAGAAATCATGTAGTTTATTTAAGAAAAAGGAATAAACTTCTCGAAAAACTCTTCAAACTGAAAATTATCGATGCTAATACCTGCGAACTGGCAAAAGCCGAACCTTTGCCATCCCGTCCGCAGGAATTGCCACGGTTGGCACCTCATTTACTTGACAAAACCATTAACGATGGTTTAGCGGGAAAACGTATCCGTACCACAATCGACAAAAAAACCCAACAGTTTGCCACAACAGTTGCCACCAAATATGCCCGTTATTACTCAGGAAATTATATCAACAATGTTGCTGTGCTTGTAACTGACACCCGAACCGGTGAAATACTGGCTTACGTGGGTAATGCCGAAATTCAAGGTAAAGAAACAGCTCAGTATGTCGACAATGTGGTTTCGTTGAGGAGTTCGGGCAGCATCCTTAAACCCTTTTTGTATGCTGCTATGCTGAACGAAGGTGCATTGTTGCCCAATTCGCTGGTAGCCGATATTCCCACGCGTTTTGGCAGTTATGCTCCTGAAAATTTCGAAAGAACCTATCAGGGAGCTGTGCCTGCAAGCGAAGCACTGGCACACTCTCTCAACATTCCTGCTGTGCGTGAGCTCGAACAATTCGGTCAAATCAGATTTCATGTGTTTTTGCAACAACTGGGATTTACAAGTATCACCCGTCCGGCTTCCTATTACGGCTTATCATTAATTTTAGGCGGAGCTGAAGTAAGTTTGTACGAAATCACTTCGATGTATGCTTCTATGGGCAGATCTTTACTTTCATATATACGTAATTTTGGAAAATATGAAACAGATGATTACCATAAAGCGTATTATATACCTTTTAATCAACCCGTTGAAAAACATTTCAGCAATCATTCCATTCTGGACGCGGGGTCAATCTGGTATACACTCGAAGCACTTTCGACAGTGAATCGTCCCTGGGCGGAAACCGGCTGGGAATACTTTGCTTCCACACATAAAATTGCATGGAAAACAGGAACCAGTTTCGGCTCACGCGATGCGTGGTCGGTTGGTGTCACACCGCAATACACAGTAGGTGTGTGGGTTGGTAACTCTACCGGCGAAGGTCGTCCCGGTCTGACGGGTGTAACACATGCTGCTCCCATCATGTTTGAGATGTTTCATTTTCTGAATCCTGCGGGCTGGTTCGAGGAGACTCGTTCGGATATGGTACGGATAGCTGTTTGCCGTCAAAGTGGCTTCCGGGCCGGCGACCGCTGTGATGCTGATACGATTTTTGTCCCCAAACGGGGAACGAAAGTAAAATCCTGTCCTTATCACATAGCGGTTTTTCTGGATTCTACCGAAAGCCGGCGTGTCAATGCTCAGTGTTATCCTGTGAGGAAGATGCACATCGTTTCCGGATTTATTTTGCCTCCTTCGCAGGAATATTATTATCGCAGAGTTCATCCTGAATACGCTTCGTTACCTCCTTACCTGCCGGGTTGTCTTCCTCCCCGTGAAAATGTACTTGATATTATTGAACCTGATAACAATTCGGCTATTTACATACCTAAAGGGATTGAAGATAAATACGGAATGCTGATTTTTGAAGCTGTTCACCGGAATTCCGAGGCAACCATTTTCTGGCATATTGATAATGAATATATTACCTGTACAAAAGGAATACACAAAATTGAAGTTTCGCCTGCGGTGGGAAAACACATCCTGACCGTGGAAGATGAGCAGGGAAATATTGTGAATCGAAGGTTTAAGATTTTAGGTAAATAAAAAGCGGATATGTGAATTATACCGAAAAATCAGAAAATATTGTAGGTGACGATTATTAATTTGTCATTTAAAAGTACAAAAAAGAAAAATGAAAAGGGATATTGAAGTAAAATGAAGTCAATGTAATTGATTATCTTTGTCGAAAATAAAAAACTATGACAACAAAAACGACACATACCATTGTAAATGGAGACAGCCGACAAATGAATGAACTAAAAGATAAAAGTGTTCATTTAATTGTTACTTCACCACCTTATTGGCAACTAAAAGACTATGGAACTGACAACCAAATTGGATTTCATGACGACTATGAAACTTATATTAATCATTTGAACCTGACATGGAAAGAATGTTTTAGAGTTCTTCACGATGGCTGCCGTTTGTGCATAAATATTGGAGACCAATTTGCACGTTCAATTTATTATGGACGCTACAAAATCATTCCAATACATACAGAAATCATAAAGTTTTGTGAAATTATCGGGTTCGACTTTATGGGTTCTATTATTTGGCAAAAAGCAACAACAATGAACACTTCCGGTGGTGCGAGTATTATGGGAAGCTTTCCTCACCCAAGAAACGGAATAGTAAAATTAGATTTTGAATACATTCTACTTTTCAAAAAACCTGGGAATGCTCCTAAACCAACTTTAGCTCAAAAAGAAAATTCGGCAATGACAAACGAAGAGTGGAATACCTATTTTAATGGTCATTGGTACTTCTCAGGTGCAAAACAAGACAAACATTTGGCAATGTTCCCGGAAGAACTTCCAAACCGATTAATAAAGATGTTTTCATTTCCAAATGAAACTGTTCTTGACCCATTTTTGGGCAGCGGAACAACTTCATTAGTTGCGAAGAAACTGAATAGAAACTCTGTTGGTTACGAAATTAACCCCGAATTTATCCCAATTATCAAAGAAAGAATTGGCGGTAATGATGCTTTTTCTGAAGTTGAAGTTAAAGTTATCAAACAAAAAGAGATTGTAGATTCATTTGATGAAAAGATTGAAGAACTACCATATCAATTTGTTGACACACTCAAGTTAGACAAGAAAATTGATGTCAAGAAACTTCAATTTGGTTCAAAATTAGATGCAGACAGCACAGGTAAACGAGAAGAGTATTTTTCAGTAAAAGAAGTTATTAGCCCTGAATTAATTCGGCTTAATAATGATTTGATTATTCGACTTATTGGAATTAAACAGAATCCACATATTAACGGTAAGGCAAGCGAATTTTTGATTTCTAAAGTAAAAGGTAAAAAAGTTTTTTTAAAATATGACGAAATAAAACATGATTCAGATAATCATTTAATGGCATATTTATATTTAGAAAATAAGACATTTATAAATGCTCATTTGCTGAAAGAAGGTTTAGTTGATGTAGATAGAAATATTGACTTTAAATATAAAAATAAATTTATAAATCTAATGAATCATGAATGACGAACAACAAATAGTTTGGGATTATCTCACCCAAAATGCAACTGGTTATCAAAACAGAAAATCTTCAACTCAAATAAGAGAGAATTGTGACCTTGCAAGTGGTGGGGCTACAAATGAACATGTTCGAGATATAATAAGACAGTTAATATTTGATTTCGATTGTTGTATAGGAAGCCTTATGTGGGGAACAGGATATTGGGTTATTCAAAATCAAACAGAATTAGATAGAGTAACACAAAGTTTAAGAAATAGAGCAAACAGTATTAATGAACGAGCTGAAAAATTAATTGAAAACTTTAATAACATTTGATAATGGCTAAAAAATATTCACTTGAATTCGGCAAGAAAGAAAAAGTTTTAAACTATGCTTGTCAAACATATCAGCTTTCAAGACCCAATAAAGTTGGACCTGTAATGGCATTGATTAGAGAATGTCAACCCCAAACAATTGACGAATGGGAAACATGGTATTTCGAAAATGCAAAAACAGATGGGAAAAATCCATTTAGAATTACAAAGGAAAGTTTGACTGAATTAGGTGAAAGACTTTACGAAAAAATCACAGAAGTAGTTATTCCAGAATGGCAAGATGCATTTAACAATCTCACAAAAAAAGATTGCGAAGATTACATTTATAACTTAACAATCAACAGAACATTTGACGGTTATTTACGTGAAAAATCAGTAGTCAATGATGGTTTAGCCAAAATTTTCAAAGGAATTAGTTTTGAAGAAAGTCCTACAGAGCTTGACCATGCTGGAGACATTGACTATTTGGGTTATGTATCTGAAAATTTGGCATTTGGAATCCAAATCAAACCAGTAACCGCAAAATCTAACTTTGGAAATTATTCTGTATCAGAGAGAATGAAAGCAAGTTTTGAAAGTTTCAGAAATGATTTTGGTGGTAACGTATTTATTGTTTACAGTCTTGACGGCGAAATTGCTAATAAAGAAGTAGTTGAACAAATTGAAAACGAAATAAAAAAACTTAGCGAAAATTTATTAAATTGAAAACGGTTTCAATATAATTAGTTGAAACCGTTTCGCATAAAAACTTTGATGATTGTTTTATCAAATATTCTTTGCCATTTTATCTACCTCAAAATTACAGTTGATTGAAATAAAACTTCCGCATCTAAAAATTCCGCATTTCATCCACCAGCTCACCTATACTTCCCTTGCGCTCATCCAAAAACTGAGTATCCTTGTAAATGGTGGCGCACCAGGGCGATTTGGTTAATTCCCGCCATTCGGACCAAAGTGTATCGTAGCGGGCAATGGACAATTTAATTCCATGTTTATCAAATGGTTTCGATTGATTTTTAAGTTCGTTTTGTATCATCAGGTACCACATCTGTTCGGTAAGCTGGTATTTGATGCGTCCATAAGTACACGAAACCTGCAGGGCTTCTTCCATGTCTTTGTCTTTCAGATCAAATTGTTTCGAAAGTGCTTCGATCTGAAGCCACATAGCCACAGCCTCGGATTTTTCGGCCAGTACACGATCCATCAGATTTTGTTTTACAATTTCTTTTAAAGCATCATTATTATAAGATGCCGAAAAGAAATTGTCGCGGGCCCACCAAAGGTTATTGGAAGTATAATCGCTGCACTGTCCTTTACGCACTGCTTCGACACTCAGAATTGCAATTTTGCGGAAAATATCAGCATTAAAACCATTGATACCCAATTTATTGGCATATTCGTAACAAAGCTCTTCTTCCGTTTTTGATGTATTCTGCCCCCAGTGTGAAATAACATAAGAATTTAGGTCTTTCCAAACAGTACTTTTCAGATATGGTCCCTGCCAACCACCTCCGCTCGACCATGTCCATATTCCTTTCAATAATCCTGTCGGGAGCAGGTCTTTAACTCCCCTCAAACTGCCTTCCGGAATTAATTTTTCGGTGCGTTTGGCGGTATAAAAATCAATCTGATAGCGGGTTTCGGGGAAACCATTGATCACGGTTCCGGCAGTATAATACGGATGTGCTCCTTTGCCATAAGCCTCCATAGCCGACTGCGCTTCGACAATTTGCGGGTGCTTGCCTTTTCCCAGCGATGGGTTGAAATTACTCATGCGCAGGAAATCGTTTTGGGTATATTTTATCGAAAAAATAAGATTCGGGTGCGGTTCAATGGCATTGGTAACTGCCAGATAAAATTCAGCATTGTTGTGAAAATTATGTCCGAAATCCCAGGTGCGGTAAAATAGTTTTTTGTTGCGTTTCACACAGATTTCCTCACGCAGAATGTTGATGAATAAAATATGATCCTGGATAGTGCGTACCGGACTTGCTCCGCTGTGGAAAGGAGTATCATGCAAATAAGTTTCTCCGAAACGGAGCATGATGCCGTCCAATTGGGGAAAGCGGTCGAAAATACCTGCAATCTGTGCCCGCAGAATTTTCTGTGTCATCGGGCGATTAATATCCGGGATAATTTTGGATTCACCGCCTCTTACATCTTCATTTTTTGGAAGAACACCCTTTACCCGCAATGAGTCACCGAATTTTTCCCAGATTACTTTTGGTAGCACCAGAAAATCAGTAAACGGATAAACATCGATACCGGCTTTTTCGCAGGCGTCGAGCTTTTTATCTATATCGGCAGCATGTGCATCAATCCATTTACGTGTTTCGCTTTTCTTCGGAATAATGTTCTTTTTCAGGTTGTCGTAGTTAATGAGGCAGTTGATGTGCCAGGGTGGAGTGGTAGCATTGTAGCCCTCCGATTTCAGGAATTCGGGATCGTTAAATTTCACATCGAATGGTTTTTCGCCGGGATTGTTATAGACCATATCCATAACAAAGGGCAACGAATTGCTCTGCGCATTTATCGTGTTGGCGAAAGCAAAAAACAATAAAACCGTAATAGTTGTAATTCGAATAATATGATTCATATAAAAATGACTATAAATTTGATTATCATTATTTTATCAAAGCAATATAAAAAAACTCAAATACATCATTCCCTGCAAAAGGAAAATTAACCCGGTTATCAGATCTATTTTAAAATTCATTTCAAGCAACTAAAATTTTTTATGGAACAAAATAAACTATATATTTTAATTCTTTAGATATCGAAAAAAGAATAGTAACGCGGATTAAGCTGATGCAAAAACAAATTTTTAAATCGTATTCAGTGCTTTGTTTTCAGACACTTGTATTTTAACTCCCTACGATTTATCAGGAAAATATCTTGTTTTAAATCCGTCAATATCCGCTTAATCCGTTAAATCCGCGTTTCAATTTTTGTTGATACTCATTTCATACTCAATTCCCGCTTCAATTCCCGAAATCTCGGCCAGTCCACGCATGCGGCCAATCAATGGATATCCGGGATTGGCACTGCGCGTGAAATCGTCTAACATTTTGATGCCATGGTCGGGACGGAACGGAATACGTGTGTCGCTGCGCCCTTCAGCTTTGCGGTGGTATTGTTCTTCGAGCAGGGCTTTTACAACAGGTGCCATTTGTATGGTTCCGTTGATGTGTCCCGATTCGTAGAAACAACCATTTTCGGTAAACATATTGTTGCGTAAATGCGTAAAGTGAATGCGGTGGCCCAGTTTTTTTACAATATCCACAAGGTCGTTTTCGCGACGTACGGACAAGGAACCGGTGCAAAAAGTAATGCCATTTGCAGGCGAATCCACCGCGTTGCAAATCCATTCCAAATCTTCGAGCGAGCTCACAATGCGGGGCATGCCCAGCACCGGAAAAGGAGGATCGTCGGGGTGAATGCACAAACGAACGCCGGCCTCTTCGGCCACAGGCACCACATCACGCAGGAAATCAGCCAGGTTATTGCGCAGCACATCGCGGTCAATATCCTTGTAGGTTGCAATATAATCGAGGAAAACCTTTTTGTAATCGGGCGTTGAACCATCCACCGTGCCGTTGATAAAACCCTGCGTCACCACTATGATGTTGTAGGCTAATAGCTCCGCTTCTTCGGCAGTCATTTCGTTAAAAATGGCTTCTGCTTTTGCCACAATTTCAGCAGGATACTCATTTACTGCATTGGGACGTTTGAGAATAAACGCATCGAAAGCCACAAATTTCGGGAAATCGAAATACATCACCTCGCCACCCGAAGGCAGCATGTAGTGCAGGTCGGTACGTGCCCAGTCGAGCACAGGCATAAAGTTATAACATACGGTATCGATGCCACAGGCACCAAGATTGCGCAACGATTGGCGGTAATTTTCAATCAGTCGCGGACGGTCGGTGGTTTTGGTTTTGATGCCTTCGGTTACAGGCAAACTTTCCACCACACTCCAGCGCAAACCGTGTTTTTCAATTTCGGTTTTCACCTTTATTATTTCTTCCACCGGCCACACATCGCCGTTTTTGATGTGATGCAAAGCCGTTACCACGCCTTCCACGCCCATTTGTCTGAGGTCGGTAAGTTTCACTGTATCGTTGGCACCAAACCAGCGCCACGTTTTTTCTAAAGTCATAATTTTATTGTCTTAATCACAAATTTTCAAAACCACGATACCATGAGCGGGGATATGAAAAGTTCTGTTATTGCCCATTTTACCGAGGTTTGCATGTTGCCACAAATCCCTTAAAGTTGCGTTAGCCGAAACCTGTATACTATTGTTAGTCAACATATAATCAACCGAATCGGAGTTTCTGTTGAATATCGCAACGGCTTTTTGCTTTCCTTTTTTGAAATATAAAGGTTTCAGCCAAAGTTCAACCTGATTGATTGTGCTGATTCGTTCGGCCTGTACACAAGCTTTGTCCTGATTAAGAGCAATAAGTTCTTTATTGGTCAGGATTTCAATGGTTTGTGCCGACATATTACGCAAATCGTTGCCGGCAAGTAATGGCGAACTCATCATGCACCACATCGAAAAATGACTTTTGTCCTCGTCGTAAGTCATGCCACGCCCCACCTGAAGCATGTCCATATCGTTGAAATGACCCGGCGAAGCATATTTTGCCAAACCTGCATTTAAATCAATTATGTGACATATCGATTTGAAGTTTGCTTCGATATCTCCCGAAATCCGCCACGAATCGGCTGCTTTTACAGCCCATTCACCAGGAAATTTCCAGCAACAAATATTAAAAACAATATTTTTCTTAGTATCCCGTACGCTCTTAATGATTGGTAAATATGTTTTCTGTAAGTCTAATTTTTGAGCCTGACCCCCACACCAGTCCACTTTCAGGAAATCGAATCCCCATTCGTTGAAAAACAAATTACAATCCTGTTTAACAAACCCGTAAAGTCCCACACCAATTCCTTTTTTATCATTATCCCAAATAGATCCACAGGTGTTTTGTCCGGCGTCGGAATAAATACCGGCTTTCAGTCCTTTTTTATGAATGTAAGTGGCCAGCGCCTTCATTCCCGAAGGAAACTTTACCGAATCGCAAAACAACTTTCCCGCCGCATCACGACCACCAAAATAACCATCGTCGATATTTACAAACCGGTAACCTGCAGCGTACATGCCTGAACGAATCATGGCATCGGCTTGCTCCCGAATCATTTTTTCATCAATATTTACCCTGAAATGATTCCAGCTGCTCCAGCCCATGACAGGAGTTTTTGCTATAACTGAAAACGAGAAAATTGAAAACAGGAATAGAAGTAAAAGTCTTTTAATTAACTTCATAAAATCAGTTATTTCAGTTTGTAATAATAAGTTTGTCAATTTCCGAACGTGGTTGTCGCGGTGGTTGCCATTCTAATTTTAGCGCCTGACCAATTTCCTGCTGAAAATATTGCAGGGTAATTTTGTGCCAACCTGCTTCAAGCGGGAGTTCAACACTTTTTTCTTCTGCACCATGCACGCCATCGTGGTCTATCACGGTTTTCGAATCAATAATCAACCGGCTGCCATCGTCCGAAGTAAGATAAAAAGTATATACATTGGTGACGGGAATATTTATCCAACCATCAAACACCAACCCATAATTGTGTTCACGCTGACGAATTTCAAGATTCACACGGTCAACAATACCCGATTTGACGGGAGTCAGTTTCGAGAAATCAGGCAGATTATTCCAAACACCTTCGTAATAACTATAACTAAAGCCCGGTTTGCCTGTGTTGAGTGCAGGTATAGGTAAAGAACTGACAAAACGTCTTTCGGCAATTGCACTCACCGCTTTATTATTTACAAATATACGGGCTTTTACAACAAAATCAGTCTTTTCCACACAAATTTCTCCTTTGGCTATAGCCGACTGAATAGTTGGTTCGGTGCCATCAAGAGTAAATCTCAACACGGCATTGGGTGTAGCTGAGTGAATAGTAAAACGTGCTTTGTCGATATAGACGGTGGCATTCGGTTTGATTTCGGGTTTGTTTACCACATTTGCATTTCCGGCAATCTCGAGCACAATAACAGTGGCAAAATCGCTCTTTGTCAAACCAGCCAAAGGTATTGTCAGCTGTGCCGCATATTGCTCTGTTTTTATTTTTTTAGCACGATTAATCAATGGATAAGCCTTTAAAACTTTGTTTTGCAGACCATAAAGCACAATTTTACCATCAGCGGGCCAATCGAAAATATGCAAATAAAGCCTGGTCGTTTTTCCAACCTTTTTTTGTGTTACTCGTCCCCACGAGGTTTCGCTAAATGGGTTGGCCTGCGTTCCATAAATGGCTTCACCATTGGTTTTCATCCATTTTCCTACTTCTTTCAGCCGTTCCACTGAAGGTTGCGGAACAAGTCCTGTAGCATCTGGACCAACATTGAGCAGGTAATTTCCACCTTTCGAGGTAATATCAATCAGGTTGCGTACCAGCGTTTCGGTACTTTTCCAGTTGTGATCATCAGAGTTATAGCCCCATGTTTCATTCATGGTCATACACGATTCCCAGTTTTTTCCCGGAATGCCGGTTGCCGGAATGTACTGTTCGGGAGTTGTGAGGTCGCCTTCCACATTTCCACCAAGGCGGTCGTTGATAATAATATCGGGATGTTGTACCAGAAAATCGGTGAATTGTTTGGCTAATTCGGGCGTCATTTCGGCCGGTGTATCGAACCAGATAATGCTGGGCTGGTAATTAGTAACCAGCTCTTTTACCTGTGGCAACGATACTTTTTCTATATAATCGCTGAAACGTCCTTCCTGCGCTTTGTCCCATTTTTTGTCGTACGAACCGCCACCGGCATGGTACCAGTCCATCGCCTGAGCATAATACACACCAAATGGCAAATTGTGTTTTTTGCAGGATTCGGCCAGCGCTTTTACAATGTCTTTTTTATAGGGCGATGCTTCCATGATATTGAACGGGTCGGCAGCCGTTTGGAACATGGCAAAACCCTCGCAATGCTTGGCAGTAAAAATCAGGTATTTCATACCGGCTTCTTTGGCAAGCAACACAAAATTATCCGCATTGAAATTTGCAGGATTAAACTGTGGAGCAAGTTGCTTGTAGTCAGCAATCGGAATTTTCAACACATTCAAAATCCACTCACTGCCAATCACTCGCTTCATTTTTTGGTCGCCCCAGGTACCGGCAGTAATGCTGTACAAACCCCAGTGAATAAACATACCGAATTTGGCTTCCTTCCACCAGTCCATTTTGAAGTCGTCGGTTTTGTGAGTCTGAGCCAACGAAACTAATGGGGAAAAGATGAATATAAAAGCAAGGAGGATTAATTTTATTATCTGATTCATGTCTCTTTATGAAAAATGAGAAGAATCACACTCCGCTGAATGCACTAAAACCACCATCAACAGGAATGATTGCGCCTGTGATAAAGCTGGCCGCATCGGAGCAAAGGAACTGCACAATACCGTTGAGTTCATCAATATTTCCGAAACGTTTCATAGGCGTTTTGGCAATTACTTTTTTGCTGCGTTCGGTGAGTGAACCATCGGGATTGATAAGTACAGCGCGGTTTTGATCGCCAATAAAAAAGCCGGGAGCAATGGCATTGACACGGATTTTATCACCGAATTTCATCGCCATTTCCATAGCCAGCCATTGAGTAAAAATATTGATACCTGTTTTGGCTACCGAATAACCCGGCACCCGTGTAATGGCGCTATAAGTAGCCATCGACGAAATATTTACAATACTTCCCGAACCACGCCGTGCCATGCTTTCGCCGAAAATCAGGCAGGGATAAACCGTTCCGTTGGAGTTCAGATTCACCACATGATTGTATTCATCGATGTTCATATCAAAAACCGACCTGTCCTCGGAAATAGTTCCACCTGGTGTATTGCCACCGGCAGCATTCACCAGAATATCGATACCATAGTAGCGACTTTCAATCTCATTTCGCACCTTTCGGAGTTGTTCCTCCGACAATACATCACACACGAAACCTGAAACCTCTCCGTACTGCTTCAGCTCTTCCAGTTTCTCTGTCAACACCTCCTGACGACGATTAAGAATCACCACTCTGGCTCCGGATTGAAGCAGATTTTTTGCAATATTACTTCCTAAAACTCCGGTTCCACCTGTGACTACAGCCACTTTGCCTTTAATTTCAAACATAATTTATTAATGTATAAATCAACAATTAAACACCTACTGATTTGATTATCAAATAAAAGGAACAAACTAATGCATTCAGTTCATCAGTTCGACTAACTGTAACATAAAAGCAAATTTTCCTCACTGTATTCAGTTTCTTATTTTAAGTCATTTATCTCACTATCACTTTTGCCACTTTTTCATCCACCCGTACAAAATAAATTCCTGAATGAATGAAAACAATTTGTCTGTCGGACTGTAGACGGATTTTTTGAATTAAACGGCCATCAATGGAAAAAATATTAGCTGTTTTATTTCCGCTTCCGGTAATTATCATGCAGGAGTTACCTGTAAAAACACTTAATGGGTTGTCGGCAATTTCGTTTACCACCGAACGGGGGTCATAAATATAAGCATAAGCCCCAATATCGCAGGGTGAAAGGGCTGTTCGGGTTGCTCCAAAATAATCGTCGGTTGCGGTGAGGGTAGCATCCCCTTTCTGATCAACAATGCTTGAATTCAATTTGATTGACAGATCAGGTGTGCCCGCATTGGTGGCATCCACAAACTTCGGATCGGCATTGATGCTATTGTTATCCCATTTGGTGGTTGTTTTCCAGTCAGCGAATGTAAATCCGGTCGAAGCTATACTGCCGAACACATTGTTTGCACCTGATGCCATATCGTAACAGTTAAAGTTACACACAACAGGATAAGGATTTGAATAATCCGAAGTCAACTTTGAAGAAATCACAAAGTGTTTTCCAATATCTCCACCCGTGCGTTTATTCACAAATATATTATTTCGGATATTGTTGCCTGTCAGTGTATTTTCAGTTGTCACATCGCGCATAAAAGCATAGGTATTTTGAGTTGTACCCGAAACCGAACCACCGATATAAACGGAATTGTGAATAAATACATCGGCACCGGTTGTATTTTTATAAATTCCATACAATGCGGCTCCCGAAGTCATATCGTTGCCCAAACAAACCATGTTATTCTTCATGGTCAGCACACCCGTACCTGCACCACACGACAAACCTGCAACAACTGAAGCTCCGGTTGAAACTGCATTAAGGTTATACACAAAATTGCGTTCAATTGTATTGGGCCGGTTGCTTCCGCTATAGGAATAAATACCATACACCTGATGAGCTCCCTGACTACCTGTTGTGCCACAGACCAAATCGTGCACCTCGGCTGCTTTGCAGCTTGTGCCATAGGCATTGCCGGTATAAATCCCCACAACTTTACCCGAAATAATTCCGGCATTTGCACCAACCGGAATCGCTGTCAGATTATTAACTTTAATATAGCCCAGATTACAGGCACCTGCACCGTAGAAATAAGTATATCCGCATAAGCCATTCGAACCACTCATGGTTGTTCCGAATCTTAAAGTAATGTTTGACACTTCGTTGGGTGAAGTTTCAGCAGAATTTACCACATTTCCCGCTTTTAAAATAATACCGGCTACCACTCCATCGGTACCATTGCCCGCCGAATAACTTGTAAGGTCAATTCCTGAAATTCGATTTCCATTGAAACTTCCTATTGAAGCACCACTTTTGACAGAATTAATATAAATTCCACAGAATCGGGTCGCTCCGGTTGATTGAATGGTCCAAACACCACTTCCCGAATCGTTTGTTCCACCAATAAAGTTATTAGTAATGGAGGTAATCAAACCTGCAGTGTTAATGTAAATTGGATAAATCAAACTACCGCCTGTCAGATTTTTCGTCCCGGTTTGGTAAAAATGGTTGTTCGTAATTTCTGTTGTCTGACAATCCATGTCATTCAAAATACCGCATGATTTTACGTCGGTTACATCCGAAATAAAATTGTAAATATTATTATTCGAAATTACCGTACCTTCGTTGGTATAGGTAGGTGTTCCTTTCAGGTAAACGGCATTTACCGGCCAACCGGCAGCACCATTCCCGATATTACAATTGTCGATAGTAGTATGCAAATTACCTGAACCATAGAAATCGCCTGTGGTTCCGCTACGCGAAACAGTGCCTGAAGTAGTTCCGATCACGATTGTTCCCGTTGTAGTCGAATTTGCCGACCCCAATACATTGCAGTATCTCAATGTATTATGAAAAGCATCATTCAGAAATTCGACCGTTTTGGCTCCGGTAGCTGTACTTGTATTCGACAAAATCAACGATTTAGAAACCCCGACACCTGTTGGTCGTCCGTCGATTTTTACATATCGTGCACCATTGAAACTAAAAATTGTATTCGGTGATTCTAATCTGAGCTGAACGCCGTCAGCCGGACGAACCAGGATATAATTAGTAGCCGAAGCACCCGTTTTGGCCGAAAAAACTACCGGGAAGATTTCCGACGAAGGTGAATAATCCGATTGAAGTTCGATTAAAACAGATGAACTCAGGTTCGATGAAATACTGTTATATGCAGTCTGAATCGTTGTATAACTTTGTGAAGCACCCACTTTGATTGTTGTTGCAGGTGTTTCGATACTACCGTCGTACACGGCACCATCAATATCGCCGTAAATAACGCCCAAACCGCCACCGGTATTCATGTAAACACGGCCATAAGTTCGGGGGTCGCCCACCAGACCGCTGCGACTGATGCCTGCAAACTCGTGTTCCGGGTCATTCACCTGAATCCATGTCGCACCCATATCGTCGGAACGGAAAATGCCATCGAAAGCGGAAGTTTTCACTTTACCGTGAATAAAGAGCGTTGCCGGTTGTCCGCTGCCGGGCTTAGCCATGCCGAAAGCTACAGCACGACAATAATCCACATTCACTATTTTCGTAAATTGTGGTTTACCTCCACTCCATTTTGAAGAATACAACCCATTCTCGTTTAACGGAAACCAGATTTCACCCTCTTTACCGGGGAAAGTTCTGATAGTTCCGTAAGAAGTGGAGGCAGGCATACCACAGGTTGCCACCGAAAAAGCAGAATATGTCCAGCCTCCATCTTCGCTGGCATAAAGATTCATACCATTGAAAACATAGAATTTCCCGACATTCACCTTATCAGAAACCGGTCGAAGATTGTTCGGAGGGAGTGTTCCCTGACACATATACCACGATGCCCCGTTGTCGAATGTCACACGCATCGGTTTGTCTTTGGGTGCCCATACCATATAAGTTCCATCGGCCGAAACAGCAATGTTCCCGGCATAAACCGAATCGGAAACGGCATAACTGCCCAGCGTTTTCCAACTCACACCATTATCCAGCGAATAGAGCGCCCCGCTTGCAGGATTCGAAGTGGTACGCACCACCACATTCGGATTCGTGGTTGCTGCATCGATACACAGATTGTTGGCGCCACCGGCAGGAGAAAACCGTTCGCCGGGTTGATCTAACTGCGTATGTCTGAAGCCTGCATAGTCGCCAATGGCCTGAAGCAGTTGGGCACCTGAGCCTGGTGACACAAAATCAAAAACGACCGATTCGACCAACCCTTTGGTAGAAAACTGAAAGGTAATCGTTTTCCCCGAATCAAAATCACCCAGATTTTCGCACCGGTATACACCGTTACCGGAATTAAAGAAGAAACGATTCGAATTGAAAGGATCAATCTCAACATTTGTTACCCAATGCGGATTGACTGATGCCGCATAACCGAATCCCTGATAATCCATCACAACCAGCGAGCTTGAAGCTAAATCTGTCCAGTTGGAACCACCATCTTTTGTGCGCCAGATTCGTTCACCATACATACCGGTTGCATTCCACCGGACTCCGTTTGTATTCGTTATGATTATCTGATTCGCATTATTTTTATCGACAGTTACACCACAATAACCATTGGTTTTAATTCCTTGCGGGGTGATATCGGTAACCGCCTTCGTAGCAGGATTGACCCTGAAAAAACCACCTGAAGTTCCGCTACCCGTAGGCGAAACCTGATTGCTGTAGGTGGTATAAACCATTCCATCGGTCGATAAAACAGCACGCTGAGGCATGCTGGTAGTTGGTAAACCCGTTACAGGCTGCCAGGTTGAACCGGCATCGTCGGATATGTAAATGGTATTGTTTCCTAATCTGCTCAATCCTGCAATAATGCGGGTGCAGGTAGTGCCACTTGTTCCGGTTGAGCCATCTGCAATTACGAAAGGAACCACCAGAGTTTCGCCTGAAGTAACGCTAACAGCATTGGTAAAAGTGGTTATTTGAGTCCATGTTTCGCCTGAGTTTGTGCTTTTCCAGAGACCGTTTTTATGAGTTCCGCAATATAAAACCGAAGGATTATTGGGATCGACACAAAGTCGTTCGCCTGCGGGACTGGCTGTGCCGGTAATCTGAAACGGCACCACAAAACGTTTAAATGTTTTACCATAATCGTCGGAACGCATAATGGCCGATGGTGAATTGTTGTACATTCCACCCATCATATACACCCTTCCCGGAGTTGAAGGATCGGTAATTATACTCTGAATCCCCATCAACGGCCATTCGGAGGATTTAACCCAATCGGATATCCGAAGCCAGCTTTTGTTCGTTTCGTCCCAGCGATAGGCTCCACCCACGTCGGTGCGGGCATAAATCACATTTTTTTCGGTTTTCGACAGACAAAATCCCGGTACAAAGCCGGTTCCACCCGATTCGGCAGCACGCCACTTATGAGATTGTATGAATTGTGCCTCTGAGTCATATAAGTTCAGGAACAGCAATAAAACAGGGAGGATTTTTTTTATGAAAGTCCGAACTAACGTTTTGTTATGAACCATTTTAATTTGATTATTTAAGCAAATCATTCAGTCGATTGAAAACCGAAGGTATATCGTCAAAAAGATATGTTCTGTAAAAAATATCATCCTCCAGTTTTGTAAGTTTTTTAACTATGTCAGGAGATTTATCCTTTTTCAAAGGTTTCAGGAATTTCAGTAGCTGATTCACAAAGTTGTTTTCCCCGAAAAGCACCCAGTTATCTTTGTACCTGCTCACATAAGAAGGTTTACAAACCGATTGCATTGCGTACCCCGCACTCACCATTTCAGATTGAACAAAATAATAAACAGGGAATTTTCCGGAGCATTTTCTCAACAGAAAGAAACAGTTGGCATCTGCATTTTCCGAAAGTGACAACTTTAATCCGCACACGGTCTCAAAATGTAAGGTGTCTTTTAAGTCAGCAATTACACAGAAGCCTTTTGCTTCGTTCGGTTCAACTGTCTGTAACTTTCCGTCATCGTTGAGCATTTCAATTTTTTTCTGAAAATCAAACAGATTTTCGAAACGCACAGGATTCACAACAGTATCATTGTTGTCCATAATAATCTGAGCCATCACAAAACGGTCTTTGGCTGATGAACAAAAAACAACCGACCCGAAAATTACTATCAATAAAAACCTGATTTTTTTCATAAGTAGAATAAATTAAAGCTACAGTTTCATTCATCTTCCTGACGGTCTGCATCAACCCGTCAGGAAGATCTGTTTGTTATTGTTTAAACTTTCGTTTTATTAATAACTCAAAACAGATTTATCAACCGGTTGACGGGTTTTTCCCATTTGTTTCCATTCAAGCTTCAGCCCCTGGCCACCTCCGTGCTGGAAATATTGTATCGAAATTTTATGCAATCCTTTTTCAAGAGCAATATCCAATCGTTTTTCGTCCATACCGTGTGTACCGTCGTTGTCGAGAATTTTAGCATCATCAATTATTAGTTTGCTTCCATCGTCCGATTTCAGAAAGAATGCATAAACATCAGTTTCAGGCACATTGATATAACCATCAAAGGTAAAGCCATAATACAACTCCGCTTTGCGCTCGTTGATATTGAAATTGCCCACTACTCCTCTTTTTACAGGTATTAGTTTCGAGAAATCGGGTAATTTTTCCCAACTGCCTTCATAGTAATTGTATCTGATGCCGGGTTTGGCGCAATAAGCCGGAGCAAGCGGTTTTTCAATCAAATATGTTACTTCCGAGATGGCACTTACCCTTTTACCTTTTACAAACGAAGCAGCTTTCACTGTTGTATTCTCAGACGCATTTATGCTGATTGTACCGCCGGCAACAGCCGATTGAGCTGTAGGTACTTTACCATCGGTGGTATACCTGATTTCGGCATTTTTTGTATTTCCTGCAATGTTAAATGAAATTTTATCAGTAAAAACCGAGCTTTCCGAAGTGATGGAAGGTGCATTGTTCACAACCGGTTTTCCACTGATTTCGAGAACAATCACCGTACTGAATGCCGATTGTTTTACTGCATTCACATCTATGATTTTTTCGGCTTCACCAGTTTCCACTTTCAAAGTTTTAGTTTTAGCAGTAAGCGGATAAGCTTTCAGAATTTTATTTTCAAGACCGGGAATAATCAGTTTACCATCTTTTGGCCAATCGAATACACAAACATAAAGCAATGTATTTTTTCCCACGGCTTTTTGAGTCACCTTTGCAGCATTTAACCGGCTGAACGGACTTGCTTTAGTTCCGTAAATGGCTTCACCATTTTGTTTCATCCAGGCACCCACTTCTTTCAGACGTTCTATAGAAGGTGCCGGCACTTCACCTTCCGGTGTTGGCCCTACATTGAGCAGGTAGTTTCCGCCTTTTGAGGCAATATCAATAAGGTTTGTCACCAATACTGCAGCGCTTTTCCAGTTGTGGTCGAAACGACTGAAACCCCATGTTCCGTTCATGGTCATGCATGATTCCCAGTTTTTACCTGGAATTCCGGTAGCCGGAATGTATTGTTCAGGAGTGCTGAGGTCACCTTCCACACCGCCACCCAGTCGGTCGTTGGTAATCAGCTCCGGATATTTTGCCAGATAATCAGTGAATTTTTTAGCAAGTTCGGGTGTCATTTGAGCCGGTGTGTCCCACCAGATGATACGGGGATGATAATTTTCCATGATTTCCTTCACCTGTGGGAGCGAAACATCGTCGATGTATTTGGCAAAACTGCCAACCTGTGCACTATCCCAGTTCGGACGGTATTTCCCACCTCCGGGGTGAGTCCAGTCCTGAGCCTGCGAATAATACAATCCCAAAGGCATATTGTATTTTTTACAGGCATCAGCCAGCTGACGAACCACATCTTTTTTGTAAGGCGTTGCATCCACAATATTGAAAGGATCAGATGATTTGAACATGGCAAAGCCTTCGTGATGTTTGGCAGTGAGCACCATGTATTTCATTCCTGCTTCTTTTGCCAGCTTTACAAGCTCTTCGGCATTGAACTTTTGCGGATTAAACTGAGCGGCATATCCTTTATATTCATTTACAGGAATTTTCAGGTCGTTCAGTATCCATTCGGCAATATTGGTAGTTTTCTTACCGTTCCACTCACCCGACGGAATACAGTATAATCCCCAGTGAATAAACATACCAAACTTTGCTTCTTTCCACCAATCCATTTTGGGATCATCAGTTTTCGGTTTTTGTGCAAAAACATTGCTTGCCATAACAATTGAAGCAAGCAGAACAAGGCTGATTTTTTTCATTGATATTAAATATTTTGTTATTATTGATTTCAAAAAAAATTTCTTTATGCTAAACCGATGTAAGTTAAATTATGAATTTAGTCACCATCCGTTGACTTTTATTAACAACCAAACTCACAAAATACACACCTCTGTTAAAATTCTTTTTATCAAGTTCGCAGGTATAAGTATCCGGAGTAAGTAATCCTTCAGTAACGATGGTATCCATCAACAATCCGAGCGAATTGTAAAGATGCAGTGAGACAAATGCAGGAGTATGAAGGGTAAAGTTAACGCTCGTCCGTTTAGAATCGGGATTGAACCCGGCAGAAAAATTTTCGATTACAGCTTTCACATCTCTCACTCCGGTAGAAGCACTATCGACACATTCGAACAAGACTGCATCGGCCACAGTGTAGCCACCGCCGGCTCCCGTTATTTTCACATAATTGGTATTTCCTTTTGCCAGTTGATATGAACCCAGAAAGTTCCATTTTCCACCATCAGTTGTTTGATTCACAGTGGTTTTTGACAACCCCTCCAAATGAGCAATTTCAACAGGACCGGTTTTGGTTCTGTTGGCATTTTCTGTCCATCTCATAAAAATACGATAGTTGCCATCGGCAGGAATATCCGGTGTCCATTTAGCATAATCGGTTGATGATGTACTTGAAATATAGGCATAATTGGTACCGTAAAACCCGGCTACTCCGGAACTTAATATCCATGCTTTGTTGAAAGTACAATGGACGGCATCCGAATTATCCACAATAATCTGAGGATTTCTGTTATCCGGACTTACTGTATCTCTCTTAACCGTATCGGGAACCACAGGATTCCGGAGTTCGTAAAACCTGACATAATCGTAAACAGCTGCCGAAGGAAGTTTAGTGGTATCGACCGAACTTATACCCCCGAGTGTGGGGGCAGCAATGGTTGTAAGCCAGATATTGGCATCGCCATGCGTATAGGAAGTCATGTTGACCGATCGCACCAGCTTACCCTCAAAATAAAAATCTAATTTTTGAGGTGAGAAATCGCACGCCCACACATGAAATGAATCCACCAGATTGTAAAGAGAGTAGTTGGAAGTAGTCACTGCAGAACCACCGATATTGGTATGAGTCGGAATATAGTTGTGGTAATTGGTGGAATAACTGGTTTTTTTATTGGCATCGTTCTCGCATACATCAATCTCCTGATAGGTCTGAACACCGGCATTGGCATTCATCATCCAGAAGGAGGTATGCCAGCCGGCACCGGCAGGAATTTTAAAGCGGCTTTCGTAATATCCCCATTTATAGCCTTTTTTAGTGATAATGCCGGCACCTGTAAAATCGGAGGTACCATACTTTTCCTTTTTCACGTTCAGATAGAGAAAACCGTTGGCGACTGTAACATTGGCAGGAATCTGGGTACTTAAAAACCGGGTATCGGTACGGTACTTCCACAGATTGGTATTGAGAGCCGTACTGTCGAAATTATCCTCAAATACAAGTTTACATTCACCTATGGGACGGGTTATTGTTTGTGCATTGATTACATTCAGGCTGAAAAGCAGGAATATTTTTACACAATTCACACGTAATAATTGCCGTATTGGTTTCATTGAGTTTTTCAGGGTATTTTAAGTATGCCACAAAAGTAACATTATTTTGAAAAGTTGCGGGGCATAAAAAAATAACAAAAAGGGCATATAAAAAGAAAAAAAATCCATTAACCGGGTAAAAACAAAAAGAAGCTGTCGCATAAACAGCCTCTTTTTGAATTTATTTCGTGTAGCAGGGTTTTTCTCTAACCCAGATTTGATTTATAGGGATCGTTATTGAAGTAATGCGGAGTGTTGAACACTTCATCGCCACTATCGGGTGTGCCCGGGTCAGACGCCAGTTGAAGTGAAATATCATTATCAAGCATTATGTACTCAATAGCCGGTGCTGAGTAACTGCCTTTCATTAAACCGTTGTTATCTGTTGTTTTCATATTTGTTTTTTTTCTGATTTAATTTTTAATTCAAGCTTTCAACAGTCTATTTTACAATTACTTTCATTGAAGTGTTATTCACTTTAACTACATATACACCTGCTGTAAAATTACCTTCAATCATCGTTACTGAGCCGGTAATTTGTTTGCTCAGCAATTTTTGACCTACAGCATTGTAAACCGAAACAACAGAACCTTCACCCGACAAATGATTGTTTAACACAGTAATCTGATTTTTCTGATTGCTGTAAACATTAAAACTGCCATCATTGTGTTTATCAATACCCGTTACGGCACCTGTTGTACGGAAAATCACACTGAACCGTGTATCCGAAGTAGCAAGAGGAGTAAATTCATAACCTGAAACACCATCGGTAATATCGGTTTCTGCATTCGTTACTTTGTCTTTCAGAATTAATTTTACATTGGCCGGCAAATTACGCACTTCAATGGCTTTTAAACTAAATGAAGCGGCATTTCCAGCTTCGAATCCAAGTCCGATTTCCTGATCCACCGGAATTGAATTCATACCGTTGATAACCAGATGCTCTGTACCTAAAACAGTATAGATTTCGGGTATTGCAGTATTTTCATTGCTCATCTTTGGTGCATCATAAGCATCACGACCGTCGGAGGCATTGGCACTGAAATAAATCACAGCCTCGTCGGTATTGGCACCATTGTTAACCTGTAAGCGTACCAGCGGCAATTCATTGTTAATTGCTGCAGGAGCTTTCAAAAGTTTATTGGCCGACGGCGCATGACAACGCATATCTTTATTCAGTGTCAATACATTATTATTCGCATTACTCCGTACCCAAAATGCCTGCATAGGAGGAATTTCTTTGGTTGCACCATCAACACTACCGACTCCCTCTCCGTTTACAGTCCAGAATTTATATTCATACACACCCGGAGTCAGAGTTTCCACTTTGGTTCTGTACCACATGGTAGCATCTGAAAATTTATCAGCATTTGCGGTATAAACCGCTGTCCAGTCGAGATACGAAGGATATGGATTACCAATCAGGTTAAAGCCCGATTTAGTAGCCGCCGCATCGACGGTTTTTTTCAGAATGATTTCCTTTACTCCGGTATTTAATTTACCTTCACCTTCAGCTGTAAACTGAATATTGGTATCATCGGCATCAGGAACAACCAAATAACCCCTTCCGGTTTCAAATGAATTGCTGTTGTATGGAACTGCAGTCTGACCTTCGCTTACACCCGAATTATACAATACAGGCCACGAATTATCAGCTTCATTATAATATTTAATCCTGTTCATGCCTACAGGTTGCGCACCTGCTACCGGAGAAGACATATACCAGCTGCGATAAGACGATAAATTCTGATTAACAGTTGTTGTTCCACTCACAGTTAAACCCCCGGTAGTATTCAAATCGACAAAAGTACCTGTACCGTTAGTTGCATCGCTTTGTAAAGTGAAATTCGTCGCGCTAAGTCCAACACGGTCGTTTAATGTTAATTTCCCACCACCATTTATGGTTAAGGTAGATGCTGTTGCCTCAGCTGCCGCAGTTACAGTATGTCCGTTAAGGATAGTTATGGAATTAGCAGTTGCACTTGGGAAGGCAGTTGCCGGAATCCATATAGTGCCATCAGCCGACGATTCCCAGGTTGCATTCGTACGCCAATCGCCTGAAGCATGGGTACGGAAACGATGATTAGCTAAACTTGCATCTGAAGCAGAAGCCACCTTTGTGTAAGCAAATGCGCCAATATCGTGCGGAGTATAACCTGAACGCGTTTTTCCATCGTAATCATCTGTAACAGTAGATGATAAATCAGCACCTACATTATCAACCACTGCCGATGAAGCTATAATACGTAAATCGGGAATGGTGGCTGTTGCGTCCATAAATTGAGGAGAAGTTTGGTCAATGCTACCGGTTTCCAAACCCGGTTTAGCGCTTATCCAGTTTGACAAAGCACTATAAGTAGTTGGAGAAGTTGTGGTTACTGTTCCATACAATGAACCATACTCATACAAGTTATGGTCTGATGTTGTGATATCAGTTGCTGCATAGAGATTATAAATCTGATTTACAGCACTTCCTCCTGATCGTTTGTTACTGAAAATATTGTTTTGAATTGAAATTAATCCTGACGTTGCTGTAGTGGTCCTGCTCAGACAGTGAGACGGCTTGGTCTGTGAAGTTCCTCCAATATAAATTGAATTATGATAAATATTGAAAGGATAGGTATTATTGGATAATCCTTCATTAATAATTGCACTGATTTCCACATCACTACTTACTCCTGTACCGAGACGTATAATGTTATTTTTAATCGTACAGCCATCTGTTTTACTTGTGCCAAAACGCATACCTTTTATAACTGAACCGGTTCCGGA
Source organism: uncultured Paludibacter sp. (assembly GCA_937897985.1). Lineage (GTDB taxonomy): Bacteria > Bacteroidota > Bacteroidia > Bacteroidales > Paludibacteraceae > Paludibacter. The sequence goes on along the minus strand of CALCBD010000005.1, from coordinate 81,704 downwards.
GCTAATCACTTTTAAATTATAAATGAGATTCTTTTCAATTGTATTCGCACATCCTCCATTCATAATTCCCAGAATCGTTTGATTAGCAGATGATCCTGAACTTCCTGCAGTTAAATTAGAGATTTCATTACCTGTGCAATTGACTGCAATTGTCCCACTTGCTCCGAAATTGTGCTGTATTCCATAAATAGTATTCGTATAAGTAGTACCTGTTGATTGACAAGTAAGATTTTTAATTATGTTGTTTTTAATATCCAGATTGTAGGTTGGCGTAGTAGAAACAAAAATACCATAAAGCGTACCATTTCCACCATTTGAGTTTAATTCAATGTTCTGTATTGTATTGCCATAACAATTATCTGCACTTGCTGTTCCTGTGGGTACAATTTGCATTGAAACAAAGGCTTTTCCTCCAGTTGGGCTTATAATCTTAATATTGGATATAGTATTATTTTTACACGTAAAATATTTTGCATTAGGTGTTGCAACAATGGTACCTCCTGAGCCTAAAAATGTAAGATCTGATGTTCCCGTACCATCAGCAGCTGAATAACCGACTGTATTCCCTTCAAATCTGTTGCCTGCACTTAATGTTCCACAATTGAAAAAGTTGATGGATGCTGTAGTAAAACTTGTTGGATCTGTCCAGTAAAATTTATTGTTTAATACCCAGTTATTAGCTGAAGTTGCAGAGCCAAACTGCATGAACGTATGTGCTCCATTAGGTGAATATAAGTTGGATATGTTATAAATATTATTGTTCGAAACGGTGTTATTGTTGTTGGTTCCCCCTCCTGCAACCATTTGTAAAGCACAGATAGGATAAGGAATACTTGGATCGTCCATATCACAAACATCATTGTTTTTAATTGTATTATATTGGCCACCTCCAAAATAAATTGTTCCGTCATAGCCATTATTAATTACACCGCTAACATTAGCTCCCCGAACTATACAATTTTGAATGGTATTATAGGTTGCATTATTTTTAAAATAAATAGTTTGAGCGTTAATTGAATTTGGGTTTTGAATAGTTAGTCCTGTATTTAAATCTGTGCGGGAAACTCCATCAATTGTGACATATTTTGCTCCGTCAAACATAATAGCCTGTTTCCCAGATGGGCCTACAAAAGTTTTTTTGCCTGCAGTTGATGTGGTGGTGGTTGCGTCAGAGAGCGTAATAGTATTGTTTACAGCATCAACCGAATTTACCGAATAAAATCTGTAAGGAGTAGATAAAAAATTCAAACCGAAACCATATACTGACATACCTGCACTTACACCGTTAGTACCCGGAACATTCAAAGTTGTAACTCCTGAACTAAATGAAAGGTTGTCATAAATCACAGTCTGATTGGCCGGACCGATAGTTTTCTTAACACCATTAGCCGGTTTAATGACTATATAATGAGTTGCATCAGCACCTGATTTAGCTCCTAAGGTAATAGGGTAAGTCTCGGAAGCGGATTCATAATCGCCCTGAATTTCAATTGTATCACCTCCTGCATCTGGAGTTGCCGGAATTGCTCCATAAGCTCCGGCAATGGTTGTCCAACTTGTGCCTGTGTTTGTACCTGTAGCACCAACTTTGTAGAGAGTTGCGTTCGCACTTATCACTCCCCACAGCAATATAGCTATAAGCAGTACTGCTTTTTTAAAAGTAATTTCTTTTTTCATTTGCATATTAAATTTTTGTTGAATCGTGGATTGCTTATGCTCCGGATTCTGGTTAATATTAATACCGTAAATTAAACTGATTAAATTATTGACACTTATCGGATTGAAAGCCCCTAAAAAAGTATGGAGAATTTCAAACCTTTTGTGAAATTTGATTGACAATCCGACATTATGCTAATAATTTTGGCAAATATATGATATGAAAATCAAGCGGAAGTGTATAAAAAAATACGAATACGGGTTCAAAATTATAACTGTTACAATTTTTAAGGTTCATATTGTTGAATTGTGAGGATTTCACCCGGAGTGAAACCCTCACATTAGTTATAAAACTTACACCGAACCGATCAAAAGGCCCGTATTTACATTTATTTCAACATTACTTTTGTGACTTCACCATTAACATTGACGAGGTACAAACCTTTGGCAACAGGAATGGATACAAAGTCGGATGAAAGCTGAACTGATTTCAGCAATTGACCTGAGAACGAATAAACTGCGGCATTTTTACCCGACAGATTTTTGAAAACAATATTCCCGTCGACTGCAAAAACCAAATTGTCAGCAGAAACCGATCCGGTTGCAGTTGCCACATAATAAGCAATAGCTCCCAAATCGTGAGGTGAAAGTGCAGAGCGGTCGTTGCCATAAAAATCATCGGCAACCGTGGCAGAGAGATTCAGGCCTGCGGCATCGGCCGGTGAACCTGAAGTCAGGTGCATATCAGGTATTGTTGCATTGGCATCTGTAAATTTCGGATCCTGATTATCTTTACTTCCGGTTTCGAAATCGAGGTTAAGAATATTCCAGTCACCCAGTGTGGTCTGAACATCCGGAATGGTGGCAAAACGGGTACCGTATTGATAAAGGTTATATTCCGATGAATATATTTCGTTGGTTGCAAGCAGGTTATACACCTGATTATAAGCAGAGCCTCCGCTACGGACATTGCTGAATATATTATTCTTCAGCGAGATCAATCCATAGTTTGCACCTGTTGAATGATTGAAGCAATGTGAAGGTTTGGTTTGCGATGTACCACCAATATAAATTGTATTGTGATAAATGTTGAGCGGATGTCCGTTACTTGATAAACCCTCATCGATAATGGCGCTGATTTCAGCATCGGAAGTAACATCTGTACCTAAACGAATGATATTATTTTTAATCAGTTTTCCATCTGTTGTGCTGATTGCCAGACGAATACCCTTAATAAGCGAACCGGTACCCGTACTGATTGTATTTAAATTGCAGATGAGATTCTTTTCGAAACCCACATTACAACCACCCGACATAAAAGCAGTTATAACATTTGCTGCCGATGACCCTGCATTACCTGCTGTAAAACCGGAGAATTCGTTGCTTATACAATTAATGGCGATAGTTCCTGAAGAAGCAAAGTTTGCCGATAAACCATAGATTATATTTGTATAAGTTGCACCTGTCGATTGGCAGGTCAGGTTTTTCACCACATTGTTTTTAATATCCAGATTATAGATAGGGGCTGCCGGAAGCATTATTCCGTATAACGTACCGTTTCCGCCATTTGAATTCAACACAATGTCTTTTACCGTATTTCCGAAGCAGTTGTCAGGATTTGCAGTTGCACCGGAAGTTGCTGCTGGTATTTGCAATCCCACAAATGCTTTTGTACCTGTTGTTCCTGTTATGTTCAGATTAGCAACTGTATTGTTTTTACAGGTAAAATTTTTCGGATTCGAAGTTCCGTAAATTGTTCCACCCGAACCTAAAAAAGTAAGGTATGCTGTACCTGTACCTTCAGCTGATGCATAACCAATGGTATTTCCTTCAAATTTATGTCCTAATCCCAATGTTCCGCAGTTGATAAAATTAACAGCTGCAGTGGAGAATGTTGTGGGTGCAGTCCAGTAAAATTTGTTGTTCAGAACCGAATGTCCTACTGCAAGACCCTCAGACCCGAATTGCATAAAAGTACAGGTTCCGTTACCTGCATACTGATTTGAAATATTGTAAATATTATTGTTCGAAATCGTCTGATAGGTATGTGTGCCACCTGCAGCCGTCATTTGGATGGCAGCAATCGGAAAGGGGATATTCGGATCGTTCATATCACAAATATCGTTGTTGTCGATGGTATTGTACGAACAGGTATTACCCGTGCCGGCCTGAAAATAAACGGTACCCTGAAATCCGTTGTTCCAGGCACCGGAATGATTGGCACCACGAAGTATACAGTTTTGTACGGTATTGTACTGCGAGTTACCGGCAAAGAAAATTGTTTGTGCATAAATGCTGTTAGGATTCTGAATGGTCAGACCGGTGTTGGCATCAGTGCGCGAAATACCGTCGATAGTCACATATTTAGCACCACTGAATTTAACAGCACAGGTTTGTCCAGGCCCGAAAAACAAACGGTTTCCGGCAGCTGCACTTGCCGCTGTTATAGTTCCGGTTGAAAGTGTAACAGTTGTTCCCGAAATTGCTGAGACTTTTTTAAATTCGGTAGAAGCGTAAACTCCTATACCTGCAATGTACGATGATGTGCTGATTTGCGATATATCGCCATTGGTAATTTTTCCATCAAGTTCGATTGTGGTCGCTCCCGAAGCAAATGTTACTCCCGTAGCAATTACCGTTTGATTGGAAGGTCCTAAAACAATTTTAGTACCTGTAGCCGGTTTGATGGTCACTTTATTCGACGCACTTGCATCGGTTTTGGAACCAAAAACTACAGGATAAGTCTCGGCAGCAGCACTGTAAGTCCCTTCAATCCGAATGGTATGAGCACCGGGATGGTTGGGGAAAAAAATTGAATCGTAAGCCGCTTTAATGGTTGTAAAGCTTGCATTGGGTGTTGCATCAGGATAAATGAGCGTTACCTGCGATGAAGAATTCACGCTCCATCCGAACAGAGCAATTGTAGCCAAAATGGCCGTCTTTAATGTAATTTTTTTCATGTGTAAATAATTTTTAAAGTTTTCACATGAAACCCGTCTGTCATTCCCGAAAGTATTCGCGAACTCTTTTTCAGGTGAACATTCGTGTTCATGCTTTTTCATGATAGATTGATTTATTATTGAAAGTCGGCCGGATTATTAATTGGCTTCATTCGTTTGATTATTTAATATTTTATTGAAAATCATTTGATTTATTTGCCAAAGATAGAATGACTTAACCTGACAACTATGTATTAATTTATAACAATAGATGGCTAATTTAATAAGACAGTAATTTTTTGTACAGCCGGTTGTTTTGTATCGTTTACTTTGATTATGTACAGGCCCGATGAAAAGTTTTTAAAGTGAAATGTATTCGAAGATTGACAGGCAACGAAACGTGCGCAAAGCATTCCGTTGACATTGTACACTTCAATGGGATAGTTTCCTGAACAATATTGTCGAAAATTAACTCAGCTGATTTTGCATCCCAAAAAAGTCTGTAACGTTCGTTGTTTTTACAAACAGAATTTCTTAAACCGGTAGAATTCAGGCGGGTTAATGATATGGTCCCCTTATTTGGAAAGGCATCGTAAAAGTGCTGAAAGCACAACGGTGATGATTTAATCAAAAGGTAACAGAAATACTGGTTACTCAAAGCAGAAGGTTAAGAAATAACCCCAACAAACAGAATTATCTGTTGGGGAATTTTCTGAAAGTAATTTATGATACGACCTGATTATCAGGGTGCGGCATCTTTTACACAACGAACGCCAAACAATAACTGGATGCCGTTTTGTTTTATCTGGCTGGTAATACCTGTGGCAGTGGGTGAAGCAGCAGGATCAAATCCGCGTGTAGCCGAAGTAATATTCCGGCTGTATGCCGAGCCGACAACAGTAGCCGAGCCGGGACTTGCAGGGTTAACAGTTGCTGTCCAGTAGAATCCGTTGGCACCTACCTGTCCCCAACCTGTACCATCGCGGTAGCCACATGCTACCAATCCCAAACCGGAAGCATTGTTGGCCATAGGGTTATTACCAATTTCCTGCCAGTACGAAGTAGAGGTCCATGTGAACTGGCTTGCCATCGATTTGGCAACTTTCAGAGCTGTTCCATCGTACATTGCCACACCATCGTTATTGCAGGCAGCTATGGTACCCAGATAGTTTTCGAGAGTGGTCCATTCCTGATTGGTAGCTACATGCCATCCTTTGGGTGCTAATTTACCGGTTTCGATAGCCAGGTGATTATACATGGCTCCGTAGATATTTTTGTTGTATGTCTGGTTCATGTGCCAGCAATAGGCAGGTGTCATTCTGAAATTTCCGGATGATGTTCCATCTTCATACTTTGCATTTTCGTTCACCACATTGTAAATGGGAGTACCATCGTTTAATCTTGTGGTTTTCAGGTTGTCGGCCAACCAGGTCATTTTGGTACCACCCAGATCAAATGTAACTGTACGATATACATTTCCATCAATATCGTGAATGGTATCGGGCGTAGCTTTAAAAACCACACTGTCGACATTTGAAATGTGTTGTTCGAACATTTTCACTCCGCCTTTGTAAATTACAAGGGATTTGGACTGCGCCATGCTTATGGTGCACAAAGTCATAAAAACTATGAATGAGAGAATTAATTTTTTCATATTGAGAATGTATTTGAGCATTCAATTTCAAATCATTAATGAATTGAATACTCTGATTAATAATTATTTATTAAAAAACTGAATGTAATAAAATTGCTATGAATTTACAGTTTACTGAATTTGAATGTTTGTCCATCCACAAGTAAAAGATAAATTCCTTTGTTCAGAGTACTAACATCGATGGTTTGTTCTGTTGAAGTTGTTTCAAACTGCATCACTTTTGAACCTGTCAGCGAGAAAACAGTTACCTGTGCACCTTCCGATGCTCCAGTCAGATGAATGCTGGTGAGTGCCGGCGTTGGAAACAACCTGATGTTTGAATCGCCATTGAGAGTTCCGTTCAGACCACTGATGTTCACGTCGCCGAAAGTAATGGCAGCCGTTGTACTGAGCACAAATGACTGACCTGCTACTCCGGCAGGGCTCACCGTTGTCATGATTTCATTCTGGAATGTTAATTTCGATACATTTTTGTACGAAAACGAAGTGGAAGTACCGCCTGCCGAGCTCACATAAAAGCCCTGTTGAGCTTCGACTGTCAGCGCAATGCCGAATGTCAGAAGAACAACAAGCAGACAATGCGGAATTTTTGATAATACATTGTTTTTATTCATACATTGTTTTTTTAAGAATTAGTGCTTTGAAACACTTCATTCAAGGTTAATAAAATATAATTATGCGGGAAATTCCCGTGAAGAACTTTAATACAATCAGGCTTATTTTTAAACTGTTGATCATTTGAAAATAAAAAACTGCTCTTTCGGACTATCAAAAAACTGTTTAAACTCCGGATTTTAAACACCGCAAAAACACATTCCTGATTCTGTTTGATAAATGTTTTTCTTACCTTCCGTCTTTTGATTGACACTTACTGAGCGATAAACCCTTAAACCAATCCGAAAAAAATTATTTTAAGGTGAAATCAAGCGTCAATTTACGTTTGTTCTTTGTTATCACTATTACACCGCTATCGTATACCGATTTTATAAACGGGCTGTCAAACACATAGGTTGGATGCAAATCGACCGGTTGATTATTAATTTTTGGTAAACCGGATTTATCGGCATAAAAAATCATATTGTCGCCATATATAGTTGTGTGAGTCAACACATTACCATCATACGAAAGCGGCAAAGCCAGCACTTTATCCTGAAAAGCGGTATAACTTGCATAGTCGGCTTTCTGACCAACTTCAATAATTACAGGTGAATAAAGATTATCAAAATACATCCATCGTCCACCCGCAACATCCCAATGGTATGTTCCGTTTACACATTTCACTGCTGCATAAGCACCTTTACTCACCGTAAATACCCAGCCTCCTCTTTCCAAACGGCTTGTGAGTCCCTGCGGACTGAAATAAACGCGCATGGTATCAATGTACTTTGAATACGAACTTAATGTAAGTGCCTGACTGATCAGACAGCCTTTGCTTTGTACGCCCCAATGCTGATTATAGGCACGATAAGTAGTCTGAGCCTGAGGAAAAATCCGGCAAAACGGATCACCATCGAAAATCACACCCTGCCAGCGATTCTGACTGCTTATCATTGTCCAGTCGGATTGCGGACGTGCTTCAATGTGCATCGAACCCATGATAAAATCGGGCGTGCAATAACTGTAACGAACAATACCTCCATAATCCTGTCGAAGTTTGTAATAAGGTTTGCTGGTATCGAAATATCCGTCAGCAGCCAGTCCCAACGGTCGCTCCCTGATTTCAAACTTACCCATTTCGGATTTTGTAAGCGACATATCCATTACCACATCAGGCATACGGTAATCGCTGGTAACAGCCGAAAAAAGTGCTCCTTCCAAAGGCCAGGTAACAGTAAGACCCAAATAATAATAAGCCATTTTATATCCGAAAATACGGCCTCCTTCCCCATCGTAACCATTGCTCTGATTTCCTCTGTAGACACGGGCTTTTGCACCACCACGCATTCCCTTTATCTGTTCCTGCGACCATGTTGCCCAGTATAAATCGAGCAATTTTCCGGACAATTCGCGGAGTTCTGCATCAGGCGAAAAATCATACATATTATAGAAGCCCTTTAGAGTCTCCTGATTATAGTCGTCGTTTGCCATTTCTACGAAAAGGCCTTTTTTGGCACGCTCTGCGATCCAGTGTTTGATATAAGTGGTAAGAGCCGTGTATATCTGATCGGCAGAAGTTCCATCAGGAAATTTTTGTGAAGCGTAGGTAGCATTATTTTTCAATAATTTACAGAAATGCCAATACGTGCAAAACTGCATGGCATGATGGTTTTCGGAACCATCCACATTCCATGTATTGCTTACAATATATTCGGAATATGGCAGAGGATTTGTCGGGGTTGAAACGGCAGGCGACCAGGTTTGCATGTATAAAAACATGAGTTGGTAAAGTTTGGCTTCGGTTGCAGCGGTAATTCTCCCCGGAGCTTTCGTACCATTGCTACCAAAAAATTCCAGCAATCTGAGCCATTCATCGGCCGACCAGTAAAAGCTGTCGCGATCCCTGAGATAAGTCGGGTTATTGAGATAAAAATCGGCATTCTGAACCAATGCGGCATTGGCCTGATCGACATTGGCATTGAGCCAAAGCGATTTAAAAGCAAAGTCGGACAGTGAATAGCTGAAAGCCCTGCTCATCGGACATCCGGTTGCTGTCTGGTAAGTGTAATCGAGTGGTGCAACTACCAGTGATGCAGCCCTCAGCGATTCAAAAGCCGCATCACGGCGGGTAATAAATCCCGCATTGAGACTCGCGATAGTGGCATCGGTTATAATACCTGCTACCGGACTTACCGGAACATCCTTTACACAGCGGATGGCATAAGCTGTTTGTTTTATATCGGTCCGGGTCTGTACCATAGCTGTATCGTTGACTGTAAAATAGCGGTTGTTTGATGTCAGATTGTCGAACTGCGATAAAGTCCAGTAACCGGCAGTATTTCCCGTTTCGCCAAAATTTAGTCCGTCCCGGTATCCACCCGGACATAATGACAGCCCCGATTTATTATTCGATTTGATGTTATTACCCACAGCTCCTTTTACAGTAGCTGAACTCCAGTATAAATCGGACGACATCGACTTCAGAATTTTTGTAACCGTGCCGTCGGTTGTTTTACTTCCATCATAGTTGTAACCATTTGCAGCCAGATAATTTTCCAGCTCCGACCAGTCTTCCTTAGTAGCCACACGCCATCCCGAAGGAGCTAATTTCTGAGTTTCCACAGCATACCAGTTGTATAATCCACCGTATATGTATTTATTAGCTTCGGTATTGTTGTGCCACGAAAAAGCAGGAGTTGTTCTTAATGCCCCGCTTATACCATTGGCATATTTCATATTATCGGTTCCCGCATTCGGGATAACAGTTCCGTCGTTGAGCCTCGTGGTACGCAGGTTATCAATCATCCACAGCTTGTTGCCGATTTTTAGTGTGCGATAAGTATTTCCATCCACATCTTTCACAGTGTCGGTAGCTACAAACAACAAACTATCGGTTGTTGAAACCAGACCTTCGTAACACTTTATACCGTTTTTATACACAATCATAGTTTTTGTTTGTGAAATTCCGGAAAGATAAAATGCTGATAATAAAGTGAAAAATACTATTTTTCTCATATTGTGTTTTTATTTTGATTGAAGTGTAAAATCAAGTCTGATACCACGGTCACCTTTTGAAATATCAACAATTCCACTGTTCCAGACAGATTTAATAAACGGACTGTCGAATACAAGTTTCGGCTGGATATCGATTGTTTTTCCGTTCACTGTTGCCAGTTTCGAATAATCAGTATAAAATCCGAAATCATCGCCGTAGGAAGAATGATAATGAAGAATTTGAGCATCGCAGGTCAGAGCATTCTTTAGGATTTTCGTCTGAAAAGCATCATAACTATCATAATCACATTTACGGACGACCTCGATAATTAAAGGAGTAAGCTCATCTTCGCAAACCATCCATTTACCATCTTCGTCGTTCGTCCACACATAGCCTTTCAATACACATTTTACAGCAGTATATGCACCTTTGCTTTCGGCAAACACCCAACCGTTGATTTCCTTAAAATTGGTAAGACCGGCATTGCTGAAAAAAACACGCATTGGTTTTGCATCCCAGGCATAGCCTTCAGGAAGTTTCTGAGTGATGATACAGCCTTTGTTCTGAACACTCCAATGCTGATTATAAGCGCGGTATGTATCATTAAGACTGCACTGGGGAAAAATACGTGCATTGTCATCGCCACTAAAAATGACTCCCTGCCAGCGGTTCTGACTACTGATGAGCGTCCAGTCCTGCCATTTACGGGCTTCGAAATGTGCTGCCCCGATAATAAAATCGGGAGTGCAATAGCTGTATCGTAACAATCCGCCCGAATCCTGGCGCAGACGATAATCGGGATTCATGTGATAACCTTCGACTGCCAGTCCTAATCTGCGTTCTTTAATCTCATAGCATCCCCGCCCCTGAACGTCGAGTGCTATATCCATAACTACCAGAGGCATACGGTAATCACTTGCCACAAGGGTCATCAGGTTACGAGCCGGTGGAGCGGGTTTTGCAATTCCGAGATAATACCAGGCCATTTGCCAGAATTCACCCTGTCCGGATTTACTTTCTTTGCCCGGATACACGCGGTTTTTACTTCCACCACGAACTCCGTTGATTTGCTCTTCGGCCCAGCTTGCCCAGTAAAGGTCGAGTAATTTGCCCGATAAACTTCGCATCTCATTATCGCCGAAATCGAAAAAGTTGTACACACCTTTCAGAGTTTCGAGTCCGTAACCCTCATTTGCCATTTCCACAAATAATCCTTTTTTAGCACGTTCGGCAATCCAGTGTTTGATATAAACCGTCCATGCATCATAATGTCTGACTGAAGTATAGCCATCATCATATTTCAAATGCTTATAAGCACTGTTATCCTTCAGAAATTTGGCAAAGTGCCAGTAAGTGGAAAATCGCTGAATATGGTGATTTTCAGACTCATCCACAAACCACGTTCCGCTAATTTTATATTCCGCTTTTGAAATTCGGGAAAAAACCCTGTTGTATTGCCACATCATTTTAAATAATTTCGCCTCGGTTTCGGGTGTAATCAGGCCCGCTTTCTTAGTGCCTTTACTTCCGAATAATTCAAGCAGGCGCAACCATTCATCGGCAGCCCAGTAAAAATTGTCGCGGTCCTGCATTGCAGGTAAATTATCGATATAATAATCAGCATTTTGCTGTAAAGCAGCATTTGCTTCCTGAATTTGCTCGTTAAGCCACAGAGCTTTAAAAGCAAAATCGACCAGCGAATAGCTGAAGTTACGGGTGAAAAGCGTGCGGCCGGGTTCCAAAGGAGCTTGTTTTTTAGCCACTATCAGCGGTTTGCCTTTCAACATCTCAAATGCCTGCTGACGCCTCTGTTCAAAACCTGCTTTAATTTTATTCAGTTCAATATCAGTTAATGCAGATACATTGACCGAACTCAGTAAAAACCATGAAAAAATAAATGTCAGTCTGATAATTAATTTCATCAATTGTATGTTAAAAAATATAGCTCAGTTGTTTGAATAGAAATACATTTACCTGAATTAAGGAATTTCGGGATGACTCGTATCTTTAGGGTAATACTCCGGATAATGGTCGAAAATATGAATAACTCCTCCGTTTGAAGGAAGGATATTCGTTTCGAGTGAATAACATTTAAGAATGTCTCTTTCGGTAATTGTACCGGCAAAATCAATCAGCACCCTGTAGGTATTCATGTTCTGAACAAGGACAGGATCGATGCTCAGAAACCTGACTTTCGGGGGCAAAGTGCCTGATTGATTGAAGAAAACAGAAGGTAAAGTGGGAACAATCTCAGGCGACATTGTCAGATCGAGTGAAGTATAGACTTTCAACACGATGAATTGATTCAACCATTGCTGCAAATCGTATTTCGACATTCCCTGAAAAGTGATTTTCTTATTTGTAAAATACCGGTTACAACCCACATCATTCAAAAGGAGGAATGTTCTGTCGGGTTTTTCAAATTCAGCTTTATAATCAGCTTTTTCCACGGCGTAGAAAAACAAGGTCATGTCCACAGTACTTCGTTTTTTGATAAACTCATAGGCAGTCATTCCGATATGTGCATCAGGTTTTGAATACTCGTACTTATAGTCGGTCTGAAGTGGCAAACCGGCAAGTTCGCAGGATGACAACATGCCGAGGCACGAAATCAGAACTATATGAAAATATATTTTTGTGCTTTTCATTTGATTAAAAATTTTATTGTGGATTAGTTACTATCATTGTACTGTCAAGATTCGGATTTGTGTTGACATTCCGGTAATAAACGGGCCAGTAAAGTTGTTTGGCATCTGTATATTTTGTAAGAATCGTAGTCGAAGCAATTGTTTTGGCATAGTCAAAATAATCGTTCATAATGCTCATGGCTTTGCCTGTACGCACTAAATCGAACCACCTTTTTCCTTCACCGAGCAATTCGATGCTTCTCTCTTTTAAAATATCCATTTCCAGCTGGTTACTGCTTCCATTGGGCCCGTCGGCGGTATAGCCTGCAGCCGGGCGGGTCTGATCGACCGGCCCATCCAGAGTGAGATAGCCCGACGAGTCGGTAATCTTAACTTTTGTACCTGTCAGGCCTGCTCTGTCGCGCACTTTTTTCAGTTCGGCCACAGCGGCTGTTATGTTCCCGAGTTTATTATAAGCCTCGGCACGGAGTAACAAAATATCTGCATAGCGATACATTACCACCGGGTAATTATAAGCCTGCATAGCTGTAGTGGGTTTTACACCGGCAGTAGCCTTTAATATTACCTTCGAAGTGCTGTTGGCAATTACATAAGGAGTGGATGTACTGGTTCCGCCGGCAACCGAATCGAGTGTATAGCCTTTACGTTTGTCACCTTTATAATAGGCATCCCAGTTCCAGCCTTTCAGGCGTTCGTTATTGAACGATGCCACTTTATATGAACCCGTTCCGTTAAAGAACCAGCTGTTGAATGTATACGAAGGACCCGTAGGCGACATAAAAGCCCAAACGGCCTGATTAATCATGTTGTTCTGGTATACGTAATCCCATTTCAGAATCCAGATATTTTCGGTTTGACTGATAGCATCCGTTGGTGTAAAAAGTTTCGAATAATCGGCAGTAGCATTCAGTGCCATAGCTGTATTGTTCATAAAGAAATTTAACGGCACGCTGTAATCAAGGGCTTTCTGATATTCGTGAATCCACATGTAATAATCGGTAGCCAGGGCATAAAGTGCAGCCAGAGAAAATTTGCTTCTGTCGACAGTGCGTGAACCACCGAGAGTACCGTCACGATCCACTTTTACCAACGATGAGTCGATGTCATTCCGAACCTGTTCCAGGAGCAGAGAGTTGGAACTTTTTCGTGGATACTGAATAGCATCGACATTGAGCACAGGCTGAACAATTAACGGTGCATCACCCCAGATACGGGCAATATTAAAATAAGCCCAGGCGCGTAAGAAATAAGCTTCGGCAATGTAATGGTTCTGATTAACCTTGTTTGCAATCGGAGTTTTCGGAATATAATACAATCCGTAATTAGCCACACTAATGATCTTGTACCATCCTGTCCAGTCAGAGGGAGTCATTTGATTGGTCAATTGATTAAAAGTGGCAGCCAGCGGACTGTTCGAGCCCGAAGTAGTGTTAAGAGGTGCCCAGTTATCCGAACGGCCCTCGAACCATTGGGCATATCCGGTATTATAGGTAGTCTGAATAAATCCATAAGCCGAATTTAATTCAGTTCTCACATCATTTTCAGTTTTCCAGTAATTTTCAGTCGATAAATCACTTACCGGTTTAACATCGAGAAATTCATCCATACATGAACTGAAAACGAAAGTAATTGCAAGGATGGTTATAATTATTTTTTTCATGATCTGTTTCAATTTATTTAATTAGATATCAGTTGATTAAAATTATCTGTCGATGATCTAAAAGTTAAGATTCAGCCCTATCAACATACTTTTTGAACGAGGATAATTATTGTTATCCATACCGTAGTTATAGCCACTTGCGGCCATTTCAGGATCGAATGACGAATATTTTGTCCAGGTAAAATAATCCTGAAGCATACAATACACATTGAGCTCCTTCACGTACAAATGTTTCAGCCATTTATCCGGAAAATCGTAGGAAAGTTTCAGATTTTTCAGGCGGATATACGAACCATCTTCGATCCATAAGCTACTTGTGGCCCTGGTATTTTCCACTTTATCATCGTAAAGCATCGGATATTTAGCATCATCGCCGGGTGCAATCCACGACTGAGCAACGATTCGCGGATCGCCACGTGTAATGGAAGACAACACCCAGTTATTGTTGTTAATTGCAAATCGCTTGTAAATATCTCCGCCAAACGAAAAATTAAAGAATGCCGACAAGGTAAATCCCATAAAACTGATTGAATTATTTAAGCCACCTACAACTTTGGGAGCTCCGTTACCTACGATTTGCCTGTCCTTGTCATCAATTACTCCGTCGTGGTTCACATCGTCCCAGTTCACGTCACCACCTCCGAAAATCTTTCCGGTAGTAGTGGCATATCTTTTTTGCTGACGCTGACCGGTATAAGTCACTCCGTTGAGTTGATATTCTTTGAACACTCCGTTTTCGTTGAAAACCGGCGTCAGCTGATTCCAGTTCATATCATAATTGTTCGACTCGTTGTAGGGAAAAATATTCAGTGCTTTGTAACCGTACATGGTTCCTAATGCAAAACCCTTGTCGATAACGTACATATCGTTTGAATACAGACGTCCACCCGGCGGAACCGAAGAAATCATGTTGTTGTTGAAGGTCAGCGTTAAACCTGATTTCCACATCAGTTTTTTGGTTTTGATATTCACTGTATTAATGGCAAATTCGTAACCGTTATTATCAACACTGCCTATGTTTCTGTAAACCGAACTGAATCCGTTGGTTTCGGGAATGTTGACAAGGAATAACACATCGGAAGTTTGTTTTTTATAATAGTCGGCAACAATATCGATGCGTGAATTGAACATTTTCAGGTCAATACCGAAATTGACCTGCTGAGTAGTTTCCCAGCTCAGGTTTTTATTCTCGAGCTGACTCGGATAGAATCCCGGTTCCGACGCATATACGTTCTGACCATAAAGTCCCTGCCATGGGAAATTAGATGCCGATTGGTTACCGGTTTTACCATAGCTCAAACGGATTTTTGCATCATCAATAACAGGCTTGAAAAATTTAAGAAATTTCTCGTCCGAAAATCTCCAACCAACCGAGGCAGAAGGAAATATACCGTAGCGTTTATCCAGACCAAAACGGGATGAACCATCGCGCCTGAGGTTTGCATTTAACAGATATTTACCCAGATAACTATATGAAACCCTTCCGAATACCGACGCTAAGGCATTTCCCGTTTCAGTTGATTTAGTGGTTGATTTTGCCTGTAAATATGTATTTGAGATAGGCATATTATCGGTTACATTGCCTGTTACATCTACAGTTGTAACTTTTGTATTGTATTTCTGATAACTTAATCCGGCCATCGCATTGATGGAGTGGTTGCCGATTTTTTTTGTGTAGGTCAACACATTATCATTCGTCCACGAGAACAATGTAGTGGTTTGATTCACCGAATTTCGCAAAAAAGACAAATCGAGAATCGCCGGGTTAAAATCAGAATACAGACTATTCGTCAAAACAGTTGAAATACCCGATCTGAATTTTAAATCCTTCATTAAGGATAATTCAACAAACTGATTCATATTAATGTCATAAATATCGGTATTCGATGGACCCAGCATAGCTTCGGCCATTGGGTTGGAACGGCCATTCATCACCGGCGAAAAACTTCCGTCGAGTTCATAAATCGGATAATTGGCAGGTCGGGTAAGCAACTCCGAGCGCGAACGGGAAGATGCGAGCCGTCGATCAGTTTTGACCAGTGAAATCCGACTTCCGATGGTCAGAAACTTTGAAGCAGTGAAGTCAACGTTCGAACGAAAAGTAATCTGTTTGTTATAGGTATTGATCTGGATTCCCTGATCGTCCATGAAACCGGCACCGACATAGTATTTAAGTGATTTATTTGCACCGGCTATACTTAAGTCGATTTTGTTGGTCGGAGCATTTCTGAACAACAAATCCTGTAAATAATTGTCCTGTGAAAACACCGGATTATATGTATCAACCGCATCGATGGCCGTTGTAGGAAGCGAGCCTGCAGCATAATTTCTGATGTTCATATAGTCGATACCCTGCTGACGGTTCATCACCGGAACTTTATGTGCAATATTCGAATTCCGGTATGAATAATTCAATGCAATTTTGGGCGCACCCTCTTTTCCCTGTACTGTTGTAATCAATAATACACCGTTTGCCGACTTAGAACCGTAGATAGCAGCCGAGGCAGCATCCTTAAGCACCTCGACGGAAGCAATATCGTTAGGATTAATATTATCAATAGATCCAACTTCCATACCATCAACAATATAGAGCGGGTTATTAGCTCCGGCATCGGTCGATAAGGAAGAAGCTCCGCGAATCATGACCGACGAACTCGCTCCGGGTTCGGAAGTTCCCTGAATAATCATACCGGCAACTTTTCCCTGCATGGCTTCGAGTACCGAAGTTGTTTTGCTCCCGTTAATTTCGGAGGCGCTGATAGAGGTAATAGCTCCGGTTACATCGCGTTTTTTCATGGTACCATATCCGACAACAACCAGTTCGTTGAGCACCTTCTGGTTCGAAACCAACACCACTTTGACCGATGTTTTGCCTTCAATTTTTACTGTCTGACTTTCGTATCCGACATAGGATATCTCCAGATTTTTCGATCCTGCGGGCAGTTGAAGTGTGAACATACCGTTTTCGTTGGTAACTGTTCCGTATTTCGGAAATTCCTTAACAATGACAGTGGCACCAATCACCGTTTCCTGTCCATCTGTCACAACTCCCGAAATTTTCATGTTCTGTGCCTGTAAAACACCTGCTAAAAGAAGAATACATGATAATAACAGCTTTGGCAGTCCTTTTATATTTTTATATTTATGCATTGCTTTATGTATTATTACAAGGTTATAATTATTTTGAAAATCTTTGATTGATTGGTTATTTTGGATCGTAGTAAATCAATTTATCATCGAACAATTTTGATTTGATAATTCGCAACCGGTAGTATTTTCTTGTAGTCTCACTGTATGAAAATGACCGGAACAAAACACCATCAGTGAAAGTAGCACCAAGGCCTGTAATCGCATCGTAAGTCATGGGAACTTTATAGGTCGAATAGACAAATGTTGAATCGTAAAGCGGTCCGTCATTGTCAAAACTTGTGCTCATATTTTTGTCTTCCAGCGAAGAAGCCGGTGGCCCATCAGGTCCGCAGGGACCATAAATTTTGGCCTTGTAGGAGGTTAGATTGTTTAAACTCAATGAAATTTTCAGTTTGGTGGAATCGGCGGTGCTCGGCAGATAGATGACAGCATCGAACGGTTTACTCCAAACACCTGTATTTGAACCAATCATAAATGAAGTTCTCACCGGAGAACCGGTAACTTTGTCGATGACATTGGGAATTGATGCCGTAAAAATCTGACAGTCGGTGTACTTATAATTCCGCAGTCGGACAATTTTATAAGTCGATGTTTTTCCGCTTTCGGCAATTACTTTCAGCGTTGTTGAGTCTTTCAGGTTCAGAGTGGAAAAATTGCCGGGTTCACAACGCGCACCAATACCGAGTATTACCTTAAAAACCACTGCAGTATCGGTAATGTGTGATGGAAAATCGATATAAATGGTTTTATTGGCTTCATCTATACACGACACTTTGCGGTATTTAGTGGCATCTGTTGTGGGCAGTGCAACAAAGTCGAGTACCACATCATTATCGATATTAGGAGCGGAAGGAATTCTGAACTCCATTACATTTCTGGCATTATACGGAGGTCGTTGTGACAGAATGTCGTCCATTGTAAGTTGCTCGCGGCAACTGCCAAATGCTAAAATCAGTGAGATAAAACCCACGAATTGAAGTGTTTTTTTCATTTTTTCAGAAATAATGGTTTTAAGAGAACAGCAATCATAAGGTTACCATTCCGATTTAATAATTTCAAATTTCATATAGCAGACACTTAGCTGTGAAGAAACCCCTAAATGAATCAGGTTCTTTTTTCAACTAAATTTATTTCGGGTTCATTAAATTGCTTACAGTTTCCGAAGTATCAAAAATTTCTCTCCAGCGTTATTCCCATCAGCCCAATCACCACTTCGTTGGCTTTAGTAGTGAGGGTAAGCGATTTCAGTTCTTTGTTTATATCCAATGGCAAATCGAGAATAATGGCTCCACCACCATCAATTAATCGGGCATCAAGAGCATCACCTTTAATATCTTTTTCCAAATCACGGGCTACTTTTCCGGTTTTGAGAATTACCCGATAGGGGCGGGGAGCATTCATTTTATACGAAAAATCATCCGTGAAATAATCACGCTCAATGGGTGCCCAGGTTTCGGGATTTATCAGTTTCAGAACACTTTCTGTTCCATCGGTGTATTTCACGGTTACCAATCCGTTCACCATCCGGCTCTGCATGTGGTTGGTTGAACCCGCCATCAGCAAATAGGCATGACCGGCCTTACCGCTAAGCGGAACAGAAACAGAATCAGGGTAGTTATCCCACAACGATGCAAAAGCGATATTGGGTTTTTCAGCGGCATTGGGTGTAGAGAATTTCAGTCCGAATGGCGTTTCAAACACATCGTTTTTGGCCACTGCTCTGAAGCCACTATCGTTTACCTGCACAATGCGTAGTGGGACACACCAGTCGCCCATGCCTTGCAGTGGCAGTTGCAGGGTTGTGTAAGGAGAGCGTGGGGAAAGGTATTTTTTTGGCACAAAAATATTCGTCACTTTGTCGTTGAAAGACCCACTGATATTTAGGTTTTCGTATTGCGCTTTGGCTTGTACCGGCAAAGCCCAGTTGACCAGTTGTTCACTGTAAACCAACCCATTACCCGCAATAAATTCAACATTATTCGTTCCTGCTACCGCAAATTGAGCGGGTACCTGAATTAATTCTGACGTTGAATTGGGCTGAATCGTCAATGCTTTCACAAACGGATTTCCACTGTTTTTGCCCACAGTCAGAGTGCCTGTAACGACTTTATCTGAGTTGTTTTTCAGATACAAATTCAGATTTTCAGCATCTTCCGCATTGCCTGCAACCATCTCAACGGCCGAATTCAAACTAACATGAATCGGTTGCCACCAGGTCATTTCACCCTGCTTTAATTTCGCAAAAAGGGTTCGTTCACCAGTCACGCCGTTTAGTTGCAGCTGCAATTGCGAACCGGTTATTTTTTGCTCTGAGACAATAGATTGCGGGTCATTCACAGCCAGCACCTGCGCCTTCATATCCACTGTTTTAGTTTCTGAAAATGCCGTTTTTATTTCCTTAAGCTGTACATCAATTGCATTGCCGGCCCATGTTATTTCCACGCTGTTTTTTGCTTTTGCAGGAAGCTCAATTTCCAGCACGGGCAGGCCTACATTTTCAGTTAAAACATTGTATTTGTATGGCTTACCATTCACTTTAAGCGCAGCTACTTTATCCGATTTTGCCGGAATCTGCAGGACGGTAACCAACAGTTTTTCCCGTTTTTGAGTAAGGGTATACCTGCTTTTTTGACCGGAATATTTAAAATCAAAATCGAGATAAGGCAGACTAAACGAGGCAAAATCCCAGCTGGCAGGGAAACCCGGCTTTATAGTCATTTTGCCATGCACCGCATCGGGACGCAAACCGATAAGCCCTTCGACAATGGTACGCGAAGCGATACCAATGACATCCGCAAAATCGCGGTAACTTTCGTTGCGACTGGCAGTATTGTAAATGGACAACATGGGGAAATTACCCGGACTCGAACCGCAAAACTGCTGGTCCATCATCATGGACTTCAACAAAGTATAGGCTTCCTCGTTGCGGCCGCCCTGCCAGTAAGCCAAAGCGGTATGAAACTGCTCTGCAGGTGCCACGTTGTTTATCGACCAGTAATAGGGCATCCAGTTGGTGGTGGTAACGGCATGAAAATGCTCGTTTTCCAACCCTTTCACCTTGAACGGAATATGTGGAATTTGTGTATCGACATAGCGTAGAGCCTGATACTGCTGAAACTGATCGGCAATTTCGGAATCGATAGCGTGATAAACCGTCCATAAACCGGCTGACTCATGCACGCATTTCAATCCGAGTGCATCTACAAACTCGGCATATTGCCCCTTATCTTTGAGCCAGAGTCGGGTATTGATTGCTTTGAGAATTTTATCTGCCTCCTGTTGGTATGGGGCAGCATTTTGCCCAATCAGCGTTGCCAGTTGTGCAGCGCATTTGTTGTGAAAATAGTTATAGGCCGACGAATGCGTCACCCCACCACCGTTATATTGCAGCGCATCGCTCGCCCAAATACAGGCAAAAGCATCGTAAAGCCCATCGCCGTCTGCATCAAATGTGCGTTTTTCCCACGCTAAATGGCGCTCAAGGGTTGGCCACATCTTTTTGGCAAACTCCAAATCGCCGGTATTGAAAATATTACGCAACAGCTCATCGATATAAGCCAGATTCATGTCGTAAAAGCTCAAACTTGCTAATTGGGGGCTGTTCGGATTGGGACAAATATAACCACTGCTAAACAGAGAATTTCCAATTCGCATTTTCACCCGACCAAAACTCATGGCGGAGTCCATTTCCACAGGTCCGCTTGCAGGGGCAGTGAGTTGAGAATTTGCATACGCTTCGAAATGCGTTTTGGCTCGGTCTAACCAATTCAGTGCAGTGGCAACGTAAGCCGCACGCCAACCCGGAATACGTACCCGCCACGAAATGGCACCATGCAAATATGAAGGATCCTGCCAGATACCATCGGCTGCCACAGCCAAAGCACCGCCCATTGCATTCAGGTATTTGTCGGGAGTGTTTATGGAGAGCCGGCTCACCAAACTCTCACGGTATTTTTCGGCATTCTGAAACAACTGAGGAAGTTGCTGATAGCTTAATTGCTGATATTTTGCCGGATTATGAATAGAAAAATAAAAAGGCTGCTTTTGCTTGAGCGAAAATTCAGCACACAAAACCGGCAAGCGTGGTTCTTCATTACTATTGAGCAAACTAACCGGCGATTTTGCAGCACTTACATCTTTGATTTTCAGGACAGCTGATTCCGGGAATGTACCCAAAAACACCCGCCCGTCTGGCACTTTATCCACCAAATGAGAGCCACCGGCGATCACCGGATTTTTGCCGAATTTTAGCGAGAAAGTATTCTTATTCAGCTCATATACATTGTCTTTACAATTTTTCGCCTTCAAAAAGAAGCAATCGGCAGCATCCACATTTCGCTCTCCTGCCCGACGAAAAACCTCGTTGGAAGCGCCACCGTAAACAGCCATCAATTTCACCTCCGAAGCGTTTGTTCCCTCCAGTTTCAACATCATTCCTTCTTCGTCGCACATTGCCAAAACGGTTAGTCTGATTTTGCCCGAACCAAGTATCGGGTCGGCAATGCTGTAAATCATGGACCCCGGACGATAGCGGGTTTCAATATCTGCGGCTTCAGCGATCCAAATAGCCTTATCGCCTTTGACCAACGCAAACTTCAGATTGCCGCCCATACCCGGCATGTAGAGTGCAAGCTCAGGTACATCGCCCGCTTCCACCCGAAACTCGGTGTTGGTGCCATACAACGAACGGTTGAACTTATTTTTTCCGTTCCTGATTACAAAATCGCCATTGTCAGGCTGATAGCGGATAATTCGTTCAGACTGTGTATTCTGTGTATTCTGAGCATTAATACTTATTGAATATACAGGAAGAATAACAGAAAGAGAAAGCAAATATGTTTTGATTGAAAGTGATTTTATCATTAAATGATTGCGTTTTTATCAGACATTAAAAAATTTTATAATTTACGACATTTAAAAGCTCCTGCTTCTTCAACGCAAAAATCTAAAAGACAGAAACTTAATTGTTTTCTTTGCATCTTTGAGACTTAGCGTTCATTGCGTTCAAAATGTTATCATTTATCTTTATTGTTTTACAGAAAATCCATACACACAAGTGTGTTTGTAGGTTTCACCCGGCCTTAGTACAGACGAAGGGAAATTGGGGTGATTCGGTGCATCGGGGAAATTTTGTGTTTCCAGCGCAAAGCCACACCGGTAGTTATGCTTATCGCCACGTTTACCTACATCCACTCCATCCATAAAATTTCCGCTGTAAAACTGAATTCCTGGCTGATCGGTGCTTACTTTCATAACAATTCCGTTAGCAGGTTCATATACTTCTCCGGCCAATGACAGTTCTCCTGCTTTCTTGTTCAGCACAAAATTATGGTCGTAACCTTTGCCATATTTTAATGCCTGAAAGTCAGCTCCGATACGTTCACCAATGGCTGTTGGTTTTCTGAAATCGAGCGGTGTGCCTGCCAAACCGGCAATCTCACCAGTGGGTATCAGCATCGAATCGGTCGGTGTGTATTTATCAGCAAAAATGGTCAAAACATGCGAATTGGTTGATTTCGCAGTAGTGCCGTGCAAATTAAAATAAGCATGCGAAGTCAGATTAATCACCGTCGGCGCATCGGTTGTTGCCTCATAATTGATCGTCAGTTCATTTTGCTTCGTAATGGTATAAATAACCTTCGCTTTCAATGTCCCCGGATAACCTTCTTCACCATCAGGCGAAGTGTAAGTTAGTTCCAACGCGTCTTCTCCGGCGGCATTTTTCAACTGACGGGCGCCCCATACTTTCGTGAAAAAGCCTTTGGAGCCACCATGAAGCTGGTTGCCATTGTTATTGAGGGTCAACTGATAACTTTTACCATCGAGTGTAAACCGCCCTTTACCAATCCGGTTGGCATAACGTCCTACAATAGGTCCGGCACAAACATCAGTGGCTGTCAGGTAATCTTTTATCGAAGAAAATCCCCACACCACATCTTTCATTTCGCCTGATTTATCGGGCACCCACAACGCAACAATGCGAGCACCGTAATTGGTAATCTGCACGGTCATCCCATTTTCGTTTTGCAGGGTGTAAAGCGCTACCTTTTTGCCCACTAAAGTGGTATCAAAACCGGCAGATTGCAGAAGTTGAACCGATTTCTTAGTTCCGGTGCATGAGGTCAGCAAAGCTGCAAACACGCTTAATGATAAAAGTAATTTTTTCATGATATTCTGATTAACAGTTCGTTACAAAACATGTAACACACTTATAAATAATCGTTTACAGCAAAAAATATATTATTTTTAAATATCGCCTATAAAAATTAAACGCTAAGACGCTAAGTCTGTATTTTCTATATCGCACTAATAATCAAACGAATAACGCAAAGAACGCAAAGAAGAAAACTTAAAAGTTTTCTTTGTGTCTTTGCAACTTAGCAAGTACCGATTAACCGGCATGTTCCATTTGCGTTCAAAATGATATTTTAACAAAACATTCTGATTTGTAATTCAAAACTCACCTCAACAACGCCGAAGCACACCAAAGCACAGGTCCTTGTCCGTGCAGGTCGCCGGTACGTTTGGTTCTGTCTAAATAATATTGATAATCGTTCTTTTTGTTAGTGCCATCGCAAATGTCAGTTACATCACCGTCTTTGTTGATATAGCCGCAGAGCGCAATCCAGCCTTTGCGGGCTGCAGGAGCGTATGTTTTGGCATCCAACCAACCGTTTTTCACACCGGTGATAAAGGCAAACGTAAACATGCCGGTACACGAAGTTTCCTTCCATGCTTTCGGGTCGTTGATAATCTGGTGCCACATGCCTTCGCTATCCTGGTATTTCAACAGGGCAGCCATCATTTTTTTGTATCCATCCATAATGCGTGGTCGGTAAATATTGTCTTTCGGCATATCGCGGAGCAGTTCGGCCATGCCGGCAGCCAACCAACCATCGCCACGTCCCCAGAAGATAGGCACGTCCGGCGCATGGTGAAACAATCCGTTGGGCTGCTGCAATTTATCCAGATAAGCCACCATTTCGCGGGCAGTACGGTCGAGGTACTTTTTGTCACCTGTAGCACGGTATGCCTGTGTCTGAATCATCGTAATCATATACATATCGTCCATCCAGAAGCGGGTTTGCCAGGTGTAGCCCATGCTGTACCACTCTTTTTCTTCGGGTTTAAGTTTCGCATATTCCTCGTTGCTCAACACTTTAAACTGCTCATCAGCCATTCGCATACCTATGTCATAAAAGCGTTTGTCTTTGTTGATAAAATAGACTTCCAATGGAATTACGCCAAAAACATTGTTATCCACATGATTAGCCGGCGGAATCAGGTGTGCTTCTTCGGCCAGTATCGGTTCGCAGCGTTTGATTAGTTTATTGGCAAGTGCTGTATTTCCGGTGAGTTTCGAAAAAGTGAAGCCACCGTACCAGGTGCAAACATCGGGGTAAACGATATGGTCGACCGGACAGTTGTAATAGCCACCCTTTTGAAGCATCTCTTCGGTGCACCACGAACCGGTGCTGGAATGAGGTCGGGACAGGAAACGCTCAGCAATGATTACACCCACCTTTTTCGGATCGGCATTCGAAGGAAGGTTTTGAAATTCTTTTATCGTTTTGGTGGTTTGTCCAAAAACGGCTGATACTGTAAAAACAGCAAGCAATATTATATTTATTCTTTTCATTTTGTCTTTAATTTTAATATCTGCCCCCTAACCCCCTAAAGGGGGAATAAGAGAGCATCATAATCGCTTTTCTATCTTTTAGCTACAAATACATATTTCCCCGAACCGGCTTTTACAACTACATATTTACCCTCGGAACCAACCACATTCATATCTTTACTTTCCGAAATTAGTTTTCCGCTTTCGGAAATTTCAGCAACCGATTTTGCAGGGATGTAAATTGTTGCTGTTGTATTAACCGGAATTTCCACTTCCATAATCAATTGATTTCCTGAAATCTTCCAGTGTGAAGCTGCGTTACCGTAGCTTGTTTTCAAATCGGCATTCATGTAGGTAAAATCGCCACCCGGGTGCGTTTGCACAATGATTTCCTTGTAACCGGCAGCCGCTTCGCGCAAACCGGCAGCCACGCGATACATCCAGTCGCCAATAGCGCCGTAAGCATAGTGGTTAAACGAGTTCATTTCCGAAGTCTGGAAACTGCCATCAGGCTTTTGCGCATCCCAACGCTCCCAAATAGTGGTAGCACCGACAGTTACAGGATACAACCACGAAGGATATGTTTTTTGCAACAAGAGTTTATACGCCACATCTTCGTAACCATAACGCGACAAAACATGGCAGATATAAGGCGTTCCAATAAAGCCGGTAGTGATATGATCGTTGTATTTTGCAATATTCTTCACCAGACGATCTGCTGCTTGCTGACGAAGATTTTCAGGCAACATATCAAAGTTAAGCGCCAATACATAAGCCGTTTGAGTGCCCGAAACCAACCCGCCGTTAGCCGTCATGTATTCATCCATATAGGCCTTTTTCACCTTCGACAATAAGTCTGAGTAAAGTTTCACATCATCCGTTTTGCCTAAAACCTGCGCTGCATTGATAAGCATTTGCGTAGAGTGCGCAAAGAAACATTGTGCAATCATATTCTTATCGGTAATGGCAGCAATGCCGTCTTTATCATCATCGGGGCGGAAGAAAAGCCAGTCGCCAAAGTGAAATTTCTCGGTATTCCACAGGTTGTTTATGCTTTTGTTTTTCATGTAATCCACCCATTTTTTCATGCCTGGATATTGATTTTCCAAAATTCGCTTGTCGCCGTAAGCCATGTAAATATTCCACGGAATAATGGTAGAAACATCCGACCAACCGGTTGAACCTGATTCATTTTTAGAATTAGTAAAAATGTTTGGAATTACCCAGGGCACACGTCCATCTTCCCATTGATCAGCAGCTACGTCTTTCATCCATTTAGCAAAAAAGTTGTAAACCCCACGGTTGTATGCGGCTGTACGCACAAACACATGTGCATCGCCGGTCCAGCCCAAACGCTCGTCGCGCTGTGGACAATCGGTAGGAATATCGAGGAAATTACCTCTTTGTCCCCAGGTGATATTGCTTTGCAACTGATTGATTAAGGGATTGCTGGTAGTGAAACTTCCGTTCTTTTGGATATCTGAATAAAGCGCTACAGCAGGGAAATTTTCAGGATTGATTTCGCCCCGGGCACCTACTATTTTTATGTAGCGGAACCCGTAAAAGGTGAAGTGGGGTTCGAAACTCTCCTCGCCATTGCCCGACAGCACATAGGTGCTAACCGAAGTAGCTGTACGCAGGTTTTCGGTGTAGAAATTTCCGGCTTTGTCCAGTACCTCGGCATGGTAAATACGAATGGTATCGCCTTTCTGACCCTTCACTTTAATGGATTCGAAGCCAACCATATTTTGACCAAAATCGAGTACTTTTTCACCTTTAGGCGTGGTGATTACTTTTGTAGCTTTGAATACTTCGTGTTTACGCACCGGCTCGTTGTAGGTTGCCACCAGATTATTCAATTTATAATCAGCCACTTTTACGCCAGCCCATTTCGATTCATCATAGTCAGGCAATTTCCAACCGGTAGTTTCTTTGTTGGCATCAATGGTTTCGCCGTAATAGATCTCGGCAGTAACAATACTGCCCGTTGCCGATTTCCACGATCCGTCTGTAATTACCGATTCTTTCGTTCCATCGGTATACGTAATATCCAACTGAAGTAACAATCCGAGTTTGTCTCCCCAGGTATTCACCTGCGTAATCCACCCCAAATAACCGCGATACCAGCCATTACCCACATTTACAGCAATAACATTTTCGCCTTTTTGCAGCATGCTTGTCACATCATAGGTCTGATATTGAAGACGTTTGTTATAACTAGTAAAACCGGGTGTCAAAAATGCATCGCCAATCTTCTTCCCGTTAATGTTGGCTTCGTACATACCGTGCGCTGTAATGTATGCAGTTGCCGTCTGAATGGTTTTATTCGCAGAAAACGATTTGCGGAACTGCGGACACAAGCGTTTCACCTCTTTCATGTCCGATTCTATCCACTGCGCTTTCCAGTCGGCAGTATTCAGCAAAGCCATTTGCCAGAAATTCACATTGCTCCAGCCGGAACAATTGCCTTTATTATCCCACGCCCGCACGCGCCAGAAATAGCGTTTGCCGGATTGTAGCTTTTCGCCATTGTAGGACACATTAATCGAAGCATCTGATAGTACTTTTCCGGTTTTCCATACTAATTTCCCTTTGATGGCAACATTATCCGCCACCTGAATTTCGTAAGCTGTCTGCATTACGTTTCGTTGTTTGGAAGTCAGCACCCAGGAAAATTTGGGTTGAGTTTCGTCCAGCCCAACCGGATTCGTCAAATGCTCCACACTGAGCGTCGAAATTTGCAACTGCGCATTTAACGTTAGCAGGAACAGGGACATAACAAAAGCAAAAAGTGTTTTTTTCATGATTTTTGAGTATGTAGTTTATTTATTTGAATTAATTGCTATAGCCCGGATTTTGAGGAAAATCTTCGGGATTGGTGATTCGGAGTAATTGTTCTCTCGGGATTGGCCGTAGCCAGTAATTATACCATGTGACCGGATTATCGTAATACAGGTTGGTCCATTTCATACGTTCCTCTAATTTTCCGAATCGTTTAAGATCGTACCAGCGGTTTAATTCACCAATTAATTCGCGTCCTCTTTCGTCCAGAATAAATTCAGCAGTTACCTGATTTTTCTTAATAATCATTTGGTCAATCATTTCAGGCTCATCCGGATCGTCCCTTTCAGCCCTTTTACGGACAATATTCAGATAACCCCTTGCGGCATCGATATCTCCCAGCAGGTAAGATGCTTCGGCTGCAATAAGGTAAGTTTCGGCCAGACGATATACAAAAACATCCTTCGAGCCGGCCTCATAATTGACATCAGGACGGGTGGGATCCAGATATTTGTTGATATACGGAAACATTAAATGGTTGTAAAATTTCACATTGGATGGCCAGGCAGCATTCGGATTGGTGATGGACTGGATATTATTTCCCACCACTGCTTTCATTGAATCGGGCAGGAAAACCCATACAGGCCACACAGCCTTACAATCGGCAGGAGTAAAATTCCAGTATGGAG
The DNA here is from genome assembly GCA_937897985.1 of uncultured Paludibacter sp. Lineage (GTDB taxonomy): Bacteria > Bacteroidota > Bacteroidia > Bacteroidales > Paludibacteraceae > Paludibacter. The sequence goes on along the minus strand of CALCBD010000005.1, from coordinate 53,317 downwards.
CCATCATTGCCGGTGAACCTGTTGACTGATAAACCACGCGGTCAACTTTTAAAATCGGGTCGTAAAGCACCGAACTGTATACATAACCTGCTTCTCTGTTGATATTCCATTCGGTCTGAAACCATGCAATTCCCCTGTTGTCGAGCAGTTTTCCTTTCGATCCGACATCAAAAGCAGGGTTTAGAAACATCCTGTAGGCATATTTTGAAGGTTTCAGTCTGTCCCACCCTCTTCCGTATTCCACACTTCTGATGACACCCGGATGTTGTTCGGAATAAGCACAAACAAAGAATAAATGGGCTTTATTACCATCTCCGTTCATAATTACATCCTTAGAGTAGAGGACCGGAAAAATTACTTCGCGGAGCACATCCGGAGTGCGCTGCTTTGTAATATCCCATAAATCGGACAACGAAGCCAGACTGTAATTTCCTGAGTTAATAATTGAATCGGCATAATTCCGGGCTAACTGCAGGCTCTTATTGTCATTCCGGTAAACGGTAAGAAGTACTTTGGCAAGATTCTGCATAGCAGCATAGCGCGTTATCCGTCCGTATTCGGCAGGTAAATAACCGGCAGGCAAATGACTTACCGAATATCTGAGGTCTGCAATAACCTGAGCCCATACACTATCCGATGCAATTCTCCCTGAAGTTGTAACAATTCCGGCCGAGGGTTTGAGCGGCATGGGTACATCGCCGAACTGCTTCACTAAATGATCATAAAAATGAGCCCTGATAAATCTTGCTTCGCCCAAATAACGACATCGCAATGAGTCCGAAAGTCCCTGAATGGGATTATTCTCCAAAGCTTCAATTACTGTATTACATTGATTGATATTGATATAACACACATTCCAGAAGTCGCGGACAAACCCTGTATTCGGATCGATTTTCAGATAACCGGTCGACATGGGCGGTACAAACATGTCGGTATTATTCTCGCACATATTGACAACGGCCTCGGACGTATAGAAATACCGCAACCGTCCGTAAAGCCCGTTAATTCCGCTTTTAATTCCGGCCGGTGTGCTGTAATAATCACCCGGAGTAATTTTGTTATACGGACTTTCTTTCAAAAATGAATCCTCACAACCAGCCAACAGCAGCGTTATAAGCGGCAGCAGCGATGTTAATATGTTGTATTTTAAAGTTTTCATTATATCAGAATTTAGCATTTAAACCCAAAGCAATGGTTTTCAGAGGACGAGGATCAACGGGAGAATTACAGTTTTCGGGATCAATTCCTATATAGTCACTTTTGGTTATGATAAATGGATTATCAATGGCCACAAAAATTCTTACTGAATTGATTTTCATTTTTTTGAGCAGAAAATCGGACAGAGTATATCCGAAATTTACATTTTTCAGTCTTACAAACGATAATCCCTGTAGGCATAACTACTTCCCTGAGCATAGGCATCGCGTGTCAGAGCGGGTTGAGGTCCGTCGTTGGTCGGATTGAACGGAGTCCAGAAATTGTAGTTGATCTGATTCCAGTTAGCAGTCCCGAAATCGGGCATTGTTATAATACCTATCAGACTTCCGTATCCCAAACGGGTATAGAGGTAGAAACTAAAATCGAAGTTTTTATATTTAAAGGTAGAATTAAAACCACCTACAATGTTGGGAATTCTGTTATAGATGAAGTTATCAGACTGGTCAATTATTTTATCGTTATTAGCATCGAGCAATTTGGACTGACCCGGGATGCGGCTGTAAAGTGCTGCCTGTGCTGCCTCATCAGTTTGCCACACCCCTATATATCTGGTAATCCATTCCACATCGATTGGTTGACCGATAAACCATTTATTACTCGGAATATCCTGAGTTCCGTTAAAGAGTTTTACAATTTGGTTTTTATTATAATTAAATGTCAGATTGGTAGTCCAGTTAATATTTTTTGATGAAAAAATCACCGCCTGTAAAGTGAGTTCAAATCCGTAATTGAGGGTCTCACCCACATTTTGCCAAACATCGTTGTATCCCGAGGTAACGGGCAGGTTACGTTTCATCAGCAGATCATAGGTGTTTTTCTGATAAATGTCGAAAGAACCATTTATTCTGTTGCGAAAAAATCCAAAATCAAGACCAGTATTGATTTCCGAAGTACGTTCCCAACCCAGATTCGGATTATCGATTTCGGTGGGGACATATCCAATGGCAGAGTTATCGGAAGTTACTCCGAAATTGTAGGGAAACCGTCCTAATTTGCCGAAAGTAGCATAAGGGCTGATGGCTGTATTACCGGAAATCCCCCACCCTAACCTGAGTTTAAGATTGGACAAAAATGTAACCGATTGCAAAAACTGTTCTTCACTCAGTCGCCAGGCAAAAGCTGAAGAAGGGAAAAATCCCCATTTATGACCTTTGGCAAGCTTGGATGAACCATCGGCCCTGCCTGTAAATGTGAAGAGGTATTTATTATTGTACGAATAGTTGAGTCTGCCCATAAACGACAAAATAGCCCATTCCCAGTTATTGGCCTGAGTTGTCAGATTTAAACGGGATTCATTTACATTGTACCACAAACCGGCATAAGGTAAATCGTAACCATTGGCACCCACCATGTTGTAATTGTACTGCTGCATATCGTGTACAAGGGTGATTTTCAGGTCGTGGCGGTCAAATTTTCCGGAATAATTCAGATTATTGGTAAAGGTTACCGAGTTTTCGGTGGGTTTTCTGAAGTAAGCACCACTCGAAGCTCCGCTTCTCGACTGACTCGTGGACGAATAATAGCCACCCTCTTCGGTGCCTGTATAATCATAGGTCAGACTGCTTCTGAATGTCATTTTTTCAGCGAACGACCAGCTGATGTAGACATTCCCCAGGATTCTGTTTCGATTGGTCTCGCTGTCGACATTTTCACGTTTGGTATCAAAAACCGGATTGGAATGCAGCAGATTCTGGTTCCAGCCACTGTTGTAAAACAACATAACACCATTTTCGTCATTCATTTTTGTAAGAGGATCGAGTAATGTCCCGTTACGCCACACTCCCGGATCGCCGTTTTCTCTGAGTGAGTGTGTTATAGAGGCTGAATAACCTGTTTTCAGTGATTTTCCGAGGTCCAGATCACCTGTAAACCTTCCTGAAATCCGTCTGAAAGTCATATTTTCAATGATGCCCTGCTCCTTATTGTAACCCAGCTGAACGGTTGACCTGTTTTTTCCGTTGCTCATACTGACAGAAACCGAATGATCTGTTTTAGCTGCACTTCCACTGAACATAATTTTTTGCCAGTCAGTATAATTCCGTTTTGAGATTACCTGTTGCTGAATGGCATCGAAGGGTGAACCCGAAAGCGTTTTATACTGAAGAAAAGTATCACCATCCATCATGTTAAAGTTGCCCGAAGATTTTCCGATACCATAATAACCATTGTATTCGACAGTAAACTTTCCGCGTTCATAGCCGCGCTTAGTGGTAATGATAACCACACCGTTAGCCCCGCGCGATCCATAAATCGCCGTGGAAGAGGCATCCTTCAGAATGTCAATTTTTTCAATTTCGTTCGGATTCAAATCGTTGAAGTTGCCCGAAAAGGGTGCATCGTCGAGTACAACAAGAGGAGCATTACTGGCATTCAGTGAGTTATATCCTCTGATATGAATGGCAGAACCATCACCCGGAGCATTATCGGTGGTAATATCAGCTCCTGCAATTTGTCCCTGAAGAGCCTGAATAAAATCTTTTAACAGGGTTTGATTCCTGATTGTTTCGGATGAAATGCTCGAAACCGCTCCTGTCAGATTTTTCTTTAATGAGGTTCCATATCCAAGAACTACTATTTCATCAATTTTCTTAACTTCTTCAGCAAGTACAACTCTGGAGTTACGGGCTTTTTCGGAAGTTATTTCCAATGGAATATAAGAGATATGTGTAAATGACAAAACACCTTCACCTTCACAATTCAGACTAAATGCACCGTCGATGCCTGTAATTGTACTTTCGTTGGTGCCTTTCAGCACAACTGCCACTCCGATTACCGGATTGCCCTTTTCGTCAACTACAAAGCCCTGTATTTTTCGGAAACCTGCATTTGCTTTTTCCTGAAGAGACTTTGACTTTCTTTTTAAAACAATTTGATTACCAACTAAAAGATATTCAACATCTTTATCAGAAAAGACCTTTTTTAAAACATTTTCGATGGATTGTTTTTTTTCATCAATATTAAAACGCATCTCTTCGGAAAGCGTATTGTCATACATAAAGGTATAGTCCGACTGACTTTCGACGGCACCAACAAATTCAGCAAGCGTCGCATTTTTCAGGTTTAAATCCACACAGGTTTTCTGTGCAAAAAGTGAAAAACAATTCAATATTATGAAGGTAGAAAATAATATTTCCCGTTTACCCATAAATTATTTTTTCAAAAACAGACCTAAAAGTTAACTTGCGGATTTTACTGTCGGCTACTGATCAGAATATTGTTACCGTTAATGCTGTAACGAATAGGATGTAGTCCGTTCATCGATTTTAAAATATCATTGATTGATTCCGATTTGACTGTAAACCAGTATTTCGGGAACTTTCCGGTATCTTTGACTGTAATATTAACTCCATACCATTTCCCCAGTTTTTCGGCAACTTCAGCAATTCCGGCGCCTTCAAATCTGAGTTTTTCGAGTCTCCAGATTCCATCGAGGTTTGCATCACATTTTTCAATCCTGTGATTTTTGCCTGATTTACTAACTGTTACACGTTCGCCCGGAGTTAAACGGGCAATAGGTTTTTTATCGGTTGACGAAACCACTTCGACACTTCCTCTGAGCAACGAAACAGCTACTTCATTGTTTTCAACGTATGATTTCACATTAAATGCAGTACCATGCACAACTACTTCGACACGACCTGTTTTAACTATAAATTTTAGTTTTTTACTTTTGGTGACATCAAAGAATGCTTCACCTTTAAGTTCCACTGTACGCGACTTAATGCCGTAGTTATTCGGGCAGATAATTTCGGATCCTGAATTAAGCCAGACCCTTGTTCCGTCGGCCAGTAAAATCTGTGATTTCTGACCGCGGGGTGATATAAATGCAGAACTAAGTGTGCCTCTGTCGGTGTCATGACCACTATATAAAAGGTATGAAAACGAAAGACCGATAACCAGGGCAATCGTTGCGGCAATGGCGGAAATACGAAATAAGAATGAGCCTGAATAGACTTTTTCCTGTGTTTTTCTCATTTTCAGGATATGATTCCAGACCTTTTCCCTGTCAGGGTAAACGGTAGGTTGCCTCAGGCCGGTATCCAAAAGTTCCCATTCATTACACAGTTCCTGAAACAGTTTTTCGTTTTCGGGTGATGCAGCGCGCCAGGCAGAGAGCCGGGCTTCTTCTTTTTCGGTGCATTGAGCTCCGAAGTGCCTGGCAATTAGCGTATAAGGGATGATGTGTTCCATAATTTCCGAATGTATCTTGTATCGGGTAGACACTTGATGAAATGAAAACCCTTAAAGACAAACTGATTTAAATAAAAAATAATAACAGCAACATCAGCAGGTCACGATTTTTCATTTCCCTGTTGTAATGATCCGACATTTTTTCACGTATTCGTTTCAGGGCAATGCCCATCTGAGCTTCCACCGTTTTGACGGAAATATTTCGTTTGGTAGCAATTTCCTTATAACTCAGATTCTGTTCCCTACTCATTTTAAAAATATCTTTACAACTGCGGGGTAATGTTTCGACCGAGGCCTGCAATAATTGAATAAATTCATTCATATCCACACAATTCACTGACTCGCGGTTTTCAATCTCACGCTTAGCCCACTGTTCCAAAAGCACATTCCGGTTTTTTGTATCACGCAGTTCATTCAGTACCCTGTTTCTTGCCGCATTGTAAAGGTAGGTTCTTATGTATTGAATTTCAAGAGTTTCACGTTCTTCCCACAAACGGACAAAGACTTCCTGTACTACTTCCTCAATGATATTCTCATTTCGGGTGTAGTAGTTAAGAAATCTGCAAACCGGCTCGAAAAAAGTATCGTAGATTTCCCGGAAATTTTTGTTGTCAATCTTCATTTTCAGTATCAGCCATACGGTGGATAAACGGCTTCATTTATAAGCATCATTCCGGTTTTTCGGGTGTTAATGTTATTTTCTGCCTTTTTCTCAAAGTATTGAAAGCTATTCATACAATTCTATCTAAGTTGCGGTTTCAGTTTTGGTCCGGTTTTACTCCAAACCACTTCTTCATTGGAAATTAACCATGTTTTGCCACCATCATTATTTCCCTGAAAGAACAGGTAGGTTGTTTTACCGTTGTCAAAAATATGCGGATGCCCTGATTCGCTTGAATTCCAGTCATTTTTTTTACCATTCGTCAAAAAAGGTTTGTCGGAACACTTTTTCCATCTGATACCATCTTCACTTTCGGCTACACCAATCTGCTGTGGTGAGTTATTGTAGTTTCCGGCATAAAACATATATAACTTACCATTCCGATGAATAACAGAGGCAGCTTCAGTACAATTTCCCTCCCAGGGATATTCGAGCTTCAGCAGTCGCTCTTTACTAATCTGAGTCCAGCTTTGGCGACTGAAATCTGTATTTGCAGGTGCCGTGGCAACTCCCATTATCTGCTCTTTGTACTGAGGATCACGGGTGGCAAAATACAGAAAATATCTTCCTTTGAACCGTATTACCTCGGCATCTATAGCCCGCCCGCAATTCCAGTCGCCGGTTGCTTTGAAAACTGGGTTGGTGGTATTGCGTTTAAAGCTGATTCCATCTGTCGACCATGCATGGCAAATGGCATCGTTGGCACCATTACCGTAAGTCTGATAAAAAAGATGAACTTTCCCTTTCATAACCAGTGCGCAGGGAGCACAAATTCCTTTTTTCTCAAAAGCATCTGCTGACGGCAAAATTTCAGCTATCTTTTTCCAGTCAAACAGGTTTTTGCTTTCGGCGATACCAATGCCCCAACCTACCCACGAATCAGTTGATTTTTTGCCCGGCACTGAATAATACATCAGGTATCGACCCCTGAATTTTATCACATAAGGATCCTTTGCATAGGGCCTTCCAATCCTTGATGTGTCGCTGAACATCATTCCGTGCCGTTCATTCATCTGTGCAACAACGAATAACGGCAGGAGGATAAATATGACAATACCGGTTAATTTTCTGTTTTTCATTTTAAAATAATGATCTGAAATAATCAGGGTAATGGTAAAATTTTATATCGTTTACCTTTCTGAACTTTAAAAACCGTAACCCAGGTTTTACCTGCCGGACTGATTTCGGGAACCGAACTGATGACCCTTCCTTGAATAATTACCGGTTGTTGAGTTCGCAGTTTACATTCGCCTGTTATTTTCGATTTGATTTCTGCTGATTTCAGTGAAGCATTTTCCCACTTTAGTGTTGTAATTTCATAGCCTCCCCTTGCTTTCAAGCCGCAAATCGAACCTTTTTTCCACGCATCGGGCAATGCCGGCAACAAATGAATTTCATTTAAATGACTTTGCATCAACATTTCTGACATACCTTCAACCACACCGAAATTTCCATCAATCTGATATGGCGGACAGGCATTCAGCAGGTTGGGGTAAGTTCCGCCTGTTTCGGAAAATCCACGATCGGTACAATATTCAAGGTCGTTCTGGATAAGTTGATAGGCATGGTTCCCATCGAGCAATCTTGCCCAGAAAGCCACTTTCCAGGCACGCGACCAACCGGTACCGCCATCGCCGCGGGTCTCCAGTGTTTTTTTACAGGCATTGAACAATTCAGGTGTTTTATTGGCCGATATATCATTTCCGGGATGCAGACAAAATAAATGAGAAACATGGCGGTGAACAGGGTCGGTTTCTTTGTAGTCGGTGGCCCATTCCTGCAGATTTCCCTCTTTACCTATCTGATAGGGAAGCATTTTCGATAATGAAAGGCTCATTGAAGATTTAAAAGCGGAATCAATATTTAGTATCCCGCAGGCCCGGATAGTATTTTCAAACAAATTCCGAATAAGTCCCAAATCCATTGTAGCTCCACCGGTTACAGCCCAGGCTTTACCATCCCCGCCATAAAAACGGTTTTCGGGTGAAGTTGAAGGCGATGTAAACAAATGTCCCTTCCCGTCGTCGGTCAGCCATTGTAAACAAAACTCAGCAGCTCCTTTCATGACCGGATAAGCGGTTTGAAGCAGGTAAACCCTGTCGCCGTTGTAAGCAAATTTTTCCCATAAATGCTGTGAAACCCAAGGTGCAGCCATGATCCAGTTGGCCCATTGCGGATCTCCCATACCAACATTTCCCACCGGATTGGTGAGCGCCCAGATATCAGAATTGTGACCTGCCACCCAGCCATTCAGCCCGTACATGTTTTTGGCAATGTCGCGTCCGGTTTTGGACATGTTGATGACCTGCTGAATCATTGGTTCGTGCATTTCGCTTAAACCTGTTTTTTCGGCTGCCCAGTAGTTCATTTCAAGATTGATGTTGGTGGTATAATTGCAACTCCATGCCGGACGTAGATCCACATTCCATTTTCCCTGCAGATTAGCAGCAACTCCACCCGGTCGCGAACTTGAAATAAGCAGGTAGCGACCATACTGATACAGCAAAGTTTCCAGACCATGGTCGCTTTTATCTGTTTTATAATGTTTCAGCCGTTCATCGGTTGGTAGTTTTTCGGTTTTTTCATTTCCGTCGATAACGAATTTCAACCTTTCGAAATAACGCGAATAATCGGATATATGTCTTTTTTTCAATGTGTTATATTTCATTGAGCCAAGTTTAGTCAGATAGGATGTGGCTAAAGCAGCCTCATCACGTCCCTGTGTCACAGGACATTTATCGAAACCATTGAAACTGGTTGCTATGGACACCACAAGGGTAACATTGGTTGCATTTGTAATCTGAATTTCAGTACCTGAGTTTTTTTGAACTCCATCGTTTTGAAGAATTTTAATCCGTTGCTGAAACCGCATTCCCTTACACGTATCGTTCCACTGAACAGGCCGGTCTGAAGTATTGATATAAGTCGGATCAGCATGTGAAGGCACACGTCCTGAAGTCACCAACTCATCGCCGTCAATTCGTATTTCAGATTTCAACTGATTATTGGTCGAAACGGTAAAGTTTAAACCCTTTTTCGTGTCCGATGTAAGGTGTAGCACCACTACCTGATCGGGGGCCGATACGAAGCATTCACGTGTAAATGTTGTTTTTCCCGCACTGAAACGCGTGGTAGAAACTGCCGTCATGAGATCGAGATCGCGATAATAATTGCTCACTGCAGCATCTAATTTCTGTTTCAGTATTAAATTGCCCGCCGGTGCATAAGACTGACTAAAATATCCCTGCATTTTACGACTCAGTCTGTCAGCCTTTTCGAAATTTTTTTCATCCAGCGCCTTACGTACCGAATCGACATAAAATTTTGCCCCCGGATTGGGATTTGGATTGACAGGACCTCCTGTCCATAAAGTTTCTTCGTTGAGATTAATTGTTTCCACTTCGGGGCAGCCATACACCATGGCTGCCAACCGGCCGTTGCCCAACGGCAATGCGTTGATAAAATATTCGGCTGGCTCATTGTACCACAATTTCAGGAGAGTATTCTTTTTGTTAATTCCGGCATTTACCAAATGTGGAATAACAACAATAACACAAATTATAAACGCAATCTTCTTTATCATAAACTTCTATAACTTTATCGTGTTAAATGAATTCGCTTTCAGGGTCAGCGCGAGAAATTTATCGTCAATTCTGAATTTGACCACTTTTGCTGTATCAGCTGTATTGGCAACAACCAGCACCAGTTTTCCATCCGGATTTCTGAATGCCAGCACATCCGAACGGTCCGATACACTGAGCAGCAATGCTCCGGGCATCACAAAATGACTCAGGTGCTTCATCAGGTAGAATTCTGGTGTGTAAATAACTTCAGCAGTTGATTTATTGATGGTAATCATTGAATTTTGCACCCATCCCCAATGGCTTATTCCCGGTGTCTGAAGAATAAAATTCCAGTAAACGTAGGCTTCCGCACCGCTGTTGATATAGTGCTTAATAAGCGACCAGGTATGTTCGGCCGACGACCAGTTATTTTCTCCTCCTCCACATTCGTTTTCAGTCTGAATAACATGCAACTGAGGATATTCTTTATGAACCTGAGCAATAATTTTTTTTCCATCCCACTGAAAACCAAAACCTTTGATATACTTCGCCGCTTTGGCATTATCCATTGCCGTTTGTACGTATTTCAATTCAGGCACATTAAGCGTTCCCAGCCAGATATTCACCTTTCGGTTTTCCATTTCAAAACGTGGTCCGAGATAGTCGGCTATGAAAAGTGCCAGATCCTGAGGTTGCCATATACAACTCGGAAAAATCTGTTCGGCAAGCACTTCGTTTTGCACATGCAAATCATTGATAACAATACCTTCGGCATTATATGCATCAAAAAACTTTGAGAAATATAGTGCATAAGCTTTCAGAATCCCCTTTTGCATTTTGAATCCGGTGGTACCGGTCACCGACTCCAGTTCGGGAGATAGGGTATTGTACCTGGTACTGGAAATACTTGCATAATTTTCACTGGCTTTCATCCACGAAGGCGGACACCATGGCGAAGCAAAGAAATTCATCTGCGGATTAACTTTCTGAGCCTTCCGGATATATGGAATCAGGCAGTTTTTATCCCTTTCGATACTGAAATTTTTCAGTTCAAAATCATTTTTTACTTCGTCGAACGAGTAAAAATCAATTGAATAGTCGCTTGCACCGACAGGTAAACGGTTGTATGTGAAATTGGCACCCCGGGCCGAAAACAGTTCATCGAAAACAGCATCCTGCTTTTCGGCAGGTAAACCTTTCAGGGCTTCCCATCCAAACTCGTTGAAGCATCCACCAAAACCCATCATACGTTGCAGACTCAGCCCTGTGAAAATTTCAATCACTTTGCCTTCAGCCGGTGTATATTTTTGAATTGAAACCGGTTTTTCCACGACCCAGGAATGAGCAGGGGTTGTAGATATCCATTCGGCTTTTTGGGCCTGAACTGGAATAAATACGGAGAGAAAAGTAAAAAAAATGATTTTTTTCATGGTATTATTAATGTAAAAATCTGCCGGAGTTTCGTTACCGGATTCAATGTGTACAGATGCCGAAACAAAAATACGTTTTACAAATAAGGAAGATGTGACAGAAAAAATAACAAAGAGTGCATAAAATCGAAAGTGGATGAAATATTATACATTTATTGCTGTTCTTTTTTGATAAAAAACAGCCCCGAAAACGGGAAACAGGATAAAAATGACTGATTTTCAGCAAATTTATCCTGTTACCATGAAACAAAAATTTATTGGTCATTTACCCCGCCGCATATCAATTTACGAATTGACCGACAGTTTATTTCAGATTTTTAAAAATCTTAATCTCCGGTAGGAATAAGCTCCAGATAATCGAGATAAAGTTTTCTCCTGTCCGGATTTTTAATGACAAAAGCGATGGTATTCTCACCTTTTTTCAAATGAATTATTTTTGATGTTCTAACCCATTCATCAGGTTTTACAGGCACAAATGAGAGCTGTCCCGCTGATCTGTTATTTACTGATATGTCTACTCCGTCATTCCAGGTATCGGTTGTCGAATAACAAAGACTTAACCTGCTTGTTGCCGATGCCGATACCTTTATCCTGAAACTTACTGTACTACTTAAATTCCGGTCGAAACCGGATAAAAAACCCATGCCCGAATAACCAAAAATATGAGTACCAATGCCCGATGTGGCATAAATCCCGCCTGTTAGCTGTGCATTTTCAGCCTCATAATGATTGATGTCGGAAAATGCAGCCCATACTCCGTTGCGAAATAGCGGTGAACCGGCGTTTTTATAAATCCGGTCAACTGTATTTACATTTTCGGGACTGAAAATTTGTGTACTATCGATATGATAATTATAACATCCTGATTTCCCGATCAGGTCTTTCTTTTTGTTGGAATAAATGCCCTTCACATCAATATCATGACTTCCCGAATTAATTTTCACATTATAGTCGTCGCCATCTTTGTACACGTTATCAGTAATTTTGTAAAAAGAACTGCCATTGTCCATGTACACACATTGTCCCCACATTACACGGTCCATATAATTATCGTGAATGTAACTCCACTGCTGTTCCGTGTTGCCGCCGAGGGTATAAACAGAGCCGCCATCGGCAAGTTCGAGCATTACATTCTGAATGAAATTATGGCTGATTCGGTTGTTTTTCATTACAGTTTCCGGAAAAGTTGTCCATCCCCAGCCAATGTGCAAACCCGAGTAAGGCATATTCATAACGGTGTTTCCATTTACAAGCAAATCTACAGGGAAAGCAGCTGCAATAGCGGTTGCCGAACGATAATCGACTCCGCAGTTTTCGATGTGATTTCCTGTCACTTTGTTTCCTTTCAACACATACGAAGCGTTCGCAGGCAGGTATGAATTTTCGCTTTCAGTATTTTGCCAGTTGATATAATCGCCCATTTGTATGCCTGTGCCTGACAAATCATAAAACAGTGAATTCTGCACCTGATTATTCCGGCAACCTGCATACATATTGATTCCCGCACCGCCTAAATGAGTAAAAGTACATCCGTCCACCAGAATATTATGTGCATATTTCATTGACAGTGCAGCGCCATCGGGCAGCGACTCACCTTCGCCCGTTTTATTCTCGCGTATCACATTGTTTTGGGCATCCGAATGACCACGGTTGCTTTCAGGACGGAGCCATGTGGTATAGCTGAATTTCAGGCCCGAGAACTGAATGTTGCGCACGGGATTTCCGGCAGAAGTTCCTTTCAAAATAATCAGCTTTTCGGACAAAGGAATAATGACTTCAGCCGATTTCATATCTTCAAACGGACGTGGTTTGTAGTAGATTGCACCGGCAATACCCGATACTGCTCCGGTTTTATCAAGATACCATTCGCCTTCTTCGTCGAGCAATTCGAAGGCATTTTCGAAATACCATGGTGTTCGTGTCGAGGTAATTCCCTTGTTACGGCAGTTCCTCCATCCCGGCTGTTTCATTGAAATGCGCAGCGAAGTGTCATTTATTTGTTTGATGGAAGCAATTCCGCAACGCGGATTAGTCCAGATTTCACGATAGACACACTCAACGTTCGATGGGTTTTTCCATCCCAGCATCGACAGGTCTGAAGTAATGTGTCCGGTGCTATCGGCTACAATGCGGTGTTTTTCGTTACCAATGCTTCGGGCCCTGACGGCCCGCAATCCATTGACAAACAACTGTCGGGAACTGATATCCGGAGGTAAAACTGCGACATAGATATTCTTTTTTCTGTCGAAAAGTTTCCATCCTCCCACACGAAATCCACCACTTATCAACACATCTTCGTGATTATAAGCTTTGTAAATTACCCTGTAGCAATCGGTACCACCATCTGAATTTTCGAAAATTAACGGGCTGTTCAGCTTGTATTCACCTTTTCTCAGAAACACACAAATGTCATTGTGGTTTGTCTGTTTCGCTTCCCTTACGGCTTTTTGAGCCCTCTCTATCGTTTTGAAAGCTTCATTCAGTGAAGTCCCCGGATTTGAATCTTTTCCTTTTACGGCATCGACATAAAACAAATGAACGACCTGCCCAAAAGCACAAAATGGTAATAAAATAATAAAAAACAATAATCGGTGAAATTTATAGTTCATTGAAATTTTTGAAATTAGAATGTTATTTTTTTTGAAATCTGATGATTCTGAACATCGTTAACTCTCAACACATAAAAACCCTCAGTCAGGGGAAACTGTGATTTCAGACTGTTAAGCCTTCCTGAAGCAACCAGCCTTCCCGAAACATCAAATAATCTGTATCCCGAATTCAACATAGGTTCAGGAATTTCGATGATCAGATTTTCACCCTGTTTATGCACAAGCAGTTGATTATCTGTATTTTCGTTCAATCCGGACACATTCCCAGGAACAAAAAACGGCATATAAAGAGTCGAATTATTGAGGTTACCCTGATTGTGATTCTCGCCCAGTGTTATTATTTCGCCCTTTTTCACGTTTTTCGATTGCAGGGTCAATCGGGTATCGGGAACTGCATAACTTATACCCGTATTGCTGAAGTTATTTGTCAGCCATGCAGGTTTTGTCAGGCGGTTGTCGTACGCCAGATAAAGTGTCCCATCGGTGTTTACCGAAAATACGAGCATAGGCGAGGTAGTGTAATTTTTGTAATCATTTTTCCAGAGAATATATTCCGAATTTTTCAACACTTCGGGGACCCCGGTAAAAAGATAGGTTCGGTCGCTGTACAATTTCTTGCCAACGGCCGGAGCGGTATCGAATGAAATTACATTTGTAGAAATTCCGGGCATTAAATTAACAATATAAGTTCCGTTTAAGCCCTGCAACGAAGTACGCATGGCAGTGATAAATTCGCCCAGACTACCGGTGGTGGTGTTTCTGAAGGCTTTATCAAGATAGAGTGTGGCGCAGCTTACATTACCGGCAGCCAGTTTTCTGTAATCAATCCATACTGAATCGTATTGAATGAGTAAACTATCGATGCGGGCACGAGATGAAAGCGGATTCAGTGAACAAACTTTCAGATCAAAAGCGATGGCATAAATTTTATGAAGCAATAAGCCATATCGCGAAGAAACCTTCATAAAATCGCGGTTGACCGGTTCGGGCATATTGATACTGTCGGCAAGCGAAACAATTTGTCTGAACATTTCGACCGCCTGATGCTTTTCGTCAATGACCCTGTTGAAAGCTGTTGTAGCTGATGGCAAGGCAGGTGGTGCACTGATATAATGATCGCGGGTCCACCACACATCAATATCGGCAAAAGTAGACCTGTGACCCCGTATTACAGCCTGAGCAGAAAGAAGGGCAAGTTTACGAAAATGTACAAGTGAAGTTCCGTTCAGCCCCAAAACCGATGTAGCATATTCATTAAAAATATCAGCTTCAGACCTGTTCGGATTTTGTGCCCATTTGCTCATTACCCAGGTATTGAGTTCATTCCACAACTCGTTATTAATATACGGACCATCCCATCCACCTCCTTTTGACCATGTCCAGATACCCGAAAATAAGGGACTTTTGTCATAAAGTTGTTTTAAACCGGTGATTGTAGCCGTCGGCATGGTATTTTTATACTCTTCGAAACCATCGATGACACCATTGGCAATATAATTGGGAAAAGCGCCTTTACCTTCATACTCGCGGGCACATTCAACTTCCACTATCTGCTTATGTCTGCCTGTCCCGAGCACTTTGCTGAACGGATTGCCACGATGAAAATCACCCTCACAGTGTTTTACGCTGACAATCAGATTTTCATGTGGCTCAACACCGTTACTCACCGCATTATAAGTAGCCTGATCGGTATCAAAACTCCACCAGCTACGGAAGAATACCTTTTTATTGAGTTTCACACATACCTCTTCGCGGAGAATTTGCATAAGAGGTATTATTACTGTGGAAGAAGTTTTATTGTTTATCCCTCCCGAATGGTAAGGTGCGTCCTGCATATAGGTTTCGCCGATACGAACCACTATACCATCAAGTTGCGGAAAATCACGAAACATCATCCTCAGTTCCACCCTTAGTAACCGTTGTGTCAATGTATCATTGATGTCCCTGAACCTTGTGGTCATACCATATTTTTCGAGCAGTTTTTTTGGGAATATCAGTAAATCGGACATACAATACACATCCAGTCCGGCAGCTTTTGCAGCATTATATTTCTGATTAATCTCCTGCGCCCTGGCGTCGACCCATGTTCTGTCGGCAGTACCGGCTGGTAATACATCAGGATCAAAAGTCTGCCAGTTGAGACCCAACACTCCCGATTCAAACAAATAAAACACTTTTGCTTTTGTTCCGACTTCTTTTAAAACTTCAGGCCGGTTGTAACTGGTAACAAACAGAGCTTCACCCGGATTGTGACAAACCATATCCATGATATATGGTAACTGAGCATAAATGCTGTTTGTCACCAATATCAGCACTAACATTAATCGTGATTTCATGTTATTTTAAAATTAAATCCCTGTCAGAAACACTTCTGACAGGGATTTCTGATTGCTTGCCAACTAAACCTGCAATCTGTTTATTTAACCAACACCTTATTTGTTAAATTACCAACTCTTACTATATAAAATCCTTTATTCAGTGTAATGGATTCACAATCGGATGTCAGCAATGAAGATTTTATCAACTGACCTGAAACAGAATAAATTTCAGCTGTTTTTCCCATTTCGTTGTTAATTACAATGCCGTTATTAAGAGTATAAACCGAAAGTTTCATTTCACCTACAGCCGGTACTGCACTTAATGTTCCGTAAGCCAGCGCACCGATATCATTTGCAGTACGGGTAAATCCGTTGAAGTCTTTGGGAACGAAAGTCAAAAGATTGGTTCCTGCAGCTTTAGCAGGCGAAGCAGCCTGAAGTCTGAGGTCCGGAATTAATGATTCGGGAGATACAAATTTAGGATCAGCAGAAATACTGTGCATATCCAGATTTAGTGATTGCCAGATAGATAAATCGGGAGCTACCGCATTAATTGTACCGGCTACATAAGCCAGATTTGTACTGAATTGAAAGAGATTATAATCTGATAAATACAAGTCAGTAGCTGCATTTATCTGCATAGCGTAATGCGATTCAGCGGCACCGGTTACGCGTTTGTTAGCAAAAATGTTATTCTGAAGATCAGCTTTCAGCGCATTTCCTGATTGTTTGAAAAACGCATAGGTTGATTTTGTAGCTGTTGATGGAGCATTGCCACCGATATAAAATGTATTGTTATAGATCGAGCACGGATCCAGGGCAGTTGTTGCATTTCCCTGATAAAAAGCAATAATTGAGGCATCGTTGGTTGCAAAAGTACCCAAACGAACAATATTGTTGGCAAATAAAGTACCCAAAACGTTGCTTCCTACTGTTTGAATTCCACGTATAACAGCCGCTCCTGTTCCATTGGCATATATATTATAAACCAGGTTTCTGTCAACACTAACCGCGTTTGTAGACTGAACATATAATCCGTATGCTACGTTGGCTGCTGTTGAATTTAAATCGCCGGCACTAATGTCGGAAATAACATTACCCGAATAGTTGTAAATATTATTTACCGTCCCCGACGATCTCATTCCGTAAGCAGTACAAACATTAGTTGCAGAAGTTGAAATCATATTTAAATTCTGAACTTTGTTGTTTTTAATGTTCATATCACCGGCATTACTGCTTGTGATATAAATACCTTCCATTGTAGCGGCAGCTGTAGCTGTAAAAACAATGTCTTTCACTGTGTTGCCGTTACAAATATCATCAGCGGCATAGGTATTATTAATGGTACTGATCCACAATCCTCTGAATGCGGTTCCTGTAAAATTAATGCCTCCCACTGTATTATTCTTGCAGGTCATCCAGCGAATTCCGTTTCCGGTACCAAATGCACCTGTTGAAGTAATGGTGGATGTACCTGTTCCATCAGCAGCTCCGTAACCAATCACATTATTTTCAAAACGGTTACCGGTACTCAGGGTTCCTATATTAATCGGAATAATACCTCCCATTGATACAGGTGCTGTCCAGTAGAAACGGTTATTTAATACCACATTATTGGCAGAGGTACTTTCGGAACCAAATTGCATAAAGGTAAATGTCCCGTTGGCTGAGTAAAAATTTGAAATGTTGTACACATTATTATTTGTAACCGTATTGTTATTATTTGAACCTCCGGCAGCTGTCATCTGGAATGCACAGATGGGGTAAGGAATATTCGGGTCATTCATATCACACACATCATTATTGGTAATGGTATTGTATTGACCTCCCATAAAATAAATTGTTCCCTGAAATCCATTGTTTATATTACCACTGATATTTGCTCCTCGAACCGTACAATTCTGAATTGTATTGTACATGGCATTATTATAAAAATAGATGGTCTGAGCGTTGATTGAATTCGGATTTTGAATTTCCAGACCGGTAGCACCTGTTCTTGAAACTCCATCGATAGTAATATACTTGGCTCCGTTAAATGCAATGGTCTGAGTACCGGGAGTTCCGACAAATGTCTTCTTATCGGCTGTAGATGCAGCAACTGTTGCATCGGACATAGTAATTGTGTTGGCGTTTGCATCTACCGAAGCTACAGTATAGTATCTGTACGGAGTAGACAAAACATTCAGTCCGACACCGTATACCGCCATTCCTGCAGTAATACCCGTTACAGAAGGTAATGTCAGTATATTAACTCCTGAAGTAAAAGCAAGGTTTGAATAAATCACAGTCTTGTTGGGACATGCTAAAATCTTTTTAACTCCTGATGCGGGCCTGATAGTAATTGCATTAACCGAACTTGCACCTGTTTTTGCTTTAAGCGAAATCGGATACACCTCGGTTGCCGGATCGTAATCACTCTGAATTTCAATCACATAAGCACCTTCCAGTGTTGCCGGTACGATAGAATCGTAAGCCAGCTGAATGGTTGTCTGGTTCTTACCCTGCCCGGCTCCTACTTTAATTACGGTTTGTGCGCTTAATACCGCGCAACTTCCAATGGCAATAACAGCCATTATTACTCTCAAAGTAAAACTTTTTTTCATAACGTATTATTTTTTGTGAATTCTTCATCAATTGAATGTACAGAATTCGGGTTTATATATTATCTCAGTTTTCAGGCTGAAATGTTTAATTTTCATCGCCACAAATATACAGGACTTCGTTTTACTCAATGAGTATAAAATCATAACAGTATGGGTGCAATTCAATAACTTAATAAAAAAGTTTTTATTTAAACTGATATACAGATGTAAAACGAGCCGGTTAACCAAAGATTAATGTGAAAACTTCAGGCTGACTTATGCATGTAAATAATGACAGTTATTACTGTATTCAGAAAAAAGCCATTGAAATATTTTATCCTGAGCCCGGATTTTTATTATTTCATACCATCTTTTTTTATTTTATACCATCAAATGATTTTTTTAATACCCAAAAGATAATTGTGAAATAACTTTCTTTGTAACCGGAATAGATGACATAAAAATCAGGATATTAAATAATGAGGAAAATTAGTGTTATAGTGTATTTGTTTGCAGCATCTGTATTGATTCAGGCACAGCAAACAAAATTTCCGTTTCAGAATATAAAGCTACAACCGGAACAACGCATCGATAATGTCGTTTCGTTAATGACAAAGGACGAGAAAATTGATTTCTTTGGTGGTGGAGGAATCCCCCGGCTCGGAATCAAAGGTGCAGGAAGTGCCGAGGCCATTCACGGACTGGTATTAAGCAGCCCCGCCTGGGATGAAACTAAAAACGGACCGAAGTTTCACTCCACGGTTTTTCCTCAGGGTTACGGACTGGGAGAAACCTGGGATACCGAATTGCTGCAAAAAGTAGCTGAGTACATGTCGTATGAAGCACGTTACGTTTTTCAATCGCCTAAATACAAACGGGGTGGCCTCATTCTGTGGACGCCCAACGCCGACATGGGACGTGATATCCGCTGGGGACGTACCGAAGAATGTTACGGCGAAGATGCTTTCCTGACCGGCGAATTAGTAACGGCAATGGTGCGTGGCCTGCAGGGCAACGACCCGAATTACTGGCGTTCGGCTTCGCTGATGAAACATTTCTTAGCCAACAGCAATGAATACGGTCGCGCCGAAACTTCCTCAAACTTCGACGAGGCTCTTTTCAGGGAATATTACAGCTATCCGTTTATGCGGGGCATCACCATAGGTGGAGCCAATGCCCTGATGACAGCCTACAACGCTTACAACGGCATACCCTGCACGTATCATCCGATGCTGAAAAACATATTGATGAAAGAATGGAAATTCAACGGTTTGATTATTACCGATGGCGGTGCTTTTCAGCAATTAAAATCCACTCACAAAAGATTTGAAAAGATGGAAGATGCAGCCAAAGCCTGTATCAATGCCGGTACGACCCGCTTTCTGGATGATTATAAAACGGCGCTGACCGATGCTGTCAATCAAGGTCTTGTAACCGAAAAAGAACTGGAACCCAATATCAAAGGCAATTTGCGGATCATGCTTAAACTCGGATTGCTGGACAGTTCGGATAAAAATCCTTACAGCAAAATTGGAATTGCCGATACGATCGACCCCTGGAAAAAGCCGGAAACAAAACAGTTTGTCCGCCTTGTCGCCGACAAATCGGTGGTATTGCTCAAAAACGACCAACAAACACTACCTCTCAACAAACAGAAAATCAAACGGATAGCTGTAATTGGTAACCGTGCCGACGAGGTGATTGAGGACTGGTACAGCGGAACACCCGGGTACAAGGTTTCTGTTTTGCAGGGAATAAAAAATGCAGTAGCCGCTCAGGATATTGAAGTGCGCTATGCCCGCACCAACAAGATGGACGAAGCCACCAAAGCGGCTGCCCGGGCTGATGTGGCTATTGTGTGCGTGGGCAATCATCCCGTTTGCAGTCCCGACTGGACAATGGCTCCCTGGGGAAAAAGCGTCATAGCCGGCGAAGGGCGTGAGGACGTGGATCGTGCAGCCATTACACTGGAGCAGGAAGATTTAATTAAGCTGGTTTACAAATCCAATCCGAATACCGTGGTGACGCTTATCAGCAGTTTTCCCTATGCTATCAACTGGACTCAGGAGCATGTGCCTGCTATTCTGCACATTACCCAATCCTGTCAGGAACTGGGCAATGCGGTGGCCGATGTGCTTTTCGGCGATTTTAATCCGGCAGGACGCACCACACAAACCTGGGTAAAGAGTATTGATGATTTACCTCCCATGCTCGATTATGATATCCGTCATGGTCGAACGTACATGTATTTCGGCGGGAAACCACTCTATCCTTTTGGGTATGGTTTGAGCTATACAAGTTTTGGGTATAAGAATTTGGAGATTAAAGGAGTAGGTAAAGGCGAAGGTAAAGGCGAAGGCGAAGGCGAAGGTAAAGGCAAAGGCAAAGGAACAGGCGAAGGAACAGGCGAAGAGAAAATAAATGTTCGTTTTGAGATTGAAAACACGGGCAATTATGATGGCGAGGAAGTAGTGCAGGTATATGTAAAATTACCCGGCGATAAAGCCACAAAACGCCTGAAAGCATTTAAACGGGTGGGTATAGCCAAAGGCGAAACAAAAAATATTGAAATACAACTAAAAACAGATGATTTGAAACTCTGGAATATAGCAACCAATAAATTTGAAATGCCAGAGGGCGATATTGAGTTTCAGGTTGGAAGCTCGTCGGAGGATATCCGGTTGAAATCAATTCTGTAGAGAGAAAAAAAAATCAACAATAATTAAACGTAAAGAAAACAAAGTTAAATATGCCTTTCAAACTATCATCAAATATTCGCAAAGAGCGCAAAGTGAAAAATTTAAAAGTTTTTCTTTGCTACTTAAAAACTTTGCGTTCCTTGGGTTTAAAAAAATTAAAATGAGAACACACAAAACATTTATTATCACAATCCTTTTAGCTCTCAGTTTCAATACCTTTGCTGCTAAAACAAAAACTTATACGCTTCAATCACCCGATCAGAAAATCGGCCTGAAGGTGGAAATTTCCGATATAATTGAATGGTCGGTATTGAACGGGTCGGATGTTATGCTGGCTCCTTCGGAAATGGCACTTACTGTGAATGAAGGTGAGATATTGGGCGAAAATGCAAAGGTGCTGAAAGCTGTTTATCAATCGGTTGATACTAAAATATACGCACAATTTTATAAAAAGAAAGTGGTGGAAAACCGCTATAACCAACTCAGTATTAATTTTAAAGGCAACTGGGGATTGGTTTTCAGAGCGTACAATGATGGTGTGGCCTACCGCTTTGTTCTGAATCGAAAACAGGAACAAACCATTATTTCGGAAAAAGCAAGCTTCAGTTTCGATGCTGATTACAACTGCTTTGTACCTTATGTGTGTGATCTGCGCGACCCGAAAGATCAGTTTTGCTCTGCTTTCGAGTCGCTGTATGATAACATTCAAATTTCTCAATTCAAAAAAGACTCTCTTGCCCTGACACCCTTGCTGGTCAATGTCAGGAATCAGTATAAAATAGCTGTTCTCGAAGCTGATTTACAGGACTATCCGGGCATGTTCCTGACCCAAAGCGAAAGCAAATCAGGCTTTGAAGGATGTTTTGCTGGCTATCCGCTGGAAGAAAAGATTGGTGGTTTTGCAAACCTGAACCTGATGCCCACCAAACGGGCCCCTTACATTGCCAAAGTAGCCGGCACGCACCAGTTTCCATGGCGCGTGGCTTTAATTTCGGCATCCGACAAAGATTTGCTGAACAGCGATATGGTTTACAAACTCTCAACACCATCAAAAATTACTGACGCTTCATGGATTAAACCCGGCAAAGTAGCGTGGGACTGGTGGAACAACCGGAACATAACGGGAGTGGATTTTAAGGCCGGAGTGAATACCGAGACCTATAAATACTACATCGATTTTGCCTCGAAAAACAAGATTGAATACATCGTAATGGACGAAGGCTGGTCGGTGTCGGCTGTGGAACCGATGAAGATTTCGCCTGATATTCAGTTGCAGGAACTGATTGATTATGGTCGCGCCAAAAATGTGGATATCATTCTCTGGGCAAGCTGGAGGGGCATTTATCCGGTAATCGACGAAGCTTTTGCCAAATACGCTGCCATGGGCATCAAAGGTTTTAAAATTGATTTTATCGACCGCGACGATCAGAAAATGATTAATTCCTGCTACGAAATAGCCGAAAAGGCAGCGAAACAGCACCTGGTCGTTGACTATCACGGCATGTTTAAACCCTCGGGGATGAATGTAACGTATCCGAATGTGTTGAATTTCGAAGGGGTGCGTGGCATGGAAAACAGCAAATGGCATGTGTATGATGCCCCGCAATATGACGTTACGATGCCATTTATCCGAATGTTGGCAGGTCCGGTGGATTATACACCCGGTGCCATGCGCAATGCAGCCAAAAGCTGCTTCCGTCCGGTGAACGACAACCCCATGAGTCAGGGTACACGCTGCCACCAGCTGGCCATGTACGTGGCTTTTGAGGCACCGCTGCAAATGCTTGCCGACAACCCCACAGCCTATATGAAGGAGCAGGAATGCACTGATTTCATCGCCTCGGTGCCTGCTGTTTTCGACGAAACAATTGCACTGGATGGCAAAGTGGGAAGCTTCCTTGCCATTGCACGCCGCAGTGCTAAAACATGGTTTATTGGTGCTTTGTGTAACTGGAATGCAAGAGAAATCGTCCTTGATTTTTCCTTTTTAGCGGATGGAAATTACAGTGCTGAGATTTTCTCAGATGGCATCAACGCCGGACGAAATGGCACGGATTACAAAAAAGAAATTCTGAAAATAAACAACAAAACCAGATTAACTTATCAACTGGCAGAAGGTGGCGGATTGGCGGTTAAAATAATAGCTGCCCCATAAAGGGCTTCTGAAAAAGAAAAAAGAACGCAAAAACCGCAAATCGACACAAAATATAAATTGCTGAGATATTTGCATTAATTATAATATCATCACAAGTAAAACTAACTTCGATTCCCTTTCTGGGGTAATTATAAAAACATGAAGAACAAAGCATTGTTAGCCATTATCTTAGTAGCAGCTAACACTCTAATGGCTCAGACCAATTTTACAAAAACTTCTGACGGAGTGCGTATTCAACTTCAGCAGAAGCCTTCGGGAGCAAAATTGCTTCAACTCTCAGTCATCAACAATAAAACCATTCAGGTTAAAGCCACTGCCGCTAACGAATTCTCAACCGGTGAAAGTCTGATAGCCGTAAAACCTTATGATACAGATTCAAAATGGGATATCACCACCAAAGCTGATAGTCTTTATCTCATTACTACCGAGCTAAAGGCAGCTGTAAGCCTTGTTTCGGGTGAAATAAGTTTCTATACCAAAACAGGAAAACGAATTCTGAGTGAAAGCAAAAACGACTCAAAGTTATTCTCACCCATTGTGGTGGAAGGAACCAAAGGCTATACCATCAGCCAGAAATTCGAATCCACCGACGACGAAGCATTTTACGGACTTGGACAGCACCAGTCCGACGAATTTAACTATAAAGGAAAAAACGAAACACTTTTTCAGTACAATACCAAAGTATCGGTTCCTTTTGTAATTTCAAATAAGAATTACGGTATCCTTTGGGACAATTATTCTTTGACAAAATTCGGCGACAAACGCGATTATTCACAGATAAATCTTTTTAAACTTTTTGGAACGGATGGTACGCCCGGCGGATTGACAGCAAGTTATATCTCAAAATCCGATACAAATAATATCTATTACAAAAGGCAGGAAAGCACAATAGATTACGAAAACCTGCAGACTCAGAAAAACTTCCCCACCGGATTTCAGTTCAGTGGCTCCACTATTCTCTGGGAAGGGAGCATTGAACCAACTGAAAGCGGGGTTTTCAGATTTCTGCTTTATTATGCCGGCTATACAAAAGTATTTATTGACAATAAATTAGTAGTTCAGGAGCGATGGAGAACAGCCTGGAATCCGAATAGTTATAAGTTTAGTGTAAACCTCAAAGCAGGTGTTCGTGTGCCCTTCCGCATCGAGTGGAAACCCGATGGTGGCGCCTATCTGGGATTGAAAGTCTTAAGTCCGGTAGCTCCTGACGAGCAAAATAAACTGGCACTCTGGAGCGAAATGGGCAACGAAATCAACTACTATTTCATTACCGGAAGCTCGATGGACGAAGTAATCAGCGGTTATCGCAATATTACAGGCAAAGCACCCGTTATGCCTGCCTGGGCCATGGGTTTCTGGCAAAGTCGCGAGCGTTACAAAACGCAGGATGAAATTGTGGGTACGCTGGCCGAATTCCGCAAACGGCAAATACCGATTGACAACATTGTATTGGACTGGTTTTACTGGAAAGAAGACCAGTGGGGTAGTCAGGAGTTTGACCCGCAACGTTTCCCTGATCCCAAAAAGATGGTGAGCGATATTCACAATTTGAATGGTCACATCATGATATCGGTGTGGCCAAAATTCTATGCAAATACCGGACATTACAAAGAGTTTGATAAAAATGGCTGGATGTATCGCCGTGCCACTAACGACAGCATTCGCGACTGGGTGGGTAAAGGCTACGTAGGTTCGTTCTACGATGCCTACAGCGGGGGAGCCCGTAAACTATTCTGGAATCAGATGAACGAACACCTGTTCAGCAAAGGCATTGATGCGTGGTGGATGGATGCTTCGGAGCCGGATATTCAGTCGAACGCAAGTATGGAATACCGCAAGGTACTATCGGGACCAACAGCTCTGGGTCCTTCTACCAAATACTTCAATACTTATGCCCTGATGAATGCCAAAGCCATTTATGAAGGGCAACGGAGCGTTGATCCGGACAAACGTGTATTTCTATTGACCCGTTCGGGCTTTGCAGGACTTCAACGTTATTCCACCGCAACCTGGAGTGGCGATATTGGTACCCGTTGGGAAGATATGAAGGCACAAATTTCGGCCGGGTTGAATTATGCCCTGTCGGGGATTCCTTACTGGACGATGGATATTGGCGGTTTTTGTGTAGAGGGACGCTACGAAAAAGCTCAAAAACTCTTTGATAAAACACAGGAAGAAAACAGCGACTTGAAAGAATGGCGCGAGCTTAATGCCCGCTGGTATCAGTTTGGTACGTTTGCACCGCTGTTCCGGGCACACGGTCAGTTTCCGTTGCGCGAGGTATTCAACATTGCCCCCGAAAATCACCCGGCTTACAAAAGCATTTTGTATTATAACAAATTGCGTTACAGCCTGATGCCATATATTTACACTCTTGCCGGCATGACCAATTACAAAGATTACACCATCATGCGCGCTCTGGTCATGGATTTCGGAAAAGACATCAAAGTAAACAATATCAGCGACCAGTATCTATTTGGACCATCGCTGATGATTTGTCCGGTGTACAAATACGAAGCCCGCGAGCGCGAAGTGTACTTCCCTGCTACCAGCGGTTGGTACGATTTCTATACGGGAAAATTCATAGCCGGAAACCAAACCCAAACCGTGGCAGCTCCGTATGAGCGCATGCCGGTTTTCGTTCCCGAAGGAGCTATCCTCACTTTCGGGCCTGATATACAGTTTGTGGGTGAGAAAAAACCGGACAACCTGACGGTATATGTCTATGCCGGCAAAAACGGTTCGTTTGAATTGTACGAAGACGAAGGTGTGAATTACAATTATGAGAAAGGACAATGTTCAAAAATCCGCTTTACCTACAACGATAAAACCCGCATGCTGACTATCGGAAACCGTGTGGGATCATTCAACGGAATGCTTCAAAAACGAACGTTCAATATTGTGTATGTAAACAAACAGAATGCAACTTCCTTTGACCTGAAAAATCAAAAAGGGAAAAGCATTCAATATCTGGGAAAAACTATTTCTTTAAAATTATAATTTGAAACACAAAGGCACAAAGACACTAAAATGGTTTGTGCCTTTGTGTCTTTGTGTTCAAAAAAGAATTATGAAAACAAAAATCACCTTAGTCAGCCTCGTGCTTACTCTGTTGGGATTGTTCCCAATAAGTGCTCAAACCCAAATCAACGGTGGTTCCACCTACCTGATGAATATGGCGAAAGATATGAGCACTGATTTCAGCGATTTTACCAACATTTTCTTTTTTGCTGATAAACTCGCGTCGTTCGACCCGCAAACCTGCACCGGTACCATTGAGTGGAAGCGGAAATCGCTTTATGCCCGACAGGCTTTCAATACCAACACCATTCTGGCACAGGATTTAAAAATGCTCGATTTCCCCGAAACCGAGTACGACCAGAATCCGAAACTGAAATTCACGCTCGATTTTGTGTCACCGTCCACCGTTCGGGTACGGATGCTGACCTCGCCCGTGGAGCTGAAGCAGGCTGAATCGGTGATGCTGGTAAAAACGCCTGCCAAAGATAATTCATGGAAATATACCCGCCTGAAGAATGCCCATCGCTTCGAAGGTGCCAACGGCGTGTTGGTGATTGAAGAAAGCCCGTTCCGCATTTCGCTGCTCGATAAAAAGGGCAAAGTGCTTACCTACACCCGTCGATGGATTGACAACGACACCACACAAGTGAAAATCCTTCCTTTCAACTTTATCAAACGTGGTACCGACAATTCGCGCAGCATCAACCCGGTTTTCCTGCTTTCGCCCAACGAAAAAATTATGGGTTGCGGGGAATCCTTCACGGGCTTAAACAAAGCTGGTCAGAAACTGAACCTTTTCGTAACCGACCCGCAGGGGCCCGAAACCGACCAGCAATACAAACCGGTTCCGTTTTACATGAGTAGTCGCGGTTATGGCGTGTTTATGCACACATCTGCACCAGTTACCTGCGATTTCGGTGCCACTTACGTGGGAGCTACCAAACTCTTTTTGGCCGACGAAACGCTGGATATGTTCCTGTTTTTCGGTCAGCCTAAAAATATCCTCAACGAATACACCGAGCTGACGGGCAAATCGCCCATGCCACCGCTATGGTCGTTTGGTACGTGGATGAGCCGTATCACCTATTTCTCCGAAAAAGAAGGCTACGATGTGGCGGCTAAGTTGCGCGAGAATAAAATTCCGTCGGATGTGATTCACTTCGACACCGGTTGGTTCGAAACCGACTGGCAATGCGACTATAAATTTGCGCCAAGCCGGTTCGACAATCCGCAAAAAATGATTGACGACCTGAAAGCAAAGGGTTTTCATATTTCGTTGTGGCAGCTCACTTATTTTACCCCTAAAAACAAGTATTTCAAAGAAATCATTGAAAAGGGGTTGAACGTGAAAAATGCCAATGGCGGTTTGCCTTACGAAGATGCCGTGCTCGATTTCTCGAACCCCGAAACCGTAAAATGGTATCAGGACAAACTGGCCGGTTTACTCAAAATGGGTGTTGGCGCTATCAAGGTGGACTTTGGCGAAGCAGCTCCACTCAACGGTTTTTATGCTTCGGGCAAGGGTGGATTGTACGAGCACAACCTCTATCCGTTGCGTTACAACAAAACGGTAGCTGAAGTAACCAAACAGGTAAAAGGCGATAACATTATCTGGGCACGCAGTGCGTGGGCCGGTTCGCAACGTTACCCGCTGCACTGGGGTGGCGATGCTGCCAATTCCGACAATGGCATGGCTGCAACCTTGCGTGGCGGTTTGTCGTTCGGACTCAGCGGATTTTCATTCTGGAGTCACGATATTGGCGGCTTTGTGCAAAGCAGTCCTGAAGAATTGTACCGCCGTTGGTTGCCCTTCGGCTTCCTGACTTCGCACTCCCGCGCACACGGCGCACCTCCTAAAGAGCCGTGGTTGTACAATCCGTCGTTTGTAAAAGCCTTCCGCCAAAGTGCAGAAATGAAATACAAACTGATGCCTTACGTGTACGCACAGGCCAAACGATGTACCGAAACCGGCTTGCCAATGGTGCGTGCCCTTTGCATCGAATATCCCGACGATGCCGGAGCGTGGCTGATTGACAATGAATACCTCTTCGGTCAGGATATGCTCGTTGCACCGATGTTCGAAAAAGGGACTTCCCGCGATGTATATCTTCCGGGCAAAGGAAAATGGATTGATTACCAAAGCGGCAAAACCTACAATGCCGGTTGGAACGAGATTGAAACGGGAGAAATTCCGGCCGTCATTCTGATTCGCGATGGAGCCGTGATTCCGCATATCGCTTTGGCACAATCCACCGACAAAATGGATTGGTCGAAAATAGAGCTGAAAGTGTATTCTTCGGGAAATACCGCCACCGGATATTTATGTCTGCCTGCTGAGAATATCAGTCGGGAAAATACTCTCACTAAAAATGGAGGAAAATTTGTATTGAAGGGTAATCCGATGGAGGGAAAAGTTGGGTTTGTGCTGAAGTAGAAGAAATAGTGTTTTATATCGAGAAAAATGTAATTATCCTTGTATATTAGTCGAGAAAAATGTATTTTAGCAGCGTTTTAAAGTCGAGATATATGTACAGAACTAACATTAAAGAACTGAAAGAGTGGAAATTAAGCGCATACAGAAAACCACTTATAATTTTTGGAGCACGTCAAGTAGGGAAAACATGGCTAATTCAGGAGTTTGGGAAGCAAGAATACAAGCAAATAGTGTATGTCAATTTCGAAAAAATGAAGGTTATCAGCAACCTTTTTGAGGCAGATTTTGACATACAACGCATTTTAGCATCCTTATCTGTTTTAGCCAGGTCTGAGATAAATCCGGATGATACCTTAATCGTGTTTGATGAAATTCAGGCAGCTGAAGGCGGACTTACTGCGTTGAAGTATTTTTGTGAAGATGCACCGCAATATCACGTTATTGCAGCTGGCTCGTTGTTGGGAATGAATTTACACCAAGACATATCGTTTCCTGTTGGAAAAGTTGATTTTTTGTATCTAAAGCCTTTGTCATTTCCTGAATTCTTGAAAGCGTTGGACGAAACACGTTTGGCAGATTTAATTGAAAATCCCGATTGGGGGATAGTCAATGTTTTTAAAGATAAACTGCTGAATTATTTGCGGTATTATCTTTTTGTTGGTGGAATGCCTGAGGTAGTTTCGCATTTCGCCGAACACAGGGATTTTCGATTTGTACGGCAATTGCAACAAAAAATTCTGACGTCATACCAAAATGATTTTTCAAAACATGCTCCGAAAGAAATTGTTCCACGTATCAATATGGTATGGAAATCAATACCTTCGCAGCTATCGAAAGAGAATAAGAAATTTGTTTACGGTGTGATAAAAGAAGGTGCCAGAGCTAAAGAATTTGAATTAGCAATTCAATGGTTAATTGACTGTGGGCTGTTACACCAATGTTATCGAATTTCAAAACCTGATATGCCACTTGCTGCCTATCAGGATTTATCGGCATTTAAACTTTATCACAACGATGTGGGATTACTCGGGGCAATGGCAAAACTTCCTTTAAAAATAATTATCGACGGCAATGCTATTTTCTCAGAATTCAAAGGAGCATTGACAGAAAATTTTGTAATTCAACAACTTCTGCTCAGGCAAGACAATGCTATATATTACTGGACCAACGAAAACAGCACAGCAGAAGTTGATTTTGTCATTCAAAATGAAGAAGAAATTATTCCAATAGAAGTGAAATCAGGCACAAATATAAGAGCTGTAAGTTTTAAATTTTTCTGCGAAAAGTACAAACCAGCTAAAGCAATTCGGACATCACTTACAGATTACAAAGACGAAAAATGGATGATTAATATCCCACTTTATGCTATAAATTCGATTTTATAATTTTAAATTATCATATTTCAATGCCCCGAAACCCACAATTCACAAAACTGACCGTACTCTTTTTTTTACTGCTTTCAGTAAAAGCCGTAGCGAAAACGTTTTTTGTTTCCCCCACAGGAAACGATAAAAACCCCGGCACTTCGGCCAAGCCGGCAGCTTCCTTTGCAAAAGCACAAGCGCTGGCACGTGAGTTTTCAAAACAGGAAGCGGTGGAGGTCATTTTTGCCAATGGCACATACTATCTGCCTCAAACCATCGTATTTACTGCCGATGATAATACCGGCAACAAAACCATTACCTACCGGGCAGCCGAAGAAGGCAAAGCCGTTATCAGCGGTGGTAGCCTGCTCAACCTGAAATGGAAACCCACTCAACATGGCATTTTTGTAGCCAACATTCCGGGCAATCCGGTGATCGATCAACTCTATATCAATGGCGTTCGTCAGCGGATGGCACGTTTCCCCAATGCTGTGCCCGGCAAAAATGTGTTCGATACCTGGGAACTGAGCCACACAGCCAAAGCCGACTCGGCCAATAATCCGATGGACCCGAAACGCATTGCCCGCTGGAGCAATCCGGCCGGAGGATATATCCACGCCATGCACAATATGCTTTGGGGCGATATGCACTGGTTGATAAAAGGAAAAAAAGCCGACGGCAGGCTGGACATGGAAGGCGGCTGGCAAAATAACCGACCTTCGTCGATGCACCATCTTTATCGGATGGTGGAAAATGTGTTTGAAGAACTGGATGCCCCCGGCGAATGGTTTTACAACGCCACCGAGCACAAACTTTACTTTATGCCCCATGCTCAAACCAACCTGAGAACGGCCAAAGTAGAAATCGTCCGGCTCAAAAACCTGATAGAATTCAACGGAACGAAAGTAAGTCCGGTAAAAAATATCAGTTTGCAGGGCTTTGTGTTTCGTCATGCTGCACGCACCTTTATGGACAACAAAGAACCGCTGCTACGTTCCGACTGGACAGTATTCCGCGGTGGTGCCGTGTTTTTCAATGGTGCCGAAGATTGCAGCATTCGCGATTGTGAGTTCGACCAGGTGGGTGGCAATACCGTTTTTGTCAACAACTACAACCGTCGCATTGCCGTAACAGGTTGCTATATTCACAACAGTGGCGCTTCGGGCGTGGTTTTCGTGGGCGATCCGGCCACCGTTCGCAGTCCTATTTTTCGTTATGGCGTTCAGAATTACGCAACTATGGATCGGACTCCCGGCCCGAAGAGTGATAATTACCCCGAAGATTGCGTGGTGGAAAACTGCCTCATTACCCTTACCGGTCGCGACGAAAAACAAACAGCGCCTGTCCATATTTCCATGTCGCATAAAATCCGTGTAAGCCATTGCTCCATTTACGATGTGCCGCGTGCCGGAATCAACATCAACGAAGGTACTTTTGGCGGAAATATTATCGAGAACTGCGATATTTTCAACACCGTACTCGAAACCGGCGACCACGGCAGCTTCAACTCCTGGGGGCGCGACCGCTACTGGACACCCGACGTAAAACAAACCAGCATGGAAGTGGAAAAAGATACGCTGATGCCATTTTGGGATATGCCGGAACCGAATATTCTGCGCAACAACCGCTGGCGCTGCGATCACGGTTGGGATATCGACCTGGACGATGGATCAACCAACTATCAGATTTACAACAATCTATTGCTCAACAGAGGCCTGAAACTGCGCGAAGGTTACCGCCGCATTGTGACCAACAACATTCTAATTAATAACGGCCTTCATCCGCATGTGTGGTACAGGAACAGCGGCGATGTGTTCAAAAACAACATCGTTTTCAGAGCTTACCAACCAGCTATTATGAACTCAGCCATTGCCTTAGATGGCAAATGGGGAAAGGAACTGGATTACAATTTCTATGTTGCTCCGAAAAGTCAAATGGTCAAATTTGCCAGGAATAGTTGCGACCTGAATTCGCAGAACGGTGATCCACAATTTACGGATGCTGAGCACGGCAATTTTCAGGTGAAGGAAAGTTCACCGGCCCTTCAGTTGGGCTTCCGTAATTTCCCGATGGATCAGTTTGGCGTCACCAAACCGTCGCTGAAAGCGATAGCCAAAACACCGCAGATGCCGGTGGTAGATGTGAACATAAAACCCGAAACGGTAGTGGTACAAACTAAAACCAGCACATGGTTGGGCGTGGCTTTAAGAGAACCAAGCGGCGATGAAATGTCGGCCTTCGGTATGGCTTTCGATGCCGGTGGCGTTTGCCTGACTCAGGTGGCCGAAAATTCCGAAGCGGCCAGACTGGGCTTCCGTACGGGCGATTTGATTCAGGGAATTAATGGAATGAGAATCAAAACAATCAGTGATTTAGCTAACTGTTTAGGCCAAAATTCAGGATCGAAAAAGTATACTTTTACGATGATTCGCAATCAAACCAAAAAGGAGTTGACAATCAATCAAAAACTACCTTTGGTAGAAAAATAAATGCATTATATATTTGAAAATGAAAAAGATATTTATTGTAACCGCATTGTCCTTACTCACATTTCAATCGGGTTACTCTCAGCAAAAAACCATTCAGCCTGTACCTTCCGATAAACCATCGAAAGGTCAGTTGGAACAAATAAATCGCAAATACGGTATGTTTATCCATTTCGGGATCAATACTTTCCATGATTCAGAGTGGACAGACGGCTCCAAACCTGTAGAAAGCTATAAACCCGACACGATTAATGCCGATCAATGGGTGTTGACAGCCAAAAATGCGGGGATGAAATACGTAATTCTGGTCTGCAAGCACCACGACGGATTTTGCCTGTGGGACAGTAAATATACCACCTACGATGTGGCCTCGTCGCCCAACAAAACCAATGTGGTGGAAGCGGTGGCTAAAGCCTGTAAAAAGCACAAAATCGGACTGGGCTTGTATTATTCGCTGTGGGACCGAAAAGTAAATGGAAATGTAAAAGACTCCTTGCAGGATGCAACTTATAATCAATATATGATTAATCAACTCAAGGAATTATTTGCCATTACAAAGAAAATTACGCCCGTAGTGGAGTTCTGGTTCGATGGCAGCTGGGTAAAGCAAAATTACCGATGGAATGTGGACGAAATCTACCAAACCATCAAGCAGGCCGAGCCAAACTGTCAGGTAGGTATCAACTGGTCGATCGGATTTCCCAACAATATTGACAAAACCGCTCACCCATACCATCAGAAACAAGGTTTCCCTATCCGCTATTTCCCCACCGACTTCCGTTTGGGCGATCCGGATTTACCATCCAATCCCGATCCGAAGACATTTACCCACGACGGTAAACAGTATTATATGCCCTGGGAAACAACAGTTTGCATGAGCAATAAGTGGTTTTATCATACCCAGGATACCACCTATAAACCGATTGACGAGTTGGTGAAATTGTACATCCGCGCTACGGCTCAGGACAATATTCTGATTATCAACTGTCCGCCCAACCGTCAGGGGGTGATGAGGGAACGGGACGCACAATTGCTGATTGAACTGCGAAAGAAGTTGAATCTTAAATAATTGCATTAAGTACTAAAGTTCATTCTAATTTAAAATACAATTCCGGTGAAAAACATTAAACAAAATCTATTGCTCAGCATGTATCTGCTCTCAGTATTTACTGTCAGCAGTCAAACGACAGAAAAGTTCCGTACCGAATTCAACAAACTTAAATTCGGTATGTTTATCCATTTCAATATGGGTACATTCCACGAAAAAGAATGGGTTGAACCCGGACAGGATCCCATGTCATTTAATCCGGCTAAACTTGATTGTAATCAATGGGCCAAAGCTGCTAAAAGTGCCGGAATGAAATATGCCGTGCTCACAACGAAACACCACGACGGATTTTGTCTCTGGGACAGTAAAACCACTACCTACGATGTAGCTTCAAGTCCGCTGAAAGGCCGAGATATTGTTCGCGAATTTTGTGATGCATTCCGCAAACAAGGCATTGAACCTGATTTTTATTTTTCTATATGGGACAGACAAATGGGGGTCGAAGGGAATATTACCCCTGAAGATATTGCTCTGATTAAAGCCCAGCTGAAAGAATTGCTTACCAACTACGGAAAAATTCATTCGCTTACCTTCGACGGATGGGGAAATTGTGGTACCATCTGGACTCAGGCCGACCACGATACTTTATTTCATTACATTAAATCAATTCAACCTCATATACTTTTGACTGATCATTATCAAATGAGGCGCAAACTACCTTTGGATGAAGTTTACAAAAATGTTGATTTCTTTCATTTTGAAGAACCATGCAACGAATGGGCACCCGAAGGAAATAAATATGCTGCTCAACAAGGTCCTACCATTCAAAGTGCCTGGTTCTGGAAGTTGAAGTTCCCTTCAGAAGAACTTATGTCGGTTGACAATATAGTAAATAAACATCTTAAAGTGCTGGACAAACGGAATTGCAATTTCCTTCTCAACTGTGCACCTAACCGCGATGGATTGATGGACGACAATGTGCTGAAGCGACTTGCTGAAACTGGTAAAGCATATAAGAGAATGTTAGGTAAGGATTGAATATTTATTTTTTGAACGATATCACAATTACTTTCGAGCAAATGCACAAAGCTGCAAAAGTATTTTTTCGCATCTTAATGAATTTGTGTTGCGTTCAAAAACATCTCCTGTAAATTGAAAGCAGGTCTTTTTAAAAAACAGCTTTTTCAGACACTCTTCCGGGAATCTAATTATAAATATATGAAAACCAGATATCTAATACCATATTTTCTATTGACAGCTCTTGCTGTATTTTCTTCAAAGAAGGAATCCCGGTTACCACCCGGCTTTCCGGATCGTTCACCCAAAATGGACGCACTGCCGGGCTTCAAAACCCCGCCCAAAGGCTATGGCGAAGTATCCTTTTACTGGTGGCTGAGCGATACGCTGACAACAGAACGCCTGACTTCGCAACTCGAACAGCTCAGGGACAAAGGAATTACCGGACTTCAGATTAATTATTGTCATTCCGACAAAGGCGGCGCCACCTATGGTTTGACCTATCCGAGTCAGCCGGCACTTTTCAGCGAGAAATGGTGGAAATTATTGCAGTGGTTCGTCAAAGAAGCCAAAGCAAGGGGCATGTCGGTGAGTTTGAGCGATTATACCCTTGGTGCTGCCGGACAAGGCTGGTATGTGGACGAAATGCTGAAAGAAAATCCGTCAATTAATGGTGCTAAACTCGAATCGAAGAAGTTTCTGGTGGCGGAAAATGAGTCGTTTGAAACAACGCTACCGGAAGATCTTATGAGTGTTCATGCCTATCAGACCGAGAATAACCGTATTGTAGCCAACACACAACTGGATTTAAAACCCTTTGTTGTCAATAATCAGCTGAAATGGAAGGCCAAAACCGGTAAATGGACGGTAATTGCGGTGTTTAAAACCACCGTAAAAACGTCCTTCGACCCTATGAACCCGCTATCGGGGCAAAAGGTGAACGAAAAGTTTTACCAGCGTTTCGAAGACCACTGTCCGGGTGAAAGCGGCAAGGGACTGAATTTCTTCTTTTCCGACGAATTGCAGTTTGGTATCCGGGGCTTTTTGTGGAACAGCCGTTTTGCCGATGAATTCAAAAAACGGAAGGGCTACGACATTCGCACAAAATTAGATCAGTTGTTTGAGGATTTAAGCCCCGAATGCTACAAAACCCGTTTGGATTACAACGATGTGATGGTATCGCTCACCGAAGATGGATTTTTCAAACCCGTGTATAACTGGCATAACAGCCGGGGCATGCTTTTCGGCTGCGACCACGGCGGACGTGGAGGCGATGTGACCGAGTTTGGCGACTATTTCCGCACGCAACGCTGGCTGTCAGGTCCGGGTTGTGACCAACCGGAATTGAGCAGAAATATTGTTAAAGCCAAAGTGGCCAGTTCCATCAGTCACATGTACGAGCGCCCGCGTACCTGGCTCGAAGGCTATTACGGCAGTGGCTGGGGCACCAGCAGCGAAGAACTGGCCGATGCCACTTTTGCCAATTATGCCATGGGGCACAACCTGTTGAGTCTGCACGGACTGTATTACTCCACGCACGGAAGCATGTGGGAATGGGCGGCACCCGACAACCATTTCCGGCAACCGTATTGGGCGGATATGGGTCTGTTTCTGAAATGTACCGAGCGACTCAGTTACATCCTGTCGCAGGGACATCACCGCTGCGATGTGGCCATGCTGTATCCGGTTGCCCCCACCGAAGCCAATCTGAAAGGCAAACTTTCAACCCAAACGGCTTTTGATCTGGCCAAAGATTTATACCCGAAAGGTATCGACTTCGACTTTATGGATTTTGAATCGCTTACCCGTTGTCAAATCAAAAACAAAGAATTGCAGGTAAGCGGCGAGATGTACAAAGTGCTGATTTTGCCTGCTATGGCTGCGGTACGCTATTCAACCATTCAAAGAGCGCTCGCATTCTACCGGGCAGGTGGTACGGTCATTGCGGTGGCCGGACTGCCCGAAGCCAGCGACCGCATTGGTGGCAACGACCCTCAGTTGCAGGCCATGATTCGCGAAATGTTTGGCGTTACAGTCAGGGATTCCATTGATGCGGGAAAAACCTACACCCAAAAGAACAAAGCCGGCGGACTCGGATTGTTTATCCCCAATCTGAAGGACGTGGCGCAGGCAATCGGTCAGTATTTTGTTCCCGATTTCAAAATCAACGGTAGCCAGTTGGCTTCCAATATCATGCACCGCAAGGTGGGTGAGCGTGAACTGTATTTCGTGTATGGTGTTCCCAAAGGTACTTCCTGCTTTTTCCGTACCACCGGAAAAGTTGAGCTTTGGAATCCGTGGGATGGCAGCACCACGCCGCTGAAAGCAACCGAAGTTTCCGACAAGGGAACGGTGCTGAAGTTGCCACTGGAAAAGTCAGAGCCGCAATTAATCGTTTTTAACCCGGGCAAAGCCGACATTGAAATCAGCACTGCCGAGCCTGAGGCCGAAAAAACCGTGCTCGGTGGCGACTGGGAGTTTGAACTGAAACCAACCCTCGATAACAGTTACGGTGATTATCGCTTGCCGGCATTTCCGGATAAGATCGGGATAGAAACCTGGAAAATGAAATTTGCTGAGCTGACTGCCAACACTGCCAACTGGCAAAGTCCGGCTTTCGACGACAGTCAATGGACGACTTCCTCCGTTTCCTATGGTCCGCAGTTTCTGAAACTCGGTCCCTTGCCTAACGATATGGATTCTGTGGCACTGGAATCGAAAGTCATCAATCAAAAAACAATCAATCCGACGGATATTTTTGAACTAAACTCAAAGAAATACCCCTGGCAACCCTATGAATTCTCGTGGCGCTGGGGACTGAAAGATGATCCCGGTCACCAGGGTTTCCACGGACTGAAATCGATAGTGAATGACGAGAACATTGCGCTGGGCATTCCTGATCCCAAAACCTGGGTAGCCCGCCCCATTATTCCATTGCTGAAAGAACCCGAAGGTTCGGTGTATTACCTCTGGACAACGGTTCGGAGCGAGACTGAAGCTTATGTTAAGTTGTATAAAGGAGGCTTACTGCCGGTAAAAATACTAATCAACGGGCAGGTAGTTCCCAACAATTCCGAACAGCTAAAGTTACAGGCCGGAAACAACAGCATTTTGCTGAAATACAACAACGTGGGACGATCCTGCTTTGTGCTTGCTAAAGCAGAGGACAACCCGCCCCGGCAACAAACCACGCCGCTGGCAACCCGCTGGTACAACAATCCGCGCGTGTTGACATTCAACTGTTATCCCGACAAAACCGCTGCGGTTGGTCT
Organism: uncultured Paludibacter sp.; assembly: GCA_937897985.1. GTDB lineage: Bacteria > Bacteroidota > Bacteroidia > Bacteroidales > Paludibacteraceae > Paludibacter. The sequence goes on along the minus strand of CALCBD010000005.1, from coordinate 15,249 downwards.
GTACCGTTTTCAATCGCCTCCGGGTGCACGAGCGATGTACATTAGCACCGCTGCTCAGCCCGAAGTGTGGGTGTCTGGAATTCGCCTGAAAGTGGAAGCCAACGAAACGGTATCTGCTAAAAATGCGGATAAAAACCTGCCGGTGTGGAAAGTGCAGTTGCCCGATTCTATACAAAAGTCGGCAGAGGTGGCTATGAAAATAGCGCAGGCGCCGGGTATTTACGGCGGTGCCGCTTTGCCCGAACCGGTTCGTTTCGATTGCGGTAGTGGAAAAATTCCATTGGGCAATCTGGCCAACAACGAATCGCTCCGGACATATTCCGGCGGTATGTACTACCGCAAAACGCTGACGGTAACCGCTCAGCAGGCTGCTGCCAAAACCAGTATACTCGACCTGGGCGATTTGGTTTCGTCGGCCGAAGTGCGGCTCAACGGGCAGCCCGTTGGCACCAAACTCACTCCACCCTGGAAATTCGACCTCAGCGGAAAACTCCGCGCCGGCGACAATACCCTGGAAGTGCTGATCTACAACACCCTGGGCAACCATTACCTGAGCACGCCCTCGAAATACGTGGGACGCATAAAATCGGGACTGATCGGGCCGGTGGTGCTGGAATTCAGGGATAAGAACTAAGTCGTTAATCAGAAGGACGACAGGGGAATTGAATTAATGATATTTAGCGTTCACCTGACAGGTTTCTAAAACCTGTCAGGTGTTATGAGAATTATCATCTACGACAAACCTAACAGGTTTTAAAAACCTGTTAGGTCCTGGATAGATGTTAGGTCTTGGATACGAGAATTCAATACGCTGGTCGAAGACACAACTTTGATGAGATCCCCGGTTCAGCATAGTCTGGCACGCATAAGCTTCGGGGAACATGGTCTGTGTTAGATGGAGCAGAACATGTAAAGCAATAATGATTCAGGTAAATATTAATGACAATGGTAGGCCTAAACCTGCCATTGTTTTTTTTAGTTTGTGTGAGCAAATATAAAAGCCACTCGTGTACAGAGGCGGGAAATGAAACATTGATAGCCTGATTTACTATTTCACACCTATAGAAGAATTATTTAAGTAATCAGAGCCTTCAAAACATTCATTATTTTTGTAGAGTAGATATTCTGTTTTAATTGCAAATACGTGTCTTATCTAATCATGAAAAAATCAATTCTTGCGGTATGGTTTTTAATTACCGGACTTTCTTTTTTTGCACAACCAACTACTTCCGGAAATCCCGATACATACAATGTGTGCTGGAACTCCCCCGGCGAAACATCATTCAACTCCATGCCGCTGGGCAATGGCGATGTGGGACTGAATGTATGGGTGGAGAAAAACGGTGATTTGCTGTTTTATATCAGCAAGGTAAATGCTTTCGATGCCGGACATTTGCTGCCCAAACTGGGGCGTATCCGCATCCATTTGCAGCCGGCTCCGGCACTAACCGACTTTAAACAAACACTGAGTCTGAAAGATGCCTCGATACAAATTCAGGTCGGCGATGTGCAGCTGAAAGTATGGGTGGATGCCAATCAGCCAGTTATTTCTGTAGAAGGCAAAAGCAAAACGGCCCGCACTGCAACCGTTACGCTGGAAACATTGCGACTGCTGTATAGCTCGGTCGATTCTCTTCCTCAAAAAGGAACGGCAGGACTTCTGTTCAACGACAAAACCAACCGCCTGGCGTGGTGCTACCGCAACCAGACATCGAAGTGGGGCGACAATCTGAAAAAGCAAAACTCGGAAGCCATGGCGGCAAAAGTGAAAGACCCGATTTTGCACCGCACGTCGGGATGCAGCGTGGAAGGTAAGAACCTGGTCCGATTGAACGACCGTTCCCTGATTTCGAAAACCCAATCGACACAATTTGCCTGTACCATCGCGGTGCTTTCGTCGCAGCCGGAGAATGTGCAGGACTGGTTAGCCGAAGCTACAAAATCCGTGCGTCCCAACTGGAAAGCGCATTGCGCTTACTGGACTTCGTTTTGGAACCGAAGCTATATTCATATCACCAATGCTGGCAAAGACTCTTTCAATCTCGACCAATGCCGTTATACGCAATTTCCTCAAGGCTCGCTGGCTTACGAAGGGCATAAAATGATTGCTGCACAAAAAAACATCGACCAGATAAATCAGAAATATGCATTGGAACGATTTGTTGAAGCGGCTGCCAACCGGGGCGAAGTGCCGGCTCCGTACAACGGCTCTATTTTTACGATGGATATGCCGGCTGGAGTGCAGGGAGCTTTTGGCCCGATCAATCATCCTGTTTCGCCCGATGGCCGTGATTGGGCGCAGCTCTCGTTTATGTGGCAAAACACCCGTCATCCGCTGTGGGCAATGGCAGCCCGTGGCGATTACGACGCCATGAAACCCGGGCTGGAGTTTGTGCGCAAAGGACTGGAGCTTTGCAAAGACCGCTGCCAAAAGACCTTCGGACACGACGGCGCCTTTATTATGGAAGCCAGTTGGTGGTACAACATGGGCGTGTGGGACTGGAAGGATGTACCCGCTCACCTTAAATATCATTTGCTGGCCACAGTTGAAACCCTGGCTATCATGTGCGAATACTACGAGCACACACAGGATGCTGATTTCCTGAAAAATACGCTACTGCCCTGTGCCGACGAGTTTTTGAAATTCTACGAGCTGCATTATCCCAAACGGGATGCCAGCGGAAAAATACTGATGGAGGGGGTCGGTTGTGCCGAAACCTATCAGGGCGTTACCAATCCGGCTACTGAAACTGGTTGCATGAAATATGTCCTTGCCAAATTGCTGTCGTTTCCCATCAATGAAGAACGCAGTAATCACTGGTCTGCATTTCTGAAAGCCATGCCCGAAGTGCCCTTGCGCACTATTCGTGGATTGGACTTGCTGGCTGTAGGCGAAAAATACAATCCCGGACGCGTAAACTGCGAAAGTCCTGAGCTATACAGTATTTATCCGTTCCGACAAGTGTGGTTGGGCAAACCGGAATTGCTGGCCACTGCGCGCCAGTCGATATATTTGCGCACAATAAGTCTGGATGGAACCGACGACAATCAGGGAACAGAAACCGGCGGATGGCAATCGGCACCGGTGCAGACGGCCTATCTGGGGCTGTCGCGCGAAGCAGCCCGATTAGCCAGCATCAATTTCAACGATCAGTTTATCAACTGGAACGATAATATACCCTTAGGATCAGCATTTCCGAACAGACCGAAACCCCGTTTTCCTGTTTTCTGGGAATGCAAAATGGACGGCACACCCGACAACGACCACGGTGCCAACTCGGTGAACACTTTGCAAAGTATGCTTTTGCAAAGCGATGGCAAAAAGATTTTCCTGCTGCCCGCCTGGCCCGAAGAGTGGGACGTGAAATTCAAACTTTGTGCGGCCTACAATACCACCATCGAATGTGAATACTGCGACGGCAAAGTGCAAAGTCTGAAAGTAACACCGGAGTGGCGCCGCGCCGACATCGTCAATATGGCTACTGACAAACAGCGTGTTCGTACGATGGTGGAAGTGGCTTTGGCAGACCGCAACTACCTGTTTGGATTGCCGCCAGCACCCGATGCACAACCCGTGGCAGGAAAAGCTACGGGAAAATGGGCGGAGAAGTATGGTTACACGCTGGAAGGTTGTAAAGCCGGACCGTGGAAAAACAGTGTTTTCAAAGGGAATACCGTGTATGTGCATACGCTCGATTGGCCACGCGAAGGCGTAAAACTAAGTACTATATCCCGCGAACTAACCAGCTATAAATCGGTAACCGGGGATATCAGAGTCACCAAAACGGCAGATGGCTGGTTGCTCACCGGCACACCCGATACGCTGAATACCATTGTGAAACTGGAATTCGACCGTTCGGTAGAGGAAATTGCGATGTCGTTGCCTTCGAAAGGCTCACATACATTTGGTTTAGAAAAACTTATATCGAAAGACGCACAGGGAAAAACCAATGTGGAAGTGAAATTCGATGCGCCGAAAGAAATCAACCGTTTTGAATTCACCATCGAAAATCCGCTTCATTTGCGGGGCAAAGGACTTCCGTACGTAATTCAGGCTCAGCAGTCTGATGGTAGCTGGAAAACTGTGTATCAGGGAAAAGTGTATGGTGCCATTTGCGGAAAACAAATTGAAAAGACTCAGGCTTCAGCCGTTCGGTTGGTGGTGGATGCTCAGGGAATAACGCAGTTTGATGTGTTTTAATAAGTTGATTGTTAAATAATTTTCTTGTTGGTGTTATTTCTTCAGAATACAATTAAAAATAAAAGTGATAAAAAATGAAACGTATCATTCTATTTTGTTTGGTCGCAGTAATTGCGATTATGCCGGTGTTGTCGGCAAAGAAAGTAACAATACCCTACTATTTGCAGAAATATGCTGCTATCTTTAAGAAGAATCCGCGCGAGGCATCGTTAGCCTGGTTCGAAGAGGCGCGCATGGGGATGTTTATACATTGGGGAGTTTGGGGCAAATACCATGCTGCCTGGGCAATGTATTACAACCGGATTCCGCTCGATGAGTACATAAAAACAGCCCGCGAGGTAGATGCTTCGGGTTTTGATGCGGAGGCCATTGTGAAGTTGGCTGAAGAGAGCGGTATGCATTACATCACTTTTGTAGCCAAACATCACGATGGGTTCTGTCTCTGGAACAGCAAATACAGTACTTTCGATAGCTGGGACTATCCCATGAAGCGCGATTTTGTGGCCGAACTGGCCAAAGCCTGCCGTGCTCATAAAATGCCGCTTTACATTTATTATTCGTTGGGTATCGACTGGACACATCCTTATTTTATCGACAACAGTTTGTACAAAAATGCACGTCCGAATTATTCAACAAAACCCGATTATTTTAAATACGAAAAGCCTGAAGATTTTAAGCATTACACGCAGTTTTGCAAAGATCAGTTGCGGGAGCTTAGTACGAACTTTGGCCCTATCGCCGGTTTTTGGTTCGATCCGCTGGGTGGTGTGCTGGCCAACAGCGAAATGTTTAATATTCAGGAAATTTACGATGAAATCCATAAGTATCAACCACAGGCACTTATCCACTTCAAAACCGGCATTACCGGAACCGAAGATGTTTTAGTGGGTGAACGGGAACTTCGCTCCATCAGCTCTTTTTATTCCGGGAAAGATGAAAACAGCCGGAGAATAGCCCGATTGGCCGATCAGGCCTGGCAGAGCAATATGGTAAAAAAGGCAGAAGTGGCTGTTACCAGTCAAAGCAACTGGGAATGGACTCCCGGATACGGTTGCGTTTCGGCCGATGAATTATGGAAAATGCTCGAAGGAGCTGCCCACCAAAATGCGAATCTCCTCTTGAATTTTGGCCCAAAACCCGATGGCTCCATTCCGGAAGATGTAGCTGTAAATTTCCGTAATTTAGGCGAACGCATCCGCAAGCAAGGTTATCCAAGACTCAACAAAACCACCTGGTTGAATTTGCGGAGAAATGGTGCTGATATTGATAAAACGGAAATTGATAAAACAGCCCGATAATAATTAATGCAAGGTACAACAAGAAAGCATGAGTTTTAGTGGATGGGAAGTTTTAAAAAGAAGAGTTCCGAAACAATCATGTTTTGGTAAAAAATATGCAAGCAGAAAAACAAAGTTTTATCAACAACAAAAAAAAATGAAATACTCATTTATTCTTAGTCTGATTATTTTCAGCATAAATACCTTTGCCGGCTCCATAAAACCCATGCCTGATTATTCAGCGCTCTCCTACACTCCCAACGGCGATGCCATAGAACGAACCAACGGCAAGCGCTGGTGCAACCGTCCGCTTTATTGCCAGGAACGAAAAGCTATTGTGTTTGCAGGCGAGCAGCCGTTGCTCTACAGTCCGCTGGGGAAGCTCACCTTTGCCGTATCCGATGGTAAACAGACAAAGTTTCTGCACACTTTCGAAAAACGGCTGATGCGTTACCGCCCGGGACAGGTAGAATGGCAATTCAGCGACCCCACCTTTGGAAAAGCACTTTTTACGATAAAAACGGCGACTTTAGCCGAAGCGACGGGTTATGTGGTGCGTTTCTCAGCAAAAGGAAATGCGAAACCGCTCTCGCTGGCCTGGTGTTTTGTGACGCCAACTCCGGAGAAAAAACGGTCGTATAATCTTACCGCCAACGCCGCTAAATTCTCCTTATTGCCCGATTCTGCAATTGCTTTTTCTGATATTCAGGGACATTTTTCGCAGCCGGTAGAGCGATGGGAAACCACCGACAAAAAGAATCTCGACCCAACTCCACACGTCAATTCCAACACCACCGGCTGGTACAACGAATTGCCGGAATCATATGGCGCAGCTGATTTTCTGACGTTGAAAGAAAACCAAGCTTTTGATGGGAAAGTATTGAAGTTGCAAGGTTTAGTGGCGTGGCATACTATAAAATCGGGAAAACCGGTCACACTTGCCATGATTGCCGACGATAAAGATCAGGTGCTGATTGGGCGTTACAAAAAACTGAATTCGCAACTTATCGAAAATCCGATTGAGGCTTACGAAAAAAGCATGTCCCGCGTGGAAGCCTTAGCCCGACGTGTCAAGGTGGATACGCCTGATAAATACCTCAACAGTGGCGTGAGTGCTTCAGTAGCTGCGGTTTGTGGTTTATATGTCGATCCCTGTTTTGTGCATGGAGGTTCTGCCTGGCGTTCGCAAATGCCGGGTTGGCGCACTATGAGCGGAAGCAGCGCTTACGGGTGGCACGACCGGATATTTAATGCGCTGAAATACTGGACTTCGCAAATGATTACTACCGACAATGGCAAAACAGAAGCGGCACTTTCCATTTCGGGTGCTCAGCAGGAACCGTCCAAATCGCGCATGTTTGGCAAAGGATACATGGATTATCACCAGCCGGAACATTACGAATTTCAAACACAGTTTTTCGACGAAGCCGTTCGCGAATGGCGGGCCACGGGCGATAAGGAGTTCGAAAAAATACTGATGCCCAACCTGGAACTGCACCTTGAACGTTGCAAAATATGTTTCGACCCCGATGATGATGGCCTCTACGAAAGTGTGGTCAACACCTGGCCTTCGGATAGTCAGTGGTACAACGGTGGTGGTTCGGTGGAGCAATCGGCCTACTGCTATTACGGTTTCAAAGCATTGGCCGAGATGAAAAGAAATGCCGGCGATACTACAGCTGCGAAAAAATACGAAGATGAATGTGCCAAAATTAAGTCGGCACTTGATAAAACACTTTGGCTCAAAGACAAAGGGCAATACGCTGCCTACATCGAACAGGGCGGACACAAGCGGGTGCACTCCGATGCATGGATTTACAGCGAGCATTTGCCCATAGAAGCCGGATTGAGCACATCGCAGCAGGCGTGGCAAGCGATGTATTACACCGAATGGGCCATGGAGCGTTTCAAATTCCCTTATGGTGGCGAAATGCGACAAACTTCCAATTGGGTGCCCGGCCAATGGTCTATCCGTGAGCTTTTTCATGGTGATAATTTCGCCATGGCGTTGGGACATTTTCTTTGTGGTCAGGGCAACGAAGGCTGGCAAGTTCTGAGTGGCACCATGAAAGAAACCATGTACGGCGACCAAACCAAAAAGACGGGTTACAGCAGCGAAATTGCCTCGTTCAACCGCCCGAATATCGAAGCCCCGGGCGGACTTTCGCACCCCAACTGTGGTATCGATTTCAACGACATTACCACCATGTTTGTACGCTCGGTGGTGGAAGGGCTGTTCGGCTATCGCCCCGATTATCCGAATGCGAAAGTCGTTTTTGCGCCTACGTTTCCGGTAGAATGGGATCACGCTTCCATCGCAGCGCCTGATTTTTCCATTGCTTTCAAACAAAACGGCAACAAAGATCAATATCGTTTTACCCTTACGAAAAAAGCCGGAATGACACTACGGCTACCTATTCGTGCTGATAAAGTAAAAAGGCTGATTATCAACAATAAAAGTGTGCCTTTTCGCATCGAACCACAAACGGGCTACGGAATGTTGGTGGCTGAAGTGCCCGCAACCAACGAAGTGGCGGTGAAAATTGAACTGGTGAACCGACGTGCTGATAGTGAAACTGTTGAAGTAGAAAAAGAAGTCGGTGAAACACTTACTGTTCAGACTGAAAATGGCAATTATCACGACATTGAAGACCCGCAACAAGTGCTCGGAAATGTAAAAAACAATGGCATGAACCTTTCTGCAACCTGTGCAGACAAACCAGGATTCCACATGGTGTTTGCCAAAACAGGTGGCGAAGTTCCTTATTATCAGGTAATAAAATTGAAAATAAAGAATAGCATTTCGGAAAAGGAAAAAGCTGAAAAGCTCCCGCAAACAGCACCTGCAAACGGAACCTGGACTCCCGTTGATATGTCGGCGCAATTCAACGGCGACATTCGCAACATTTTCAAACAGAAATATGAGTCGCCACGCCCCAACACCGCTTCGGCACGCATTGGGTACGACGGTTGGTCGGCATGGACGTTCCGCTGGTGGCGGTTTTCGGCGCCCGAAATAAAACTGGACAACATGGAGAAACTCAGCTCTGCCGAAGGTCTGCTAAAAACGCCACAAAATGCACTTTTCAAAACCGCGACAACCGATAAAAACATTGCTTTCACCTCCCTTTGGGACAACTGGCCAAAATCGGTAACTGTTCAGGTCGGGAAACAGGGCGAACAATTGTGGTTGCTTGTTTGCGGCTCCACCAACCCGATGCAGGGACATATCGAAAATGCCGTTCTACGGTTCCAATACGCCGATGGCGTGGAAGAAACGCTCAACCTCTGTCCGCCAATGAACTTTTGGTCGCTTTGCAAATTTGGCACCTTAGATTACAATTACAAAAGAGACGCTTTTTCATTGCCGGAAAATCCACCCATGCAGGTACAGCTTGGACAAAACTGCCGTGCCATGGTGTATGGCTGGAAACTGAGTCCGGGTGTTGAACTCAAATCTGTTACGCTCGAAAGTCTTTCGCAGGAAGTGGTCATTGGGTTGATGGGAGTGTCGGTTTGGAATAAATAAATGGCGTATGAGTCTGAATGTCAGAATTGTAATTGTAGGGTTGTGTTCGCTCTGTTGGATGGTTTTACCAATGCAGGTGAAAGCCTTTAGCACTGTTCGGGAAACAGTAAAAACGGTTGACAGCATCAATATCGACATTGAAGTGATGATGCCGGAGAAGAGCGGACCCTTTCCTGTCTTATTTTTTGTACATGGTGGAGGTTGGGATCACGGTACATCGAAAACAACGCCCGGTCCGCAGAATCTGAGCCCGGCACCCATGCTTTGTGATGCACTTGGGGTAGTTTTTATTGGCGTAGATTATCGTTGCAAAAATCAAAACGGCGATTTTGGAAAAGCACTTGTGGATGTGATGGACGTATACAAATATGCCCGAAAAAATGCGAAACGGTTTAAGTGTGATTTTACGAATTTTGGCTTTGCAGGAGCATCAGCCGGAACGCCACTTTCGGCAATAACAGCTCAAAGCCTGCCCGATTGTAAATTGTACATTGGCATTTACGGAAAATACGATTTTGTTACGCCGGGGCTGGGAGGTTATTGGCCTTCAACGGAGACTCACACAAAATATAAAATTATTACTTCTGCGGATAAATTCAAATCCTCTGTTGTCAACCAAATCCGCAGCAATCCACCGGCAACCTTATTGATTCATGGCGATGCTGATGTAACCACCGGATACCAACAAAGTCTGGCATTTGCCGATTCCATCGGGAAAAAAGGAGGTTTTGTACGTACATTAATTCTACCCGGTATAAAACATGGCTTTTACAATCCGAAAGGTGGTAAGGCATTCGCCGAAAGCACTATGGAAATAGCAGAACATCTGATTCGGTTTTTCTGTATTCAGGATGCTGATAAAACATCCATTTCCTCCATACTTAAAATCTGATTTGAAGAAGATACATCAACTAAAAACGGAAAGCTTACAGAAAACACTGAAATGTGAACTGATTTTATTCAGACTATGTTGCTATCAAAATTTTTTACTGAAAAACAATCCATCAAACAGCATTTTCATTAAATCAAAACCATTGTTTTTCTCTTTAATTTGTAATTATTACAATTAAAAGAAAAATTAAAAACAGAAAACCGGCTGTAAATTGTTATATTATATTAGTATCTGTTAATTACAACCACTATAATTTAACATTCAGAATCAAAAAAAGCATGATAAAAAATTATTTTGTCCTGATTTGTCAAATCAGGACATTTTTCCCAAATAAAAATGCATCACTTTGAAAAATTTGATATTAATTTTGAAACAAAAAACGATATCAAATAATTCTGCATCTGAATGTTTAACAAAAAAAGAAAGGAAAAAAACTATGAAAACATTTAAGAAAGATAATGAAATTACGGATTACAATAAATATCCGATGTTTATCATTAGCGAAAACGAAAAATTAGTGTACATCAATGATAATTCCACTAAAATTTTCGGTAATTTTCAGTCAAAAGCCACGTTGTATAACTATTTGTTTAACAACACACAAATCCTGTATTTAATAAATGAATTAAAAATTTCGGGTAATTTTTTCAGAGAATCCTTCCCTTTCAGAAAAAAAGACGGAACAACCCAGAATGCTTCGGTTTTTGGTAAAATAATCAGTAAAAAGAAGGGTGTATATGTATTACTCTTTCACTTTAATCTGAATATGTTACCCGACGAACTCTTCAAATTCATTAATGACTGCTCAAATATTAATAAAGATTTTTGCGATTTTTTAAATAAATATGTTAAGTCTGAATCAATAAACTCAAATACAAGCTTTTGTTCGAGCAATTTAATTCTTGATTTTAACGAACAAATCAACGGAATGAATTTTTATGAAATATTTGTTTGTAATTTTATTCTGGAGTACTATTCGGTGAAAGACATATCGAACATGATCCAGAAAAATTTTAATTTTATATATCAGATCATTAAAAAAGCTTCCCGAATTTATAGCATCCGACTAACCAAAGAGGTATTAAGAGCAATTTATGACAATCAGCAGTGTTTTAACATTAGTGAATTGTTTAAATATGACTCGAATGTTTGGAGAATTGTTTTATTTTAAAGATTTTTTTTGAAAATCTTAATTAATTCAAAAATATTTAATATAATTGCAATTATTTTAAGATAAATGCACTTTTCACAGGTGTTGAAATCTTAAAATAAGGCAATTTTTCTATTATGAATATGGCGATTATTATCGGATATATTGCTATTTTTAACTTATTGTTGCTATGTTTGTTCATCTCAATGCAAACATACTATAAGCGAATTGCGTTTTTTATTTGCTTCAATATGGTGGTATTGTCAATTTCGATTTATTGCAATATCCTTATTTGCGAGCAAAACCTCGAAATAATGAAAGTCGTTTTCCCTGTTAATTTTATTTTAATCTTCGGTTGCCCCCCGTTTTTTTATTTTATCATCAAACGAATTCTGGATACCAGTTATCAACCTGATTTCAGAAATCCGGCTCATTATCTACCGTTATTTTTTTCAATTGTGATTCTGTTCTACTTTTATAGTCAGCCGGCTGAAATTCGCGATAATTATTTAAAAAGCATGCTGAATGATAATAATCCACTTATTATTAACATTCTGAACTATATTTTTATGCTGCAATCAGCAATATATACCGGATTAGCTTATCGTGAAATCTATAGAGTTAAAAAATCGAATATTAAAAACGATAATGTACATTGGCTATGGAGGTTCATTAATTTTATAGTGATTGCAAGCATATTGCTGTTTTCGGCGGTAATCATGGCTCCGACCACAACTATAGTTCTAATTTTTAGTTCAGTTATTTCGCATGTATATTATTTAGCTTTAATTGTCGATATGATTAAGTTTAAAAATAATGAAGTTACAAAATTATTTAACAAACTCAACCTGAAGTCCGCAAGTTCCTTTATTTTTGAAGAAAAGGAAGTTACAATTAATATTGCAAATAAAATTGATGTCGCTATACACAAAGACAAAGTGTTTAAAAACAAATTCCTGACAGTCAGCGATTTTTCTATCCATTGTAATTTACCACAATATGTAATTTCTCAATTTCTCACTAATTACTATTCAAAATCATTCAATGAATTTATAAATGATTTCAGAGTGGAAGAGTCCATCAGGATTTTAAACAGCACTGAAAAGTTAAAATACAATATCGAAATGGTTGGTCAGATTTGCGGTTTTAATTCAAGATCAGCTTTTTACAATGCATTCAAACGATATACCGGCTATACACCCCGCCAATATATGGTTGAAAATAAAATGGGACAAAACAATATATTAATTGAAAATGAATCTGACAATGACTTTGACACATTAACACATTAAAAAATCAGAGCAAACAAGTCATAAAACATATTTTGCATATTATACGCATTTTGCTTATTTTCATATATTTAGCTTTACTTTTTATGTTCGAAAAATACATTCATCTGAACTTCATAAACTTATTATCAAAAAGGATAATTATGGTTTATTAAATTTGAAAAACACATTTCTCAGTTGATTTATTTTTTGAAATATAACTTAAACACCTAAAGCTGAATAATTTTCACAACATTTTTCTCATGGATTTAGCGGTTATAATCGGCTATATTGCCATTTTCAACTTATTACTTTTGTGTGTGTTTTTTTCAATTCAATCACACTACAAAAAAATCGCATTCTTTATCTGCTACAACATGATAGGGCTGGCATTAATTATATTAGGTAATTCGCTGATTTATCAAAAAGGTCCTGAATTGTTACTCAAAATCCTTTTCCCTGTAGTTTATTTGTTAAGTTTTGGTTGTTCACCCCATTTCTATTTCATCATCAACCGGCTCCTGGATGACGATTACAAACCTACTTATAAAAATCCTTTTCATTATATTCCGATTGTAATTTCTGCGTCTTTCTTTATTTGGTATTATCTTCAGTCTCCGCAATATCATGCAGATTTTTTAAACAATGTATTAATATATGGTAAACCTATACAAATAAAAATGTTGGATGCTGTATTTATTATTCAATCTATAATATATACGGGAATTTGTTATCGAAGAATTTATGTAGCCCGAAAGGCAACAGTAAAGAATAAAAATGCCAAATGGTTATGGAAATTTATCAATTTCATAATCCTTGCAAGTGCGATACTCTATCCGGTCGTTATTGTGAATCCTACAGCATATATGATAGTGATCATCAACTCAATATTAACTATCGTCTATTATTTCTCACTTATTTACGACTTATTTAAATTCAGGAATGATGAATACGAGAAACTATTTAGCAAGCTAAACATTCAAACCGGAAATTCTAATATTTTCAGCGAAAACGACACTACTATTAGTATTGCAAATAAAATTGATGTCGCAATTCATAAGGATAAAATTTTTAAAAATAAATTCCTGACTGTCAGCGAATTTTCAATTCATTGCAATCTGCCTCAATATATTATTTCTCAATTCCTGACGAACTATTATTCAAAGTCATTCAATGAATTTATTAATGATTTTCGTGTCGAAGAAGCTATCAGGATACTAAACAGCACAGAAAAATTAAAATACAGCATCGAAATCGTAGGTCAGATTTGTGGTTTTAACTCAAGATCTGCATTTTACAATGCATTTAAAAGATGTACCGGTTTGACACCCCGTCAATTTCTAATTGAAAACCAAAAGAAAGAAAACTCTTTACAATTTGTTGAAGAAACTAAAAATATCCTTTCGGGTACCTGAATAAACATCATTAATTAATGCAAATCATGAGCTGAATAACTTATTTCGACAAACTATTCAGGCTTATTTTCTATCTTTTAACCGATTTGGGGAGATCAGGACTATGCCACTTCAACCAAAATTTTTCCATTATTGAGCCGGATCAGGAATGCCGGATATTATTTTATTGAACGCGAAGAACGCTACGACAAAAAGGAGCTAAGTGTTAAAATAAGTTGACTTTCCCTGAGATAGCAGGTACTATTCTTTATACAATAACAGAGCGCGACTATGAAATATTATTCATATAAACCTAAAATAAATGCAATTTCAACTACTGATTTACATTATTGATAATTACTTTTTGAAAATTTTAAATTCTACACTGCAGGATATAATATGAGTGAAAATTTGTATCAAATCCTTTCAAGATTTGATTAAACCCGGATTAAAACACCCTGTTTTTATCATGAATAAATGACAAATAAATACAATTATTTTGTATTTTTATGCTATTTATAAATCAGCTTTTCTCGTCTGAAGCTCTCCTCAATTTATAATTATTACATTTTTATAATAATTTTATTTATCAATGTTACTGCAAATTAACCTGATTTTTTTTATAAAAAAAGATGGATTATATACCTGAATTTTAGCATTTCAAATCTTAATTTTTGAGAGCGCAAATGTAAACATGTGTTAAAAACACTGCTGAATTAAAAAATTTTGTCCTGATTCGTCAAATCAGGACAAATTTTTTTTGGAAAATCATTGATTTTTTAAACAAGTACTCTATTTTTGGAGCACGATGTAATATTTACGACACTGTAGCAATTATTACATTCGTCAGATTTTTAATAAAATCAGAGCAGAAGAATCAACTAACTTTTGTATGACACTCTAAATGTTTAACAATTAATAAAAATCAAAACAATCGGTCGCCGGGGTTAAAATCAATTATATACAAAAAATTTTTTATTCAGTATAAAAACTGTATAAACCGGTATTTAAAAAAAAGAAAATTTGTTCTGAAGCTTAGTAATATTAATATTAAATCTGCTACCAGAGAGTTGGTAGCCTTTAAATAAAACAGCATGATAAATTGCTGCTGAATAAATAAGTTGTAAAGTTAATCAGTGTATACCGGAAATCCCGCGCATAAGACAAAATTAACCGGTAACCGGTTTTATTCTGATTTATCAAATGATAGGATTAATCGTAAAAATACTGAATATTAAAACTTAAAACATCCCTGCAGCGGCAGATTAAAATATAAAACCTTAACCTGAAAAATCTCTGAAAGCTCTGACAACCTCTGTGGAATTAATAAAACCACAGAGGTGCAGAGAAAAGAAAGAATTTAACTCCGTGATCTTTGCGTCTCCGCGGTAAAAGATAAACCGCAAATCGCAGTGAAACGTAAACCCCGATTTATCGGGAGACGCAATGTACACAAAGAAAAAAATCTCTGCGATCTCTGCGTCTCAGCGGTTAAAAGAGAAACATGGAGAAATAAATGAAATATATCCCTGCAACGG
>CALCBD010000004.1 GCA_937897985.1 uncultured Paludibacter sp. | reverse complement strand
AAGTAGGTATTGAATTTAATATTGATCCTGACGGGTTTTCAGAAATCCGTCAGGGTTTAAGACCATAACATTTTAGCGTAATGTATCGTTACCCAATACACTACTGTATCGTTACCCAATACACTACTGTATCGTCACCCAATACACTACTGTATAGACACCGTATACTCCGCTGCTGTGAAGACACCCTTCACACTACTGTGAAGACACTCATCACACTACTGTGAAGACACCCATCACACTACTGTGAAGACACCCTATTGTAAACCATTTTTTTTATGGGTGACATGGAAGCAAAAAAGAAAGATATTACAGGTTGTTTGAGCAAATAAGAAAAGTACCTGAATGAAGTTTGAATTTCGCTTCATTCAGGTACTTTCTGTTTTTAGAGATGATTCCGGTCTACATCAAATTAGTCCTGCTGATTCAGAATAAAATTTACATTGTTTCAATAACTTAACCTGTGATGAAGTTATTTTGCTGTTTTCTTTTTGATTCCGAATTCTTTATCAATTTTGATAAACGGAATAAGCGACAATGTAGGAATCGCGCAGAGTATAACGAAAATAAAGAAATGCTGATATCCAATCAGTTCCTGCAGCCAACCTGCAATCATTCCCGGTAACATCATTCCCAGTGCCATAAATCCTGTGGAAATAGCAAAATGTGCCGTTTTGTGTTCTCCTTCCGAAAAATAGATCATGTAAAGCATATAAGCTGTGAATCCGAATCCGTAACCGAATTGTTCGATGGCTACCGAAATGAATACATACATGATATTTTCGGGCATATAAGTCGAAAGCAGTACATAAACCAACTGAGGTAGAGTAATGGTAAGTGCCATTGGCCATAACCAGAATTTCAGACCTTTGCGCGAAGCTGCGATTCCACCGGTGATACCGCCGAGTGTAAGGGCAAGGATTCCTACTGTTCCGTAAACCATTCCGACCTGACCGGTCGTAAGTCCGAGACCCCCAATTTCGCGGGCATCGAGCATAAAAGGTGATATCATTTTGACTAACATTGCCTCACCCAATCGGTAAAATAACAGATAAAACAGTGTAAGTACAATCCCTTTTTTACGGAAGAAAGAAGCAAATGTTTCACCGAATTTCCGGATAATATCATTAAAGTTTCCCGTATCCGATTGTTTGTCGGAATCGGGGTGCGGCAAAATAAACCTGTGATATACGAAAAACAGGAAGAATAAACCTGCCAGAATAAAGAAAGTAATACTCCATGCAAGGCGAATATTGCCTGAAATACCTTTAAATTCGGCACTTACCTGATTCTTTAGTTTGTAATCGAGTTGAACGACCACATAAGCCGGTTTGTTCCAGTTTTCGGTATTGAAAACTAATCTTTCGCCCGAAATAAGGGATATACTCTTGTCGCCTTTTGCAAAACTGGCATTTAAAACTACGGATTTTCCGGCTTCGGGCTGTTTTGAAAGACGAACAGCCACCAGTGCTGCATTTCCCACTTTACCATCGCATGCAAATATATTTTTTCCGTTCTGACCAAAATGTTTTTTAATAAAGCCACCTAATGGCTGCGATACAGATTGTGTCCACCACGATTGATTTTCACCTTTTACAGTTGCTTTTTCTTCAACCACAAATCCGTTTCGCTGATTTTCGGACAAGGCAAATTCCTTGATTTTTTTCAACGAATCGGGTGTGATATTATTAGTGTTCAGTGTTACATGTTCGGGAAAAGCCACGAAAGTAAGTTCATCGCCCGAAGGGATGTTAAATGCCGGATTGTTATCAATCAGTGTTGTTTGTGCTTTGTTCGACGATTCAACGGTGAATTGCAACGGTTCCATCCCCGTCATGCTTTCGAGCCCGCCGGCAACAATGATCAGTAAACCCTGACCGGTAATCATAGCCAAACGGTAAAATGTACTTCGGATGCCCACAAAGAATGATTGCTGCGAACTGTCGAGTCCGAGCATGTAAAAACCATCGGCTGCAATATCGTGGGTTGCCGAACTAAAGGCAATCAACCAGAAGACGGCTAATGTTGCCTGAAAAAAGAATGGAACGGGAATCAGGAAAGCAACTCCGGCCATTCCGGCTCCTATCAGCAATTGCATGGTTACAATCCACCAGCGTTTGGTTTTGATTATGTCGACAAAAGGACTCCAGAAGGGTTTGATGACCCACGGCAGGTATAACCAGCTTGTGTACAGGGCAATATCGGTATTCGATATTCCCATTCGTTTGTACATTATCAGTGCTACGGTCATGGCTGTAACGTAAGGTAATCCTTCTGCAAAATAGAGTGTCGGAATCCATGCCCATGGTGAGCGTTGCTTTGTGTTTTGCGCGTTTTTCATATGAATTATTTTGTGTTTTTCAATAGATTTTTTTTAATTCGGCTCCCCTGAAATAATGTAATAAAATGCTGTCATACAGATAACCTTTTTCACCCATCACTGCAGCACCAATCTGGCAAAGTCCCACGCCATGTCCCCAGCCTGCACCTGTGAGTGTAAAGTGTTGCGCTATACCATTTTGTATGTCCGATTTGTCGATAACAAATGCTGAACTGTAAAGGTGTGATTCCGACAGCCATTTCCGGATTTCAAGTTCTTTGCCCACGACTATCGTTTCTTTGGTCCCGATTATTTTCAATTCAATCAATCGTCCCGATTCGCCCCTTTTAACAGGAATTAAATCGACAATCTCCCCGAAATCGATGCCTGACCGACGCTTCAGCAGACTACTGATCTGTTGCTGAGTATATTCCACTTTCCAGCGATAGAAGTCGGTTGTTTCCTGATCGTAGTTGTTTAGCACCTGCGATAATACACCGGCATCAGTGGTGTTACAAAATGCTTCGGGTGATTCCCGAATCCATTTTTCAGCATTGGCTTCAATGGTTAAATCTGTATTGTAACCTTCGGGCGAAGTCGGATAATCAATGATTTTTGATAAATACGGATAATGCACCGGTGCCCAGCAATTTTCGAAAGTTTCGGAAATTCCACCGCACGATTTGCTGAAACGGGCATCGCAAATTTCATTTTCGTACATCAGCACTTCGCCACGCGTAGCTTCGATGGCTGCTGTAACTGCTTTGGTTGAAGCCCGTGTAATACCCTGATAGCGCTGACAATGATCGTCGGCACATACATCGAAATGACTGTGTGCATCACGCTCGTACCATTTCTCAAAGTGCCCGGTGGATAATGATTCGACAGCGGAAATATCTTTTTTACTTTGACTGTCTGTCGTCTTTTGTTTGTCGTCAGTTAATATCGGTTTCAACAACCAACTGCGCGAAATGACGGCATGTGCTTTTAATAATTCGTCGGATGCAGTGGCACTCATTTCACTCGAAATCACGCTGGTGAGATAATCCTCTACTTTGACACGGTTGATGGCTGTTATTTTGTCATTTTCGACGATGAATTTCAAATCGCCATTAAAGCGCTGATTTTCTTTGCGTTCCCAGTGAAAGTTTATGCCGATTATCACATCAATCAAATCGAAGGAACTATCGATGTGTTCGGGAATAAAAATCAGTTCGTCATGCAATTTTCCGTCGAAGCTTATTTTTCCTTCAGCGTATTTTGCACATTGATTCCCGGAATAAATTTTATTTGTGTCCGTTGCGAAATTTCCGTTCAGTATAAATTCAATCGTGTCGTTTGTGAGTATGCCGACATGGATTGCAGGTTCATTTTTATTCATTGTTTTTCAATCTGAGATATATTTTCAAAAAGCATATTTCTATTCTGATTTACATCAGGTATCCGCAAAAAAATTTTAAGCCGGTTCCGGTCGGTAAGAAATATGACATGCTGAAATGTTACATTGATTTTTTTTGTTCAGAAACTGATTCGGTTGCTTCTTCCGGTTGTGAAACCTGAAATTTCAGCCAACCTGTTCGAGTATATTCTGAATGTCCTCTTTAGTGATTTTTTCAAAATGACTTTCGATTGGTGTGATAAAAATACCGCACATTTCCACAGTTGCCGGGCTTACCAGTAACTGTCTGTCGTCAGTAGCAGTGTATTGCCATGGACGAAATGCTTTACGTGGCAAAACAAAAACGTACCATTTGTCATTTTCGTACGATGCAACAATGTTCATCAAAGGTTCTTCAGCATTTTCAGCTTTCAGCTGGTCGTAGAGTGCATTGAAATGAACAACTAAAGCGTTTTTTTCATTTGATTCTATACAGAATACTGTTCGCAGATAATTACCGAAACTGTAAAGCCTGCTTTCACCACTGACTTCTTTAAGTTTCACATGTGTGTCCCGCAGTCGTTTATAATCGTCAATGAGTGGCAAAAAGTTTTTCGTTCCGGCTTGAAAGTGCAGGTGATCAGGAGCCGAAGCACCGCATTTCGGACCATTGTAAAAAACAACATATTTGTCCATCGATTTTGCCAAATCCAGTAAATCACTAAAATAGGGTTTGATTTGCTGGGGTACATGGTTTTTATAAGGAATGGTAAAATGTTCCGGAAATATCGGAAAAGGGTTTACCAGAACACTGTAATCACCTGCTTTTATACTTATCTGTTCGGGTGGCAAATTGGTTGAGCACAAAAAACAGGGGCGTTCGGCAATGGTTTTTGCATCCACTTTAGCTCCCGACGACACTATGCGTGCGGGATTAAACTGTACCCTGATTTCGAAATCACCAAAACTAAACGATTTTGTTTTAACAGTTTTAAGGCCGGCGAAATTTGTCCGGGCCAATTCCCATTTCTGTAGTTGTTTCTCGAAAAAGTTACTGATATCATCCAACTTATCATTTGCAGCACCTGTATTACTTACGGAAGTTGAATGATTCATTTCTCCTTTTGAACCTGACGGCCCTGAAGGAGAAATGAACATATTCCCGTTTTGTAATTGCTTGTCTTTCTGTGTCATATAGAAGTTTAAAGTAATCCGGACTATTATAAAACAGTTGCTGTCCGAAACTTAAATTAATTTTTTTCTAGCTTTAAGTTCGATGGTTCTGATTTTATCTTTATAAAAATTATAACCATTCATTTTCACCACATCGAGTGAGGCATCCGAATTATCGTCCCAGCGGCGGCAAAGGTAAACCGATTTATAAATACGACCAATCTGGTAGTTTCGACTAATTGCTAATCCTAAAGCATAATCTTCTCCATAACTGGTGTTGGGAACTTTAATTTCGCGCAGGACCGGAGTGTAAAAAGCCCTCGGAGCGCCCAGTCCGTTGATGCGTAAAGCATTGTTCCGACCGTTGTCGGGAGTCCATTCTTTATGGTCGACCAAACCGGGAGCAATCGTTTGCATATCGAAATTTGTCATGGTATATGAACCGATGACCATGGCGCAGTTTTGTTCGTAAAAGGCGTCGACAATGGTTTGCAGGGTGTTTTCGTCAGAGTAAACATCGTCGCTGTCTAACTGAACAGCAAATTTTCCGCACAATTCGCTGTCAACACCTGCATTCCAGCATCCGCCTATACCTAAATCGGTTCTCTGTGGTATGATATGTATAAGGCGCGGATCAGTTTTTGCCAGTTTTTCAATTTCCCCTGTGGTTCCGTCGTTCGAAAAGTTATCAACCACTATCAGATTGAAATCGAAGGTGGTTTTCTGCATCAGTACTGACTTAATGGCATCCACAATTGTTTTAACCCTGTTACGAACTGGAATAATCACCGAAGCTTCGACCGGAAAACGGCTTTCGTCGAAGGCAATTTTTCTGAATTCGGGCGCAAGATAGGCATTGATGGCTTTCAGATGATCGGTACAGGCAGTTTCCATTTCTATCTGAATGGCCCTGTTTTTAGGATCGACATAATCAAAAATCTTTTCTCCGCTTTTGCGGGTGTCATTCTCCACTTCGGTATAAAGGTATTCGTTAATGTGGAAAATCTCAGCGTGCTGCGATACTTTCAAACGAAGGTCGTAAAGCCCTGCAAACTGAAAATCACGGTTCATTCCGGAAGCTGCCTTTTTCAACGAAGCAGACCGATAGAATAATACAGAACCGAAATTGAAATCATCACGCAAGCTGCCTTCCTGATAGTCAATTACAGGCAGGTTTGAACGAACTCCGCCCGACATTTGGTAATAGTCACTGTAAACCAGTCCCGAATTGGTGTCTTTTGCAATTCTGAGAAAACGTTCGAGTGCATACTGACCCAGCTCAAGTACTGTGTTTTTGGTATAAATCAGGGTGAAGTCAGTTGTAGCAAGAGTGGCTATTTTCTGAATAGTACCGGTGCTTGTAATGCTGTCAATCTGAACAGGTTCACATCCTTCGATGCTCGGAAAACCGGGATTTGCAACCAGCAGGAAGATGGTATTAATCAAGGGGGAAACGGAAAGTTGTTCAACTGTTAACCGAACTTGTTCAGCATCATCGGCTTTGATAAAACAGGTGATTTGATTTGAAAGATTAATAATGTTATTCATACGATAATAATTGTTTTTTTAAGGTCGTATGGAACTCGCACGCTGAATTTTTACTTTCATTGGTGAATATTCGTTT
Source organism: uncultured Paludibacter sp. (assembly GCA_937897985.1). GTDB lineage: Bacteria > Bacteroidota > Bacteroidia > Bacteroidales > Paludibacteraceae > Paludibacter. The sequence goes on along the minus strand of CALCBD010000004.1, from coordinate 155,029 downwards.
TAATGCTCGTTTCATGTGTTTAGTTTTTATTGTGTGTAAAAAGTATCAGCAGGATACTTTTCAAATAATTTATAATGGAATATACTGGACAAAGGCTTCAATTGCCTCGTACGAAGCTAAACCCAACTGGGCGTATAAACCGGCGGTTGCTCTGTTGCGGTCTTCGGAACGTTGCCAGAAAAGTCGCTCATCATTACCCATGTAAGGTGCACTTTCCATTTGTGATTGATGGCGAAGGATGGCATTTCGCTTATTTCTTAATTCTTCAGGGCTGATGGGTACTGCCATTTCGATGTGGTCAATTTCCCATTCTTTCCATGCGCCCCGATACATCCATATTCTGCAATCCTTCATCCAGTCCAGATGTTTAAGTTCATCGATAGCTGCAAGTGCCGCATCCAGACATACTTTGTGCGTGCCATGTGGATCTGCAAGGTCGCCTGCCACATAAATCTGATGAGGTTTTAATTCGAGCAACAGTTCTTTGATGATTTCAACATCGGCGGTTGATATAGGCGATTTGGTGACAGAACCTGTTTCGTAAAATGGTAAATTCAGAAAATGAACATTTTTGGATTTCAGTCCGATATACCTGCAGGCAGCTTTGGCTTCGCCTCTTCGAATGAGTCCCTTTAATTCAAGCACCTCGCGCGAATCGGGATCTCCTTCTTTTTTATCGTCCAGAATGAATTTTCTGAATTCATTGTATTTCGATTCAAGGATTTCATTGCTGTTATCGTGCATGTCTCTGAATCCTTTCAGAAAAGCCAGAAAACGAATTACTTCCTCGTCGGCAACTGCAATGTTTCCCGAAGTCTGATACGCCACATGTACATCATGTTGCTGGTCAATCAGTCGTTTAAAGGTACCTCCCATCGAAATAACATCATCGTCGGGATGCGGACTGAAAATCAGTACTTTTTTCGGAAAAGGTAAAGCCCGTTCCGGTCTGTTGGTGTCATCAGCATTAGGTTTTCCTCCCGGCCATCCTGTAATAGTATGTTGTAAATCATTGAATATCTTAATGTTTACATTGTATGCCGAGCCGTATATTGCTAACAACTCACTAAGTCCGTTGTCGTTGTAATCTTTATTTGTAAGTTTTAAAATCGGTTTGTTGATTTTCTGACACAGCCAGACAATTGCTCTGCGAATCAGTTTATCGTCCCACTCGCAGGAGGTAACGAGCCAGGGCATACTCAGTCTTGTGAGTTCACTTGCCGACGAAAGGTCGAGACAAATGCGTGCATTAAGGTGCGACTGAAGGTAGGATGCCGGCAGTGATTCGTTCATAACACCTTCGATGGCTTGTTTTACAACAGTCGATTTATGTTCGCCCCAGGCCATCAAAACCAGTCTTTTGGCCCTCATGATGGTGCCTACACCGAGTGTGATAGCGCTGATAGGAACCAATTCAGGTTTTCCGAACAATTCGGAAGCATCTTTGCGCGACAGATTGTCCAGTAAAATCAGTCGTGTGACCGAATTGATTTGAGAACCGGGTTCGTTGATACCGATATTTCCCGATCTGCCAATGCCAAGTAGTTGAAAATCAATTCCTCCGATTTCGGCTATTTTGTTCTCGAAACGTCTGCATTCGTTGATGATTTCTGATTTGTCGACGGTTATGTTCAGCGAGTAAATATTTTCGGGCAGTACGTCGATATGATTGAAAAGCAGTTCCTTTAATTTACCCAGACTGCCTTTGCCCGGGTCGGACAGGGGATAAAACTCAAAAAGATTGACAAAGATTACGTTTTTAAAACTAAGTCCGTTTTGTTTGTGCAGTCTTGTCAGTTCGTGAAACAGGCTCACATGTGTTTTACCGTTTGTCAAACCGATAACGCACATTTCATTGTTCTGTTGTTTCTCCTTTATCAGTGTGGCAATTTCGTTGGCAACATAATTTGAACCGGCAATTTCATTGTCGAAAATCTCTGTCGGGATTTTCTCAAAACGGGTTACACGTGACAACTCAAACACGTCCTCGGGCTGATAATATTTACGGGGAATCCTCGTAAACCTGATTTGCGAGCTTAGATTTGTTCTCATTATAATAGTTTTTATTGTATAGTATGAAATGTATTTAGCTGCAAAAGTAGTACAAAAAATCGAATATTTCAAATTTAATGCAAACGTTTGCAGAAAAATCTGATTTTTTTTGGTAGGCTCAATCATTTTGCGTTAATTTGCAGAAAATTTAATCATTTACTTATTTCTAAAAAACATATGATGACCCTTATTGCCGACAGTGGATCTACCAAAACGCACTGGTGTTTGATTGAAAACGGAAAAGAGCTGAAACATTTTTTCACCAAAGGTATTAATCCGTTTTACCAAACCAAAGACGAAATCGGTTCCGAAATCGATATACATTTAATGAATGAATTGAAACATTACAATGTAAAGAAAATATTTTTCTACGGTGCCGGATGTTCATTTCCCGATAAGAAGGCGATAGTATCTGATGCGCTTGGTTTGAGGTTCAGGGATGCGGTGATTGAAGTACAGAGCGATTTATTAGCTGCGGCCCGTTCATTGTTTTTACATGATGAAGGAATAGCCTGTATTCTCGGAACAGGTTCAAATTCATGCTTTTATAATGGTTCCGAAATATCAGCCAATGTTTCGCCACTTGGTTTTATTCTGGGGGATGAAGGCAGCGGGGCCGTTTTGTCGAAGGCATTTGTTGCTGATTGTCTTAAAAATCAGATTCCTGAAAGTCTGAAACAAAAATTTTTACTTCAATATAACCTGACTCCGGCGCTCATCCTCGACAAAGTGTACAAACAGCCTTTTCCCAACCGGTTTTTGGCTTCATTTACACCCTTCCTGTTGGAAAACATTAACGAACCATCGGTTTATAATTTAGTGCTGGCAGGTTTTAATGCTTTTTTTGCCCGTAATGTGAAACAATATGACCTTCACAACCGAAAAGTAGGTTTTGTGGGTTCGGTTGCTTTCCATTTTGCTGCGGTTTTGAAAACTTCTGCGGCTATCAACGGCATTGAGACAGGAGATATCGTTCAGAGTCCGATGCAGGGTTTAATTCAATATCATTCTTAGTATCTGTTGAGGAAATCCAGGAATTTATAAATTTATTTTCACTAAAAATATTACCCGTTTACAATGGAAAATTCAGAAAAAAAGAACACATTTGTAAAAGTGACGGAACAGAACTCACTTCACGAAAATTTAGATAAAAAAACAGTCCGTGATTTATTGTACGAAATGAATCAGGAAGATTTAAAGGTGCCGATGGCTGTTTCGGCTGCACTACCGCAAATTGAAGAGCTGGTTGAGAAAATAGTAGAACGTATGAAACGCGGTGGCAGGATTTTTTATATGGGAGCAGGAACGAGCGGTCGCCTCGGTGTGCTTGATGCTTCCGAAATTCCGCCCACATTCGGTGTGCCGGCCAGTATGGTAATCGGTTTAATTGCCGGTGGCGACGTTGCTCTGCGTACAGCTGTTGAAAATGCCGAAGATGACATCGAACGTGGCTGGCAGGAACTGAAGTCGTTCAATATAAATACCAACGATACTGTGGTTGGTATTGCCGCTTCGGGAACTACTCCCTATGTCATTGGTGCTCTCCGGAATGCACGTGAAAACGGAATTTTAACTGCATCTGTTTCGTGTAACCCGAATTCACCTATTGCCCGTGAAGCTGAAATAAAAATCGAGGTGATAGTAGGTCCGGAATTTGTGACCGGCAGTACACGCCTGAAATCAGGAACTGCTCAAAAGTTAGTGCTGAACATGATTACAACTACCACCATGATTAAATTGGGCCGTGTGAAAGGCAACAAAATGGTGAATATGCAACTCAACAACCTGAAATTAGTAGACAGAGGTACCCGTATGATCGTGGAAGAACTTGGAATCGATTATGAACAGGCAAAGAATATTTTATTGCTGCACGGTTCGGTTAAAAAGGCCGTGGAAGCATATAAATCAAATAATCAATAATTTAACTAATTAATTAAGCGGTTCGAAATGAAGAGTTTGTATAAAATGCATCTGCCGATGCTGTTATTATTTGGTTTTGTGAATTCTGTGACTTTTTCACAAACAACCGGTATTTCTGATGAACTGAACCGCAAAAACAATCAAATATTTACGGAGGTAGCCGAAAAATTTAAACCTCTTAAAGATTCTGCTGTTAATGTACTGGTGATCAGAATAGGATTACATTTTTTAAATTCTCCTTATGTGGCCAATACCCTCGAAATCAATGAATCAGAACAATTAGTGGTCAATCTGTGCGAATTTGATTGTACCACTTTTGCTGAGAATTGTCTGGCTCTTGCACGTACAATAAAATCTCCTGAAATTAGTTTCGACAGTTTTAAACGGGAATTGCTCAAAATCCGTTACAGAAACGGTCAGTTGACTGATTATACTTCACGTTTGCACTATTTCAGTGACTGGATTTTTAATAATGAGCAAAAAAAGATTGTTAAAAACAGGTCGTGCGAAATGGGTAATTTCCGGTTTGATAATACGGTTAATTACATGAGTAAACATCTAAAAGAATATAAAATGTTGAATAACCATGATGATCTGATCCGGAAAACGATTGCTATTGAAAAAGAAATTTCAAAACGTAACAGCTGCTTTATTCCCAAAAATGAAATTTCCAAACACCAAAATGAAATTCAAAATGGTGATATACTGGGGATAACGACAAATATTCCCGGGATGGACATGGCACATGTGGTGATTGCATTTTTTCAGAATGGGAAACTTCATATTTTACATGCCAGTTCAAAAGAACACAAAGTCGTTATTTCTCCTGTAACTTTGGAGAGCTATCTGGCACACAGACCGGATGCAACCGGAATTATGGTTGCCCGTCCACTTTAAAATTTCAGAATCAATGAATAATCTACAAATACGCAAAGCAGAAGCAGGTGATATTGACCGGATGATTGACCACCGTGTCGATTATCTGACTGAAATGCAGGGAAAACACTCAGCCGGTGAAGTTGCAAAATTAAAATCTGAATTCAGGGAATATTTCAGTCAAAACATCAGTAACGGCAAATTCCTGGCTTTGGTTGCCGAGCTCGATCATGTTCCTGTGGCTTATGGTGCAATGGTGTTTCGCAGTGTGCCTGGCGATTTCAGCCAATCCGTATATACCGAAGCTGATATCCTTAATATGTATACAGTCCCGAATGCCCGTAAACAGGGTATTTCAAGATTAATACTGAATGAACTTATTTCAATTGCCCGTTCGATGGGCGTTTCAAAATTAGCACTCCACACTTCAGCCGACGGCGAACATCTGTATCGTACTTCAGGATTTCATGAACCGCAATATCCTTTTCTGGAAATGATTTTATAACATCGCCACATTTTCGGAAGATTCTGTTTCGGGATGTATCCGTCTGTCCAGAATGAATAATCTGTTGATAATTATGAGGCTATCTCATAAGTTGATTTTTTCCACAACCTACTTACAAACTGTAAGAGATATTTTTGAACGCTACGACACGAAGAAAATACTTTTGCGGCTTTGTGCCGTAGCGACTTAGCGTTCAAAATATGAATTATTCAATACTCAACTTACAATTTATAACTTTATGAAATTGTACAGCGTTTTTTGAGACAGCCTCAACTTTTGTGAATCAGTTTCAATTCCTGTTTGCCGGCAATCCGCCAAAGAATTTTTTAAGCCGGTAGTGAAATTTATGCATTCCTTCGGGTTGGGTAAACATGATCATAAGTTGATTTTTTCCACAACCTACTTACAAACTATAAGAGATATTTTTGAACGCTACGACACGAAGAAAATACTTTTGCGGCTTTGTGCCGTAGCGACTTAGCGTTCAAAATATGAATTATTCAATACTCAACTTACAATTTATAACTTTATGAAATTGTACAGCGTTTTTTGAGACAGCCTCAACTTTTGTGAATCAGTTTCAATTCCTGTTTGCCGGCAATCCGCCAAAGAATTTTTTAAGCCGGTAGTGAAATTTATGCATTCCTTCGGGTTGGGTAAACATGAAAATACACTGATGAAAAATTGCGTTGATGTTATTATTGCCACAAAATTCCTTCACTTCGGGAGTTTCTGACTTTTGTTGTATCCAAATGTCATTGATACCATGTTCAAATGCCGATTTAATTACTGCTAAAGTTTGCTGTGGGTTAGTTAACACAAGCAGATGCTTTACATCTTCAGGAAGTTTGTCGGGAGAACGGAATTCGTTAAGATCTGCATTGTTTTCGCTGAAATTAGGATTAATGCTGTAAACGGTATAACCTTTCAACTTCAGATGATCAATGACCGAAGCACTAAAGCTTTGTTTTTTTCGTGATGCGCCTGCTACTGCCAGCTTTTTACAACTCACGAAATTTTCGATGTCCTGTAAAGTGTTCATTTGCATAAGTTTTAAGAAGATTAAAATTATTTATCTGAAATAAATTGTTGTTTTTCTTTTTTACAAATCAGTTGAATAACCCACTTTCCCGATTGTGCCGACGGAGGAAGTCCTCCACCGGGAGTGAGCCACTGACCGGCCATATAGAAATTACGCAGCGATGGTAATTGCATTTTCAGACTTTTCATCATGTTGTCCTTCGATGGTAAAAAACCTTCGTAGGCACCGTTTTTTACACCAGTGTACCGAACGTCGGTAAGCGGAGTTGCTACGTCGGTTACTTCAATATACTGTGAAATTCCGGGGTATATTTTTTCAATACATGCTATTGCTTCTTTTTCGATGGCCTTTTTTTCAGCTTTGTATTCTTTCTCATTCATATTTTCCCATAAACTCCACGGACTTTCATAGCGCAAAACAATTGTTGTTTTGCCTTCGGGAGCCATTGTTGTATCGTAGGAATAATTCATTACCGAAAATCCGCCGGTCAGTGTAGTACAACCAATGGAATTAGCTTTCGAAATGTCGACTATGATGGGCGATTCGGTGGCTATCAATTTATTTACACCAAACGAAACCTGCACGATAGGTGTAAATAACTCCCATTTTTTGTAGGCAAAGTCGATTTCTTTGCTTATGTATTTTGCTTCGAGCATTTTGTAAATTGTGGAATAACCATCGGCAGCGCTGATTACAAAATCGGCAGCAACCGTAGTCCCGTCGGAAAGCATGATTCCTTTAGCTGTATCGTTTTCGACCATGATTTTCTCAGCTTTTTTCCCGTATGACAGTTTTCCTCCAAGCGAAATGTACTTTTTCACCATTCGCTGAGCCAGCGGATACGAACCTCCTTTGATATAACCGGCATTTTTTTGATGAAACCAACCTAGCATAAAAATAAAAGCCAGCGCCGAGAAATTCATTCCGCCATACATACTGTAGAAAATTTTTCTGATTTTTTCGTTTTTAAAATTCAGCAGATCAAAATATTCTTTACAGTTTAATTTTCCGTATTTCTGAAAAACCATTAAAACAGGAAACATTTGCGGTATAATTTTAAGGTAATCCAACGGGCTTCGCAACGCAGGTGGTAATGCAAACGGTTCAAGTAAACCGCTCTTTCGCATGTCTTTACACATTCGTTCAATCGGAATTTTATCTTCGGGTGCCAGCTCCATCAGGTATTTTTCCCATCTGTCGATATCGGAATAGATGAAAAATTCGTTGCCATCATCGTCCAGAATACGTGAATAAACTTCGTGATTGATAATTTCGGTTTCGGCATTTAATACGTCTAATTCCTTCCAGATTTCGTGAAATGCGCCTTTGGAGGTGCCCACCAACCAGTGCAAACAATAATCGAACCGATAACCTTTCCTGTCCCATGCTGTGCATTGTCCGCCGGCAACTGTGTGCATTTCAATGATTTCTGTTTCAAAACCATTCATGGCTGAATAAATGCCGGCAGATAATCCGGCTATTCCGCCTCCGATAATTACTACTTTTTTACTCATGCTTTTATTAAATAGTTAGTTGAATGAAAAATTAAAAATTAAACTCCCGAAAATGTAAATTTAGACCAAAGTGCTGAAAAACAATGGATTTTTATGAACGAAACATAAATCAAGTCCTGACTGATGCCGGAAATAAATAAAAATATGAATTATGAAAAAATGGAAGTTTCAGGATGCAACGAATTCATCACTAATTGGTTGTGCCTGTAAAAACGGCAAAAATGCGAAGCCGGATATTTCAATTACTGAAACATTATATCTGATTCCGGTCGGGCAGAACTTTTATGCTGCAAATATAAATTAAATATTTACATTCTAAAAAAATATACGGATTTATTTGTGCTGAATTACAAATATTTAAACTTATTATTAACAAACAGTTGCTATCTGAATCAGTTCAATCTTTGCATGACAAATGCCGGAAATCAGCTGAAGCCGTCGCTGGAGATATGTTGCTTCATATCAGCGATATTTATTTGTGTGGTTATTTCGGGGAGGAACGATGCAGAACCTTGATTTTCAAATAGATTTACGTTACTGCATCGTCCCCTTATTTTTATGATAAAAAATTCTTCATTCTGCATACAGCAGGTAGGGCTTACGCATTTTTTTAAATTTTTCAACATCGTTTTTCCACATTGATTTTATTTCAGCTGCAGATTTACCTTCCCTTATCATTGTTCGGATATAATCAACTCCGGTTAATTTCTCGAAAAAAGCTGTAAAGAATGCGTCACCCATATTGAGATTTTTATAGGCCTCAATCAGATAAGATAAGTCAATTCCTTTGTCGAACAGAACTTTATCGGCTGGTCTGGTCTGCAAATCAACACCATAACAGGTCTGATTCATTTGAGGTGGTGTTTTGGCTCCGGTAGTACTTTTGGGGATGAAAGAGTAGGAGTAACCTTTCATTTGCGGATTACCGAATTGCTGAAAAGGTGCACCGGTACCTCTGCCCACACTCACCGGTGTGGCTTCAAAATAGCAAAGAGACGGATATAAATATACCGAGCGCATATTTGGTAAATTGGGTGATGGTGGTACAGGAAGTTGATAATGAGTGCGATGAGTGTAATTGAGACAGGGGATTACGGTTAAATCACATTTTGCACCCGATGGTAACCAGTTTTCACCTATGGCCATCCGGGCCAGTTCGCCTAATGTCATTCCGTGAACAATTGGCACAGGAACGTAGCCTACGTCCGATTTGAATTTCATGTCCAGTATCGGTCCATCCACATAAAAACCATTGGGGTTTGGACGATCGAGTACTATCATTCTGACATTGTGAAGTGCGCAGCCTTTCATTGCTTTGATCATCGTTGTCAGATAGGTATAATACCTTAATCCCACGTCCTGCAAATCGAATACCAGTACATCGACGGTTTGTAAAACCGAATCCATTGATTTTCCGGCAGTTGAACCGTAGAGCGAATAAATGTGGATTCCGGTTTTTTCATCAGTTGAATTTCTGACTTTCTCACCTGCATCGGCGGTTCCCCTGAATCCATGTTCGGGTGAAAGAATGGAAGTGACGTGTATGTTTTTCGATAGAAGGAAATCAACGATATTCTCATTCTTAACGCGTCCGGTTTGATTGGTAAGGACAGTAACTCGTTTTTCGAGCAACAATGGCAGGTAAAGCTGTGATCGTTCAGCACCTGTAATAACATTTCCACCGGTTTGTGCCTGTGTAGCCGATATGACTATGGAAAAAATTGAAATTAAAATTAATCTGTTCATCATCAATAATTTTATTTGTTTGAAATTGATTCGTAAATGACTGATTGGATGTTGGCTCTGATGCGGGTTGTAAACATCCGGTCGCTATCGCGGGTGGGAAAAACCCGGTTTGAAAGGAAAATATATATCAGATTATAAGCAGGGTCGACCCAGAACATAGTGCCGGTATAGCCTGTATGTCCGAAACTTGCGGGACTCACGAGTGACGATAAATAGGAGGTTCCGACCACCCTGCCATCTTTGATGACCGGCTTTTCGAATCCGATTCCTCTGTAAACATCATCACTGGAATAAGGTGTTGAATTGAATAAATCGAAAGTTTCCTTTTTGAAGTACTGTTTTCCACCATATTCACCTTTTTGCAAAAAGAGTTGTAAAATTTTTGCCAGGTCGTTGGCATTGGCGAATAATCCGGCATTGGCCGAATGACTACCGAGAACTGCCGACGATTCATCGTGAACATAGCCGTGAAGCAATGTTTGTCTGAAATAGTTGTCCAGTTCGGTAGGTACAATTCGTTGTAGTGGAAAACGTTGAAGTGGTTTGTACCCGATTTCATTTGCACCTAATGGTTGATAGTAAGTTTGCTGTAAATATAGTTCAAATGGTAGATTAACAATTGATTCAACAACAGGAGGAGTCAAAATGAACGGAAAATCGGAATAAACAGATTTATGTCTTCCGTTGTTTTTCAATAATGGCGATTTGGCAATTGAATCATACATCCATTTACTGAAATCATTTCGGATAAACAGCACCGGGCTCAACCTTGTTGAAAAATCAGCTGTCGAATCGGAACGGATATATTCCGGATTCAGAGTGCCGCCGGGTTTAATCATGCGACGGTAAAAACCTATGTAAGGCTGCAATCCGCCCACATGACACAGCAATTCCCTGACGGTGATATTTTCTTTATCGGTGCCTCTGAAAGGAGGGAAATACCGACTGAATTTATCGTCTAATCCTATTTTACCTTCGTCCACAAGTTTCAGATAAGCCGGCACTCCTGCAATAATTTTGGTAAGTGAAGCCAGATCAAACAAATCATAAATATTTTCTCTGCAATTTATCGGGTCATTTGGTTTTGATTTGGGATCGGGGTGAAAATAAGTATGATAACCGTAGGCTTTGTTAAATATCACTTTGCCATCCTTAGCCACCAATACCACACAGCCCGGAAATGTTTGTTGTGCAATTGCATCATACGCCAGCGAATCGATTTTTCGGGTCATTAAAGCTCCGTTAATTCCGACTTCTTCGGGCAGAGTGTATTTGAGGCGGATAGGTTCGCAACTGCTAAAACCCGAACCTTTTTTAAATCTTCCGGTGCTTTGACTGAGTTTACCCTGTGCCTTTATACCTCCGAATATAAGCTGAGCTGCCATCTGCTGTGAAGCCAGTTCGCTGTTGTTAGCGGCTATCAACACCTGTACATTCAGCTTCGTCATCCATTTTTGCAAAGGGACAAATGAACAAAGAATAATTTTCGAAGGACTGTTAATCAGTTCATTGAGTTTGATTATTTCTGTATCAGTCAGTGTTGCCCTGAAAAGTGAGACGATTATCACCTGCGGATTTATTTTTTTCCGGGTTAGTGTGTTTGATTGAATGGATTCGAATGTACAATTTTCGACTATTAAGTAATTGCGAATCATACTATTGAACCCGTTTTCAACATTTTCCCCAATCGACACAGAAAGCAGCTGCAAACTGTCAATCGTTTTCAAAGGAACCAGACTTTCGTTGTTTGTTAATAAAACAATCTGATTTTCAGCTGTTTTCAGCTGTTCGTAAGTTGGTCGAAATGCCAGTACGCTCAACTGCAGCAACAAAAACAGCGAAGTTATTATGGTTTTAATCATGATTTTTTATGAGTTTTCAGTAACCACATACCAATAAATGTAAACAGCCCGTTAGCAATAAGTAAAGTGAATCCGAATCCGAAATGAAAGAAATGATTACTCAGTGTGTCGAGTGCAAGGCAAAAAACAGGTGACAACACAGCAACTAAAGGCATCCAACGGTCGCGGACATTATATCCGGTCAGAATCCCGAAAAAGAAGAAACCGAGTAACGGGCCGTATGTATATGAAGCCAGTTTATATACCAGATTGATGACCGCTTCATTATTAAGAGCATATAATAACAAAATCAGAACAAAGAAAATTACTGAAAACAAGGCATGAGCACGATAACGAATCGATAATTTTTTCTTGTCAGTCAGGTCTGTACGGCGGTTAAATCCGACGAAATCAACGCACCATGATGTTGTGAGTGAGGTCAGAGCACCTCCTGCGCTGGGGTATGACGATGATACTAATCCGATCAGAAAAAGAATACCCACTGTCGAACCAAGGTAAGAAGTGGCAACCGTCGGAAATATCCTGTCGGCAGCTGTAATGCCCATAGCTGCGATTCCGCCGTGTTGATTGACATACAATGCCAGGACGGCACCTAAAGTAACAAACAAAAGATTGACAACAAAAATTGTAATGCTCGATGTTATCATGTTTTTCTGTGAATCTTTCAGGGTTTTACAACTCAGGTTTTTCTGCATCATTTCCTGGTCCAGACCGGCCATTGCAATGGTAACAAATATACCGCTGATAAACTGCTTCACGAAATAGGTATTATTTTCCCAGCCAAAATCAAACCAGTCGGAATAATGACTCTGCGAAACAGCCGATATCATCTGACCCATGTTCCAGCCCATCTGGCGTGCAATAATAACAACCGAAACCAACACCGCCAGGATCATAAATGTAGTTTGTAATACATCGGTCCAAACGATGGTTTTCACTCCTCCCTTCAAAGTGTAAAGATAAATAAGACCCATAAAGATCAGGGCAATTACCCAAAACGGAGCTGTATTTGCAGGCAGTAAACCATGAAGTACAAAAACGACCAGATAAATACGGACTGCAGCTCCCAATACCCTCGAGAGTACAAAAAAAGATGCTCCCGTTTTGTAGGTATAAAAACCGAATCGTTTTTCAAGATAAGAATAGATTGAAACAAGATTCATTTTGTAGTAAAGCGGAAGCAGAACAAAAGCAATAATGGCATAACCAAACATGAATCCCATTACCATTGGCATGTAATAAAATGACTGTGCGAGAACATTTCCGGGTACGGAAATCAATGTCACTCCGGAGATGGAAGTTCCCACCATTCCGTAAGCTACTATGAACCACGGTGATTTTCTGTTGCCCTGAAAGTATGAATTGTTGTCTGCTTTACGTGAAGCATACCACGATACAACAAAAAGCATAACCGTATAAATGATAAATACCGAAAGAATTAATGTTAATGACATAGGAATCAGAAGTTTGTAGATACTGAAAAATATTAATGCGAATTAAAATAAAACTTCCGGAAATTCAAATCTGCTTTTCATTCAATAAGGTAAATTATATTGCAAAAAGCTGTAATCTGAATTTCCGGAAGAACTGATAATATCAGGCTGAATCAATTATAAAACATTGAAATAGCCCAATCTGATAAATTGATCGCTGTTATTGGCTGTTCCTTCTTTACCATTGAGATAAATTACATAAGCACGACCTTTACCGAGACTCCACGAGGTACTTGAATATGCACCTTTTGTAGTTGCAGTAGCTGATGTAAATTGTTGGTATTGAGTTCCGTTGCTGTCGAAGATAGCAAATGTAATACTTGGTTCGATACCTGACCATGGTTTGGAATTGGCTGTGTTTTTCAGCTTATAAAGATAGTAGTCAGCTGATTGAGCACCAAAATCAATGTTTGTTGCAACGGTTTCCCAGTCGGCTCCGGTAATATTCTTTTTAGCTTTCAGTGTTATTTTTCCAAACGGGGTAACACCATCTGCTTTCATAAAGAAATTAGCTACTTTAATGAAACATACCGTATCGGCCCACGCATCGGTTGTCGGAACCAGATCGGCGTCTTTTAACAGCATCGGAGCTTTGGTTTTGTCATAAATATAAGCTGACCATTTTCCCTGAGCTGCAGTCATTGTTCCTGTATAAGTAAAAGCGTCCACTTTCGGAGTTGTTGTTTTAGCCAAAAAACGCAGGGATATATTTGTGCTGCCGAAAGGTACAGCAAAATATTTAGGCGTTGAGTTCGGGTAATATCCTCCGAGTGAAGTAGATACCGATGAATAGTTTTGCCCGTTGAAAAGCAAAGTATCACTTGTGCCGGTCACAGGAATTACATTTAACAGTCTGATTTCCGAATACTTGCTGGTATCCAGAGTGTCCATTGGAAAAGTGATCTCATTAGTCTGGCACGAAATGAAAGCCAGACTCAGCATTGCGAACACTATAAAATATATTTTTTTCATAACTTTGAATATTTTTTAGTTGTCATTGTGGAGGTAAGCAGAACCACAACATTGAAGTATTATAATTAACATCTAATCCGGAAATCGGCTGTAGTGAAGCTAAAGCTGTTTGATTCCAAACATATTCAGAATTGTATCTCGGACGAACGCGATAAGAAGGCGAACCTAAATTAGTACTTACAAATGCTGATCTGCGGTTGGTTACATCGGCCGAAGGTAAATAGAATCCTTTGTAAACTCTGCCCGGATCTGTATCTGCTTTATGGAAAGTACGTGTTGACGACCATGAAGTACCTGTTTCAGGGATACCTTTCGAACCAACTTTCAAATCATAATGATAACGGCGAAGGTCGTTCCAGGTGTCGAGGCCCCAAGGATACAGAGCAACATATTTCTGCATCATTATATGAGCAAGTTCAAAGTCAGCTAATGCAAGATTATTGACATACTGGCTGTTCAGATAGGTAGTAGCCAGTGAGTTAAACTTAGCTGCGCTGATTTTGTCGCCAATCACCGAAGTTTGTTTGCCGTTGGTACCTTTTACAGCTGTGCCCTGAACGATATATGCTGCAGTAGTTTTAATACTTCCATCGACTGCTTTTTTGAATGTTTCAAATGCATCCGCTTTCAGGTTTTTCCGGTACTGAGCTTCTGCTTTAATAAATTGTAATTCAGCATAAGTCATTACAATGTAAGGAGCATTGTCCCTGAAAATCCATCTTCCTGTACCTGAAGTAGCTGCTGTAGGAGCGGCAGTTGTGCTGAACAAGGTACCCTGACTTGTTTGTCCCGGTAAAGTACCTGTAAACTTATAGGTTTTAACATTAATGGTTGATAAATCGTTCGGCATTGTATCTTTGGTTCCGAAATAACATATAGCTCTCGGGTCCAAAGTCAGCGAGTCGGTAACATATTGTTTTGCCATAAGCTGAGTTACTGATCCTGTAGTGACGGTGTTGCCCGTATTCGGATCGTAGTATTTAACTCTTCCTGTCATCACATCAACCATATAATCCGACTGATTCAGAACATTTGATAAATTGCCTCTTAAAATTCCGAAGAAATTTGCCTGTGCCGAAACAGTTCCGCCTGCCACCATTACTGTTGCATCATCACTGCTGCTTGTCATAGCACTGTTTACAGCATTGATTGCAGAGTCAAGATAAGCCACGTTTTTACCTGAAATAGTAATGTAGTTTTTAGCTAACACACCATAGGCAAATTTCAGCCATTTGGTTCTGTCACCTTTATACATCAGGTCGTTGGTAGTTAATGAAGCAGGATAAACGGTAGCATCTGCCTTACTAAGGATATCGATGGCTTCTTTAGCCCATTTGCGTGACTGGCTGTAAATATATTCCTGCGAATCGTAATCAAAAACAGTTCTTCCCGGATCCAGAAATTCTTTACACGGAGCTTCGCCGTGAATTGAAGTCATCTGATACCAGCCATATGCTTTAAGTGCAAGACCAATACCTGCGTATAAAGGTTGATTCAAAGACTTTCCATCATTGATCATATCTTCGAGGTTTTGTCCCCATTCCCAGTATACCATTTTCCATGTTTCAGCATAGTCACTGGCAGGAGCATAATACATCTGAGCTCCGTAGGTTAAACCTGCAGTTCCGTTTCCGCTGAAATACTGGCACATTGGTGCAATAATTCTCACATCATAATAATTAGATACAAATCCTGAAAGGATAGGAGCTAATCTTAAGTTGGGTTGAACCCAGTCAGGAGTATCAACATTTTTGTTGACATCTAAATATTCGTCGCACGATACGGCAATAAACATGGTTGTAAATATTGCCATTGATATAAATATTTTTTTCATATATCCTTCAAATTAAAAAGTTATGTTTAATCCGCATGAGAAGCCGCGTGGTGCACCGATACTTAACATATCAAAACCTACACCTCCGGTACCGCCTACTGCTGATGAAGTGGCATTTCCGACAGGATCAATTCCTGAATAATTGGTAAGCAGGAACAAGTCATTTCCGGCTACATAAAGAGTCAATGCGGACGCTACGTTAGATGTAAGTTTGCTTATCAAACTCTTTTCAAAGTTGTACGACAATCTTACTTCCGACATGTTCAGATAGTTAATATTTTTTTCAATCCAATCGGGGTCAGCACCTGTAAATCCGCTCGACAAATCGCCTAAACGTACAGCAATATTGCTCGGTGTCGGATTTCCGCTATCCTGTTTGCCATCTTTAAGAACGCCATTGAATACTACAGTTCCCATTTGTCTTTGAGTAATCGATTCAAGACTCGAACCATTGCCCAACATTGTTCTCTTGGTTCCGTTGACTACCTGAGTTCCGAATTTACCGTTCATTAAGCATGACAACGAGAAGTTTTTATAATTTACTTTTGCTGTGAAACCAAGTGCAAAATCAGGTTCTCTGTCGCCTAATACCGACCATGTGCTATTCACAAGTGGTAATCCCGAGGTCGGGTCGATCAGTATCTGACCATTTTTATTTTTCTGATAATCAAGTCCGGTGATTGTGGTAATCGGACTTCCAACCATGATACCGTTGCGGAGGTTTCCTGATACCCATGTGGCTGAATTGTAATATTCGGTTACACCTGTTGGTAACGATAATACTTCGCTCCAGTTTTTACTTCCGTTGATACCGATATTTACCAACCAGTCTCTGTCTCTCAAAAAGTCGTAGGATACGATGAATTCGGTACCACTTGTTCTGAACGAACCCATATTTCTGTTGTTCAGTACAAATCCGGTAGCATAAGACATACGGAATCCGGTGATAATCTGATCTTTGGATTGTGTATCATAATATGCAATATCAAAATTCAGTCTGTTGTCGAACAAGCGTCCTTCGATACCTACTTCCCATGCCTGATCAATTTCAGGTTTCAGGTTTTTATTCGGACCTGTAAATCCGTAAGCAAAACCTGCAGCAGTTGTGGTTTGCAGCGCAAGGGCGGGAGTAATCGACAACGGAGGTGCATCTTTACCTACCTGTGCAACCGAACCTCTCAGTTTCAAATAACTCCAGGTGGAAGAATGTTCTTTCAGGAATGGAAGTTCGGAAAGCATGAAACTAAAGTCGGCTGCCGGATAGAAATATGAACGGTTTTCAACCGGAAGTGTCGACGACCAGTCGTTACGTGCTCTGAGTGTTAAGAAAGCTAAGTTGTTGTACGAAGCCATGAACGATCCGAATAAAGCCTGAACACGACGGGTTCTTGTTGCCTGCAATGTTACAATAGTCAATGGATCGCAGTTGTTGATGGATTGGAAATCCTGTATATAGAAATTCTCGCCATGAACAGCTAATGTTTTGGTTCCGATTTCGGCCTGGTTGTAACCACCCTGTACCGAAAAATCAAATTTACCAAAAGTTCTTGAATAGCTGGCAATTAAGTTTAATGTAGGATCTGATTCAACCACATTCGACTGATCGTAACTTCCTGTTTTTGCTGTCAATGTTGTAAACTGAGGATTTATTGAAGTTACATAAGTACTCGAAGAAACATCCCAACCAACCAAAGCTCTGATTTCTAAGTGTTTCAGCGGTGTAAGTGTTAAGTTCATAGTGGAGATGAAACGATCGGTAGCATCCTGTCTTTTGTTTCTGTAAATATCAAAATACGGATTCAGAATGTCAATGTCCTGATATTTATCCGGATATTTAATAGAAGAACCATCAGCAGCTATGTAATTCAGCATATTGTCGGTAAGTGGCCATCTCATGGCTAAATCGAGTACACCACCCGAACCTTTTGAAACTTTATTATTGAGGCTGTTTACATATTGCATGGAAGCATTCAGGTTGATCCAGTCGGCTACTTTAATTGTACCGGCAATCGAGAGATTTTTACGGTTATAGCTTGCAACGGGTACAACACCTGTCTGATCGATAATGCTGGCCGAAGCACGTATGGTCATTTTGTCATTTCCTGCGTCGAAAACCAGATTGTGTTGCTGGCTGACACCTGTCTGGAAAAGGTTGGCTAAATTGTCGTACAATTTTGTGCCTGCTGCATAAGGAGCTCCCCATTTTCCTGAGTTATAATAATTGGTAGTACCGTAAGCTCCCTGATCGTATACAGTCTGAATTTCAGGATATCTGTTTACTTTATCAAATTTCACCATGTTGTTGTACGAGAATTTGGCTTTTCCCGATTTACCTTTTTTGGTGGTAATGATGATGGCTCCGTTCGAAGCGTCTGATCCGTAAAGTGCTGCAGCAGCAGCTCCTTTCAGTACGGTCATGCTTTCGATGTTATTGGGGTCGATATCCGAACCACGGTTGGTAAAGTCGTTTTGCATACCAACAGTTGAAGTTGAAGGTGCTTTTGCCCACTGACTGTTCATGTCGAATGTGGAGTTACTTACCGGAATACCGTCGATTACATAAAGCGGACTGTTGTTTCCCGAAATTGAAGTCGGAGCACGGAATACAACTGTAGAAGATGCACCCGGCGAACCTGATGAAGCAGTGATGTTTACACCTGCAACACGTCCCTGCAAAGCATTGATAAAGTTTTCACGTCCTGATTCGGCAATATCCGAACCTTTAATGTTTTGAACTGCCGCACCTACGGACCGTTCAATTCTTTTTACACCGAACTCACCGATAACAACCGTTTCCTGAAGCATTTTAGCATCTTCAGTCATAGTTACGTTAATTACGGTTCGTTCACCTACATTTTCCTGTACGGATTTATAACCCATAAAAGAAAAAAGCAACTCGCTTTTTGAAGTGGCACTTAAAGTGTAAAAACCATTAGCATCAGTAATAGTTCCACTTGTAGTACCAACCACTTTAACGGCTGCTCCAATGATTGGCTGATTTGTAGTATCAACCACCTTTCCCTTAATGATTCTTGATTGTGCATAACTGCCTGCAATGGTAAAAATTACCATCAGGAAGGTCATGCCCAAACGAAACCCATTTCTCCGAATAGTTTTAATCATGATTTTTTTATGATTTAAGGATAAATAAATGATTAACTGCGCCTGTTTTTAGTTTTTAAAGGTTTGAGGCGTGCAAACACTTTTTTATTTTTATTAAAATTGCCGGTTTTTTATGTCTTTCTTTTATTATTTGAATGTTTTTAGTAAAATCAGATTTTATGTTGTGTTAAAATAAATAATTAATTAAAATTATACCTGATATGTTGTGTTTGCAATCGTTTGCAGGTGGCAAATTTAAAAATATTTTTCGAATTATAACATTTCTGATATGTTAATTCTGATAACATTTATATATTTATCTGATTATTAAATAGCTATAAAATGCCTGTATTAAAAAAAATAGTAAAGGCGTTTAAGTCACTGTTAATTTAATGTTTTTATTCTGTCCTTTCAGGGCGCAAAGAACCTGATGCGTTGCAATCAGGTTACATAATATTACCACTTTGTGACACATAGCAGGACAGAAAATATCAGGACACAATTTTCTTTACTCCGATGCCCGGTTTGTTGTTTAAAATAACTTTCCCGTCAACGATTTTTATACCCTCAAACACATCATTGCTGATCAGCAGATTTCCATCCAGATCCGCCCAATCGACAAGAGGAGAAAGCTGGGCAGCAGCTGACACTGCGCACGATGTTTCGGTCATACAGCCAATCATTACCTTCATGTCTAATGCGCGGGCAACATTCATCATTTTGTGAGCTTCGTTGAGTCCTCCGCATTTCATCAGTTTAATGTTGATCCCCGAATATACCTGATAGGCGCGTTTTACGTCGGACAATCGCTGGCAAAACTCGTCGGCAATTGTCGGCAACGGGCTGTGTTGTGTAAGCCAGGCCATGTCGTCAGTGTTTTCTTTAGGCATGGGCTGTTCTACAAACAATACATTTTTTTCTTTCAGCCATTCAATCATGTCGAGCGCCTGGTATTTATCTTTCCAACCCTGATTTACATCGACAGTAACAGGCAGATTAGTCACGGAGCGAATGGCTTCAATCATTTCTTTGTCGTTGTCCCTGCCGAGTTTCACTTTTAAAACTTTATACTGATTTCCGGCTTCAATTGTTTTTTGCTTTACAATTTCCGGTGTGTCAATTCCGATAGTGAAAGATGTGTTAGGAGTTTTTTCGGCTGATAATCCCCAGATATTGTGTAGTGGCTTGTTCAGAATTTTCCCAATCAAATCGTGCAGAGCAATATCAATTGAAGCTTTAGCTGCCATGTTTTTTTCATCAATGGCATCAACATAACTCAATATTTCATCAATCCGGAAAGGATCGCTGAATTGTGATAAATCGACTTTATTGAGAAAACGGAGAACTGTTTCGTGCGATTCGCCGAGATAAGGCGGCATTGAGGCTTCACCGTAACCTGTGAAACCTTCGTAATCGATTTGTGTCAAAACTACAGGAGTAGTAGTGCGCGAATTGGTTGCCACAGTAAATACATGACGCAACTTTAAATCATAAGGTCTGAACGATAATTTCATTTTTCCTGAACCTGAACCTGAACCCAAACGTTTTAACAGGGGTGAAGCAATTGATTTTGAATCGATGAAAGATAATCCAAAAGTCAAACCGGCCCATTTGATGAAATCGCGACGATGAGTATCCATTTTTGTTATTGATGTGTTTAATTTACCTTAATCGGTAAAAATTATTGTTTTTGATTTTGGTAATGTTTGTTGTACCGATGCTGCCAACATAATCAGCAGCTTTAACGAGCGAATTTTTTCTGCCCTCACTGAAAATTTTCGACCCCGGATCAAAACTGTTGATACGTACTCTGCCTGATGAGTGAATAAATTGTCCTTTGCCGGTGTATATAGCAACATGTGTAATTCTCTCCTTGTTTTTATCGCTCTTTTTTTCGCCGAAAAACAATAAATTGGCCGGACGCAGCTGACTCATCAGGTCGTTTTGTGCAACAACTTTTCCATAACAGGCCTGTTGAGAAGCATCACGTTGTAATATTATGCCCCGGATCAGAAAAACTGATTTTGTAAAGCCCGAACAATCTACTCCCTTCGAAGAGGTTCCGCCCCAGAGATACGGAATTCCCATGAATTTTACAGCTGTGTTAATTATATCTTCTGCAGTCGGATTTTTCATGTTCGCCCATTTGTTAAAATCGATACATTCTGATTTTAAAATATAGGCAATTCTTTTATCAGGGTATATTGTTTTGTAAAAATGCTCAGTTTCACCTTTATATTCCACTACATCGCAAATGACAAGGTCCGATAAAGTTTGCGATTTTGTATCCGGTTTTTCGTAAGCGAAGCCCGAAAATCTGTAATAAACCAATTTCCTTGCTTTGACCCAGCGATTAATATCTGCTTTATTCATCAGGGTGATACCACTTTCTTCGGTCCAGGCAATGTAATTATCCGGTGTTTGTACAAGCAACCAACCTCCCGATTTATCAAGGATATTGACGGGAGTGCCCAATAAAGCCTGAGTTGCCAATTCTGCCGGATGACGGGGATTTGTCCTCATATTGGCAACCGATAAGCTTACGAGTCCGTAAATATAGTCTTTCAGACAGGGATGGGGTAGTATTCTTACGTTATCTTCTATATCGTACGATTTTTCTTTCAGTGTTTTCTTCAACGAAAGGTATAAGGCGGGCTGATTGGTCACGCCTGCCAGTTGATAAACGTCGTTTTTGTTTTGAACAGTCTTCAGATCGAAAATGTAACCGGAAGAATTCCTGACTTTCTGATCTTTTTTAAAATTGTCGATTTCGGAATTTATTCTTTCAGTGACGGATATTTCGGCTCCATATACATTCGCGACGAAACTGAACATGAAACATGTGATAACTGACAATGCTATAATTAAACCGGTTTTTCCTTTTGCTGTTGGTGTGATGTATTTTTTCATGAAATTCAATCTGATAAGTTAAATTAATCAGTGCAATCGTTTGTTTTAATTTTGAAAATATAATATAAAGTATTGATAATAAGGTGATTTAATTAATGTTTTTAAGATTTTTCCGTAATTTTGTTTTCTTCCGCGTTTACAGAAAAATTTAGTTAATATTTTTCAGGGCGTTTTT
The DNA here is from genome assembly GCA_937897985.1 of uncultured Paludibacter sp. Classification (GTDB taxonomy): domain Bacteria; phylum Bacteroidota; class Bacteroidia; order Bacteroidales; family Paludibacteraceae; genus Paludibacter. The sequence continues at coordinate 133,026 of CALCBD010000004.1, read as the reverse complement.
TTAAGTTAGATTTCCTGTTGAACTTTGCTTTTTTTTAGCAAACCGCATTGTCATTTCGTTTTCAATATTCTCTGATCAAAATTCGATAAAATATATGGACCTTATTCTGTTTTAATTTATAAATGCGTTATATTCAGATGTATATAAATTTATATAAAGCACCCGAGCGAATTGCAAATGTATGTAAATTTTTTAATTGGAAAAGATTTTTTTGATTTTTCGACGAAAAAACTTTTTTTTTAATCTTTCAGGTTCTGTTTTTTAGTTTTATCAGTAATGATTAAAAAAGAATTTCTTTTTAAGATTTTAACAGTCTCTGTTTGTTTTATTTGATTAAAATTTCCCGAAAAAAAATGAATGGCACTAAAAATTCACGGCATTTTATTTTATTTTATTTTAACTATTTAAATTCATTTTTTTTCATCTCATTTTCTGTTTTAGAGTTTATAAAAATTATTTTAAATATTTACATTTTTAAAGTAAAGATAATCAGTATAATAGCTTGTTATTGTTAACTCAATTTCGGGTTTTGTAAATCAGGATTTTAGTTGAATATTGCGAAATATATGTTTTATAACATGTCTGCAAACGTTTGCAAATTCATTTATATTTCTTTCCTTTGCAGTACAAAAAGAATGATTTTAATAGATTTGATTAATAATATTCGATATTTAATAACACCTCAATATTTATGAATAAAATCAGTTTATTGGTAGTGAGCTTCTTAATGATCTTTCAGTTGGCTGTCGGACAAAAATTGTCGGTTAGCGGAACTGTGCATGCAAAAGAAGACGGTCTTCCGATCATTGGTGCTTCCGTAGTAGAAAAAGGAACAAGCAATGGAACGGTAACAAATTTTGACGGACTTTATACCCTGTCGGTTTCACCGGGAGCGACACTGGTAATTAGTTACGTTGGTATGGAAAAGCAGGAAAGAAAAGTTGGTAACGAAAAAGTGATCAATTTTACACTATCCTCAAGTTCGGTAGTAATGGATGAAGTTGTGGTTACGGCCATGGGAGTGAAGCAGGAAAAAAAGAAACTGAATTTTGCTGTACAAACATTAAATGCTGATGCACTCACCGATAGCAAGTCGGCAAATTTCGTAACATCTCTGCAGGGGAAAGTCTCGGGGGTTAATGTGACAAATTCCGGTGGTTCACCGAATGCAGGTACACAAATCGTGTTGCGTGGTATATCCTCCATCAACAGTTCGCAGAGTAACGAACCTCTTTTCATTGTCGATGGAATGCCTATTTCGGGCGGCGGATCGAGTGCTGCATTGATTAACCCGAACGATATCGAGAATGTAACAGTGCTTAAAGGTGCTGCTGCAGCTGCTCTTTACGGACAGGAAGCTGCCAATGGGGTGATCATGGTAACAACCAAACAGGGTACCATCGGTAAAATTACAACCGATTTCAGTGCAGGTATTCAGATTGACCAGCCAGTGAATCTGCCTCAGATACAACAAATGTTTGGTCCCGGTTCCCTTGGCTTTTACAAACCACTGACAGGTGGCGGCTGGGGACCTCCCTTGCTCGAAGGCGAAAAGACCTATAATAATATTGAAAATTATTTCAAAAACGGAATTTATCAGAAATATGATATCCGGATGAGTGGTGGTACCAATAACTTTCAGGCAACTGCTTCGGCAAATTATTCCTCCAATAAAGGTATAGTGCCTAACGACTATCTTGAAAAAATGGGTATCAAACTGAAAGGTAACTATAAGATTACAAATAAATTAAGTGCCAATATGTCGGCCGATATGTATAATTCAAAATCGCGCGGTGGTGGTTCGGTATCGTCAGTTTATACCTGGCCTATCAATGACGATATAATGGATTACGAGAAAAACGGCTGGCCACGTTTCAGGTATTTAAGTGAAACAGCTAAGGAAGACTCACCTATCAGCCCTATGTGGTCGAGAATGAAAGATGATGGTGAGAATCGCACGGTTCGCAATCTGATTCAGGGAAGTTTGAATTACAAACCGGTTCGCAATCTCGATCTGACAGCAAGGCTAAGTTATGATCAGAGCAACTATTCGTATGACGGATATGCTGTTCCACGTTTTGATGATTCGGTTATTCTACCCGAACTGAATCCGGATAGCCCTACCTATTCAAAAGACCTGGCAGCACAGAATCTGCTTCCTTTCTTTACTGAGAAACAACTTGCAAGTATTGATAAGGATTTATTGGGAAATTACAGTTTTTCAAGCAGTAACAGCAGAATGCTCACGGCTTCGTTTATTGCAACCTACAAAATTGAGCTGAACAAAAATTTCAATATCGAAACTTTGCTTGGTTCGGAAATGAAAACACGCGACGGACTATCGGCTTCGATGGCCGGACGTAACTTCATCATACCCGGTATCTACAGTATGTCGAACGTGGATGAAGTAATTAAAGTGCAGGACGCTACATTAAATCATAGTCAGCGCAGAAATGCAGGTGTATTTGGTGAAGTGAAATTCGATTATAAAGGATTGGCTAACCTGAGTGTAACTTCACGTTGGGACTGGTCCTCTACTATTGAACAAAAATTCAATCCTTATTATTATCCATCGGTTACCGGAGGTTTAATTTTCAGCGAATTATTTAAATTATCTAACAAGTATTTTACCTACGGAAAATTACGTGGCAACTGGGCACGCGTCGGAAAAGATGCACCGGCTTATTTGTTCGACCGCAAATTTACACAGTATCCGACTTTACCTGATGGCGGTTATGGCGCTGATCCTTCGAAATCGGTGGCAAGTAATCTGCTTCCCGAAATTTCAGATTCATGGGAAATTGGTGTCGACCTCAGATTCTTTGATAATAAAACAAAACTTGATTTTGCTTACTATTCCACATCAGTTGCCAATCAGATTGTGACTGTACGTGTATCGCCGGCTTCGGGTTATATACTTCAAACCCGCAACGAAGGAAATATCAAAAATCACGGTGTGGAATGGACCCTCGAACAACAATTGCTGAAAACCAAAAAAATATTGTGGAATGCCAGCCTGAACTTCGGTCTGAACCGGGGAACAGTGGTTAGCTTACCCGAAGATATTGTTGAAATACAGGGAACGCAGTATGGTGATATTTTCCCGACAGCTTATCTGCATGGTTCAACAACAGCTATTTCGGGGAAAGATTATTTACGAACTGCGGATGGTAAAGTAATAGTTGGCGAAGATGGAAAACCTAAAATTAATCCCACGAAGAGTGTAATTATCGGTAACCGTGAACCTGATTTCCTGTTAGGTTTATCGTCGACACTTAAATATAAAGATGTAAGTTTAAGTTTCTTACTTGATGGACGTAAAGGTGGCGATGTGGTGAATGTAACCGGGCGTGGTCTGTGGTCGGCAGGACAACATAAAAGTCTCGAGTTCTATCGCGGACGTCAGGTGGTTTGGGATGGTGTAGTTCAGCAGGCTGATGGCAATTACGCAAAAAATACTACTCCTATTGTTTTGGATTACAAGACGATCACCGAATCGTATGCTGGGGTGAGTTCCAATTTTATTGAAGATGGTTCGTACATTCGTTTGAGTTATGTTACTTTGTCATACAATCTTTCAAAACTGCTGAGCAAAAATAGTGTAATGAAAGGATTATCATGTTCATTTACAGGCTCAAATCTGTTCCTGCTGACAAAATATACAGGTTCTGATCCTCAGACCAATGCGAATACATCGGCAGGTGGTACAGGTAGTATGGGAATTGACAATTATCCGATACCTAATACGCGTAGTTTCAATTTTACATTAAACGCTAACTTTTAATCCGTTTGAAAATGAAAACATTTAAATATAAAATATTAATGCTGGTTGTTGCCTCAGCTTTAATTTTCACAAGTTGTACCGACTGGCTCGATGTGAACACAAGTCAGGATAATCCTACAACTGTCACTGTCGATCAGTCACTTCCTCTGGTTGTGTTTTATGCTTCACAAATTTGTTACGACCATGCTGAGTATGGTATGTATCTGTCGCAGGCATTAACCACAGGTGGAAGAAGTCAGACCGGAGCTTATGCTTACAAAAGCGGTTGGGAAATGCTGTCGATGAACCGTCACCCGCAATGGCGTCGTCATTTCTACGATATCGGTGTGAATGTGAATGCGTTGATTGATGCAGCCACAAAAATTGATTCGAAAAATTTCATTTTAATTGCCCGTACAATTCGTTTGCATTCTACATTGCTTACTACTGATGCTTTCGGAGATATTCCAAATTCACAGGTTTACAAATCAAATTCACCATCGTATGACAAACAGGAAGATGTGTATGCCTGGATGATGAAGGAAGCTGACGATTTACTGGCACTGTATGATAATGATGCATGGGTGAATAATCCGAACAATAAAGCAATTACCACTAAAATGGATCGTATTTTCGGTGGTGATATGGGCAAATGGAGAGCTTTTACCAAGGCATTGAAAGCAAGAATGCTTTTACGTAAATTGCCTAACTGGGACAATACTCCTCAAACCTGTGATCAAATCATTGCAGCTGTTGATGCTGCTTTAAACGATCCTTCATATCAGGATGCTCTTTACCACTACGATGGTGGTTCGACAGAGAAAAACTGTCCGTGGGGACCGGCACAACCCAAGCTGAATCTTGGTTGGGCACAGGGACGTGAAAATCTTCTCACCGAAGCTATTCCTTCGAAGTTTCTGACTTTTGCACTACTCGGAGCATATCCCAACATACGTACCTCGAGAGGATATGCGCTCGATCCGCGGGCTGTTGAACTTATGTCGCCGCGCATTGATGATAAAAGTTTGCAAATCCTGAGGTACCTTGACAATAATATCGGGATGGCTACTTCTATGAAAGTAACTTATTATCCTGATTTATATGCAGGTAATGGAAAAAATCCGTACAGTAAGAACAATGGTTATATCATGCTCATGTCGCAGGAGGAACTGATGTTTATGAAAGCTGAAGCTCAATACTGGAAAGGTGATAAAACATCTGCATACAATACTACAGTTGCAGCGGTAAAAAAGAACATGGAAAGGGTAGGTGTGACGACCGAAAATGCTACAAAATTAGCTTACTACAACAAGTTTTTTGAAATAAAACTGCCGGGTGAATCTGTTTTCACTTTATCGGACCTGATGCAACAAAAGTATGTGGCCATGTATATGCAACCCGAATTATGGACCGATGTACGTCGTTACAATTACAGCAGCAAAACCAACGGGATTGCTTACGACGGGAATTTTATCTATACAGTCACCAATTGTCCGGATGGAACAAACGGAGTTTTACCTGCCAACTTCAAAGTTGAATATTCACTCACAAGGCCTTATAATTTGTACGAACCTTACTGGAATACAGCAGATTGTTATGGTACCAATGCTAAATTTTCACCAAATGCGTGGATTACTCGTCTGAATTACGATCCTGAAACTGAAGATAAATACAACCGTAAGGAACTCGAAAGATTAGGTGCTTACAAAAACCCCGAATGGCTTAAAAAACGTATGATCTGGGCCTATAAAAATAATTCGAAGGTGACTGTTGCCGATAACACAGAGTGGAAATAAAACGGAAACTGAAAAAAAGTAAAAAGTTATGAAGAACTTAATTTATATTTCGTTAGCTGCAATCGCATTCCTGGCTTATGCCTGCGATTTAAACGATACGTTGAATGATGACGTGATTGTCGGTAATATGGCTCCTCATGTTTACTGGGAAGTAGGAAGCAGTACAGTGACTGCAGGAAACAGCGTGCCCTTCACAGTGCAGTATTATACTACTGCCAATGAAGATATTGACCGACTCGAGGTTTGGTACGATGTGGTTGAAGATGAAGCCAAGACAGTAACCTGCCCGTGGACTCAAACATTTTCATACAGTGTGGTGTCGACTAAATCGATGCAGAAACGTATTTCACAAAAAATCATTGAATATCCGCATGTTGCCACCAACTGGAGCGATTCATTGCGCGCCTTTACTTTCAAATCGACTTTTCCGACCAGTAATACGCTTGCCACAACAAGCTGGGTGAAACCTGCTTCGTACGACAACGACAAAATGCTGGCGTATTTCGGAAGTGCTTTTGTTACTCAGTTTAAAGACAGTCTTTTTAAATTGATGAAGGTGACTGATTTTCAGAAAATGTATCAGGGTTTAAATCTGGTGGAAAATTTTAAAATCTATATGGACTCAGTCAAAAATGACAATACCGGTGGGTGGACTTATACATTCCCTAAAGATGCTCAGGGTAACCGTCCGGTACCTCAAACCATTATTGATATTTACAAAAACATACCGTTTTCAGATTTAATTTTTAATAAATCTACAAATGTGTATGAAGTTGAATACGTACGATCGTATAAAATTAATGCATTGATGAAAACATTTGATAAAAAGAATACAATGGGTATTTCATTAAGCTCTGAGATTTCATTAAATTAATCCTAAAATTTGAAACACAATGAAGAAATATTTTAAAATCTTAACGGCTATTATTTTCACCACCACTTTATTTAGTGCTTGTGTCGATATGTTGCCTGCAATCGAAGATTTACCCAGTAAAGATGTTGCTTTCGATTATTCAATTTCCGATAATACATATAAACTCGATTATTATGTTGGTGCCAATGTCCGTTTCGAAAGTACATCGGCAGCCAAAGGTACCTGTAACTGGGATTTTGGTGACGGTAATACTGCTTCGGGCGATGTTGTTACCCATAAATATGCAGTTGCAGGAACATACAATGTAAAACTCACCGTTGAAGGCAGCGGATCTTTAACCCAGAGAATATTAATCAGCGATATCAAGCCGATTCTGACTTTAAAACCTATTGATGGCGGTTTGTGTGAGGTTTTATCAACAGCCGTTGAATTCAATGTTGAACTTCCCAATCCGGAAGGATTAAAGGAAGAATATACATGGACTTTTCCGGCAGGTACAAAAGATATCAATGGTAATGCAAAGGAATCTTATGTTGGTAAAGACCCGGGTAAACTTAAATTCAGTAACGTAGGTTCACAGAAAGTGCGTCTGCAGGTGAAGTTGGGTGGAAGAATTCTCGAAGATGGTGTTCTGAATGTACCGGTTGCTTACAATCAGGCGGTTCCAACCCTTTATTATGCAGTGAAATCCGGAAATATCATGGCACTGAAATTAGCGTCGGCTGCTCCGGCTGATATGAAGATTTATCCTTTTGACCTTGGTGTAAAATCCGGACAAAAGCCACTTAATATTTTATTTAACGACACTTCACTTTATGTTTTAGATGCCGGACGTCAGTTCACTTATGTCAACGATGCAGATGGTAATCAGGGTGATGGACGTATTTCGGTGATTTCGAAAAGCGGTAGCAAGGTCGAAACCATGTTAACCAATACTGGTCAGGCATTCAACGACCCGTTTTACGGATATATCGAAGGCAGCAGATTGTTCTTTGCCGATAGAAATACAGGAATTTGTACCATAAATCTGACAGAACGAAACCGTTCGCTGAACCGGAGCGATTTTCCATATTATGTTCAAAATGCGACTCTCGGATATTACGGGCAGGGTTTAAGTTATGGTGCAATGAACGCAGGTTTCGGAAAAATCAACAACGTATGGTATTGGTGTAAAACATTCAATGGTAACGGAATTTTCCGCTTTACCGATGCCGACATTTTAAAAGATGCAATTACCGGCAACGGAGTTTTACCTGCTTCGGGGGTTGTACTGGAAGGAATGTCGCCCAAATCATTTGTGTGGGATGCCAAGAATCAGGTCATTTATTTTACTATTTATGATACAGGTTACGAAGGTATTTACAGATGTTCTATTGCTCAACTTGAAGCCATAAAAACCAGAGATCAGCTGAATCCTTATAAACTGAAATTAGCCAACGGAAAAACCGTAACACCGATTACAGAAGCCGGTAAAGGCGAAGGTTCGGCAGGTGAATTTATAGGTATTTGTCAGCTGGCTTTGGACGAAAATGATGGTTGTGTATATTTCGGACTCCGTTCGGCTGATGCTACGGTTAAATCGGGTTTAATGCGTTATAATCCGGCAAAAGCTGTTATCGAATATGTAATTGAGGATGTTGAAGTATATGGCGTGACAGTTAACAAGTCAAAATCAAAATTATTTTAATGAGAAAAGTAATCATATATTTTTTTGTAGCGGTATTTTTTAATTTTCAGTTTTTAACGGCTCAGTCACCAAAACGCGAGATGCGCGCTACATGGCTTACCACTGTATGGCGGCTCGACTGGCCATCGGTAACTGTACCCGGCGCAACAGGTTCGAATGATGCTTCCCGTCAGGCAGCTATTCAGCAACAAAAGAACGACCTGATTAAAATTCTGGATGGACTGAAAGCTGCCAATATGAATACGGCTTTTATGCAGGTTCGGAGTATGTGTGATGCAATGTATCAATCGTCGTACGAACCCTGGAGTCAGTTTATATCCAGCGAACGAGGTTCAAACCCGGGCTACGATCCATTGGCATTTGCTATTGAGGAAGCACATAAACGTGGGATTGAATTGCATGCATGGCTCAATCCATATCGTTATTCCACCTCTTCTTCAACACACGGAGAGCTTCCGACAGATTATTACAACACTCATCGCGATTGGTTGCTGGCATATGATAGCTATACTAAAATTCTGAATCCAGGTTTGCCTGAAGTTGTACTGCAAATCAAAAAAGTAGTCGGAGAAATTGTAAATAATTATGATGTTGATGGCATTGTTTTCGACGATTATTTTTATGCTTACGGAGGAACAAGCAATACTTTGGATGCTGCTGCTCAGGCGCTTTATAAACCCGCCAATAAAAATCTTGGTGACTGGCGTCGCGAAAATGTAAATAAAATGATTGCTGCGGTTTATGACACTATCCAGAAGGTAAAACCTTATGTTACATTCGGGGTTTCGCCTTTCGGAACATGGACAACTGATGCTGTTGTGGCATTGAACAGAGGTATTCAGTTGCCTTCGGGTGTTGGTGCAACAGGAAATATGTATGCCGAAATTTACTGTGATCCTGTGGCATGGCTCGAAGAAGGAACTGTTGATTATATTTCACCTCAGCTTTACTGGACTACCTACAGTGCTTATCCTTATGGTAAATTAGCTGCCTGGTGGTCGGATATCAGTAACCGTTTTGGAAAACATTTTTATTCAAGTCATTCAATTTCTGCACTAAGTGCTGCATCTCCTGCACCTGCATCGAAAGTCAGCAGTATTGATAATGAGGTGATTGATAATTCTTCACTTTCGACACTCGAACTTGCAGCTTTAAGTCGGAAAACACTGTCGAAAAGCATGCGTGCTCCTTCTGCAACTAATTTTACAGGATCTGAAGTTGCTTTGCAAATAGAATTTAACAGAACAACTGATATCAACGATGCTCCGGGTTCTGTATTTTATGCTACTGATAAATTGCTCAATACAAGCGGATTTCCTGCTTATCTGGCTCAGAATGAATTTACGCAGCAAAGTCTGTGTCCTGCCATTGGCTGGAAAAAGACAGATGATCAAACACTGGTCGACAATATGAACCTGAATGGTCAGCTACTTTCATGGAACTATAGCGGTGCAAATGTACGTTATGCTGTTTATGCTGTACCTAATGGCAACAGGAACGATGCCGGCGTCTTTGCTTCCTCAAAATATTTATTAGGAATGGCTTACAGCAAACAATTTACTTTACCTGCTTCAGTCAGTTCTTCAACACATAAAATTGCTGTTTCGGTTGTCGACAGATATGGTAATGAATTCGGAACCAAAGTTTTAAATGAAAGTACTTCTTCATCGGTAGCTGCTGTATTAAATTCACCTGTCAATAATAACACAGTATTAATACCCTGCGTTTTCAGTTGGAATGCAGTCGAAGGTGCCGATAGTTATGTATGGCAGTTGGCACGCGATGCACAATTCAACGATTTGGTTTGTTCACGCGAAACCACTCAGCCTCAGTTCTTTTCAGGTTTGCAAACCAATCTGAAAAACAATACTGATTATTACTGGAGAGTACGTACCCGTAAAGCCAATGCTGTTGATGTATGGTCTGAAACCCGTAAACTTACCAGCAAAAAGTTTGGTATCTCGTCTCCTGCCAACAATGCAAGTGCCGTTTCGCTCACTCCTTCATTCAACTGGGATTATGTGAGTCCGACTGCTGCATATACGCTCGAAATCTCGACTACAAATGACTTCAGTACTACCAAACTCAAACAAAACGTTTCGACCAACAGCTTCACTGTTCCGGCCGGAATATTACTGTCAAGCACAGCATATTACGCCAGGGTAAGTGTTTCCGATGGAATTGTTCAGGCAACATCCGAAACAATTATTTTTACAACTCAGGACATAGCGATTCCGGTCCCTGTGCTTACCAAACCTGAAACCGGATCGACTGTCAACGGAACAAGTATTGAAGTGTGCTGGGCACAGCAACCTTCCAACGGTTTCAGAGCTGAATTATCGAAAGATCCGGCATTCCCGGCACGTGGTACCACCATCAAAACAGTAGATGCTTATACCTATTGTACTTCATTTGATGCATTGACTGCCGGTACATATTACGTAAGGGTGAAAGCTACAACCAATAACGGATTGACCGAAGCTTCAGCTGTTTCGAACGTTGTTTTAAACGGAAATACTGCAATTGATGAGTTGAACTACGGACATTTGAAGTGTTATATCCGTTCGGGAAATCCGACAACAAATGAATTAATCATACTTTCGAACACGGCTTTTGATTCAAAAATTCAACTTACAAATATCACCGGAAGTGTGCTGCTGAATAAAGATTTATTGATAAATGAAGGCGAAAACAGAATTTTGATAAATGGTGGTTTTCCTAAAGGAGTTTATCTGTTAACAGTAATATTCAACAATAAAACAATCTCATATAAAATAATTAACTAAATAATTTTCTATTATTCTCACAATTAAAAATTAATGATCATGAACAAAAAATTACTTTTTGGAATGGTACTCTTATTAAGTACAGTTCTTACATGCGAAATTTTTGCACAGGCAGCTGTAAAAGTTGATCCAGCAGTGTATACACGCAGAGGTGTTAGTAATAACATGGCTTTAACCAATAAATGGTTATATTCTAATAAATTAAATAACTATAATGTGGCTGCAGATTTTGTGGGTGCTTCAGGTTTTGTCAGAGGAATGGCTGTGAAAAACGGAAAAATGTTATTTATTGACAGGAATCTTAAGAAAATTGCCGTTGTTAACGGAACTACAGGAGCTAAAGAAACTCCTGTAACTTTAGCTGCTAATATTTTTACTTATATGGGTAGAAATAAAGCGAATACTGCTGATAGTTTATGGACTGCCGGTACACTGACTCATAATGATATCAAGGTCGATAACGCAGGTAATGTGTTATTGGGCAACCTGATTACTTCTAATGCCGGTCGCTTCCAGATTTGGAAAGTGGATATTACAACCGGTGTTGGAACATTGGTAATTGACCAGGCTGATATGGCTACATTATTCCCTTCAGCAACCACTATGCGTTTCGATGCATTCGGAGTGTATGGTGATGTTACCAAAAGTGCAGTAATCCTTGCAGCTAATGCTTCAGCAACTGCAATGGAAGTTTACAAATGGGTGATTACCAATGGTGTTGCCGGAACTCCATCTTTGATTGAACTGGATAATTCATTGCAAACCGGTGCTGATCTTGCTGGTCTGGCTAATTTAGGTTCTGCTCCTCAGGTATTCCCGTTGGATGACAATTATTTCTATGTGGATGGCAATGCCACTTTCCCTGTTTTGTGCGACAAGGATGGTAATGTGGTTGATGGATTCAAAGCGACTTTACCAAACAGTATCAAAGATTCAGTTACAGCTCCTGCTGCAACACCCAAAACTATCTGGTCGATGAATCAGGGACACAACGGAGTTGCTGAGTTCCAGGTTGGTGATAAATATTTTCTGATTATGGCAGCAACAAACACAGCGGGAACACCTGCTTCTACATTCCGTTTGTTCCAGTTTGCCGATGCCAACAAAGCATTTTCAGGTTTAAAATGTTTGTGGACATTCCCGCAGGCAGGTATGGGTGCAGCTTCAAATGCATATCGTACTGCAATGCCTTGTGTTGAAGTTAACGGAACCAAAGCAAATATCTATGTTTATACAGGTGAAAACGGTTATGGAATGTATGAATTGGATACAGCCGCTCCTTCAGGAGTATTCAATCCGAACAGCTCCAAAGTTCAGATTACTGTTTCTGAAAATTTTATTCGCCTTTCGGAAGAAGTAGCTTCGGTTGAAGTGTTCAATACAACTGGTCAGAAATTAATGTCGGCCAAAAACGTGGATGTTTTGGAAGCACCTGTAACCAAGGGTGTTTATATGGTAACTATCACCGATCGCAACGGTGAACATAAAGTTCAGAAAGTAGCAATCAACTAATTTTTTTCAACATAAAGACACTGAGGACACGGAGAAAAAACTCTCCGTGCCTGAGTGTTTTTGTGTTTTAATCCGACATTCTTCATGAAAAAAATCGCACTCTTTTTATTAATTGTATGTAGCAATATAGTCTTTGCTGCTGATAATCTGACCATTGATGGTGTCAGTTATTCTGTAGATACATTGGCTAATTTTAAAGTAGGTCCGGGAACTCAGTATGTATCTCTGAGATTACAAAGTTCGAAACGCCTCGATGTGTATTTTCTTAAAACGGATTTAACCAATTCATATATCAGCTTCAAAACAGTACTCGGAAAAGATTCAATTTACACAGGTGAACAACCTTCGGCAATGGCCAAAAGGAAAACGAAAGAGGGTGCTGTGTATTTTGCCGGTACGAATGGTGACTTTTATAATACTACAGGATATGTGGGTCTGCCAATTGGCTGCACTGTTATTGACGGACAAATTGCCACACCTCCCACAGGAAACTGGAAATCAATTACTTTCGATGATGCAAAAGTTCCGGGGATTGGGATTCTCACTTATTCATTAAAGGCATCGAAAGGTACTGATGTGTGGACAATCAACCGTGTCAACCATCTCAGGGATGCCAATCAGCTTGTCTTGTTCAATCAGCATAACGGTAAAACCACTCACACAAATGCTTACGGAACGGAAGTGTTGCTGCAGCTTAACGATGGTGAATCGTGGGGTTTGAACAAATCAATCAAGGCTAAAGTATCCAAAATAGAGATTAACAAAGGTAATATGGCTATTCCGGCAGGTTATGCCGTGCTTTCGGGTCATGGTACCGCGCAAACTTCATTGAATACTTTAGCCCTGAATGACGAAATCACTATCCAGACTTCCATGTTACTCGATGGCAATGCTGCTTCATTTGTAAATATAGTAGGTGGCGAAAGTCGTGCTCCGATGTTAAAAAACGGATTGGTTGAACAAACCGATATCTGGAATGAACTTCATCCGCGTACGGGAGTTGGTTATTCACAGGATAAAAAAATGTTGATTTCATGCGTAGTTGATGGGAGAGGGGCTTCAGCCGGAGTTACCACCAAACAGTTAGCTCAGCTGATGCAATCAGCCGGTGCCTATACTGCATTCAATATGGATGGTGGCGGCTCAAGCTGTATGTATGTGAAAGAATTTGGTCCGATGAATGTACCCAGCGATGGAACAGAACGTTCCGTGGCCAATGGATTATTTGCTGTTTCGTCGGCACCAACTGATAATGTAATTGCTGAAATAAAAGCTTATAATTCTACCATTAAATTACCAAAATTCGGAGTGTTTATGCCGAAATTTTTGGGTTACAATCAATATGGTGTGTTGATTAATAAGGATTTGCAAAATGTAACTCTCAGTTGTGATGCACAGGTTGGAACAATAGCCACCGACGGCAGGTTCGTTGCCAGCGGATCACAGGGAGGAATTGTAACCGCCCGTTATAATAATGTAGAAACACAATTTAAAGTGGAACTGATTAGTTCGGCTCAGATAGCTTTCAGACTTGATTCTCTTTTAATGGATGGAAATCGCGAATACCCTGTTCAGATTCAGAGTGTGATTGGTTTAAATACGATGGATGTACTTCCGGAAGCGCTTACATGGAAAGTGAAAGACCCTTCGGTATGTTCGGTGGAAAAAGGAATTGTTAAAGGGTTAAAAAATGGTACTACCTTCGTTATTGGTGAATTGGGTGACTTTAAAGACTCCGTTTTTGTAACTGTCGAAATTCCTGCATCGGGTGTTTTAGTTGCCGATAAATTTGTAACTAACGACTGGACTGTGGACGCGACTACTGCATTAAACGGAAGTTTTAATACAACAAATTTGCCGGCTTCATGGACAAACGGCGCTGCTTTTAATTTTGTATTTACTTCAGCACGTGCACCTTATATTAAATTATCGAGAAATTTTCCTTTTTATTCATTACCTGATACGATGAAGCTCACAGTTAATGTGGGAGATATGTCGATCAGTAAGTTGATTGTTGCATTAAGAGCAAATAATACATCCCAAACTACCACAAAGGAATTTAATGTTTTTCCAAAAAATACCGATGTACAGATTTCTCTTCCGCTCAGTAGTATGTTCGACACCAAAGATTTTATCAATTTCCCTGTATGGTTCAGTTACATGAATTTTTATTTAGGTACACTGACTTCGGGAAATGCATATACACTGGCTTTAAAGGAGATTACTTTGTGCTATAAAGATGTCGAAATTTCGGGAGTTAATCTGCCTGAAATGCCCGGCTTACAGGTTTATCCCAATCCGGCAAATAACGGTGAAATTAAAGTGAAACTATTGAATAACATGGCTGAAAATCTGACGTTGGAATTATTTAATTCTTCCGGTCAGACTGTTTTAAACAAAAAATTTTCAGGTAATCAACAAAACGAAATTTCATTCGGAATTAATCATCTTTCGCGGGGTACTTATTTGTTGAAAGTGACTCAGGATAAGAAAAATGAAGTAGTGAAGTTATTGGTTAAATAACGTTCCTTCGGACAGACCCATCGCGCTGTTGTTGTGTAAACGGGTCTGTCCGTCTTTTTAAATCAATCATTTACGTATGAACCGAACATGAGTACAGACTTTATAAAGACCTGGAAAGCCGGCCCGGGGTTCATAGCAAAAAATAATTAAAAACATAAAAATGAACGCATGAGTTCTTATATAAAATCAGGGTTTGTACTCTGGTTTCTTAATATTACTGCTGTTTTATATGCCGGAAGTATTGATATTTCAGGTGTTGCTAAAAGTATCGATACGCTCGAATACAAAGTCGTTGGACCCGGAACGGTTTATACCCGTTTCAACCTGCCTGATTATCCTTTATCAGCTTATCTGCTGACAGTGGACATGAACAATCCGTATAATTTTGTAGAAACTTTTCAGGCCGGCGAGCAGGTCGGAAAAACAGAGGCAATGACCTCTGCATTCGGACGGTTAAATGCTGCAGGACATCGTACAATAGGTGGAGTAAACGGGAATTTCTGGATTGTTTCCGGTCAGGGACAACCCGCCGAATTGCTCGGAGTACCGCATAGTGGGAGTATGAAAAACGGCGTGTTAATCACCGACCCGAATGGCTGGAATCGGGGAAGGACTACAGTACCCGAAGAATTGTTGCAGGAAATCGGATTTGCTGTGATTGATAAAAACCGGAAAATCTGGATCGACGATATGGGTTTAGATGCAAAGGTAACTATAGATGGAGCGGGTGAATACCCTATTTCGGAAATTAACCGGATTCGCAAAACCAATGAACTGGTCTTTTTCAATAATTACATGGGTTCGCTTGCTACAAGAACTGACGACAACGGAACAGAAGTGTTTATAAAGCCGGTGGAAAACCAAAGCTGGAACGTTAATGCAGATGTGCTTTGTAAAGTTGTTAGAATTGTAAATGACAAAGGTGCCAATGTAATTCCCACAGGTGAATCGGTGCTCTCGGGAACAGGCACAGCCAAAACATTTCTCGGGCAGCTTACAGTTGGACAAACACTGAAAGTCAATATGGGAATTTATACCCTGAAAGACAATGAACGCCCTCAGGCTGACCAGATGCTGACCGGTAATGCACTGGTGATGAAAAATGGTGAATTAACCATCCGGAATACCAACGAAGCCTATAATTCACAGCTTTATCCACGTACCGGAATAGGAATGTCGCAGGATGGGAAAAAACTTTTTCTGATAGTGATTGATAAATATGCAGGTTCGATAGGTGCATCCACGGCTACAATGTGCGGTATTCTGAAAGCTTTTGGAGCGTACAACGCTACTTCGATGGACGGAGGTGGTTCTGCTCAAATGATGTTAAATGCACAAATCGTTAATAATCCGGCTGATGGCAAAGAAAGAGCTGTAGCCGATGGTTGGTTTGTATATCATAATGCCCCTGACGACAATGTGATTACAAAACTTGAATTTGCCGATTATAAACTTGAAATTCCGGTTTTTGCAAGTTATAAACCTGTAATTCTGGGTTATAATCAATACGGAGTGTTAATCGATAAAAATGTACAGGGATGCAATTTCAGTTGTAGCAGCGAAATTGGCCGCATCGATGCTGAATATGGTTTTGTTGCTTCC
The DNA here is from genome assembly GCA_937897985.1 of uncultured Paludibacter sp. Taxonomy (GTDB): domain Bacteria; phylum Bacteroidota; class Bacteroidia; order Bacteroidales; family Paludibacteraceae; genus Paludibacter. Next base: position 116,483 of record CALCBD010000004.1, on the reverse strand, counting down.
GAAAATGCAGGTAACGGAATTATTACGGCACAACTGAACGGTGTCAATGTATCAAAATCTGTGAAGGTTATATCCTCAAATATCAAAATAAGGCTCGACTCAGTTTTAATCGATCAGCGCAGGTCTTATCCTGTAGAAGTGCTGAGTTCTTCAGGTACAAAAGTGATGTCGGTTTCACCTGCTTTACTGAATTGGGTGGTGGCTGATCAGGGCATTTGCGAAATGAAAAACGGCTTTCTGAAGGGATTGAAAAATGGTTCAACCTTTATAGTTGCTCAGCTTGGCAACTTCAGGGATACCTTAAAAGTAAAAGTTGAAATTCCGGAATCAGCGGTTTTGAGTGCCGACAATTTTAATCCTGCCGATTGGACGCTGGAGGCTACTTCTGCTTTAAATGCAACAATGAATAGCCTGAATACAACAGAAAACCCTACCAATGGAGCCGCTGTTAATTTTGTGTATAACTCAGCCAGAGGACCGTATATTAAATTATTACGAAAATTATATCTTTATAGTTTGCCCGACACTATCAAATTATCATTGAATACCGGAAGTATTTCATTCTCGAAGATGCTGATTTCGCTACAGGCAAATAATTCAACCGGCGATGTTACCAGAGAATTCAGTTCGTTTGTGCCTGATACCAATACGAAAATTACGATTCCTGTTACATCCCTGTTCGATATTTCCGATATTTCGGTTTTTCCGATACGAATTAACTATCTTAATTTTTACCTGAATGCACTCACGGCCGGACAATCGTATCAGTTGAAATTAAACGAAATTTCACTTTGCTATAAGGACATTGCTTTCGCTGCCGATCCTTCGGTAATCGAAAACGGATTCTCGGTTTTCCCAAATCCTGCTGTGGGCAAATTCAGTATCAGATTATGCAAACCGGTAGCCGATAAGTTAAAAATACAAATTTATTCGGTTACAGGCGAAACAGTTTATCTGCAGGACTATGTAACTCCCGGAAACGATAAATTTGATGTGCAAACCAATCAGTTGCATCCCGGAGTGTATGTTTTGAAAGTATGCATTGACAATCAGCAATTTATTTCAAAAATCAATATAAAAAAGTAAAATGAGCAGCTTAAACAGAATTCTTTATCCTGCTGCGATTAATTAAAGCATTCATTTACAGATTCAAATCAGTTAATATATCTTTCATCTGAAACAATTAAATTTTTTATCATGAAAACATCCATTTACATAATCGCCTTTTCATTGGTGGTCTCTCTCTGTGCTGAGGCACAATCTGTCAAAGTTATTTCACGCGAAAAACTGACCCAAAAGGGAATGTATCCTGCACTGAATACATCGGGTAACAAACTTCTTTATACTTCGGACGGATATTCGGGTTTAAATATGCTGGACCTCACTACAAAACAGTTGACTGAAATCTCAAAAGATGCCGGAGCGGGCTATGAACCTCAGTTTGCACCCGACGACAGCAAAATTTATTTCCGTAAAACAAGTTTTGTTGATAACCGGAAATACAATGCGGTTTCGGAATTTGAACTGAAATCAGGTGCCAAAAAGGAATTATTGTCGCCACAGAGATCGTTGAATAAAATACAAACTCTGAAAAACGGGGTTATTGCTTTTTCAGGGAAAAATCTGTTAAGGGCCACTACTGTAAAATCGAACCAGACTCCGGTTTTTGTAACTGCCAACGAAGATCTTAAAATACTTGTTTATAACAACAATAAACTTCAGTTTTTAAATCCTTTGAACATGCCCGAAAGCCGTTATATCTGGGTTTCGTTATCGCCCGACAGTAAAAAAATTCTGTTTACGGCTGCTGGTAAAGGTACTTATGTTTGTGACCTGAACGGAAAAATTTTGTATTCTTTAGGATATCTGAATGCACCGGTTTGGTTCAACGACAATTATGTGGTAGGAATGGAAGACAAAGATGATGGTCAGCAAATTGTTTCCTCAAAAATTATTATGATTTCGGTGGATAAAAAATCGAAAACAATAATCAGTGACGAAAAATCGATTGCCATGTATCCTGCCGCCTCGGGAAAAGCAAATCGCATTGCATATCAAACAGAAAATTCTGAAATTGAAATAGTTACAGTTAAAATTCAATGATGAATCTGATAATCTTTAAACTAACTGCCCGAAAAACCGGTTGTTGTGTTTTTCTGAACCACACCGGCTATTTCAGCAGGCCAAATAAGTAATACAACTAAAAAACATGAAACGAATTCTTATATTCTCAATAATATTATTACATTTTCTTGGGGCTTCGTCGCAAAACCTGACAGGTACACGTATTTACATTAATCCGGGTCATGGTGGCTTCGACAGTGACGACCGTAATATCCCGGTTGCTCCATACACAACCGGTGACAGAAACGGATTCTGGGAATCACAAAGCAACCTTGACAAAGGACTTGCACTCCGCACACTCCTGTCAGCTGCAGGAGCGACTGTAAGTATTTCACGTACTACAAACACTACTGCCGACGATTTGCCTCTTTCGCAGATTGTAACCATGGCCAATACTGCTCAGGCCGACTTTTTTCTCTCCATCCACAGCAATGCCGGCAATGGTGATGCCAGCTATGTTCTGATGATTCATTATGGTTCAGATCTGAGTGATACTCAGGTTTATGCTAATTATAATCCGAATAATTCTGCTCAATTGGCATTGAGCAACAAAAGTCGCGAAATAAGTACTGAAATAGCCAAAAATCTGTATGCAAATCAGATTACCACCTGGTCGTCAGGATATCAGGTACGCGGAGATAAGACTTTTGCGAGGACCATCATGGGATGGAGCGATGGCTATGGAGTTTTGCGGGGTTTGTCGGTTCCCGGAGTAATTTCGGAAGGTACAATGCACGATTACATACCGGAAACCTACAGACTGATGAATGCCGACTATAAGTGGTTGGAAACCTGGAACTTTTATAAATCATTTTGTAATTATTTTAAAGCCGGACAAATACCTTCAGGCGTTATTGCAGGTCAGGTGCGTGACAGCCGCATCAAAAATGAAGCTTCGTATTATAAGTTTGCCGGAAACGACCAGATGCTTCCGCTGAACGGCGCTAAACTGACACTTATAGAAACTTCGGAGGTTTACACGGTTGATAATTTACAAAATGGTGTTTTTGTGTTTAAAAATCTGGTGCCCGGAGTTTATCATGTGAAGGCTGAAAAGGACGGCTATTATGCTCAAACCATCGAAGTAACAGTGACTGCGGGCAATATCGCCAATATGAATTTTAAATTGAACCGGGTACGTAATACTCCTCCACAGGTAGTGGCTTATGAACCAAATGTGGCAATTACCGATAGTGTTAATGCTTCTGCAAGTATTTCACTTTCTTTCAACTGGGACATGGATGCGGCAAGTACCGAGAGTGCTTTCAGTATTAGTCCTGCTGTTGCCGGTAAATTCAGTTGGGAGGATACCAATTATCGTATGAGATTTACACCGGATAAACCTTTGGAGAAAAACACAGTTTATACGGTTAAACTTGCTAAAACCGCTTCGCATCCCGATAACATGAGTATGACTTCTGATTTTAGTTTTCAGTTCCTGACCAAAAGCCGTAACCGGTTAGCACTTATCTCGGTTTATCCGACTGATGGAAACAAGGGGGTTTATTACATCAATCCATCATTCAGATTGATTTTTGATAAACGACTGAATACCACAAACCTTGCCACCACCATAAAAGTAGTCGACGAAAATAATGCTGTTATTGCTAAAACTGCCCGTTCGGTGGTGAACAATTCGGTGATTGCTCCTTATGGTTCAAGCTATTTTAACCTGACTCAGAATCTGACTGCCGGAAAAGAATACACGCTCGTAATCGACGGAGAAGTTATGGATGAAGATGGACTCAAAGTTTCCGAACCTATCAATATAAAATTTAAGGCTGCAAATGTTCCGGTAACCACACAGCAGGTTATTCAGACATTTGAGACTAATGTAATTGCTTATGAACCAACCGGAAGCGTCAATGTCAGCTCTGCAACTTCTGCATTGAGCAGTACCAAACTATTTGATGCAGCTTCCAATCAGCTGACAGTAAAATTCAGTCAGACAACCGGAAATGCAAATTTTGTTTTCAGCACGCCGGTTACCTTAACCAATGAAAAAGTTATTGGTATGCATTTAAATGGCGATTTGTCCGGGGCAAAAGTTGAACTTGTACTCAAAAGCGGCGAAAATGTTTTCAATGTGAAATTATGTGATTTGAATTTCTATGGTTGGGAATTTCATGAAGCGGTGCTTTCCGCTTTACCTTCAGACAGATACTATAAGCTTACAGGAATCAATATATCCAGACAAAATTCATTCTTATTCACAGCCGATATGAATGTGTTGATTGACAATATGCTGGTGTACGATATGTCGCTTTTAGCAGTTAAAAATGTAAATACTTCAGGAATGTTGGCATTTCCGAATCCAACCACCGGCAATGTCAGTATCAAAGGCGCCGAAAAAAATCATTCGGTGTTACAGCTTTATACACTCAATGGTGTGATGATCAGGGAAGTAAATGATAATCAAATGTTTGTAGGCGACTTTGCCAATGGTACCTATCTGATAAAAGTAAAGAGCAATGATTTAAACTTTGCTCAGCCTTTGATTATCACTAAATAATAGTTTTAATCTGCAAAAAAAAGGGATTGTTCTGGTTTTCGAACAATCCCTTTTTATTTTGAAGTATATTTATAAAATTTATTTTTTTACAATTATCGGTGTTTTAAATGTCAGTGAGTTGGTGTTCGACCCCGACATTTTTTCGAAATGAGCATCCGAAACAACGGTAAAAGTCAGTTTAGCTTCCTTACTTGGTTTCAAAGCCACATATTTGAACGGAAAGAATAATGTTGGCAGTTTTCCGTCCATCAGGAATACACCTGATTTATAGTCCGAACCTGTGGTAAATATTGAATCCATGGAACTTTTCGGAGGTAAAATGGCTCGTGTAACACTGTCAGCCGATTGTTTGATATAAAAGGCTTTCAGATTGTTTTCATAGCCGGTTACCGTCAGAATAAATGACAATGTATCACCCACTGTCATTGTGTCAAGTTTATAACTTCCATCATCTGTAATGTAAGCCTGTATTGTGTCACCATGCTGATTCAACGGTAATTTAGCAAAAAAAATATCCGGTGTGAAGTTACTCTCACCGGTCAGATTGCAGGAAGTCAGCAAAATAGCTGCAAATGCTAAAAGGATGAATATCTGATTTTTCATAATGATTGTTATTTTCTGTGCAAAGATACAAAAATTATACCAGAACAGTTCAATCAAATGTGTATAAATAAAGAACACCGGGCGATAAAATGATATATCCCGGTGTTTGGTTTTTAAAAATCAGACAGATGAATTCTATTATTTTTCATTTACCCGTTTTTCAATTTCTTTCCAGTTCACTACTTCCCAGAATGCCTTGATATAAGCGGCACGTTTGGACTGATATTTCAGATAATAGGCATGTTCCCACAGGTCGAGTACCAATACCGGTTTCCCCTTAACATTTATAACCGACATCAATGTATTATCCTGATTAGGAGTTGTAACAATCTTGAGTTTGCCGGTATCATCCTTAATAATCCATGCCCATCCCGAGCCGAATCTGTTCAATGCAGCTTTTTCAAACTCGGTTTTCATTACTTCCACACTTCCGAAACTTTCCTTGATTTTGGCTTCGAGTTCTGGTGAAATTGTTGTTGTACCGGCAGGTGCCAGTGTAGTCCAGAAAATGTTGTGATTATAATATCCGCCTCCGTTATTTCTTACAGCGGTTTGAATGTCAGCAGGTAAAGTGTTCAGACTGCTGAAAAGTTCAAATATGGTTTTTTTCTGTAAATCAGGATATTTTTCCAAAGCTTTGTTCAGATTGTTTACATAAGCAGCCTGATGATTATTCAAATGAATATACATAGTTGTACTGTCGATATATGGCTCGAGAGCACTGTATTTATAAGGTAATGCGGGTAATTTGAACTGAGCCGTAGTAAAAGCAATGGCCATTAACCAAACTGCAAGAGTTACAAAAATCTGTTTCATAAATTTAATTTTTAATGGGTTCGTAATTTAAAGTCATATTTGTCATAACAATATATTCTTTTGATTGTTTTGAGCGTAGTTACAGTAAATACACCGAAATTAGATTGTTTTTAATCCTTTTAACTTTTGAGGTGTACTTTTTATTATTTATGAACGTTATTCTAATCGGTTGCCGGTAGAAAGTAATTTGCTTGAGTTTGTATTGCACGGCTTCCAAAAAAACAGTACATTTGCAGGTTAAATAACCAGAAAATCAGAGTATGTTTGATTATATAAAAGGAGAAATTGCCGAACTGAATCCGGCATTTGTTGTAATTGATGCCAACGGAGTAGGTTATTGTATTCACATTACTTTGCCTGCTTTTACTGCATTAAGTAATAAAACAAATGGTAAACTATTTGTATATGAGGCAATTCGCGAGGATGCTCATTTGCTTTTCGGGTTTTTGAATCAGGCCGAACGACAGTTGTTTTTGCTGCTTATTTCCGTTTCGGGTATCGGACCCAATACCGCCCGAATGATTATGTCGTCCTATTCGATGCAGGAAATTCAGGAAATGATTGCAACCGGCAATGTGGTGGCCCTCAATGCAATTAAAGGAATCGGAAGCAAAACAGCACAGCGGATTATTGTCGATTTGAAAGATAAAATAATGAAAATCGCTGTAGCCACAGGACAAACAATAAACACAAATTTCACAGTCGTCAATGAGCTGAAAGATGAAGCCATTTCAGCACTGGTTATGCTGGGTTTTTCTGCTTCGGCTTCTCAAAAAGCAGTGGATCAGATTTTAAAATCGGATCCACAGTTAAAAGTGGAACAACTGATAAAACTTGCACTGAAAATGATGTAAGTTACAAATCATTTTTTTTTTTGAAATTTTTATTGTATTAAACCTTTATATCCTTAATTATCAATAAATAAACATTGTATCGATAGATTTATGATAAAACACCGTATAGTACTTCCTGTTATTGTCTTACTCATAGTGGTATTTAGTTCGGCTTACGCTATTGTAAGTTCTTCTGTGTTCATCGATGCAGAACCACTGAATCAACCATTCTCCGAAACACCGGTGGATACTGCAGCTCATTTCGAAATCAGAAAATATGCACAAAACACTTATGAGGACCTCAATAAGACCTATCCGATGGATACAAAGCAACCAGCCAATATTAAATCGGTAGTGGAGTATGATGCATCGACCGGAAATTATATCTTCAGAACCATGGCAGGGAACATGGAAATTGCTACTCCGTATCTGATGACCGATCAGGAATACCGAAAATATTCAGCACAAAAGGAAATTGAAAATTACTGGAAAGAAAAAAATGCTTCTGAAAAGCTCAATAACGAAGACAAATTTTCGGTTTCGGATATGAAATTCAATATCGGCCCGGCTGATAAAGTATTCGGTCCGGGCGGTATACAGGTAAAAACACAGGGTTCGGCCGAATTAATTTTTGGTGCCAAACACAACAGAATCGATAATCCGGGGCTTACTGAAGCCATGCGCAGCAATACCACACCCGAATTTGACATGAAGATTCAAATGAATGTCAATGCTTCGGTAGGCGACAAAGTATCGTTCGGATTAAATTACAACACTGAATCGACTTTCGATTTCGATCAGAAAATGGTGAAACTCGGCTACAAAGGCAAAGAGGATGATATCATCAAAAATATACAGGCCGGAAATGTGAGCATGCCTCTTAATAGCTCCTTAATAACCGGAAGTACAGCGCTTTTCGGTATTAAAACCGATTTGCAGTTTGGAAAGCTGAGCGTTTCGGCCATTGCATCGCAGCAGGAATCCGAGACCAAAACCGTGAGTTCGAAAGGTGGCGTTCAAACTACCAGATTCGAAGTAAAAGCCGATAATTATGACGAAAACCGGCATTTCTTTCTGAGTCATTATTTCCGGAATAATTACGAGAAAACACTCAGCAATCTGCCTTTTATATCGTCGGGTGTAACGATTAACCGCGTTGAAGTATGGATTACCAATAAAAGGGCTAATTACGATCAGGCACGCAACATCATTGCATTCATGGATTTGGGCGAAGCTGAACGAATTGATAATAATTTGTGGCACAAAACAGGGAGTGAAAATCAACCGCAAAATAATTCGAATAATTTGTATAGTGATATTAAATCTTTGCCGGGAATCAGAAATATTCAGCAGACCAATTCGGTTTTATCATCGACCTATGCCAAAAATTCCTTTACAGGTGGTGAAGATTATGAAAAAATCGAAAGCGCCAGAAAACTTGATCCTTCGGAATATACACTCAACCCAACCTTAGGTATTATTTCCTTAAAATCACAGTTGAATCCTGATGAAGTACTTGGTGTGGCTTTTGAATATACTTACGGCGGAAATGTATATCAGGTGGGAGAGTTCTCGACCGATGCTGTAAGTGCTCCTGATGCTTTGTTTGTTAAGTTATTGAAAAGCACTGCTCAGTCACCACAACTCGCTTTATGGGATTTGATGATGAAAAACGTATATTCGCTCGGAGCATATCAGGTACAGAGCGACAAATTCGTTTTGAATATCGTGTACCGTAACGATTCGGTGGGAACCGATATGCAGTATTTGTCCGAAGGCAAAATTAAGAATCAGACTTTGTTAAAAGTAATGAATCTTGATAAACTCGATGTAAAAAACAATCCAAATCCTGATGGGAAATTTGATTATATTGAAGGAGTCACAGTTTTATCATCATCAGGCAGAATATTCTTTCCTGTACTCGAACCTTTCGGGTCACATTTGAAAAAAGTAATCGGGGATGATAACATTGCCAAAAAATATATATTCCAGGAATTATATGATTCTACCCTTGTGGTGGCTCAGGAATTGAGCGAAAAAAACAAATTTAAACTGGTGGGCGAATATAAATCATCGAGCGGTTCCGAAATCAGGCTGAATGCGATGAATGTACCGCGCGGATCGGTTACCGTAACTGCCGGTGGAGCTACACTTGTTGAAAATGTTGATTATACGGTCGATTATAATATGGGTTCCGTTTCCATTCTTAATCAGTCAATTCTGGAATCGGGGACCAATATCGATGTGAAACTCGAGAATCAGTCCATGTTCAACATGCAGCGCAAATCACTTGTAGGTTCTCATTTGGAATATCAGTTCAATAAGGATTTCAGTCTGGGTGGAACCATCATGCATTTATCCGAGATTCCGCTTACTAAAAAAGTAAATTCAGGAAATGAACCCATCTCAAATACCATCTGGGGATTAAATACTTCGTGGAGGGGACAATCGCAATGGCTTACCAATATGCTCGACAAACTGCCATTTGTGAATGCTACCAAGCCTTCAACATTTGCGATAAATGCTGAGTTTGCTCAGCTTATTCCGGGACATTCCAACGTCGTGGGCTCTCAGGGTTTAGCCTATATCGACGATTTTGAGTCGACCAAAACCTCAATCGACCTCCATTATCCGGCCAACTGGTATCTGGCATCAACTCCATACAATCCGAATCCGGGACCTGATGAGCCTTCGTTCCCCGAAGCTGCTCTTTCGACAATTGAATATGGAAAAAACAGGGCACTTTTTGCATGGTATTATGTAGATCAGATACTTAATTCGAAAAATCCGGGACGTACAACTCCCGTAAATCTTCGTAATAATACCGAATCACAGTCCAATCATTATACCCGCGATGTGTTGATTAAAGAAGTTTTTCCAAACAAAAGCTATTTGTCGTATAACCCCTCAATTCTGACGGTTTTAAACCTGTCGTTTTTCCCAACCGAACGGGGTCCTTATAATCTTGATGTCGACGGAATGGATGCCAATGGTTATCTCACGAATCCGAAAAAACGATGGGGTGGAATTATGCGGAAATTAGACGCTACCGATTTTGAAACTTCCAATATTGAATACATCGAATTCTGGATGATGGATCCGTTTATATATGATAAAAACGGAACCGACAAAGGTGGTGAATTGTACCTTAATCTCGGCGATATCAGTGAGGATATTTTGAAAGATGGTAAAAAATTCTTCGAAAACGGAATGCCCGTTGATAAAGACGAAACCAAAACCGAGTCGACCATCTGGGGACGTGTGCCTAAATCCCAGTCGACTGTAACGGCTTTTGATAATACTCCCGGCTCACGTCTTGCACAGGATGTTGGTCTGGATGGTCTGTCGACCGAAGATGAGTTAAAATTTCCGACATATAGCGATTATGTCGGGCAAATTAAGTCGAAGCTTACTCCCGAAGCGCGCCAACGAATGGAAAATGATAAGTTTTCTGCTCTCAACGACCCATCAGGTGATAATTACAGATTCTACAAATCGAGCGAATATGACGCTGAAAATGCAGATATCATTACCCGGTACAAGCATTACAACGGTACTGAAGGAAACTCGCCCGACGCCGACAATACAACTGAAGATTATGCTACTTCGGCAACTTCACTTCCCGATATTGAAGATATCAACGGTGATAATACGCTTAATGAATATGAAAAATATTTCCAGTATAAAGTTGCTATCAAACGCGATTCGATGCAGATTGGCATGAATCATATCACCGATAGTTATACTTCTACTGTAAACCTTGCCAACGGAAATTCCGAACCGGTTACCTGGTATCAGTTCAAAATTCCGGTCAGGGAGTTTAATGACAAGATTGGCAATATCCGTAATTTTAAATCTATCCGGTTTATCCGTTTGTTTATGACCGGTTTTGAAAAAGAAACTCACCTGCGTTTTGCCTCTCTCGATTTGGTCCGTGGTGAATGGCGTTCGTATACCAAGAATTTATTTCCGGTCGGAAAATTACCGACATCTGATGGTCAGTTAGATGTTCAGGCTGTAAATATTGAGGAAAATTCGGAGAAATCTCCTGTAAACTATGTGTTACCTCCGGGAATTACCCGTGAAGTTGACCCCGGTCAGACTCAGATACTTCAACTTAATGAGCAATCGATGGTTATGAAAGTTACTCAGCTTGCTCCTGAAGACGCAAGGGGTGTGTACAAAAACACTTCGTTCGATATGCGTCAGTATAAACGACTGCAAATGTTTGTTCATGCCGAAAAATTACCGGATGATACACGTAGTTTAAATGATTACGAATTGTCCTGCTTTATCCGCCTGGGTTCGGATATGACCAACAATTATTACGAATATGAAATCCCGTTGAAACTTACTCCGGCAGGAAAATATTCCGGCGAGTCGGACTCCGAACGTCAAACTGTGTGGCCCACCGAAAATATGTTCGATTTCCCGTTCTCGGTACTGACCGAAGCAAAACTTATGCGTAATAAATCGAAACAGGATGGATCGTACATTTCAGACCTGATTCCTTTTTACGACAAGGGTAAAAATAAAATCCGTGTGGTAGGGAATCCATCCATATCGGATGTCGAAAATATAATGATTGGTATCAGAAATGTTGGTTCTGAAATAAAATCGGGAGAAATCTGGGTTAACGAACTTCGTATGTCAGAATTCGACGAAGGTGGTGGTTGGGCTGCTATGGGTAATATGGCTCTCGGATTATCGGATATTGGTGCCGTCAACCTTTCGGGACGTGTAGAAACAGCAGGTTACGGAAGCATCGAAAGTAACGTGATGGACCGCCGGAAAGACGATCTCTACCAAATGAATTTTTCCACCAATATGGAATTGGGACGTTTTCTGCCCGAAAAGGCTAAAATTATGTTGCCGGCCTATTTTTCGTACACCAACGAAACAGTTACTCCGAAATATAATCCTTTAGACGAAGATGTATTGTTGTCGGATGCACTTTCGAATATACAGAATAAACAACAAAGAGATACATTGGTAATGGTTTCGCAAACTGTAAGTTCGTCGAAAAGCTTTAATATTTCTTCGGCGAAGGTAAATATCCGCAGCAAAAAGCCTCAATTCTACGATCCGGCCAACGTTACTTTCACCTACTCCTATAGCGAACGTAATCAGACAAGTCCGGAGGTCGAAAGAAATCTCGAAAAACAGGAGCGGGCTGCAGTGAATTATAATTTTGCATTTAATTCGCAACCTGTCGAACCCTTTAAAAACGTAAAGGCACTGAAAAAACCTGCATATAAATTGTTTTCCGATTTCAATTTCAATTATTTACCTTCATCTGTAAGTTTCAATACAGATATGAACCGCCGATTCTCGCAGGTGAAGTTGCGTGAACTGACTCAGGTAGATCCCACTAACGGTTTCGATCTGAATTTCAGTAAGGATTTTATGTGGAACCGTAATTTTGATATCAAATACGATTTATCAAAAGCCATACGATTCAGTCTTCAAACGGCAATGAATGCCAACATTGAAGAACCTTACTTTACTCCCGAAATTGGTAAACAATATTATGAACAATGGCGGGATTCAGTATGGTCAAAAATCAGAAAACTGGGTAGTCCGTATACTTATCAACAGGTTTTTTCTGCTTCGTGGACATTGCCCGTCAATAAAATACCTTTGCTCGACTGGATAACTGCCAACGCATCCTACAATTCCACCTATAGCTGGAACCGCTCGGCTAAACTTGCGGGTTCGACCAATGTAGGTAATGTTGCCACGACAATGGGAGCATGGTCGGCCGACGGACAACTGAATTTTGAAAGTTTTTATAATAAATCGAAGTACCTGAAAGAAGTTAATCGAAAATTCAGTATGCAAAATGCTAATCCTCAAAAATTTCAGGCAAAGAATTTTAAGCAGATTATAAAACTTGAAAAAGATAAAAAATTCACGGTTAATCACCGCCTCGGAAGCGAGAAAATTTCACTTGCCCTGCTCGATAAAAATGGCAAACCTATTTCGGTGAGTTACAAAACCACAGGCCCGACAAGCATTGATTTATCACCTAAAATTGATGCCGACAGTGTTTCGGTAAGCATCGTAACACTCGACCCGAATATGCAGAGCGCTGGAAAAGATTTTGCTGATTTTACTGCCAGATTCCTGATGATGATTCGCAGGGCCTCTGTTACATATCGTCAATCGAACAGTATGGTATTGCCCGGATTTAAACCGGAAGCCGGATTCCTTGGACAAACTACAGATATTCATGGTATAAAAGCCCCGGGATATGCTTATACTTTCGGTTTCTTTGATGATAATACCATTCAGAATGCAAAAAATAATGACTGGCTTTACATGAGCGATTCGATTGTCAATCCGGCTCAAACGGCTTTCACTTCCGATATGGAAATCAAAGCAAGCCTCGAACCTATTCCGGGTTTTAAAATTGATCTGGAAGCCAAACGGTATACTGCTGATAATACCACCATTCAATATATGTTCGATGGTATGCCCCGAACTTTCAACGGAAGTTATAATATTACACAGATAGCAATCGGTACAGCATTCAAAAAAACAGGTTCTGCCGATAAAAACTATGCTTCGGAAGTGTTCGATAAGTTCATTGCCAACCGTCAGATCATTGCCGACAGATTAAATAACAGGTATCGGGACACTCAATATCCTACAACCGGATTCCTGAAAGGAACCGATTTGGGTAAATTTAACCCGGCTCTTGGTGCCTATGGTCCGAATTCAACCGATGTGCTTATTCCGGCTTTTCTGGCAGCATATACAGGCAGAGATGTCAATACTGTCGATACAAATCCGTTCCTTTCAATTTTAAGTATTTTGCCCAACTGGCGCCTGAATTATGACGGATTGTCACGTATTCAGTGGGTGAAAGATAATTTTAAATCCATAAGTCTGACTCATGCCTATACCTGTAGATACAGCATTGGAAATTATACATCTTATTCCACATGGGTTGCTATGGACGAAACCAATAATGCACTTGGTTATGTCAGGGATGTTCAGTCTGATAATCCGATTCCATCATCACCTTATGACATTTCATCGGTTTCGATGGTCGAACAGTTCAGTCCGCTGATTGGTATCAATGCAGTGTTAAAAAACAGCATGACTACGACTCTGAAATATGGTAAACAAAGAACTTTATCACTTAATTTGTCAAGTACACAGTTGATTGAATCTACTGCTGATGAATTTACCCTGGGAGTTGGTTACCTTGTCAAAGATTTTGACGTCATTCTGCGGCTGAAAAACAACCAGCAGTCAAGGGTGAAAAATGACCTCAAACTGAACGCGGATATTTCTTATAAAGACATTAAAACTTTATTAAGAAAAATAGATGAAAACTTGACTCAGGCTTCAAATGGAAATAAATTATTCTCACTTAAAATCATTGCCGATTATGTTTTCAGTTCGAAGGTTAACATTCAAATGTTCTTCGATCGACAGATGACTACACCGCTTATTTCTACAACTTTTCCTGTTTCATCAACTAATTTCGGGTTAAGTTTTAAATTTATGCTGACCAGGTAATCTCATCTCTTTAGAAAATGTGTTTTCTAAAAGCTGTTAATAATTACAAATACACATGAATAAGTATTCATATATTCATGCCGATGATTAATTTTGCGAAACAATTTCAATCATAAAGTTGTTTTACAATATAAAGTATTAAAAATGAAAAGATTATATTTTTTGATTTTCACATTGTTGGTAGCATTCAGTACGTTTGCCGAAATCCTTGAACCTGTAAAATGGAACATTGAACTGAAAATGACGGGTAAAACTACTGCCGACATTATATTCAGGGCCACCATTGACGAAGGATGGCATCTTTATGGCATGAATATCCCGAAAGATGGTCCAAGACCAACAACTTTTGTTTTTGAAAGTTTTAAAAATGCAAAAGCAGAAGGAAAAGTACAGGGTATTTCAAAAATCAGGGAAATTTATGATCCCAATTTCGATATGAAATTGACCTGGTATGCCGATGAAGCTGTCTTTGTTCAGAAAATCAGTTTTAAGGATGCAGCCAAAGTCAGGATAAAAGGTTATGTGGAATACATGAGCTGTAACGACGAAACCTGTACACCTCCTGCTCAGGAAAATTTTGATTTAGGATCGAAGTCAGTTACTGCCGAAAATAACTCTACTACCGTCGTCGTGGCTGATTCTTTAAATGTTAAACCTCTCCGGACTGAAACGAATATAACTCCGGGCACGGCAGATTACTGGACTCCTGTTATTGAGCAACTCCGGGCATTTGGTGATTCGAAGGATAATAAGGGAGAAATGGTGCTTTGGCTTATTTTTCTTGCCGGACTTGCAGGAGGGTTTCTGGCCCTTTTTACGCCCTGCGTATGGCCTATCATTCCTATGACTGTAAGTTTTTTTCTTAAACGCTCGGAAAATAAAAGCCGTGGCCGTCGTGATGCTTTTCTGTACGGACTTGCCATTGTGTTTATCTATTTAACACTCGGAATTCTGATTACCATTATTTTCGGTGCAAGTGCACTGAACAGCATGTCCACCAATGCAGTATTTAACCTGATTTTCTTTGCGTTACTGGTGGTTTTTGCAGTTTCATTTTTCGGAGCCTTCGAAATTACCTTACCTGCTTCGTGGTCGACAAAACTTGATGCAAAAGCCGATTCAACCGCAGGTTTTATCAGCATACTTTTTATGGCATTTACATTAGTACTTGTCTCATTTTCATGTACCGGGCCTATCATCGGGACTTTACTTGTGCAGGTGTCATCCACTGGTTCGCTTCTTGCTCCGGCGGTAGGAATGTTTGGATTTGCCCTTGCACTGGCAATTCCATTCACGTTCTTTGCTATTTTCCCGTCAATGCTCAAGTCGTTGCCGCGTTCGGGAGGCTGGTTGAATACCGTTAAAGTAGTATTGGCTTTTCTTGAACTGGCATTAGCGCTGAAATTCCTCTCGGTAGCTGATCTGGCTTACGGCTGGCGAATTCTCGACCGCGAAGTATTCCTTTCGTTATGGATAGTGATATTTGCTTTGTTAGGATTTTATTTGCTGGGTAAAATCCGTTTTCCTCACGACAGCGAATCGAAACACAGTTCGGTTTTGGGTACTTTTATGGCCATTGTTTCACTCGCTTTTGCTGTATATCTGATCCCCGGACTCTGGGGAGCTCCATTGAAAGCTGTAAGCGCGTTTTCGCCTCCACTGTATACACAGGATTTTAATCTTTACGATTCTGAAGTTCATCCGGCATTTACCGATTATGATCTTGGTATGGCTTATGCTGCTCAAAAAGGATTACCGGTGGTGGTTGATTTTACCGGCTTTGGTTGTGTAAACTGCCGTAAAATGGAAGCTGCAGTGTGGACTGACCCCGGAGTGAAAAACCTGCTTGAAAAGGAATTCGTGCTTATTTCCGTATTTGTGGATGATAAAACTGCATTGACAAAACCATATGAGGTTACCGAAAACGGACGAACAAGAAAAATAAATACCATTGGCGATAAATGGAGTTATCTGCAACGGGTAAAATTCGGATCGAATGCTCAGCCATTCTATGTTATCCTCGACAATTCAGGTTTACCACTCAATAAATCCTATGGTTTTGACGAAAGTCCTGAGAAATTTATTAAATGGCTCGAAGAGGGGAAAAAAAGAATGAATCAATAGTTTTAAATTCATAATTCACAATTCATAATTACACCGGGAACACTAAAACTGAGCAAAACTTCACCCTTCGTTGGGTAGGGGGATGTTGAATCTAAAACACATTGAAACTTAGAGAACACAGATAAAAAAAACTCTGTACACTTTGTGTATCCGTGCTAAATTTTTACAACTACAGAGATTCGGAGAAAGCAATGAAAATGCTTGAATATTAGTACTTAAAAACTCTGTGCTCTTTGGTCTCTGTGGTGAATATTACGACTCATTGAATCAATATCAAATGCATCGAATTCATCAAGTTTCGAATACAATTCAATGGCATTTCGTAATTCAATAGGTGTTTTAATTAGTTTTGCTGATTTAATTACACTGATGTTTTCTGATACAGAAGATGTTAGTGTAAAATATAAAACGCTATTTCATACGGTGGTTTCATAACCTTTTCTTTGTGATAGTATCATTTGATAGTATCAGAGATAAACAATTTTATTGAGATGGCATTGCAGCATTCATTTTTTTAAATTACAAATAGCGAACAGGTCTTTGGTCACAGGTGTTACCCATATACGGCATGTCCCGGGAGCGTTCGCTTTCGTTGAACGATAAAGTAAAAGTGGAAGCTAAACCGATAGCTATCACGGGAAAACTTCACAACAGCCAGCCTATGAGCGAGGCTTGTATTTAGTGAAGATTTTTAGTTTAGTCTAAAACTGTTTAAAATTTTCTCTCCGGTTAACTTATAATTGTCAAATTGATTTTTTTCGCAGGTTAAGGTCAAAATATAAGCTTGTCCGTTTAATACCCAATAATACTGTTCAACCTTGAGTTTGAAAATTCCCATATCACCTGTATATATTACTTTTTGGAATTCATGTCCATTTATATTCTGTCTCTTGCTTTCAATCAGATTCCCGTTAGAAATTAATGATTTTATTTGTTCTTCTGAGATTTCAACATACTTGTCGAGATTTATTTTCTGTCCATTTAAACTTTGGACTATCAGGTTTACATTTTCTCTGAATTTGTCATTTGGTGAAGATAGTCTTGAGAAAATAAAGAAGCTCGATCCCATTTGTCCGGATTTATTTAATTCCCAATTGTCCGGATACTGAATAGAATATTTTTCCCCGTTAAGAACTTTCCAACCGGTTTCTGTTGCTTTTAATGTGTTTTTCTGAGTTGTTTGTCCAAAAGAGATTAAACTAAATAGTAAAAATGTCAGACTTAAAAAATGAATTTTTTTCATGTTTTGTTTTGTGTTAATTGTTGATATTATGCAAATTATTACTTGTTTTCCAGATATTTAAAATTAATTCTGACGACTGTTACTACAGGCATTTGGAATTTCCGATACACAGCAAGTTCCGGGAGCGGGATCAATCCTGATAGAATTCGGGAGCGAAATGCAGGTTTGCCAGCTTATAACTAAAGTGTATGTTAGGTTCAGTTGATATTGTTGTCTTCATTGTCAAAGATTTCTTTCAATTTTCTACTAAGTAAATCTTTGTCGATAAGTTTTGTTTGATAATCACTAATTAAAGTTGGTGAAAGGCTTCTGCTTAGTGATATCTCAACCACATTTTGGTCTTTTGTTTTACACAAAATTATTCCAACACTTGGGTTTTCGTGATTCTTTTTAAGTTTTCTGTCGAGTGTTTCAAGATAAAAATTCATTTTTCCAAGATATTCAGGTTTAAAAGCTCCGATTTTTAATTCAATTGCGACCAGACATTGTAGTTCACGGTGAAAGAATAGAAGATCAATAAAGTAATCCTCATTTCCAACCTGAATTGGAAATTCTTCTCCAAGAAATGTAAAATCTTTTCCAAACTCCAAAATGAAGTCTTTCAAATTTGTTATGATTGCCTTTTGAAATTCTTTTTCAGAATATTTGTGAGGTAAATTCAAAAACTCAAGAACATAGTTGTCTTTAAATACGTGTTTTATATTCGGGTGAATTTCTTGTAATACCGGCGATATAATATTTCCTGAGAGCATTGTACGTTCATAAAATCCACTTTCAAGTTGTCTTTCAAGTTCTCTTTTTGAATAATTTTCTTTGATCGTCAAACGAATGTAAAATTCTTTTTCATTTCGGTCTTTTGTCCGGGATAAAATAAGCAAATTGTTAGTCCAACTGATTTCTCTCACCAGTGGTGCGAGAATTTCATCCTTAGAATATGTGTCGAAAAATTGCTTCATTCTCCAGAGATTTTGAGGAGAAAAGCCTTTAATGTCAGGTTCCTGTTCAATGATAAACTTTGACATTTTTTCAACAGTACTTTCACCCCAGTTGTTTTGAGTACAATTCTCTGAAATGAATTTTCCAATAATCCAGTTTAAGTCAATAAGTTCAGTATTAACCGTTTTCAGAACCCGTTGTCGGGTTGATTTAATCAATTCAAGAATCTTTTTGAACTGATTTTCATATGTTTGCTCTATTGTACTCATGTTACAAAAATATAAAATTATTACCGGATTCAGGGTTGTTTTTCTTTCTTTTTTCCTGTCACTATCTACAAACGATCCGGGTTTTGGTCACAGACATTACCCGGACACGGCAAGTTCCGGGTTCGGAAACATTCACATTAAAAACGATAAAGTGATTTGAAAATATGCGCAGCTAATAAGGGGGCGAAACCCGCTGTTTTAACATTACTGAATATGTTCGAATTGTTAAAAAAGTTGCTGTTTTACTTTTTGTCAATTTGAAATTTCAAAGATATAAACAAATTTTAAATTTGATATAATTTGTTTACAATAAACGCTGGTGGGTTTTTTCCGGGTAGGATGGTTGGATGCATCAACCGATGGCTGACTTTAAAATTTCAAGCAATTTTTTTTCTTCGTTTTCCCAGCAAAACTGCGCTGCTAATTCGGGGAAATGGCTGGTAGGGAAGGGATTTTCAATCATATTGTTCAAAACTTTTGCCAAATGTTCGGGTTCGTATTGATCTGTTAATATGCCTGTTTTAAAAGTTTCAACAATTCCTTTTATCTCGGGAAAGTTACTTGCAAGTACCGGTATGCCGGCGTTGATATAATCGAAAATACGGTTGGGTAAAGCATAATAATAACTCAGTCCTTTGTTTTCGAGCAGACAAAGTCCGATGTCGGCGGCCGATGTATACTGATTCAATTCGTCAGGCAGCATTTTGTCGACGAACACCACCTTACTTTCAAGTTTCATTTCAGATACTTTGGTAATGAGCAGGTTTTTAATGTCTCCATCTCCGATGATCATCAAAACGGCATTGTTTACTTTAGGCATTGCATCAATGACCCATTCCAATCCTCTGCCTACGTTGACTGCGCCCTGATATAAAATAATTTTCCGTTCATTGGATTTTGAAACTGCTTTGACAGTTTCCGGTTTTCGCTGATACGGAATATTTCGTACCACCTGCATATCGATTTTGTATTTCAACTGATAATAGTTCGCAATGGACTGACATACAGTGTATGAGTATTTTAAGTGAGGGAAGATAAGATTTTCGGTATATTCCCAGAATTTTTTTACAAAAGCCCGCCCGACAAGTTCGGGAACTTCAGGGAAAAGTTCGTGTGCATCGAAGATTAGTTTTTTTTTGCGGATTTTTGAAACTAAATAGTTAGCCGGAAGAGTGTCGGTGTCGTTCGACAACAAAATGTCGGCTTTAACAAAAAGCAATTCAAGAAACAGGCGTATATTAAACCCTGCATAAAAAGCAAATCCGCGATTGAAAATCAACCGGAAGCGCTTGTGCCGATAGGGCAGCGATAGTGTTTTGCTGTCGGATTTTAAGCGACCGATAAGAAATACATCGAAGTTATTTTCGAAGCATGATTTTGCAACCTTCAGGACCCGCTGATCGGTGCTTAAATCGCTTGTAACGGAAATAACGATGCGTTTTTTCATTTGTCGTGGAGGTACTTGATGATATCACGGAAAAGTTTCCGGTGATATGAATTGGCTGTTTTCTCAACGCTGTTGTTGTGCCATAATAACGAAATTTCGCCGTTGTAACTTTCGACACTGTCGATGAGCTGTGTGCAATACTGAAAAGCATCGTGGGCATTCATGTACATGTATCTTTTGTCGCTCAGCGTACGGTCCATCACCGGCAGCGGATGTAAAGTGAGTTGCGTTACCTGTCTGTTTTTCAGGTTAATATATTTTACCGCCCTGCAGGTTCCGAGTCTGAAACCGGCCATGTCGGCGTAGCCCATGGTGAAATCGTCGGTGATACCGGCTCCGATTAAAGTCAGCATATCAGCAGGTTCACGGCTTGTCAGGTAATGATTCCTGTTGTAATTGATTCGGGTTTTTAAAATTTTTTCGAGTTTGTTTTTTTCATCGTTAATCAGATGCGGACGTACACCAACCTCGTAACTCGAATGCAGACCAATGGTAATGTTCTTGCGTTTACAATACCTGAAAAGATTCTTATAATCAGGATAAATAAGGTTGGCAGCAGGTTTGTCCTGTTTGTACTTGCTGCCTCCCGAACGGATAAAAGTGATGATTTCGCAACGGTCGGTTCCGATTTTCTTACGCAGTTCGCTGTCGGTATTAAACAGAAACGGAAAAGTGTACCACGGATCGAAACGCAAACCGCCAAAAAAACTTTTCATGGCTTTGGGACCTTCCTTCGGCCGTTTCAGACTTCTTAAAAGTCCTCCCAGCAAAGCCTTTACGTCCCTGAAGTGTGCGATATGATCCACATCGTGAGTGATATAAACTTTTCGGATTTTGCCGGGTGGTTCGGGCACATCGACACCGGCTTCCCTGAGTTGCTGCCGGAGCAATCTGCCATATTCGTCAACAACGGGCCGGTCGATAAATCCCGCCCTGTAAGGAAGTGATTCTTTTCCGGGAAATCTGCCATGTTCATCCCGCACGTTTTTACGTACACTTTCTTCGTACCTCGAAATCAGGAAATAAGTGCTTGCAACGAGATCGGCTTTTAGAATTCTTCTTTCTTCAACGATTTCCACTTCGGGTTCGCCAAAAAGTACAGGATTTTCCTCCCATATTTTCAGGGGGAGTGAGGGGATTGACTTTTCGGTGTCGTACACTCCGTTTTCGAAAAATGAGGAAGGCTGAATAATTAGTTTGTATTTGTTAAATTCCTCCGGGTCAGCAGTATAGCCTACCGTATCAATTATTGCCGGCGGAATGTCTTCGCCTAATAAAAAACCTATTATATATCTGTAAGTATCAATCACCTGAATAAGATGTTATTTTCAATTTAACAATGTTCCGACGTCGTTTTTATTTCAGTTTTTTCTTCCTTTCGTGCGAAAAAGTCACAAACACGGCTACAACTATTCCCATCAAAAAATCGTTTTTTGTGATTAATCCGAAAAGTGCATTTTCATCCACACGGTGAGTTACTAATTTTAAAACTACGGCTAATACCATGAAAATGATAAATACAATGAGTCCGTAGAGAAATGTTCTTATAATTGGATGCATTTTTATGGCTGATTTATATTGGGGTTTCAAAGATACAAATTTAATTTATATTGCAATTCATAATTTTTAATGCATAATTCATAATTGACGCGAATCAGTGGTTGAATTTATTTTTAGATTATGTTTATTTGAATAAAATGTCAGGGCTACGTCCTTCATATTATGGTTTTGGTAATTTTTTTTAGCATGATTTCAGTGTTAAGCCCCTGAATTAAGGTATTTAGTAACTTAGCTTTTACATTTTAATTTCGGGAAAAAGATTCAAATTAACTGAAGCGACCAACTTAATAAACTATTTCAACTACCGATTTGCATAATTCGTAAGAACGAATGAATTTTGAATTATTTTTCATTCTTTAATTGTGAATTACTCATTATTTTTTCGCTAATAATTCGTGTTTCAGGAATCGTCCGGTTTCACTATCGGGTGAATCAGCTATATCCTGCGGAGTTCCGGTACAGATGATACGTCCGCCGGCAGCTCCTCCTTCGGGCCCAATGTCAATAATATAGTCAGCCGTTTTAATAACATCCATATTATGTTCGATAATAATTACCGTATTTCCCTTTTTAACAAGGCGGTTCAGCACTCCAAGCAATACCCTGATGTCTTCGAAATGCAATCCGGTGGTAGGTTCATCAAGGATGTAAAGTGTTTTCCCGGTGTCGCGTTTTGAGAGTTCGGTAGCCAGTTTCACACGCTGACTTTCACCTCCCGACAAGGTGGTACTTGATTGTCCGAGTTTGATATAACCTAAACCTACATCCTGAAGGGTTTTAATTTTATTCAGAATGGAAGGCTGATTTTCAAAAAAATCCATCGCCTGATTGATGGTCATGTCGAGTACATCGGCAATAGACTTCCCTTTGAACCGCACTTCGAGCGTTTCTTTATTGTAACGTTTGCCGTTGCAGCTTTCGCACAATACATGAACGCTTGGTAAAAAGTTCATTTCTATTGATTTGTATCCGTTGCCACCACATGTTTCGCAACGACCGCCGGCTGTGTTAAACGAAAATCTGCCTGGTTTGTATCCTCTGATTTTCGCTTCGGGCAGTGTAATAAATACGTTTCTGATTTCGGAGAATACGCCGGTATAAGTAGCCGGATTCGATCTTGGGGTTCGTCCAATGGGCGATTGATCCACTTCGACGACCTTGTCGATATTTTCAATTCCTTCGATGCTGTCATATTCCAGCGGATCGCGGAGTGAACGGTAAAAGTGCTGACTTAAAACCGGCTGCAATGTTTCATTGATTAAACTCGACTTTCCGCTTCCCGACACTCCGGTGACACAAATCATTTTGCCTAATGGAAATTCAACATCAATGTTTTTCAGATTATTTCCGCGTGCACCTTTGATGGTCAGGAATTTACCATTACCGGATCTGATTTTTTCAGGTATCTCTATGCATTTTTTCCCGTTGAGATATGCTGATGTCAGTGTGTCGGCTTTCATCATTTCGGCCGGTGTGCCGGCAAAAACGACTTCACCACCATGTCGTCCGGCATGCGGACCCATATCCACAACATAATCGGCAGCGAGCATCATGTCCTTGTCATGTTCAACAACAATGACCGAATTTCCGGTATCGCGCAATTGTTTGAGTGTTTTTATGAGTCGTTCGTTGTCACGTTGATGCAATCCGATACTTGGCTCATCCAGAATGTAAAGTACGTTTACCAATTGCGAACCAATTTGTGTTGCCAGCCTTATCCGCTGACTTTCGCCTCCCGATAACGACTGAGAACTTCGGTTCAACGAAAGATAATTCAGCCCCACATCTAATAAAAATTGCAGGCGTGAGCGGATTTCTTTCAGAATTTCGGATGCAATTGTTCTTTGTTTGTCGGATAAATGAGGTTCCACACTATTTACCCATTCCGAGAGTTGCGATATATCCATTGCCGATAATTCGGCGATGTTATTGCCTTTGATTTTAAAATGAAGTGATTCCTTTTTTAACCTTTGACCGTTACAATCGGGACAGATTACTTCTTTTGAATATTGGTTGGCCCATTTTTGTTCGGTTGCCGATGCCGAATTCTCCGATTGCATTTCGATATACCTGAGTATCCCGTCGTAATTCAGAAAGTAACTTGTGCCAATCGATTGATTTTTAATTTGTAGACGCTCGTCCGTTCCGTTCATTATTTCTTCGAGAGCATCGTCGGGAATATTGTTGACCGGAGTTTTCAGCGTACAGTCGTATTTTTCGAGAATGGCTTCAATTTGCCAGAAAATTGTAGTGTTTTTATGCTTGCCAAGTGGTGCGATGGCGCCGTTGAAAATGTTCAGACTCCTGTCAGGAATGATTTTATCCATGTCGATTTTGTTGACAAAACCGAGTCCTTTGCAATGCGGACAGGCACCGTGGGGCGAATTGAATGAAAAATTATGGGGTGCAGGTTCGTCATACGAAATTCCGCTGGTAGGACACATGAGCATTTTACTGAAAAAACGAACATCTTCCCTGTCTTTTTCGAGCAGCATTACGATGCCATTGCCTTGTTGCATGGCTTTTTGCAACGATTGTTTCAACCGTTGTCTGTCTTTTGCAGCAACGGTTAATTTATCGATTACCACTTCGATGTCGTGAATTTTATAGCGGTCTGTTTTAAGCCCGAATGTAACTTCGCGAATTTCACCATCGATACGTACATGCAGATATCCTTTTTTGCGGATTTGTTCGAACAGTTCTTTATAATGACCTTTTCGTCCTCTCACTAAAGGTGCCAGTAAGTAGGTTTTCTTTCCTTCGTAGTCTTTCAGAATTAAATCGACGATTTGCTCCTCCGAATATTTTACCATTTTTTCGCCGGTAATGTACGAAAAAGCGTCACCTGCCCTTGCAAACAACAGACGAAGGAAATCGTAAATCTCGGTAGTGGTTCCTACAGTGGAGCGCGGATTTTTATTGGTGGTTTTCTGATCGATTGAAATCACCGGGCTTAAACCGGTAATTTTATCCACATCGGGACGTTCCATATTTCCCAGAAAACTGCGGGCATAAGCCGAGAATGTTTCTATGTAACGGCGTTGACCCTCTGCAAAAATTGTGTCGAATGCCAGTGATGACTTGCCGCTTCCGCTGAGTCCGGTAATGACTGTCAGCGCATTACGGGGAATTCGGATGTCTATGTTTTTCAGATTATGAACTCTCGCACCAATTACTTCTACTTCTTCTTTGTACATCTGATCGGGCGTAGTTTCAATTTCCGGTTTTTTATTGTTGTCGGGTAATGTTATCAAAACTTCTGGTTAAAAAAATGAACCTGCAAAAGTACAAAAAATTTATGTTTCCGGCAAGGTTTATAACAGGCGTCGACAATTGAAAATTGTTATGTTTTGAAATTAGCACGAAACCAGTAAGGAATTAATTAAGGATTAAGGATTAAGAATTAAGAATTAAGAGATGTTAAGAGGGTTGCAGGGATTTAACCCCGTTGTTTTAAAGATTCATCAAGGAGATACCGGGAACCAGGGAATCAATTAATTAAAGTCAGACGATTTGAAAATTTAAAATGTGATATTGAGAGCGATGCCGCCCGGATAAGCTTTTAGCAAATATTCGGTTTCGTGTGTGACAGGTGAAATTTTTCCGGATTTGTACCTGTTTTTGTATTTTTCATAATCGGTTATTGTTTTGTGAGGTTGCGTCCATATCTGAATTTCGGTGACTGCAGAATTAAGTAAAAAAACACTCACTCCGTCCCATACCGATCGTTTAAATGCCAGCCAGGTAACCAAACCTGTCCCCAGATTAACCGCTTCGTTCAATGCATGAATCTGCCACGAGCGGCCAATTCGTTCGGTGTCAGCATTTTTTTTAAGTAATGCCTCTGCTTTCTCTAATTTTAATTGAATTTCGGCGGATGAAGTTTCCGGTAGACTTGCAATGAAGTCGGCATCGCGTCCTGTATTCAGAGGGGTAAGTGCCTGAAGTACTCCGCTTAATGCTGCTACGCCGGCTCCGAATGCCATGTCCTGTTTTGTTTTAAGGTCACCGGCGTTTAAATACATAACTCCCTGACCAATCGTAGCGGCACTATACGCACCTAACCAACCGTACCACCATTTGTTTACATTTGGTTTGGATTCTTCCAACACTGTTTGAATGAACTGAATTTGTTCCAGTCGTAATGAATCAGTTATTTGTTGCTGAGCTTTAAGCGCAATTGAATCAAGCATTAGCAACAGGAGCAGGAATGTGACAATTACTTTAATCATAAGCTTAAATATCAGGTAGTTGTTTTTGCTTATAAATGAAAATTCTCAGAGAATCAGATCAACCGAAAGGGTTGAAAATTGCCAAACGATTCGAATCGCAGGATACTTTAATTTTTCTGTTCCGACTTTGTTTGGCTATTTTTTGTCGGCATCAGTCATAAAGGGCGATTCTTTAAGTCTTGTCGATAGCAACAGAATAACCACTGCCATTACAATCATTACTTCCAGAGGTTTTGTCATCGAGTGAGTTACAGGATCTTTGAACATATCCATTCCGAATATAAAGGCAATACCCGATACCTGACCGGCAAGAATTAAAAGACCGTTCGATGTTCCTTCCGATGCAGGATAGGTAATTTCGGCACCATACTGAAAACCTATCGGACCTGCACTGAGCAGAAAAAATCCGAGCACCAGTCCTGATGCAAGCAAAGCAGAATAATTATCTATGTAGGTGATTCCTGTCAGACCAACAATGCAACCCGCCAGCGCTATGATAATAAATAATCTGCGTTTTCTTAATTTGTCCGAAAGCATAGGCATAATCAGAGCTCCGAGAATTCCGCCCATAATCATCATTCCGCCTGCATAACCTGCCTGTTCGGCTGTGAATCCGCGTGGTCGGAGAATGTCTTCGATCCAGGTGGTTACAGAATTAAAGATTCCCAATCCGACGAAAAATATCAGTAATAACCAATAAAAATTTTTATTTTTCAGAGTGCTTTTCAGCCCGTCAAAGACCAGCGATCGCTCTTCCTGATAGGCGTGACAGGGAGCTGTTCGAGGTTTTTCTTTCGAGAAAAGTATAAAGATAAAAGCTGCAATTACAGCAATAACTCCGTAAATATAGAGCATATAGGCGATTCCGGCCTTGTTGTTCAGGTAAGGAGTGAGGAGCATTCCCGCCAGAATTCCAATATACATGGCTAATGTTCCAAGTCCCGAAGCCGTGGCGCGCTCGGCAATCGGAAACCAACGGGCTGCAAGTTTGGTGATGGCATTAAGCAGGAAAGGTTGACCTATGGCAATACCGATTTGTGCAATCAAAACTAAATTGTAATCGTTGCCCACCATGCCACGCATCATTCCGAAAACGCCGGTCAGCACTGCCCCTGTACCAACACCGATTTTTAAACCGTAAGTATCAATAATCCAGGAAGCCGGAATGGAAGCAAATACGAAGACAATCATAAAACACATTGATAACATTCCTATCTGAATGTCGGACACGTTGAAGTAATGAGTTGCATCGCCGGTTATTGGTGCAAAAGTAATCCATAGTAACTGATTTACCACGACAATAAACATATAGACACTGAGCATAACCCAGCGATATTTATACACTTTGAAAACCTGTGATTCCATTTTGTTTCCTGTTTTTTAGATGAAGTATTTTAGAAATTGAAGGCCATTTTGCCGGCAATGAATACGGCAAAAGTACAATTTTAATTTTTTGAAACAAGAGTTTCTGATGAATAAGTGCGTTTTTTAACACGAATTCCGTTCAAATCAGGAGTGGTAGGAGGCTGTTTCAAAAGTTTTTTGTGTATTATATATGACTCATTTTCGGTCAAAATATCCACCTGATTGAAACCTTTATCCGGAATGAAATATTAACCCGGTGATTTAAAATTTTCAAAACATTTTTTAATATTAATTGTTTATTATTCAATAAGTTTATCAGGTTTTTTTAATTTCAGCGACTTCGTTTTTTTTCATTCACTACGAACATTAAACAGATTGTAATTGCAGAGCCAAAATGCTGCAAAGTATGATAAAAATTGTTAGTATCAACAAATTAAAAAACAAATGAAAATGAAAAACACCTTTTATTTGGTATTGGGTTTTGTGCTGATTTTTACTTCGTGTCAGACCAAAAAAGAACCTGCACCGGTTGATCCTGCCCCGGTTAAAAGCGAAGTAACCAAAATGCTGAATGACATGAATGCAGTATTAAAGACAAAAGACATCAAATCTTTAATGACTTTTTATACTGATGATGCTGTCTTTTGTGGCACCGATCCATCCGAAATTCTGGATAAATCAGCCTACGAAAAAACTATCAACACAATGCTTACTGAATCAAAATCGATGTTCGATTTTAAAATTGACATTGTAGTGGTACAGATTGATAAAAGAGGTGAATCGGCAATTGTTGTCCGCCAGTTTATCCCCGATTGGAGTAGCCCGCTTCCTGTTCGCGAAACATTGCATTTGATAAAACAGGATCAGAAATGGCTTGTTAATTTCTCTGATTTCGCATTAATCCCCTTGAATAAGGATATTCCGGCTATAAGAGCAGCGGCAGGTAAGTGATGCGTGTTGAAATTTAAGTTGCTGACTCAAAGGGTTTTCGTACTTTTTCAGCAAAAGGTTGTTTCATTACCCCGGTATTCAGTTGAGACGGGGTTGTATCGGAGGGGTTTGTTGAACGCGAATTACGCAAATTTCCACCAATTTAATCACACCCGAAAATTTTTTATAATACTGATATTCAGATGTCTTCTGTTTGTGGAAATTTACGTTTTACTGCGCAATTTGTGTTCTGATTACTTTTAATTCAGGCTTTTCCCGAAAATTTTACTGCCTGTACTTTGAGTCAGCATTTTTCAGAATAAAGGGTTTGTTTTCCGTATTTTGAATATTTAAAAAACCCTTTCAATAAGGATTAATTCGGCGTCCAGTTAAGTGTATTTACCGTTATGCCCGAACTTGCTGATGGAGTCTGACTATCAGCAATGGCTCCTTTGTTAAAAGTAAAAGAAGCAGTTTTCCCTGATCCGTTTGATTCAGTAAATTCTACCATCAGTTTGTAAGTGCCGTCGCCAACTACCGACCCGCTGGTGTTTGTCCCGTTCCATGTACACGAAACTGCAGTGTGACTGTTCATCGTAGCGCCGGTGATAGCGTCGGTTGTGTTTCCGTTCGACGATGAGTTTAGCCATGAAGTCAGGTCTTGTCTTCGCGCGGCTGCATTGACTAATAAAGTTTTTACAAAAGTGCCCGAACTGCTTTCGACCCAGATGGCAATTACATGTCGCGGTGCATACTGACCGTTATAGGTCGAGGTGGTAACTTTAACAGCTAATGAGCCGTTTGTTTTGATAGTGTTATTTACTACCGGATCGTTGGCGGTAGTGCAACCGGCTGCCAGAAAGGAAACTACTGAAAAACTGATCAAATAAACGAAATGTTTTAAACGGGTTTTCATATTGATTCTGATTTTAAATTTCAGATTTAAACGAAAACAGCTCGTGAAAGTTGTATTCATTACAATTTTTACAACTTAAATTAATAATTTGAAATGCAGTTTTAAATTTTGTTATGGTTAAAGCAACTCAAAGGAGTTAATACAAGCCGGTTATACAAGGTGTCAATCCCAGTCGCAGAAACATTTTTTCTCAATTTTTATTTTGTTAAACAGTTTGTAGGAGACAGTCATTGAAATACTGGTGGCGATGTCCTGAGGCCAAAGCGATCCGGTATTTTCCTTTCCATCAATTTTTCCTGTGAAAAAGTAATTGATTTCGGGCTCAATACCCATTGAAAATCGGGGATTCAGATTAATTTTATAACCTGCACCAAGAGGCAAGGAATACGATTTTAAAGTCGTTTGTACACTGTTGTCATTGATCACAGTGCCGTAAACATAGCCGAATCCTGTTTCGATGTAAATGGCGCTGAACCTTCGGGTGTTCAACTTAAACAGGTTCAATGACAATTTTGAAGAAAGTTGGTTCAGATTTGATTTAAAGGAGTATTTAATATCTTTCCTTCCAAAATCAAAGTGCTGATAGATAAGTTTATAGCTGAGATTTCCGGTGATATTTTGTTTGAAGCCGATTGAAAGGACTGTGTTTGTACCTAATCCGAATTGCGGGCTGAAGATATAAGTTTCTTTAATCGGGTCGCCGATATCCGCCAGAAAGAGGGTGGAAAGGCCCGAAGTACCAAAGATGAAACCGGCGCCGGATTCATCTTTAAATTTTTGAGCATGAAGAGAAAAAACATGAGTAAAAAGAAACACAATGGTTAGATTTTGCAGAGTTTTCATCAATAATTTTTACGTAATTGAACAATTAGGAAATTGTTTAACGAATCAATCAAAATATTGTTCTTTTTATTAACAATATAATTAAGCTCAAAAAAATTAATACCTGAAACTACTTCCGCCCAAAAATTCGCGCAAAAGAGATGTGGGCGGTATTTCTCTTTCGGGGATAGAAACAAAATAATTCAGAAACTTAAGTAAACGGTGAGTTTCCGTATATTCATCACAGTATTTCGGAACTTCGGCCAGTATAGGTTCTGCATGACGTTTGAGCACGGCAAGTTCAAAAAGCAGTGCTGAATTAAACATGACATCGGCATTCTCCTGGAAAGGGAAAATCCATTTTTCCTCACCCCTGCGAACACTTGGCCAGCGGGCTATGGTTTCGCGGGCCGAATAATTACGGAAACGGTAGTCACGGATAATTCTTCGTAAAAGTCGTGTGTCCGTGGTTGGTATCCAGTTGTGGTTGTCAATCGAAATGGTGGTAAGTGCCGACACATAAATTTTAAAAGTGAATTCCTGCGGAATGTCGGGGATTAATGCCGGATTGAGCGCATGAATACCTTCCATAAGTAAAATACTGTCGGATTCTAATTTGATTTTCTCACCTTTGAAATATCTTTTACCATCCTCAAAATTGAAAAACGGTATTTCAATTTCCTCACCTTTTAGAAGTTGTTTTAAATGAGTGTTAAACAATTCCAGGTCCAGTGCGTGTAAATGTTCAAAATCCCATTCACCGTTTTCATCGAGCGGGGTTTCTTCCCTGTTCACAAAATAATTGTCGAGTGAAAGTGTGACCGGTTTCAGTCCGCTTACCATCAACTGGATAGACAAACGTTTACTGAAAGTGGTTTTGCCCGATGAAGAAGGACCAGAAATCAAAACAAATTTGACATTATTCACCCTTTTTGAAATCATATCGGCAATCGAAGCCACTTTTTTCTCGTGTAATGCTTCCGACACTTTAATCAGATTGAACGACTGATTGTTTTTGCAGGCTACATTGAATTCGCCTACATTGTTGAGTTTCATGATTTTATTCCAGCCCACATATTCTTTAAAAATATCGTACATCTTGGGAAGCATTACCACTTCTTCGAGTGTATCGGGATTCTCACGGTTGGGTACGCAGAGTAATAGTCCATCATAATAGGGCAATAAATCAAACAAATCCAGATAGTCGGTCGAAGGTAAAAGTACTCCGTTATAATAATCAATGTAATCATCAATTCTGAAAAAACGACAGTAGGGATTTCCGAGGGTTTCGAAGAGTGAGAGTTTATCACTCTGATTCATCTGTTTCAGAAAAAGTTCTTTTACAACTTTAGTCTGTTTTTCTTCACAAATAATTTTTCGTTTCTGACTGATAATTTCCTTGACTTTTTGTTTTATTTCATCAATGATCTGAGTCGTGAGTGGGCGGTCGAAATTGTCGAGACCGCAATAATACCCTTTTGAAATCGGGTGTTCAATTCTTAATGTTGATTCGGGATATAACTCGGTAACAGCCATCGACAACACCATGCTGAGAGTCCGTACATATACCCTCATTCCCGAGGGTGTGGTTAAATCAATGAATTCAACATCTTTAGGTTTATAAACTAAAAAATTCAAATCTTCGACTTTATAATTGACCCGGGCAGCAACAACTTTATTTTTGAGTTCAAGGCCCAAATCGCGGTAAATTTCGATAAGCGAAATGCCTTTAGGATAATTATGGTATGATTTTGTATTCTTGCAGTAAATGGTGACTTGATTGTCCATAAAAAGAGCCGTTTTTATTGAATGATTTGAATTTCGTCGTAAAATTAGGTATTTTTTTTAAATGTATTTATTTGAATGAATCTATTTTTTAAATTACTTTTGTCGGCATAAATAAAATTCGAAAGGATATGAATTATACTTTTAACGATTTTTTGACTTTGGTAGGCTCGTTGGGATTGTTCCTGTACGGAATGAAAATCATGAGCGAAGGATTACAGAAGGTAGCCGGAAATAAATTGCGTTTGGTACTGGCTACCATGACAAAAAACAGATTTACAGGTGTTTTAACCGGTTTATTGATTACCGGATTAATTCAATCTTCATCTGCAACAACTGTAATGGTGGTAAGTTTTGTGAATGCAGGTTTACTTTCATTATTACAGTCAATCTCTGTCATAATGGGTGCCAATATCGGAACTACTGTAACTGCATGGATTATTTCGCTGTTTGGTTTTAAAGTCAGTATTGCTGCATTTGCAGTTCCGCTGATTGCGGTTTCCATACCATTTATTTTTTCGGCTAAAAGTAAACGCAAATCCATAGGTGAATTTATTCTCGGATTTGCTTTTCTTTTTATGGGACTCGAGATGTTAAAAAACTCGGTTCCTGACCTCAAGAGCAATCCTGAAATGCTCGAATTTCTGTCGAAATATACACAATCGGGTTTTGGCTCGGTACTTATATTTTTAGGAATCGGTACAATTCTGACCATTATTGTTCAGTCGTCGAGTGCCACTGTGGCAATCACTCTTGTAATGGTGAGTAAGGGCTGGATTACCTATGAACTTGGTGCTGCAATGGTATTAGGCGAAAATATAGGTACCACTATCACTGCTAATATTGCTGCTATTCCGGCCAATGTTTCAGCAAAACGTGCGGCACTGGCACATACCACTTTTAATGTTTTCGGAGTCATCTGGATGCTTTTCCTGTTTTACCCGTTCATTCATATGATCACCTATCTGGTGACACAGTATGGCCCGGGTGATCCTTCGCAGTTGACTCATTTTACTGACGGGATTGACAAACAGACATTAAATCTGATTAATTCAAACAGCAAAAATCTAACATCCGAACAATTGATGTTGCAGCATCAACTACAGAATTATCAGATTGCCACTTCCTATGGACTATCGCTTTTTCATACCATGTTCAACCTTGTTAATACATTCATAATGATCTGGTTTGCACAGGTTATTGCCAAAGTGGTTACCTTCGTTGTGAAAAAGAAAGAAAGTGATGAAGAATTTCAGTTGCAATATATTTCAACCGGATTATTATCGACATCTGAACTTTCAGTACTGCAGGCCTGGAAAGAATTGAAAGTGTATGCCGAACGTACCGAAAAGATGTTCAGAATTACCCGTTCGTTGTATTATGAACAGAATGAAAATGAATTTGTGAAAATTTACAGCCGCATACAGAAGTACGAAAGTATCAGCGACCGTATGGAGGTTGAAATCGCCAAATACCTTACAAAGGTGACCGACGGGAGATTGAGTGAGGAGAGTAAACATCAGATACAAACAATGTTACGTGTTGTTTCCGAAATAGAAAGTGTAAGTGATGGTTGTTATAATATCGCCCGTACCATTGTTAGAAAACGTGACGATAAAGCTGTTTACACCAAGGAAATGGATGCAAATATCGATTTAATGATGAACCTTGTTGAGGGTGCTATCCATCAAATGAGAGAATCGATGGAAAACAGCCAGATCAGTAACGATGAGTTCAATCGTTCGGAAAATATCGAAACCGAAATAAATAATTTCCGCAATCAGTTGAAATTACAGAATATATCGGATGTGAAAGACAATAAATATGATTATCAATCGAGTGTGACTTACATGGATATAATCGTTGAATGTGAAAAAACAGGCGATTATGTAATCAATGTTGTTGAAGCACTGAATGAAGCAACGGTAAACAATTAGCCCGTTCAATCCATTATAAATTAGTATTATATGAACTGAAGATGATAGATTATATTTTTATAATTGCCGGTTTTGTCGTGCTTATTGTTGCTGCTCATTTTTTAGTCGAAGGAGCATCAGGATTGGCAAAGCGGTTCAATGTGTCTAATCTGATCATCGGACTTACGGTTGTTGCATTCGGAACTTCGGCTCCCGAACTGGTGGTCAATCTGGTGGCTTCGCTGAATCCTGAAACTACTGACATTGCCCTGACCAATATCATCGGGAGTAACATGATCAACATCTATGTAATCCTCGGTTTGTCGGCAGTTATTTTTCCGATTGCTTCGCAATACGGATCGCGTCGATTCGAAATCCCGCTGAGCTTTTTTGCTCCTGTTTTGGTGCTGGTGTTAGCATTAACAATGAATCATCAGATAAATCATTGGGGTGCAGCTGTTCTGTTTGCCGTCTTTGTTTGGTTCATTTATGTGATGATTAAAAATTCACGGAAAAATCCCGAATTTGTTACTGAAGAAGAATTTAAACCCATGAAGGTTTGGCTTGCCTGCCTGATGATCATTGGCGGACTTGCCGGTTTAATAGGAGGGGCTCAGCTTATTGTTCCATCTGCTACGAATATTGCTCTGTCGTGGGGCGTAAGCCAGTCGGTCATCGGATTGACCATAGTTGCATTAGGTACTTCTTTGCCGGAGCTTGCAACATCGGCAGTAGCTGCCTTTAAAAAGAACTCTGATATTGCATTGGGAAATGTAATCGGTTCGAATATTTTTAATGTGTTTTTTATATTGTCAATAAGTGCATTTATCAATCCCTTACCTGCCTACAAAAACATGTATGCAGATTTGATAGTCACAGCTTCAGGAAGCTTATTGGTAATGTTATTTGTTTATTCCAACAAATCAAAGGAAATTAAAAGATGGGCAGGTGCAATATTGCTTGCGGTTTACACTGTCTATCTGATATGGATGATTGCATCCGTAAAAATATAAATCAACAGTAAATTCAATATATATAGAAGATTATGAAATTATTCGATGTATATCCGCTTTTCAATATAGAAATAACAAAGGGTGTGGGTTGCAGAACCTACGACAATCAGGGAATTGAATACCTTGATTTGTATGGTGGCCATGCAGTTATTTCAATAGGTCATTCACACCCGTATTATGTACAGAAAATTGTGGAACAAACCGAAAAACTTGTGTTCTACTCCAATTCGGTTGTGAATAAACTTCAGGTTGAACTGGCTGATAAACTTGGTAAACTTTCGGGATATTCCGATTATTCATTGTTCCTGATTAATTCGGGTGCCGAAGCTAACGAAAATGCATTGAAGCTTGCTTCGTTTCATAACGGAAGAAGAAAAGTAGTAGCATTTAGCGGGAGTTTTCACGGACGTACTTCGGCGGCGGTAAGGGTCACTAATAATCCCAAAATTGTGGCTCCGATCAATGAGGGTTTCGATGTGGAATTTCTGGCACTCAATGATATTGAATCGGTGCGTAATTCGCTCGAAAAGAGAAATGTATGTGCAGTAATAATAGAAGGAATTCAGGGTGTGGGAGGTATTCAGGTTCCTGATTTTCAGTTTTTGAAAAATCTGAGCGACATTTGTAAAGCCACCGGAACTGTACTTATTTTAGATGAGATTCAGTCCGGTTATGGAAGGAGTGGTAAATTCTTTGCTCATCAATATGCTGATATAAAGCCTGATATGATTACCGTAGCCAAAGGTATGGGCAATGGTTTTCCGATTGGAGGTGTGCTGATTAGTCCGGAATTTGAACCATCATTCGGACTGCTCGGAACAACATTCGGCGGCAGTCATCTGGCATGTACAGCTGCCATTGCTGTACTCGACGTGATGAAAGCAGAACATTTAACTGAAAACGCCATGAAAGTTGGCGAATATCTGATCAATGAACTCCGTAAAATTCCGAAAGTAAAAGAAGTAAGAGGTTTGGGATTAATGATAGGAATAGAATTCGATCAACCCGTAAAGGAAATCAGATCGAAACTTTTGTTCGAAAAGAAAATATTTACAGGAGTAAGCGGAAATAATATCATACGTTTATTACCACCTCTATGCTTGTCGGTTACCGATGCCGATGAGTTTTTAAAGTGCTTTAAAGAGATAGTTGAAACTGTTTAAGTTTAATGAGTGAATGATTTTAATTCATTTATTTTGAGTATACCAGCTAATGAAAATAATCAGAATAATAATCGTTTTCCTGTTTTTTGGTACGGCGGTTTTTGCACAGAAAACTGTATTGCTCGACAAAATTACCTTAAAATCGGGTGACACTTATACAGGTGAGATCATCGTACAAAACAGTGAAGTTGTAATGCTGAAAACTGCCAACGGTAACCGTTATCAGTTTCAACTTTCGGAAGTGCGAAAAATTGAAAAGATTACTCAGTTTGAGGTAACCGACGCTGACAGCACAATAAATCATAGCACTACAGGTAATAATTTTGCAGGATTTCTCGAGGTGGCGGGAGGTGTGTCGTTTGTAAAACGTAGTTTCGGGTCATCGCCTGATACTCAGGTTTCGCTCGCTTTCGGGAATAAATCGGTAATGGGCAGACCGGTATTTCTGGGAATTGGAGCCGGGTTGAAAAGTACTTTTACCGGCAGTAATAATCCGACTGTCAGCTTTGTGCCTGTTTTCGTTAAGATGCAGGCAATGTTCTCAAAAAATATTTCAGCTCCGTATGTTGGATTTGATGCAGGATATGCTTTTGCTGTAAGCGACGGGTTTGGCGGAGGTCCGTTCGCGAAAATCTCGTTGGGTGTTGCACGAAAAATTAGTTATAAATCAAACTTGTCGTTCGGCTTGTATCTGGGGGTAAATTCCGTTGAAGCCGGTATGACCGAACTCAACAACGGTAATAGTTATAGTTATTATGGCAATACAACAATGACAAATTACGGTTTAAAACTGGGTTTAACATTTTAATTTTCTGATATTTTTCAATTCAATGGCCCTTGTATATCTTGCCCTTGGTTCGAACCTTGGTAATCAGCTTAAAAATCTGAATGATGCAGTCATTGCTATTTCATTAGAGCTGGGCAATGTAATCAGTGTTTCTGATTTTATCTGGTCGATGCCACAGGGTTTTGTATCCGAAAACCGTTTTCTGAACGGAGTGCTGATGCTCGAAACGGAATTTTCAGCACTTTGTCTGCTCGGAAAAGTAAAGGAAATTGAAAGACGTATGGGAAGAACTCTCAATAAATCAAACGAATACGAAGACAGAATCATTGATATTGATATTTTACTTTACGATAGTCAGATTATCAATTTACCTGAATTAAAAATCCCGCATCCTAAAATGACGGAGCGGGATTTTGTACTGATACCATTGGCCGGAATTGCACCCGGACTTATTCATCCGGTTACAGGTCAAAAGCTAAGTGATTTTATCAGAAAATAATCTGACAGACTATTCATTTGCAGTTGCATTTTTATATTCTTCCAGTACTTTTATGGCTTTATCATAATCTTTCTCGAGTACAAGAATTCTCAGTCCTTCGTTCAGTTCGCCAAACATTGGCAACAATTCTACTGCGTCTTCATTGTTAATTGAACTGTCGATATTATTTTCGCGCAACAATTCCTGATCGAAAAGTGCTTCTACCATTGTTTCGTAATTTCTGAGGGTCTTCAATTTGTCTTCCATAATGATGTATTTTGATTGGTTTGCTGTGTTCGTGTCCCTGTCTGTTAATTAAACGCCGGAGGTATTAAAAAGTTTCATTTATTTTGTTAATTATTCGAATTATTTATACCGGATTGACTTTGTGAAAGTAATACAGGTATTCATATTTTTTTTGTACATTTGCGCCATTAAAATCCATTTTTATGATCACCGAAGGATTACCGGATCACATTGTGTATAGTCCTGCTGTCATTGACTTTGTAACAGTTGCAGCCGAAACATGTTTGTTCCTCGAAAATGCATCAGAACGAACCAGGGAAGATTTTATCATTAAATCGGTGAAAATATTACCCCTGTTGTATTTAAAAGCATCGATGATCGAAAGTCCGGATCCGGTTTTTGAAGATGAACCTGAACATTTTGTAACGGAACAGGATTATTTGTACGTAAAGGAACAAATTGAACAACTGCTCGGACCCGACGACTCATACCTCGAGGTTTTTCATCCCGATATGGCGCTGAGCGATACTCCTGTTGCAGCATTTATCTCCGAAAATCTGGCCGACATTTATCAGGAATTAAAAGATTTTGCTGCTAATTATCAAACCATCGACACCGACATAATGAATGATGCACTACTGGCTTGTATTCAGGCGTTTGGTGAACATTGGGGACAAAAAACCCTGAATGCGCTTCGTGCTTTACATGCACTGAGATTCAGCGAAAACTTTGAAAATGAGGACAATGAAAATGCAGCTGTTGAACAAAAAATAAACAGAAACTCATTTCTGAATTTTCTACACAGTGATGACGACGATGATTTTAACGATAAATTATTATAAGAAAATTTAACCGGACTTGTAACCTTAAGTAAATCAAAAATTTGTAGAATAAGTTATGTATAAACCCAAAATAAGCAAAGAAGAAGTTAATCAAATGCAGGTTGCTGCTTTTGAAGGAAAAATAACAGTAGTGGACAGTTTATCAGATGTACAACCTGCAATCGAAGAACTCCGGAAGTATAAAATTGTGGGAATTGATACTGAAACAAAACCATCTTTCACACGTGGTACTCACCACAAAGTATCGTTATTGCAAATTTCCACTACAGACCATTGCTTCCTTTTCAGGCTGAATAAAATCCCTTTCCCGACCGATTTGGCTGTTTTTCTTGCCAATGAGAAAATCCGTAAAATTGGACTGGCCCTGCATGACGATTTTACCGGACTCAACAGACATCTTGCATTCAAACCCGCAAATTTTATTGATTTACAGTCGATTGTTAAAAATTATGGGATACTCGAACTCGGTCTGCAAAAAATATTTGCCATAGTTTTTCAACAAAAAATCTCCAAATCCCAAAGACTTACCAACTGGGAGAATGACATGCTGACCGATCAGCAACAAATATATGCAGCAACTGATGCATGGGCAAGTTTGCTCATTTATCAGAAACTGAAAAGTGAAAAAAAGCTCACCAAAAAACAAATCGAAGAGTTAATGGCCTCCATTGCTGCAAAAGAAACTGAGCTGAAGGCAGAGAAAACCGTTCCATCCGAAAATTAATTTATTTGCCCCAACTTTATTTCCAAATTTAAATTTGAATGATAATAATACAATTAAAACCCAAAAAAGAGGAAAGTTTGATGCGTTTTCATCCCTGGGTGTTTTCCGGAGCTATTCAAAAAATTGAAGGAAAGCCAAACGAAGGAGATGTAGTGGAAGTAGTCGATAGTAACCGGCGCTTTCTGGCCATCGGACATTATCAGATTGGTAGTATCGCTGTGAGGGTAATTAGTTTTGAACAACAGCAAATCAACGATGATTTTTGGTTCCGTAAAATTGAAATGGCTTATATGATGCGTAAGTCACTGAACCTTATCGTCCCGGAACAAAATAATACATACCGTTTGGTACACGGGGAAGGTGACTTTTTGCCGGGTTTAATTGTTGATGTTTATGGTGAAACTGCTGTAATGCAGGCACATTCGGTGGGTATGCACGAAATCAGGGAAGTGATAGCCGGAGCCATTATCGCAAATGTTCCCGGAATAAAAAATATATATTACAAATCAGAAACCACCCTGCCTTTCAAGGCTGATATTACACCCGAAGATGGCTATCTGGTCGGCAGTGACTCAAAAAGCTATTACGGAACCGAAAACGGTCTGAAATTTCAAATGGATTGGCTGAAAGGTCAAAAAACAGGTTTTTTTGTTGACCAGCGTGAGAACAGGGCTTTGCTGGAACGATATGCCGGCGGGAAATCTGTTTTAAATATGTTTTGTTATACCGGCGGATTT
This sequence comes from uncultured Paludibacter sp., assembly GCA_937897985.1. GTDB lineage: Bacteria > Bacteroidota > Bacteroidia > Bacteroidales > Paludibacteraceae > Paludibacter. Next base: position 76,530 of record CALCBD010000004.1, on the reverse strand, counting down.
TCGGTTTATGCCATGAGAGGGGGAGCTGAAGTTGTTCATTCTGTGGATAGTTCGGCTAAGGCAGTGGAACTTACCAATACGAATGTGGAATTAAATTTCCCGAAAGATAAACGCCATGCTGCTTTTGCCGAAGATGCTTTCAAATTTCTCAATAACTTACATTTGCGTGAGCAACAATATGACCTGATTGTACTTGATCCGCCCGCATTTGCAAAACACAGAGAGGCTTTACGTAATGCATTGAAAGGGTATAAGCGATTAAACGCCAGGGCAATAGAGCAGATTAAACCCGGCGGAATTTTATTTACTTTTTCATGTTCGCAGGTAGTTACAAGAGATCAGTTCAGGCTTGCCGTTTTCAGTGCCGCTGCCGAAACCGGTCGTAATGTTCGTATTTTACACCAACTTACTCAACCTGCCGACCATCCTGTGAATATATATCACCCTGAAGGTGAATATCTTAAAGGATTGGTGTTGTGGGTGGAATAAAGTCTGACATGAATATTCAAAGAAATTTATAACAGATTTTAATACATATCAATATTACTCAATTTATCCTTTTTTGAGTTTCATTCGTTTTGGTAATATGCTGAAATAAGTTACTTTTGCGAATGTTTAGTGATAATATTAAATCAGTTCAGTTCAATGAAAAAAGTACATCTAAAGTCATTTCTACAAAAATTACGTTTTCAATACCGTGTTTCGGTGTTGAACGAGAATACTTTGGAGGAATCATGGCACATTAGATTGTCACGTTTAAGTGTTTTGATTTACGGCTCATCATTGGTTTTACTTACTTTCATCATACTTACTATTCTGATTTTCACTACGCCAATCCGTTATTATCTGCCCGGTTACGGTGGAGGCGGAAACCGCTCTGAAATCATTACCGAGTCGATGCATGCCGATTCGCTGCTTCGTGATGTTGAACTTCAGTCCGGCTATTTATCAATTTTAAAAAACATAATAAAAGGTGATATCAAACCCGATTCGGTGGCTTCGCTCGATTCGGTACAACTTAAAAAAACAGCCGCCGAATACCTCGAAAAATCCAGAACCGAAAAGGAATATGTCGAAAAATTTGAAAACGAGGAAAAATATAACCTGACCACCATCAAAAATGAACCCAACGAAAATATCTATGTGTTTTTTCGACCTACCAAAGGTGTAATTTCGTCATCTTTCAATCTTACCGACCGGCAATACGGCATTAATATCATTACTTCACCTAATGAAGCGGTGGTGAGTGTGCTTGCCGGAACCGTAATTTATGCCGCATTTACATTCGATTTCGGATGGGTGATTCAGGTTCAGCACGAAAATAATTACCTTTCGATTTATAAAAATAACACCCGCTTACTCAAAAAAGTAGGTGACAATGTGAAGGCGGGTGAAGTGATTGCCATGACAGGCGAAACTTCAGAAAATAAAACCGGAACACAATTCTATTTTGAATTGTGGAAACAGGGCAAACCTGTTAATCCCGAAGATGTTATAAGATTCTGAGAATAAACATTATCATCTTCAATTTGTTCAACATTTGATTTTCATTCAGCAAAAACACAACAACAAGTGATAGAAAATAAAAAACAAATCGCCATCCTTGGTTCTACAGGCTCAATCGGTACTCAGGCGCTGGAGGTAATTGCCGAAAACAGTGCTTTGTTCGGAGTTTATGCACTCACAGCTAATCAGCAGGTGGATTTGCTGATAGAACAGGCCCGCAGGTTTGAACCTGAAATGGTGGCTATTGCCAATGAAATGCATTATTCAAAACTAAAAGATGCATTGAAAGATTTGGATATCAAGGTGTTTGCAGGAAACGATTCAATTTCTCAAATTGCCGAAATGCAACCTGTTGATATTGTTCTGACGGCAATGGTTGGTTACTCGGGATTAAAACCTACGATTAATGCCATAAAAGCAGGTAAAAAAATTGCTTTAGCCAACAAAGAAACACTGGTGGTTGCCGGTGAACTGATTTGCGAATTAACTGAAAAATATAAAGCTTCAATTTTACCCGTCGATTCCGAACATTCTGCAATATTTCAGTGTTTGGCAGGCGAAGGAAATAATCCTGTAGAAAAACTCATACTTACAGCCTCGGGTGGACCCTTCCGCAATAAAAGTTTGTCCGAACTGGAATTCGTTACCAAATCGCAGGCTCTGAAGCATCCCAACTGGAACATGGGAGCTAAAATAACAATTGATTCGGCTACCATGATGAACAAGGGTTTTGAAATTATCGAAGCTAAATGGCTTTTCGGGGTCAGACCTGAACAGATTGATGTGGTGATTCATCCTCAATCCATTATTCACTCAATGGTGCAGTTTGCCGATAGTTCTGTCAAAGCACAACTTGGATTGCCCGACATGAAATTACCTATCCAGTATGCATTTACCTACCCCGACCGTCTGAAAACCAATTTCCAGCGTCTGGATTTTAATATTTGCACTCAATTTACGTTCGAACAGCCTGACACCGAGCGGTTTCGGAATCTGGGTTATGCTTATTATGCAATGGAACGCGGAGGCAATATGCCCTGCATACTGAATGCCGCCAACGAAATTGTGGTTGAAGGTTTTCTGAACGATAAAATTGGATTTCTGGAGATGAGTGATATTATCGAAAAAGTCATGTCCAACGCCTTTTATATTGAGTCACCTGCTTACGAAGATTATGTAAGTACCGATGCCGTTGTTCGAATGATGACAAAGGAAATAGTAAATAAAAAACAGTAATAAAACAATAATACAATTGATGGAAACATTCTTAATCAGAGCATTACAATTAATTTTAAGCTTATCAATATTAGTAGTCCTGCACGAGTTCGGGCATTTCTCTTTTGCCCGTTTGTTCAGGGTGCGTGTCGACAAATTTTATATGTTTTTCAATCCGACCATCTCGCTGATCAGGGCCAAAAAAATCAACGGGAAATGGGATGTCAGATTTCTGTCGCGCAATGTTCCGGCCAACGAACGTCCCAAACGCGATGCTGAAGGTGATATCATTGTCGATGCCAAAGGCCGTCAGGTAATGGAACAAATCCCTGCTTCGGAACTTGCGGATGACGACTGGAGGAAATACCCCGAAAATACAGAATGGGGAATCGGTTGGTTGCCTCTGGGGGGCTATTGTAAAATTGCCGGGATGATCGATGAATCGATGGATGCCCTCCAAATGCAACAGGAACCTCAACCCTGGGAATACCGCTCGCGTCCGGTTTGGCAACGGCTACCCATCATTATAGGTGGTGTGCTTGTGAATTTTATTCTGGCAATGGTTATATATGCTGCAGTGCTTTTTACATGGGGAAAAGAATACCTGCCGCTCGAAAACGCAAAATACGGCCTCGAATTTTCGCAAACTTTACTGGATCACGGATTTAAAAACGGGGATAATATTATTGCTGTCGATGGCCGGTCAATGGAACAAACAGCCGATGTAATTGAAGCAATATTAATCGATGCAAAACGTAATGTGACTCTTTTACGTGATGGCAAACAAATGAATATAACCCTTCCGGTCGATTTTAATCAGAAAGTAATGGCTTCCGATGAAACCAATCTGGTTTCTGTCCGCTATCCGTTTGTAATTGAGGATGTGAATGCCGGAAGTCCTGCTGATAAAGCAAATCTACAGCACGGCGATAGTGTTGTGGCAGTAAACGGAAAAAATATCTCCATTTTCCAGGACATTGCCGCCGAATTATCGGCTTCAAAAAATAAGAAAATCGACATTTCATTTTATCGTGGAGGTAAACTGTTACATTCGTCAGTTCAATTGAACGATGACGGCAAGATGGGAGTAGCAATGAAATCTCCGTTTGAATACCTCACTACCAAAAAGACAGAATACGGATTTTTCGAATCAATTCCTGCCGGAATTACAGTAGGGTGGGAAACTCTCACCAGCTATATCAAACAATTCAAACTGATTTTTTCAAAAGAAGGTGCCAAACAATTAGGAGGCTTCGGGAGCATTGGAAAAATGTTTCCAAAGGTATGGGACTGGCAGATTTTCTGGTCGATGACGGCACTTCTTTCTATTGTACTGGCTTTTATGAATTTTCTTCCGATTCCGGCTCTGGATGGCGGACATGTGATATTCCTGACTTATGAAATGATTACCGGTCGGAAACCAAACGAAAAATTCATGGAATATGCACAGACTGCAGGGATGTTGCTGTTGTTTGCTCTACTGATTTTTGCAAACGGAAATGATATTTTTAAGGCAATTTTCAAATGATTTTTCCCAACGCATTGATTTATAATTAGATTTCAATTTTTAATATGAAACCTGTATTTCTTTGTTATCCAAAATGCGGAACCTGCCGGAAGGCTGAAAAATGGTTGAAAGCAAATCATATTGATTATGTGTACAGACCTATTAAAGAAGAAAATCCGGGAGTGGATGAGATTTCTGAATGGTGGAAAAAAAGCGGTTTACCCCTTGCACGATTTTTCAATACATCAGGCTTGCTCTACAGGGAAAAAAATATGAAGGATAAGGTTAAGGCGCTGTCAGAGAATCAGTTGATTGAAATTTTATCGTCTGACGGTTTGATGGTAAAGCGACCTGTTTTGCTTTCAGGGAATAAAGTGCTCGTTGGTTTTAATGAAGAAGAGTGGAGTAATTTATTGTTGAATAAAATTTGATTCACAGTAAACCTTTTTGTTATTTCCGTTGTTATGAAAGGAAATAATCTGAAAAAAGTAATTACAAACATTTAAAAAAAGAAGAACTATGGCTGAAGATCCGGTAATCTGTACCTGTCTTGATATGTGTAAGAGTGAAATTGTCGAAGGAATTCGCACCCACGGTTGCAAAACGGTTGAAGAAGTAGGCGATGCAATCGAAGTTGGAGCAGTTTGCGGAAGTTGTATCGATGACTTACAGGAAATACTTGACGAAGAAAATAAATAGTAAAAAAGGAAACGAAAGTTTCCTTTTTTTATTTAATGTATTAACAATTTTTCCGCCAATATGATGTTTTATCTGAAAATTTGTATCTTTGTCGGACTAATAAATTAATACTAAGAACCTGTGAAAAAATTTAACCCTAAAATGAAGATTATTTTTCTGTTTTTACTAACAGAAATTCTTTCTTCGCCGGCTGCTGCAAATCCGGCTTTTTACCTTTCTTTTAGTGATACTGTCTACAATGCAGTAGAAATTCAGCCTCAGTTTCAGGGTGGAATAAAGAAAGCTTTTGAGTTCATCGAAAAGAACCTCCATTATCCCGAAACATCATTCAAAGAAAAAATTGAAGGCAAAGTAATTGTTAAATTTATTGTCAGAAGTGACGGTAAAACAGACAGTATATCCATTCTTAAAGGCGTAAACACTGAAATCGACAACGAAGCTTTGCGCCTTGTCAGTAATTTCCCCGATTGGATACCGGGCAGTATCGCCGGGAAAAAAGTCTCTGCTTATTATGCATTCCCGATTAGTTTTCAAATAAAAAAGCCGGTTGTTAAAACAGTTTTAAAAACCGATACTACTCATATTTTAGTACCGGCCGGTTCGATTCCTGTCATTATTGATGATCTCGTAATGCCCGAAGGTTTCGATGTTACATTGATCAATTTCGAATATGTCGATTCAGGAAAGTTTGTTGAACCTTATCCTCTGAGTAAGCAGGACGAACTTATACGCTTGTACGGAGACCATGCCAAAACCGGCATTATGTCGTTAAAGGCAGGTAATTATGATATCATTGAATTTGATACAATAACTAATGAATCAGTGCTTTATAAAGGTATAAATGCTGTATTGCCCGACAATGGTTTCAGTATTTATCCCGGCGGTAAGGACGAATTTATCAGGTATATGGGTAGTAAAACCGCTTATCCCGATGTTGCAAAATTCCTCAATTTGCAGGAAGAAAATACCGTAAGATTCATTGTCGATACATTAGGCAAAAGCCGTGATTTTTCATTTCAGAAAAAAGGATTTTATGCTATTGAAAATCAAATTGTCGGGGCATTGAAAATGATAGAATCATGGAAACCTGCAATAAAGAACGGAATCAAAAACGATGTGCTTGTTGCTGTGCCGTTTTCCTTTCATCTGAACAAATCCAAAACTGAAAATATCAGTTTTTTTAATACTAAAAGTTTAACGGGTTATTTAAAACCGGATGTTTATGTGCAACAGATTAAAATGCCCTATAATTTCGACCTGAGTTTATTAAATATAAAGAAACTGAATAAAAGTACAGATTTCAGTAGCTACAACACTATAAAATTAAAAACTCCATCGCAACTTAATATTATAAAAACAATTATATATTATCAGAATAAAGACACTGTTTCGGGATATCCGGTTTACGCGAATATCGATACAATGCCCGAATTTCAGGGGGGAAAGTCAGAAATGTACAAATACCTTGGCAATAACATCAAGTATCCTGTCCGGTCGCAAATGTACAAGGAATCCGATGAAATTCTCATTACTTTTGTGGTAATGCCTACGGGTGAAATAAGTGATATTGAAGTTGTTAAAGGAAATTATCCGATTTTGATCGACGAAGCAAAAAGATTGGTTAAGAAGATGCCCCGCTGGAATCCGGGGATTTTAAACGGGAAACCTGTAGCTGTAAGATGCAAATTGCCGGTAAGGTTTAATTGTTTGTATTAGGCTTATGAATCAGTTTCAAGCCATACTTAAGCAATACTGGGGTTACGATCAGTTCCGGCCTTTGCAGGCTGATATCATTCAGAGCATTGCTTCGGGAAACGATACCCTTGGGCTGATGCCCACCGGTGGAGGAAAATCGCTGACTTTTCAGGTTCCTGCTATGGCTATGGAAGGTGTTTGCGTGGTGGTAACGCCATTGATTGCTTTGATGAAGGATCAGGTTGAAAATCTGAAAAAGCGCAATATTCTTGCTGCTGCCATTTATTCCGGCATGTCGAACGACGAAATTCTCACCACTCTCGACAATTGTATTTATGGTGCTTACAAGTTTCTGTATGTTTCGCCCGAACGCTTGTCGACTTCGGTATTTATCGAAAAAATCAGGTTGGCAAAAGTTTGCATCCTGGCTGTCGACGAGTCACATTGTATCTCGCAGTGGGGTTACGATTTCAGACCATCTTACCTTCGTATTGCCGATATTCGTGATGTACTTCCGTCGGTACCTGTACTTGCACTTACAGCTACCGCTACTCCTCAGGTAGTGGACGATATACAGGAAAAACTGAAATTCAGCAAAAAAAATGTTTTTCAGAAAAGTTTTTCCCGTTCCAATCTGGCTTATGTGGTCAGAACAACAGAAAACAAAGAAGAGCAATTGCTAAAAATTCTGAACAATGTTCAGGGTACCTCGGTAGTTTATGTCCGTAACCGAAAACGGACCAAAGAAATTGCAGATTTCCTCAGTCAAAACGGAATCACAGCTGAACACTTTCACGCCGGACTGAAAAACGAAACTAAAGACGAACGGCAAAATCGCTGGAAATCGGGCGAAACAAGGGTTATAGTTTCGACCAATGCATTCGGAATGGGAATAGATAAAGCAGAAGTGAGATCAGTAATTCATATTGATTTACCTGATTCGCTCGAAGCCTATTTTCAGGAAGCCGGTCGTGCGGGACGCGATGAGAAAAAAGCCTATGCGGTTGTGCTCTGCAACAATGGCGATGCCGTGAAAATGCGAAAACGTATCAGCGATTCCTTTCCCGGAAAAGAGATGGTAATTCGTGTTTATGACGCTTTGTGTAATTATCTCGGAGTTGGTATTGGTTCGGGTCTGGATTGTGTTTTTGCTTTTGATATTGCTGATTTTTGTACCAAATTCAGTTTGCCGGTACTTATTGCATACAATAGTCTGAAGATTCTTCAGCAAGCCGGGTATATTGAATTGACTGACGAACAGGACAATACATCCAGAGTGCTTTTTACTTTACTGAAAGATGATTTGTACAAACTGAAGCAAAATAACGAACAGGACCAGTTAATACACATACTTCTGCGGTCATATACCGGATTGTTTACCGATCCTGCCTACATAAATGAAGATTTGATTGCTAATCGGCTTGGCTGGAAGCGTGATGATGTTTATAAGCAGTTGTCAGCACTGGCTAAAGAAAAAATTATTCAGTACATACCACGGAAAAAAACGCCGTTTCTGACTTTAACACACGAACGCGAAGATACCGGAAGAATAATACTTGGCAGAGAAGCTTATGAAGACCGTCGCGATCGTTACATTACAAGGGTGAAAAGTGTACTCGATTACGTGAATGAAGAAAATATTTGTCGCAGTCAGGTATTGCTCAACTATTTTGGCGAAATAAATACCAGACCCTGTGGTATTTGTGATATTTGCCTGAAAAAGAAAGCAAGCGAATTGACGACAGAGGAATTTGATGATCTTAAAATGCAAATTATCAAATTATTAACAAATGAATCACTGACAATAAATCAATTAGTAAGTCAGTTAAAAAACACTGAACCTAAAACTTTAAAAGTAGTCCGCTTTCTGCTCGATAACGGAATAATTCACGAAAATAATCAGTTAAAATTAACTATTGTGAAGTTGTAAGAAATTGTATAACAGTGATTTATTCTGTTTTTACAAAGATAATTTTATTGAAAAAATGAAATCCATCTTCTTTGAAAATTATTTTTTGAATATAAATATTATCTTTGGTGCCGTTAATTAATACCTGATTGAAATGGACAAAAAAAACAAATTGAAATACTTTAGGTGGACTATAGGTGACAGGTACGATGGATGGCGTGTTAAAAAAGTAGACCCGATTTTTTCGGTAGTTCCGTTTATACTTCCTACCCGTGTCGATTCTGAAGTGTTTTACGAAGTGAAAGTGCCGATTGATATTATCGAAGACTTTATACACAAACATAAAGCTGAGTTTCCGGGTTTGTCGTTGATGCACATCATTATGGCTTCATTGGTCCGGCTCATCTCTCAACGACCTTACATCAACCGCTTTATAGTTTGGAATAAAATTTTTGCCCGAAATCACGTGAGTTTCTCGCTGGCAATTAAGCGGTCGATGACCGACGAGGGTGAAGAAACGGTGATCAAAACCTACTTTTTACCCACCGACACTTTAGCAGATGTGGTTAACAAACTCAACGAGGAAATCAGAAAAAATCAACCTGTAGGCACTCAAAATTCGTCGGATGCAATTTCAAAAATAATGGGTTATTTCCCCGATTTTCTGTTACGTACATTGATCTTTGGGGTCAAACAACTCGATAAAGTGGGAATTATGCCCAAACCGCTTTTCCATTTAAGCCCTTTCCATTGTTCACTTTTTCTGACTAATCTCGGCTCGATAGGAGTGGAATCGATATATCATCATCTTTACGAATTCGGTACATGCAGTATGTTTGCCTCTATGGGTAAGAAAACCAAAAAATATGAACTCGAAAAGGGAGATGAGAAAAAACTGAACAAGACAGTGGAATTGAAGTTCGTTCTGGACGAGCGCATTTGCGATGGTTTTTATTATGCTTCTTCCATGCGTATGCTCGAAAAAATCCTTCATAATCCGGATTCACTATTGGTTCCGCCAACTGACGTAATTGTTGATGAAGGAGTCGGACGAAAACGTATTGATAAGTAAGTCAAAGAATTACTTCAACTGATTGTATAATTTCTGAAAAAATCATTATTCATTCGGGAAAGCATTTGAAATTCGTCCGGTGGCTGACTGTACATGTTTCATACTCCTTTTCAAAAAACTATTTTTAGTATGAAAAAAGAGGATAAATTTAAGTATTATAAATGGAGTTGGGGCGATCGGTATGACGGATGGCGCGTACGGAAAGTAGATGCTGTTTTTTCAGTTATCCCTTATTTCCTTCGTACCCGAATGGATGCACAGAACTATTTTGAGGAAAGAATTGCGATAGATCACATCGAAAAATTTATCAGGGATCATAAGGATGATATCCCCGATTTGTCAATCATGCACGTAATTATGGCTTCTTTAGTAAGGTTGATTTCGCAACGTCCTCATCTGAACAGGTTTATAATGTGGAATAAAATTTTCGCAAGAAATCACCTGAGTTTTTCAATTGCTGTGAAGCGTTCACTTTCCGACAACGGCGAGGAGACACTTATTAAGCCTCATTTCCAGCCAACTGATACATTGCACGATATTGTACGCAAAACCCGTCAGGAACAGGAAGAAAATCAAAAGCCGGGTCAACAGAATGCTTCCGACATTATTTCAAAAATACTCGGGATGTTACCCGATTTGTCGATGCGAATTGTAGTCTGGGTGTTGTTGTGGCTTGATAAAGTGGGATTGATGCCAAAATTCATTGAGAAAGCAAGTCCCTGACATTGCAGTGTGTTTTTAACCAATATCGGTTCAATCGGAGTGGAATCAATTTATCATCATCTATATGAATTCGGTACCTGTAGTATGTTTGTTGTCATGGGTAAAAAATCACGCCGTCATAACATGAATAAACATGGAGAACTGGTTGCATCCAAAACCATACTTTTGAAATTTGTTCTTGATGAACTCATTTGCGATGGATTTTATTATGCTTCATCCATGCGGTTGCTGAGCAAAATTCTGAGCAATCCGGAGTCACTGTTGCTTCCTCCGGATTCTGTCAATGTTGATGAGGGCGTAGGTCGGAAAAGAACGGATTGTTGAATAAATTCCGGATACTAAATTCATCAGCTGAATTCACCCGAATCAGCGTTCTTTTCTCTTTTTATGAAAAATAAACAGTTAAATTTTTTCAAGTAAATTCCTGAATCAAATTATATGTCACAATGAAAAGGTTAAAATTTTTATTTCAAATTTTGACATTGCTTTTTGCAAATTTAAATGCATTGGTAATTGCTCAGAATGTTAATAAATATATTAAAAATGAGGGACTTGCCGGCTCTCTGCAACTGACCAATGACAGGACAGTGTCATCGGCAGGCGTTCAGATTTTCTTTGGCGATTCGTTGCTTGAAAATCATGCAATGGATGCTGTTCTGTCGCCCGATGGACATTGGCTGGCTGTGGAAGAACGTTACAGTCTGGTCATAATGGACACAAAGAGCAGGAAAGTTGTTCATACACTTCTTCTGAAAGATATTCCCCAACTGAATACTACAAAAAAAAGAGCCATGAATACATATTCGGGTATTCAATGGAACAAAGTGAATGGCAGCGACAGAATAAGCTGGAGTACAGTGGATGGAAATATGGCTAATTCTTATGTGATTCAGGTTGAATGGGACGGAAATACTACAAAAGTAAAGCATTTATATCCATTTGAAGCCAAAAAGCCGGCTGCGTCAGCTTTGCCCAACGAACTGATAATAAGGCAGGAAAAAAATATTTTTGCACTATATGTTGTTCTCAACGGTAACAATCAACTGCTGAAACTGGACATGGATTCCGGAAAAAAATTGTGGACAGCCGACACGGGCGTTGCTCCTTATGGTATAGCTGTTGCAAATCATAAATTGTACGTCACTAACTGGGCCGGTCGGGTTCCCGAACCAAAGGATGAAAATGTAGCTGGTGTACCCTGGGGAAAAGCACGTATTGATACCACCAGTGCAGCAACCCGTGAGGGTAGTATCAGTATTTTCGATACTACCGAAGGAAAACTGATTGGTGAACTGATTGTAGGATTGCATCCGAATGAAATAACCGCTTCACCCGATGGAAAATTCGTTTACCTGACTAATTCAAACAGTGATGCCGTCAGTGTGATAAATACTCAGATTGACTCGGTAGTTGAGACTATCCCGATTAGGTTACAACCTGATATCAATCAGTATTTCGGCGATTCTCCCAATGGACTGACAGTTTCGGCAGATGGAAAAGTGCTTTATGTTGCTGCTGGTCTTGACAATGCTATCGCTTTCGTTCAACTCGGAAAAAACAGCGCAACAAATTCAAAGATTCAGAAAAGTTATGTAAAAGGTTTTATACCAACTGGTTATTATCCATCTTCCGTTTCGGTAAAAAACAAAAAACAGATTTTTGTAACCAATCTTGAAGCCAATGGCCCCGATCTTGCCTTCAATCTTTATAAAGGTAAAGCAGTTTTTAATTCACATCATGCTTTAGCTTCAGTATCAGTTATCGATATGCCTTCCGACAAAGTGCTCAAAAACTACACAAAGCGGGTTATAGCACTGAATCAACTCAACAGGCTTGAAAAGGCTGAACTTGCACCTCGTCCTGATGCAAAGCCGCGTCCGTTACCCGAACGTATCGGTGAACCTTCAGTTTTCAAACATGTACTTTATATAATCAAAGAAAACCGCACATACGACCAGATTCTCGGAGATGTTAAAAAAGGAAACGGAGATGCCGGACTTTGTACTTTTGGCGAAGAAATTACGCCGAATACACATAAAATTGTTGATGAGTATTTGTTAATGGATAATTTTATGGTTTCGGGTAAATGCTCGGCCGAAGGTCACCAATGGACTGATGCCTCTATTGTGACTGATTATATCGAAAAAAATGTACGTGCCTGGTTTCGTAGTTATCCTCATGTTCAAACAGATGCACTGGTTTATGCTCCGACCGGTTTTTTGTGGGACAATGCACGGAAACACGGAGTATCAGTCGAAATTTTTGGCGAAGCATGCATTCCCCAATTCGATTCAAAATTAGACTGGAAAGCTATATACGGTAAATATTTAAATAATGAAAAATTTGAATTTAAAAATGTTACTACTTTAAATACTGTTGTACCACTTATGAATCAGCAATATCCGGGATACGACAGTCATAAAATTCCGGATGTGCTCAGGGCTAAAACCTTTATTGCTGAATTGAACAGGTATGCAAAAATGGAAGGCGACTCACTGCCTCAGTTATTGATGATTGCTTTGCCTGCTGATCATACTGCCGGTTTATCGCCCGGTTTTCCAACTCCGCGTGCCGCTGTAGCCGATAATGATCTGGCACTCGGGCAAATTGTCGAAGCCTTTACTCACAGTAAATTCTATAAAAACAGTGTGATACTGATTACCGAGGACGATTCGCAGGATGGCTGGGATCATGTGTCGTCGTTCCGGACGGTGGGGATGGTCATCAGCCCATATTCAAGACTTCGCAAAACGATTTCGGAACCATATAATCAACCGTCGCTGGTACGAACCATCGAACAGATACTGGGCTTGCCACCGATGAATATTCAGGATGCAATCGCCACTCCATTGTGGTCGTGCTTTGAAGAAAAGCCCGATTTTACTCCGTTTGTGTCGGTACCTAACCGAATTCCACTCGATGAATTAAACAAACCCTTAACCGAATTAAAAGCTACTGAACTGCATTTTGCAAAAAAAAGTATGGAACCTCAATTTGCCGGAATAGATTCGGGTAACGATGACCTTATGAACAGAATTTTGTGGTTTGCCATGAAAAGAGACATACCTTATCCTGCAAAATTTGCAGGTAAAGATACCGACGATTGAGTGTTGCTGCAGGATTATAATGTATTTATTGTTTAAAATCATTGGTTTTGATCAGCCGTTCTGGCTAATCATAATCAATGATTTTTTATTTAAAATCTCAATTTTTCTCCCGTTCAACCTGATAATGCCATCCTTGTCAAATTCGCTTAACACCCTACTGACACTTTCGCGGCTTGTGTCCACCAGATTTGCAAATTCGGTCTGCGAAAGCGGTAATATAAAACTGTCTGACTTAAAAATTTTGTCCGAAAAGTCAAGTAAAGCATCAGCCATGTTACCTCTGATGAGTTTTTGAGTGCGGTTGGCACAGCGATGAAATGATTCCAGTTCATTTTTGCAAAATTCCTGAATAATTTCATGCGTAAATTCTTTGTTTTCATCCAGAATTGAGAGAAATACCTGTAAATCAATGTAACATACCTCAGCCTCGGTGATAGCTGTTACCGAATACTGATTGATTTTACTCCCAAAGGTGGTTGGTAATCCCAGATAAGTTGGCGCTTTTACAATTTTTACTATTTGCTCATTGTACGGACCCGCCAAATGGATTTTAGCTAATCCGGTACGTAAAAAAATTACGTTGGTGGAGTAAGTTCCTTCTTTAATTATGGAATCACCTTTTTTCAGCTTTAATTCCAGATGATTATTACTTAACTGGTCTAAACTGCAGTCACTCAACATGGTAGTGGCTTTGGTTTTCATTGGGCATAGTCTACAATCGTTTTGCATTTACTCAAATTTTTGAATGTTGATGCAAATATATGCAATGTGATGCAAATCACAAAATATTGTATGTATATGCACTGCAAATTTTGAATTAAATAAAAAATTCCGTAATACATTTGCAGAAATAATTCTTTAATTAAAAATTCATTTAAAAATTCTCAGAATGGAAAAGTCAAATGAAGTAACTTTAGAACAGTTACAAGCTCAAATCGAAGAACTTAACGGCAAAGTTTCCCGCCTCGAAAGTTCTCGTTTAGATCAGTTATCAATAGCTGTCGTATCGGGCGATTTGGATAAAATACTTGCAGCCATGGTTATTTCAATCGGCGCTGCAGCAATGGACACTCAGGTAAAATTATTTTTCTCATTCTGGTCGCTTGCGGCACTCCGTGATCCAAAAAAATCGCCGAAAGGGAAGGACATGATTTCGAAAATGTTTGGCTGGATGTTGCCTAACGGAACCAAACAGTTGAAATTATCGAAAATGAATATGGCCGGCATGGGACCAATGATGATAAAATACCTTATGAAAAAGCAAAACGTAATGTCGCTCGAGAAAATGTTAAAAGAAGCCGGTGAATTAGGTATTGAGATTGTAATTTGCGAAATGTCAATGGGTTTAATGGGTTTCAAAAAAGAAGAATTCATCGATTATCCGAATTTAAGCTTTGGTGGTGCTGCAACATTTGTGGCTGATGCCGGTGAAAGTTCAATTCAGTTATTTATTTAGATTTCGTAGTTTTTTTGGTTATTTGGCTACGCCGTTATTGATAGTTATTTGGTTACGCCGTTATTGATAGTTCTTTGGCTACGCCGTTATAGATAGTTATTTGGTTACGCCGTTATTGATAGTTCTTTGGCTACGCCGTTATTCATAGTTCTTTGGCTACGCCGTTATTGATTGTTATTTGGCTACGCCGTTATTGATAGTTATTTGGCTTCGCCGTTGTTGATAGTTATTTGGCTTCGCCGTTGCTGATAGTTCTTTGGCTACGCCGTTATTGATAGTTATTTGGCTTCGCCGTTATTCATAGTTCTTTGGCTACGCCGTTATTGATAGTTATTTGGCTTTGCCGTTATTGATAGTTCTTTGGCTACGCCGTTATTCATAGTTCTTTGGCTACGCCGTTGTTGATTGTTATTTGGCTACGCCGTTGCTGATAGTTCTTTGGCTATGCCGTTATTGATAGTTCTTTGGCTTCGCTGTTATTGATAGTTCTTTGGCTACGCCGTTATTGATAGTTATTTGGCTACGCTGTTATTGATAGTTCTTTGGCTTCGCCGTTATTGATAGTTCTTTGGCTTCGCCGTTATTGATAGTTATTTGGCTACGCCGTTGCTGATAGTTCTTTGGCTACGCCTTTATTCATAGTTATTTGGCTACGCTGTTATTGATTGTTACAGGCAAAAAAAACTTTTATATGACGCCCACAGGGCAAATAACTAATAATAACTACAATAACTAATAATAACTACAAATAACAACGAATAACAACGAATAACCACAAATAACAACCAATAACAACGAATAACCACAAAAAACAATAACAACGAATAACAACGAATAACCACAAATAACAACAAATAACAACAAATAACAACGAATAACAACGAATAACCACCAATAACAACGAATAACAAAAACAACGAATAACCACAAATAAAAAATATAAAAACATTAACAACGCCCTCAGGGCAAAACATTTAAAATTATGACAGCAGAAGAATTAAAATCAGTAGCAGTGGCCAAATCGGTTGATGCACGCGGAACAGCTTGTCCCGGACCACTTTTGGAAGCAAAAAAAGCCATTGGCACTATCAAGGCAGGTGATGTAATGGAAATACTTTCGTCGGACGAAGGTACAAAACAGGATATACCTAAATGGTGTGGAAAACAGGGTCACGAATACATGGGCTTTATCGAGGACAGTGGCTATTTTAAAGTTTATATGAAGAAAAAATAATTTTTTTCGCTAACCTCCGAAAGCAGATAATAATTCTTTCGGAGGTTAGATTACGTATTATTTATTCAAAAATCAGGTTTCATCTTTTCCCCGCCCGGGGTTAGTGGTTTATATTATGGGAGAACTAAACAAAAAGAGTGCGAAAATATTAGTGTTTTCCACCGAAAAAATTTCAGACCCGGCTATCGACATGGCCGGATTGTTAAAGTTACATTACCCACCAACTGTATACACGATTTCAATACCCTGCTCGAGCGGAATCAAGCCAAGCTGGATTCTGTATGCTTACGAAAAAGGATTCGATGGGGTTTTTATTGCTGCTGATGGGAGTGATTGCATTTACGGTGAATCCTGCACCGAAAAAACAGGAAACCTCGTGAGTAAAACTCATAATTTAATGAAAGAAAAAAATATTGACCCTGCCCGTTTACGCATGGCTGCTATCTGTTCGGTGTGCAGCGAATCGTTCGTAAAACAGGTAAGAGGATTCAATGAATATTTACTAAAAACATTACATGCTTAATGGAAAATCCGATAAGAAACATAGCTTACGATGCTTTGGTAATAGGAGCAGGAATTGCAGGTGGTGAAACTGCTCTGAACCTTGCTAATACCGGTTATAAAGTCCTTTTGGTTGACAGGGAATTGTCGGTTGGCGGAAAAATGATTATGTTAAGCAAAGTATTTCCCACCTTAGATTGTGCGGCCTGTATCACTACTCCCAAAGTGTCAGAAATTTCGAGACATCCGAATATCACTATTTTTACAGGCAGTGAGGTAAGTAAGATTCGTAAAGTCAGCGATAATGAATTTGTTGCACTCGTCACTAAGCAACCGCGGTACGTCCATATTGAAGATTGTACAGCCTGTCAGTTATGCGAGAAAGCCTGTCCGGTAAATGTTCGCGACCAGTATCAATTTGGTTTAATCGGACGCAAAGCAGCTTTTATACCTTTCAGTATCTGTAGTCCGAAAGCTGCGGCTATTGATATCGATAACTGTACTTTATGTGGTGCATGCGAAAAAGTGTGTCCTACTAATTGCATAGATTTTACTATGGAAGTAGAAACAATGGAGCTTCATGTAAAAACCATTGTTGTAGCAACCGGATTCAATCTGTTCAATGCCGAAAAAATGCCCCGTTACGGTTTTGGAAAATATAAAAACGTTATCACTGCCCAACAAATGGAGCGTGAATTGGCTCCAACCCGTCCTTTCAACACAATTCTCCGCCCCGGTGATGGTAAAGTGCCCGATAAGATTGCCTATGTACTTTGTGTGGGTTCACGCGATGCATCTATCGGTAATCCGGTATGTTCTCAGATTTGCTGTATGTATTCCATCAAACAGGCTCAGTTGTTAATGGGTTCATTGCCAATGGCTGATGTCACTATTTATTACATCAATATCCGCTCATTCGGAAAAGGATTTGAAGAATTCTATCAACAGGCTAAAGGCATGGGAGTGAATTTTGTTAAAGGAAAAATCGGTCGTATTTCCGAAAAGGAAAACGGTAATCTGATTCTTCGATACGAAGATATTAACGAAGGTAAACTTCAGGAAGCTGAACACGATATGGTCATTCTCTCGACGGGTGTTTTGCCTAATACCGGAATTGATAAATTATTTGAGAATCAGAAATTACAACTTGATCAGTTCAGTTTTATCGGTCAGAGTGATATGCTTGCAAGTCCTGCTAAAACCAGCATTGAAGGCGTATTTGTAGCCGGTACTGCCACCGGTCCGATGGATATTCCGGATTCAATCCTGTCGGCAGGTTCGGCTTCATCCGAAGCCATAAGTTATCTTATTCAACATCCTTAATACAGACGAAACTATATGGAAAAGAAACCAAAAAGAATAGGAGTGTATGTTTGTCATTGTGGCGGCAATATCTCCGATTATGTTGATGTGGAAAAAGTACGCAGGTCAGTCGAAGGCGAGGATGCTGAAATAGTAGTTCTGGCCAAAACGACCATGTTTGCCTGTTCGGACGCAAATCAGCGCGAAATGGTAGAGGACATTAAAGCTAACAATTTAGATAGTGTTATTGTATCGTCGTGCTCGCCGAAATTACACATGCTTACTTTCAGAAATGTGTCGGTACGTGCCGATTTGAATAAATTTACCTACGTGCATGCCAATATACGTGAACAGGCTTCATGGGCACATTCCGACGATAAAAACGGAGCAACTGAAAAAGCTATACATCTTGTAAAAGCTGCAATCGCCAAAGCCCGTTATGCTGAACCGCTCGAAACTAATAAAATCAGGGCTGTTAAAACTGTTGCAGTTATTGGTGCAGGTGTGGCCGGCATGAAAGCTGCTATTTCACTTGCTCAAAAAAACACAGATGTCATCCTGATTGAAAAAGAACCATTTGTCGGTGGCCGTGTGGCTCAGTGGGATTCACTGTCGACTACGACCGAGACAGGTAAAGAAATGGTGAAAAGACTTTACAACGAATTGTTGAAATATGACAATATCACAATCATGACTAATAGTGAAGTGATTGAAAATAAGGGTAGTGTTGGGAATATTTCCCTGAAAATTAAAAAAACACCGCGTTTTATCAATGCCACTGCCTGTCATCCCGACGACCTGAAGCGTGCTATTGAAGTTTGTCCGGTCGAAGTACCCGATGACTTTAATTTCCGGCTTAATTCACGTAAGGCAATTTACAAAAATTACCCGAGCGAATATCCTCAGATTCCGGTTATCGATGTGAAAAATTGTACACGTTGCGGCGAATGCGAAAAAGTTTGTAAGGCAATTGATTTTAATGAAAAAGAAGAAATCTTCGAAATTGTTGCCGGTTCAGTATTGATGGCAACCGGTTTCGATTCATACACACCGGCTTACGGCGAATTTGGTTATGCAACTTCCGAAAACGTGATAACATTACCACAGTTTAAAAGGCTGATTGATACTCAGTTTGATAAATTGATTTATAAAGGTAAAGAAATTAAAACGATAGCTTATATTTATTGTGTGGGTAGCCGCCAGACTGATGGTGAGAATACATACTGTTCACGTAATTGCTGTACTTCAACGATTCATGCAGCACTTACAGCCAAAAATAAGTTCAAAAATATTACAAATTATCACTTTAACAGAGGTTTACGAACTTATGGTAAGCAGGAAATTCTGTATGCTGACTCATTACGCAGCGGGGATATTTATTTCCAGTCGTACGAAGATGGTTTGCCCAAAGTTAGCGTAGAAGGTGCCAAAACAATAGTGAAAGTAAACGATGTGCTTACCAATAACCGTGAAATAGAAGTCGAAGCTGACCTTGTGGTTTTGGTAACAGGCATGGTTCCGCGTTCCGACAATTCGATAGGTACTTTATTCAAGTTACCAAAAGGTCGGGATAAGTTTTACAACGAGGTACACATGAAACTTCGTCCTGTCGAAACTGTAATCGATGGAATTACCATTGCCGGTGCATGTCAGGGACCAAAAAATATTACCGAGTCGGTAAATTCAGCATTATCGGCAGCAACCAAATCATATACAATATTGAGCCGGGGTGAACTGGAAACGGATCCTTTAGTGGCAACTATCGACCCTGAAAAATGCAGCTGGTGCGGCGCATGTGAGGAAGCTTGTCCTTTCGATGCAATTCTTAAAGTTGAAAACGGGAAAAAAGTGATTGCTGAAATCAATAACACTGTATGTAAAGGTTGTGGCATGTGTGCTCCCGTTTGCGATCCGGATGCAGTCAATCTGATTGCCTGCTCGAGCAGGGAAATTATGAGCATGATTGATGCATTGGTTTAATTAATAATTCATAATTAAAAATTAATAATTATTGAAGTATGGAAGTTGAAAAAGGAAAAACAGCCAAATACCTGCGCGAAAAACTGGGAGGAATTCCTGAGCAGGCAAAAGAAAATCTGAAACAATTCAATGGCATTAAGAAAATAATGGTTGATGCATTGAAAGAACAGGATTTGACCGTGAAACAAATGTCCGAAAAAATTAATATGCCTACCGATGAGGTAATGTTTTATCTGATGTCATTAGTAAAATATGGCATTGTTGTAACCGGCGAAATTGATGATATGGACGAGTATTACACCTATAAACTGAACAAATAATGTCAAAAATAAATCCAGCATTCAACAAAGAACTTGAAAAGTTCGGTTCGGTGAACTATAACGCATGTTATAACTGCGGCAATTGCACAGCCGTTTGCTCTTTGTCCACCGAAGATGATTCATTTCCCCGCGAAATGGTTCGTTTGAGCGTACTTGGTTTGGAAGATGACATCAGATCGTCGCTTAAACCATGGGAATGTTACTACTGTGGCGAGTGCTCCACCCATTGCCCTCAGGAAGCAAATCCCGGAGAGTTGATGATGTCGTTACGTCGTTATCTGACTGCTCATTATGACTGGACGGGCTTGTCCGGATTAATGTATAAGTCGCTTACATTGAGTATTATAGCTTTTGTAGCAACATTTGCTGCAGTCATTGCATTTGCAGTGTCTGTTGGTTTCGAACTTGAAAAAATGCTTCATTTCGGACACATGTTCGAAGGAATTGCCATTGGAACCATAGGCTTCACGATTTTATTGCCAAACATTGCACGAATGTGGTATTATACCATTCTCAAACCCAAAACAAAAGTAACGTTTATGAAATATGTAAAAAGTATTGGTGAACTGTTTATTCACATGTTTACCCAGAAAAGAGCGTTAGGGTGCGACGACAATCAATTCCGCTGGTTCGAGCATTTTATTCTCGTAATCGGTTATCTGTCACTGCTTTTTACAACTGTGGTGCTGAACTGGTTTGGTACTTCATCACTTTTTGTAATTGTTTTGGGTTACATAATGAGCGCCATTGTTTTTGTAGTAACCATTGATTTTGTAAAGGGACGTATGAAGGCAAAAAAAGAAGTAAGTAAACATTCACAACCATCTGATATTTTCTTTGTTGTATGGTTGTTCCTTATGGGACTGACTGCATTCATGGTTCGTCTTTTTATCGATCTGGACATTCTTGAATCCAACAAATGGTTGTATATATTTCACCTTACAGTGCTTGTACAGTGGGCGTTAATTATTGTTCCTTTCGGCAAATGGACTCATTTTCTTTATCGTTCGTTTGCCATGTACTTTGCAAAGTTAAAAGCAGATTAAGCTTTAATTCAGAATTATAAATAAACATACAAACAGGTATAAAACCCGTCTGAATGAAAATTCAGACGGGTTTTATAGATTTTATATCAGAAGTAAAGAAAGAGAATTCCGGTAAAAATTAAAATGAACGGATATAGAATGTGAATTAATTTACTAATTTTGTTCGGCGGCTTTACCGGGACTTTGTGCCGAAGCCAGAATGTTTTTTATTGCAGAAGGAGTGCAGGAAAGTCGGTCAGGTTTGATTTTGCGCAATAAAATTACCGGACTTTCGTTTTAATCATTGTTTTAAAATAATATTGATTTATGTCAGGATTTAAATTTCGTGTTTTGTTACTTGCGCTGTTAGCCGGTTGTTTTTCAAAGGTAAATTCGCAGGGTATTTTCGGATACGATAATTTCATTCATTTTGGTTTCTCTCTGGGTATCAATACAATGGATTTTGGTATAACCCCAAGTCTGCAAACTATCGATGGGAAAGTTTATCAGGCTGATGTGTCGCGCCTGAAACCCGGTTTTTCAGTAGGGATCATTTCCGATATGATTCTCAATCGTTATCTCGATTTGCGATTTACACCTACTTTGCATTTTGGTGAACGTGAACTCAGTTATTCAGCTGTAGGTGCAACAGGCATCAGAGATTCGGTTTTAGTAGGCTCGGTTCCGTTGAGCCTGCCGGTTTATCTGAAGTACAGTTCCGAACGTTATGGAAATCTTCGTCCTTACCTGATTGGTGGCGGAGGTATTAACATCGATTTTGGAAGAGACAAGGAAAAACCTGTTTACCTTAAACCTTTTGATGTTTTTCTTGAATTCGGGGTAGGATGCGATATTTATTTTTCGTTTTTCAAACTGGCACCGGAACTTAAATTTGCAATCGGAGGAAATAACTTATTCATTCCGCTCGAACAACGGGACGTTGGATTTTTAAGTGAACACGACAGAAAATATTCGTTAGCACTCTCAAAACTGACTTCGAGAATGCTAACACTGACCTTTAATTTTGAATAAATCAGAGAGTTTCAATGTCTTTAATGATTTTTTCGATTGCTTTTTGCCAATCGGAGTATAATTTACGGTAGTATTTTTTTACCAGCTCCTGATTGTCTTTTCCGGTTGGGCGGTTCGACCGCAAAATAAATTCACGACTGATTTCTGTTATTTCTATCACTATATTGTCAGTTTTTTCAACAGAAATTTTATCGGATATTAAACAACGGAAATACAGTTCGGTTATCAGTTCGGAAGCGATATACTGAATTGTTTTTTTTAATTTTCTGCGACTTGCCATAAATTAATATTTTTTTGTACCTGTTATTTTATGATACAAATATAAGCCGTTATTTTGACAATACTAACTTTTTGAACTAATTTTGCCGGAAATATAAATCAGCAAAGTCATTATTATATTTAATCAATTCATTTACATAGTTATACGAATTTCTTTATACATAATTTACAATTTTAAAAATACCGTTTTTTATCAAACAGATCATTGCTTCAGTAAATGAAATTTAAAAAATCCATATTATCCATTTTAATTCTCCCTGTCTTGTTCATCACAATGATAAGTTGTCAGGATGAGTTATTTACAACAAATCCCGATAAGGTGCTGACATTTTCTACCGACACACTTTCCTTCGATACTGTTTTTACAACATTAGGCAGCACGACCGAAAAGTTGTTGGTTTATAACAGAAACGACCGGGCTTTAAAAATCAGTTCAATTTCATTAGCGGGAGGAAGGAATTCTCAATTCCGGCTTAATGTGGATGGAAATATCAGTACAGATAATCATTTTACCGACATAGAAATCAGAGCAAAAGACAGCATGTATGTTTTTGTACAGGTTACAGTTGATCCCAATAAGCTCAATTCACCGGTATTGGTCGACGATTCGATTGCTTTTGAAACAAACGGGGTTTTACAAAAAGTCAGACTTGAAGCCTATGGTCAGGATATGGTGCTGATGAAGAATAAACTTGTTCTCAACGATACAGTGCTTAATTCCGACAAACCCTATTTAATTGAAGGTTATTTAGCCATCGACTCGGCGAAAACACTTGAGTTAAAAGCAGGTTGCAAATTGTATTTCCGTAACAATGCCAACTTGATGGTTTATGGTAATCTGATTGCCGAAGGGAGTTTTGAACACCCAATCACACTTAGAGGCGATCGCATGGATGCTGCAAAGTTTCAATATCCGGTGCCATACAATTATGTAGCCGGACAGTGGGGTGGGGTTTACCTCATGTGGAACAGGGGAAAGCATATTTTACATCATGTAAATATTAACAGTGGATATGTTGGGATTTATTTGTCAAACAGGGATATAAAAAATTTACCTGAACTTGAAATAACTGACTGTCGGATTCAAAACTTTATATATTACGGTTTGGTAGCCGAAAACGCTAATGTTACAGTCGGAAATTCGGAAATTTCAAACACAGGAAGTGTAAGTGTTTACCTGAATGGAGGAAAACATGTGTTTTTACAATCTACTATTGCCAATTACTACAACAGTAATCCTGCCCGCCCTACTTCGCGTGACAAAAATCCGGCTGTAATGATTATGAATTTGTACCGTAGTGCACCCATGGAGTCGGTTTTCAAAAATTGTATTATTGCAGGCGGACTCGAGAATGAAATCAGTATTGCCAGCCGGTATATCAACCAATACAAAGGCACATTTATCAATTCTTATATCCGCCGCAAGGAAGCTTATGACCTTTCGATGTTTCAACGAATTCAATGGTCGGCGAAGAATGATACAGTATTTGTACATCCGTATTACAATGATACCACCAATGTGTATTTTAATTTCAGTCCCGATTCGGTATCGCCGGTTCGCGGAATCGCCGACCCCGAAACAGCAAAATTATTTCCACTTGATTTGAACGGCAACAGCCGTCTCGAAGACAATGCACCCGATGCAGGTGCTTATGAATGGAAGCCAAAAATAAAAAAATAATCATACCCGCTGAACATGCTTTGGTAATCGGTTGTTAATAGCATCAATCCGTTTCAAAAGAGATATATTTGAAGTGATTTACCTGATTTTTTCGCACAAAATTTTAATTTATGCGTAAAATTTTCTATTTTTGTCAACCTTATTAAAAAACTAACAACTTAAAACATACAACAAAAAAATGAGCAACACAAAAAGAGTCTACACTTTTGGCAACGGACATGCCGAAGGTAAAGCAGACATGAAGAATTTGCTTGGCGGAAAAGGAGCAAATCTTGCTGAAATGAATCTTATCGGAGTACCGGTACCTCCGGGTTTTACGATTACTACCGACGTTTGTAATGAGTATTTTACTCTTGGAAAAGAAAAGGTGGTTGAACTTTTAAAACCTGAAGTTGAAAAAGCAATAGCCGGTGTAGAACAACTGATGAATTCAAAATTCGGTGATATCGAAAATCCTTTGCTGGTTTCAGTTCGTTCGGGTGCACGTGCTTCAATGCCGGGGATGATGGATACTATTCTTAACCTTGGTTTGAACGATGCTGTTGTTGAAGGTCTGATCCGGAAAACCGGAAATGCTCGTTTTGCATGGGATTCATATCGCCGCTTCGTTCAGATGTATGGTGATGTGGTACTTGGTATGAAACCGGTTAATAAAAATGATATCGATCCGTTCGAAGAAATTATCGAGCATTTAAAAGAAGCCAGAGGTGTTGAATTGGATACCCAGCTTTCTGTTGACGACCTGAAAGAGCTTGTAGCTAAGTTTAAAGCTGCTGTTCTTAAACAAACAGGACATAATTTCCCTGAATCTGCCTACGAACAATTGTGGGGTGCCGTTTGCTCGGTATTCGATTCATGGATGAACGATCGTGCTATTCTTTACCGCAAAATGGAAGGAATTCCTGCCGAATGGGGAACTGCTGTGAATGTTCAGGCTATGGTCTTCGGAAATATGGGCGAAACTTCAGCCACAGGTGTTTGCTTTAGCCGCGATGCTGCTACAGGTGAGGATATTTTTATCGGTGAATATTTAATCAACGCTCAGGGAGAGGATGTGGTTGCAGGTATTCGCACTCCGCAGCAAATCACTAAAGAGGGTTCGCAACGCTGGGCCGTATTGGCCGGTGTTTCGGAAGACGAACGTGTGGCTAAATATCCTTCAATGGAAGAAGCAATGCCTTCAATTTACAAGGAATTGGATGCAATTCAAACCAAACTCGAAAATCATTACAAAGATATGCAGGACATGGAATTTACCGTACAGGAAGGTAAATTGTGGTTCCTCCAGACGCGTAACGGAAAACGTACCGGTGCAGCGATGGTAAAAATTGCTGTCGATATGCTTCGTCAGGGAATGCTGGACGAAAAAACTGCTATTCTGCGTGTTGATCCTAACCGTTTGGACGAGTTACTTCACCCGGTATTTGATAAGGCAGCCATTAAAAATGCT
Source organism: uncultured Paludibacter sp. (assembly GCA_937897985.1). Classification (GTDB taxonomy): domain Bacteria; phylum Bacteroidota; class Bacteroidia; order Bacteroidales; family Paludibacteraceae; genus Paludibacter. The sequence continues at coordinate 50,837 of CALCBD010000004.1, read as the reverse complement.
AAATTAATTGCAAAAGGGTTGGCAGCTTCTCCGGGTGCTGCTTCGGGACGTGTGGTTTTCAATGCCGACGATGCTGCTGACTGGGCTCAACATGGCGAAAAAGTAATCATGGTACGTATCGAAACTTCACCTGAAGACTTAGCAGGTATGGCTGCAGCACAGGGAATCCTGACTGCCCGTGGTGGTATGACTTCACACGCTGCCGTAGTTGCACGTGGTATGGGTAAATGTTGCGTTTCAGGAGCAGGTACTCTTAAAATCGACTATACTTCAAAAACAATGGAAGTCGAAGGTTTGGTAATCAAAGAAGGTGACTACATTTCGCTGAATGGCTCCACCGGTGATATCTTCCTCGGAAAAGTAGCTACCAAAGAAGCTGAATTAGATGCTGACTTTGCCGAATTAATGGCTTTGGCTGACAAACATACTAAAATGGCCGTTCGTACCAATGCTGATACTCCTCACGATGCTCAGGTTGCCCGCAAATTTGGTGCTACCGGTATTGGCCTTTGCCGTACAGAACACATGTTCTTCGAAGGTGAAAAAATCAAAGCAATGCGCGAAATGATTCTGGCCGAAAATGCCGAAGGTCGTCGCATCGCATTAGCTAAAATTCTGCCTTATCAGCAGGAAGATTTCGAAGGTATTTTCGAAGCAATGGCCGGATGTCCGGTTACTGTACGTCTGCTTGATCCGCCTTTGCACGAATTTGTTCCTCACGATGATAAAGGTCAGCACGAAATGGCTGAAGCAATGGGCGTTTCGGTGAAAGTTATCAAACAACGTGTTGATGCACTTCACGAACAAAACCCGATGTTGGGTCACCGTGGTTGCCGTTTGGGAAATACTTATCCCGAAATTACCGAAATGCAGACCCGTGCTATTCTTGGAGCTGCCCTTGCATTGAAGGCCAAAGGAATCGAAGCTAAACCTGAAATTATGGTTCCGCTTGTGGGTATCAAATTCGAGTTCAATGAACAGGATAAAATTATCAGAGAAACTGCAGCTGCTTTGTTTGCCGAAAAAGGTGACAGCATCGAATTTAAAGTAGGAACTATGATTGAAATTCCGCGCGCTGCTCTTACCGCCGACAGAATTGCCGAAAAAGCTGAATTCTTCTCGTTCGGTACCAATGACCTTACCCAGATGACTTTCGGATATTCACGCGATGACATTGCTTCGTTCCTGCCTGTTTATCTCGAGAAAAAAATTCTGAAAGAAGATCCGTTCCAGGTATTAGACCAGAATGGTGTGGGTCAGTTAGTGAAAATGGCAACCGAAAAAGGACGCTCTGTTCGTCCTGATCTGAAGGTTGGTATTTGTGGTGAACATGGTGGCGAACCGTCATCTGTTGAATTCTGTCACAGTGTAGGTTTGAACTATGTAAGTTGTTCGCCTTTCCGCGTGCCTATTGCCCGTCTGGCTGCTGCTCAGGCTGCTTTGAAAACTAAATAAAAGCCGCGTTTGAATATAATAAAGGCTGCTTACGTAATGGTAAGCAGCCTTTTTTTTGTGTAAATGAAAAATCAAACGGGCATCCTGAAGGTTCAAAACTTTAAATCGATGATCGCTTGATTTTTAAATCCTGAAAACCAATCAGAGTTTTACATTTGGCGGAAGGAAATCAGATATGTCCTTGCCATAAATAATTAAATCTCTGGCTACTGTGGATGAGATATGAGCATAGGCCGATTCAGTAAACAATATAACTGTTTCGAGTCCGGTCAGACTTCTGTTGGTATCTCCGATAGTTCGTTCGTATTCAAAATCACCTACCGAACGCAAACCTCTTAACGCAAACCCGGCATCCACCGAAAGTGCAAAATCAATGGTCAGACTGTTGTATGACATGACCTTTACACGGGGCTCGTTTACAAAAGCCTGCTCGATGATATCTATCCGCTTCTCGACCGAAAAAAGCGTTTTTTTTGACTGATTATAACCGATGCCGATAATAATCTCGTCGAAAAGCTGAAGACCACGCATCACAATACTGTAATGACCAATGGTAAACGGATCGAATGTACCGGGAAAAATCGCTCTTTTCATCTGTTTATCATATAAATTTCTGTACTCCGACCACAGCTCACTAATCCCCTGAAGGGCGAATAAGAAGAGGAATATGTACGGGACATTGAATCTTTGTTTAATTTATATCAACCCATTGTCTGTCTGAAAATTCAATTCAGGTCATGAGTGGTTTTGGATTTATAAAGCCCTGTTTCAACAGTTCAGGCAGTTACATTACCTGTTGAACTTTACATACCTTGGTTCTTTAGGGACATAATCATCATTGTCCCACAAAGTGCTGGTTATCATTAAATCTGCACTATATCTGTTACAGGCAATGGGTACATTGTGAACCCGACACTGACGCAATAACATTTGAATATCAGCCTCATGTGGTTGTGCATTCAAGTCGTCGATCAGAAACACTGCAAGGTTGATTTGTTTACGTACTACAAGAGCTGCAATTTCAGCATCACCACCCATTGGACCGGAATTCATACAGGTAATGTCAGCACTTATTCCTTTTTCTTCGAATGCTTTTTGTATTAAACTTCCGGTAGTTCCCGTACAAATAAGTTGATGTTTCGAAAGCATTTCGGCGTTAAATACCGCCCATTCCACCATATCGGCTTTTCGGTTATCGTGTGCAACCAAAGCGATTTTCAGTTGTTTTTCCATACCGTTTCTATTTTTATTATTCATTGGGCAAAGTTATTAATTTTTTTCTCTCCGGCAATCGAAAAATTTCAACTTAAATCCTTTTATCATTCAATTGTAATATTGTTAATCCTTTATTTTGTATCTGATTTTTGATGCTGAACGTCATTTTAAAGAAAAAAATGAATACAAAAATTACTAAATAAACACTTTTTTATTAAAATTATATTATTTATCTTTGTCATTATTTACATTTTAAAACTTTAAAAAATGAAAAAATTAATTTTTTGCTTATTGTTATCTTTAACAGTAATTTCTGTTTCAGCACAGGAAAAAGGAAAATTTCGAATTGGTGGTAATTTAGGTATGACAATACCTCCTTATGGTTTTGGTGGTACAATCGATTTGCTGGATGTTCGCTACAATTTCCTTGATAATTTTAATGTTGGTGTAAAATTCGGAGGTGCTTTCATGGTAAGAGACTTCATGCAAATAAACGAAACAATGGGTGCTGCTACCATGCACATGAATACTAATTTTATGTTTGTCGGCGATTACTATTTCAACAATGGAGTGAATTCATTTGCACCATTTGTCGGCGCCGGTTATGGTTCATTCAGAATAATCGATGTGTATATGCAGGTTCGATCCGGTGAACAGTACAACTATCAGTACGACGATTTTCCTGAAACCAGGGCAGTAGCAGGAGGGGTGATACGTACCGGTTTTGAATGGGGTAAATTTCGTATGGCTCTCGAATATTATATCCTGCCACAAACTTTAAAATATGATGCGGCTGATATAATGCGATCGGCAGGTAGTTCGGAAAACAGCTACATTTCACTAAATCTTGGATTTTATTTCGGAGGGGGAAGATGGGTTAAAAGATGATTTAACAGACTGAATATAAGTGTTTAGGGCGATCAGTTTAAAAAGTGAAAACATAAATTTATCAGTCAATCTTCCAAAATCAGAAAATCTGCAACCCTCTGTGGAGGAGTTAGGGGAGGTCAGGTCAGTACTTGTAAACAAAAAAATATACTATGGATTTATCAGATAATTCTCTGAATATTGAAAAACCACACTCCTCCATAAATGGCCCGGAGGAGGTTCAAATTCAAAAGCAACCTCAGTACTATACAGCAAATCCTTTTGTATATAAATATATTAAGGACTTCAGAAAGGTGCAAAAAGAAAATCCAACACATGCAGAAATAATGCTTTGGAAGTATTTAAAAAATAAACAAACAGGTTATCAATTCAGACGTCAGCATGTGATAGGTAAATATATTGCAGACTTTGTATGTTTGCCCAAAAAGTTGATTGTTGAAGTTGATGGAAAAATTCATTTAAAACAAAAGGAAGACGATGCTATCAGAACAGCAGACCTGAATTCCTTAGGGTTTCGTGTTATTCGATTTAAAAATGAAGATGTTTTTCTTCATGTTGCAAAAGTAGTCGCAAATATAAAAATGGAATTGGAACGATGATAGATTTGAGCCTATTTATCGCCATTGCCACTAAAATTAAGAATTGTATTCGGTAAAAAACAAACCGACCTCCCCTAACCCCTCCAAGGAGGGGAATTGGGTTGTGAAATGAAGCAGAATTTAAATAAAATGGAATTTCCAAAATCTTCAGAATACTAATACATCAGATGGACTGCCCCCCTCCTTGGAGGGGTTGGGGGAGGTCAGAATAGCAAAAAACAAATGGAATTGGGTTGTGAAATGAAGCAGATTATAAATAAAATGGAACTTCAAGAATTTTCAGAATACTCCAATTAGATAAACTGCTCCCCTCCATGAAGGGTTGGGGGAGGTCAACATTCCTAAATAAATTAAATCATCCTCCGCAGGTGTTCCGTTGAAGCATCTACCAATAGTAAAACCTTCGCAGGTATTCCGTTTGAGCCTTCTACCATTTGTAGAACCTCAGCGGGATATAAGTTTTGGAACATCAACAAAAGGGCGGCAATATAAAAAAAGAGACAGCATCCTGAAATTTCAGGTTACTGCCTCTTATTATTTATCGCAAATAAATTTATATCTTACTTATTTGCAATGCGTTCCATTGCTTCGATTGTTGCTTCGCGGCTTCCGAATGCCGAGAATCTGACATAACCTTCACCGCTCAAACCAAAACCGGCACCGGGTGTGGTCACGATATTTTTTTCTTTCAATAAATAGTCAAAATATTCCCAGCTTCCCATACCTTCGGGAGCTTTTGCCCAAATATATGGGGCATTAACGCCACCGAAAATTGTATATCCGGCTTTTGTCAAACCTTCGCGAATGATACGGGCATTTTCAGTATAGAATTCAATTAAAGCTTTTACCTGCAGTTTCCCTTCGGGACTGTAAGTTGCTTCGGCTGCCCTTTGTATTACATAGGGTGTGCCGTTAAATTTGGTAGAGTGGCGTCGGTTCCAGAGTTTGTTCAATGAAACCAATTCTCCGTTTGCCGATTTTCCCATCAGATTTTTAGGAATAACAGTGAAACCACATCTTGTGCCGGTAAAACCCGCCGTTTTTGAAAAACTCCGGAATTCAATAGCAACTTCGCGTGCTCCTTCAATTTCGAATATACTGTGTGGTACATTTTCTTCTGTAATAAATGCTTCGTAAGCAGCATCAAAAAGGATAATTGCTTCATTTTCTTTGGCATAATCCACCCATACTTTCAGCTGTTCCCTGGTTAATGTGGTTCCGGTCGGGTTATTCGGGTAGCACAAATAAATGATATCCACCTTTTCTTCAGGGAGTTGGGGAACGAAATTATTTGCTTCATTACAGGGCAGATACACTAAATTACTCCAAACATTCAGTTCGTTTGGCTCGCCGGCCCTGCCACCCATGGCATTGGTGTCGACATAAACAGGGTAGCTCGGATCGGTAATAGCTACACGGTTATCGATACTGAAAATATCACCGATGTTTCCGGTGTCACTTTTGGCACCATCACTTACGAATATTTCATCGGCTTCCACATTGATTCCTCTTGCTTTAAAGTCATTTTCGACAATGGTATCACGCAGGAAAGCATAACCCTGTTCAGGTCCGTAACCGCGGAACGTTTCAGGTTTGCGTTGTTCATCTGCCGCTTTTATCAGCGCGTCAACAGATGCGTCGGGAAGTGGAAGGCTTACATCACCTATTCCCATACGAATAATATTTGCTTCCGGGTGATTTTGTTTGTGATCGTTTACTCGTTTAGCAATTTCAGAAAAAAGATAGGTTGCCGGAATTTTGATAAAATTATCGTTGATAAGTGCCATAAATATTTTTTGTTATTGATGTTATTTCGTTAATGGTAGATTGTTAAACAAAATATGAAATTTATAATTCAGTGTAATTTAATTCGATATTAACAGGATGGTTTATTATATCTCTCCTTCGAAAACCATGGTTGCCGGACCGGTCAGATAAACGTGGTTGTTTTCTTTCCATTCAATCGTCAGTTCACCGCCTAATAATTCAACAGTGGTTTTATTTGAGATTAATCCGTTGAGTACACCGGCAACCACCGATGCACAGGCACCTGTACCACAGGCCATTGTTTCGCCTGAACCACGTTCCCAAACACGCATTTTGATATAGTCTTTGTTTACAATTTCGATAAATTCGGTGTTGGTACGATGAGGGAAAACAGGATCATTTTCGATAACAGGTCCTATTTTTGGCAAATCAAGTGAATGGATATTGCCGGTAAAGATAACTGCATGCGGATTTCCCATTGATACGGCTGTAATGTTGTAGTTGAGCTGCCCGCCAAATGTCATTGGTTCATTGATCACTTTTGCCATTGACGATAGGACAGGCACCTGAGCCGCCCCGATGATTGGTTCGCCCATATCAACGGTTACTTTTTCCACTTTGTTGTCAGCGTCTACAAAAAGTTCCAAAACTTTTATCCCGGCCAGAGTCTCGAGTGTAACTGTTTTTTTATCAGTCAATCCTTTGTCATACACATATTTACCTATGCAGCGTGACGCGTTTCCACACATTTCGGCTTCAGAGCCATCCGCATTAAACATCCGCATCTTAAAATCACAATTTTCAGAAGGTAAAATCAAAACCAAACCATCTGAACCGATTCCCTTGTGTCTGTCGCTGTACTTAACCGAAAATCCGGCCGGATCTTCAATATTTTCTTCAAAACCGTTAACATAAATATAGTCGTTACCGGTACCATGCATTTTTGTAAATTTCATCCTGTGCTTTTTGTTTTTTGCTGATTATGATAAATCAGCAATTATAAATTATATTTTTCTTACTTTCTTTAAATTAACCTTACCTCTCTCCCCCGGTAATTTTATGTACAAATTCTCTTATCTACCTGATATATAAACACAATTACTCTCAATAAGTTTACAAAATTAGATATTTTATTTGATTAATAATTTTAAAGGCTGATGAAAAAAACTATAAATCAGGATAAAGTTTCATTTATTAAAATAATTATAATTAAAAGTTTCAAAATAATTAATAATTAGGAGATGAAATAATAATCTGATATTTTTTTAAAGATTTCAGGTATCTATAATCAATAGTTTTTACATTTGATTTTAAGTGAACTATTTTTAAAATACGAATGTTTCAAATCAGGAATGACTTACAGATTTGTTTAGTAATTTTCATTTAATTACTTTTGTAATTCCTCTTTATTCATCTCAACTCAACCCGGCGAAATATGTTAAAAGAACAAATTGATTCATTACGACGTGAACTCGAAATGCATAATTACAACTATTATGTGCTTTCGGAACCTACTATTTCAGATTATGAATTTGATTTGAAAATGAAGCAATTACAGGATATGGAGCTCGCACATCCTGAATATTATGACCCGAATTCTCCTTCACAAAGGGTTGGCAGCGATATAGTTAGTGGTTTTGAACAGGTAACACATAATTATCCGATGCTTTCACTCGGTAATACTTATTCCTTAGAAGAGGTTCAGGATTTTTATGACCGTACAATGAAATTACTGAATGAACCGTTCGAAGTAGTTTGTGAGTTGAAATACGATGGAACTTCGATTTCACTTTTATACGAAAACGGTTTGTTGGTGAGAGCGGTTACACGCGGTGATGGTGAAAAAGGAGATGATGTGACTGCTAACGTTAAAACCATCCGGAGTATACCTTTGCGTTTAATGGGCGAAAATTATCCTGATAAATTTGAAATTCGGGGAGAAATATTAATGCCCTGGGCTGTGTTTGACAGCCTGAATCGTGAACGAGAAGCACAGGAAGAACAATTGTTTGCCAATCCGCGGAATGCTGCTTCAGGAACACTTAAACTGCAAAATCCGGCTGTGGTGGCATCGCGCAGTTTGGACGCCTTTTTTTATTCTTTGCTGGGCGAAAATTTACCAGCTTCAACTCACTCCGGAAATCTGGAAGCTGCCGGATCGTGGGGATTCAAAATTTCGTCTGCAATTAAAGTATGCAGTAATATTCAGGAAGTAGCCGCTTTTATTAATTACTGGGACATTGAAAGAAAAAATTTAGCAGTTGCGACAGATGGTGTAGTGTTAAAAATCAATTCCCTTAACCAACAGAAAAACCTCGGGTTTACTGCCAAGTCGCCACGATGGGCCATAGCTTATAAGTTTCAGGCCGAAAAGGCAGTTACCCGTCTCAATTCAGTTTCGTTTCAGGTAGGACGAACGGGAGCAGTTACTCCTGTAGCCAATCTTGATCCGGTTCAGCTATCGGGTACAACCGTTAAGAGAGCATCGCTACACAATGCTGATATCATCAAAGGACTCGATTTGCATATTGGTGATATGGTGTATGTTGAAAAAGGGGGTGAGATAATTCCGAAAATTACTGCTGTAGATGTTGATGCACGCTTGTTGTTGGGCGATAAAGTTCAGTTTATCACCAAATGTCCCGAATGTGGAACTGAACTCATCCGTTATGAAGGTGAAGCAGCCCATTATTGTCCGAATGAAAATGCTTGTCCACCTCAGATCAAAGGTAAAATTGAGCATTTCGTCAGTCGTAAAGCAATGAATATTGATGGTTTGGGAAGTGAAACTATAAACCTGCTCTACGAAAACGGTCTTTTGAATAATATAGCTGATATTTACGAACTTAAAGTTCCGGATTTAGCAAGACTGGAAAGACTCGGAAATAAATCAGCGTTGAACATCAAAGCATCAGTGGAGAACTCGGGGAATGTGCCGTTTGAAAGAGTGTTATTTGCACTTGGCATACGATTCGTCGGTGAAACAGTAGCCAAAAAGCTGGCTATGGCATTTAAAAGCATCGATCGGCTTGAATCTGCCGGTTTCGACGAACTTATCTCGGTTGATGAAATCGGAGAACGGATAGCACAAAGTATTCTCAAATATTTTTCGGATGAAAGGAATATCTCAGTCGTCAATCGTTTGAAAAATTATGGTCTGCAAATGGAAGTTCATCCCGATAAGCTGGTGACTTCGGGAAATGCATTACAGGGACTTACGGTTGTGATCAGCGGAACTTTTAAATTGAATTCAAGGGATGAATATAAAGCGATGATAGAACAAAATGGTGGTAAAAATGCCGGAAGTGTTTCGTCAAAAACATCATTTATACTGGCGGGTGAAAATATGGGGCCCGAAAAATTAAAAAAAGCCGAAAAACTCGGAATACGGTTGGTTGATGAATCTGAATTTTTGAAAATGCTCGGAAAACAGGAGGATAAAACTGAAGGATTTACAGGGACATTGTTCTGATTTTTTTGGTTTTGCTGAAATTGTTTTTGTTTGTTCCGGTCTGTGTGGCTAATATACAGACAATTGGAGTTCAATTTAAAATTTGGTTTAAGCCGGATTTTTATTGGACGAAAAAAAAAGTAACTTTGCAAAAAAATGAAGAAATGGAAATTAAATTATTCGAAAAAATAATAAGGTACGTCTTTAACAGGAGAATAAAAAGTCACCGGCTTGTCGAACAAAGAGAACGCAGGTTTGTGAAATATGAAAATGCACGATCGGTATTATTGCTTTTCGAAAGTGATGAAATGGAGAAAAATCCCGGAATTAGGAAAATTATACAAAATCTCACAGCCGATGGGAAAAAAGTAAGTGCATGGGGTTATGTGGATAAAAAGCAAATCAACACAGCGATTCTGCCCGATTATAAAATTCTGAATAAAAAAGATACTGATTTTTTTCGGCGTCCCAATGAATCTTTTATTCGGGAATTAGAAAATACAACTTACGATTTACTGATTGATATCACTGAAAATGAGATAATTCCGTTACAATACATAGCATTATATGCGAATGTCGGACTAAAAACCGGAGTAAAACGTAATAACAGCGAAATCTACGATTTTCTGATTGATATGGAGAGTATTTCTAATCAGACAGAAGAATCTTTAGTTGAGGTAAATGCCGGTTTTATCTACAATCAGATAATTTTTTATATCAAAAGTATACAAACAAGCGATTAAAAGCGTATTTTTGCAACAAATTAGTATTTTTCCTACCGAATGATTAATAATAAACTGACAGGAATGGGTGTGGCGTTGATCACACCCTTTAAAACAGATGAATCAATAGATTTTGATGCGTTGGCGCGTGTTGTGGAACATCTGATCAAAAACGGTACCGACTATATAGTGGTTTGCGGAACTACAGCCGAAACTCCTACTCTTACCGAAGAAGAAAAAGATGAAGTGACACGATTTGTAATTAATTGTGTTGCAGGCCGGTTACCCATAGTGCTGGGAGTAGGTGGCAACAATACTAAAGCGGTGGTCGAAAAACTTAAACATTTTGAATACAGCGGAGTAGATGCAATTTTATCAGTTACTCCATATTACAATAAACCTTCTCAGGAAGGTCTTTATCAGCATTATGCAGCTATTGCTCAGGCTTCACCACTTCCTGTGATTTTATACAATGTGCCCGGGAGGACTGGTGTTAATATGCTGGCATCAACCACATTAAGGCTCGCCAACGAATTTAAAAATATTTGTGCTATCAAGGAAGCTTCGGGTAATTTCTCACAAATTGACGACATTATCAAAAACAAACCTGAAGATTTTATGGTCATTTCGGGTGATGATGGCATTACATTCCCGCTGATTACTTTAGGTGCTGTGGGAGTTATCTCGGTGATAGGTAATGCTTTTCCGCGTGAATTCAGCCGAATGGTGCGTCTTGCCCTTGATGGTGATTATAAAAATGCACGAACCATCCACTATCGTTTCACTGAGTTGATTGAGCTGCTTTTTGTCGAAGGCAATCCTGCCGGTGTGAAAAGTATGCTGGCCGTAATGGGATTCATTGAAAATAAATTGCGTCTTCCTTTAGTGCCCAATACAATTAAAACTTACGAGAAAATCAGATTTGTTCTGAATCAACTGATTTGATTCTGAGCAGGTTGCTCAAACAGTACCGGCTTTACTGCAATTACGTCGTATTGCCGGATATCCTCATTCAAAGTACAAAGTTTTGCTAACGTAAGACGGGATCGAAAATCCCGTCATACTGTTTAATACCCCGAAAGTTTTCAGGGCTCTAATCCGAAAAACCCGCTTAACAACGGTATTTTTTACAAGCTATAGTTCACCATTTATTCTATGTTGTACGTCCATGGTTAACTATACTTATTGAAGCAAAGATAACTATCCTGATAAATACTAAGTCACGAAATCGTTACGACACGAAGAAAACATTTTTGTGGTTTTGTGCATAAGCGACTTTGCATTCAAAAACAATATATTCAATAACTAACTTACAATTAGTAATTCCGGAATATTCACATGGACTTTTGAGATTGCCTCATCGTACACTACTGATTTCTCATTGAGCCATATATCAGTGTGGAGAAGTATTATCTTCTTTCAATTTCCCTCAGGTTTTCCAGTTTCTTTTTGGCTAAGAATCCATAAATATCTTCGTGATGTTCAATAACTTTACCATTTCCGAATTCATAAACTTTAGTTACGAGTCCATCCAGAAAATCACGATCGTGTGAAACTACTATCAGTGTACCGTCAAAATCAACCAAAGCCTGTTTCAGTATATCTTTCGTTTTCATATCTAAATGGTTGGTAGGTTCATCCAAAATCAGCAGATTGACCGGTTCAAGCAACAATTTTAAAAGCGCCAAACGAGTGCGTTCTCCTCCCGACAGAATTTTTACCTTTTTAAAAGATTCTTCGCCACCAAACATAAAGGCGCCCAACAAGTCTTTGATTTTTGTACGGATATCGCCCACGGCAATATCGTCAATGGTTTGATAAACAGTGAGGCTATCGTCCAGAAGCGATGCCTGATTCTGAGCAAAATAACCGATTTTGACATTGTGACCAAGCGAAAGCCGGCCTTCATGTTCAATTTCACCCATGATTGATTTGACAAGCGTTGATTTTCCTTCACCATTTTTTCCTACAAAAGCTATCTTTTCACCGCGTTCAATCATGAAACTGGCGTTAGCAAAAATTCTTTTATCACCGTAACATTTTCCTATTTGTTCGGCTGTCACGGGATAGTTGCCGGAGCGTGGTGCGGGTGGAAATTTTAATCTGAGTCTTGAAGTATCTTCTTCGTCCACTTCGACAGGAACTAATTTCTCGAGCATTTTAACACGCGATTGTACCTGAAGTGTCTTGGAATAGGTTCCTTTGAATCGCTCAATAAATTCGGTAGTTTCGGCTATCATTTTTTGCTGTTCATCATACTGTTTTTGTTGCTGTTCACGTCTTTCTTTTCTAAGCTCCAGATAATGAGAGTACTTTGCTTTATAATCGTAAATTCGTCCCATGGTCACTTCAATGGTACGCGTAGTGATGTTATCAACAAATGCCCTGTCGTGAGAAATTACGACAACTGCTTTGGCTGAATTAATCAGAAAATCCTCGAGCCATTGAATGGATTCAATATCAAGATGATTGGTAGGTTCATCGAGCAAAATAATATCAGGTCGTTTCAGTAATATCTTTGCCAGTTCAATACGCATTCGCCAGCCACCACTGAATTCGGACGTTTTTCGGTTAAAATCTTCACGCGTGAATCCTAATCCTGTTAAAGTCTTCTCGATATCAGCATCATAGTTGATTTCTTCGATGCTGTAAAACTGTTCGCTTAAGGCTGACATCCTTTCAATCAACTCCATATAACTATCCGATTCATAGTCAGTTCGGACAGAAAGTTCCTCATTCATCGCCTCAATTTGTTTCTCCATAGCTGTAATTTCGGAAAATGCGAGAGCCGTTTCCTCAAAAACAGTCCTGGTATCTTCAGTAAGCAAATGCTGGGGCAGATAGGAGATGATAGTGTCCTTCGGATAGGAAATTGATCCACGTGTCGGTTCACGCAAACCGGATAATATTTTTAACAAAGTTGATTTTCCGGCTCCGTTTTTTCCCATCAAAGCAATTCTGTCTTTTTCGTTGATAACGAATGAAATATCTTTGAAAAGTGTTTGACCGTTAAATTCTACTGCGAGTCCGTCTGCTGATAACATATTTTTTGATAATAAATAAAACTATTGAAAGAGCTGAAGGTGATTAAAAAAAACTTTCCGCCGGGCTCGTAAGTCATTGACGGAAAGTCATATATTGATATTATAATATTACTTTTGATCTGCGTTTTCCCGATTGTATAATATAAATCATATCTGGTGGTAATCCGGTGATGTTAATAATATTGTATCCGGGAGTAATATCCATTAATTTTTGACCCAAAACATTGTATACAAATATATGATTCTCAATATCAGGCAAAATAACTTTGACACTTCCGTCGCTTTGTACCAGCGTCCTTAACGAATTTATGTTTTTGTCTTCTAATGTTTTAACTTCAATAATGTTTGAAAAATCTGTTATATTCTCATATTTTATTGTATTGGCAACATCGATTGTCCGGTCGCTTGCTTTTACTTTATAATAGTGACTACGGTTCGAAATAAGGTTGTATACAGTGTCGGCTGTGTTCTTAACCCATTTATTTACAGCGATATAGTCAATTGACTTTGAAAATCCTGCATTGACATCATCAACAACTGCATAACCGGTATTTTTAGTAAATGTCAGTCTGAAACGGGTGTAATTGTTTGTTTCAGTAAACTGATAAGTTTTTGTGCCGGCCAGAGTCAGAATCACCGGGAGATTATCAATGGTTTTCCATGTATTCCCATTCCAGGCTTCCACTAATAAATTTCCGTTTGTTTCGGACATGGATTTTATGTAGAATGATAATTCGCTCACCGGAATCAGATAAGTTTCGGTTTGTATAAATTCCCCCGTTTTTTTAAACTGAATGGCGGGAATGCTGTCGCCGCTGAAATTCTCCGAAGTAGTAACATTTTCAGCGGAAATTGTCCAGTCGTAATAATTACCGATTCCATTGTTAAAACCTTGTTTACGAACTGATTCACCGTCGGATAGACTGTAAATAGTTAAATAATAACCACTTGCATCAAAAACCGGATTCCAGTTGGCTACGAAACTTCCAAGAGTTACATCTTTTGCCTCGTTTGCTAATGGTGGTACTACATAAACAGGCCGCGAAGACTTGCCATAAATCAGGGTTTTAATAGTTTCCGCATTTTTCGATGACATAATCAGTGTTTCGTTATGTGTGTCGTCAAACGATGGCTCAGTCGGGTTATATCTTATCATCAGGTAAGTACTGTCGATCACGGAATCAACGGGCGAAAGTGCTATGTATTTTCTCCATTTTGTATCATTTTCATTCTGCATCTTCATTTCGAAATGGATGTTATTAGAAAAACTTATCCGCAAACTATCTTCGAGTAATTTGCCATAAATTTTTACTTTTTGTGTTGCTGAAGGTGTTCCCTGTACCGTATTAAAAAGATTGAGAGTGTTGAATGTCTGGATTGTAGGCACTTTACCTCCGCCCATGAATCTGAAGGTTATGATACCGTTGCTCTCGGTAATATAGGTGATAGGTTTGTTGATGACAGTACCCGAACGTAATTTCGGATTATAAGAAGTTATGTTTCTGGTTCCGGGAAAAGGATCTCCTCCCAAACTTGTATCGTCGGCCTGTCCATCGGCTTCGATGATGTCGACTCCCATGGCTGAAGGATTATTGTTCGGTGTATTAAACGACCAGGTATTACTGTTGTAGTTGATGAGCGTGATCAGCAGACCGTGTCCCGGAAGATACGCATCCCAGCCTTTTTGCTGGCGGTTTTCGAGTGTGAAGAATTCTGTCGGATTCGGATTTTCACCATTCAGATTATGATTTCCGTTTTGAGTAATGATAAATGCTTTGTTGCTGGTATTCAAAGGATTTAATGTTGCTGATTGAGGGCTTTTCAATTCTACAGGAATCAACCAGTTCAAATAGAACCTGTCATAGGCACAGTAGGTAGGAGGTGTTCGTCCGCTGTTGAGATATGCTCCTGCATCCATAATGTTCCAGTAGGAGAGGGTATGGTGTGTTGAGTTATCGGTTGCATAATAATCAACCAGACCGAGAACATGACCAAACTCATGACAAAATGTTCCGATACCACACATATTGCTGCCCGAACTGCCTCTGAGCTCGGAAGTACATGCGTAATCAAAAACTATTTTTCCGTCAAATCTGGTCGATGTGGTGGCAAGAGTCCAGCGATGTGGCCAGATAGTGTTGGCAGAAGCACCTTCAGCTTCATTATTACCGGCATAATAAACAAATACATTGTCGACATAGCCATCCTTATCTGTATCATATTGTGAGAAATCGACGCCATTGGCATCAGCAAGTGTACAGGCATCGATAATCATCTGGCGGGGATTTTTGTCATTATCCGACACATTTTCACCATAATACGCCATGTTATTGGGTAGAGTATAAGGACCTGCGACATCAAACTGAGGAACAAATGCACCGGTTGAAGCATCCCTGAAATAATCTTTTGCCGATCCGGTTCCGCCATTGGTGCTGTAACCATCCTGGTTCAGGAGGTTGTAAAATGCCTGTTGGGGATTAGGTGTAACAAAACTTTTGTCTGAAAAATTAACCAAAATAACCAATGATTTGGGGCTGCCTGTCAAAGGAAATGCTTTTTGAGGGGCAACAGAGTTGGTTGCCGATATAATTCTGGATTGAATTATTTTTGAGTTTTCTTTTCTCAGGTCAATATTCTGAACTAAATTTTTGAGGAATTTTTTATCACTCAAAGTCCTCCGGTTTGTGTCTTTGGCTTTTATACCCGTATCTTTGATGCTGCCATCACTTTGCAGGGTAGCATAATTAAAGATACCATTTTTATCATTAACAATTAAGTAACCATCTTCTGTGGTTTTGTAATTGTAAAATTCATCACCGTGAAGCCGGATAGTGATTTCAGTTCCATCGGGCTGATTAATTTTAACAGGATAGGGAGTAGCAGGTATTGCAAATATATCGTGGAAAAAAAATGAACCAACTGACAACAGAAAAGTAAGGATGAAAGTCTTTCTCATAATAAACAAATTAGCCTGCAAAGATAATAATTGTTTTTAAGCCAACAATATTTGTATAATTTGTTTAAGTTATATAAGATTTTTATGTAGTAAGTTTTTTTTTATTTAACGGGAATACATATTTTCTTCATTATGCATATTCACCCGGAGTTACTCCAAAATAAGATTTGAAGCATTTGCCGAAATATGATGAGTCGTTGAACCCAACCTGATAAGCAATTTCATTGATATTCAAATCAGTTTTCCGTATAAGTTCCGAGGCAGCATTCATACGGATTTCGAGTATCAGTGAACTGGGTGTTTTACCGGTAATCGATTTGATTTTACGATAGAATTGTACGCGGCTCAAACCTACATCCCAATCTGTAACGGTTCGAAAGATGTGGTTAGTTTTTATTTTGGCGATGGTGGAAAGCCAACTGATGGAGATGGAAACAACGAGATGGATGCTGACGGCACAAACCGTTCAGCACGCCGGCAAAAATCATTGGCTGAAGATCATAAATTATGGCTGAAAGGTTTTTGGAGAATTCCATGGTTACTTATCATCTGAAAACAATGGAAAAGGCTTTCGATGCTTTAAAGGATTATATCAGACGCAAACAACGTGAAGCAAAACACGCTGCTCAGTTCCTTAAAATACCAAATATCAATGAACGTCAGGCACAAATCATTAAATTGATGTATGATGAGCCCGACAGAGTATTGAATTCTAAAGAAATAGAAAATCGATTTCAGGTGTCAAATTTTAAAGCACGAAGCGATTTAAAAGGATTGGAAAAGTCAGGATTTCTGACAATTATACAGGTGAATAAAATCAAACAAAGTTTTATCAGATCGAATAACTTTAACTCATTATTATAGAAAAATGATTTGTAACAATTGCGAGATTTTAAAAGAATTCCGCAATAAAATATTTAGAAGAATGTTACAAACTTTGATTTTTTCCTGAAGTTTGCTCAAAAAAAAATCTCTCTCCGGTTCGCATAAAAACCGAACCGGAGAGAGAATATTAAGTTGATAACGGAACGAAAAAATCAGGAGAATGACATTCCTCCGTTGATGTCGATATTGGTACCGGTCAGGTAATCGGAATCGGCACAGGCTAAGAACGCCACCAAATCGGCAACGTCGCCGGCATCACCTTCACGGCGAAGAGGATAGATTCCTTTCATGCGTTCACGATTTTCAGGAGTGTTAAATCTGTCGTGAAATGATGTTGCTATGGTACCCGGAGCCAATGCATTTACTCTGATTCCTTTTGGACCTAATTCTTTGGCCATTGAACGTGTGAAAGTCATTACAGCACCTTTGGCCGATGCGTACATCGAAGCACCCGGGCCACCTCCATCGCGTGCAGCCAGTGAAGAGAAATTAATGATTGAACTACCTTCTGTCATATAAGGTACAACTTCACGGGTACACAGCCAGCAACTTTTCATGTTGACATCCATCAGGAAATTATACCAGTCTTCATCCTGTTCGGTAATCGTTTTTCGACCAACAATACCACCAACTACATTTACAAGAACATCGATTTTATTACCAAATTTTCCGACTGAAGCATCAAAGAGTTTTTTTACATCAGTGGCTTTTGTCATATCCCCCTGAACAATAATTCCTTCAGAACCAACATTCTGAACCATTTTCAATGTTTCTTCGGCATCTTCGGGATTGTCAAAATAATTGATGACAACTTTTGCACCTTCCGAAGCTAACTTCACCGAAATTGCACGACCCAAATCGCGTGCACCACCTGTAACGATGGCTACTTTTCCTTCTAATTTCATAAATATATATGCTTTTAATTATTGACTATTTACTTTTTAAATACATCTGCAATGTGTAATTTCATTTTCGTTAAAATTATAAATTGAAAAATGTTAAAATTGTAAATTATTTTATTTGTTCTATTTTTCCGACTGTCAGAAATACCGACAGTAGTGATAATGGTACCAAAGCTGCTAAAAGTCCGAACAAGAGAGGCCAACTTGCAATTTGTCCGGCAAAAAGTATAGCTAAAATAGTACCGAGTACGGCAGCTGCACCTCCAAGACCTGCCAGCGAACCCACTGATTTTCCGCAATGTAAATCACTCGGCAGTGTTTGGATGTTAACTATTGTAAACTGAAAACCTCCGAGTACAAACGCCATTAGTATTACAGCGGCAATTGCATTGGGTACCAATACGGCTGCAATTACCGACGGTACAATGATGAATCCACCTAAAACCATAGCTGTTTTTCGGGCTCTGTCTACTGTTTTACCTTTACGTATCAAATATCCCGAGAACCAGCCACCTGAAATGCTTCCAATCATGGCTCCAACATAAGGAATCCATGCCGAAAAGGCTAATTCTTTGATATTCAGCTTGTATTGATCAACCAGATACATTGGCAGGAAGGTGACAAACATCCACCAAATCGGATCAAGGAAGAATCGTCCCAGAATGACAGAATAATTTTTTTTGTTTGATAATAATTCTGCCCAGCTTTTAGCCCGTTCGTCAGATATTTTTGATTCGGGCTGACCACTGAGGATGTATTCGCGTTCATTTTCGGTAATCCATTTATGTTCTTTCGGACCTTTGGTGTTGATAACCAGCCACGGAATAATCCAGAGCAAACCAATTCCACCCACGATGACAAATGTGATTTTCCAACCAAATGAAATGTAGAGCATAAGGATAATAACAGGAGCCAAAATAGAACCAATGGAAGCAGCAGCCCCGAAAAGTCCCTGAGCGAATGCCCGTTCTTTTTGCGGAAACCATTCGGCATTACTTTTAGTTGCACCCGGCCACGGTCCGGCTTCACCGAGTCCGAGCATCATCCGGAATCCTGTGAGTGAAACTTTTCCGCGTGCAAGTGAAGTTAATGCGTCGGCAGTACCCCAAATAAGCACCGAAACCAGAAATCCTTTCCGGGTACCGATTTTGTCGTAAAGTTTACCGGAAAAAAGCTGACTGAATCCATACGCTATCATAAAGAAAATAGTGATTTGTCCCAATAAATCCTTGGCTTGTTTGGTAGCATCAGCTACTGATGCATTCTTATCAACTATGCCCAGATCATAAGCTATTCCCTGGCGGTTAACCACTGTTTTACCATCGTTTTTAAAACTGAGTTTTGAAACATGCATGGTTACTTTTTCACCTTTTTTCGATACAAGCAGATAGCTGCTGTCGTTGGAGAAAAACTGTGCCTGATTTACATTTGCATCCGGATTGATTTCGTCGACCAGATTGTACTCAATATTGGCAACCCACATGTAGTTGAGTGTTCCTCTGTCGAGATAATTAATGATGGTAATAAGCATAATCATTCCAATGACCCACCATCGCAGGCCTTTGATTTTGAAACGTATTCCACCACTTTCCGAAGGGGTGGATGCTTTAGAGCCTTGATTCCCCATTGTTTAATTATTTAAGAAAATCCTGACGCATCGGACTGAAAACGTCAATTAAAATTCCATCTTCGAGACAAACTGCACCATGCGGAGCGTCCGGTTCGATGTAAAAACCATCACCTGCCTCAAGGATCCGTTTTTCACCTTTAATCATTACTTCGAATTTTCCGCTTACGACATAGGTGCTTTGTGAATGAAAATGCTCATGTACATAGCCGATAGCTCCTTTTTCGAATTTAACCTTTACCAGCATTAACTGACCATCGTATCCCATGATCTGACGTGTTATGCCCTGTGAAGGATTTTCCCACGGAAGTTCGCTGCTGACAATAAAATTCTCACTTTTTGTTTTCATAATCTGTTGTTTTTTTAGTTAGTAATATCTTTAAATAAATAATTTCCTCTGAATGTTATATCTTTTCCGTTAATTTGAACGGTTCGTGTTTTTGCTACATCAAAATCTTTATTCAGTGTAATCAATAAAAAAGTTTTCGATGCTGAAGTCCGGATTTTAACGGCAGTATACTCTGAATCATCATTTAATACTTCTATGCCCGTTATACCAGACTTGTAATTTTCGGTTATTTCCTTTGTTAAATCATAAAGCCCGTGTGGTTCGATTACCGAAACGAAGCTGTGTCGGGTTGAATTTGGCTGACGCAGCATAAAAGCAGTTTCAGAACGGAGATTAAAATCCGGATCATTCGCCCCGAGACGAGTAAACAGGAATTCGGTATTTGTGTTGCACACGGTGGAAATACTGTAAAAACGATTGTCGTTCACGAATGTAAAACAAGCGGTTGGTTGATCAGTCTTTCCTGTAGCTTCGAGCCAAAGATGCTGGTAACCGTTTTTTGTGCCCAAAGGTTGAAGTTGAGCGACATTTTTCTGAGTTTTAAAGCTTGTGGATACCAATTGTCCGCGATAATAAAACGGAAAATCGATTTTCGCCGGCTGATTGGATTGTACTCTGAAAATATCGATTATCACCGGAAATTCGAATGCCTCATTGTCAATCATTGTTGTGGTTCGTTGTAACTTTACCCCTTTATAAGCATTGGTATCGACAGCCGAAATTACCTGTATTTTCTGATTGGAAATATCGCAGTATTGAATGTCGGAGTGAAAATCGGAAGAAACCTTGATTTTTGCATCGAAATGACTGGTTTCATTGAGCGTAACCGTATTGTGAGCTATGGTTTGCATGGCCCAGGTATAGTTTTCCTTCGTATAATTTCCACCGTTTTTTGGTTCGATATTTAAAAACCGGGCAGCTCCGTAATCGGGCAAAATCTGGTGTCCGTTATCGGAATATGCAATTGACAATTTATCGTAATGACCATGCGAAAGTCCGTGTGATGTGGCTTTTAAGGTCAGGAGGCAATTTTTATTTCTCAAAAAGGCTATTCCGCCCTCGTCACCGTTCTGACCATCCCGAACCAGCATCGATTTTAACCTGAAAGGTTTGATTTTGTTTTCATGAATGGCTTTTGCAGTAGTTAATCCTGCATCCGAAACGAAAAATGATTTCTGCTGTCCGGCAATATCCGTTAATGTAAAATCTGTTGGATTGTTTTTAAATGCTATATCAACCGCATATACTAATTCCTGGGTTTTAAAAGTTTTATAGAGTGCATCGTTCAGATAAACAAATTCGTCGTTGTAAGTGCTTTGTAATGATGTGTTTACGGCTTTCAGCAAGATTCCGTTACGGTAGCCGAAAATTTTCAGTTCGGGTTGTTGATTCTGAATTACCTGAGCAAAAGTCATGAACGGCCATATAGCGTATCGCTGATAATACGGACCTTCGGTAAAATATCCATCGGGTGAGAACAAAACGTCCAGCTGGCGGATAAATCCTGTTTTACCATCTTTTTTTGAACCGTATAAAGCCATATCAATCAGATTTTTATCACCCATAGCGTATCCAATCATACCAACGGCAGTAGTAGCCCAGGTGCCGTGATTGTGCATTTTGTTAAAAACGGCATAATTGGCCGGATTTCCGTTTGAAATAAACCCGGCAACAGGATAGAACAGGTTTTTCTCAATGTATTTTCGGTCCTGTTCCGTAATAAAATTATAAACACAATCGTAAGCATTGGCTGTATGTACCAACCAAACCGATTCATTCAGAGTTTGCCAGAACAGTTTTCCGGGGGTTTCGGATTTAGCCGCCGGGTGTAAGCCCAGTGTGGGATACAAACCGGCATATTTCATCAACATATCCTTCACAAACTGTGCATATTCCTTTTTGCCTGTCAACTGATAAAGGATTCCGCAGGCATTCATTTCGTAGTAGTTGTTTTTATGTTTTTCGTGGGTATAACCACCACCACCATCTTTTGGAACGGGAACAATGATTTCGGATTTCACGGCTTTGTCGGCAATTTGCTTTAATTCATCAACCGATTTATCGAATGCAGGATATTTACCCAGCGAACTTCTGATTTCCTTCACCCCCTGAGGAGTTAAAAATAAACCGGGATGCTGTGTTGCAAAACCAGTCAACAGGTTTGTTGCCAATAATATAGCTAAAATTCTGAGTTTCATGATTTTTTTAAATGATGATAATTTTTTTTGTTTCAGTGATATTTATACCATTAAATACCAAAAGATAAATGCCTTTTTCGAGTGTTCTGTTGTAGTATACTTCCGGTTCAATGTTCATTTTGCAAATGATCGTTCCGTTGAGCTTTAGTATTGTTATATCTCCTTCATTTTCAGATTTGAACTGAATATTTTTATTTGAAATCTTAACTGTTGTAATATCAGATTTTATTAATGTGTGATCTGTTCCCGTTGACGGATTGTTGAAAAATGCAGCTCCAACCAATTTTTTTTCGGGCATCGAAATGCTTACCGAACCGTTCAGATCACTTGCACCGGGCATTTTTGCTGTTGCAATTCTGCTGCGTCCTCTGATGTCATTGGTTATCTCGTTGTATTCAGCTGTATTGTAGTTTGTTAGTAATGTAGAAGCTCCGGGTTCGTACATGTTTATTCTGGTTCCTGCCAGTGACATTTTTGCGTCGACACCTGTAATGACCTGAGTGGAATTATAGCTGAAATTACTGTATTTTCCCTGATTCATCAGATTGTTTTTCCAGGTTACGGTCATGGCCGAAACACTGTTTTGATCAATAGTAACGTTGTTGTAGGTTGAACTTGTGTTATATACATGGTTGTGAGCAATTACCGAATTGATCGGTGGCAAAGTAAGTGAGCTGCTGCTGTTATAATTGATTGAAAATGCCTGCGAGCAATTCACCATGGTGTTAAAAGCAACCAGAGCATTTTTAACCTGAAAATATTCGTTGAGAGCTGAGTTTTCCTTTCCTCTTACCATGCAAAGTGCCGACCGGTAATTTGTTCCTCTCAGATTTTCGAAATAATTGTTGTATACTTTATGATTTTCGCCGATAATACGTACGCCACCTGACTCTGAAACACCATTACCAAAGAAATAATTTCCTGCCACCGTACAACTGTTACCGTGTCTGAGGGTCAACATTCCGTGGCATTCGTAAAACAGATTATTGGTGTAGAGATTTCCGCACGATTTATTTGAGATGGTTTCAATTTCACCGTTACAACGTTCGAAGTAGTTACCTGATACTGTGACGCCGGCAATGGTCATTGAAGTGGAACTGTCGCCTACACGGATGATTTCCTGACCGTTCAGTTCGTTTCCGTCGGCATCGAGATTGGAATTCCGGTAACCAAAGTAATTGTTGGAAATGATATGGTTGACGGTTATCCCGCTGGTAAGCCAAACGACGAGCAAAGTGCCGGAGTTGGTTTTATTTTCGAACGAGCAGTGATCGACCCTATTGTTTTGTCCGTAAAGTGAGACCCATTTACTGTCTACAGTGTTGTCAGAAGGGTTATAACTTGCTATAGCTGAGTTTTTCAATATGCAGTTCGAAGCATTTACACCAGTTCTGAATTCAATCACAGCATTTCCGCTCAGGGTTCCGTTCAGGAAATACAAACCTGAAACAACAATATAGCTACCACCGATTGAAAGTCGTGAAGTTCCGTTCAGAATCACCAATCCGGCTGTTTCCGCCTGTAAAACCACCGGATTTGCGGCGTTACCATTGGCTGTGAGGCTGATGGTCTGATTGGTCCATGTGCCGTTTCGCATCACGATGGTGTCGCCCGCTGCCCAGTTACCATTGTTGATGGACGAAGCGGTGGTTACTGTCGTTTTACGGGCAGATAGGCTGAAAGATATGATAAAAAACAGGATATATACAACTGATTTTTGCATAAGGATATCATGAAGTGCAGATTTTAAATTTATCTGCACTTCTTTAAATTTGATTGTAACTAATAGAATATGATTAGTTTATGTTGATTTTCGAAGAATATGTTTTGCCCGAATTGTTAACGAACTTAACAAGATACAAACCTTTTGTCAATGAGGTTTCAAATCGACCATTGGTTGGAGCATTCAACACTTCGGATCCGGCTAAGTTATAAATCTGAATTTTACCGGGATTGTCGGTAATAACTGTTTTACCTGCAATTCTGATTTCAGAAGAGCTGATATTATTAAAACCTGTATTTCGTAATAACACTGTTTCCCACGAATATCCAACACGAATACCACCAATCAGAGCACCAATCCCACGTTGACGAAGATTAATCCCCAAACCTGCAGTTGTTCCGTAATCTGTTGCTACATCTGTACTGATAAGAACGTTGGTTTGTTCAGCTTCTGATTTTGTTAAATCCGGATCGATGTATAAAATGTTTCTGTCATTATCTGTTCCTTCAATATTTTCATAACAAAAGACAAATAAATGATTGACACCTGTACTTAAAGATAATCCCGGAATCGTGGTGGATTCAACATAAACTCCGGCTGTACTTGAGTTTTTTGAGATTGCTATTGTGAACAAATCTCCTGCTGTATTTATTTTTGCAAAAACTCTACCACGTGTACTACTCGAGGTTTTTGATCCTTCAAATGTGAAGAAATCACGGTAAGTACGTGCACTGTGAGAAGAAATATTAGCAATAAATGCGGCATAAATCTTTTGACCAACAACATTATTTTTTAGTGTATCAGCGCCGAATTTTACAATTCTGGTTGAAATACGTTGATTCGCAGATGTAATTCCAATCGCTGAATCAAGTACTGCAACATTCCCAACATTAGTTCCTGCATAACCGGTGTAGAATAATGCACCTTCATTAATTTTCGGACTCGATCCGCCATTGTCACCCGACTTTAAACATACATACCAATTGTTATATCCTTCTAAATTGCCATTTACCGGAGCAGTTGCAAAGTTTTCAACGAACACCTGTGCATTTATGCCTAATACAGATGTACATACAAAAAGGAGTAAAAATAATTTTTTCATGATGAAATTTTTTAAAAGTAAGACATTTTGATTTATTTAGTAGAGTAATATTTCTTTGTCGATTTTATGATTTAAAACAAGTTGTTGATAAAAGGATTGAAAAAGCGGTTTTGACTGAAATAAATCAGCCCTGTATAACTGAACCATAAGTTTACGTTGAGTTTCGTCCCATTCTTCAATTTGTTTGTAGGGAAACCTGCTTTTAGGCTGCCCCGCGTATTGTGAAAGAAATTCAAAAGCTTTGGTGATACATCTGCCATCATCTGATTTTTCGTTGTAAAGGTCTATGTTCAGCGATTTGGCTATACGGCACATATCTAACAAATGCGTCAGATTAAAAGTTGAATAATGCAATGCCTTGGTTCTCACCAGTTCAAATGGTTGCGAGCCATCGGGTTCGATTTGGGTAAAAATGCGGCGTGCGGGAAATTCTTTGATGAATTTAAGGGCAATTTCATTTTTTCCCAAAAACAGCGCAATTCGTGTAGCCTGAACTTCGAAAGCAGTTCCGTGATTGTTTTTGGCGTTATATTCCTGATTCCCGATATCGGATGTCAGCATCCAGTTCAGATAGTGATCAAACCATTTGTTCAAAGCAGCTCTGTATGCTTTTTTAAATGCAGACGATTTTTTCAGTAGTTCCACACCATCCAGCATATCGACAAATGAATAAGTTTCAATCAAACCGGCGCCTCTGCCTTTGCCATCAAAATATCCGAAAATTGTCTGTCCATAATTCAGGTTCGGATTCATCCGGGTATCGGGATTCAGAAACCAGATACGCAGATTTTCAACTGCTTTGCGGGCATATTTTTCATCGGAAGTGAAGTAATAGGCCAATGATAAATTAACAATTCCTTTTGTCATCGATGCCAGATTGATTTTATCCTGAGTCAGCACTTCTGTGTTTCGTTCACCGTCACGACGAATGTAGGGCCCGTTTGGATTTTTCGGATCCGGCCACCAATAGGGCCCGCAACTGATATAATCGTGTTTATCGCCACTCGGTGCTGTTTTTGTTTTATCAACCACCGTGGCGATTTTGAGTTTCAGATTTTTATCGGCTTCCTTAATGATGTTTTCTATCGCTACCGAATATGTTAATCGGGCTTTTTCAGGTTGTGGCAGATTCCAAACCCTCACCTGACCCTGAACAAACAGTGTAAGTGTGAGTAAGAGTATAATCAGTTTTATTTGTTTCATAAATACTTTATTTGATTATCCAATAATCAGTAAATCAGCAATTCGTCACCTTTTGAGGCGGCATTGACTTGATTTACATAATATTTCTCATACAAGGGCTTTTTCAAAAGCTTATCAACCCGGTATAATTCCCAACACAGTTTTTGTTGTACACTGTCCCATTCTTTGATTTGTTTATAGGGGAAATCAGTGACCTGCTTACCAATATACGGAATCAGAAATTCAATTGCTTTCTGAATACTTCTGCCATCTTCCGATTTTAATTCCAATAAATTCAACTGCATTGATCCTGCAATTAAAGTCATATCGATAAAATGAGTCAGATTAAAAACCGAATAACCTAAGGCAGTGGTTCGGGCCAGTTCTAAAGGTTGTGAACCATCTGGCTCAATTTGTCTGAACAAACGTTTTTCGGGAAATGCGGTCACTATCTTTCGGGCCACCTCATTTTTTCCTACAAATAAAGCGTATCGGGCAGCCTGAACATCGAAAGCTGTTCCGTGGTTATTTTTTGCGTCGTTTTCTTCCTGACCGATGGCTGAAGTAAGCATCCATTCGAGATAAGCTGAAAACCAGTTTTTGAGTTCTTCGATATCTTTGTTTTTCAGACTTTTCGAATTTTTCAACAATTCAACTGCGTCGAGCATTTCAACGAATGAATAAGTGTCAAGTACACCTTCTCCACGTCCTTTACCTTCGTTCCGACCCGGTATGGTCTGACCGAAATTCATGTTCGGATTCATTTTTGTTTTTTTATCAACAAACCAGATTCGTAAATTTTCAACTGCTTTCGAAGCATATTTTTCATCGCCGGTAAGGTAGTAAGCTATCGATAATGTATTTACACTTCTTGCCATTTTACTCAGTGGCATTCTGTCTAATTTATCGATTTCCGAATTGACAACTCCATCTTTACGAATATAAGGCAGACCATCTTTTTTGTCAGGATCGGGCCACCAGTAGCGCCCCATACTCATATAGTCGTGTTTATCGCCACCCGGAGGAGTCATAGGTTTATCCATGACGGTTAATATGTTTACAGACAGTTGTTTGTCAGCTTCTCTGACAATGCTTTTTGCTGCCGGCGAATTAGAGTTTTTTGCTTTTTCGAGGGTTTTTACATTCCAAACCAGCATTTGAGCACTGACCTGAAAAGTGGAAAAACAAATCAGAAAAGCCAATATTTTAATGTTTTTCATTATTTAATATTTATCAGTTTTATTACTTTCGGATAAAAGTGGAAAATTATCTGTACGGAAAGGACTTGCCTGAAGATCTGCACTGTTTTTCAGATTTCCAATGGTCCAGTTCGACCAGTCGTAGCGTACAGCTACAGGCGAATTAACTCCTTCGGCCGATACAACTACCTGATTATTGATTATTTGTGCTTTTGCAGGTACAAAATTTTTATCATCCCCACAAATTGTAAAACCCTGTAATTCACCGTCGCATTTTAATCCTTTTTCAATATAATCAAAAGTGATTACAGCTTTACCTGATTTGAACTGAGCGCTTTTGAAAACCGGTCCTGAGTAAGGAACATTGAATTGATATGTTTTATTCAGGGCAATCAAAGCTAATCTTTTTCCGACCGGTTCTTTGTGAGTAGGATGGATGTTGGTTGGATTGCCAAGATCATTTATCACCGCCATACCTGTGTTTGGTACTTTTTGCATGGTGAATAACTGAGCTTCTCTTAATTCCGGCCAAATCTGGCGATTGTTAGCATCGGCATTTGCATAACCGGGCAACTGGACAAATAAAAACGGCATGTCAGGATTTCTGAAATCGGTACGCCATTGTTCAATCATTACCGGAAATAAGGTCTGATATTGTTTTCCACGCGACGAATTGTGTTCGCCCTGATACCAGATAGCTCCTTTTACTGTATAAGGAATGACCCTTTTCAACATGGTATTGTACAATCCATACGGACGGTTATAGTTCCGTTCTCCCATTGGTTCTTTGGGACTTTTCAGGTTTTTGTTTCCGGCTTTAACCGAATCCTGATAAGCTTTCAGATCATTTTCATATTTGGCAACCAGTTGCATGTATTTTTCATTTCCTAATTCTGAAAAATAATTTTCATATTTTTCGACGATAGGAGCCAGTTCCGGATTTTTCATCAAACTTTCTCTTGTAGTCCATGTTTCGGCACCCGATCCTCCCTTGTAACAGCAGATAATTCCGACCGGAACTTTTAGTTTTGCCTGTAAATCCTTTGCAAAATAGTAAGCCACGGCCGACATTTTTGACACGTTTTCGGTGGTGGCGGTTCTCCAGTTTAAATCGCCGCGGATTTTATCTCCTTCGAAAGCTTTGTAGGGAACCATCACAAAACGGATATTATTGTTTTTGGCATTGGCAATTTCTGTTTTGCCATTGTCCGAATTTTCGAGCATAAATGCCATGTTGGATTGTCCGCCGGCCAGCCATACTTCGCCCACATAAATTTCGTTGAATCTGATTGTGTCTTTTTCACAAAATATTTTCATCATAAAAGGTCCGCCGGCTTTTAATGATTGCAGGTCGGCAGTCCATGTACCGTCAGGTTTGCCGGTGGTTTTCACCGTTTTATTCTGAAAGTTAATTTTGATTTCTTTTGAAGCAGGTGAGGTACCCCAAACTGCTACTTTCGAATTTTGCTGAAGTACAGCTCCTTCGTTAAATATTTCATTGACTGTCAGTTGCTGAGCATGAACAGATATACTCAGTAACAGTACCGAAAAAATAAAATGTGATTTAAGATTCATTTTTTGTTTCATTGAATTAAAATTTTCTGAACAGATTTCTTTTCTCCGTTTTTAATTTTTAGAATATAAAGTCCTTTTTGAGTAATTTCAAATGATTTGAGTTTTGTTGTTAATATTTCGTTTCCAACACAGTCGAAAACACTCGTCGTCGTATCGTCATTGCCTTGTAAAACGACCTGTTTCCCCTGAATAATTGCTTTAAGGTTGGTTTTGTTTTCCGTATTTTTCGCCCCTGTTACCGTACTTTCAACCGAATGAAGAAAACTTATCACTTCGGTTTCCATTTGAGTATTGTAAGCTGTTGGGAAACCGCCATGACCACCTCCGGGAACTGTTGTAAACATACTTTTAACTCCGGCATTCTGCAGCGCTGCATATAAGGTTACAGACTGGCTATATGGTATAGTCGGATCGGCATCGCCATGAATAATGTAAGTAGGCGGAGTGTGCGAATTGATTAAATCGACAGGTGAGAGTGATTTGATAAAGTCGGTATCGCCGGCATGTGATCCAAACCAGAGAACCATACCCGGATAAACAGGCAGGAAAGTGGTTAAATCTGCAGCTCCGTATTTGTCAATCACAGCCATTACATTGATTTCACCCTGATACTGTGTAATTTCATTGTCGTATCTTCTGTCGTTCTGGAGATAACCGGCTGTGAGTGCAAGATGTCCTCCGGCCGAACCACCCTGAAAAATGATTTTATTTCTGTCGATGTTCCATTCCTGAGCATGGTTCAATACATAATGCATTGCTGCTCTTACATCTTCTACAGCAGCAGGTGCTTCAATTTCGTTTCGCATTCTGTATTCAACATTCACCACAGCATAACCAACATTGAAATACATGGAAAATCCTCCCTGTTCTTCCTTGGCGCCACTGACCCAGCCACCGCCGTGCATATTAATGACACAGGGTACCGGCGACGTTGGATTGGTGGGATAATATACATCCATCCGACAATTAGGACTATTCACATTTTTATAAACCACATCAATTAATCCGTTGTAATCCGAAGGATAAGCGACCGACTTAATGGTTTGAAAATTAAGTGTTATCGCTTTCGAAAGATTGGTGTTGTTTCCGGCTTCGCCAAAAGTACCCGCACTTACAGTTAAAGTGTAGTTTTTATTCGAACCGCTTGTTGTTGTGAGTGTTACAGGTATAGTAACAATATTATTCATGACTGTACAGTCGGTTAATGGAATTGAAACAGCATTCAGTAAAATTGTACCGTTTAATTTTTCGATATTTTTATTGAAAGTAAGAGTGATGGTTTTTTTCAGATTCGAAAATACAACCTCGTTTTCAGTTGGAGATGAACTTTTCAGTGTTAAATCAACGGTTTCCTGTAAAGTGCGTGTCAGAATTTTGTAAATATACAATCCACTTCCGGTATTATTGGCAATCCGGAGTTTCGTATTGGCAGAACGTAAAAGCGGAATTACATAAATACTGTCGGGCGATTTACGGGTTGTGTATGTGTTTTCAACCTGCCATTGGTTGTTCACCCATTCTTCGAGTCGAAAACTCATGGCATCGGTGCCGGTTGCGGCATGTATTTCAACTTCGCCAACAGTTTTTAACGTTGGAAATTCAAGAGCAGCATTCTGAGAATTTTTATCGAGCAAAATCCGATTGACGTGATTTTCACCTGTCTGGCAGGTAAGCGAACTGCTTTGAAGGTATGCTTTTACTAAATTAAATCCATTAAGTGTAGTAGTGGGATAACTGCCTGAAGTATATGAAACGGCAGTTTCTCCCCAGGTTCCATCACCGAAATTAGTATTAATGGCATCAATACCGGTGTTGAGTGTGGTGAAACTTTCTGATGCTGCTGATTCGTCCGAATCGGTGAAATTTGTGCCATCGCCGGTTGCAATAACCTTATAAGTATAAGTTGTGTTAGGCAACAGACCATTTATGACGAGCGAAGTGACTGAATTTCCGTTCACCGGATAAGTCCCGACAAGTGTAGTCGACTGGTATACTTTTACTTTATAGCCCTGTGCGTTGGAAACAGTCGACCAGTTGGCAGTAAATCCTTCGCCCGTAACCGAAGTTGCAGCACCGATTACCGGTGAATCCAGTTTGGGAGTGTTTTTATCTGCAACCGCTTCAATCCACGAAGAAGCTACGCAAATGCCACCAATGTTGAATTTTGCTGCACTTGAACCGGTACATCTCAACCATAGGTTATTGAGTTGAGTTCTGTAGGTGCTGGTCGTATTATCAATAATATCGGCACCCGGCTCGGAAATAGTTCCAAGAGCCGGATTAATAAATACCGATGCTGTATTGTTTGAAAAATCATATTTGATGACAATTAAAAAAGTAGCCTGTGTATCCGAGTATTCAGTACTGTTCCAGATAACACTTGCTCCGGTAGTAATTCCCCGTGTCAAACCAAAGCGGAAATTAGCCGTATTTAATGCTCCTTTACCAACCCAGAGTCTTGGTCCCTGGCTCGTACCATCTGCCAAACCCATTACTTCGGAATTGGTTTGTGACTGAGCCACACCGGGTTTATAAAGAAATGAAAGATAAACCGAACCTGAATTGACAGCTGTTGTGTTGAAAGGTTTATATGATTTATAATCAGTTGATGTTGCAACATCACTGTTCAGTGTTTTTCCCGTTCCGGACAGACTGTATGTTTTGCCGTTGACAGAGTAGGTAAGTGGTGAAGAAATGATATTTCGCCCGGTGCCCGTGGTTAAAGTTCCCACTGTGGTCCATGAACTTTCCTGAGCCAGTGTGGTCACTGAGTAATTAAATGTTTCGTTTAAGTAAACAGTAGCTCCTGCAACGTATGCAAAAGCTGAAAATAATATCGGTAAAATTATTTTTTTCATTAATTTTTAAATTTTATTGGTTAGTAATAACGTTTTATTAAATGTATTACGATTTTCTAATTGGTCGACCAAAAATACTATAACTATTCCCAATAAAAAAACTTTATTCAGACTTTTTTAAAAAACATGTTGTAAAACATAAAATTGGTCAACCAATCAGTTACAGAGTCATATTTTTTAAATTAATCAATTCATGATTTTGTGAAAATGTCTACTAAAATAAGTAAATCCCCGGATATTTCCGGGGATTATATTATTCACTACGTAATATTGTTCTTCAGCGGATCTGAGTTTAAAAACTCAGGTACATTCGACGCATAAGGATCTTCGGGATCTCCTGATACCAATACAAGTGATATTTCCCTGTCTAACTTAATCATTAAAACATCCGGAAAGTTATATTTCCTTTTTTCTGATATTGTATTCATTTTGAGTATTTTATTTTTTGTTAATTAATTGATTGATTGATTGATTATGAAATCAGATCATTATCTTTATTGTCCGTGATTTATTGATTGTCTGAATTTTAATGTTATAAATTCCTTTCACTAACACGGGTAGTTCTACAGTATTCTGAGCCGGATTTATATTTATAAGTAAATGACCCACTGCATCGTATACCTGAACGGATTTCAATTCAGCGGCATTGTTGATAACAATACGGCCATTTTTCAATGATACAATGGTTGAATTTAATTCTGCATCTTTCTTTGTATCTGTGGAGATTTTTTGAATTGTCAATGAGAATCTGTTTTCATTAATGCCTTCTCCGGCAATAAAATGATAATCGGAAGCAAGTAAATCGGTTACAATTCCATTATCATTATCTTTCAGTAATATATTGGAAATTCCTGAAGTTTGGGATGCATCAGCGCTGATGATTGCCGAACCGCTTGTTTTTGTGTAAGTTCCTATTGTTAAATTATTTACACTGTTTACAGGCAATGCGTTGAACGCAAATTTTACATCCCCGAGAGTGCTGAAAATCTGAGGTTTATCACTGCCGGTGCCGAGCCACTTTTCCATGTCCTGACCAATCTGGTAGGCAGTACTTTGATTATCGTCCAGAATAAGGTAGGTATCATCAACGCCGGAATTGTTACTGAATTTTAATTGCAGGTAGTCGGTAACGCTTTTTTCGACCAAAGAACGTACACTCTGACGACCATTTAATCCGAAATTAATGTTTCCATCCGTTGCTGACTGAACAAAATAAGCCGACATGGGATTGATTTCAGGTAGAGTACCGATGGCTTTTGATTTTACAGAATAGGTTTTTCCATCAATATTTGGCACGACCATGAAAGGTGCATCGCTGCCGGTCTGAGCAGCAAACCTGCTCAGATAAGGTTGACCAATCAGATTCCATCCTTTATGTACTTCGGCAGCAAGTCCGCTATTGTACGACATCACAGGTATTGAACTTTCCGATTCGGTGCCAAGAATTTCCGTATTCAGAGGAATGAAGAGTTCTGTTTCGGGAGTTCCGGTTTTCAGACCAAAAATATATCCTTTTTTGGCAGTCAGCGTGCCGCTGGTGACAGAAACCCAGTTTGAGCCATTAGAAACGCCATCGTTGGCACGTTTATTTCCATCATAATACTTTATAAACCAATCGGTTCCGGGGTTGGCTAACGGGTCGCCGTTCGATTTGGTGATCGAACTTACAGCCACATCGCAGGGGAACGACATAAAATACCATTTTGTATCGTCTATTGTTTTAAGGAGACGTGCATTCGTGGCAGTAATACCGGCATCCAGTTTTACGCTGAACGAAGTATCATCTTTATCCGATTTCAGAGTTAATGTAGAAACTGTCAATGAATTAGATGAAGTTACATTCAACTTTGCGCCCGGATTAACAGTGATATTGTTGATTGTTTTTACGGCGTCTACATTTAATATTGCACCAGTTGAAACTTCCACCGAACTTGATGCATTTAATGTTGATAAAGCTGAAATTGATTTGGTGTCAGTAATATTGAAAGAGTTGGAAGTGGTTACACCGGAAGCAACAGATAGGAATGAATCGGAAAAGTCGACATCATCATTACCAACGGCCTGTACTTTGTAAGTGTAGGCAGTGTTCGGTGTCAATCCGCTGATAACAGTACTTTGAATTGTCTGACCTGTCACATCATAAGTGCCCCTTAAAGTAGAGCTCTGATATACAAGAACTTTGTAAGAAGTTGCGTTATCGACTGCTGACCAGTTGGCAGTAAATCCGGTAGATGAAATGTCCGAAGCTGCATGTACGACCGGTTTTTGTAATAAAACAGGGTTGTTGGTGCGTGTGATAATCTTCATAATATAAACACCACCGGTAGATGCATTTTCAATTCTGAATTTTGTAGGTACAGAGCGGGAAACAGAAATGATATAAATGGAGTCAGTTGAAGCATTTTTAGTAGCAAGTTCATAAACGTAGGTTCCACCTATAGCAGACCATGAATTTGTTGAAGGAATAAATTCCTTTAATTGAAATCCGTTTCCTTCAGTTCCTGCTGCCGCATGAATTTCAATTTGTTTAACTGAATTTACTGTAGGGAATGTAATTTTACCACCATTTGCCTGCTTATCAACGGCTATGCGATTCAGGTGTACTTCACCTTTAATTCCTTTCAATGTTTTTTCATACAACATAGCAACAGTAAAATCAAATCCGTTATAACTTCCCGATGTGTAAAAACCAGCTGAAGGTTGAGTTGTAACAGCTGTACCCCAGGTACCATTATCAAAGTCTGTATTGATTGAATTTGAAGCAAACGGATCGGAAGTTGTAAATGAAGCTGAAGCTGTTGATGGATCAGAATCAGCAAAGTTGGTAATATCACCTTTGGCAACTACTTTGTAAGTATATGTTAACCCGGACATTAAACCTGTCACTGCCAGACTGTTTGTTGCCTGACCGGCTGTATTGGTAGTACTAATTAAGTTAGCTCCCAGATAAACCTGAACGTCGTAGCCTGCTGAATTTGCAACAGGTGTCCAGTTGGCAGTAAAACCGTTAGCAGTAACTGAAGTTGCACTACTTACAACCGGAGCAGTAAGTTGGGTAGCAGTTGATTGAACAGCAACTATATCAGACCAGTTGTTACTGAACCGAAGTCCTGCAATTTTACCACCTATTCCCGGACGTTGCCTGATTACAAGGCCTTTAATAGATTTTAATGCAGCAGTATACGATCCGGAATTTACCGGAGTTGAACCTGATTCCAGATCATTCAAAGCAGGGTTCAGATAAAGTGCAATACTTTCATTACCGGAAGCGGCTACAATTATTTTGGCTACAATATAATTTGTTGACCCTAAAGCGATATCAGAAGACCATGTTGTTACATCCCCGGAACCACTAAAACCAATACCAATGTTATAATATCCGGAATTAACCGATGCTTTTATAAATATTCTTCCACGTTGTGCATTCCCGGTATAATTTGAATCAAATGCAAAAAAATCCACAGCTGAATTTGGAACTGTTGTGAAGTTGATTAACATCCCTGCATAAAAAGTTCCTACATAATCTGTACTTGAAGATGTCAGACTGTATACAGTTGTTCGAAAAGTTGATCCCGAAACTAAAGGATCTGCCTGAATATTAGGATCTAAAATGATTGCTTTACCAAGGTTATTATTTACGAAATTCAGGTATGCCAGATTGTTGTTCTCTACTTGTGGTGAAAAACCTGCACCTTCTCCGCTTGTTAATTTTCCGCTTCTGTTCCACTGATTTTGCATAATCGAAGCTGATGTTGTTGTATAAATTCCTTTTTCTAAATTGGGATTAGTTCCAATAGCACTTGCTGAAAAAAAGGAATTATAATCAATAGGTAATGTTTGCGGATATGCCATTAACATTACTGAAAATGAACACATGACTAATAATAAAGTAATTTTTTTCATGATCATTAGAAATTAAAGTAGTTATTTGATTGATGATTATTTAGAATTTAGTTTTATGCATGTACTTTCGTTATTCAATTCAATTCTGCAAAAGAGTAATCCTTTGGTAGTCAGATTGATAATGTTGTTGAACAAGCCGGCTGTGACAAATTGTTCCGTTTTCTGAATAAGCTGACCCTGAGCGTTATATATGCTAATGATTATTTTTCCGGCTTTCGTTACCGGAATTGTCAAGCGGGTAGTACCACTGAACGGATTGGGAAATGCAGCGAAATGATTGTCTTTTATAGCCGGAGTTGATGTTGAAACATTTATTTCGTATATATAATCTTCGGCAGCTGTAGGTCCGGCCTGCAAATCACTCAATGGTCCGTTGGTAATGGTTGCATCGGCGTTGAACTCATCTGCTCCAATGTCGCGCAATCCTGATACAGGCTGATTTTCAAAATCGGTAGTTACAAATTCGTAACCCGCTGATTTATTGATGGCCGGACTCGAAGGCGAAAGTTTATAAACGCTGAATGGTGTTTTAAAACTTGTAGTCAAAACAGGAATTCTGTAATCTGTAAGAACTAACTGAGGATCAATCGCATTGATTTGAGATTCCGATGTTCCTTCGATTCCCAAAGTTGAAGTTCCTGTAGGATAAATGATGTTGTTTTCGAAATTTACACCCGCCAGCGAAGCCGTACTGTAATATTTTACAACCGGGTTTACGTTGGAAATCACTATATTATTGGCAATTTTGCAGTTGATTGGTGCTTTACCGTATTCGCCGTTGTTGTTGAATCCGATTTCGATATTTGATACATTGTTGATCAGTGTGTTGTTTGTAAAAACGATATTTTCCGGCAAAAAATGACTGGATAAGCTGGTGGATGTATTCGTAACATCACCGTTTGTCAGTGTACATGCAGCATCCCATTTATTTCCGGTAAGTCCCTCGAAATAATTATTGTAAATTTTATGGTTTAATCCGTAAACACGAACTCCACCGCATCCTATTGTACTGCTTTCGAAAACAGCAGTTTTTCCCTCTCCGAACATATAATTGCCTGTAACCACGCTATTGTTGCCCTGACGGAGACTAATGGTGCCGAGGCAACGGCGGAAAGTGTTGTTTCGCACTGTGTCGCAATTACTTTTTACAGAAACGATTTCGGGATCACCATCACAATCTTCGAATAAATTATATTCTACCACCGTAAAAGCATCTTTATGACTCAGGTCGCTTACACCCAACCTGATGGTTTCTTTTTCGTTGGTGACACGTGGTGTATTGTTTCTGAAAATATTATGATCAATCAAATCGTGCTGTGAAATTGCCGGAACCGTACCATGACTTCCGTCGATGATTACCCATGCGCCCTGATCGTATTTACCGTCGAATAAATTGTGATCAATCCGGTTGTGATGACTGTTACAAACTTCATTTTCCCAGACTTCACCCACAGTTATCCATTTTGAAGTTTGTGTGTCCGACAGGTTTTTCATTTGAAATTTGTTGCGGGTTATTCTTACAAAACTGCAACCTTCCATTTTGAAAATAGTACTTACCGGTTCCAGGTTAAATTCAAATCCGCTGAATATTACGTAACTTACCGCCGAAAGTGAAAATGATGATGCTCCTGTTATTTTTGCCGCATGTTGATTTTTCGACATTATTACTATAGGTTTTAAACCTGAACCTCCGCGTGTCACTTTCACTCCTCCCAGATTATAGCTGCCATCAAGTACTAAAACTGTATCGCCGGGATTCATGGCTGCCAATGCATCTTTGAACTGAGTGACAGTGGATACTACCCGTTTAGTCGACGAAACCTGTATTTCGGAAACCGTTGCTCCGATGTTCATGTTCTGATTAATCACAAAAGTGGTGGGATTAGTAGTTCCCGACAGACTGCCCGTCCAGCCCTCAAACTGATAACCGGATTGTAATGTCAGTGTAGCTTTTACAGCCGATCCGTTGTAATAATTCGTTTGTGAGGGCGACAATGTAATGGTACCACCAACAGGCTGAGTTATCGTAATGACCGATTGAGCCGGCGGATTGTTGGTATCAATTATCACATTTGCACCCAAAGTCATGTTTTTGCTCACAGTAAATGTAACCGGATTCTCAGTTCCCGATACATCACCCGTCCAGCCTGTAAACACATAATGTTCAGGAACTGTAACTGACGCACTAACCTGATCGTTCAATTGATATACTGATTTTGCAGGTGATAATGAGATACTTCCGTATGCCGGTTGTGTAACGGTAATTGACCTATCGGTTGACGACGACTGAAAATTAATACCGGCAATAGGGGAGGAGCCAATGTACAAATTGTCGATGGCTACATCTGAAGTTCCGCTATCCATTGAGAAACGAAGTGAATGAAAATCGAAGGTAGTCGCTCCGGTTTTAATTTCACGAAACGAAAATAACTTATTAATTACCACACCATCAATGGCATACTGACACCTGGTGCCCGAATGGTCAATTTTAATTGAAATTCTTTTCCATGTATTGGCTGTGTAAAGCGGTTGTGTCGACCAGCCGGAACTTCCGTCATATAACTTGATTTTGCCGGATGGCTGAAATTCCATCATAAAACTCCGGTTGGTTAATGTACCTAAATCATATCCTGTAATTCCGAAGTTTACGGATGGTAAGGCTTTAAGATTAATCCGGAAATCAAGATAAACATCGCCACCAAGAGCTGTTGTGTTGGAAGAATAGGAGATATGATCCGCTTGTAAAGCAGTTGAATTTGAAGACAGTTTAAGTGCCTGTGTTCCTTCTGATACATAATCGGGATTTGAAACAATTTCGCCACTTCCCGCAGTAACTGTCCATTTGTTTTTATTATGAACCGAACCGACGCTATAATTGTCGGTTATTTCGAAAGATGTGTTGATGAGTGTCTGGGCACTTATTTGAAAACCGAAATAACTGAAAAGTGAAAAAAGGAGTAATTTTTTATACATTTTTTATCTGTTTTTGGTCAACCAATTTATTTGGTCGACCAAAAATAGGGCGTTGAATTCAATTAAAAAAATTATTTTCGGATTATTTTTCAAAATATGTTGTAAAACATAAAATTGGTCGACCAAAATTATACTTTTGATGACTTTCGAATGTTTTCAGCTAATATTTGTTTTAAGTTGTTTTTTTAGAAAAAGGATGGAAAGATTTGACTGATAAATTAACGGGTTTTAAAGAAAGGATCAAACAGATATATGTTCATCAAAAGCAGACATTGAAATAGCGGAAATACAGGTTCGTTTTGTTCAGTATTATTTTTGATTTCGGTATTATCTTGATTGTTAATGCAATAAATCTAAAATACCGGAATTTATCCTGCAAAGTATTTCCCTCCCGGCAGTTTGCTGATAACAAAAATAATTACAGATGAAATGGCCAGACAAATAAATACTGTCACCGGGATTCCTAATGCCGGCTGAATAAAATTCCACGAAATATTGAAATCGTAGAGTTTGTTGAGTACCAGGACATGCACAAGGAAGATACCGTAACTATATTTGCTGATAAAGTTGCGTACGTACACCAAAGGGCGACAGCGGATATCATTATCTCTGAAAAGAAGGAAAAGTCCGGCAGCATAAAATAAAATACCGGGCGAAAGAGGTTCGTAAAAATCAGAGATGTATTTTTGTGAAAAATAATAGCCTGAATAAGTACCGAAAACCGTCATCAGGAGTCCGCTTATTAATAGTATCAGTCCGAAGAGGCGGGATTTACGCGGGTTGCTGAAAGTTTTGATTTTTAGGTAATGACCTAAAATCAGGTAACCTGTAAATCCACCGAAATAACTCAGTTCAACCGCAGGTTTGAATTTTTCGAAAACAGGTTGGTTCAGCAGCATGCTAACAAACCATAGAATAAGGAAATACAGCAGGTCTTTTTCGGTGGCATGTCGAACCCACTTACCAATGACAGGAATGAACAGATACAGACCAATAATCATGTAGATATACCAAAAATGAACCGAACTTCCATCGCGGAACTGAACAAAAATTTTGTGTAATATATCCTGAAAACTGTTATGAATACCCTCCTGATTTTCAAGATAAAGAGAGTTAATGCTATAAATCAGGCTCCAGAAAACAAAGGGCAGGAGCAGTCGGGTAAACCGTTTTTTCAGAAAAACTCCTGTACCTTCTTCTTTCGAAAGCAGTAATGCTCCCGAAATCATTACAAAAACAGGTACAGCAAACCGCGACAGGCTATCGTATATATTTCCAATCCAAAAGTCGGACATTGGAATTGTACCTTCGCCGGGTACATAATCTGACGACACATGTATGCCAATGACCGCAATTGTGGCTACAGCCCTTAAATTATCTAACCAAAGTGCTTTGTTTTCTCTTTCCAACCTGATCTGTATTATGAAACAACTGAATTGAAGCTGCAAATTTCAGCATTTTATTCCGTTTCATCAAGTTTATGGCGTTTTTTTGTCAGATTGAATCCAATGTTTATTTTTCAAACTCATTTTATCAGTTTTCAGATTATTGAGTGACCGATTCCGGCATCTGATTCCGGAATTGTTGTAACCTGAAAATCGTAATCAATGTTAAGGGAAATCTTAATTTTGGATGAGATAAAATTAATTCCTCTTTTTTTTGTATTTTTGCAGCAATTTGTATATAAAAAAGATATGAGCACAGAACTTAGTGAACAAGAACAATTCAGACGACAGAGTTTGAACGAATTACGCAATCTCGGCATTGATCCTTATCCAGCCGCCTTATTCCCGACCGACGCATTTTCTACCGATATAAAAGCTGCCTTTAAAGATGAAGAAAGCGGTAAACCCGTTTGTATTGCAGGCCGTATCATGAGCCGACGTATCATGGGTAAAGCGTCATTTATCGAACTTCAGGATTCCGGAGGCCGTATTCAGGTTTATGTGAGCCGTGATGATATAAGTACCGAAGCGCAACCCGAAATGTACAATACAGTTTTCAAAAAGTTATTGGATATTGGTGATTTTATCGGAATCAGAGGTTTTGTTTTTCGTACTCAAATGGGCGAAATCAGTGTTCATGCACAGGAACTTACAGTGTTAAGTAAATCGCTGCGACCACTACCAATCGTGAAATATAAAGATGGTGTGGCTTACGATGCTTTTGAAGATCCCGAACAACGTTACCGCCAGCGCTATGTGGATTTGGTGGTAAATGAAGGTGTGAAGGAAATTTTCATGAAACGTACCAAAGTATATCAATCCATGCGCGATTATTTCAATGCCGAGGGATATATTGAAGTTGAAACCCCGATTTTGCAGTCTATTCCCGGAGGAGCTTCAGCCCGTCCGTTTATTACTCACCACAATGCACTCGACATTCCGCTTTATTTGCGTGTTGCCGACGAATTATACCTTAAACGTCTGATAGTTGGTGGTTTCGAAGGAGTTTACGAATTTTCGAAAAACTTCCGGAATGAAGGAATGGATCGTACCCACAACCCTGAATTTACAGCAATGGAAATCTACGTTGCCTACAAGGATTATAACTGGATGATGACATTTACCGAAAATATGATTGAAAAAATCTGTATGGATGTCAACGGAAAGAACGAAATTACGGTGGGTGATAAAACGATAAGCTTTAAAACTCCATTCAAACGGATTACCATGATCGATGCTATCAAAGAGCATACAGGCATCGATATCAGCGGAATGGATGAACATCAGTTACGTGAGGTTTGTAAAACTCTGCATATTGAAGCTGATGAAACGATGGGAAAAGGTAAACTCATTGATGAAATATTCGGCGAAAAATGTGAAGGAAATTATATTCAACCTACTTTTATTACCGATTATCCCCGCGAAATGTCGCCGCTTTGTAAACGTCACCGCGACAACCCGGAGCTGACTGAACGTTTCGAATTAATGGTAAACGGAAAAGAACTTGCCAATGCTTATTCAGAACTCAACGATCCGATTGATCAGCTCGGACGTTTTCAGGAACAATTGAAACTCAGCGAAAAAGGCGACGATGAAGCTATGTTTATCGACATGGATTTTGTACGTTCGCTGGAATATGGTATGCCACCCACATCGGGAATGGGAATCGGGATGGACCGTCTTGTTATGTTAATGACCGGTCAGCAGGCCATTCAGGAAGTACTTTTCTTCCCGCAAATGAAACCTGAAAAAGTACAGAAAAAAGACGGACCCGAAAAGTTCATGGCTCTGGGTATTCCGGAAGCATGGGTAGAGGTTGTTCAGAAGGCCGGAATTACCATGGTAAGTGACCTTAAAGGCCTGAATCCGAATAAATTCCATCAGGATATTTGCGGAATAAATAAGAAAAACAAACTCGAACTCACTAATCCTTCCAAAGAAGAAGTGTCGGAATGGATTGCTAAGGTAACCCTGTCTGCTAACGGGGAATAAAAAAACAGAACCTGAAATTTAAGATAATTAATTAAGAATTAATATACTAATCATTCTTTTTCTCTTTTAAGGGGTAGGGGTTTATGAACGAAAAAAGTAAAATAGCCGTTCTGGGTGGTGGAAGCTGGGCTACTGCAATTGCAAAAATTGCATTGGTCAATTCAAACGAAATCAACTGGTACATGCGACGTCAGGAACAAATTGATGAATTTGTAAGATTGAGCAAAAATCCTTCTTATCTGACCGGCGTTAAATTTGATACTGACAGAATTAATTTCACCAGCAACATTAACCATGTTGTTGCCACTTCCGATATTCTGATTTTTGCAATTCCTTCGCCATTTATCAAACAACATCTGAAAAAATTAAGGAGGAAACTTGATAAAAAAATCATTGTTTCGGCCATCAAAGGGATAGTCCCCGACGAAAACATGATAGTTTCAGACTATTTCGAGGAATTCTACAACGTGCCGAAAGACAATATTGCCGTTTTGGCCGGTCCCTGTCACGCCGAAGAAGTTGCGCTCGAAAGACTTTCGTACCTAACCATTGGTTGTAGTTCGCGCGAAAAAGCCCGCATCATTGCACAGCGGTTTACCACCAGTTTTGTACGTAGTTCCATAAGCGACGACATACTCGGAATTGAATATTCATCCGTAATGAAGAATATTTATTCAATTGCTGCAGGTATTTGTCACGGGTTGAAGTATGGTGATAATTTTCAGGCTGTTCTGATTTCGAATGCCATTCAGGAAATCAACCGTTTTTGCAATGCCACCAATCCGCTTCACCGCGATATCAACGAACCGGCTTATCTGGGCGATTTGTTGGTAACTGCTTATTCGAAATTCAGCCGGAACCGTCTGTTCGGAACAATGATCGGAAAAGGCTATTCGGTAAAAACAGCACAATTAGAAATGGAGATGATAGCCGAAGGTTACTATGCTTCGAAATGTATACATGAAATCAACGAAAAATATCAGGTGAATATGCCCATTGTGGATGCTGTGTACGAAATCCTGTACAACCGTTGTTCCCCCATGCTCGAAATCAGAAAACTGACTGAAAAATTAAAATAATTTTTTTATATCCGGATTTTCCGCTTATTAAATTTACAAATATAAAATATATGCAACACATCAAACTTTCAATCGACAAAGCATTCGGTTTTGTTTCCGAACAGGCAGTAGCGGGCTACAAAGCTCAGGTTAATAATGCAAATTCAACTTTGCACAACGGAACCGGGAAAGGCAGCGATTTCCTGGGTTGGCTTCATTTACCAACTTCAATCGACGAAGCACATTTGGCTGATGTTGAAAATACGGCTAAAATTCTTCGCGACAATTGCGAAGTTGTTGTCGTAATCGGTATAGGTGGAAGCTATCTGGGTGCAAAAGCCGTGATTGATGCGCTTTCGAATAGTTTCGACTGGCTGCAAACTGATCGCAAAGCACCGGTAGTAGTTTATGCAGGACAAAACATTGGCGAGGATTATCTCTACGAATTACAGGAATTGTTGAAAAATAAAAAGTTTGGTATCATTTCTATTTCCAAATCGGGTACAACTACCGAACCAGCTCTGGCTTTCCGCCTCTTGAAAACCCAACTCGAAGAACAACAGGGTAAAGAAGCTGCACGTCAGCTGATTGTAGCGGTGACCGATAAAGCCCGTGGTGCATTGCGTACGCTTGCCACTCAGGAAGGTTACAAAACTTATGTTATTGAAGATAATATCGGTGGAAGATACTCAGTGCTTTCGCCGGTAGGTTTATTGCCTATCGCCGTTGCCGGTTTTGATATCCGTCAGTTGGTAGCCGGTGCAGTTTACATGGAAAATCTTTGCGGAGTGGAAACATCTTTCGAAGAAAATCCTGCCGCACAGTATGCTGCTGTACGTAACGAATTGTACAAAAATGGTAAAAAGACAGAAATACTGGTCAATTTTCACCCAAAACTACATTACATCGGCGAATGGTGGAAACAACTTTACGGCGAAAGTGAAGGCAAGGAATTGAAGGGTATTTTCCCTGCAGCTGTTGACTTTACAACCGATCTTCACTCAATGGGACAATGGATTCAGGAAGGTGAACGTACTATATTCGAGACAGTTATCTCAATTGACGAAACTAATTACACTAAAATTTTCCCCAATGATGAAGCCAACCTTGATGGCCTGAACTTTCTGGCCGGTAAACGTGTTGATGAAGTAAACAAAATGGCTGAGCTCGGAACAATGTTAGCTCATATCGATGGAGGTGTGCCGAATCTTAAAGTTTCGTTACCAAAGCTGAACGAATATTACCTTGGCGAATTGCTTTATTTCTTTGAAAAAGCCTGTGGTATAAGCGGTTATTTGCTGGGCGTTAATCCTTTCGATCAGCCGGGAGTTGAAGCGTATAAAAAGAATATGTTTGCACTGTTGGATAAACCGGGTTACGAAGCCGAAACGAAGGCTATTAAAGCCAGATTATAATTTTATTAAAAAAGCGAACATAAAACAAACAAGAACAAAAACTCAAACGAAAATGAGTTGAAATCTTTCCTTAAAAGTTTTAACTCTTTGTTCTTTACTCTCTGTTCTAAAATATAAACAAAATGAAAAAAGCAATAATTACTACCGAAAAGGGGGCGATGAAAGTAGAATTTTATGAAAAAGATGCTCCCAATACAGTTAAAAACTTTATTGACCTGACAGAAAAAGG
Source organism: uncultured Paludibacter sp. (assembly GCA_937897985.1). Taxonomy (GTDB): domain Bacteria; phylum Bacteroidota; class Bacteroidia; order Bacteroidales; family Paludibacteraceae; genus Paludibacter. The sequence goes on along the minus strand of CALCBD010000004.1, from coordinate 6,125 downwards.
TTTCTATAACGGATTGACTTTTCACAGGGTGATTCCTGATTTTGTGATTCAGGGTGGATGCCCTAACGGTACCGGTACAGGTGGACCGGGTTACACAATTAATTGTGAACTTGATGGTGAAAATCAGTACCACGACCGCGGAGTTCTTTCCATGGCTCATGCCGGCAGAAATACCGGAGGTTCACAATTTTTTATCTGTCATAGCCGCCGTAACACTTCGCATCTCGACCGTCGTCATACCTGCTTCGGAAAAGTTGTTGAAGGTCTCGAAGTGATTGATTTGATTCGTCAGGGAGATAAAATTGAAAAAATTGAAATAATAGAAGAATAATTTTTTATCCTTTTCATTTGAACAAATGTCCTTTGAAAGTGCCTGAAAATGGCCTTTTTAAGGACATTTCATTCATATCCGCCTTTTTTTACTATAAACGAACACCGTAAAACACACGATTTTATGTCCGATACTACCAATCAAATCATCCATCTAATATCGCAGTCGCTTCAGTTAACTGAAAAACAGGTTCGCAATGCTGTTCAACTTTTCGACGATGGTGCAACCATCCCTTTTATCAGTCGTTACAGGAAAGAGATGACCGACGGAATGAATGAAGTTCAACTGGCTGACACCAGAGATTTATATGATAAACTAACTGAGCTTGTAAAACGAAGGGAAACCGTTCTGAAGACGATTGACGAACAGGGACAACTCACTCAGGAACTTAAAACAAGGATAGAGAATTGCTGGAATGCCACCGAACTTGAAGACATCTATTTGCCCTTCAAACCCAAACGACGCACCCGTGCCGAAATTGCACGCGAAAACGGACTGGAGCCTTTGGCTAAAATCATAATGGCGCAAAATGTAAATGATGTAGAGCGTAGTGCATTGGTTTATGTCAAAGGTAAAATCAACAGCACCGAAGAAGCATTGAACGGCGCAAAAGACATTATTGCCGAATGGATCAACGAAAGCGAAACAGCCCGGAACTCAATTCGTAAAATTTTTGCTTCCGAAGCTGTAATCTCTTCGAAAGTGGTAAAAGGAAAAGAAGCAGATGCTCAGAAATACCGTGATTATTTTGAAATGTCCGAAAAACTGAACCGCTGTTCGTCACATCGTTTGTTGGCAATGAGGCGCGGCGAAACGGAAGGTTTCCTTAAAGTATCCATAGGTCCGGACGACGAACATTGCCTCGGAAAGCTTGAACGTATATTTATTAAGGGCAACAATGAAGCATCGGATTTGGTATACGAAGCTTTGAAGGATGCTTATAAAAGATTACTCAAGCCTGCCATCGAAACCGAATTTGCTGCCGAAAGTAAAGCTAAGGCTGATACAGAAGCTATTCGTGTTTTTGCCGAAAACCTCAGGCAATTGTTACTCGCACCACCCCTGGGTCAGAAACGTACATTGGGCATTGATCCCGGTTTCCGGACAGGCTGTAAGGTGGTTTGTCTGGATGCCCAGGGAAATTTATTGCACAATGAAACTATTTTTCCTCATCCACCTCAAAATGAATATACACAGGCCACCCGCAAAATTCAGAAATTGGTTGAAGCGTATGATATCGAAGCCATTGCTATCGGCAACGGAACAGCAGGACGTGAAACCGAATATTTCATACAGAATGTACGTTACGACCGCGAAGTCAAAGTGTTTGTAGTGAGCGAAAACGGTGCGTCTATTTATTCGGCTTCAAAAGTTGCCCGCGATGAATTTCCTGATTATGATGTGACTGTTCGTGGTGCTGTCTCCATCGGACGCAGGTTGATGGACCCGCTTGCCGAACTGGTGAAGATTGATCCGAAATCTATCGGAGTTGGTCAGTATCAGCACGATGTGGATCAGTCGAAGCTAAAAAAATCACTTGATCAGACAGTGGAAAATGCAGTAAATATGGTCGGAGTGAACCTGAATACCGCGAGCAAACATTTGCTGACTTATATCTCCGGACTCGGACCTCAGATTGCTCAGAACATTGTTGATTACAGGGCCGAAAACGGCGCATTCCGCAACCGGAAACAATTGATGAAGGTTCCCAAAATGGGAGCAAAGACTTTTGAGCAATGTGCCGGATTTCTCCGTATCCCCGACTCTGACAATCCGCTTGACAATTCTGCAGTGCATCCCGAAAGTTACGGAATTGTCGAGGCTATGGCGCGTGATTTAAATACGAATCTGAATGATTTAATTCGAAACAAAAACCTGATTCAAAGCATCGACAGGCAAATATATATGAATGAAAAAGTCGGACTTCACACGCTGAACGATATCCTTGGTGAGCTCGAAAAACCGGGTCGCGATCCACGCAAAAGTGTTGAGGTTTTCGAATTTGATGCTGCTGTGAAAACTATCAACGACCTGCAGGCAGGACAGGTTTTGCCCGGAATTGTTACCAATGTCACTAATTTTGGAGCTTTTGTGGACATAGGTATCAAGGAAAACGGATTGGTACACATCTCTAATATGTCCGATAAGTTTATATCAAACCCTTCTGCTGTTGTCTCTCTTCATCAGCACATAATGGTGGAAGTGCTTGAAGTGGATCTGTCGCGCAAACGAATCGGTTTGAAATTAATCAGGAATTAGTTTGCATATTCTCAGGCATAAGCTGCCTTAAAATGTACGGTAACCACACGGAAATCCATCGTGAAACAGTTAGATGACTTAATGATTTAATTGATATCTCTTTTTTAAAATGTAAAAAAATAACAGATAGAATAAATAAAGAGAAATCATATTAAAAATAAGTATTGAGAAAAAGCCTGCTCCGTAAATAAAAATAATTGAAAACAGAAGCATAACTGCATTCGAAATTACTGCCAGTACCAATGACCGGAACCGTATGAAATAATATTCTCTTTTTTCGTCCTTTTCACTTGCGAAAACTAAAAAAATCAATGCTGTAAGAAACAGAATCATGATCAGTTCATCCGCAAAATTGGTCCGAAAACTCACAAACATTTTTGTTTCGATAAACGATGAATAAACTGCAAAAACAGGTATCATCAGTCTGAAATCGAACCATGTGTATCCAACGGTAAAAGCTATTGCAAGCAGTAACAGCAGATAACCAATGTATTTAAAATAATAGGGTAATAATAAGTTTTTCATTTTTTTTGTTAAATTTTATTTGTCTTTATAAAGCATAAAATGCTGATATCTTTTTATTCTGGTAAGTGATTTTTTAGTCATAAGTGAGTAATTCTGGTCGGCAACCATTTTCCATCCGGCAGCAAGCGGGCTTGTTTTTGCCCTTAGTTGTATCAGACTTTCAGGCGAATGTAAATGTGTTGAATATACGGCTTTGTGACTTGCCATATAATCGAGCACAAATGGAACATCCATGATAGGGCAGGGCCTGTGAATATTTTCTGAAAAAGGTTCTGCCTTTCTGAAGTGTTTGAAAAAAGGAGATGCAAGTGCTTCGGTCAGCCTTTTTTTGTTGATATTCGAATCGGAATAATGGAAAAAAGCACACGGTTCCAGATCACCGTTTGAGTTGATATGTACAAATCCGTTTCCTGCAGCCACACAGCCATAAGCTAAATGACCAGCATTGGCAAAGTCGATAATGGTGTAATTGTGTTTCCGGATATATGTTTCAATTTTTTCTTTTACGTAAAGCCGTTGATCCGGAGTTGTACAAAGTGTCATGTCTGCATCATTCCCCAGCGGGAAATAATTAAAGAGCCAGCCCATCCAGGCACCTTTCGATCTTACAAAATCAAGAAATTCATCGCTGCATATTTCTTTGTAGTTTTTTGAATGATAACAAACCGAAAAACCGAAACCAATGTCATACTTTTTCAATAAATCCATAGCTACGAGTACTTTACCGAATGTTCCCCTGCCACGTCTGAAATCAGTTGCGTCTTCAAATCCTTCGATACTAATGAACATATTAAGGTTTCCCAAGTGTGCCATTTGACGGGCAAAGTTTTCATCAATCAGTGTTCCGTTTGTAAATGCCGAGAACGGAAGCTGGTGATGTTTTGCGGCTAATTTCAGAATATCATCCTTTCGCATCAAAGGTTCGCCTCCGCTGAATAAAATATCGCTGATGCCCAGTTTTCGGGCATCAGTCAATATTTCATCAAGTTTATTGTACGAAATTTCACTTTTTTTGTCATAACCGGCAGCCCAACAACCGGTACATCTCAGATTACAGGCACTTGTCGGATCGATCAGCAAATTAAAAGGGATAGCAAAATTGTATTTTCTTTGCATCCAAACCCGTCGTATTGCTTTCGTTACCCCGTTAATCGCAATCAGTGAAAATAAATTTCTTCCTTCGAAAAACTGATGGGTTCGATATACATAATCCTTGTGATGAGGATAAGCCGGAATTTTTCTCTTTTCGCCGTTGATGATCAGATATCTCATATTAAACTGTTAATTTTCACCGCTGTTGTAAATAGGAAATTTTGCAGTACTATTGTCCGAAAAAGTAAAAATTACACCTACCAGACCAAATTTATGATTGGCAACATAACGGATATTCGTAATTCCTGCGGACGAAAAATAAGTGGGAGTTTCTTCTACCTGAATTGTCTTAATATTGTAGAAACCATAAGGGTAATCGTCCGAGGTCGATTTACTAACGACAGTTCTTACTTCGCCGGTTGTTCCCACCGGGTAAGTGTCGCCAACCGAAGAACTGTATTTAAACCATACACCGGCGGTTGGTCCGGATAAAAACTGTAAACCGTCCACCGTCTGTTTGAATTTAATTCCAGTCCCTGTAACCGTATTTCCGCTGATTGTTATACCCGGAATGTTGGTTAGCAAATTTTTAAGCATAGTGTTTTTAACTGTGGCAGAACCATCATAGACCGAAACTCCATCTTCGAGAGATGTTACGGTAGCGGTAAAATTGCTTACCCCACTGATTTCTGCCGAACTTGAACCAACTGTAGCCCCGACCTTTCCGATTTCCGAGGTAGATCCTGATAACTGAATTTTTGTGCCATCAAGCGGGTCGTTGCACGAAAAAAGCAATGCACCTAAAATAGAGGCAGATAGAAAAACTGAATATTTTTTCATGACTATTAAATTATGGATGAATAATTAATTAACTGTTTGAAAGATATTCTTTTGATGTGTTTTTTTTGTTTTATTGTGGATTAATTCTGGCCGATTCTACTGAATGTTGCAGAATATACATAACACCGAACTTATATTCAGGTCAATAAAGTCTGATGATTTTTGCTGTGTTTCTTTGTGCCTCCTTTTTTATCAGGTTCGTAATTTTAACTGAATTCAGATGTTTTGTGTTGTAAATGAGAAAGTTTCAAAAACAGATTGAAATCATTGTTTTTAGTGTATCGAATCAGTTTCTGCCACAGTCGTATTTACAATACTTATAAAAAATAAAATCCCCGTCGGGTGAGGTCTGATACAAATTGAATTTTGAAATTGTTATTAATCAGGTAGATAATGTTCAATTGTATATACTTTTTATTGAAAACTTTCGAAAGGAAACGAACCGGATTTAAAAATCATATTTTTGTTTTAAAGAATTCCGGTTTTTGTTATGTTGCTGCAAATATAAAAAATGTTTTTTAAATTAAATAATTGTTAGTGAGTTTTTATCATGAAAATCAGTTTAACATAATAAAGCTCACTTTAAAATCCTTAAAAACAATGGATTTACAGCGGAAAAATAAAAATCAGAAGCATTGATAATCTAAAGGAAAGAATAGATATATTAACAAAAATGAAGTAATTAATCAACGGTCAGAAATAAAAAGATATAAAATGACATATAAATGCAAAAAAAAAGTTTCTCCCTTAGCGGAAGAAACTTTTATTAAAAATCAAGTGCGCAGAATGAGACTCGAACTCACACACCGTAACCGGCACTACCCCCTCAAAGTAGCGTGTCTACCAATTTCACCATCTGCGCAAAACCGTATCGATTATATTGTGCCCAAAACAGGACTCGAACCTGCACAGCCTTGCGGCCACTAGTCCCTGAAACTAGCGTGTCTACCAATTTCACCATTTGGGCAATGGTTGTTTTTTCAGAGAAAAAAAGCGAAACACGCACGTTTCACTTTACGAATATCTGAGCGAAAAACGGGACTTCCCGATAGTAATCGGGATAAACTTCTTCGTCCCG
>CALCBD010000003.1 GCA_937897985.1 uncultured Paludibacter sp. | reverse complement strand
ACAAAAGTACTGAAACTAACCTCGCCTTTCATAATTCTAATTATTGTGCAAACCTTAGAGCGTGTATTATGGGGTCGGCATTCGATTAATACGCGATTCGCTTGTTGTTTAGCTCAACATTAAAATTCACTTTTGCGCCTAAAGCTTCAAAAACTTTTAAAATTGTTGTAAAACGAGCGTCTGTTGTGCTATTTTCAATTTTTGAAATTTGGGCTTTTTTTACACCAACAATTTCACCTAATTCCTGCTGCGTTAAATGTCTTTCTTGTCTTGCTTGTTTTATGGCTTTACCTAACAAATCAAGTCTAAGTTCGTTTTCAAAATTTTCTCTTTCTGGAGTTCCTTTTTTACCGACATATTTGTCTGTAATTTCGTCTAAACTATATGTTTTCATCTTTTTTTGTTTTTGTTGTTAAAGTACTTCTCTCGTAGTTTTTCTGCTTTCTCAATTTCGTTTTTGGGAGTTTTGTCTGTTTTCTTAATTATTCCGTGAGTTGAAATGACAACAGTTTCAGTATTTTCTGTTTTTTCCCAAAATGCAAAGAGTCGAAAATGAGTTCGGTTATACAATGTTCTAAATTCCCAAATCTCGTCTTTCAGTTTTTTGAAGAGTTCTTTGTCATTACAACTTCTAGCTTTCCATATGTTGTAGATAATTTTGACTCTTTCCTTTTCGTCAAGACTTTCTAAAAATTCGTTTGCCTCCTCTAAGAACTTAACATTAAATCTAAAATTGTCCATTTTTTACTTTTGTTATTGATTCTCGTGCAAATATACAAGTTTCTTTTAAAGGAAACAATTTTATCACAGTTTTTCTGTCATAGTTTTTTTATGCTGCCCCATAACGAGAGTCTGCGCAAAAACTTCTTTATCTCTCGTTTTGGTTTTTATTTTATCGTTTCAGGCTACAAATAAGCCTCGTATATTATGATTCCCAGTCCTGAGAGGTTTTGTAAACCTGTCAGGTCTCATCGCTTTCCGGGAATACGGTTCAACCAACGCTTCCTTGTTGGGTCGTTCCGACCACAGGAAGCCTAAGTATTATAGCCAGTATTTTTATTCTTCGTTTTCCTCATCGTCTAAAATATATGTGGCATCAGCAATTTCAGGTATTATGTTTTTTGCATCAGCATCACTAAGTGCCTCAACTCCTTTTAATTTTCTTTGAATTGCACGTGTCCTTTTACCCATAACATCGTCAAGTTGATTTAATCCTGTCTGAATATTCTTCTGAGCTTTTTCCATCATACCGCCAAAATTCTCAAACTCCTTTTTTACAGCTCCAAGAACTTGCCAAACTTCGCCACTCCTTTTTTGAATAGCCAATGTTTTGAATCCCATTTGTAAACTGTTGAGTATTGCAGCAAGTGTTGTAGGTCCTGTCACAATTATTTTATAATTCTTTTGGAGATCCTCCAGTAGTGAAGCTTTACGAACTACTTCAGCGTAAATCCCTTCAAATGGCAAAAACATGATTCCAAAATCAGTTGTATTTGGTGGATCAATATATTTGTCGCTTATATCTTTAGCCATTTTTTTAATTGTACTATCAAGATTTTTTTGAGCAATTAAAATCTTATTTTGGTCTCCTTCGTCATATGCTTCCTGTAACTGTTCATATATATCTTTTGGAAATTTAGCATCAATTGGCAACCAAACATTTTTGCCAGAATCGTCTCTACCGGGTAGTTTAATAGCAAACTCTACAACTTCAGAACTACTTGTTTTGGTTTTTACATTTGGTTCATATTGGTCAGGAGCAAGAATTTGTTCCAATAACATAGAAAGTTGAATTTCGCCAATACCACCTCGCATTTTTACATTACTTAAAACTTTTTTCAAACCACCAACGTCAGTAGCTAAATTTTTCATTTCACCCAAACCTTCTTGCACTGCTTGTAATTGCTTACCAACAGTTTCGAAAGATTGACTCAGTCTATCATTCAATGTCTTTTGAAGTTTTTCATCTACTGTTTTTCTCATTTCGTCAAGTTGCTTGGTGTTATCTTCACGAATTGATTTTAGTTCGTTCTCAATAGATTGTTTTACTTCTTTGACATTCTCGGTCGTTTGCTTGTTAATTTCTTTCTGTTGAATTGAAAAATCACTAAATTTTTGTTTAAGAAGTTCATTCAGCTCTTTTATATTATCTGAAAATTTATTTTCAAACGATTTTAGGCTATTTACAAGTTCCTCTCGATTTGATTTATTTCCTTCTGTAATTTGTTTGTTAAATTCAATTTGTTGAGTGTGCATCTCATCGTATTTGTTTTTCAGAAGTTCATTTAGTTCCTTTACATTTTTTTCAAATTGAATACTGAATGACTCAAGCGATTTTGCGAGTTCATCTCTGTTTGTTTTAGCAATTTCATTTGTTTCTGACCTGTTTCTTTGAAACTCATCTTTGATAGATTTTTCAATCCGTTCAAGGGTTGAGTCTAACTTAATCATTGAATCCTCAATTTCTTTTAATTGAGGTTTAATATCAATTTTGGATTTCCTAAAAAGTCCAATTGCGAGATTCGCAATTGACAAAGCTGTCAAAATGATCAATAAAGTTGTTGTCATATTTTTTTTAATATTGGCTATAACATCTGTGTATATGCGACGCTGTCGCACTTATTTCGCATTTATGTTAGTTTGTGTTTTTGCTAATGTATTGATATTTAATTTTATATATTTTGGTCGTAAATTTATATTGTCGCACATATCCAATTTACCAACAATCTTAGATGTCGGGTTTGTCCAATGGATTTTTTATTTGATCAAAACCTTTATTTGTAATATGTGTATATCCTGATAGCTATCGGGTCTGTTGTTTTTGAACTTGAATGACCTGATAAACTTTGAACATATCTTAAATCTGTTCCGTATTTCAGGTAAATGGGTTTCAAATGTATGCCGCAGACTGTGTATAGAAACCTTTTCTTTATTTTAGCATTGCACAATGCCGTTTCATAAATCCTGTAAATGCTACTATCCGCATACTTTCTTCCATTTTCGCCTTCAAACCACCACTCCTTTGTTTTAAATCCCTTATAATAAAGCCGTAAAGTTATTAAAGTTTTTTTAATTTAACAACCAATAACGATTTTTTTTTACATTCTCAGGGATAGATTATCATTTTAATAAGCTGAAGGTGGTGGTAGTCGCATCAATGCAATTTATGTTGGTGCAGTTTTGCGATAGAAAATCCGGAGAGCCCGGCAGCCTTAGCCGGTATTAAGTACCGGTTAAGAAAGATTGTCGTATTTTTTGAACGAGAAGGCACTATGACAGTAAGGCGCTATGTTAACCTTTCAAACGTTTTCTTGGTGTCGTAGCTACTTTGCGCCTTTGCGCCTTTGCGTTCGGAACTGTATTTTACCTGAATTTTACGATATTATTTTATTCTGATTACTAAATGCCGGTTTTTCAAATTTTTTCTACCTTTGCGGGTAAAAAATACAGTTCCCGATGTTCATTGATTTTCCATATCCCCTGCTGAATTCTTATCAATTAAGGTCGGAAATCAACCGGCTGTCGGCATTGGGGTCTCCTTTTCTGTTTATCATCAACTACAGGGCAACCGAAGGATACGTAATTACCGAAAAGGAATTGAACCCCGAATATATTCGTTATAAAATCGAACAACATCAGAATTATTCCGAGGCGAATAGTCCGCAGGAACCGTTTGTGTGGGAAACTTTTCCTGTTTCATTTGACCTGTACCGGAAAAAATTCGAATATGTACAGGAGCAAATTCACTCGGGTAATTCATTTTTAGTCAACCTTACTCAACCTACCAGACTGAAAACCAACCTTTCACTGCCCGGTATTTTCAATCGTGGAAGGGCTAAATATAAATTATGGTTAAAAGATAAATTTGTTGTTTTGTCGCCCGAAAGCTTTATTCAAATCCGGAACGGCAAAATTTCAGCCTTCCCGATGAAAGGAACTATCGATGCTTCAATACCCAAAGCGGAAGAATTAATTTTAAACGACCCCAAGGAAAAAGCCGAACATGCTACTATTGTGGATTTGATACGCAATGATTTGAGCATCGTTGCCGAAAATGTAAAAGTATCACGCTATCGGTACGTCGAAAAAATATCAACCAACAAAGGAGAATTACTTCAGGTAAGTTCCGAAATCACCGCAGATCTTCCTGAGAATAAAATACATACAACGGGTGATATTTTAATGTCGCTGATTCCTGCAGGTTCGATCAGCGGCGCACCCAAGCCCAAAACGCTCGGGATCATTGATATTGCCGAAAAATATGAACGCGGTTTTTACACCGGAATTTTCGGCTATTTCGATGGTAAAAATCTCGATTCGGCAGTAATGATCAGATTTATTGAACAACAGGGCGATGAACTGATTTTCAAAAGCGGCGGAGGCATTACTTCGCAAAGCGACGTCAATAAAGAATACGAAGAACTAATTCAGAAAGTATATGTACCGGTTCATTGAATCCATTCAGCTTAATAAGGGCGAATTCCGCCGATTAAATTTGCATCAGGAAAGGGTTGGCAGGGTTTTTAGCGACTTTTTCCCCGACACGGAAGCCTTTCAGTTAACGAAAATTCTGCAACAGGTCGAAATTCCGGCAACCGGCATCCACAAATGCAGAATTGTGTTCGACAACGAAGTCATACAAATTGACATCTCTCCCTATACAATCCGCAGAATTTCAACATTGAAAACGGTTGAAACAACAATGGAAAGCATGGCTTACAAAACGGAGGACAGACGTCTGCTGAATGAAGCATTCGCCCAACGGGGAAACTGCGACGATGTACTGTTAATAAAAAATGGTCTGCTCACCGACACTTCCTATTCGAACATTGCTTTACTGAAAGATAATCAATGGTATACTCCGGCAAAGCCTTTGATATACGGAACTAACCGGGCTCAGTTGCTTATCGAAAAGAAAATCACTGAAATTGATATCAGGCCGGACGAAATCCCGAACTTTCAATCGATCAGATTGTTTAATGCAATGACTGAGTTTGGAGAAATTGAGTTAAGTACTGAAAATATCTTGTTCTGACAATCTTAAAACCCTTAGTGCAATCAGGGATTCGTAAGAAAAAAATGCAGCTTTTTTTTATGTAAACATAACACTGACGGACGCGGATACAGCTGATTATCATGGATTTGTAATCATCACCTGATTAATGTTTCAATGATAATTTAAATTCTATAGGGAACTGACTTTTTTGAGCAACGAAGGAACGGGTTTGAACGTCCCTGATTTTCGAAAAAAATAAGTCATGGTATGGAGCGGAAGTTCCGGAAAGAGAAAATTAAATTCACCAAATGTACTTTCGGTTATTAAAATATAGTATTTTAGCCAACAAAAATACTGAATTGAAAGAAAAATAATGAAAATATTTTCATTTTCGTTTGTTTTAATCAAAAATTAATGTACCTTTGCATCGAAATAAAAAAAACAGCAATGAACAACAATTTTCTGCATACTCTCCTACTCGGTATTATTATTCTCTTGCGAAACAGGTAGAAGTGAGTTTGGTATGTGGTTAATACAACGTATAATATAAAGCCTTTCTCACTACGGTGCGGAAGGCTTTTTTTAATAGCCCACCCCGACCCCTGAAGAGGGAATAAGGGAGCAAAAATGAACTTAATTTTATACAGAACTATAAAAGCCGAAACCCTCTCGGTTCCCCCTTCAGGGGGTTAGAGGGCAACTTTATGGACAGATTATTTATTTTTGACACTACATTACGCGACGGCGAACAGGTTCCCGGATGCCAGTTGAACACCATTGAGAAAATTCAGGTGGCAAAAGCCCTCGAAACTTTGGGAGTAGATGTAATTGAAGCAGGATTTCCGATTTCAAGTCCGGGCGATTTTAACTCTGTGGTTGAAATCTCGAAAGCCGTAACCTGGCCAACAATCTGCGCCCTGACCCGCGGAGTACAAAAAGACATTGATGTTGCAGCCGAAGCACTTAAATTTGCCAAAAATAAACGCATTCACACAGGAATCGGCACTTCCGAATTTCATATTAAACATAAATTCAATTCTACGCAGGAAGAAATTCTGGAACGTGCTGTAACAGCGGTAAAACATGCAAAAAAATATGTCGAAGACGTCGAATTTTATTGCGAAGATGCTGGCCGAACGGATAATGTATACCTGGCAAAAGTGGTGGAAGCGGTGATCAGGGCAGGTGCAACTGTTGTCAATATCCCCGACACCACCGGATACTGTCTGCCATGGCAATATGGTGAGAAAATTAAATTCCTGATGGAAAATGTGAATGGCATCCACAATGCAGTAATATCAACCCACTGTCACAACGATCTCGGAATGGCTACAGCCAATACGATGGCCGGAATTCAAAACGGTGCCCGTCAGGTCGAAGTCACTATTAATGGCATCGGCGAACGTGCGGGAAATACTTCGCTGGAAGAAATAGCAATGATATTGAAATGCCATAAAAATCTCGGAATAGAAACAAATATCAACACCCAGAAGATTTATTCAACAAGCCGGCTGGTATCGAGCCTGATGAACATGCCGGTTCAGCCGAACAAAGCTGTGGTTGGTCGCAATGCATTTGCTCATTCGTCGGGCATACATCAGGATGGTGTATTGAAAAACCGCGAAAGTTACGAAATCATGGACCCGACCGATGTGGGAATTGATAAAAATTCTATCGTTCTTACCGCCCGCAGTGGCCGTGCTGCACTGAAACACCGGTTAAGTATTCTCGGCGTTGAAGTGGAAGGCGACCAATTAGATAAAATTTACGAAGAATTTCTTAAATTAGCCGACAAAAAGAAGGACATCAACGATGACGATGTTTTGGTGCTTGCAGGCAAAGAACGTTCTGAAAAACAACGCATTAAACTTGACTTCTTACAGGTTACCTCCGGCGTTGGCGTTCAGTCGGTGGCAAGTATAGGTCTGATCATTGCCGGTGAAAAATTTGAAGCAGCGGCTTCGGGCAACGGTCCTGTTGATGCAGCCATTAAAGCTTTGAAAAAAATCATCAACCGCACCATGACTTTACAGGAATTTACCATTCAGGCCATAAGCAAGGGCAGCGACGATGTTGGTAAAGTTCACATGCAGGTTGAACATGCAGGTATCGTTTATTATGGTTTCGGTGCCAATACCGATATTGTCGCAGCATCTGTTGAAGCATATATCAATGCTATCAATCAGTTTGTGAAGTAAAGATAACCTGCCCCCTAACCCCCTGAAAGGGGAATATTGAGTATGAATAAAGTTTTTTAAACACAAATAAATTGCAGAAAATAAATTGAATAAAACAATGAATAATTCAGAAAATTTTGATAAACGCTCCACAACTCCCTCTTCGGGAGGCCAGGGGGCAACGCTCTTTGACAAAATCTGGGATGCTCACGTGGTATCATCGGTCGAAAACGGACCGACCCAATTGTACATCGACCGGCATTTCTGTCACGAAGTAACAAGTCCTCAGGCTTTTAACGGACTTCGTGCAAGAGGTCTGAAAGTTTTCCGTCCGGATCAAACCACAATGACTGCCGACCACAATACTCCTACTATTGATCAGGATCAGCCGGTTAAGGATCCGGTTTCACGTAACCAGCTGGATACATTTGCCAAAAATGCAAATGAATTCAATATGCCGCTGTTTTATCCTCTGGGACATATCAAAAACGGTGTGGTTCACATCATCGGACCCGAAAACGGTTTTACCCAGCCCGGCATGACCATTGTTTGCGGCGACAGCCATACTTCGACTCATGGTGCCTTTGGTGCCATCGCCTTCGGTATCGGCACCAGCGAGGTGGAAATGGTACTGGCTACACAATGTATCCTTCAAAGCCGTCCGAAAACCATGCGCATCACTTTCAACGGAAAACTGGGAAAAGGAGTCACAGCCAAAGACCTGGCTCTTTATATGATTTCGAAACTTACAACAGGTGGCGCAACCGGTTACTTTGTGGAATATGCCGGCGAAGCCATCCGCAACATGAGCATGGAAGAACGAATGACTGTTTGTAATCTCTCCATCGAAATGGGTGCCCGCGGCGGTCTTATTGCCCCCGACCAGACAACTTTCGATTATGTGAACGGACGTGAGTTTGCGCCAAAAGGTGAAGAATGGGATAAGAAATCAGCTTACTGGAAAACATTGAAAACCGATGAAGGTGCAAAATTCGATCTGGAACTGGTATTCGATGCTGCTGATATTCAGCCAATGATTACCTATGGGACAAACCCGGGTATGGGTATGGGTATTACCGATTCTATTCCTGCACTTGATTCAGTGGACGAAGCCGGACGCATTTCATATCAGAAATCACTGGAATATATGGGCTTTAAAGCAGGCGAAAAACTCGAAGGAAAAGCCATCGATTACGTTTTTCTGGGTAGTTGTACCAATGGTCGTATTGAGGATTTCCGTGTATTTGCCAACTATGTGAAAGGTAAAAAGAAAGCTGATAATGTGACTGCATGGCTTGTTCCCGGAAGTTGGATGGTAGAAAAACAAATCCGTGAAGAAGGATTGTACGATATCCTGACCGAAGCAGGATTTGCACTTCGTCAACCGGGATGTTCAGCCTGTCTGGCCATGAACGATGATAAAGTTCCTGCAGGAAAATATGCAGTATCAACATCCAACCGTAACTTCGAAGGCCGTCAGGGACCAGGTGCACGCACTATCCTGGCAGGTCCGCTTGTAGCAGCAGCGGCTGCTGTAACCGGTCGAATAACAGATCCCCGTTCTTAGTTTTTTGAACGCAAATTACGCAAATAAACGCAAATATAAATCATGGAAAAATTTGACGAACCAGATGAATTAGTTTCAAAAGAACTTATTGATAGAGTTTTGAAGATTTTTTACCGCGTTTATAACGATCTGGGATATGGATTTCTTGAAAAAGTATATCAAAAGGCACTTTATTTTGCATTATTAGATGCAGGAATTAAGTGCGAATATGAACCTCCCATTAATGTTTATCACAACAACAGGATTGTAGGAGAATACAGAGCCGATTTATTGGTTGAAGGTTGTCTTATTCTTGAAACAAAAGCAAATTCAGAATTAAGTGAGGCAAACGAAAAACAATTAATAAATTATTTAAGAGCCACTACAGTTGAAGTTGGATATTTATTGAATTTTGGTAAAAAACCGGAGTTTCGAAGAAAAGTCTTCTCTAATATGAGAAAAGACCATTAATTACATTCAAAATTGAATTTAAACAGGAACAAAAATTTGCGTTCATTTGCGTAATTTGCGTTCAAAAATGATTTTAAAATGGAAAAATTTTTAACATTAACATCGACAGTTGTACCGCTACCCATCGAGAATGTGGATACTGATCAGATTATACCTGCCCGCTTTCTGAAAGCAACAGATAAGAACGGATTCGGAGATAACCTTTTTGCCGATTGGCGATACAATAAAGACGGAAGTCCAAAGGCTGATTTTGTTTTGAACAGCCCTGAATTTTCAGGTTCAATTCTCGTTGCAGGTAAAAATTTCGGTTCGGGTTCGAGTCGCGAACATGCAGCGTGGGCCATCGCCGGATATGGTTTTAAGGTAGTTGTATCGAGCTTTTTTGCCGATATTTTTCAAAACAATGCCCTGAACAATGCTGTGTTGCCGGTTGTTGTTTCATCAGAATTTCTGGCTGAAATTTTCACTTCGGTCAATAACGATGCAAAGTCAACGCTGACAATTAATCTTGAAGAACAGACAATTACAAATAATTCGACCGGCAATTCTGAAAAATTTGCCATCAATCCCTACAAAAAAGAATGTTTGCTGAAAGGATTGGGTGATATCGACTATTTGTTAAGTAAAAAAGATTTGATTGAAGCTTACGAAAAAACAATTAAATAATATGCCAATATGCTAATGTGCCGGTTACCGGCATATTGGCATATTGACTAATTGGCACATTAGTCTTTATGATAGAAATAATGGATACTACCCTTCGGGATGGAGAACAAACTTCCGGAGTATCGTTTGCGGCACAGGAAAAACTGAGTATTGCAAGGCTTTTACTCGAAGAGCTATGCGTGGACCGCATTGAAATTGCATCTGCCCGGGTGTCGGAAGGTGAATTCGATTCCGTAAAAAGGGTTGCAAAATGGGCCCGTAAAAACGGACATATCCAAAAAGTTGAAGTACTTGGATTTGTAGATGGACGTACTTCGCTCGAATGGATAAAAAATGCCGGATGCGAAGTCATCAATCTGCTTTGTAAAGGCTCATCCAAGCATTGTACCTACCAGCTAAAAAAAACTCCCGAACAACACATAGCTGACATCAAACAGGTAATTTCTTTCGCCAACGAAATGGGAATTTCGGTGAACGTTTACCTTGAGGACTGGTCGAATGGTATGCGCGAATCGGAAGAATATGTGTATCAGATAGTCAATGCACTTCAATCGGAAAATATAAAGCGATTTATGTTGCCCGATACCCTTGGCATTCTCAATCCGGATGAAACACGTTTGTTCTGCGGGAAAATGATTGAACGTTACCCAGGACTTCATTTCGATTTTCACGCCCATAACGATTACGATCTGGCAGTTGCCAATGTGTTTGAAGCTGTTAAGGCAGGTGTTAAGGGGATTCATGTTACTGTCAACGGTTTGGGTGAAAGGGCAGGAAATGCACCTCTGACAAGTGTACTGGCTGTTTTGCACGATCATGCCGGTGTAAAAACGAATCTGCACGAAGAGAAGGTAAACTCGGTGAGCAAAGTGGTTGAAACTTATTCAGGTATACGGATTCCGCACAATAAACCTGTGATTGGTGAAAATGTATTCACGCAGGTTGCCGGTATCCATGCCGATGGTGACAATAAAAATAATCTTTATTATAATGATTTGCTGCCTGAACGTTTTGGAAGAATGAGGCAATATGCTTTGGGAAAAACATCAGGGAAAGCCAACATCCTGAAAAACCTTCAACAGCTTGGTATTGAGCTCGATGACGAAATGATGCAAAAAGTAACTGCGCGGGTCATCGAACTTGGTGACCGGAAGGAGCTGGTTTCGCTGGAGGAATTACCTTACATTGTTTCGGATGTACTCAACAGTGCCCAGGAAGAACAAAGCATCAAAATCATGAATTATTCGTTGTCGCTTACCTATGGCTTGAGGCCGATGGCTTCGGTTAAAATGTCGATCAACGGACAGATTTACGAACAATCTGCTTCCGGCGATGGACAGTTCAATGCCGTTTCGAAAGCCATGTGGAAAATTTACAAAAGTCTGAACAAACCAACTCCGGAATTACTTGATTATGTGGTGGTTATTCCTCCAGGCGGACAAACAGATGCTATTGTTCAAACTATCATTACCTGGAAATTTGATGGCAAGACATTCAAAACAAGAGGGTTACATGGTGACCAAACAGTGGCAGCCATCAAGGCAACAATGAAAATGCTGAACATACTTGAATCGGGAAATATCCCGGTCATTAATTATGCGCATCTTCCATAATTGATTATTTTTCAAGAATTTATAATTATAATTTTACAACAAATAAAATACTTCCAAAAAAGCACCCCTGCTTTCAGGAAAATTCCTTTCAGAAAATCAGAGGACAAAAATTTATGAAAAAACTAAACATTGCAGTACTCCCGGGAGATGGAATTGGTCCCGAAATCGTCGAACAGGCTTTAAATGTGACCAAAGCTGTTTGTGAAAAATTCGGACACGAACTGAGTTATGAATATGCCATCGTTGGTGCCTGTGCCATCGACGAAGTCGGAGAACCTTATCCGAAAGCAACCCACGAACTTTGCATGAAATCGGATGCAGTACTTTTTGGTGCTATCGGCGATCCGAAATACGACAATAATCCCTCGGCAAAAGTACGTCCTGAACAGGGACTTCTGAAGATGCGCAAGGACCTTGGTTTGTATGCCAACATTCGTCCCGTAACCACTTTCCCTTCGTTAATCCACAAGTCGCCACTCCGGGCTGATCTGGTGGAAGGTGCCGATTTCATGTGTATCCGCGAACTGACCGGTGGTCTGTATTTCGGAAAACCACAGGGTCGTTCCGAAGATGGTAATACCGCTTACGATACCTGCGTTTATACCCGCGAAGAAGTGGAACGTATCCTTCATCTGGCTTATAAATATGCCGGCCAGCGCAATAAAAAAGTAACCATCGTGGATAAGGCAAATGTTCTTGCCTCGTCGAGACTCTGGCGTCAGATAGGGCAGGAAATTGCAGCTCAATACCCTGATATTGAAACTGAATTTATGTTTGTCGACAATGCTGCAATGCGCATTATTCAATGGCCAAAAAGCTTCGATGTACTCGTAACCGAAAATCTGTTCGGTGATATACTTACCGACGAAGCATCAGTAATCACCGGTTCACTCGGTATGTTACCATCAGCATCGGTAGGTATTCATACATCGGTATTTGAGCCAATTCACGGTTCGTATCCGCAGGCTGCAGGGAAGAACATAGCGAATCCCCTCGCTACTATCCTGTCGGCTGCACTGATGTTCGAATATGCTTTCGGCATGATGGAAGAAGGTGCATTGATCAGAAAAGCCGTTGCCGCCAGCATGGACGCAAACGTTGTTACCGAAGATATTGCCAATAACGGAAAAGCATTCTCTACTTCGGAAGTGGGTGAATGGGTAGTGAATTATATCAATCAACTATAGAAAAAGTATTTTCAAACAGGTTCTGAGGGTGTACCCGTAAAGGCTTTATCAAAAATAAAAGAACGCAAAAAACATTTGATACAAGCGCTTACGGGTACACCTTTTTTATGTTTATAAAACTTAAACTTAAGTCCTGATCATTTAAAATGTTTGTATATAATGCAACCTCCGTCTAAACAATGTTAAATTTAACTACTAACCACCAAAAACATAGGGCTTTACATTTATTTTAAATATATTTGTCTGCTTAAATACTCAATGTAAATATGCGGAAAATTATATTGCTGAACTTTCTGATTTTAATTCAGATTCCACTTTCAGCTCAATATCTGAAAGGTAAAATCATTTCTGATTCAGGTGAACCTGTACCCTATGCCACCATTTATCTGCCGGAAATTACCCAGGGAATTGCAGCCGACGAAAATGGCAATTTCCAGACACGACTAAACAAGGGAAATTACCATCTCGACATCCGTTCAATTGGATATGAAAATCAAACAAGAACAATTGAAATAAGTTCACAAACCACTGAAATTGAGATTATTCTGAACGAAAAACCAACCCGGCTCAACGAACTGCTTGTCAGACCATCAAAAGAAAACCCTGCCCTCAATATCATGCGACATACCATTGCATGGGCACCTTACCATTTGTATCAGGTCAAAAGTTACAATGCACTTAACTACATGAAAGGTAGTTGTAAAATTGAAAATATTCCTGCTGTCCTTAAAATGATGATCAAAGATCAGAATCTTAAATCTCTCATTGGCAAGCTATTATTACTCGAATCACAAAGTGAGGTAAGTTTCCGCTCTCCGTCAGAATATACACAGAAAGTTATTGCCTTTAAAAGCTCTATTCCCAAAGAGATGACACCAAAAGGTGGATTGCGTACGTCTGTATCAAGTATTTATCAGGCTGATTTTATGGGATATATTTCGCCCTTGTCGCCTCAGGCATTTAAACATTACAGATTCAGGCTCGAAGATATCACCGAAAATAATCATTATCAGGTATTTAAAATAAAAGTTACACCTGTTTTTAAAAATGATTTACTCTTTTCAGGTTACATTTATATTATTGATAAATTGTGGAGTATATATGCCGTCGATTTGACGGCCGAAGAAATGGGAACGGTAAGCAGGTATAAAATCAATTATCAGGAAGTGCAGCCAAAGGTTTTCCTGCCCATTACTTTCGAGATGAACTCAAAAATCGGCACAATGGGTGTAAAAGGTAATGCAAAATACTATGCATCAATAAAGTATAGTGACATTAAACTGAGTGTACCGGCAGAAAAAATCAGAACAGCCGAATCTGTAAAGAACATAAAAACAGGCTCGCTTACTGCTGTCGATCAGCAGATATCAAAACTAAGTAAAGCTGATAAAATCAGTACCCGCGATGCCATTCGCTTAGCGAGGTTAATGAAGCAAAAGTCCGAACCCGAAGAAAGTAAAATTCAGCGTGAGTCACTTGAAATAAAGGAAGTACAACCGGTAAAAATTGAAGTTGATTCACTGGCCGAATTACGCGACTCTGCCTATTGGGAAAGCATTCGCAAAGTTCCGTTGCAAAAAGAAGAAGCAGCCAGTTTCCTTCAACGGGACAGTATTCAGGTTCCAAAATCTGTCAAAACAACCAATAATTCCATTGAAATCGGTGTTTCAAATTCAAACAAATCAACGCAATGGCTTTGGGGTGGTAATATAAAAACAGGCGAAAAATCAAATTTAAAATACGATGGCTTATTGAAAGGTATTCTTAAAGAGTATAATTTTGTTGATGGATTTTGGCTGGGTCAAAAAATCACTTATTCTTTAAATATTTCCGAATCAAATAAATTCACTCTCAGCCCTTCCGTTTATTATACCACTGCCCGAAAAATTCCTGTTTGGGAAATGAACTCAGGCTACGAATATACGCCAGGGTCAAACGGAAAATTCAGTTTTTCATTCGGAAACACATCCACTGATATTCAGGGAAATAATGGAACTTCACGATTTTTAAACTCACTTTCATCTTTATTTTTTGGTCAAAATGCAATCATGTTTTATCAACAGCAATACATCAGAGCCGAAAATTCAATCTATATTGCCAACGGATTAAAGCTGAATACCGGAGCATCGTACGAGAAACGCCATCTTTTAGAGAACAACACCACACTGCACATTACAGGAAAACAACCGTTGCCGAATTACCCGGACGCCGGTTATCTGAATTTATTTCCCGACCATTCTGCTTCCGTAATGTGGGTTAACCTGCAGTTCACGCCATTCTACAGATACAGAATTCAGGATGAGAAGAAAATTTATGTAAAATCAGACTATCCCACCTTCGGATTTATCTTTAAAAATGCATTTTCAATCGGGAATGCTCCTGAGCAATCGAAATACACTGTGATTCAGTTTAATATCGACCAGCAACTGAAAACAGGCGAATTTGATAATTTCAGTTACAAAATTACGGCTGGAAAATTCCTGTCAAACGGCAAATTATATTCTCCGGATTATAAATATTTCCGGACAGCTCCGTTGATGTTTACTGCAAATACATTCGACAATTCGTTTGAGCTGTTAAAAAATTATTCATCGTCGAAGGATTATTGGTTAGAATTACATAGCAGCTGGTTATCAGAGTATTTATTGCTAAAACGTATAGGGTTCCTACAGAAACAACATTTTAACGAATCACTTCATTTTAATCTGTTAATGAACGAAAATTATCCGAAACCCTGTATCGAAACAGGTTATTCCATCGGGTTCAACTTCCCGGGGAGAATAGGAATTTTCACCTCATTTGAGAATTACAGGTTCAGTCAGTTGAATGTAAAATTAAGTATTCCGCTATTCAGGTAGTTTTTTGCGGACAAAAGGGATTTCCCTGAAATAGAGCGGATTCAGAAAAATTGAAAATTTCGGTTTTGCCGCACCATAACTTATATCTGTTCCGTAAGCAGACCTGATGATATGAATCGGAAGTTCAGAGCAATATAAATAATTAGTGTCAGCGCTGTTAAATGAATCATCGAAAGGAATTTTCCGCGTTAAACAGCTGACTGCCCCCTGTGCAATCCTGTTGTCATGATCATTTTTAAATCTGAGCACTTTTACTGTTTGTGGCTGGCTATCGGACATAAAATCATCCAGGCTGCATTCCTGAACTCCATCCGTTTCTGAAACTTTTTTTGAAAGGGAATGAATCACCCTGAATGTTTGACCCGAATCGCGAACAATTATTCCGCAGTGCGATATATCAATTGTATCATGAAGCTGTATAGCAATTATCTCACTCACAAGTCCGTAGCTCTTACGAAGGATAATATCACCGTCCTTTACCGAATCAGTTGAATAATAATAAGCTACAGTATCCGGATTGACTTCACGGTGGCAGGCAACAGCCATAAAAGCGGCAAACAGCAGGAAAATTATTTTAATTTGTAATCTACCAGCCACTTATCATCTACTTTTACGAGATGTGTTTTAGATATTACCGTATCCTTAATTTCGCCGTTCGAAAGGTTGATTGAGCCTGTAATAATTGCTTTTACATCTGCCGATTTTTCATCATCCGAGATTTTTGTTTCCGTGATTTCATATCTGATATCAGCTTTTTTCATTTTTTCGGTTTTTTGCGAAGCAAAAGCTGCCACGAAATCAACTGCTTGTTTGGTATTATCGGTACACAGAGATTTAGCAGTCTGAAAATCGGCAGTATAAATAGCTTTGTTGAATTTTTTGGCAACTGACTTCGGACTATTACCCGAGCATGCCGATAAAACCAGGAAGGAAACAACTAATAATAAAAGTTCTGATTTTCGCATAACATTTTGATTTTAAACTATTAAACCGAATCTGTATTGTTATTCAAAGTAAATGAGGCATAAAAGTAACGCTATTTTTTGTGAATGCAAACAAAAAAAGGAGCTTTTGTTATCAACTCCTTTCTCAATATGCAGTTTTCACTTATTGTTTCAGCAAAGTTTCAATATCTGCCGTCAATTCCTCCGGCTTTGTTTTGGGAGAAAAACGTTTGACCGGATTCCCTTTTTTATCAATTAAAAATTTCTCAAAATTCCACCGGATGTCATTGTTGCCATCCAGCACCAGTTTCGATTTCAGAAATTGATACAAAGGACTGATATTCTTTCCATTAACATTTATTTTCTCAAAAAGCGGGAAAGTAACATTGTATTTGGTTGAGCAAAATTTCTGAATTTCTTCTGAAGTTCCGGGTTCCTGTCCCAGAAACTGATTACAGGGAAATCCGAGAATAACAAATCCGTCCGACTGATATTTCTGATATAATGCCTCCAGACCTTCATATTGTGGAGTCAGTCCGCATTTACTTGCAGTATTAACCACCAAAACCACTTTGTTTTTATAATCGGCAAGCGACACTACATTTCCCCTGATATCCTTCATTTTAAAATTATAAAAGGAATCAACATTTTGAGCGCTGATAAAACCTGCACAAAATACAAAAAGAACGATGGATAAAATTTTGTGTTTCATTTTATTTAACCTTCTGATTTATTTAACATTATTATTAATTTGTTTAACGTTGATTTGAGAGCCGTCACTTCTTCCATTGTAATTTCGGATGATTGTAAATTTAATTTTGTCATCAGATTAAACGGGATTTGAGCTGCTTTTTCACGCATTTTTATTCCGCTTTCAGTCAAACGTACCACCACTTTTCTGAGATCGTCGGGCGACGAAGTGCGTGTAATCAGCGACACTTTTTCCATCCTTTTGAGCAATGGAGTGACAGTGTTGGTGTTCAACACCAGTTTTTCGGAAATCTCGTTGACTGTTATTCCGTCTTTCTCCCAAAGTACAAGAAGTACAAGATATTGCGGGTAAGTAATTTCAAGCATATCAAGGTCTTCCTGATAAGCCCTTATGATTAAACGCGAAACGGCATAAAAGGGAAAACACAGTTGATTTTCAAGTTTGAGCTGATCGTAATTCATAAAAATTTCTTAGTTGTAATATAAACGTGATTCAGATATTAAATGTTTATGTCCACAGGTATAAAAATAATTAACTGATTAGTGCATCGTTACAGATTCCACTCATCAGTTAAATTTCCTGTATATTTTCCGTACAATCAGGCCAGCAGTTTTTCAATGTGTTTTCTCATTTTTTCGGGCTTTGTAGCCGGCGAAAACCTTTTGTAAGGCACACCGTTTCTGTCAATCAGAAATTTTGTAAAATTCCATTTTATTGATCTGGTCGGAAAACCAATCAGCTTTTTCTTGAGGTACTTGTATATCGGATGTGCATACATTCCATTGACTTCAATCCTGCCAAACATTGGAAAAGTAACTCCGTAATTGATGATACATCCTTCCGAAATTTCCTTGTCAGTACCCGGCTCCTGATTGCCAAACTGATTACAGGGAAATCCAAGTATAACCAGGCCCCTGTCTTTATATTCACGGTACAATTTTTCAAGCCCTTCGTACTGAGGAGTAAAACCACATTTGCTGGCTGTGTTCACCACAATCACCACATTTCCTTTAAACTTGCTCATTTTTACGGCTTTGCCCTGCAATGAATCTGCACTAAACTCGTAGAATTCTGTTTTCATAATGAATATTTAAAATTAATCTATATCGTTTGCGACACAAAAGTAATATATTATATCGCACGCGATATAATATTCAGGAAATATTAAATTAAATTAACCTTCAAAAAAGGAGAAGAAGCAAACAGAATTAATTTTTTAATTTTTGCTGACAAGCGGGATATAGTTCATTTTTAACCCATTGATAGTCAGGTTCAAATGTTAATATTTTTTTGTATGAATGTAAAGCCATTGAATAATTTCCTGTTTGCTCGTAAGCCCTTGCAATAAGAGTAAGAACATTCAGATAGAACCAGTTATTTTTAGCAGCGGCATTTTTTTCGAGTATAGTTGCTGCTTTCTGAAAAAGCCTGACTGCTTCTTTTTTATCACCGCCGAATAATTTCGGTGTATGAAAAAGTGAGTTTCCTTTGTCTACAATAGCCTGTACATTGTCAGGATCAATTTTGAGCGCTTTTTCAATGGATGCGTTGCTCTCGGGACCAAGTGAAATGGCTTTGAATTTACTGATCCCGATTCGGAAACCGGTGAATGAGCCTTTGTATGCAAATGCGGTAGCGTTAGCCGGTGATTTTCTTAATACTTCGTTGATAAGTTTTTCGGCTTTATCAATGTACCTTTCGGCTGTGTCAGTTTTTTTAGTTCCGATCAGATATCCTGTGTAGCCGTAATAATAACTGATCAACTCTAATTTTTTTTCAATTCCGGGTGATTTTTCCTTCTCTGCCGAAGTAATTACCGAAGCCCATTTATCCATTTTTCCACTTATATATGCCTGATAAATAATGGATTGATTTGAAGATTGGGAGAACAGAACGGTTGAATTTAAAAATGAAAGAAACAGAATAATCCAAACAGATTTATAAGTAGATTCCATTTTTAAAATAGTTAGTTGCGAAATTCGAATTGAGAATTTAATATCCTTATTTTCTTTCATTTATTAATTATGGCAGAAACGGCAATATCAACATCAACTGAACAGAATTTGCAAATTTATAAATAATTACAAGAATATTAGTTATCAAAACAACATATTTTTTCAAATATTTCAGTTTTAACATATTAAATCTGTATCAAATCACATATAACCGTATTTTTATACGTTTTGCAGGTAGTTTACTGAATACATTACCGGTCAGCTTAACGGGCATATCGAAATTTGCAAACCCCGGTCGCAATTATTAATCAATTGTAAGAAATCATTAAAATGCAATTAATAAATTTCACAAAGAAGTCGATAAAACAATGAATTATCAGTAAGTCTGTACCAGATTCACTAAATTAACATGAAAGCTGATTTTGTGAAAATCTTGATTTATCTTTGCGAAAAATTAAATAAATATGTTTCAATCGCATACAGGTGAAATAGCAGGAATTTTCGTGTCGGTTTGCTGGACAATGAGTGCACTTTTTTTCGAAAAAGCAGGCTATAAAATAGGCTCATTATCAGTTAATTTCATCCGGCTTTTTTTAGCAATCATTTTTCTGGGAATAACCGGTTGGTTTACAAGAGGACTTTTTTTCCCAACCGATGCTACTCCCTACCAATGGTTTTGGCTGGGTTTATCGGGCTTCATCGGATTTTATCTGGGCGATATGCTATTGTTTCAGTCGTACATGGTCATCGGGTCAAGGACAGCTGCCCTGATCATGAGTTTAGCCCCTATGCTTACGGCAATTATCGGCTGGTTTTTTTTGGGCGAAAAACTTAACGGACTCAACATTATCGCAATTATCATCAGTATGTCGGGAATTATGATTGCCATTTCGAACCGTCAGATGAAACTGAATATTCCCTTTAAAGGTTTTTTACTCGCATTTGGAGGTGCATTGGGACAAGCCGTCGGTTTAATACTCAGTAAAAAAGGAATGGGAAATTATGACCCTGTGGCTGCCACCCAGATACGTGCAATGTTCGGGCTGTTAAGTTTTGGTGTAATGATAAGTGTAATAGGAAGATGGTACAAAATTTCCGAAGCCGTAAAAAACAGAAGCGGAATAAAAGCTGTAGCTGTTGGTTCATTTTTCGGACCTTTCGTTGGTGTTGCATTGTCACTTTTTGCCATTCAGCAAACCAAAACCGGCATTGCATCAACCCTGATGGCGCTGGTTCCGGTATTTATTATCTGGCCGTCGGCTATCATGTTCAAAGAAAAAATCAAACCACAACAAATTATCGGAGCAGTAATCAGTATTATTGGTGTAAGCTTATTCTTTATCTGATTGTGATTATCAAACCGGTCGTTTTGCTTTCAGAACAAAACTTCCGGAATTGTATCTGAATATATCGTATGCAGGATTAAAAAAAATTGAGCCGGAATAGAATCAAATCAAAAAAAAATACTACTTTTGTCACCCGTACAAAAAAAAGGGAAAGTTGCCAGAGTGGTCGAATGGGCCGGTCTCGAAAACCGGTGAACGGGTAACTGTTCCGTGAGTTCGAATCTCACACTTTCCGCAAAAGCACAAAGAGAGAAAATCTGAATTGATTTTCTCTCTTTGTGTTTAATATCCGGACAATATACAATCACTCTATTCTTTCATAAAACCCTGTTTTTTAAGCACTTCAATAAACTTTTCAGAAAAGAATTCATTGGCTTGTTTTGTATAACGGACATCTGTAAATACCTGAGCCAAGGTTAGTTTGTTGTTTTCGGCTACAAATTTTCTGTAAAACCCGCTGTTTTCTTTTTCAGCATAAAGCAGGTCGATTTTTTCGGTGCTATAATCGGAATACTGTTCATAGTGAACGATGGATTCCAAAGGCAAACGATCGGTCAGCGGAGGATTTTCGGCCGGATAACCCACTGTGATAGTTGTTACAGGGACAACCAAAGCGGGTAGATTCAGCACGTCGATGATTTCGGCAGCATTATAGGTGGTGGTTCCAAGGTAGCAAATTCCGAGTCCTTCACTCTCGGCAGCAACAACAAAAGTCTGAGCGAAAATGACAGCATCAATTGCTGCTGCCATAAAAGATTGAAAATTATTGTATCCGGGTACGGCATCTCTCTGTTCGCACCATTGAGAAAATCTGTTAAAATCGGCACAAAAAGTCAAAACCACCGGTGCATTGATAACCATTGGTTGGTTGAAATGAGCAGGTGCAAGCTGTTTTTTTAACTGATCGGCGGTGGTTACCACCACACTGTATGCCTGCATATTTCCGGTATTAGAGGACTGGGCTGCCAACTTTAAAAGTTCGTCAATAAGCTGAATATCAACTTTTTTATCACTATACTTTCGAATAGTTTTGCGCTGACTCAAAATTTCTTTCATTGGAATAAATTTTAAAAATTAAAATAAACCACCTTACTTTTTGCGGTTTTATTGACTAAAATTCATTTTTAATCAGCTGCAAAGATAATCAGAAAATTTCTTTTGAGTTCAGCCTTTATGACGGCTCATTGAAATAAAAAAATCCCTTCAGTTGATAAATATATTGCTTATCCTGCCAACAATTTCTTCTTAAAATGTAAACATTTAAACTTTGTAATAATTTTATTGTTTGATTTCAGTGATTATTAATTTTTATTCAATAACTTTGCGTTTGCTTTAAAAACAAACAACAATATTAACAAAAATTTTTTTGAATTATGGCATTAAAAGTTGGAGACAAAGCACCCGAAATACTTGGGATTAACCAGGACGGGAAAGAAATAAAGCTGTCGGATTTTTCAGGCAAAAAATTAGTTTTGTATTTTTATCCCAAAGATCAAACACCGGGATGTACAGCTCAGGCATGCAGTTTACGCGACAATTACAGCGATTTGCAAAAAGCCGGTTATGAAGTTGTAGGAGTAAGCGCCGATTCGGCATCGTCACATCAAAAGTTTATAAGCAAACAAAACCTTCCTTTTCAGCTGATTGCCGATGTTGATAAAAAACTCTCGGAACAATTCGGAACCTGGGGCGAAAAATCGATGTACGGGCGCTCCTACATGGGAATGTTCAGAACTACTTTTATCATTGACACCAACGGAATAATCGAAAAAATTATTACACCTAAAGAAGTCAATACCAAAGCTCACGCTCAGCAGATTTTATAATAACAACCGGGCATAATCCGGTAACGGGCAATGACGATTCGTCCGAATAAACTCTAATACTTTAAAAATTAATTCAGTAAAACTGAACATACTAAAACAAAAACAAAATAATGCGTAATAATTTTAATCCGTGGCACCAGGTTGTGCCCCAAACCGATCAGCCGGATATTGTACAGGGAATTATTGAAATCCCCAAGGGAAACCGGGCCAAATATGAATTAGACAAGGAAAGCGGTCTGCTTCGATTAGACAGGGTTTTGTATGCTTCAATGTATTATCCTCACAATTACGGATTTATCCCACAAAGTTATTGCGACGACCACGATCCGCTTGATATTCTGATTTTATCGCAAATTGAAGTTGTTCCGCTTTGTATCGTCGAAGCCAAAGTAATCGGGGTAATGCGAATGCTCGACAACGGTGAAGCTGATGATAAAATTATTGCAGTAGCTGCAGGCGACCCGAGTGTAAATCATTACAATGATATTTCAGAACTTCCGCAATACCTGATTTCCGAAACCATGAGTTTCTTTGAAGACTATAAAAAGCTTGAAAACAAAACGGTGGTAGTCGAAAAGTTTTTTGACAAACAAACAGCACTTCAGATCCTGGACGACAGCTTTAAAATGTACAAAAAACATTACGGTGAGTTACACAAATGGTTCTTTGGCTCGTTGTAAAGCACTAATATTCTTCTGATTAAAATATTTTTTCAGATAGTTATAATTTCTTTGTGTTCTCAACGCCTTTGTGGTTTTAAATTTTCCAAAAAGGTTCTGAGAACACAGAGATTTTTTTTTGCGTCTTTTGCGACAAATATGATTTTTAATTACTGCAATTTTAGGCGGGGACGTAACCGGCTTTTAAAAATTCTGCTTTCGGCATATTTGTCAGCAAACTGCTTTCTGTACATTTTACGTTCATGTTCGGGCAGGTGAAATACAGTTTTACACTCATCACTACAGCAACCGTCGAATTTCGTCCTGCATTCGTCGCATTGAATAAACAACAAATGACAATCGTTGTTGGCGCAATTGGTGTGTGTATCAGCAGGTTTACCACATTGATGACAGCGCGAAATAATCTGACCATCGATACTTTCTCCGAGCCGCTCGTCGAAAACGAAATTTTTGCCATAAAACTTTGACACCAGACCGGCTTTTTTGATTTGCTGTGCATATTCAATGATTCCGCCGTAAAGTTGTGAAACGTTTTCGAAACCATTGTGAATCAGATATGCACTTGCTTTTTCACATCTGATTCCACCGGTACAGTAGAGCAAAAACTTTCTATTTTTTTCGTCTTTGAACTGATTGACCACCAGTTGAATTTCTTCCCGAAAAGTATCAACATCCGGACAAAATGCATTTTTGAAATGACCGATTTCACTTTCGTAATGATTGCGCATGTCCACCACAATAGTATCAGGTTCGTCGATGGCATTGTGAAATTCTTCGGCAGTCAGATGTTTTCCCACTTTTGACAAATCGTAGGTGCCATGATCAAGTCCGTCGGCAACAATTTTCGGACGCACCTTGATGGTGAGTTTATAAAACGATTTTCCATCATCCTCAATCGCTTGTTTTACAGGTACTTCGTTTAACTGAGGTATTGAATACAAATACTTCAAAAACGCCTCAAAATTATGTTCAGGTACACTCATTTGAGCATTAATTCCTTCGCGGGCAACGTAAATCCGCCCGAAACAACCGAGCTCCGACCACTGTATAAACAACTCATCACGAAACTGTTGCGGATTCAGAATATCAAAATATTTATAGAAAGAAATGGTTTTTCTGTTAAATTCCTCTTTTTGAAGTTGTTCTTTTAAAATCCTGCGATCTGTTTTGTTTGCTAACATAATTGAAAAATTAAAAATTCCATCCGGTCGGAGAATGTAAATAAATCACATTTCCTTATTGAAACAGGCAATTCATCATTTTACCCGGATACAAATTTTCATAACAAAACAGACGGGTAATTGTTTATTAACCAAAATTACCAGCATGTACCAACAGAAAACTTTAAATTTATAATTCACAAATCATTCACGTTTCAACTTAAAAATTTCTATCTTTGCACTTCAAAATTTAAAAACCATTTGTAAGGTTCAGAAAACATGATTAAAATTACATTCCCCGACGGTTCGGTACGTGAATTTGCCAAAGGCATTACCGGACTTCAATTAGCTGAAAGTATCAGCTCACGACTTGCACAGGAGGTGCTTGCCATCACAGTAAACGAACAAATATGGGACCTTAGCCGTCCTATCGAAACCGATGCTGCCATTAAGCTGCACAAATGGGACGATGAAGAAGCCAAACATGCATACTGGCATTCATCTGCTCACTTAATGGCCGAAGCCCTTCAGGAGTTGTATCCGGGCATTAAATTCGGTATCGGGCCGGCTATCGAAAACGGTTTCTACTACGATGTGGATCCCGGAAGCGCAGTAATAAAAGAAGGCGACCTGCCAACCATCGAAGCTAAAATGGTGGAACTGGCTGCCCGCAAGGAAGTTATTGTTCGTACGGATATCAGCAAGGCTGAAGCATTAAAAAAATTCGAAGATAAAGGCGATGAATACAAAGTGGAACTGATCAGCGATCTGGCAGATGGCACCATAACATTATATTCGCAGGGTAACTTCACCGACCTGTGCCGCGGACCACACTTGCCCAATACAGGCGAAATTAAAGCCATCAAACTGCTCAGCGTAGCCGGAGCTTACTGGCGTGGCGACGAAAAACGTAAAATGCTCACCCGTATTTATGGTATTACCTTCCCGAAAAAGAAAATGCTCGACGAATATCTGGTACTTTTGGAAGAAGCTAAAAAACGCGATCACCGCAAAATCGGAAAAGAACTGGAACTGTTTACGTTTTCCGAAATGGTAGGTAAAGGTTTGCCATTGTGGTTGCCACGTGGTACAGCTTTACGTCTGCGTCTGGAAGATTTTCTGAAAAAAATCCAGCGCCGTTTCGAATACCAGCAGGTAATGACTCCGCATATCGGTAACAAACAATTGTATGTGACCTCGGGTCACTACGCTAAATACGGAAAAGATTCGTTCCAGCCTATTCATACACCCGAAGAAGGTGAAGAATACCTGTTGAAACCAATGAACTGTCCGCACCACTGCGAAATTTATAAATTCAAACCCCGCTCCTACCGCGATCTTCCGGTACGTATGGCCGAGTTCGGAACCGTGTATCGTTACGAGCAAAGCGGTGAACTTCATGGTTTGACACGCGTTCGTAGTTTTACGCAGGACGATGCACATATTTTCTGTCGTCCCGACCAGATTGAAGAAGAATTCCTGAAAGTAATGGACATTATTTTTATTATTTTCAATGCGTTGGAATTCGAAAATTTCGAAGCACAGATTTCGCTCCGCGACCCGAACAACAAGGAAAAATACATTGGTTCCGACGAAAACTGGGAAAAAGCCGAAAATGCAATTATCAAAGCCTGCGAACTGAAAGGCTTGAAAGCCCGTGTGGAACTGGGCGAAGCAGCTTTCTACGGCCCAAAACTCGATTTTATGGTGAAAGATGCCATTGGTCGTCGCTGGCAGCTGGGAACCATTCAGGTGGATTACAACCTGCCCGAACGTTTCGAGTTGGAATATACAGGTGAAGACAACGCCAAACACCGTCCGGTGATGATTCACCGTGCACCGTTTGGTTCAATGGAGCGATTTGTGGCTGTACTGATTGAGCATACAGCAGGTAAATTCCCGCTGTGGTTAACACCTGACCAGGTGGTGATATTGCCTATCAGCGAAAAATTCAACGATTATGCTTTTGAAGTTGCCAAACAACTGAATGGGCAGGATATTCGCGTACAGGTGGATGACCGAAACGAGAAAATCGGCCGAAAAATCCGCGACAACGAACTGAAACGTATCCCCTTTATGTTGATTGTTGGTGAAAAAGAAGCCGAAAATGGCGAAGTTTCCGTTCGTCGTCAGGGTGAGGGTGACAAAGGCAGCATGAAAGTGGCTGACTTTGCTCAACTGATTACCGACGAAGTAAATGCGCTGGTGAATAAATATTAAAACCCCCTAAACCCCCTCAGGGGGGACTTAATAAATATAAGACCCCGCTTGGATGTATATCTGAGCGGGGTTTATTGTTTTTATTGAAATATTTTCCCATTATATTTTGATATTTGAAATAATTGTATTTACTTTGCATTTCAAAGTACTTTATGTAATATGGAAAAGCAATTAGAAGATATCAAAGCAATTCGCGAGATGATGGAAAAATCATCCAAGTTTTTGTCGTTAAGCGGATTTTCCGGAATATTGGCTGGTGTTACAGCCACTGTTGGTGCTGCTTTCGCATGGTTGTATTTATTGCGAAATCCCGAAGCTACAAACTTCAACCGAATGCAGGAAATAACCATTTTACTTGCGGATGCCATTCTGGTTTTGTTTTTATCAGTAAGTTTTGCTCTTTATTTCTCGTGGAAAAAAGCCAAAAAGAATAACATGAAGCTGATTAATAAAACAACTCTGAAAACAATCTATAATTTAGGAATTCCTTTGTTAGCGGGTGGTATATTTTCGGTTATTTGTCTTTGGAGAGGCGATGTTGAAATTGTAGCTTCAACGACACTTATTTTCTACGGATTAGGATTGATTAATGCTTCGAAATATACTTTCGAAGAGATTCATTATCTGGGAATTACTGAGGTTATACTTGGTATAGGTGCAGCCATCTTTCTGTCGCACGGAATAATATTCTGGACAATTGGTTTTGGTATTTGTCACATCGTTTATGGTGCCATTTTGTATAAAAAATACGATTTAAAGTAACTATCATGGCCAATATTATATCAAATCTCAATAAAGCCTTCGATAGTCGTATTCGCCTGGGTATCATGTCGGTACTCATGGTGAATGATTCGGTGGACTTCAATACCATGAAGGAACTGCTGGAGCTGACAGATGGAAATCTGGCGAGTCATATCAGGGCATTGGAGGGGTTGAATTATATACAATCGTTAAAGCAATTTATTGGCCGTAAACCAAACACACAATACTCAATAACCGAAACAGGTAGAATCGCATTTCAGGATCATCTGAATGCTTTAGAGAAATTGATTCAATAATTTTTTTTGTTTATTTACTTTGAAATACAAAGTACTTTCTATTTAAAAAATAATATTTACTAAAAAACAAATTACAGTATGCAAAACAACATTCAAAAGGTTGAAAAATTCAGCCGTTCAATCACATGGAAAGGTATTGTTATCGGAATCATGACCTTATTGTTGCTTATACCCGGAGCAATGATTGAAAGTTTGATTTATGAACGTCAGCAGCGTAGCGTTGAAACAATTCAGAAAATTAATGAAAAGTGGAGCAATGCACAGACGGTTAACGGGCCATTTCTGGTAATTCCGTATCAAATCAGAACTGTTGATGAGAAGAAGAATGTCTTCGTTGAAAAATTCAACTTTTATCTGACGCCCGAAGTGCTTAAAATCAATGCCGGACTTACTCCCGAGGAGCGGCATTATGGTATTTATAAATCTATTCTGTACAAAAGTAATCTGGAGTTTGCCGGAAATTTTAAAGATCCGTTGCCATGTTTACCTCCAAATGCTGAAATAATCTGGAACGAAGTTCAGGTTCGGATTGGGATTACCGATTTACGCGGCATTTCAAATAATATGAATTTTAGTTTTAATGGCGTTAGTGCAACAGCCGAAGCAGGAGGCGGACAGGATGCGATAGGTCAGGGACTGGTTATATTGCTTAAAAATTCCGAAAGTCTGATTGCGGGAAAGAAAGCCACATTCAATTGTACGCTGAAGTTGAATGGTTCAGCTGATATCAATTTTGTTCCGGTAGGAAAATCAACTCAGGTGCAGATGAACGGATTGTGGAAATCGCCGGGATTTATAGGAAGTTTTACACCAGAATATTCGCTGAATGATACCGGTTTTGTGGCTACCTGGAACGTGTTGCATTTTAACAGGAATATACCGGAATACTGGACCGATAATGAGCAAAAATCGTTTGCAGGTACTTCGTTCGGTGTTAATCTTGTTGATACAGTCGATCATTATCAGCAAAATATGCGTTCGGCGAAATATGCGTTTATGTTTATTGCATTAACTTTCGTGGTATTTTTCTTTGTCGAAATCATTACCCGTAAACGCATTCACCCTATTCAGTATTTGCTCGTTGGTATTGCATTGATTCTTTTCTATAGTTTGCTGTTGTCCATTTCCGAGCAGCTTAATTTTGGCTATGCATATCTTATTGCCAGTGTGTCCACCATCGCGTTGATAGTGATTTATGCGCACAGTATTTTCCGAAACAGAACCCAAACCGGAATTTTGTCCGGCATACTTGCATTATTGTATGTTTTCCTGTATGTTGTTTTGCAGCTCGAAGATATTGCGTTGTTAATCGGAAGCACAGGTTTATTTGTTATTTTAGGAATTATCATGTTTGTATCCCGGAAAATTGCCTGGTATAAACCTGCTGAGACCGAAAAAACAGAAGAAAACTCTGAGAGTCTTTAAGCCGGAATATATTCAAATATTAATAGATGTAATTAAAATGCGTTTGGAAGAAGAATCTGTGTCGCAATCCATATTCGCAAAACAAATCGGTGTTTCTCCTTCGTGCGTTAGTGAGTTTTTCTCCGGTAAAACGGAACCTTCTCTCAAAGTTGAACGTAACATAAGCCGTGTTTTACATATCGATCCGGCTGTTATTCCCGGAATTTAAAGAACAAAAAGCAAAGAAAATGAACCTCGCCCGGAGATGTATCTGAGCGGGGTTTGTATTTTTTGGCAGGTGGATAATTAATTTGATTGCAGGAGAATAAAAATGCAAAAAAAACTTTATAGTTAACAAAAAATAAAGTTAAAATTATTTTGATTTATATCTGATTTTTTTTGTTGTAATTTGCATTTAACAATTAAAAATAGAATTATGAATTATAAATTATTAATTTCAGTCATCGTTTTTTCGTTTTCTCTTCTAATGACCAACGCTCAGCAGATAGAAAAGAGTCAACCCAAAACCACTTATCGTTTTTGTGAAATTATTGTTCAGGATGGATTTGTTCACAACGGTTATGTTGCTGTTGATTATGGACAGGCGGTTAAGATATTGGGTAATCGCAGGCTAACCGATAAAGAAGGCAGGGATATGAAATTCAATTCGGTAGTGGATGCACTCAATTACATGAGCAAAACGGGTTGGGAGTATTTTCAGGTTTACACTGTTCACAGCACATCGACCGGATCGGAGGCGCATTACGTCTTTCGCAAAGAAATCCAACCAGGGGATGATTGTTCTGCTCTTTATTAGTGTTTCTGTATTATATTTCACCGGTATTGCTTTTCAACACTAATAACCGGTACTTTTCGGGGATTGCAAATCAATTCAAAAACTGTTATCTTTGTACCTGAAAAAAATATGACAGGTTATTTTTGAAATCAGTCGGAAATGTCAGGGATAAAAAAGCCGGTGTTACGCTATCAGCATCTGACAAATCACTCACTTAACATTTCGATTTCAGATTTACACTCTGTGACTTTTTCGAAAAACCACATCAAAAAAAATTAAAACAAATGATTCAAAGAATTCAAACATTATACCTTTTGGTAATCGTTGTACTCTCACTTTTCACCTTATTTCTTCCTTCAGGTTCATTGATCAACAGCACTGAAAACCTGAGTTATCTCATCAATTACAAAGGCATCTTTCTTACACAGACAACAGGAAATGTACTGATCCAAAATGTATGGTCGCTCACAGCGCTTTCGTCAATTATTCCGTTGTTGGCATTCGTGACCATTTTCCTTTTCCGCAAACGGCTACTTCAAATCAGGCTTGTCATCTTTAATATGGTGTTAATGTTGGGATATTATGTGCTCTTAGGCATTTATTTCTGGCAGGCTACATCAAAATTAAATGCGGACTGGCATCCTGAAATTGTCACTGCTTTCCCTTTAATTAACCTGATATTAAGCTATCTGACCATCAGAGCAATCGGGAAAGACGAAGCGCTGATTAAATCGCTGAACAGGTTAAGATAAACCGGATTTTACATAATTCTCATCTTCATTTGTCATTGCCCGGTGTTAATCTTGCCGTTTAAACGGATTGTATATTGTGGCATTAATCGTCGTAATGATGTTCCTGCAGCTGGTTTAAAATATTTCTGTCGTTGAACAAAGCTTTTGTTTGGAGTGTTTAATCAAACAAATTTTGGAAAATGAAAACGAATATAATCATTGCAGGCATCTTTCTCATTTTATCGCAAAGTGCCTGTTCACAAAACAACAAAACAATGAAATACAACCAATTAACTCCACAGGAACAGGCAGTCATTTTACACAAAGCGACCGAAATGCCGTTCAGCGGTGAGTATGTCGACAATAAATCGGCAGGGACATACGTCTGCCGGCAATGTAATGCTCCGCTTTATCGTTCGCAGGATAAATTCGATTCCCACTGTGGTTGGCCGAGTTTTGATGACGAAATTAAAGGTGCCGTCAAACGCATACCAGACGCCGACGGCCGACGCACCGAAATTGTATGTGCCAATTGCGGCGGACATCTCGGACATGTATTTACAGGCGAAGGATTTACAGCTAAAAACACCCGCCACTGTGTCAACTCAGTTTCAATGAAATTTATACCCGAAAATAATACAAAAATGGAAAAAGCTTATTTTGCATCCGGTTGTTTCTGGGGCACCGAATACCACTTTATGAAAGCTAAAGGCGTGATTAAAACCACAGTAGGTTATATGGGCGGACACACACAGTCGCCCACTTATCGCGAAGTGTGCAGTGGTACCACCGGCCATATCGAAACCACTGAAGTAGTGTACGACCCCTCGAAAACAACTTTCGAGGAATTACTGAAACTCTATTATGAAACCCACGACTTCGAACAGGTAGGCGGACAGGGCCCCGATATCGGAGAGCAATATCAGTCAGTGGTGTTTTATGTGAACGATGAGCAAAAGAAAATGGTGGAGAAATACCTGCAACTCCTCCGCAACAAAGGTTATCAACCGGCTACTCAATTGCGTCCTGCACCTGAATTCTGGCCCGCCGAGGATTATCATCAGGAATATTACCAAAAGAAAAACGGAACACCTTATTGCCATATTTACCGGAAAATATTTTAACGAAAATATTGTGGCGAAATACTGTTCAAACGGGGCTTGACAATCATTCTTCAAAATAATCATTCAGTAAAAATCTGATATTTCAAAACAAATCAATTGCACTGTTATTTTTCTTGATTATCTTTGTGACCCAAAATATAACAAAAACAGATATGGAAATTTCAGGAAAAATTATTGCCGTGTTGCCATTGGCTACCGGACAGGGTAAAAACGGTTTGTGGCGTTCGCAGGATTATGTGCTGGAAACAGCCGACCAGTATCCGAAAAAAGTATGTTTCAACTTATTCAACGATAAAATTGATCAATTCCCAATGGCCATCGACGACCTGGTCAACGTAAGTTTTGATATCGAAAGCCGCGAATATAACGGTCGCTGGTACACCACAGTACGGGCATGGAAAGTAGATAAAAACACAGGAGTACAGGCTGCTCAGGCACCACAATCGGCAGCTGTGAGTGCAGCTCCCTTCGATGGAACACCTGCAGGTAACGACGGTACCGATTTGCCTTTTTAAACTGCACCATATTACGTTCACCAACATCGAAGCAGATTATAAAATCTCCTTTCCGGAATTTTATTAATCCGAAGGTTGCCACATTGAAACCAAATAATTGACAAAGCCGCACTGGATATATTTTCCTGTGCGGCTTTGACCGCTTTATCATACACAAGTCAGCGCTAAGATGGGATTTCAAACACAAGTCACCGCTTCGCTGAGACTTGTGTACTGCTTCGATGTTTTAATACACAAGTCACCGCTTTTTCAAACACAAGTCACCGCTTCGCTGAGACTTGTATACTGCTTCGATGTTTTAATACACAAGTCACCGCTTCGCTGAGACTTGTGTGCCGATTCGCTGAGACTTGTGTACTGCTTTGATGTTTCAATACACAAGTCACCGCTTCGCTGAGATTTGTGTACCGATTCGATGTATTCAAACACAAGTCACCGCTTTTTCAAACACAAGTCACCGCTTCGCTGAGACTTGTATACTGCTTCGATGTTTTAATACACAAGTCACCGCTACGCTGAGACTTGTGTGCCGCTTCGTTGAGACTTGTGTACTGCTTTGATGTTTTAATACACAAGTCACCGCTTCGATGTTTTCATACACAAGTCACCGCTTCGCTGAGACTTGTGTGCCGATTCGCTGAGACTTGTGTGCCGATTCGATGAGACTTGTGAAGGGGTTTGTAGATACATTGAAAAAAAATTATATTTTTTTTGTTTTTTAAAATATTGTTTTTATATTTACCGCCG
>CALCBD010000002.1 GCA_937897985.1 uncultured Paludibacter sp. | reverse complement strand
AAGCGGGTGCAAAAGTACTCCTTTTTTATTTATGCTCCAAATGTTTTTTGCAAAAATTTATGCTGTAAAACATAAAATCAGTTCAACTATCTGAATAAAATTAGTTTAAGTCATGAAAAAAAATTAAAAAAAATTCATTTCATGTTCAACAATTATTTTTTTAAATAGTATTTGAATTTAAAAACTGTAAAAAAGCAAAAGGAATATGCAAAAAATGACAATTATCTTATGTATGTCATTTCAGATATTTGAAAAAAAATGGTGGATTTATTCTGCTATTTTTTTGTATTTCCTGATTTTTTGTCCTGAAATTGTAAAAAGATAGCGGTTTTCAGTCGGTCTTTTAATTCTGACATATCAATCATTCGTCCGGTTTCCTTTTCAATTGAGGTGACACCTTTGTCGATAAAGCCACAAGGATTGATATAATTGAAGTATTCCAGCATGGTATTTACGTTGAGTGCGAAGCCATGCATTGTAACATATCTCGAACTACGAACTCCAATGGCGCAGATTTTTCTGCAATCCGGTCTGTCAACGTCCAGCCATACTCCGGTGGCTCCGTCCAGTCGTGTGGCACTGATATGATAGTCCACAAGCACATTGATAATTGCCTGTTCGATATTATATATATATTGTTTTAATCCCATTTCGAAATTTGCCAGATCGAAAATCGGATAACCTACCAATTGTCCGGGTCCGTGATAAGTAATATCTCCGCCACGGTTGGTCTTTACAAAAATTGCATCCTTAGCAACTAACTGAATCATATCGAGCAGCATATTGTGTTCATCTCCGCTTTTTCCTAAAGTATAAACGTGAGGATGTTCGCAAAAAACGAGTGTATTCTGAGTGGTTTTATTATTAATTTTCAGATTGATAGTTTCATTAAACAACTTCTCTTGCCGTTCCCAGGCTTCATTGTAGTCAATTAAACCCCAGTCCTCAAAAATAATTTCGCTATTCATCTTTTTTTTGTTTTATATGATTTTCTTTTATCTGTTTTCTTTAAATCAAAATTGACCGGTCCGATTTTAGACATTATATTTTCAATTTTTGCTCTTCTTTTCTGAATATAAGCTGAAGGATTACGGGGATTATATTTCCGGGGATTCGGCAAGCAGGCTGCAATAAGTGCTGATTGTGATTTAGTGAGCTTCGAAGCGTCTGTACCAAAGTATTCTTCGGCTGCAGCTTGTACGCCATAAATCCCTTTACCGGTTTCGATTACATTGAGATAGACCTCCATAATGCGTTTTTTTGGCCAAATGAATTCAATAAGTACAGTGAAATAAGCTTCAAGTCCTTTACGAAAGTAGGAACGGTGAGGCCACAAAAATACATTTTTAGCTGTTTGTTGCGAAATTGTACTTCCGCCCCTGATACGTTTACCTTTTTTATTGTGTTTGATGGCTTTTTCAATGTCATTGATTGAAAATCCGTGATGTTTCAGAAACTTATTATCCTCGGATGAAACCACCGCCTGTATCATATTGGGCGAAATATTTCCGATAGGTGTCCATGTTTTTGAATTGCGGGGTAATTCGCCTGCAAATACTGATTCGACACTCCTGATCAACATTAGCGGAGTAAAATATACAGGCAGAAAACGGGCAAGCAATACCCAGCCGATACTGGAAATAAAGAAAATTAAAAGCAGATTCCGAAGCAATCGCCAAAAGCGTTTCATGAAAGTTCTTTTTTTACCTGCAGCTTTCATTTGAAGTGGATTTGTATAAAATATAACTGAACATTATTAATCTTCAAATACATAAATCATCTTTTTATCAGGTCGTCGATGGCATCGCCGACAGTAGAAAATTTAAATCTGAAGCCGGAATTTACTAAAACTTCGGGGTAGAGATTTGAACTTTCGAGTAACAAATCAGATTCTGTCCCAATCAGTTTTGCACCTATCTTAACTGCAAAAACCGGGGCAGGTAAACCTACAGGCATCCCTGTATGTCTGCGCATTGTTTTCATTAGTTCAGCATTAGTTACCGGTGAAGGTGAAGTACAATTTACCGGACCTGACAGAGCTGAATTCTGAATTATAAACTTTACGATTCTGTAGTAATCTTCAATATGAATCCAGCTGAAAATTTGCCGTCCGTTGCCCGCTTTTCCTCCTAATCCGAATCGTGTAATGTTCAGCAATGAAGGGAATGCACCCGAGCGTCTACCCAAAACTACTGATGTTCTTAAGGTTACCTGCCTGGTAGAAGGTAATTTAAAATCAAAAAATACTTTTTCCCACTGTCGTACTACATCCGATAAAAATCCGGTGCCATATACAGCGGAACTTTCGGTTGATGCATTATTTTCGTTTGGTTCATAAATAGCAGAAGCACTGGCATTTATCCATAATTTTGGTGGATTTTTACAATTTCTGATGGCTTCACCAAGCAGGAGCGTTGTATCAATTCTCGAATTCAGAATATTCATTTTATTTGCCTGATTGTGCCGGCAATTGATGTTTTTTCCTGCCAGATTAATCAATACATCTGCCTGTTCCAAAGCATTGATTAATGCTTCTTTTTGCCAGGAAATACTATTTTCGCCTCTGGAAACGATACTCACCCTGTCGCCCGACTTTTCAAATCCGGTTTTCAGGTATGAACCTATAAATCCGGTTCCTCCGGCAATTAAAATATTCATACTGCTATGGTTTTTGAATCAGATTTTTGTCACGGGAACAAATGTAAAACAAAGAACCGAATAAACAAAGAAGGGTATAAAAAAACTCCTTTACATTTCACTGTAAAAGAGTTTAAATTTTGATCGAAAAAATGATTTATTTATTCGTAAGCACCCATTTTGAGCATATTAACTTCTCTTTCGGTCAGGAACCTGTATTTACCTCTTTGAAGATTTTTCTTTGTTAAACCGGCAAAATAAACACGATCGAGACGAACGACTTTATAGCCGAGTTTTTCAAAAATCCGGCGTACCACGCGGTTTTGTCCTGAATGAATTTCAATTCCAACCTGTTTGCGGTCACCATCTTTGACATATTCAAGAGCATCGGCAGCAATCGTTCCATCGTCGAGTGTTACACCACTGAGAATAGTTTCGAAATCATTAGTTTCCAATGGTTTATCCAGCGCAACATGATAGATTTTCTTTTTATCATATTTCGGGTGTGTAAGTCTTGATGCCAGATCTCCGTCGTTGGTCAGCAAAATAACACCTGTTGTATTTCGGTCGAGTCTGCCTACCGGGTAGATACGCTCGCTACAGGCATTTTTCACCAAATCGACAACTGTAAGGCGATCATGTGTATCTTCGGCAGTAGTTACACAATCTTTAGGTTTATTCAAAAGTAAATATACTTTACGTTCGGAACGCACCAATTGATTATGGAACATCACTTTATCGCTGTACATTACCTTTACACCGAGTTCTGTAACGATTTGATCGTTAACGGAAATTACTCCTGCCTGAATATATTCATCAGCCTCGCGACGTGAACAGATTCCTGCATTGGCAAGAAATTTATTTAAACGGATTGGTTTTGTTTCGTCGATATAAGATTTTTTGTACTCAATCTGTTTTTTATGACTGTATTTTGAATTCGGATCGTAATTATCGTCGCGTTTGCGCATTGGTTTGCGAAAGTTTACACCTTCGCGTTTGTTATCAAAACGTGTCTCCACATATCCCGGAGGTATGGGTTCACCCGGTTTTCTGAAATTGAGTTTTTCCGGTCTTTCATCGGTTGAGTTAAAACTACGTCTGCCATAATTATCGCTATCGGCTTTAATTCTTGGCCTGCCTGAAGGTTTACTACCGTATGCCGGACGATTATTTTCTCTTTCGCCGTATGGCTTACGCTCGCCGAAGGAAGGTCGTCCTTCACCTCTGTCGTAAGGTTTACGTTCGCCATAAGCTGAGTTAGACCTGTTATCGTAGGGTTTTCTTTCTGAATTAAATGAATTTCCGTGTTGTTCGTAGGGTTTTCTGTTACCGAAAGCGGGTCGTCCTTCCCTGTTTTCGTAGGGTTTGCGTTCGCCATAA
Source organism: uncultured Paludibacter sp. (assembly GCA_937897985.1). Lineage (GTDB taxonomy): Bacteria > Bacteroidota > Bacteroidia > Bacteroidales > Paludibacteraceae > Paludibacter. The sequence goes on along the minus strand of CALCBD010000002.1, from coordinate 41,793 downwards.
GATGAATTACCGCGGTTTTCATAAGGTTTTCTGTCGCCATAAGCGGGACGGCTGTCATCTCTTTTTTTAAAAACGAGTTTTTCTCCCTGTTGTGATTCTTCCTGTTGATAATCAGGCCTTTCATTTGAGTACTTGGCTGACCCACGGGTACCTTTAAGAATAGTTTTCATGTCGCGTTTTTCGTAGGATTTGTAACCATCACGGCCGGCTCCGGAATTCGAACCGCTTCGCGAATTTCCATGCCATTTTTCATTAGTTGTCATTACGTAATTTTATTTTAAAATATTTGGGTGCAAAGTTCGTAAAAATTTATGAATAAACCGCATACTTTTGAAGTAAAAGCAACTAAATTTCATCATTTCATAAAAAAATATGGTTTTTTAAACCGGAAAAACCACGCAGATTCAGAACAAACGTTTGCAATTGATGTTGCTGAGTTTTTTAGTCCTGCTGTTTCAGATAGTTTCAGATTATCATTACATTTGCTGAAAATTTAAAACAACATATTTAAATGCTAACAAATATGAAAAAACTCAGATTTCTCATTATTCTTTTTATCGGGAGTCATTTTTTGCAGGCGGAAAGCCTCACATCGCCTGATAATAATTTCAACCTGACTTTCAATCTCAGCGAAAAGGGTGAACCGGTTTACTCGCTTACTTACAAGCAGAAAGTGTTGATTAAACCTTCGGGAATGGGCTTTGAATTATTGAATTCAGCCCCGATGAAATCAGGTTTTACTTTACAAAAAACCGAACGAAAAACCGTGGATGACACCTGGAAACCGGTATGGGGCGAGGTAAAAGAAATCCGCGATAACTACAACGAATTGTTGGTTGTTCTGGATCAAAAAAAAGAAAAACGTACCGTTAAAATCAGATTCCGCCTGTTCAATGATGGCCTGGGATTCAGATATGAATTTGACAAACAACCAAATCTGAATTATTTCAGAATTACGGAAGAATGTACCGAATTTTCGATGACAGGCGACCATAAAATATTCTGGATACCCGGAGATTATGATACCAACGAATATCCTTATACCACAACCCGCTTATCGGAGGTCGACGCTTCAAAAGTAAACGGGAACGGAATCGGAACTCATGGATATTTTGCAAAAAACGCTGTGCAAACACCTACCCTGATGAAAACGGATGATGGCATTTATATCAGCCTTTTCGAAGCCGGACTTGTCGACTATTCGGCAATGCAGCTACTGATTAATCAAAAGAATTTTGTGCTTACATCTTCGTTGGTACCCGATGCCACCGGCACCAGGGTTTATATGCAAACTCCGCAAAACACACCCTGGCGGACCATCATTGCAAGCGACAAAGCCACAGATATACTGGCATCCAAAACCATCTTAAATCTGAACGAACCAAGCAAAATTGCCAATACGGACTTTATAAAACCTCAAAAATTTATTGGTGTGTGGTGGGGAATGCACGTGCCGAATACAATGTCGTGGGATTATGCTCATGCACCCAACATTAAACTTAAAGATACAGACTGGAATTCATTGGTTCCGCTTCCTCAACATGGTGCAAAAACTTCCAATGTGAAACGCTATATCGATTTTGCTGCCGAACATGGATTCAGTAGTGTTTTGGTCGAAGGATGGAATGTGGGCTGGGAAGACTGGGCCGGAAACTGGAAAGAGGAAGTATTTGACTTTGTGACTCCTTATCCCGATTTTGACATTAAATACCTGAACGAATACGCTCATTCGAAGGGAGTCAAACTGATTATGCACCACGAGACATCGGCTTCGGTAACCAATTATGAACGCCGCATCGATAAAGCAATTGAATTAATGAAACAATATGGTTATGATGCCGTTAAAACCGGCTATGTGGGCTGGATTATTCCGCGTGGAGAGAAACACGACGGACAGTGGATGGTGAATCATTATATCCGTGTGGCTGAAAAAATGGCAGCAAACCGCATCATGCTTGATGCACACGAACCGGTCAGGCCAACCGGTCTACACCGTACTTACCCTAACTGGATGGCCTGTGAAGCTGCCCGCGGGAACGAATTTAATGCATGGAGCGAAGGAAACCCTCCGGAACATGAAACTATTCTGCCATTTACCCGACTGATGGGTGGCCCGATGGATTATACACCCGGAATTTTTGAAATTAAAATGGACTATTACCAGAAAGGCAATTCCCATCAGGTTCATACCACGCTTGCAAAACAGCTGGCTTTATATATCACAATGTACAGTCCGCTGCAAATGGCTGCCGATTTGCCAGAAAATTACGAAAAACGCATGGATGCTTTTCAGTTTATAAAGGATGTTGCCGTTGACTGGGACGACACCAGATACATCGAAGCTGAACCCGGCGATTACATTACCATGGCCCGCAAACAAAAAAATTCCGACAACTGGTTTATCGGAGGAATTACCGACGAAGACGGACGTTTTGCTGTTGTTCCGCTCCGGTTCCTGGACGACAAGACATGGTATGTTGCAACTATTTACAGCGACGCCCCGGATGCCGACTGGAAAACGAATCCTATGGCTTACAAAATTCAAAAAGTTCTCGTAAGTAATAAATCAGTACTGAAACAAAAACTTGCTCCGGGTGGTGGTGTGGCAGTAAGTTTAACGAAAGCCGGTCCATCCGATCTGAAATCATTGAAGAAATTATAAAAATCTGATAATCTGAATATTCAAACGGGGCAGTCGACGGACTGCTCCGTTTTTTTTTCATTTATAAAACTGACATCCGAAAACTAAACATTCAGTGTGCGTAATTGTTTCTGATTTTAATTTATATTTTTGCCGGAAAAAACCTATGAGGCGTGCCGATAAACAAATAACCGACATCGAAGTTCTGAACGAAATTCTTGACAAATCGCATCTTTGCCGGCTCGGATTGGTTGACAATGGCGAAGCTTATATCGTACCTGTCAATTTTGCACATTCCGGTGGTATTATTTATATTCATTCAGCTCCTAAAGGACGCAAAATTGAAATTATTAAGACCTGTAAAAGAGTGAGTTTCGAAATGGAACTCGATTATTCAATTATCAAAAGTGACATTCCGTGTGGCTGGACTGAGAAATACAGATCACTCACGGGAAAAGGTACTATTGAAATTGAAACAGACCCTGCTGCCAAAAAAAAAGGATTGGATTTGATTATGCGCAAATATGGTGCTGACATGGAACTCAATTATGACGAAAACATCCTTTCGCGCATGGTCATTCTGAAACTAAGCATCGAAACTGTAACAGGCAAACAATCAGGTTATCAGCAGATTGACTGATTACAGTTAAAAATAAACTGAAATTTCAAAACGTTCTATTAATAAATACTTTAAGCACTTACAAAACGTGAAAATACCGGCTATTTATTTTCTGATTTTCATTTTCTCGGTTAATTCAGTCAGAGTTTCAGGTCTGAATTTATCAGCAACCGGAATCGATACAAATACGTCCGACAGCATAAAACCTGAGAAACTTTATAAGCCCGAAGAATTGGCAATGAATTCGGTGACGTTTTTAAAAATCGATTCCATTGTCGGGGATGCAATGATGAAAAAGGTTTTCCCGGGCTGTCAGGTGCTGGTCATGAAACAGGGAAAAACTGTATATGATAAATGTTTTGGTAACTACAACTACGAAACTCAACAAAAAGTCACTCCCAACACCCTTTACGACCTGGCTTCACTTTCGAAAACCACCGGAACACTGCTTGCAGTAATGAAACTTTATGACCTCGGGAAACTTAAACTCACCGACAAAGCATCGGACTATCTCACTTTTTTACGCGGCACAGACAAAGAAAATATTACTGTTACCGATTTATTGTTTCACGAAACGGGACTTCCCGGCTCAATGTTTTTCTATCATTCCTTACTCGAAAAAAACAATACTCCTTCATTTTTAGACAATGATTCGCTGCTAACCGTACGACCGGCCGGTTCGGCAATGAAGTACAAGTCAGGATGGACATCGAAAAAACCGGGATACGAATATCAATTGCAGGTGTCCGACAGTTTTTTTATGAACAACCGCTTTCATGAATTTGCAATGCAAAAGATATCCGGAGTGAAAACCGGAGAAAAAACCTATTTGTATAGCTGCGTGAACTTTATCCTGTTAAAAGAAATTGTTGAAGCTGTTACCGGAATGGGAATGGACGTTTTTCTCGACAGGGAGTTTTACGTTCCTATGGGATTAAACCATATTGCTTATTTACCTCTTCGGAGTCACAGCAAGGAGGATATTGCACCCACCATGAAAAAAGACTACCTCCGAAACGGGACTATACAGGGTTTTGTACACGATCCTGACGCTGCTTTTCTCGGTGGTGTATCCGGAAATGCAGGCTTATTTGCCAACTCGCACGACGTCGGATCCGTTTATCAAATGCTGCTCGACGGCGGAGAATACAACAACAGGCGCTACCTGAGTACCGAAACTTGCCGTGTTTTCACCACAACGCTTTCAGCCAGCGGGCGCAGAGGGCTGGGTTTCGACAAACCGAATACACAAACCCCGAAAGCAAGTCCATGCTGTATTTCAGCGCCGGCTACTGTGTACGGTCATACCGGATATACAGGTACATGTTGCTGGGTAGACCCTGAAAATCAGTTAATTTATGTCTTTCTGAGTAACCGCACCTATCCCGACGATGGAGTTAATAAATTATCGGCACTGAGAATCAGACCAAAAATTCAGGAAGTAATTTATCAATCGATAAGAAATTTTGGAAAAACCGAAAAAAAACAATCAGAAAGAATGCAAAATCAACATTTTTCGAATGTCAGGCCTTTTAAACGAAAATAAATATTGAAAACCATGACATAAAGAATGGCAAAAACAATGTTTAAACTATCTTTGCAAATCATCTTCAAACAATTGTTACGAAATAAGTTATGAAATACAGAATTTTAACCTTTTTAATATTGATTACAACCATAGGTTTTTATAGTTGCAATAAAACCGGTCACAGGGAACAGAAAGGAGAAAACCGTATTTCCGGTAATTCGGGTTCAGATAAAGTTCAGAACAATGCAGCTCAGGTACTTGCCAAACCACAGATACCGGTGCTGTGTTATCATCGAATCGCTGAAGGAAAAGAAAGTGAATACAAGGTAACACCTTCAACATTTTCAGCTCATATTCAGATACTTGCCGACAGCGGTTATCATTCGGTTTCACCGGAACAACTTTATAATTATCTGACTGCAAATGCTCCGCTTCCCGAAAAACCATTCATGATTACATTCGATGATTCGAGAGCTGAACATTTTCAGATTGCTGCTCCGGTACTCGAAAAACATGGATTTCGTGGTGTGTTTTTCATAATGACCATTACTTATAACAAAAAAAATTATATGACCACCGATCAGATAGCTAAGTTAGCCGGTGCAGGTCATACCATTGGCTTACACAGCTGGGATCATACCATGGCCACCAAATACACAGAAGAAACCGACTGGCAGAAACAGGTAGTGATGCCAAAGAAAAAACTGGAAGGCATCATTGGTAAACCGGTGGAATACTGGGCTTATCCTTATGGAATCTGCAATAGTAAAACTGCTGCATCAATGAGTAAATATTTTAAACTCTCGTTCATTTTGTCCACAAAAAGAGATTCGGTAAATCCGCTTCAAACTGTAAGACGAATGATAACTCCCGAAAATTTAACACCACAGGGGTTATTGAAATCCATGAGAAGGAGTTTTTAATTTGAATATTATCAATACTATTTACATCAAATTCTGCAGCCGGTAATGATGCTCAATAAAACTAACCGGTTCATTTTCAATTAAATATTATGATTAAAAAAATCTCAAAAAACCAGAAGCTTCTGTTAGCAATATTCACAGTTGTATCAATTACTCTGACAGGTTGCAACCAAAAAGGAGGTAATAAATCAGGCCGCTCATCCAACGAATCAAAAGAACAGGAAGAAGTCATTCAGCCATTAGATACTGCCCTTTATCATCAGAAATTAGTTTATATCGCCAATGGTGATACCACCGGTCGCTGGCCTGTGAAGTCAAAAATTTATCCCATTGATGGCGCTATTCTGCCATTCAAAAGAATTGTAGCCTATTATGGAAACCTCTATTCCGTCAAAATGGGTGTGCTTGGCGAATATCCGCCGGCTGAGGTTTGGCGTAAACTGAATGCCGAAGTAGCAGCCTGGAATAAAGCGGACTCACTTACACCCGTTCAGCCAGCCATTCATTATATTGCCACTGTAGCCCAGGGCACACCAATGAAGGACAACAGTTACATCAAACGCATGCCCGATCAGCAAATCGATTCTGCATTGACTATTGCCGGAATGGGAAATGCCATTGTATTTTTGGACCTGCAGGTTGGACACAGTAATGTAAGGCAGGAAGTTCCCCGTTTAGAAAAATACCTGAAAATGAAACAGGTCCATTTGGGAATTGATCCTGAATTTTCGATGAAAGACGGCAGTATTCCCGGCAGAAAAATCGGCTCGATGGATGCTTCGGATATAAATTTCTGTTCCGAATACCTCGCCAAAATTGTGAAAGAAAATCATTTAACCCCGAAAATCCTGATTGTACACAGGTTTACGCAGGGAATGGTCAAAAATTATAAAGACATCAAACTCCGCCCCGAAGTACAAATTGTAATGAATATGGACGGATGGGGCGAACCAATTTTAAAAAGAAGTACCTACAAACTTTATATCAATAAAGAACCGGTGCAGTTTACAGGATTTAAGTTATTTTACAAAAACGACCTGAAAAAAGCACCCAATATAATGCTGACTCCTGCTGAATTAATGAAACTGAAACCACTTCCGGTTTACATTCAATATCAGTAGTATACAATATTAAAATCAAAAATCTGAGTCAAAGCACATAAATCTGCTGAGATACAAATTCTATAAACTGCTGATTTATTGCCGGAAAAATACATCAGAACATGAAATCAACAAATTCACACACAGGAATTTATCTTACCAATCTAACTGATAAAGAATTTATTCTGAAAGGGTTACTTAAAAATAAATTACCCGAAATTCAGGTCGATTTGAGTTCGATGAAGGGAGTGCTATACTCTTCCATTACTATCGACAAAATGATAGCTGAAGAACTACGGCACGACCATTTTCTGATTCACACCGATGAGAATGAGTCGCTCGGAACTATGTCGAGCGGACAACAACGCAAGGCATTACTCAATCATCTTATTGCCCAACAACCTGATTACATGATTCTTGATGATTTGTACAGCAATATCGACAAACTGACTCAACAACAAATCGCCGGAACATTAACTGAATTGTCGGAAAATATCCTGATGATTCAGTTATTTTTCCGTCAGTGTGATGTACTCCCGTTTATTGAAAATATATGTACAGTTAACGAAAAAAACGAAATTGTTTCGGTCCAGCATTCAGCAGATTTTCTTAAGGCTAAAGAGTTGGACATAAGTTTCAGGGGCTTTAAACTTCCTGATACCTATTCAGGGAATCACAACGGTTTTGATATTCCGGTCAGGATGAAAGCAGTTTCGGTAAAGTACGGCGACAAACCGGTGCTCGACAATATCAACTGGACCATCAGAAAAGGTGAATTCTGGCAGTTAACCGGTCCGAACGGTTCCGGTAAAAGCACACTGGTTTCAATGATTTCGGGCGATAATCCAAAAGCATACGGACAGGACATAACGCTATTCGGTCGGAAAAAAGGGAGCGGTGAAACCATCTGGGACATAAAAAAACAAATCGGATATTTTACACCTCTGATGATACATCAGTTTACCAGGGCCGATTCGGTCGAAAATATGATCATTTCGGGCATGAACGATTCGGTGGGTCTGTACGTAACACCTACCGATTTACAGAAAGATACCGCTAAATTCTGGTTGGATGTACTTGGTGAAACTTTCCGGAAAAAAAATTTTCAGCAATTATCAGTTGGTCAGCAACGCATGGTAATGGTAGCGCGGGCCATGGTAAAACACCCGCCCCTGCTGATTCTCGACGAACCAACCATTGAACTCGACGACAACAACAGCAGGCTTTTTATTGAAATGATTAATGCAATAGCCCTGGAAAAACAGGTGGCAATCATCTACATTTCGCACAGGGACGAAACAGGTTTACTTCCCGAAAAAATCTTTGAGCTGATTAAAACCGGAAATGGTTATACAGGCATAGAAAAAAGCGATATCCGGCTGACATAAATCACTTTAAATAAAAAAGATTTAAACACACGTACTTTCGGCACTTCCTGAATTGATGCAATTTTTGTACATTTGCAGAACAAAAGTACATTTCAAAGGGTTTCAGTCAAATGAATACAATCAACACAGAACAAATAAGGGCGGATTTTCCGATTCTTTCTGAAAAAATATACAACAAGCCATTGATCTATTTCGACAACGGAGCTACGACACAAAAGCCACAATGCGTTGTTGAGAGAATTGAAAATGGCTATTATCATTTGAATGCCAATATTCACCGGGGTGTACATTTTCTGAGCCAGAAAGCAACCGAGGCTCATGAAGCCGCCCGTCAAACCGTAGCTGATTTTCTGGGAACTCCCCGGCGCGAAGAGATTATATTTACGCGGGGAACTACAGAAGCCATCAATCTGGTGGCATTTTCGTTTGGTGAGGCATTTTGCAGTGAAGGTGACGAAATTGTTATCTCAGTCATGGAACATCACTCGAATATTGTTCCCTGGCAAATGCTTTGTGAGCGAAAAAAAATGAAACTGCGTGTCATTCCGATGAATGAAAAAGGCGAACTTGAAATCGCAGTATTTCAACAACTGCTCAACGAACGAACAAAATTAGTATCGGTTGCTCATGTTTCGAATGTATTGGGCACCATTAATCCGGTGAAAGACATGATTCAGATGGCTCACCGCATGAACATTCCTGTATTGGTGGATGGTGCTCAGGCGGTTCCTCATATCAGAGTAGATGTTTTGGATCTGGATGCCGATTTTTACGTTTTCTCCGGGCACAAAATCTACGGTCCAACCGGAATTGGCGTACTTTACGGCAAGGAAAAATGGCTGAATGCTATTCCTCCGTATCAGGGTGGTGGCGAAATGATTTCGACAGTAACTTTTGAAAAAACCACCTATAATGAACTTCCTTATAAATTCGAAGCCGGTACTCCCGACTATATAGGTTCCACTGCACTTGCCGAAGCATTAAAATATGTACTGAAAACCGGTATTGATCAAATCGCTGATTACGAACACGAATTGACTGACTATGCCACTGAGCGCCTGCTCGAAATTGAAAATGTACGTATCATTGGTACAGCTAAAGAAAAAAGCTCGGTAATTTCCTTTTTAGTCGGGAATATTCATCCGTACGACATCGGCATGCTGCTCGATAAACTGGGAATCGCCGTACGAACAGGTCATCATTGCGCTCAACCTTTGATTGACACACTCGGAATTCCCGGCACTGTTCGTGCTTCGTTTGCATTTTACAATACTAAAAAAGAAATTGACCTGTTTATTGAAGCACTGAAAAGAGTTGTGGAAATGTTAAGCTAATTTGAATCAGATAAAATACCAACAAAATGACAATCAGAGAAATTCAGGATGAAATTATTGAAGAATTCAGTCAGTTTGACGACTGGATGGATAAGTATGCATTATTGATTGATTTGGGAAATTCGCTCGAACCAATTGACGAAAAATACAAAACGCCTCAAAATATTATTGAAGGATGCCAAAGCCGCGTATGGTTAAATGCCGAAATGAACAACGGCATTGTAACTTATCAGGGTGAAAGTGATGCCATTCTGGTGAAAGGTATAGTGTCGATGCTCATCAAGGTAATGTCCGGCCATACTCCTGACGAAATTCTTGAAAATGATTTGTACTTTATTGACCGCATCGGGCTCAAAGAGCATCTTTCCCCTACCCGTTCCAATGGTTTGGTAGCCATGGTCAAACAAATGAAAATGTATGCACTCGCGTTCAAAGCCAAAAACAATTAAAATTATCGACTCCTGCAAACCCGGCTTAACTCTGTTTGCAGAAATAATTTAAAGAAATGGTATTCAGCATATAAAAAACTGAAAGCCGGCTGACAGGAATTTAACCATTAAGCACTGATAATGAAATTTTAAAACTGATTTGATTCGGATTTGAATCCCGCTATCGGGATAAGATTTTGTTAACATCCTGTGCTCATGTCGGTTTACCGGTATTGAATCCGTTTTCAATCCGCCTGATCGGTATAAATCTGTGTTCTGTTATCCGGAGTATTATTCGTATATGAATTTAGGTAAAATGCTGAACAAGTAGCATTTAAACAATATTATTTTCTAAACTCAACAGCGCGAAGCCGCCACGAAAAGAATAATATAACCCGGAGGCATATTACCTTAGCGTTTCAAAAACTACATCTGTCACATCACTAAATTAAAAAAACGGAAAATTCCCGGGTAAATATCATCTGAATTTTAATCCGTTCTATTGATTCCTTTCCCTTTCTATCCGTTTGGCTTCGTTCCAGATTTCATCCATTTCGGCCAACGACATTTTCTTAAGGTCGAGTCCCTGCGCAATAGTTTGCGACTCAAGGTAATTGAATCTGCTGATAAATTTACGGTTGGTTCTTTCCAGCGCATTCTCGGGGTCGATGCCATAAAGCCGGCCTGCATTAATTAAACTAAAGAACAGGTCGCCGAATTCAGCTTCGGTTTTATCTTTGTCCATCGCATCAATTTCGGTTTTGAGTTCATTCATTTCTTCACTCACTTTATCCCAAACCTGCTCGCGCTCTTCCCAATCAAAGCCAACATTGCGTGCTTTGTCCTGTATGCGGTGTGCCTTAATCATTGCAGGTAATGAAGAGGGAACACCCGATAAAACAGAAGTATTACCGTTTTTCTCCTTCAGTTTAAGCTGCTCCCAGCTCTGTTCTACTTTTTCGGAACTATCTGCCTGTGCACTTCCAAACACATGCGGATGTCTGTAAATCAGCTTTTCATTTAGTGTTTTACATACATCATAAATATCAAAATCACCGGTTTCGCTTCCCATCTGAGCATAGAATACTATATGCAACAACATATCACCCAATTCTTTACAAACATCCTGCATGTCATTGCGGATAATGGCATCCGTCAGTTCGTATACTTCTTCGATGGAATTGGACCGCAAACTCTCAAAAGTTTGCTTCCTGTCCCACGGACATTTTACGCGTAATTCGGCCATTATATTCAGCAATCGTTCAAATTCAGCAAGTTTTTCTTCTATACTATGCGACATAATTCTGTTTTCAGTTTATAAATTCACAGCACAGAATTGTAATTCTGCCTGTTTACTCCCTTATTTTAATTTACAAAAGTACGGCTTTTTGAGCAAATTACAGATACAACACTCCTAATAAAATTATATACTGCTGTATATCAATACTTTTCAGAATGAACAAAAATATTTTCGTCGAATTAACTTTATTTAACACTAAAAACCCTGACAAATCAAAATATTGAAATACTTTTGCGGTGTACTATTTCACTAACACACTAATCAAATTAAAACATATCAGAATGATTAACATTGAACATTTAGAGTTTAGTTACAGCAAACAGGCTAAACTATTGTCGAACATGAGTTTGCAGATAGGAGCAGGAAGAATACACGGACTGCTGGGTAAAAACGGAGAAGGAAAAAGCACCTTGTTGAAACTTATATCCGGACTTGTATTTCCGAATCAGGGCACAATTGACACCATGGGATTTGTTCCGGCCAAACGGAATCCGAAGATGTTGCAGGAAATATTCTTCTTACCCGAAGAATTACCACAAATTACGTTGAGCATTGAAAATTACGAAAAAGTATATGCTCCGTTTTATCCCAAATTCGACTCAGGACAATTCAACAATTATCTGAAGGAATTTGACATTGAAAACAAAAAAGCAATGCTTACCAAACTTTCGCATGGTCAGAAGAAAAAAGTATTCATTGCCTTCGGATTGGCAACCAACACACAACTTCTGTTGATGGACGAACCCACCAACGGACTTGATATACCTTCGAAGGGTCAGTTCAGAAGAATGGTGGCTTCAGGAGTAGACGAAAGCCGTTGTCTGATAATTTCTACTCATCAGGTACATGACCTTGACAGTTTGATTGATAACATCATTATCATGGAAAAACACGAAATTGTATTTCATCAGACCATCGAAAATATTTCGCAGAAACTGCTTTTCCGTGTGGTGGACAGAAATGATCAGTCGGAAAATGTGATTTACAGCGAAGACAACCTGCGCGGATTATATCAGGTATGTAAAAACACTACCGGCGAGGAGAGCAAAGTAGATATTGAACTGTTGTTCAATGCAGTACTACAAAAAACCAATCAAATCAAATCAATTTTTTAAAAAACAGACAATATGGAAACAACATTAAATATCAGCCGTTTGACACTGCTTATTAAACGGTATTTTATCGAAAACAAACAACGCGAACTTACATTCTGGGGGATTACTACTTTGGTGTTTATGCTCATGCATCAGGGAGGTTCTGTTTATATGTATCTTTTTATTTCGGGATTCATTTTTGCTGCCAGAACATTTAAATCGTTCAGCTATACTCCGTCGGGCATGCATTATCTGTTGATTCCGGCAACACATCTTGAAAAACTGATAGTTGCAATATTACTGAGCATTGTCTACTATTTCTCAATGATACTCGTTACTTATACAATAGGAACCTATGTCGGAATAAATCTGGGAAACCTGATATTCCAAACCAATAATCCTGTATATTTCGAATTATTTAGTATCGGAAACGGTTTAAACAGCTGGAACAGTGTCGATGTATCCCAGACTTCATTACTTAATGTTTTCCTTGGCTTTACTGTTATACAATCAGTTTTTATCCTCGGATCGGTTTATTTCAAACGCAATGCTGTAGGAAAAACATTTCTTTCGATTGCTGCCATTGGTATCGTATTGGGTTTAATTGAAATGTTAATGTTAAAACTGACATTTGGGTCGTACAACTTCAATGAAGAAATGATAAGATTAAGTATAACCAGCGGACAAAATTCATTTCATGGTTTTGAAATCGCCGGAAAAGTTCTACAATACCTTACAGTGCCATTTTTGTGGGTAGTCAGCTATTTTCGCTTAACTGAAAAAGAAGTATAACATTATGGAATTCAAGGAAACACAAGCCATTTACCTTCAAATCGGCGATTACATTTGCGAGCAGATACTGCTGGGCCGGTGGAATGAAGGTGACCGGATACTGTCGGTCAGGGAATTGGGAGTAGCACTACAGGTGAATCCCAATACAGTAATGCGAACATTCGAATTTCTGCAATCGCTGGAAATTATTTTTAACAAGCGCGGAATCGGATATTTTGTGACAGCCGATGCTAAGCTCAAAATAATTGCTTATCGTCGTAAACAATTTATTGATCAGGACATGCCGGTATTTTTCAAGAATATCAACATACTTGGAATGTCGATGGACGAAATAAATCAGCGATACAGGGAATTCAACAAGAACGAAACTGCCGTAAATATTTGACAGGCAACCATTAAAACTCAGTTTTTATGAAATTAATTCAAACCAATCGCAACTACATCAAGGCTTTTTCGGTAATTTTAATTATTGCGGCAGGCTTAATGTACAATGGTAATCATGTAGTGAGAATTTTCGGAATCCGGGTTGCCGGTCCTCATGAAAACACAACAAACATTGCCTCTGATGAATCCGATAACTCTATCGGCAAAATGGCTGACATTACAAAAACAGCTATTATTTCGGGAATTAAACAATTGACTTCAAATCACTAAGACAAAGAACAAAATGAAAACAAGTAATAAACTATTAACAGCCGCATTCGTCATTATCATTATCATGATGATATCCATTACATTAGTTGTAAAAAAAGAATTCAGCAAAGCTAACTTTATTCAGGAGAAACCTTCTGTTGAGCAAAACGATAGTCTCAAAAATGATAGTTCTTCGGTTAAAATCCATATCAACTAAACATAAATCAAAGGATACAAGCTGTCCGTTTTTGAAAATGAAAATATCCGACTCAGGTATTAAACCCTGTCGGATATTTTTTTTGTGAAGAGCCTGAAAAAGAGCCCTGAACAGAAAAATCCTGTTGAATTCAGTTTCTCTTAATTTTCCCTGTATAACGGCAAATTTCACCTTCCCCAGTGATTCCCTCAAGTACAACCGAATAATCATTCGCTTTATCGGCGGTAAAAAACCGGATGTGAATATTTCCGTTTTTGTCGGTGATGAGCTTTGGATTCCAATAAATGGTTGTACGCAAATCGGGTTTTGTGCTTAATCTGACGCTATCCACATCATATTTAGGCACATAAAACTCTGCAGGTTTCTGATATCCGAGCGGCATGATACCAGCCAGACTTACAGGTGTGGCAGCCTTGAGAATCACACCTTTTTTCAGAGTAAGTGCAATTACGCCATTTCCGCCCCGGATGCCGAAAATAGCAGCATCAGGTCCCTTAAATACCGATATATTCTCAACATCGTTTGCAGTCAGATAGGTGATATCTTCAATTCCCTGTGCTTCAACTCCATCAATCAGAATCAGCGGATTGTCACTGCTCCCCCGGATAGAAATATTTTCGCCCATAATCATAACACCGGGGATTGTCTGAAGCACATTCATAATACTCATCGAAGGATTCTTTTCGAGGGTTTCCGTTGAAATCTGGGTATCTGCCAGTCCTACATAAAATTCACTGTTGTTATCAGTTTTCTTTCGATCAGCATTCACAGTTAATTCATTCAGATGTACGACCATCATTCCACCTTCATTGTAATATTTTTCCTTAATTTGTTGAAAATAGTCGTCTGGAGGAGTTTCTGTTTCGGCTTTGGGAGCAGGAATAAAAACCGAAACCGGAGGAAAAATATCTTTGTCGGGAATTAATTCCACATCACCGAACATTTTTTTCTTTCTGGCTTTTAAAATAAAGTTTGTACTATCCGGAAATTCAATTCCATCAATCAGATAATTACCCAGACTATCCGTTTTGGTAAATTTAAAAAACGACCTGTATGACGATATCATCGATATATCACATTGAGGAGTTGGTTTATTCAGTATATTTAAAACCTTTCCCGACAGTGTCTGACCTGCTTCCATGTAATAAGCAGGTTTACTGAATTTACCTTTAGCCACATCAGCTGTACTGAAACGCTTCCAACCCTGCGTAAGCATCAATATATCAGTTTTTTCCCGTGTACTCAGCGAATTATCGGCAAAATATACGGCCGGATCCTCAATGTAACCTTTCAGGTCGGACGAAAGCAAAAGATAGCTCAGAATATTATCACTCAATGAATCGGCTTTTACAATTTTACTGTCGGTTACACTTACCGAAAACAATCCCGCTGTATTTTCGCCGGTCAGCGATTTTATGTTAAAATCGAGTTGAACAGGCTCTCTTTTATCATAAATTTTTCTATCCTGATTCATCGAAATCTCAGGAAGCATAAAATTTCGCACAAATGCCAATCTTTCGCAATAAGTGGTTCCGGATGTATCGACAACCGAAAAAGACACGATGCCTGCCGGCAAATTGTTCTCATAAATAAAACCTTCGGTAACCGTCAGAGGTTTGGCCAGTAACACTGCACCCCTTGCATGAACAAGCAAACAAAGTGATGAAGATGGTATATTAGTGTGATTTGCAACTTTGTAAAGCAATCTGTTTTTATTGAATCCTAACTGAATGGCAACTCCGTTTGTTTGAACTTTCGGGAGATTGAACCTCTTCACTTTACCGGCCGATGATTCGACAATGACATAATAACTTTCACCCGTCCCGGTTTGAAAAACAAATTTTCCCATTCCCTTATGGATAGAGGTAAAATCAGAAAGTTCCTCATTTTTATCGTTGTAAAGTTTACCGGTCACTTCCACCGACAATCCATCGGTTCCAATTGCCTTGAAAGCAACAGTTTGCAGATAATTATCAATCAACGAACCACTTTCGGGGAAAAACTGCACATCAAAATCGTTACTGAACTCCGGAACATAAAACTTTTTGCTGTATTTCATTTCCTCATCATTAACCGATACTGAAATAATTTTTCCGGAATTTCGGGCACTGTCCTGATCAATTTTCCAAAACACCTTTCCGGAAGCATTGGAGGTCAGATAAAAGTTTTTCCGGCCCGAACTTTTCCAGTTTTGCGAAATAAGTATTTTTTTATCCTTTACCGGATTTCCGTATGTATTTGTAATTGTAAGCTGTACAGGAATTTTAAGATTTTCGGGCTGACCATAATTGATCCGGCACGAAACGCGGTCGTCGATGCTGTTGCCAATGTAAATGTTCTTTTTGAAAAAAAAGTCAGCCGAATTATTTTGCATCCAGTAAGTGTAAGCTCTCAACACATAATTTCCGGCAGCAATTTCAGGTTTCAAATGCATATTCCCCGAAAATCCGAGTGAATCCTTCCTGATTTTGACACGCGTTATCACCGAATCGGATTTATCGATTAACTCCACATAGATGTAATTACTTAACGATTCGGGTATATTGCTTACCGAATTTACCAGATATGCTTTGAACCATATATCTTCACCTGCACTATAATAGGGTTTATCAGTCTGCAAATAAACTTTTTCCTGGAGTGCACTCCTTTGCTGGTAAATGAAACGCTGTACTATCTGTGAAAAATTTTGATGATTCTCATTGTTTTGCGACTTTAGCGCTTGAGTAAAAAAAAGAGAAAGTGCAAAAAACAGAAGTTTAAAATACTTTGTCATATCATTGAACTGGATGAAAAACGGGTAATTTTTATATTGTAACTGTTGACTGAATAAAAGTGAAGTAGTTTAAACCCATTTTTCGCTTCGTCATCAATAAATATCAGTTTAAAAAAAGATTCAGGCTATATGACTAAATTTCAGAATGTTAATCAAAATTGCACTGATAAAAAAAATCGTTTGACAGTCAGGATTTTACACCTCTGACTTTTGTTCGAAAACCGAACCCAAAAGTACATATTATTTCGAAAATTGTATCTCTTTGAAAGAATAATTGTAAGAAATTTGATTAAAATCAAAAGATTTCAGTGTTTTCGTTGCACAACGTACAGAATTATTCATTCTTCTGACTTAACTTTGCAACCGGAATTAATTGACAAAAAAACACAAAACTTAGAGCCACTTTCATTTGCCGGATGATGTAGTATTGATTTTTTGAGTATTTCGAATGTTCAGGAGTTGAATTTACGCCCGAAAGTCTGATTTTCAACCCAACATTAAAATATTAACACTCTGAAAATCAACGAGAGCACATGAATTGAAATTTATTTTTTAATGTTGTTTTATTTTTTTAAGTAAGAAAAGCTGTCTAAGCAAAACAGGAATTCAACTGCTTTTTATTTCATTAATTTGATTATCTGTAATTTACATAAACAAATTAACCGGCTTAAATCATCGAAGAAATTTATTAACAACAAAATTCAAATTTTTTCATTCATCTATTTTCAGTTTTTAAAACTATAATTAAGAAAATTGTTTTATCTTTGTATTAGTTTCTAATAATTTAGTCCATATTCGGCGTTATTATTAAAAATTTTTAGAAACTACAAAAAAACAGATTTTCATACTATCAAAATTAAATTGTTATGAGAAAAATTACTTTATTTTTACTGGCTATCTTGGCCGGTACCGCTACATTATCGGCCGCCACAGGCTGGTACAACGATTTTCTGACAATAAAGGTAAACGGAGCAGGTACTGCCGGCAACTATTTTTTGTCAGATTCTGACCCTGCTTCAGGAGCCTCAGCATTGAACGGTGCCAATTTCGGGACAGTAAACACACTCGAAATTACAGGTTGTGATATGAAATACTGGAGCGACACTCAGGATCGTACGGGTGGAGCATTTTATTACAAGGTTACCACCTCGGATGGATTAACCGATATTATTGCTCCGGTCGAAGTTATTTGGGATCAAACAGCATTAGGTGGTAATGATTTTCAGGGCACTAAGACCACCACTATCAATATCAGCAACTTAATGCTACAAAACGGAACTTACCAACTGCATGTCTGGGCAAAAAGCTGGAGTGCCGAAGGTGGTCAGGGCGATAGCTGGTTATCCAACAATTCAGCCAATTATGTTTCCACATTTACAATTTCGCGTCCGGTAATAGTGAAAGGAGCAAACGGAATAACTGAAAACACAGGTTTTCCGACTTTGAAAGCAGCTTTTGATTCCATCAATGCACACTCCGATCAGGCTGACAAAACCATTGAAATTCAGATTGCGGGAAATACTACCGAAACAGCTTCGGCAGTTCTGAATCAACCTGCTGTAGCAAGCTGGAATTCTCTGACGATTTATCCGACAGCAACTGATACAATTTCCGGTGCTTTTGTAGGTACTTTAATCGACCTGAACGGAGCTGACAATGTTGTCATCAACGGAAGATTAAATAAAACAGGTAATCCAAAATCACTTACAATTTCACATACAAGCAACGCTGACAACAGCAACAGAACTATCAGGCTTATCAATGATGCTAAAAATAACATAATACAATATTCAACTATCACCGGTAAATGTCCGTCAACCGGTGCAGGTGTGATTTTCTTCTCAACTACATCGGGTGCGGATGGCAATGACAATAATATCATTGAATACAACGACATTAATGCAATGGGAGCTGCTGCTGTGGGTATTGGCTCGACCGGGACAGCATCACCGAAAGATAATAGTGGAAATATTATTCGCAACAACAATATTTTTGACTTTTATTTAGGTAATGTCTCAACCAATTCAACCTACGGTATCAATATCGGAGCGAACAATACAGATTGGGAAATTTCGGGAAACAGCTTGTATCAGACAGTTTCACGTTCTTACAATGCAACCACTAGCGCTTTCCATTACGGTATATATTTTTCAGCTTCAACAGGTAACAACTTTGTGATAAAAGATAATTATATCGGAGGTTCCACACCTAATGCAGGAGGAACACCATGGACTGTAACCGGAGGTTTAGGAAGACCTGTCGGACTTTATACATCAATCGGTACAACTACAGCATCAAGCATTCAAAACAATACAATTGCTAATTATGATATTACAACTGATTTTGTTACAAATGGTTCGTCTGCATTTATTGGCTATTGGCATGCTGCGGGATCAGTAAATGTCGGTACAATCACAGGTAATACAATTGGTTCATCCACATCGACCGGATCGATAGTAGTTAAATATAACGGAGCTGCTGCAGGAGCGTTAACTGTCGGTGTGAATATCGTTACTGCAGCTGCTGCAACACAGGTATTTTCGAACAATAAAATCGGAGGAATCGTTGCCGACTACCTCAACACTGTCAACAGAGGTCATCTTTATGCAGTAAGTACAAGCGGTGCCGGAGCTCTGACATTTACAAACAATATTATTGGTAGTGAAACAGTTGCAAATAGTATCGAGCATAAAGGTTCAACATATACCGGAGGACAGGTTAATTTAAGAGGAATTACAATGGGTAATATCGGAATTACATTTTCCGGTAATACAATTGCAAATCTTAAAGCATCTTCAACCGGCTCGATGGCTGTAAATGGAATATACTGTAATGGTGCCGGCGTAAATGTATTCAGCAATAATACCGTTCGTGATATTAAATCTGATGGAACAAGGGTTATAACCACTCAGGGAATTGATGCAGGTTTGATAGGTATGGTTCTGAATTCGAACAGCACCGGCAATACAGCTTCGGGTAATTCAATTTACAATCTTGAGAATACGAACACTTCTCTTGCAACTGATGTTTATGGCATTGATAACCATACCACAAGTACTACTTCAGTTACTTTGATTGAAAAAAATAAAATTTACAATCTGAAAACCGCTTCGACAAACACAGCAGCAAATGTGGTTGGAATCTCTATTACACGCGGATTGACCAACACAATCAACAATATGATTACACTCGGTGATGGCATTTCAAGTGCTGTTGCTATAGTTGGTATCCGAAAACTGGGAACTGCTGTAACACAAAACAATAATTTCTACAACAATACGGTATTAATTACAGGTTCGGGTGTTGGAGTTGCCGGTACAAGTTACACCTCTGCTTTTGCAAAAGTATATTCAGCTACCGACGATATTAAAAATAATATCTTTGTTAACGCCCGTTCGAATGCCGAAGGAAACCTGCAAAAACATTATTGTATATATCTGAATGACACCGGCACATTAACTTCAGATTACAATGTGGTAAGTTATCCGGGTACAGGCGGACTTCCGGGAGCTATCGGTACGACAGATTATACCGATCCGAACCTTTGGGTTTCAACCACAAATCTGGATTCTCACAGTAAAGTTGCAGCTGTCAATTTTAACAATGCAACTGCAGGAGACCTTACCATCAGCGGAGTTTCTGTTAAAGATGAAGATTTGAAAGTTCCGGCTCTTGCAAGTGTAATAACCGATATTTTAGGTACAACACGCAATACAAAAAACACTTATGCCGGTGCTCACGAAGCCGCATTGCCATTTATTTTCAAAGCCATGCAGGGCACATTCAGTGTGGGTAGTGCTGCCAATTCTGATTTTGCAACATTGAGCGATGCTGTCAAATCGGTGAACGATGCTATTACTGTAGGAGGTGACATTGTATTTGAAATAAATTCTGACATTACAGAACCTGCCAACTTTGGTCTGGCTAAACAGATAGGCCCGAATAAACTTACGATACGTCCGAATACCGATGCCGACCGAACAGTTACATTTACTCAGACAGCTGCAAATGTTGGTCCTTACGGACATTTCGTGATAGGTTGTGCTACAGGGAATCTTAATACTGCTTTGTCGGATGCTACAGTTGTACCAACAGGCAATGTTACCATCGATGGTTATGCAGTGGGTGGAAATACCAGGAGACTGACATTTACAACTCCGGTGGATGCTTTGAGCGGTTCTGCTTTGATTAACATTGTAGCAAGCAATGCAACAACAATCAAAAACATGATTTTCAATAACAAATCGACCGGAACATCACCCATGTCGGTTTATATCAATCAGTTCAAAGGAGTTACACAGGACCTGTCACCTATGGGAACGGTCATTACAAACAACCAGATTACAACTAATCCATCGACCCAATCGGGTTACGGAATCAGATGTAACCGCTCGGGTAGTGCAACGACCAGAATTGCAGGTCTCGAAATCACCAATAACCTGATAACTGCAAGTGGCACAGGCATTGAAGTTAACTACTGTAGTGGAGTTAATGTTTCCGGAAATGAAATTAAAGTTCAGAAAGGCACAACAATTGGTTCAGGAATCGGAGTTTGGCTGAGAGGTTCTACCGGAGATATGTATGTTGTTGGAAATAAATTCACAGAGCTTTCATCAATTCAAAACGGAACAGGAACTTATGCAACACAGGGGATTTTAACAGGAGCGACAAGCACAAATCCATTCAACGTTTATATTTTCAACAATATGTTTAGTGGCATGAACAGGTCAGTTAGCGGACCTGCTAATTTAAACCAGACGTACATTGCTGAAATAGGGTTTGGAACAACAAAAATTTATCACAACACATTCTATTTACCTGCTTTAACTTTACCAACCCAGGCGGGAGCATACAATGCGATTTCATTTACTACTACCAATTACAAAGCGGATGTGCAAAACAATATCTTTATCAGCAATGAAGATGCGAAAAGTGTACTGATTTCGAAAAATATCACTACCGGACCTGTAAATAATAACATTTATTATCTGAGAGCCGGAAATACTTATGCGAGATATGTTGATACTTATCAAAACTTCAATGATTATAAGGCAGCATGTTTTCCTAACGATATCGATTCGAAAAATGCTGATGTTGAATTTGCTGATGCACAAAACGGTAATCTTATGATTGCAGGCGGTTCCGTTCAGAATTCAATTCTTAAAGTTCCGGGTCTGAGTGCAGTAACTACCGACATTACAGGTAAGACCCGCGATGCGTCATACACTTATGCAGGAGCACATGAATCGACACTTCCATTTACCATTACCGGTTTGAAAAATACTGCCCCGACAGCTGATGTATTGAAAACCAAAACCGGAATTGAAGTACGTGTTGCCGAAAATTCGAACATTGAACTCTATTCAGTCAACGGGACTTTAATTGATATTGCAAATGTAAACGCCACTTATTCCCGTAATCTTGAAAATGGCATTTACATTGTGAAAATCAATGGCAAAGCAATTAAATTTGTGAAATAATAATCCCTCAACGACCGGACATGAATAATAAAAACCGCCTTTTGTTTCACGACAAAAGACGGTTTTTATTGGTTTTCTGAACTTATTCTTCTGTTTGTTTTCATATTAATAAAGATTAGTTTTTTATAATAAATACAAAAGATATGAATACAAATTTACTTCGTCTTAAAATGGTTGCATTACTTACAATTCTGCTATTAAGCACCAATTCTCTGAATGCAATCACACTTTTTGAGAATTTTGATAATCCAGGCTCTACCGTTAAAAGTTTTACAGGTGGAGGAGCAGCAATTATATATCCTTCTGGCACCTGGTACATGTTTTATAATCAAATGGGTGCAGATGATCGATTTAATGGCACAAGTGCAGTTCGTATGCGTGGATATACAGGCGGCAATTATACTCAAATGAACTTTGATAAAGCTGGCGCTGGTGTTTTGTCATTTAATTATGGTTCTTATTCCAATCATAGTGGAGGAGAATTTACCATTCAAAAATCAATAAACGGCGGTACAGTTTGGGAGACTATTGGTAATCCGGTAGTTATTCCAAAATGGAGTGGTACTTTACTTACCTATTCACTTCCTGTAAATTACAGTGGAAATATTCGATTTAAAATTGTTGTTACATGTCGTACACCTAACAATGCAAACGAGCAGTTTAACATAGATGATTTTATGATTACAGACTACGGAACCGAACAGGTTGCCACACCAACTTCATCATCGCCAACAGGAATTTACGAAACGTCGCAAACAGTTACGTTAAACACTGTAACTTCAGGAGCAACTATTTATTACACAACCGATGGCACAGTGCCTTCAACTTCTTCGAGTGTTTATTCAACTCCATTAAACATTTCTACAACTACAAAAATAAGAATGATAGCTGTGGCTGCCGGTAAAGTGGATAGTCGCGAAGAAGTGGTGCTGATAACATTCCCTGAGCAAATTTCAACTTTAGCTGAGTTTTATACAAGAATGGCTGCAACTGGCACAAACCTGACATACTATAAATATATAGGTGAGGCAACCGTTACAGCATCTTATACAGCAACTTATAAAACACTTTTCTTACAAGACAACACGGCTGGAATGTTAATTTCTGACCCATATCGAAACATAGTAACGACCTTTAACCAAGGTGATAAAATTACAAATATTATAGCTCAAGTAAATCGCATCAACGATTCGCCCCAATTGTATCCTTATAACGATTTCTCATTGGTTTCAACAGGGAATACAATTGTTCCTCCTGTCGTTACTCTTGCCAATATTCCCAACCGAACCAATCAATTGGTGCAAATCAATGAGTTGTATTTTGATGAAGCTAATGAAACTAAAACTTTTGGACCAAATTCACCATACATTATTCACGATGTTTCAATGGCAAGTACAACTACAACATTCCGAACACCAAGCAGTATGCCCAATCCCGATTATATAAACACGATTATTCCTGCCAAAAGAAATGTGATTGTTATAGTAGCAAAAAACAGTTCTGCAGTGACAACTCATACTATTTTTGCACGCAATGCAACTGATCTTGACGTTCAACTATCAGGCATCAACCAAATTAAGCCCTACAATCTTACTACATTTGGCAACTCAGTTTACTTTGAAACCGTTGCTCCTGTATCAGTAAAAGTATTTAGTATAAGCGGTCAAGTAATTAAAAACTTTGTTTCAGAAGTCGGTAAAAACACCGTTGAATTAACTAAAGGCGTTTACATAATCCACATTGGCAATAAAACGGCAAAAATCCTTCTGTAAAATATTCGTCTGTAGACGAAAAAATTGATTATTTCTATAAATTATTCGTTCACAGACGAATAATTCTAATTAAAAAGAATGATATGGTGAGCATAAAACATTTTATTTTTTCAGCATTGCTGTTTTTATCACTATTACCAACAGTAAATGCCCTGGCTCAAAATGCTAAGCGAGAGTCTTACACCGTCCGCATTACGGTTGCTGACAGTTTGTCAAAAGAAACCATCATCGGTGCAGCCCTGCAAATGAAAAGTTTAGGTGTATATGCCGTGACCGATGTAAATGGTGTGGGTACAATGGTAAACGTACCCAGGGGTCAGGCAACTGTCGAAATTTCCTGTCTGGGTTACGAAACAGTTGTGCGGACGGTCAATGTAAACAGGGAACTGGCATTCACGGTGCGGCTGATCGAAACTTCCCTGCAGCTAAAAGAAGTAAGTGTGGTGGCTAAAAACAACGCTGCAGGAGCGGCAACATCGTCAACCATTGGCCAACAAGCCATTGAACACCTGCAAGCCACTAATCTGGGTGATATAATGCAATTACTTCCGGGAGCTAAGATGCAAACATCCGATTTGACAGTTGCAAGTACTTTGCAAATACGAACAGCAAGTAATGCCGGAATGGACAAAAACAACTCTTTCGGTGCATCGATAATTGTTGATGGAGTACCGGTTTCGAACAATGCAAACATTGATTCAAAGTTAGGAGGAAATAACAATACAGCCGGTCAGGGGGTAGATTTACGGCAAATTTCGGCTGACAACATTGAGACAGTCGAAGTAATCAGAGGTATACCATCAGCTGAATACGGTGATTTAACTTCGGGTGCTGTCATTGTAAAATCCAAATCAGGTAAAACACCCCTTGAAATAAGGACGAAAGTCAATCCCACAACCATAAATACTTCACTTGGGAAAGGTATTGCACTTGGGAAAAAAGGTGGTTTTCTGAATACAAACTTTGATTATGTACAAGCCTGGGGCGATCCGAGAAGAAAGACTGAATCTTTTGACAGGTATTCATTTTCTATTAATTACGCCAATACTTTTTTTAATAAATGGCGTACGAATACTAAATTTAATTATAGTGGATTGATAGATTTGTCAGTTAGGGATGCCGACGCTTTAATGGCAGGAAGTGAAGATAAACAAACAAATAACAATTTTAAAATCAGTCATGATGGTAAAATTGCATTTAATTTCCCATGGATGCGAACCTTGTCGTATGTTGTTGGATATTCAACTCAAATAAGCGAATCACACAAAATTGCAAACGTCAGTGTAAATGGTTTTAAACCAATTATTTCTTCACTTGAAACAGGTTATTTTGAAGTCCCTTACAAAACTACATCATATTATGGAAGCGGAGGTACAAAAAGCAATCCACAGGATTTATTTTTCAAAGTGTCGAATAATTTTGGATTCTCAGTATTAAAATCATGGTCACACCAAATGAGTATGGGTGCCGAATATCGCTATGAGCAAAACAAAGCTCTCGGGTACTATAACGATGATCCATTGTTGCCATTAAAATCAAACGAAGATGGACGTCCGCGCCCTTATTACGATATTCCACCGATAAATCAGATTTCAGCATATCTTGAAGATAAAATGATGTGGAAAATGTTTGGAATGAAAACCAACCTGAGTGCCGGATTAAGGTTTAATGTACTTCAGCCGGGAATGGAAGAGCAGGTTTCTTCTTTATCACCACGTATTAATGCCTCGATAGAACTTCATAAGAATCTGGAGCTTAGACTGGGTTACGGAAAAAATTCAAAAACACCCGGATTGATGCATTTATATCCCGAAAAAAAATACATTGACAGAATTGCTGCCAGCACCGTATATCAGATAAATCCTGCTGAACGAATGGTTATGTACCACACAATGGTATATGATGTACAAAGAAGTATTGGTCTGAAAAATGCAACTAATACCAAATTTGAAGTTGGGATTGATTTAAAACTACCTCAGGAACGAAGCATTAATATTGTTGCTTTCCATGATTTAACTCCAAATGGTTTTGGTTCAAAAACTGAATATTTTTCATATTTAGCTGAATATTATGAAATTGGCAAAGGATTAAAATACATTCCAAATCAAAAACCTGTTTTAGATCCGACTACTCAGCCGGCAAGAGTTGATACAGTATATGCTACCAAGGGTTTATATGGCAATACAGAATGGTCGAGAAACATAGGGATTGAATTAGATGCCAATCTGGGTCGATCAAATTTCTTAAATACTTCATTTTATTTCAGTGCAGCATACAATGAAACAAGTTCAAAAACAGTAGGAATTGAATATGGAAATCCATTACGGGAACCTTCCATCACGTGGAATAACTATTTTATTGACAACCAGACACCACCATTCAAGTTCATTTATAACGGAGGTAGTACTACAAATTATTACAGCAGTTTAAATTCAACTTTCAGGGCTGTAACCAACATTCCTGCCATTAAAATGGTAATGTCGAATACTGTCTTTGTAAGCTGGTCATCAGCCAACTGGAATACAACTGAAAAAAAAGTTCCACTTGGATATATTGTTGTTAATCAATCAGGTGGATTTGACAGTTACCCCATTACCAAGGAAATGTTAAACGATCCTTTAACCCGGATAATGGGGCATTTATTAAAAGATAATATCATTGACAATACAGATAAAATTCCATCCCGTACAGATGTACCCATTTGGAATATTTCGACCCGTTTGACGAAAGAAATCTCGAAAGTAGCCGGTTTTTCATTTTTTGTTAATAATACATTGTTTTATGAACCGTGGGTACATTCTTCAACTTCTACTACATTGACTCAAAGAAATTTGGGAACATTTAGTTTTGGAATGGAACTATTTCTGAAATTATAATTTACAAATATTTAAGCAATATGAGAATACTAAATTATAGGACTTATTTATTATTAGTTGTGCTTTCAATAACAATGATAACAAGTTGTGTTGAACAACAAGAACTTTCGCTTGTACCGGAATATTCTGTTCGGGTTGAAATGCCTGAAGGAATAAGAGATGTTTACGCTTTCGCAAATAAGGCTGTTACTTTAAGAAGTCAGCGAATGAAATATACCGTGAATACCGATCAAAACGGAACTGCAAAATTCAGCAATATAATTCCTGATATTTATGACATATATACATCATGGGATATTTCCGGTGACGAATATGTAAACATGAGCGATTCACTGGTTGAGAATAAACCTGCGCTTATATCAGGAAACACGTCATCACATAAAATTTTCTCTGATAGCACAATAACACTTAAAACATTAATATCGGTAAAGCAAAGTTTGTTAATTAGTAAAGTATATGCATCTGGGACAAGGGATTTCAACAATAGTGGCTATACAGCAGATGCTTACATTGAGATTTTTAACAACTCGGATGAAATTCAGTACATAGATGGAATTTATTTAGCATTGGTGGAGGGTGATTCCCCGATTGCTTTTGCAGCTAAAGATAATCCAACTGATATACATGCACGACAGGTTTTTCGTTTTCCTGGAAAAGGCACAGATTTTCCGATATTACCGGGTAAAAGTATTGTTGCTTGTAATAGTGCTATTGACCATACTGCTAATGCTCCGATAACAGTAAACCTGCAGAACGCGGATTTTGAATTTAAAAACAGTTTATCCAAACCAATTAATAATCCGCTTGTCGAACCGATGATATTGATACATACAAGTTATGTGGGTTTGAATTATTTAAATCTGCAAAGAGGTGCTGTAAATGGGATATGTATGTTTAAAACAACTGACAATGTTAGTTCTTACCCATTGGATTATCCTCCGGGAAAAACTTCCGGAAACAAATTCTTACGTATTCCTGCTAAATATGTATTTGATGGCGTTGAAATACTCAGCTACAGAAGTACAGGAGTTGATGTCAATTCAAAAAGATTTCAGAACTTTATTGATGCCGGCTTTAAAACAATATCATCCACCTCCGGATATTCCCATGAAAGTATTGAACGTAAAGTTGATACAAAAAAAACATCAAATGGCAGAATTTATTTAACAGACACAAATAATAGTCTGAACGATATGTCAACAGTAACTGACCCCACTCAGAAAAAATACGATAAAGCATTACTATTGCAATAAAAAGCTCTGTTAATTAAAAAGCATATAAAACAAATTTAGAATTATGCAAAAGCACCTAATAATAGTGATATTGTTAATAATATCTATTCCAATAATTGCACAAACCACTTATAGTGCAGAACAAATTGAAATACACAAGCTTACAAACAATTGGCTGAATACTGATAATGCAGCTGGTTTAGGCTTTGTAAATTTTCATCAACACGGTAATTCAGAATTGGGTTACGAAAATCAAAGTGGTGATCTCCATCGGGCACAGGAAGGTAACAGCAAATCAGGAATTCGTTTCATTTCAGAACGATATGATAAAATAAATAAAAACTGGTTGTCGTGGGGAAGCTTCGAGTTCAAAATGAATACAGAGGAAAACAGAACCTGGTCAAATGTTTTTAACACTTACAATAGCTCTCCCTACTTATTTGGCGACAGTATTCCCGGACGATACGACCAACAGTCTTTTGACTTACATGCAAAAATATGTCGGAAAATAAATGAAAAATGGAGTACAGGAATTAGTTTTGACTACTTTGCCGGTGATATGTCGAGGTTACGTGATGCCCGAACCCGAACATTTATTGCCGATTATTCAATTGCTCCGGGAACAGTATATAAAATAGATGATTCAAATTTGATTGGATTGACAGCAGGTTTTCGCTTCGAAAAAGAAAAAATGCCCTCAATTATAACAGTTCAAACTGATCCTGACATCAATTATTACTTTTTTCTGGGTAACGAAAACGCTAATGCAGTAAAAGATGCATACAAAGGTTTTGACAGACAATTTATTAATAAAGAATATTTCGGGTCTTTGCAGTATAATTTCAAAAACAATCAAGCCGATTGGCTGACTTCACTTGAATATAGTTCACGCAATCAGGAAGTACTTGGTTCTGAACGTGAAAGCCCCGGTGAATACAAAGCTCAGAATATTCGTTTAAATTCAAAAGTTAATATTTTTCTTAACAGAAAATTATTAAATATTGATTTAAAAAGCAGCTATAAAAACGGCTATGCTAATGAATTTCTACAGGAACTTGTAACTATAAGAGATACCGTTAAACATGATGTTTCAAAAAGCTGGAATACACTTTATGTTTATCAAAAAAGATATACAACCACGACTTATAGTGCTGATTTGAATATAAATTTACGAAATCTATTGAATAATGGCACTGATTATTCGTGGTCAGGTGGTATTGATGGTCAATTTTACGGCTTTAGCAATAAATATCAACTTCCTTATTCAGCTTTCGAAAATCAACGTTTAAGAATTGGATTAAATGGTAGCGTTCGTGTTTTCAATAAAAATCAACATAAAGTTAACTTACATGCTAAAGGTGGTTTTACTTTAAGTATGTTTGATAATTTAACTTTAAATTCATTAGCAACAACAACTCCCGGGTTGGGATCATCCACCTTTGAAGTAGCAACTTACAAAATTGCCAACGAAATTTTAGTACCGGATATGCGCTTTTACAAAGAAAATGTTAAGGATTTAAGTGCCGATGTACGTTATAGTTTTCCAATAAAACAAAAGAAAAATATGCTGACCGGTCTGTTTAAAGCATATTTTGGCATACAACAGGGAAATCAGATAGGTTCATGGACAATTGCCGGTATCTCTTTTGGAATTATCACTTTATAAATATATTAAACCCATGAAATACAAAATTTTAATTTGTTTTTCCTTCATTGCGATGACCGCATTTTCATCTATCAGGGAAGACAAAAAAATTACCAAGGAAAATCCTGATATTCAAAACGATACCATCCAGGCGTCCAAATCGCCTTATGCCCGGATCGTTGGCGGTGCAAAAGTTTCGGGAGGTATGTTCACGGTTTACAAAAAAGCGGGTAATTATTATTTTGAAATTCCCGATTCTTTGTTGGGACGGGATATGCTGATTGCTTCACGGGTAGTCAATATCAGCGACAACAGTAAGATTTCGGCCGGTCAGCGACGCTCAAATCCGATACTCATTTCATTTTCGAAAAGAGATAAACTGCTGTTCATGCATCAGCCTACCGGTACTTCAACGGCCGGCAGTAACGATCCGGTTGCGGTTTCACTGGCCAACAATAACGTGGTACCGGTAGTAATGACCTTCGATATTGCCGCACGAAATACGGCCAATGATGCATCACTGATTGATGTTACCAGACTTTTTTCGTCGGAGTTTGACCTTGTTTTTCCGGCCGGAATTGGCAATACCGGCCGGTTAGACAGCAAAGCATCACAAATTCTCGAAATGAAAGCTTTTCCACGGAATGTCGAAATTAAATCTTTTTACAATTACAGTGGTGGCAAAGAACCTTTCTGCATAACCATTGACTATTCATTTTTATTGCTGAGCAAGACTCCTTACCGGGTGAGGTACAGCGACGAACGCATCGGTTACAGTGCCGAAAACCGCAGGATTTTCGAAACCGGCAAACCATACAGTTCGGTAAAAATCATCAATCGCTGGCGTGTTGAGCCAAAACCTGAAGATCTGGAAAAATACAAACGTGGCGAATTGGTAGTTCCTCAGAAACAGATTGTTTTCTATGTCGATACGGTATTGCCTTCAAAATGGCGCAGTTATGTGCGCGAAGCCATCGAAACGTGGAATCTTGCATTCGAAAAAATCGGATTTAAAGATGTAATTAAAGCTGTTGATTTTCCACGAAGTAAAAATTTCGATCCGGATGACATGCGTTTTAACTGCTTCAGATATGTAACATCAACTGATGCAAATGCCCAGGGCCCGCAATGGATTGATCCGCGAAGCGGCGAAATTATTCAGGGTGATATCCTGTTCTGGCACAATGTGATTGACCTGCTGCAAACCTGGCGATTCGTACAAACTGCCGCTGCCGACCCCGAAGCACGCAAAAAAGAACTCAGCGACGAAATAATGGGAGATGCCATTCGATATGCCATTACTCACGAAATGGGTCATGTACTCGGACTACAACACAATATGCGTGGTTCGTATGCTATTCCGACTGATTCGCTGCGTTCGCCTGTTTTTACTCAGAAATACGGAACAACAGCCAGTATCATGGATTATTCGCGCAATAATTACGTGGCTCAACCCGGCGATAAAGAAAAGGGGGTTGCTCTCACTCCTCCCCGACTGGGATTGCAGGATTATTTTTCAATTCAATGGGGTTATCAACCAATTTTTGATGCTCAAACACCCGAAGATGAATTGACAACACTAAATAAATGGTTCATCGAAAAAGGAAAAGACCCGTTTTACATATATTCAGGGACAGCTGTTTCGGCTATTGTCCCTGATCCTTCGGCACAATCAGACGCACTGGGTAACGATTTGGTAAAATCAGCAAAATATGGCATTTCAAATATTAAATTCATTACCAATCATTTAATAAAATGGACTTTGGCGGAAGGTGATAAAACTGACTTGTTACAAAAAAGATGGGACGGTCTTACCAAATTATACTTCCGAATCACAGTGTTACCTCTTTCATATCTGGGAGGCGTTTACCAGTATAAAGGCGTTTTTGGTCAGTTCCCCGAAAACAATGTGGTGATAGAACCGGCCAAACAAAAAGAAACAATTCAGTTCATTTTCAACGAAATGACCAATTGCAACTGGCTGAACAATAAAGAAATAACCAATCTTTTAGGTTCGGAGAAAGAAGACATTACCAAATGGCAATCCTCTGTCATCGGAAATTTGCTTGGTAATTTTATTCTTGCCCGCATTGTCGAAAATGAAAATTTATACACCCGCAATCCTTATACACTCAGCGAATATCTTAAAGATATTGATAATCAGCTTTGGATGACTACTGCAAAGCAACATTTATCGGATTACGATCGTCATTTACAGATATGTTACACCGACCGGCTTTGTGCACTGGTACAACCGTTATTTTCAAATAACTCTAAATCAGATGCACGATCTGCAAACGAAACAGTTTGGGCATCGGTAGCAGCTCAACAGCTCAGGGTTACACGATTACAGGTCAGCCGGCTCATTTTGGCTCAACCCCAGAATGCCGGACACTATTCATTGATACTGAATATGATTGATAATACTTCTAAAACAAAATAAGAAAAACAATGAAACTGAAAATAATAATTTTTAATTTACTTACCGTCGCTTTCATTGCTCAGATATATGCCGCTGAAGGGATGTGGCTGTCCTCAAACATTGAGCAAAACATTAAACAAATGAAAAAAGCAGGTTTAAAATTATCTGCTGATGACATTTACAACATCAACAAAGCCTGCCTTAAGGATGCTGTCGTTGGTTTGACCACCGAGGATTATCCTTTCGACCCCTTTTGCACCGGCAGCTTTATTTCGAACAAGGGTTTGATTCTTACCAATTACCATCCCATCATTCGATACCTCGAATCGTTTTCACGTGCCGACCGCGACTTTCTGAAGTTTGGCTACTGGGCTGTAAAACCTGAAGATGAAACCAACTGCCGGGGTCTGCAGGTTATTCAACTCATTAAAATGATAGATGTTACTGCCGATATAAAGGCAAATACAGATTCACTTTCGGGTAGCGAAGATGACGTACAAATCAACAAAAACGGGCAGAAAATAGTAAAAAATTACACTAAAGGCACAAAAACAGAAGGACGTATCACCTCATTCATGGGAGGAAATCAGTATATTTTAAGCATTTATAAAATCTACAAAGATGTCCGCATGGTAGCTGCCCCGCCGATGGCGCTGGCAAAATTTGCAGGCGATGCCGATAACTGGACATGGCCCCGGCATACTTCCGATTTTGCCCTTTTGCGGGTTTATGTCAACAGAAACAATGAGTCGGCCAGCTATAATAAGGAAAATGTAGCATTGCAAAACAATCCGTTTCTGAAAATTAACACCGGTGGTATTAAAGAAAATGATTTTGTAATGACAATGGGTTTTCCTGCCCGCTCAAAACTCTATATTCCATCATTTGCCATCGATTTTATGGAAAAAACCGAGTTACCTGCCCGTACTAAAATCAGAGGTACAAAACTCCGTTTGATCAATCAAACCATAGAATCAAATCCCGAAACAAAATTCCGTTATACAGCACGTGTCAACAGCATTGCCAATAACTATCTGCGCTGGAAGGGCGAACTCGACGGACTCAAATCGATGCAACTGACAGAGCAGAAAATTGCTGAAGAAAAAGAACTGAATGAATGGATCAGTGCCGACGTACAACGCAAAGCGAAATACGGCTCCATTATGGACGACCAGCGAAAAGTTTACGATGAACTGATTCCATACAAAGTAGCAGATATATATTTCAATGAAGCCGGAATAAGTGGTGCCGATGTTGTTCCTTTTGCCGGTAAATTCGAAAAATTAGTGCAAATGTTCAGTCGTAAAAAAGTCAATGTCAAAGCGGTTCAGGGTGAGGTAGAAAGATTGTTACCGGTAGTCGACCTGTTTTTCAAAGACTGGAATTATGAACTTGACCGTCAGATGTTCCGCGATATGTTTTATATGTATTTGCAAAATGTCGACAAAAAATTTATTTCTCAGGCTATGGCCGATGCACTCCAACAGTTTGACGGCGACGTCGAAAATTTTTCACAGTCAGCTTATAAAAACTCCATCCTTACCGATTCGGTAAAAATTAAAAGCTTACTTCAGAAAGTGGACAGCAGTACCATCACCCGGCTGACATCCGACCCGGTTTACAAAATAGCCATCAGCTACTATAAAGTGTATACCGAACGTGTACTGAATCAAATGAAAAAACTAAACACAAAACAATCGGATTTATATGAGGTATATATGCAGGCCATATCCGAAAAAAACAACGGAAAGCTACTTCCGCCTGATGCTAACCGTACTCAGCGTGTGAGCTATGGCAACATTGCGGGTTGCACACCTGCCAACGGCATGGAGTATAAATATTTCACAACCATCGATGGACTTTTCGAAAAAAACCGACGTAACTCCGACAATCCGGACTATTATATTCCGAAAAAAATAAGGGAATTATATGCAGGCAAAGATTATGGAAAATACGTTTCGAACGGAACTTTACCGGTATGTTTTCTCACCGATTGCCAAACTACAAGCGGGAGTTCGGGTAGTCCGGTATTGAACGCAAAGGGACAATTAATCGGTTTGAATTTCGACAGAATTGCCGAAGGCGTTGCTTCCGATTACAAGTATCAACCTGATTTGAGCCGGAGTATAGCCGTGGATATGCGTTATATATTGTTTATACTCGAAAAATACTCTCCATCGAAAGAACTTATTAATGAATTAGTTATTGTTAAATAAAAAAATGATTTGTATTAAAGTAATGAAAAAAATTTTGTTGTTCATTTTAATCAGCTGTACAGCTGTTTGTGCACAGGAAGGACCAAAAAAGAAACCGGTACCTGTGCTTCACGAAGTTTCGAACAAAGATGTTGTCCAGAGCATTTTTCCCGATGCGCTGAAAGTAGATAAAATAAATGATTTTTGGTTTAAAATTTTAGACAATCAGGGTAAAGTGCTCGGATTTGCAATGACCAGTACTGCTTATTGCAAGGATGTAATCGGTTACAACAACACCACACCCATAATGATTATCACCGATAAAAAATTCGTAATACAGAAAACGGCCCTGCTTACCAACTGGGAAACTTTGGGTTATGTAAAGAAATTAGAAAAAAAGGGATTTTTCAACTTGTGGAATGGTAAAAAACTGGCCGAGGCTGCCGACGTTCAGCTCGACGCTTATACAGGTGCCACAGTTACCGCCAAAGCAATTGCTAAAAATGTGGATTTTCTGATTGCAAATGGCGGCAAAAAGCTGCCAAAAAACTGATTTTCAGTATCTAAGAATAATGACGACTGTTTTCGGAGTGCTCATAAGCTTAACAGAAATGAATCCTGTCATTCATTGAACCTTTTGCCCGTGATAGCACTTCGGAAACAGTCGATTTGATTTAATCCAATTCGAAGAACATATTTTCCTTCGATTTCCTCACTTTAGGCAATTTGGCATTATAGTCTTTTTCCTCATCACGGTTACCCAGGGCAAGCATACAAACCGACCCGAGATTTTTTGAACCGAGCTGCAATAATTCGTCAAGTATCTTCTTGTCGAAACCTTCAATCGGCACAGAATCAACCATTTCGACAGCAGCAGCCACCAAACCAAATCCCAGGGCAATATAAGCCTGATGCGAAGCCCAGTCAAAATTTGCCTCATCCGATCGGAGCAGCAATTTATCAATATGCGTGCGGAAAGAAGCCAGTTTTTCTGCAGGTAAATCGCGCGTATTTTTAATCAGACTCAGGTAATCATCCAGCATTTCTGAGGTCAGCCGGCGATTGGCAGCAAACAAAAGCAAATGAGAACAAGTCGGTATTTGCGGTTGCCCCTGAGCTGCTTTTTCAAAAATCAGGTCCTTTATTTCCTGCTTTTTAATCACTATTACCGAAAAAGGTTGAAGTCCGTACGAAGTTGGAGCCAGTCGGATGGCTTCGAGTATATTCTGAAATTTTTGTTCGTCGAAAGATGTGCCGTTCATTAATTTACTGGCATACCGTTTATTGAGATGATCTGTTAAAGTCATTTTTAATTTTATAATTTTATAATTGTTTATTGAACGCTGAATCAGACTGGTTTGTTTTATCAGCTTTGTTTTTTTTAACGGAAAAATGAATCATTTGGAATAATTGGAAAGATTAAACTGTGACAATAAAAATGTATTATTTACAGCATTACCGAAAATTCATACAAATTCCATTGGAGATATTCTACAACAAAAGAGGTATTTAACAAAAAGGCGAGTTGCCCCGCCTTAAATGTTTTCACAACATGTTTTAAAAATAATTACATTAATTTTTGTTTTTTAAATTAGATAATGTAATTTTATGGCAAATAAAAACCCCCACGGAGTACGCGGGGTTAAAGGATTCAAATCCTACGGCTTATAGCCTTGTTGTGATTTGCACTGGCAAAAGTAATAAAAAATTTTATAAAACAACATATTATGGGGAAAATTTTAGGTCTTGATCTTGGTACAAACTCAATTGGTTGGGCTATACGTATTAATGATGGCTTTGAAAGAGAAATTTATTTTGAAAAGTTTTTTACTGACAGATTTGAAAACCTGAAACAAATTCAGAATAAAAAAGAATTAAATAAAGATAACGAGATTGTAGACAATGGAGTTGTCTCCTGAAAATATTAAAAGCAGGCTATATAAATTATATAAGTTCAATGAATTAGGAGAGAATACATCATATCTATATTTACAAAATCATATTGAAGCAAGACCAGATAATGAACTATATAAAGGAGAGAAGGCTTTTGATCCGAGCAAATATCAACCAAGACTTGAGTTTACGGCTGATAAAATGAATTGTTTATTTGAAAATGAGGATTTTAGAATTAATCCCGATGGAACATTTATTTTTAAGTAATCAATCTCGACCACATTGGCAACATCTCAATATAAACTAAAAAATCATTCAAGTAAAACTAATTCAAACTTCAATAGAAATTAGCAAAACAGTCGGGAGAAAATAAGAGTAGCATATATAATATAATAAACACAAGATATATATGGCAATGAAACTATCATATATATGTTATCTATCTCATGATATATATGCCAATGATAATACATCAGGAAGAATCATTTAAATTTAACTGACAAAGGAACTAAATCATCAGGAAGAAAAGGATAAAACAATGAGTATAAAATACAAAATGATTCATCGGGGCGACTACCTGAACCCCGATGAGAAGAAAAAAACAGGTTATTATCCACAGGTAATCCGATCGAGAACGGTGAACCTGGAAGAAATGGCCACCATCATTGCTAAAGGAAAACGTTTACAGGCTATTGAAATAAAAGGTACCCTTGAGTTGCTTATGGCATGTATCGAGGATGAACTTTTGAATGGTAATAGAGTATGTTTGGATGGGTTTGGTACATTCTCGCTTACAGCGCAAAGTAAGCGACGGGCGGATAACCCGAAGGAAATACGGGCTGAATCTGTTGAAGTAAAGAGGGTTACTTTTACACCCTCGCTACCACTACGAAAGCGGTTGAAAGAGGCGATATTTGTTAGAGCTGCAGAGTAACTAATATTAAAAACAATACACCTTTTCCAAAGTTTTAAACTTTGGAAAAGGTAAATTCACCAAAGAACTTGATAAATATGGAAAAATTGCAGCCCAACAGCAGCTATCATATTTTCAATCATGCCAATGGGTTTGAGAATATATTTACCGAAGATGAAAATTATCGTTTTTTTCTTGATAAATATCAACAATATATTTTACCCATAGCTGAAACTTATGCGTATTGCTTGTTACCGAACCACTTTCATTT
Source organism: uncultured Paludibacter sp. (assembly GCA_937897985.1). GTDB lineage: Bacteria > Bacteroidota > Bacteroidia > Bacteroidales > Paludibacteraceae > Paludibacter. The sequence goes on along the minus strand of CALCBD010000002.1, from coordinate 4,324 downwards.
GGTGGTAAGGATTCGGCGAAAAGAAGTATTGGAAGAAATTTTTCGGACTTATAACTTTTCCAAAGTTCCAAACTTTGGAAAAGTTGAAATTGGAAAAGTTGAAATTGGAAAAGTCGAAGTTACCGATAATATGATTGAACGATTCATTTCCAAACAGTTTGCAAATCTGTTTAGTTGTTATACGCAGTCGTTCAACAAAGTAAATAAGCGGAGAGGGTCGCTTTTTTTGAAAAATTTCCGACGGGAACAGATTGCAAACAAAGCTTATTTTCTGAATGCTGTTATTTATACACATCGAAATCCCGTACATCATGTTTTTTGTGATAGATACACAGATTGGGGTTACACCTCGTTTTGCGAAATAAAAGAACACAATAGTCAGATAATTGAGGTAGATAAATTACTCCGCATGTTTGGTGGGCAGGCATCATTTATTGATTTGCACGAACAAGCGGCTAACAAATTCAGAGAATCCCTAATAGCTGACTTGTAGCAGGAATAAACTAACTTTTCCAAAATATTCTACTAACTTTTCCAAAGTTCAAAACTTTGGAAAAGTTATATCTTAGAAATATTTATTCAACTTCAGTTTCTTAACAACATGATTAAACGCACGCTTTATTTTGGTAATCCGGCTTATTTGAGTCTCAGGAATGCACAATTGGTGATTCATTTGCCCGATGCCAATGGTATGGACGACCGAACGGGAAACAACACCTTCCCGATAGAAGATATTGGCGTTGTAGTGCTCGACCATAAACAAATAACCATCACACACGGATTAATAGAAGCTTTATTAGCCAACAATTCGGCTGTAATTACCTGCGATTCAAACCGAATGCCTGTGGGGCTACTCCTTCCGTTGAGCGGAAATACCCTACAAACTGAACGTTTTCAGGCTCAGACAGATGCCTCGCTCCCACTCCAAAAACAGCTCTGGCAACAAACCATCCAGGTAAAAATCAGCAATCAGGCCTGGGTACTAAAAAATATGCGTGATGAAGTAGTAAAAAACATGCTTGCATGGGCCGATGATGTAAAAAGTGGCGACAGTGAAAATCTGGAAGCCCGGGCGGCGGCTTATTATTGGGCAAATATGTTTCCTTTTATTCCTGATTTTCGTCGTGGACGCGAAGGCGTTCCGCCCAATAATCTATTAAACTACGGTTATGCAATACTTCGGGCTATCGTGGCACGTTCGTTGGTCGCAAGCGGTTTGCTCCCTACCCTGGGCATTCATCATCACAACAGATACAATGCCTATTGTCTGGCCGACGATATTATGGAACCTTACCGCCCGTTTGTAGATAAATTAGTAGTGGAGTTGGTCCACGAAGAAATGGAAAGCGGAAATAATCCCGATAAAATTGATTTGAATAAGAAAGTAAAATCCGCTTTATTGAATATCCCGGTATTGGACGTAAGAATCAACGGGCAACGTAGTCCGCTTATGGTAGCCGCCGGAATAACAACAGCAAGTTTAGCTAAATGTTATCAGGGCGAAATACGGAAAATTGCTTATCCTGAATTCACCTGATAGACCTGTTAACTTTTCCAAAGTTTTAAACTTTGGAAAAGTTAAAACGTCAATTCCCGAAGTTGAAGTAAATGTATGGAACGTTTTAGCGAATACCGAATTATGTGGGTACTGGTATTTTTCGATTTGCCAACCGAAACTAAAAAGGAGAAGAAGGCATATACCGATTTTCGCAAAAAATTGGTAACCGATGGCTTCACCATGTTCCAGTTTTCCATTTATCTTCGTCACTGTCCGAGCAGAGAAAACGCCGAAGTACACATAAAACGGGTAAAATCATTCCTGCCCGAAGCCGGACAGGTCGGTGTATTGTGTATTACCGATAAACAATTCGGACAAATGGAGCTTTTTCAGGGCAGAAAAGAAAAAGAAGTATCAACACCCTATCAACAACTGGAGTTATTCTGAATACGGGGATACTTTTCAAATTACTAATCATCTCGAATTTTTCAAACTAATTTTTCTAACAAACTTTTCCAAAGTTTAAAAACTTTGGAAAAGTTAAACGAAAGAAAACCTATACAAGCAGAAATCCCGCTGCAAGAGCAGGAATCTGATCGTATATACAACTGAATTTTCATTCCTGAATGTTGAGATAAATAATTGACTGACTACTTTTTTTAATATCGTTCAATAAACTTTTCCAAAGTTTAAGATCTTTGGAAAAGTTAAACGAAAGAAAATCTTTACAAGCAAAATCCCGCTGCAAAAACGGGATTCTGTCTGAATAAACAACTGAATTTTCTTTTCTGAATGCCGGGATAAATAATTGACTGACTATATTTTACACACATCGTGTTGTTAATCAAGTCAAAGATACAATTTTTTGAAAGCAAATCACAACCAAATATGCTCGGGTTCAATGCTCCGACAAGTTGTTAATCAAGTCAAAGATACAATTTTTTGAAAGCAAATCACAACGTAAACGGCTTATTTATTTCTATTTCATCGTTGTTAATCAAGTCAAAGATACAATTTTTTGAAAGCAAATCACAACGGCTTGGCCAGATAATGGGGTTCCATTACGGTTGTTAATCAAGTCAAAGATACAATTTTTTGAAAGCAAATCACAACTTGCACGTTTAGTTCTCAATTCAGCAACATGTTGTTAATCAAGTCAAAGATACAATTTTTTGAAAGCAAATCACAACTACATTGACCATTGGCACAAATGCCACAGGTTGTTAATCAAGTCAAAGATACAATTTTTTGAAAGCAAATCACAACTGAACCTTTTCGACAAAGATCCTGAAGGAAGTTGTTAATCAAGTCAAAGATACAATTTTTTGAAAGCAAATCACAACGGAGCTTGCCAATGAGGATTTTCCTGATGGTTGTTAATCAAGTCAAAGATACAATTTTTTGAAAGCAAATCACAACGCATTCGAATGTATTCAGGAAGGTCAGGAAGTTGTTAATCAAGTCAAAGATACAATTTTTTGAAAGCAAATCACAACTATGAGTACTGTATTGACTTCAACGCTACAGTTGTTAATCAAGTCAAAGATACAATTTTTTGAAAGCTATTCACAATAAGTATTGTAAATCAATTGATTATGCAGTATTAAGAAACGGTTTAGAACCACTTTGTGCAAAAGAACTTTTATTTTTGCGGTTGTAGCGTGTTTCTTTGCTGATATTTTCCGTTGATTTCAATTTCAAGAAACGGAAAACCGTTTCTCAAACGTTTCTCGTCAGAAGGTTTTCGTTTCTCAAACGTTTCTTGAGAATTGCTTTCAGGCACAAAGTTAGCGTTTCTTTTGGTTTTGGCAACTTGAGGGTTGCTCGTAATTTCAGTAAATAAAGGCATTAAAAAAAGCCGTCCTAATTAGGACGGCCTTCATTGAAGAAAACAGATAATTGCCTACGCTTAGGCAACAGTCACAGAACCCAAATACACACTGTTTGCAACTTCTTTACCGTCTGCGGTAATGAAGCCCAGGAACACTTCAACGCTTTCGCCAACCCAATCAGCAGGAACAGAAATATCTTCTGTGCCAGAGACTCTTTGGTTTCCACCTGCATCAAATACAGATTCGGCTCTTGTTGGGTTCAAAACAACAATCAAAGCTTTGTCTGTTTGGGTGGCAGTACCACTACCAGAGTTGTCATCCCAATTCAGGGTAACAACGCCATTTGCAGAGGTGGCTAAGGCGTTCATAGCTCCGGTTAAGTTACCACGAGAAACAAGCACTTTGGCAAGATCAACACTGTAGTCAGCAGAGGAACTGCCAGTAACAGCATTGTTCAGAATGTAAGACATTGCAGCATTGAATGCTGTTTGCTTGATTGCATACTTTTTGTAACCAACACGGAGGAATCCGGTTATTGGTTTCAAAATTGCCAACACTAAAGCGAATTTAGTACGCTGATTTACCTGCCCATCTGTGCGAGGATTGCTTACTGAAGTTGCTTTTGCACGCATGTAGCTGATACCTTTCCAGTTACCACCTACGACATTTCCCACTTTACCTGAGAAGCTTCCGAGAATACCTAAATTAATCTTTCCCATACCTTGAAAATTTAAAAATGAATAATAGTTTAATTTGGACTTGGTACGAAGGAGAACCCTTTTTGACCTTGTCTTGAACAAAGGTAACATGAGTTAATTGATAGATTATCAGATTGGAAGCTATTGCTTTTCTTTGCTTTAACCTGCCGTTTTCCTCGCGAAAAAACACTGAAAAGGAAAAGAAAATGTAAACACCCTCTTACTGCAAGAAAAAGCGAAGTGAAACGGAGCGTTGAGGCTGTCAAGGTTTTTTGTCAGAATACTACCCGACCAAC
>CALCBD010000001.1 GCA_937897985.1 uncultured Paludibacter sp. | reverse complement strand
AAATAGAAATATAAACAATATTAAATCACTTGTAGTCTAAATGCACTACGGGTTATATTACAAAATTTCTATCCTTTTTCACTCAAAAAATAAGTAAACAACAGTATTCGAGAACGTTTTCAGTATTATAACAACGCAGCGACATTACCGGCTTTCAAAGAAATAAAACCATAATTTCGGCCTTAGCGGTTTATCTATATGTTTTTTTGTTTTTGATTCATCAATGACACTTATAAAAACATAATTATATGAAACGGACCATTCTGCTACTTATCATGATTGGAATACTGCCTTCGGTTTTCTGCCAGAATACGGCTAAGAAAATTAATACCAGGTACTTCCGCCCGTCAATTACCTCACTTTTTTTTCAGCCCCGCAGTGCAAACGAAGAAGTTTTAATTAACAAATTTAAAAACATTGAACTGAATACAAAGTTCGACAACCACAAAATTGATTACCCATATCTGAACAATGTTACGCCGGCCGATCCGCAAAAAATGCAAAAAATAAAAAGTTATTTGCAGGGCGCAACCAATCCTGTAATGGCAAAATGGTGGAACAGAGATCAGGACGGTAACTTTAATTTCATGTATGTTGCCGAACGCGGACAGTACACAGCTACCGATGCCGATGCAATGATTTCGCGCAGTTCGAACACTGATCGCATCGAAATGCTTGGTGAACAACTGATTGACAAATCGTACATTCTGGTATATGAAATCACCGAATTTTATACAATGGAAGATTACTATAACAGAATAGATGCTCAAAACAGAAAAAACACCAGTTACACTCCGGTAAAAAGGACTGATGAGGGTTTCATTGCATCCTACAATGTGTATGCTTATAAAGTCAGCTTTAATGATTCTGTTTCAGCTGATTTTTATTCGGAATACTGGGTTGATAAAAAAAACCATGACAATCAGAAGGTTGCAAAATGGGCATCTGCAACTTTTCCGGTCAAATACATTGCCATGGCAAGCGGAACAGCACGTTCGACCCAGCCCAAAGACCCAAAAAGTGTAGTCTATCTCACCAAAAAGAAGAAAACCAGTAATGAATTGATTGAAGACATGCCGTTCGAAATACAATCCAATGCCATTTTTGAACTGAGCAAAAAAATTGAAGATTTCAGGTTGAAGGTAACGGTTTACAAAACCTATCCGGTGAAGGCAAAACTGGGTACAAAAGAAGGGTTATATATGGATCAGCGCTTTTATGTGTACGAAATTGAACTTGAAAAAAATGGAAATCAAAAGGCAAACCGTATGGGCGTTGTGAGAGCGAAACTAATCAGCGACAACAAAAAAATTGCAACAGGCGAATCAAAACCATCTGAATTTCAACAGGTAAATGGCAAGACTCTTTATGAAGGAATGTTCATGGAAAGTAAGGAAGACTATGGATTAATAGCCGGAATTGGCGTAAATTCAGCTTCGAACAAAGCTTTTGGTGGTTTTTACATAGGAGCCGACTTTCGGATTTCGAAATACACCAATATTTCGGGATTACATCTGGGAATAGACATATCGCTCAACAGTATGAAAAATGTGTCAGCGGGAAAAATTGAAACGGGAAATTATATACTTACATCGGACAATGATGATATCTCGGGCAGTACGAACGCCATTGCTGTAAATCTCTCAAAAGAGCTGTATTTCAGTAAAACAGGAAATTATTATCTCAGGCCGGCTGCAGGATTCGGGGTTTACAGATACAAAATTAGTGAAATCAACGGTTTTTCTATCGACAGTTCGGATAAAGATTATGCCTGGTCGTCGTATTACCTGCCTTTCAGTTGCGGTATAGGCTGGAATTTCATGCCTTCAGCCACTCTTGAATACCGACCGGGACTTTTCATCCGCTTCGCGGCAAAAACTGATAACAATGAATCGCTGATTCAGGAATCGGCCTCTCCGACCTCAGGATGGGGATTCGAAAATATTGACAAAATGGGTTTGGGTGTATTTGGTACCCTTCACCTGAGATTAAGATTCTAACTACAGATTATTCGTTATTTATCAATAAAATTCAGCATCTATGAAACACACAATTCAAATTCAGAGTTTGGTACTTGCCTTTATATTTGGCATTACCATGAGCATTTCCGCACAGAACAGGAAAGCAGATAAAGACACACGGAACTGGATTTACGAAATCGAACCTGTGGGAGTAGGATCACAGGGAACTTACCTCATCAAGGTATGGTCATATTCAAAAAAACCAATAGTAGCATTGGAACAGGCCAAGAAAAATGCTGTTCATGGCATTATTTTTAAAGGATTTTTGGGAGTAAACGGCATTCCCGGACAGCGTCCGTTGACCAATAATCCCAATCTGGAAATCGAACAGGCTGAATTCTTTAAAAACTTTTTTGATGGAGGTAAATACATGAAATTCGTAAACATATCCAATGATGGAGCTGTTGCAGCCGAAGACAGACTGAAAGTAGGTAAAGAGTACAAAATCGGGGTGGTCGTATCGGTCAATGTGGCCGGACTCCGAAAAGACCTCGAGGATGGGGGAATTCTGAAAGGATTAAGTAGCGGATTTTAAACAATTAAAATTAGCAGTGTTATGAAAAAATCAATTCAAACCATAAGCTTACTTTTTATCCTATGCTTATGGAATACGAACATTGAGGCACAAAGAAATTCGAATATAGGAAACTACAATATTGAACCTGAATGCCTCGGGGTTGAAATGGATGGTTCGGTTACACTCCGGGTTTGGGGAACCGGACGCAACCGTATTGACGCCGTAGATCAGGCTAAGAAAATTGCTGTCAGGGATGTGTTGTTCAAGGGAATAAGAAAAGGAAATCCTGATTGCAATCCACGTCCGTTGATTCCGGAAGTAAATGCCGAGATGAAATACGAAGATTTCTTTAACCGCTTCTTTTCCGACCGTGGAGGTGATTACAAAAAATTCGTTTCAGGAAAAGACGAGAGACTCGACAATAAAATTTTCCGTCGTGGAATGGGCGACTCCAAAAGCGTGACTTATAGCGTGATTGTACGTGTACTTCGTTCCGAATTAAAAGAATATTTAGCGAATGGATACACCACCCGCTCCGGACCTGACTTCCAGATGCCTTCAATCGGAAGAGTGTCGGGGCAGGAACGAATCAACTGGAATTATGAAATTGAACCTGTAGGTGTGGGTTCGCAGGGTACCTATCTGATAAAGGTATGGTCGTATTCGAGAAATCCGGTTTTAGCCATCGAGCAGGCTAAAAAGAATGCCGTGCATGGTATTATCTTCAAAGGATTTGGAGGTGTACAGGGCATTCCGGGACAACATCCGCTCACTACCGACCCGAATCTCGAAATTGATCAGTCTGAGTTTTTCAGAAACTTTTTTGGCAGCAGAGGAAAATACATGAAATACGTGAATGTATCGAATGACGGAGCTGTAGCTGCCGAAGACAGATTGAAAGTAGGCAGGGAATACAAAATCGGTGTTGTGGTTTCGGTCAATGTAGCCGGTCTGCGAAAAGACCTTGAAGAAGCCGGAATTATCAGAAGTCTGAGTAGTGGAATGTAATTAAGTAGCTTAAAAAATGAGAGTTACAAATAAAATTGCGGTTTTGACGGCTATCATTTGTTGTCTGCAAATGGGTAACGGATATGCCCAGAGAAATTCGAATATCGGGAAATATGAAATTGAAACCGAATGTCTCGGCATCGAAATGGATGGATCGGTAACACTCAGGACATGGGGTACCGGACAAACCAAAAAAGCAGCACTGGAAAAGGCCTTAAAAAATGCAGTCAGTGATGTTTTGTTCAGGGGAATAAACAAGGGTAATCCCGACTGTTATACCGACCCTCTGATTACCGAAGTAAATGCCGGAATAAAATATGAAGATTATTTTAACCGGTTTTTCTCAGAACGGACTAAAGATTACAGGCACTATGTATCGGGCAAAGACGAAAGAATTGCCAACAAACTTTTCCGCAAAGGAACAGGCGATTCACGCAGTCTGACCTACAGCATGGTTGTTCGGGTTCTTCGTTCGAAGCTCAAAGAACAACTTATCGAAGATGGAATATTAAACAAATAAATACTTTAAAGCAATTTGTAATATGAAAAAATTAAGAGTTATCGTAGTAACATTTATCGCACTGATAATGAGTGTTCCTGTTTTTTCGCAGGCAAAAAAACCTACAATTATGGTTGTGCCGAGTGATAACTGGTGCGTGAAAAACAATTTTGTAACAGTGTATGATAATATGGGCAGTACGCTGAAAATTCCGGATTACCGAAAGGCACTTCAGGAAAGCACCGAATTGCTCAACGTAATAAGCAAAATAAACGAAATGATGACTGAGCGCGGATTCCCGTTGAAGAATCTTGAATCGGCAATGAAATCGATGCAAAATCAGTCGGCCGAAGATGCCATGCTCAGCAGCAAATCAGGAGCCGATATCAACGAAACACCGATTGATAAGCTTAAAAAAGTGGCTAAAGCCGATATTATCATGCAACTTACATGGTCGGTGAACCAAAACGGACCACGACGTTCGATAACCTTTAATCTCCAGGGTTTGGATGCTTACACCGACAAACAAATTGCCGGCGCTTCGGGAACCGGACAACCTTCATTTTCGGCCGAATTACCGGTTCTTCTCGAAGAAGCCGTACTGGCACATATCGACAATTTCAATGCTCAGTTACAGAAACATTTCGACGATTTATTTGCCAACGGACGTGAAGTTAGTCTGAGAATTACAACTTTCAGTTCGTTCAGCGGAGATTTGGAGTCCGAATTCGGTGGTAAAGAATTGTCAGAAATCATCGAAAACTGGGTTTCGGACAATACGGTCAAAAATCGTTTCAGTTTATCCGATGCTACCGAAACAACGATGCTGTTCGAACAGGTACGCATTCCGCTTTACGACGCCAACAACAGACCGGTTGATACCCGTGGATGGGCCCGCGATTTGCAAAAAATGCTTGCCGAGAGGTACAGAATCACCGCTAAACTTATGACCCGCGGACTGGGACAGGCACAATTAGTGATCGGAGAAAAATAATGCTATATTTAAAACCCGTTTAACTCAAAAAAAATCATGAAACATTTAATTCAATACATTATCATAGGTCTGTCATTGTGTATGTTGAATGTACAGGCTCAGCAAATGTCCGATACCGAACGTCTGGCTCTGACGGTTTGGGTGCCGGATACTGAGGGTAATATTCCACCTGCAGCTGCTACTTTGCTCGAGAATAAACTCACCCAGATTGCTACTCAATACGGAATCACCGGTTCCACGAATTTACTGCGGTTTATTTTAACTGCCAACATTGATGTACTAACAAAAGACATCACCGCAACAGCACCTGTCATGCAGTCGTACACTCTTACCGTCAATCTGTACATTGCTGATGGAGTTGATGGAAAGGCGTTTTCGAGCTATTCGACCACAGTAAAGGGAGTGGGTGAAAACGAAACCAAAGCCTATATGTCGGCTTTGAAAAACCTGAAGGTTAATAATCCGGCCTATCAAACCTTTATCGACGAAGGTAAAGGAAAAATTATCTCCTATTTTAATGCTCAGTGTGATTTTATCATTAAAAAAGCTAAGACCCTGGCCGACATGAATCAGTTTGATGAAGCCATCTGGAACCTGACTTCAATTCCGGATGTTTGTCCCGAGTGCTGGAACAAGGCAAATATGACCGCGAAATCAATTTTCAAACAAAAAATCGATTTCGAATGTAAAGATAAAATCAACATGGCCAACAACTGCTGGAACGCAGGTCAGAGCTGGGATGCCGCCAATCAGGCGGGTGCCATCCTCTCCACCATCGACCCCAACGCCTCGTGTGTCGACGAGATTAAACCTTTGGCTGCCAAGATTGAGAAACGAATTCGCGAAGTTGATAAACGTGAATGGAAATTCTACTACGATTTCAACATCGGACTCCGCCGCGACTGGATCAAAGCATATCGCGATGTAGGTGTGGCATGGGGTAACGGACAAAGAAGAACCATCATTTATAAATCTTACAATAATATTTTTAACGGACGGAGAAGGTATTATTAGTCGTGTAATTGAGTAAATACTGATTTATAGCCGAAACGGTCGAAAAATTGGCCGCTTCGGCTTTCGTTTTTCCGGATTGTAACCCAACTGGCCGAACACATCAACTCAACGTAAAACCGTCTGCCATTTTGTCATTTAAGCCTCTGTATACTACCATTTCACACTGATTTTTGCA